>CBDCRK010000047.1:0-178410 GCA_965220955.1 uncultured Binatia bacterium (SeqCode) | reverse complement strand
GCCAACAGTGGCGCAAAGTGGCCCCGCATCCCTATCATCCTCAGAGTAGCCCAGAGGAGCAAGGGGCCTTTAAAAAAACTTCCCTGACCAAGTTCGGGCCGTCCCCCAGGGTCGTGATCCGCACGATGGCCGCCCGGTGGTGATCCTGGCCGAAGATGAGGGAGGCTTGGGGCGTATAGATCATCCGCGCCGGTGCTGGGCACCCAAGCCGTTGCGACCCCGTGTGCCACGGCAGGGTGTGCGCGAGTTGGTGTATGGGTTTGCCGCTGTGAGGGCTCGGTTGGGGCGATTGAGGGCGTTAATCTTGCCCACAGCTAACACTGAGAGGATGAGCTTGTTTTTAGCCCACCTTGCCCAGCCATTCCGCGACTATTTCATCGTGCTGCTGCTCCATGGTGCGGGGTGGCAGCGGGCCAAGGCTCTGGTCGTATCGGAGAACATTGGCTTACTGCCCCAGCCCGCCCGCAGTCCCGAACTCAACCCGGCTGAGCACCTCTGGGAAGAGGTAGGCGAAAAGGGGGCTGCCCCCTAGGTCCTTCGGTTCCCTCCCCCCGTTGGAGAAAACCTTGGGCAAAGCACTCAAGGAGCTGGCCGCCGATGCTGAGCCGGTGCGTTCTCTGACCCACTTCCCCTATATGAGAGTTGCTTTTTCAAACCCAACTCGGTATGAGGGGGGGATTTCGCCAACAACATCCACTATTGGCACTCTACTTCGCAGACATACTAGGCTTTTGTTATGCACCCGAGAAAGGCTTTATCCTTGTGTTTTGCTTGTGCAGATTCTATACTTTGCGGTTATAATCACGGCTGCGAAAGGAGGGCTAAGCATGCCAGTTGTAGAGAACGCCGCAAGAGAGAAATTTCATTTGCCGGGGTTAGTACATCAGACATTAGCCGGGTCTGAACACGGTATGAAAACTATGGAGACCTGGATGCAGACAATTCTGCCTGGCGGAACTACTCCTGTCCATCGTCATGCCTGTGAGGAGGTGATTGTTATCTTGCAGGGCTCTGGCCGGGTGACTATTGAAGGGCAGGATAGCGAATTCGGACCCAACACCACGCTTATTATTCCTTCTGATGTTGTTCACCAGTTGGCCAATACTGGCAATGAAGAGATGTTCTTGATTGCTGTCCTGGGTAAGGCGCCAGTCAAAGTCTGTAGTGTTGACGGTCAGCATATGCCGTTGCCGTGGCAGGTATCGTAGGCAGCCCGAGTTAACAAAATCCAGGGCAGAATAAGGAGAAAGTAATGGCACGTATACCTATAATCGCCCTGATCGCCTGCTTGCTTGTATTGCCTATCCCACTTGCTGGGTATGCAGAGATTTCGGAAGATGCCCGCGGAGAACTGGAGCAGATGGGAATCCAGTATACTGGCGCGGCTTTTATCAAGAGCGTACAGAACCAGAACACCCGGGCAGTGGAATTATTTTTAGTCGCGGGGATGAACCCTAATACAAGGGATAAAGCTTTTGGTCTTACCGCCCTGATTATGGCAGCAACAAGGGGTCATACCGATATTGTGCAGGCGTTAATAGCCAGTCAGGCTGATATGGAAGCCAGAGATAACGGCGGTTATACCGCCCTAATGCGGGCGGCAAGCAATGGTCACACCCACGTTGTCCAAGCATTGCTGAGCAAAGGCGCTGACGTCAATGCCAAAGAGAAACGGGGCTATACTGCCTTAATGCTGGCGGCAGGCGAAGATCACCCTAAGGCCGTAGACGCTTTGCTGGACAGAGGTGCTGATGTCAACGCCCAAGAGGAGCATGGTAAAACTGCCTTAATGCTGGCGGCAAGCAATGGCCACACCAACATTGTCCAAGCGTTATTGAACAAAGGCGCTGACGTCAATGACAAAGACGAGGGTGGTGGAGCCGCTTTGATATTAGCCGCAGTAGGAGGCCATGCTGACACTGTGCAGGTGTTACTGGATAGAAACGCTAGCGCGAGTGTGAAGAACAAGTATGGTCAAACGGCCTTGATGGGAGCGGCAGGGATAGGTCACACTAACATTATGCAGGTTTTGCTGGACCAGGGCGTGGATGTGCACGCAAAAACCGTCACGGGTGGCGTAACCGCCTTAATGCTTGCAGCTGGTAACGGCCATACTGGTATTACCCAGACCTTGCTGGATAAGGGCGCCAACGTTGAGGCAAAGGATAAGGGTGGCCAAACAGCCTTGTGGTACGCCGCAGGGAGGGGGCATACTGACATTGTGCAGATCTTATTGGGTCAAGGTGCCGATACCAATACCAGAGATCATGGGGGTGCAACAGCCCTGATTCGTGCGGTAGAAGTAGGTCATGCTGACGTTGTACAGATCTTGCTGGACCAAGGCGCGGAAGCCAATGTGACAGACAAATATGGCGAGACCGCCTTGATGGTGTCAGTGCTCGAAGGTTACACTGAGACCGCGCGTACTTTAGTAGCCAAGGGTGCTGATATCAATGCCAAAAACGGTACCGGTTGGACAGCCTTGATGTATGCGGCCAGGGAGGGCCACAAGGCTATTGTACAAACCTTATTGGACAAGAACGCCAGTATAAATATCAAAGACAACCAAGGCAGAGCGGCCTTGATCCATGCGGTCATAGGAAAACATACTGGGCATTGTGCAGGTTTTGCTGGAGCGAAACGCCAATGTGAATGCCAAAGACCGGGATAGTAGGACGGCCCTGTGGTGGGCAAGAAGCAAAGGTCATTCTGACATAGCTCAATTGCTCAAGCAGGTTGGAGCTGTGGATGATCTCGAACGGTTTCCTCTCGACTAAGCTTCTACTAGCTGGCCCTGTGGTGATTCCCTAGAGGGGAAATTATGGCAGGGGAATCTTTTTTACTAGCTTGGCGTGGGTTAAGGTTTCCCTGGCTAAAGTTTGGATGTTGTCTCCAGTGAGGCTTTTCAGAAAGTCAATGAGCGCCTGTTTCTCGCGCATTGTCAATTCTAAGGGTTGGATCTTTGGGTCCTGACCCTCGGCTTCTGTCCCGCCTTGATCATAGTAGTTGACTACTTCCGCCAAAGTGAGCAGTACCCCGTTGTGCATATAGGGAGCCGTTAGGGCCACGTTGCGCAGAGACGGGGTCTTATAACGCCAGCGGTCTAGGGGGTCCTGAGTGACCTCATAGCGGCCGAGGTCCTTAGCCGACGGGGTCAGGACCGTATTAAGCTGAGCCCGGGGCATTTTGATGGTGAAACCTTCGGCTAGTCTGACCTCGACCTCCTTTTCCGGGATAAGCTTGAGCTCGGCTACCCCCGTGTTGTGGAACCCCTGGTCAGTAAACAAGGCAACCTCTTTCCCCACGGTATGGCAGGAATCACACCCCCCCTTACCCGTAAAGATGGCAAACCCTTCTTTAGCCCGAGCAGTCACTGCTTTTTCTTCCCCACCAAAATACCAACGATCAAAGGGAGAGTTAGCGGAAAGTAGGGTTCGCTCAAAGCTGGCAATGGCCTTGCTCAAGGTCTCCACACTCGCACCTTCCCCAAACGCCGCAAGAAACAGCTCTTTATAACCGGGGAGCTTTCTCACTTTGTCCACTACATAACCCATGGAGGGGTTGCCCATTTCCACCGGGTTAGTCAGGGGAAAGCGGATCTGCTCCTCCAGGGTAGCGGCGCGCCCATCATGAAAAAGAGAACGCTGGTAGGCCACGTTATATAAAGAGGGTGAGTTTCTCCGCCCGGACTGGCCATGGATCCCTACTGCTAGACGCAGCTCATTAGAAGTAAATCCCTGCTCAGGCAAATGACACATGGCACACGACAGGGTGTTATTAGGGGAGAGCCGTCGGTCAAAAAAGAGACGGCCTCCCAGGTCTACTTTCTTTCTGGTCAGGAGATTGTCTTCTGGCACCGGAACCGGACTCGGTAGGCCCTGAGCGGGGATTAGGGTCAGCTTTTCCTTTTCCAGTAGCAGGGTCTGGATGTCGTTCATAACTAGCTGAGGGTTTAAGAAACCGGTACTGTAAATGTTCCTGATATCGTTGTCTTCATCCACCAGGAAAACCTTTAGTACATGACGAAACAGTCCACTCCAGGTTCCATCCGGGTAGAACAGCTTGGCTACTGGCTGGTTAAAGTCTTCTAGCAAGGGTTGTAGCTCAGTTGTGGTTGCGCTGGTAAGAAAGTACCAATCTGAGCGTGGCTTTAATAAGGTGCGTACAGTCTTCATGCGCTTCGGAGTATCTCGCTCCGGGTCAAAACTGATAGAAAACAGGGAGACCCTCTGGGCCAATTGGGCTTGTTTTGCCAGCATCCGATCAAGACGCTCCAGCACTCCCATAGCCAGGGGGCAACCTGTGACCTCGGCGCACGAGGTATAGATGAAGGCAATGACGGCAATTTTTCCTTCTTTGAGGTTAAGCAGCCCGATGCGCCTCCCGGTCGGATCCAGCACCGGGTGGTTGCTTACCAGGTCAATAACCGGGAGGTTATAAGTGCCGGGAGCCGGTGGCTCGAATTCTGGGCTAAAAGTTCCCTTGATATAGGTATAAACCAGCTGGGAGAAATTCCCAGGTTGCTTATCAGGTTGCTTATCAGGTTGCTTCTGCCGGTGTGGGGCATTATGTGGTGCTGGCTGGCCTTCTTTGCTGACGGGTTGCGCTGCGGTAGAGCTGGTAAGCCCCAGGGCTACCAGTACGAGTAGGGCAACAGCCAGAGCACCGCGCATGATTAATCCTGACTATTATACTGCCTTACCCCAGTTAGCTACAAAGAGGTACGGCAGCCTTAAGGTTCTTTAAGCTGATCTCTATACCTACTGCTTGGCCATTCTGGGGTCGCCCTCGACCTGGGTAAAGATCTGGTTCTTGTAGAACTGCTCCTGCCCAAAGCGCATAAAGTGGGAACGTCCCAGGCCTTCTTTGATGAAATCAATTGTGAACTGATGGGTGAGCTCGGTCCCGTCCCAGGCGTAGGCCTTAAAAAACTGCTCGTTGTCCTCGCCTTTTTTGTCCCAGTTGGCCAGCAGCGAAGAGGTAAAATACACCCGCTTACCGTCCCAGGACTGTGATACCATGTTGAGTTGTGTACCAATCTTCTGCTCATGAATAACTTTGGGATTGTGGGGGTCCGAGACATTAAATACCCGGCAGGTGCCGTCCATAAAAGAGTCAACAAACAGGTAGCGGTCGTCGGCCGAGAGGCTAATGTCTACCGGGAGTGGTATCTTGGCCGGATCTCCAATGTCGGCTATGGCCTTGGCCTCAAATGTGCCGTCGTTTTTCTGGTTGATCAGCCACAGCTGGGAGGTAAGCGCAGTAGTGCTAAACGCATAGTTGTGACGGGGTTGCAGGGCCCAGCGGATTTCCAGAGGTGCGCCGGGCACTTGGAAGACCTGCAAGGGCTTTCGGGCGTGGTAGTCCCACAGAACCATGGTGCTGCCAAAGCGCTTCATGGCTTCTTGATCGGCCAGCATCTGGCCAAAGTCCATCATATAATTGTTCCAACCGGTGAATGAGGAGGTGAGCATACGGTTGAGACGAGGTTGGACGCGCACGTCATAGCCGTATTCGGCCTCCTCTGGCAACCACAGGGTCTGGATGTATTTCCCATCGTTGTTGTATTCGACCAGGGCGGTTTTGCCGCCATGATCCGTAGAGTTGGACAGGCCAGTAATCAGCATGCGGCCGGGCAGGGCATACATGGTATGCGGGCCCACAACGCCATTGCTATCCTTTTCAAACGAGTCAAGGGTTTTGCTCAGCTTTGGCTTTGCCGGATCGGCAGCTATGTCAAAGACATAGATCATGCTGTCATCAAGCCCGCCCATCCAGAGATAACGGCGATCATCGGTGAAGCCGCCGTGGTGGGCCTCATGACGGCCCTCTACCGAAATGCTAGACACCACCTTGCCATAGTTATCTGAATTAGGATTAACGCCAACAGTTACTAGCTTATCCGAGCCATCACCCACTCCTTCCATGCCTAGAGTCCATACATAGACATAGTCTTCCTGCCCGGTGATCTTAGGCATATATGGAGACTGGCAGGTCTCATCGGCCCATGAGACCGATACTAACCCTCCTAACAATACTCCGATAAAGATTATTAGATGGGTCCATAGAGAACGCTTCGTACATATCATCCTTTCCTCCTTGTCCACCAAACTCCAGGGCCTTAGTGGGCTAGTATAAACTCTGTGTCAAAAGTGAAGGCTATCCTTAGGTATGGGTCGGTGTCAATTCCTGTCTTTGTTCGATTACTAGATAGCGTATCTTTATTAGTATCATCACAAACAGCTTGACGATTTTCATAAACAGGGCGGGGTTTTAGTGTGGAAGGGGAGTGAATAGACACAAAGGGAGGTAGAGAACATGGTAGGAGAAAAAATCCTCTTTGTGGATGATAAAACAAGCGTCCGTGACCTTGCCAGTGAATTACTAACCCTTACGGGCTACGACGTCACCACTGCCTCCAGTGGGGAAGAAGCTTTGCAGGCCTGCCCATTGCCGTCTACCCATTAAGGGCTGGCGATTCTCTCCGTAGCCTAGATGGAGCAAGGCAGAATTATACCAAATCGTTATTCAACTGTGCCCTGGTGTGTTTGTGCTTCGACAAGCTCAGCACGAACGGGGCCGGCTCTATCCCGTAACCCCTTTGCCCTGAGCGTAGCGAATATTAGCTGGTATTAGAGAGAAGGGGGCTTGGCTGGTTTTCTTGCCTGCGGAAGGGTTTTGCAGTAAAAGCAAGGGAGTCTCTAGTGAAGGGAAGGAGGATGTCTCATGGCAGTAAAAAAGTTTTCCAGTGCGTATTATGTCATTAAGGACATGGACAAGGCAGTGGCTTTCTACCAGGACTTGCTGGGGCTCAATATTAAGTTTCGTGATGGCGACCGTTGGACCCAATTTGATGTCAATGGTGTGGCCGTGGCCCTTGCTGATCCCACCCAGGGAACGGTGCCACCAGGGGGTGGAGGAACCATGGTGTTTGAGGTGGATAATCTTATGGAGACTCGTGAAAAGTTCATACAGAATGGTGTGAGCGTAAATGACATTGTAGATATGGGAGGTCACGGGAGCTATTTTACGGCTAAGGACCCGGAAGGGAATATTGTGCAGATTTTTGCCCGGGCATAATGAGCCTACCCGGGCTCTTTATCCTCTGCCGCCAAGCTGCCAGGGGCAGGTAGGGGTGGGTTTGGAACCTGCGATTACACTAGCTGTCATTCCCGCGTAAGCGGGAATCCATGGAGGAATCTTTTATGGGTCGCTTAGAGGGACGGGTAGCGCCATTGTTACCGGTAGTAGCGGGGCTTTGGGCAGAGCCGTAAGAGAAGCATTTTTGTGGTAAGGAGCAGCGGTTATTGCTCCTTACGTTGTTCCTGAGGAAGTTCCGCTTTTAGAGAATCAGGTGGGAGACCTCAAGGCCTGGCTTGAGGTTCCTAATGTTGACTTTGGCCAAAAGAATCATGTCAACACTCTGGTGCAACAGATAGTGAGCAAACACGGCAAGATCGACATTCTGGTGAATCTGATAGGTGGCTTCTGGGGAGGTTTTTCTGTGGCGGAAACCGAAGAAAAAGACTGGGAGGCCGTGCTCAATCTCAACCTAAAGACCGCCTTTTTGTGCTGTAAGACGGCAGTGCCAGAGATGAAGAAGCATAACTGGGGCAGAATTGTGTGCGTCTCCTCCCGTACCGGGGTACTGGGAGCTGTAGATTTTGCTGCTTATGAGGTGGCCCAAGGTGCCCTCATTACCTTTGTTTGCTCCCTGGCCGAGGAGGTCCTGGAGGACAACATTACCGTAAATGCTATTGCTCCCAGCACCATTTGATACTGAGCCAACCGTAAGGCTATGCCTAGCCGCGATCACTCCAAGTGGGTACCACCAGCAAAGATTGCTAAGGTAATGGTTTTTCTTTGCAGTGAAGACTCACAGATTATTAGCGGCGCCTTTATTCCGGTGTACGGGAAGGCATAATTAGCTTTTAGCATGCTTACCAAGAAAAGGAGGAAGATCATGGCTTATGATGTACTGATTAAGAATGCCCAGATTTGCGATGGTTCCGGTACCCCAACCTATCCTGGCTCGGTAGCAATCAACGGAGGAAAAATTGCCGCCGTAGGAAAAGGGTTGGAAGGAGCAAAGAGAAAAATAGACGCCGATGGCCTTGTTCTGGCCCCAGGCTTTATTGATATTCACACTCACTATGATGCCCAAATCTCATGGGACCCGATTCTCACAAGCTCCTGTTGGCATGGGATAACCACAGTGCTTATGGGCAACTGTGGGGTAGGGGTGGCGCCTTGCCGGGCTGCAGAGAGAGAAATAATGGCCTGGGATTTGGTCAATGTTGAGGCCATGCCTTATGACGTACTCCTCAACGGCGTGTCGTGGGAGTGGGAGAGTTTTCCTGAGTATATGGCAGCCATTGAGAGGCGGGGGATGGGTCTGAACGCTGGATTTCTGGTACCGCTATCTGCCTTGCGTTTTTATGTCATGAGGGAAGCAGCTTCCGAGCGGGTGGCCAATCCACAAGAAATACAACGCATGACCCAGATTTTTCGTGAGGCCATGGAGGCAGGAGCCTATGGCTTCTCCCTTAGCCATATCCCCCGGCATATTGGCTATCAAGGAAAACCTCTGGCCAGCCGTTTGGCGAGTAAAGAGGAGCTTAGGGCTTTAGCCCATGTGATGCGAGAGCTGAAGAGAGGAGTCATTGAGATTGCGCTTGCCCGCCAAGCCGGCATGCTTAGCGATGAAGAGCTTGAGCTTCTTTTGCTTCTGGCCCAGGAGAGCCAGCGGCCGGTAACCTGGCTTGCCTTAATATATTTCCCTGATATGCCCGGGGCCTGCGAGAAGATGCTAGCTCGAGTGCAACCGTTCATGGAGAAAGGACTGCGTATTCCGCCCCAGGTAAACCCTCGCCCGATTATCCAGTTCTATACCTTACGTAGTCCTTTTCTTTTTTCTGAATTTCCCTCATGGCGTGGAGCCTTTAACCGTACAGCAGAGGAACAAATGGCCTTGTACCGTTCGCCTGAATTCCGTCAGGCTTTCCGCGAAGATCTTAAGGCTGGTCGCGGTTTGGTCTTCAGGAGCCAGTGGGATCGTATGCATGTGACGCGGATAGCAAGTGAGAAGAACCGGCCACTTCTTAACCAAAGCATCCAGGAGATTGCAACCCACTTGAATAAAGACCCGGTGGACACACTCCTTGACTTGGCCATTGAGGAAGGGACGGACCTAGGAGTGACGGTGTCGATCATTAATTCTGATCCCAAGGCTGTGGGGGAGTTGCTGACCCTCCCTAACACTCTTATCGGTCTCTCGGACGCTGGTGCCCATGTAGACCAGCATTGTGAGGCGGGATTGCCTTCCTACACCCTGCATGAATGGGTACATAAACGACAGGTACTCACGCTCGAAGAAGCAGTGAGGCGTCTGACGTCTGAGCCAGCCGATTTCCTAAACCTGCAAACCAAGGGACGGGTAGCTCCAGACATGGATGCTGACCTGGTACTCTTTGACCCTACTGCTATTAAACCCTGCCCCTCTGAGTGGGTTAATGATCTTCCCGGTGGTAAGCCACGCCTGATTGAGCGTTCAGAGGGTATTGCCTACACCTTTGTGGGTGGTGAGATGCTCTTTGCTCATAACCAGTATCAGGGTGGACTGCCGGGACGGATTATAAAGAGTACGGCAGGAGGAAGTTAGGGCAAGAAATCGGAGTTTTGTTGTTAGTATAGCAGCGCTCAAGAAGGAGTAACCCCCTTATTACATTTGGGGAAAGGATGAAGTCAGCAATTTCTTTCGTGGGCGGAAATACAATACGCCAAGCAATTTCGCAGATTTGGGCCGGATGTGCCCGCCTGCTCTATGAGCGGACCATAGTGGTACAGAACATAATCGTCAGTACCACTATGGTGGTTAGGTTATGATATGTCTCCCATCTACAGTCCAACCTCATTGCCTCTACCGCCTTGCAAGACGCATCCCTGTATTCTCTAGCACTGGCTGAATTCTGTACCCTCTATACCTCTGAGGGTTGTGGAAACAGTCAGAGCCCACGGCATTGAGGTGACCCATGACTACACAACTAAGGAAGGAGCCCTCCCGCTCCCAGCAACGCTAAACTTGATCTTAGGTAAGAGCATTGGCAAACATGGGTCTGGGGTGTAGACCCGTCTGTATAGCGCCTATCCGTTTCCCTGGCTTTCTCCATCCCTACCTGTGCCACATTCACTCCACCCCCTTTGAGATTCCTCAAAGCCAGTTCGACCCTCCGCCCCTCATCTACATTCTTTTTGGCCTCGCGCCAGTGCTTGACCATCACCGCTGTGATCGCCTCCCAATCCAGAGCGCCCTTCAGGCGCAACACTGGATGATCGTCCGGGACAAAGATCGAGACCCATTCTCCCTTGAGTGCTGGCGCCCCACCGCTATCTGGAGTACAACCCCTTCGTTCTCGCATAATATCCTCCTGTTCTCATCACACAGGACATGTCATAGAGAATTCTAGAGCTTTTCAACTGTTGAGCGGGATGCGGAGACCTGTTAGTGCGCAGCACCAGCGCGATAACCTGGGAAAGGTCCAAGAAAGCGCTGATTATCTCTGGTAGCTTATCAATGGACTTCTGGATCTGTCCAAGATTGAAGCAGGACGGATGGAGGTTCATCTTGAGCCATTCGATGTGAAAAGTCTGATTATGACCTGCTGTGATACCGTTTTAGGGTTACCCATTGCTAAGAGGTGGGCTGAGCTTTTGGGCGAGTCAATCAGGGTGGCGAGCGAGTTGGAGAAAGGGTCGACTGTTACTGTTAGGATTCCCGTCGGAGGTGCTCAATAAAGAAAACAAAGAAAACACCACCGGCCCTTGACTCTACATGTGGGCCGCAAGTCCGTGATTGCCTTGTTCGTCTCGATCCGTTAAGTGTCTAAGAACATGTCGTTTTCTTCTTCATGCACAGGCAGGAGAGGGCTGACTTGTTTTATCTCTTGACAGGACTGCCTTCCCTATCATAATCTCAACTGAACGCTCACTCAGCCTTAGCAGACCGGCTCTGTTGCAAAAGAGGTTAGCCTAGTGGGAACCCAGGTCCTAAAAAGAAAGCGCAAACTTAGCTCCCAGGTAGCAGACGAAAATCGGCTGCAGGAGGGACGGGAACGCATTGCTTCGGCTGCCGCCGAGCTATTTTTAAGTGGCGGATATCACAACACCAGTGTACGTGAGATTGCTCAGAAGGCCGGGGTAAGCGTAGGCTCGGTGTTTAACTATTTCACTAGTAAAGAGGGGATCCTTTTTTTCCTCCTCTCCCAAAGCCAGTCGCACTCGGAGATGGCACTCCAGCAGGATCGCGAAGAGTTCCTGCGGCTTAAGGAAGAAGGGACGGATCCACGAGAGCTTTTCCTGCTCATGTATGAACGCTATGTGCGAATCGTGCATGAGGGACGCCGCTTTGCGGTTCTGGGCCACCAAGAACTTAAGTCCCTCAACGCGGCCCAACGCCGCAATATTCTTGAAGGAGAAGAGAGAATCCAGAGCTTTCTGGAGGAGGTCATTTCTTACGGGGTGGATAAAGGAGTGTTTCCTCCTGGAGATATTGACGTTAAGGCCCACTGCCTGTGCGTTCTGGGGCAATCCTGGGCAGTGCGACACTGGGCGTTGAAGCGTTTTGCGGCAGTCGATGACTACCTGGCAGTACTAGGATCTATTGCTATAGGCCTGCTTGAGCGCCGGACTGTGACTGTGGACCAGGATAAGGCTGAGGAGCTAATCGAGCGGGGATTCTTACAGCACTCTTGATACCAGCAGAACGATTAAGAATTCTTTGTTAGGGAGAAAGGTAAACCCGCACTTATCAATGTTATCGCCCGCGAGAGCCCAGATAATGCCCTTGGCCAGCTATGGTGGGTGAGTCTGTTGCTACCGCGTTCACGTAAAAGGAGGGTTTGTCCCAGGAAGGTTCACCTGGATCAGGTCTACCCGACCTTCCTCCCTGGGCAGAGCAAGGCTAGTCTCTCATCGGGAACAATCAATTATGACAGGATTTCTCTTTGATGTCAGAGTCCTGGAACTGGCCGACGAGAAGGGTGAGTTCTGCGGTAAGCTTCTAGCCGGCGCTGGGGCCGATGTTCTCAAAATTGAGCCCCCAGGAGGAAATCCTACCCGTTCGCTCGGTCCTTTTTATCATCACGAATCCCATCCCGATCGCAGTCTCTACTTCTGGCACTATAATTTTGGCAAGAAGGGGATCACCTTAAAGATCGATCATCCCCAGGGAAAAGAGATCCTCAAGCGACTTCTTGCTCAAGCTGATGTTCTTCTGGATACGCTGCCACTGAATACCCTGGAAAACCTTGGTTTTGGCCTCGACACGCTGCAACAAATTAACCCCCGTCTGATCCATGTGGTTTTGACACCCTTTGGTCGCAGCGGTCCCTGGCGAGATTTCAAAGGCTCCGACCTAGTTCATCTGGCGCTTGGCGGGCAGATGATGTGTTGTGGGTACAGCCCCAATGAAGGCGGTAGCTACGATACGCCGCCCATTGCCCCGCAGATGTGGCATGCTTACCACATTGCCAGTAACCATGCGTTCATGGCCACGCTGGGCGCTCTTATTGGCCGGGAAAATACCCAAAAGGGCGAACTTATTGACGTGCCCATTCACCAGGCTGTGAGTTGCTGTACAGAGATGGACGTGCCTTTTTGGATCTACAACCAGACTTCCTGTTATCGGCAGACTGGCCGTCATGCCCAGCCTGCCATAGGGCCTGAAGTACAGTATGCAACTCAAGATGATAGGTATTCTATTGTTCTGCCCAATCCTTTTCCTGGTGGGTATGAAACGCTGGTGGATTTTTTGGCCAGTAAGGGCAAGGCCGGAGACCTTACTAGCGATAGGTACAGTGACCCTAATAACCGCAAAGGGCCAGAATTTGGTCATCATTTAGCTGATGTTATTGCTCAGTGTGTTGGCGACTACGGTCTGGAAGGAATCTGGCGAGAGGCCCAGGCCAGGGGGATTCCCTGGTGCGCCATTCGCCTGCCGGAGGATAATCTTGCCGATGAGCAGTGGCGCGCTCGCAAGACTTTCACTACAGTCGAGCACCCTGAGCTGGGGGAGCAGTTCACCTATATTGGAGCTCCCATGCTACCCGAGGAATGCTCATGGCGAGAAGGCCCTCGGGCACCGCTGGTGGGGGAGCATAACGAAGAGGTCTACTGTGGGCAGCTGGGGCTGAGCCGCGAGGAAGTGGCAAGGTTGAAGGAGCAAGGGATCATTTGATTGACTCATTTTTTCATTGACTCAACGAATCAACGTTCTAACGGAGGGAATACCGTGAGACCTCTGGAGGGTGTTCGTATTGCTGACCTCACCTGGCTTTTGGCTGGCGCAGGAGGACCACGGATTCTTGCCAGCTTAGGGGCAGAAGTGATCCGCGTTGAATGGCGTGAGCGGCTCGATTTTCTTCGCTACATGCCTCCTTTTATGCCGGAGAAAGGAGAAGGGCCCCCAAAGGGAGGAGCCCTAGAGCTGGCGGGGCTTGATAAACAAAAGATGCGTAGCGTGAATCGCGCAGGATATTTTAACGACATCAACTCCGGCAAGAAGGGTATCGGCCTCAATATGAAACATCCCAAGGGGCGGGAGCTGTTTAAACGGTTGGTAGCCATAAGTGACGTTGTTGTCGAATCCTTTACTGCTCCGACCATGCGCAAATGGGGACTGGCCTACGAGGACTTACAACAAGTAAAGTCAGACATTATCTACGTTCAACAACCGGGCTGGGGGTACAAGGGTCCCTATGTAGACTTTGTCTCCTATGGTCCGACTGCTCAGGCTATCAGCGGCCTTACTGAACAGTCTGGTTTGCCTTCTCCGCGCCCACCGGCAGGTTGGGGGTTTTCGTATATGGACTGGAGCGGGGCTTATTACTGCGCTATGTCTATGCTCTTAGCTATTTACTACAAGAAGCGGACGGGTAAGGGGCAATACATTGATTGCTCCCAGGTTGAACCAGCTATTTACATGACCGGCACCGCGATTCTTGATTACCTGGTCAACCAGAGTCACTATCAGCGCACGGGCAACCGTTCTCCGTACAAACCTGCGGCACCGCATGGAGCGTATTGCTGCGCAGGAGAAGATCGCTGGATTGCCCTAGCAGCTTTCACTGAAGAAGAATGGCGGGGTTTGGTTGGCGAGATGGGAAATCCGTCTTGGGCCCAAAACGGGCAGTTTGGCACTCTAGATGATCGTCTTAGGAATCAGGACGAGTTGGATCGATTAATAGGCGAGTGGACTAAAGGACAAGAGCCGTATACGCTGATGCAAAGGCTGCAGAAAGCTGGGGTTCCTGCCGGGGTATGTCAGACCGCCCAGGACCGGGTGGACGCCGATCCTCAACTAAGTCACTTTAGCTGGCTTCTCCCACTTCCCCACAGCGAGGCCGGAACCTGGCCAGTGAAGGACGTTCCTTTCAAGTTCTCCGACAGTACTGTGACTCAGGGAGGTATGACCGGTCGTGCTTCACCCTGCTACGCCGAGGACAACGACTATGTCTATGGCGAACTACTGAAGCTAACTAAGGAGGAGAGAACAGAGTTGGAAGAGGAAGGAGTAATCTAAAAAAGTTAAGAATGGTGAGTGAAGAGTTAACAATAGCCCCAAGTTTAAATTCTTAACTCTTAATTTTCTTAAATAAGGAGGAAAGATGTCTTACGATCTTCTTATCAAAAACGGTACCATTCTCGATGGTAGTGGATCTCCGCGTTTTCGTGCAGATGTGGCTATTGCTAATGGTAAGATCGCCGAGATTGGCAGAGTTGCCGAGGGTGCAAAGAAGGTCATTGATGCCTCGGATCTGGTGGTTGCCCCAGGGTTTGTTGATCCTCATACCCACTGATGACCTCTTCGTCCTGGCATGGAGTGACCAGCCTGATTATGGGCAACTGCGGGGTTGGTATTGCCCCATGTAACCCGAGGTACGTGAGATTGCCGCGTGGGACCTGGTGAATGTTGAGGCTATTCCCTTTGACGTCCTGGGCAAAGGGGTTACTTGGGATTGGGTGACCTTCCCTGAGTACATGGATGCTGCTCAGAAACGTGGTTGTGGTATCAACATTGGATTTATGGGTCCATTAACGCCATTCCGGCACTTTGTGATGGGTGAAGAGTCGATGGAGCGAGCTGCCACACCCGAGGAGATCGCCAAGCTTAAAGCCCTGGTGAAAGAAGCTGTAGCCGCAGGCGCCTTCGGCTTTACCACAACCAATGTGGCCCAGCACATTGGCTACAAAGGCCGGCCGATTGCGTGTCGGCAGGCCAGTTTGGACGAGCTAAGAGCCTACAGCAACGCACTTAAAGAGCTGGGTAAAGGAGCCATCGAGCTGGCGCTCACCAACAACGCGTCGATCGTTGATGAGAGTGAGTATGCCTTGTTGGACCTTCTGCTCACTGAGAGCTCAAGACCAGTGACTTGGCTGGCACTTCTCAACCGTGACGACATGCCCGAAGCTTGTATGGAGACCCTGCGTGCAACCGAGCCGCTGATCAAGCGGGGGGCCATTCCGCAGGTGACCTGTCGGCCGCTGATTATCCAGATCGATCTGCGTAATCCCTTTATTTTTGCCAACCTGCCGTGCTGGCAGCCAACTTTTAATCAACCGGTTGAGAAGCAGATGAAGTTTTACCGCGACCCCGATTTTCGTCAGGCCTTCCGCCAAGAGTTAGAGACCCCGAAGGTGTTCTCTGGCCAATGGGAACGGCTTGAGGTCAAAGAGGTAAGCAACCCGACTATGAAATCCCTGGAGGGAAAGACAGTGGCCAAGATTGCCAGTGAGCGAGGCAAGGATGGGCTGGACATCTTCTTGGACCTTGCTCTTGAAGATAATCTACAAATCCAGTACACCATGGAACTTTTTAACGCCAGCGAGGATCGCATTCCAGAGTTGATCACCGATTCGCGGACCATGATCGGGCTGTCGGATGGGGGTGCCCACGTTGATATGTTGTGTGATGCCGGCTACTGCACCTATCTGCTTGGAACCTGGGTTCGAGAGAAAGGCGTGATGACCCTGGAGCAGGCGATCAAACGGATCACGTCCGAGCCAGCATCATTCTTTGGTCTGACTAGCCGGGGTAAGATCAGAAAGGGCTGGGCTGCTGATTTTGCCATCTTTGATGCGAATACTGTTGGTTCGGTCAGGCGAGGAGAAATGAGGAACGATCTGCCCGGCGGTGGCCGGCGGCTGGTGATGCCAGCTCAGGGCGTGCAGTACACTATTGTTAACGGTGAGATACTTTACGAGGAGCAAAAGCACACCGGGGCTATACCTGGCCAGGTGCTGCGTTCCGGGAGAGCGTAAGATTATACCCCTCTTCCTTAATCCTCCTCCCAGGAGGTTTTTGTGTGAGTACAAATAGGGACTTGCCTGGGGGAAGGTTAGGGTGGAGGTAAAAGGGAAACCATTTACCATTACACTAACACAAAGGAGGGACAACTATGCTCGAACGGCTTTTTCATGTTAACATCTGTGTCCGGGATATGGAGCGATCCATTAATTTTTACCAAGACCTGGGGTTCAAGAAGGTAAACGACTTTACCCTCGAAGATCCCAGCGTGGGTGATGCCCTGGGCCTAAAAGCGCGTAAACTGCGAGGGGTTTTTATGCGTCTAGGAGATGATCCCAACTCTCCGGTTCTGGATCTAGTGCAGTTTATGGACCCCCCGCCACAGGGTCAGCCTTATCCTTCCCTCAACAACATTGGTATCTGCCGTATTGCCTTCACAGTAGACGACATTGATAAGACCTATGAAGATCTGAAGGCAAAGAAGGTGGAGTTTGTTGCTCCGCTCCACAAAATTGATGGTCCAGGGGGGGCTAAGATTGGCGTGGTTTGCTTTAAAGATCCCGACGGGACCGTTCTGGAACTGCTCAGCGGAATGTAGCTAGGAATATATTGGAAACTTCTTCTCCCAACTCCCCCAAGGAGATAGAGGCTTAAGACAGAGACCTTGACCGATTTGTCTCTGTCCTGGTCTCTGTCTCCTCTGAGGAGAGCGGAGGGTAGGGGTTAGGGGCTGTCCGCTGGTTTTTGCGGGATATCGGGCGAGTGCATTAACAGGAGAGTGAGAGAATGAAATTTGCCATCTTTTACGAAATCACCGTTCCGTGCGGCTGAGATGGGCGCTACCCTGGACATCCTCTCAAACGGCCGTATGGAGTTTGGCACCGGGAGATCGGCCACAATGCTTGAGCTGGGGGGCTTTGGCATTGACCCCGCCGAGACCCGAGCCATGTGGGAGGAAGCGCTTTCTATTATTCCTCGTATGTGGAAAGAAGATGTCTTCTCACATGAGGGCCATTACTTTAAGATTCCTCCACGTCGGGTCATTCCTAAGCCGGTGCAGAAACCCCACCCACCCCTGTGGATGGCCTGTACCAGTCCGGATAGCCATGAGCTGGCGGGCAAAAAAGGCCTGGGCCTTCTCTCTTTCACCCTCGCCCTAAACCTCCAAGAAGTGGGCCGGCGAGTACGTCTCTATAAGGAGACCGTTGCTAACGCCCAGCCGGTGGGCGACTTTGTTAACAACCAGGCAGCGGTTTTCTCTCTTGTCCACTGCTCACGCACTAACAAAGAAGCTCGTGAGGAAGCGGAGGAGGGAGTGCTATGGTACAACTACAAGTCCTTCGAGATGCTGGGCACCTCCATGGAGACATTTCTCAAGCAGGGCTCTGGCTACGAGTATTACAAAAGATTCGGAGAAGCGCAGGCCGAAAAGTTCACCTTTGATTACCTGGACGAGCACAGCATGGTGATTGTAGGTGATCCTCAGCACTGTATCGACAAGGTGCATCAGTACAAAGAAATCGGTGTTGAGCATCTCCTCTGCCTGATGCAAAACTACGCGGTCCCGCACGAGAAGGTTATGCAGTCGATCCGCCTCTGGGGTGAGAAGGTCATTCCCCACTTTAAATAGAATGAGCGATTAGCATTCAGCCTTCTATTTCCCAACGCTCACAAGGGGGAGTTCAGCATGGATAGAGATAAACGTTCCATCGATGCGGATAAGCTTCAGGCTGACGGTCAACGCCTTTTCGGCTACCTCAAGGGTGCGGTGATTTCAGCACTGGTTCACCTCGGTGACAAACTTGGTCTGTATCACGCGCTTGATGGGGCCGGGCCGCTTAGCACGGAGGAACTGGCACAGAAGACGGGCCTGCATGAACGCTGGGTGCGAGAATGGATACGGGGGCAGGCTGCTGCTGGACTGATCGATTATAAAGGCGCTGGACGGTTTGAGATGTCGCCTGAGATGGCAATGTTGTTGGCGGACGAGAAGAGTCCCAAGCTAGCTATTGGCATCTTTAGTGATCTGCCACAACGAATGGCCGTTCTGGAAAAGCTTCCTGAGGCGTTCAGATCGGGCATCGGCCTGAACTATGATGCCCGGGGGCCAGAAGGAGCGCGAGGGATCGAGCGCGTCTTTGGGAATTGGTACCGGACCGCCTTGGTGTCTGAGGTGCTTCCAAAGCTCAATGGGGTAGTTGATAAACTCCAGGTTGGTGGGAAGGCGTCCGATGTTGGGTGTGGCGCGGGTGTTGCGCTTATCGAAATGGCCAAGGCCTACGCAAGGTCGGAATTCCACGGATATGACATCTCTCAATATGCGTTGGACAGAGCTGAAACGAATAAAGTTAAGGCTGGCATCAGGAACGTCACATTTCACGATGCTAGGGGTGAGGGCTTGCCTGCTGATGGGAGTTTCGATTTCATTACGACCTTCGATTGTATCCATGATATGACTAACCCATCCGCGGCTGTCCAGGCTATTCGTGCCGCGCTCAAACCAGATGGTACCTGGTTGATTGCCGACATTAAGAGTGCACCAACGTTCGAGGAAAACCTAGCTAATAACCCCATGACCGCGATGCTGTATGCCTTCTCGGTGCTGGGCTGTATGTCGTCCTCTCTGTCCGAACCGGGCGGTGCTGGCCTTGGTACTCTCGGCTTTAATGAGCAAGTCGCTCGTGCCATGACTGCTGAAGCCGGCTTTACGCGATTTACCCGTCTCGACTTCGAGAATCCGTTTAACGCCTACTACGAGGTTCGGCCTTAGAGGTGCCCATCTACCCACAGGATGGCGGGCATTACTGGATGGGTATGGCAATATCTTGTTAAGTTAGTAACGGCTTAGGTTGTGCTTGAGTCTTATGAGCAGCGGAAGAAGACATTCCGAAGTATCTCCTCGGGTGGTGGGCAAAGGAGTCTGTACTGTGAATCAGTTTGGTCACCAACTTGAATTCCCCAACCTAAAGCCTAAGAGATCTGATGACCTGAGAATGGGGAAAGCGAACTTGGACTCGTCTCCGGCTCAGCTTGTAGTTGCGGTGCGGCTGGGAGACACCCTCCTTGAAATACTTTCGTTACAGGAGTTGAAATCAGAGAGAGTTCCGCTTCCTGTATTACGACTAGTGTATGGTAATGAGCTGTTCGATATCCTGAATGATGACATCGGTATCATTGGGATGGATAGTGTTGGTCGCCTTTCGCTACAGTTCATTTTTTCGCCGAACTCCTTAACAAACCCTAAAGCTGATGCAACTCGCCTTTTAGGGAAGATTGCAGAAGCCTTGATAGTTCGCAGTTGTCGCCACGACACGGCTTCGAACAGGCGCTGGGCTATGCACGCGAGACGCGGGAAGAAGGAGGTATCTTCCCCTGATAAATTCGTGGCTGTGGGCGTTGGTCTAAAATCCACGCAAGCTGACCGAGTGCTACGCACCACGTACTCCTCTAATGACCCTCAGCGGGATGTTGTCTGGGTTAGGAAGGACAACCCTGAACAAGAGCTTTTGAGCGTAGGTGCCAACCGAACCAGCGGACTGCCCGCTGGGCTTCAGGTAAAGGTCAGCAGAAGTGGGCAAGACTACGTACTGCGGGATCTACTTCACAGTCGGTATAAAGTCCCTGTTGTTTACTTTGACTTGGGTGACGACTTCTACCTGCTTAAAGATAAATTACATGCATGCAGCCAGAGGGGTGAGCTACATATAAATCTTGAAAGGGACTTCGTACACGGAAGAACAGTTGACCCTGATATTCACGAAAGGTTGTCCTATTTTGATCCACTTGTAACAGCGCTCGTAAGAGGAGAGAAACCAGACAGTCTTATTGCTGAGGAGATGAACGTAGCCTTACTAGTATCATATTTGGAAAAAAGAGGCAAAACTCCTCTGGTGCTAGTCCCGTGAGCTTTTAGATGATGTGAGAAGGTCCAATTGGGTTATTTCTCTTGCGTCGCAAGTTGGGCAATGCCTTGATGTCAACAAAATTTCGGGAGACTAGGGTGATCCATGCAGAGGTGTTTTACAGGGCAATGTGGGTTAATACAGTATGCACGGCACTTTCTTCAGGAACGTTGCGTCTCACTCCAGAAAGACGTCAACCACTGTCTTAGTGGTGTACTGGCTCCGTTTCCTGCCATCCTCTACTGTTTTTCTACCATCGATCTCCTCGGAGCGCTATATGCGGGGAATGCAAGCCGTCGCTGCCCGACCGCGAAGCAAAGTGCAGACACATGCAACGTTTCATGAACTACACGCATGAACAGACAGAACTTTTGCAGCAATTATTTCGGCATAAGCTGGTGCACGCAGCTCAACCGAAGGCTGTCGTCAAGTATAATGAGAAGGTTGTCAGTTGGGGATATGAACACGACAACCGAGCCAAGCACCTTCTCCTCGCGGACGCTCCAGCCGGGGCTAAGGTTAGGATCACACCGACCTGGGCAGTATCTTGCGATCAGATCTTTTGGTTAAGTATTATGGACTTCGCACGTGACGTGTGTGAATCAGTTGAAGGCACGAATGGCTACTTCGCCACCTTAGAGCGCACGCCTGACCTCCAGGATTGCTTCGGGCAGGTTCTGAATCAGTGGCAGCACAAGTTTTGCTCCGGTCGTCTGGTTAGTCCGGTCTGGCCCTGGTGGATAGGGTGATCCATGGGAGCGTGATCCCTGGAGAGTGCAGGAAGACGTGCTCGACGGAAAGATTACCCTAGCCTATGCGGTAAGAGAGTATGGGGTAGTCATAGATCCACATACTCTGGAGGTCAATCAGGAGCAGACAGCCGCACGCCGGCAATCTTGCAACGGCGCAGGGGAACGTATAGGGAATTATGCCAATACGATCTCACTGTAGCGGGCCCCTGTGAATTTTACTGAAGGCAGATCAAAGTAAAAGGGACGAAGCCTTTGTCGGGATTTATGGGGGAAGGTATGGCCCTCCCGCGGAACGGCAAAAAGGAGGAATTGTGGTAGGTAAATTCGATCCCATTCTGGTAGAGGTAGTAAAGAATGAGCTGGCTGCCATTACCGAGGAGATGGCAATTGCCGTGTGGAAAACAGGCCGTTCAGCAATGGTCAAGAGCGGCGACTTTGCCACCGCCATCTGTGATGGCCAGGGAAGGCTTATTGGCCAGGGGTATGCCGCGCCGTTTCAACTGGCCTTCTTTATTGAGATGATGCCTTATGTGCTTAAAAAATGGGGAGGCTCGTTTCGGCCTGGTGACGTGATCCTGATCAACGACCCCTATGCCGGCATTACCCATATGCCCGATGTTGCGATTATTGCTCCGGCTTTCTGGCAGGGACAGCTTGTCGCTTTTAACCTTGCCTATTCTCATCATACCGATATTGGCGGCAGGTTTCCCGGCGGGTTCAGTAGCCAATGTACGGAAATCTTCGAGGAAGGCGTGCGCATCCCTACCGTTAAACTCTACAGCGAGGGGAATCGCAACGAAGACCTGCTAGAGACCATTCTTGCTAACGTACGGGTATCAGAGGAATGGCTTGGTGACGTAGAGGCCAAGATTGCTGGCTGCTGGCGAGGGGAGCAGGAGATCAAAGCCTTGCTCGATAAGTACGGCCTGGACACTTATAACTCCTGCTGCGACTATCTCATTGACTATGCCGAGCGTGCTACCAGAGCCGCGATCCAATCAATCCCTTTGGGCGAATACATATACAATGATACCTTTGAGGAAGACGGCCTGGGTACTGAGGGGGTAGCCTTGCCTTTAAAGCTCACACTCAGGGCTGAGGGAGACTCCCTAACCGCCGATTTTACCGGCACCGCTGCTCAAGCCAGAGGAGCAATCAATCTACCTCTCAGCATGACCAAAGCCTCTGTCTACGGCGCAGTCAAGAGCATTGTTAGCCCAGAAGTCCTGACCAACGTTGGTTTTATCAGGCCGATTCACGTTATTGCTCCTGAGGGAACGTTGGTGAACCCACGCTTCCCTGCAGCCGTAGGCGGCCGGGCACCGCTTTTCTTCCGGGTATTTGACATACTCTTCCGTGCTCTGGCCAAGGCCCTACCGGAGAAAGTGCCGGTCCCGGGAGAGGGAGGGGACGTGCTTCATTTGACCGGCCAGAAAGAAGATGGCAAGCCTTTTGTAGTTATGGATATCTTCTTTGGCGGCTGGGGCGGTCGGCCGGTAAAAGATGGCATTGATGGTGTAGCTCCTATGTCATTCGGCTCTTATGGCACGGTTCCCGCTGAGCTCTTAGAGCGTGAGTACCCTCTGGTAATCGATGGCTTTGGCTATGTACCCGACACTGGTGGAGCGGGTAAGAACCGTGGTTCTTTGTCTATCTACAAACAGTGGCGTTTCCTGCAGCCAGGCAAGATTATGGTCCGTACTAACCGTCTGTCGCGTGCCTCTGAGGGTATGGCTGGCGGTCAACCCGGAGCCTTATCGGCCAACATTATGAACCCAGGGACGGATCACCTGGAGTTGCCACGCAAAGCTCACATGCATCTCGAAGTCAAGCCTGGTGATAGTGTGTATCATGTGGTTTCCGGCTCTGGAGGTCATGGAAATCCCCGGGAGCGTGATCCAGAGAAGGTACTTGCCGACGTGCTTGATGAAAAACTAAGCCTCAAAGGGGCAAGGGATCAGTATGGCGTGGTGATTGATTCTCAGAGCCTAACTGTGGACTGGCAAGAAACAGTAAAGCTGCGACAAAACCAAACGGAGCCAGCCGTAGCGGCAGACTAATACTGATAGAAACTTCTTCTCCCTCTCCCGGTAAGGGAGTGGTCCGGGGTGAAGGGACTTTCAAACAATACCCCAGCTGCAGTTTTAAGAATCCGGCCGGGAAGAAATTCTGCGGCCGGTATGGAACAAGGCTCGGCAATGGCTACCTCCAATGGCATCTCGGTAACCCACCTTCCAAGTCTAGGGTTCATCCAGCCGCGGATACCATCAAACCCTTGGATCTTTACACGGTTAACGATCTTCCTGGCAATGTTCCACGCCTCTTTCAACAGTCTGAGGGAATGCCTTACACTATTGTCAACGGTAGTGTCTTGGTCAAAGAAGGCCAGCATGCCGGCAACGACCCTGGCCAGTTATTAAGAGGAAGTAGTACTTAAAGCCTGATTATGGGACTTGCTGTTTCTGGCTGGGGCTGGTAATAAACCAGAACAAGCCTATTGGCAGCAGATCTGCTAGCCCGTTGGAGAATACGGTGCTGTAGAATGAAGGAGGAAGGATAGTGAAGACTCACTGGTTCCATCTAATGCCCTATAAATATTTACCCGAAGATTTCCAGAAGAAATATCATAGTGTCTGGGTGGACGTCCCCAGTGAGCTATACGATCCTGTCAAGGGCCATGAGATCTATAACGAGTATCTCGACCAGCTTGAATACGCCGACCGTATGGGGTTTGACGGTGTGGTTGTTAATGAGCACCACTCGAATGCCTACGGACTCATGCCCTCGCCCAATATCATTCTGGCCTGCTTGGCCCGTCGTACGCAGAATGCCGCGTTGATAGTGTTGGGGAACAGTATTGCCCTTTATAATCCGCCGCTACGCGTGGCTGAAGAGATGGCCATGCTGGACGTTATCAGCGGAGGTCGTTTTGTTGCTGGCTTTCCTGTTGGAACTTCGATGGATACCAACTTTGCTTATGGCAACGTGCCGATCACTCTACGTGAGAAGTATAGAGAGGCCCATGACCTGATTATTAAAGCTTGGACCACACCTGAGCCTTTTCTCTTCAACGGTAAGTATAACCAGCTCCGCTATGTGAATGTATGGCCACGGCCTATGCAAAAGCCCCATCCACCTGTCTGGATTCCTGGTGGTGGCAGTGTGGAGACCTGGGATTGGGTAGCGGAACATGACTATATGTATGCCTTCCTAAGCTATTTTGGTTACAAACCGGCAATGGAAACTATGAAAGGGTATTGGGATGCGATTGAGCGTGCGGGGCGAGATGCCAACCCTTATCGTGCTGGCTATCTCCAGCTGGTTGCTATATCTGATAGCGATGCTCAGGCAGAGGCAGACTATGCGGAGCACGCCTCATACTTCTACCACCGTTGCCTGCATGTCCCCAACGCCTTTGCCGCAGCTCCCGGGTATATGACCCTCAAGACCATCAAAGCAATGAAGTTTGCTTTTAGCTTTGAGTTTCTTCAGGATCTCGGTTGGAAGGACTTTGTTGATGAGGGTTACATTATTGCTGGCAGCCCGGCCACGGTGCGTGAGCGGCTGCGGGAAGCGCTCAAAGACATGAATGTAGGGCATGTTATGGCACTGTGCCAGTTTGGTAATATGCCGCGCGAGAAAGTCCAAAAGAACACCTATCTATTCGCCAAGGAGGTCATGCCATATCTCAAGGATTTGTGGCAGGATTGGGAAGATCGTTGGTCACCTCGTCCGCTTTCCTTTGAACAACGTTCCAAAGCCGCCGGGCTGTAAACAAAGCTGGACTTTATGCTAATAGGGGGCGAGCCGTCATGGAGGAGTTAAGGGTATCAATTAGGAACGGAAAGTTCTCCACCAGCATGCAGTGGGGGGGAGGGGGCGAGTCGTTGCTGTTTTTACACGGAGCCGGTGGGCCTATGGTTGGCGCGCCATTCCTGGATGAATTGGCAAAAGACTTTACCGTCTATGCTCCTGTTCACCCCGGGTTCGCCACGGCCGAGGGCATTGAGCACCTTGATGACGTTATTGATCTGGCCCTCTATTATTTGGACTTTCTCGATGAACTGGGCATTGAAAACCCGCACGTGCTCGGTCACTCGATGGGTGGGATGCTGGCGGCAGAGATTGCCTCTCTTGCCCCTTATCGGCTCAACCGTTTAGTACTGGTGAGTGCGGTTGGTCTGTGGCTTGATCAAGCCCCCATTCCCGACATCTTTACCATGACGCCAGAGGAATTGCTTAAAGTGGCTCTACACGACCCCGCCGGTCCACTGGGCCAGATGATGCTTGCCCAATTTCAGGCTCCGGAGATGATGCTGGAAATGCACAAGGCCATGGCCACCGCGGGTAAGTTTATGTGGCCCATTCCGGACAAAGGGTTGAAAAAGCGCATTCACCGCGTTAGGGTGCCCACGCTGCTGCTGTGGGGCGAGTCAGATAAGCTTGTCCCACCGGTGTATGGGGAGGCGTTTCTTAAAGCAATTTCTGGATCACGCTTAATAGTGCTAAAGGAAGCGGCCCATATCCCCATGCTGGAGAGGCAAGAAACATTTGTTCAGGTTATTAGAGACTTTCTTAAGGAGTAGGCAGAAACGTTATCTTTATCTCTGAAGGGAGGGAGTTATGATTAAACTCAAGGCGATTCGGCATACGGGCGTTCCTGTGACTGATGTCAAGAAGGCCAAAAGATTCTATGGGGATATTCTTGGTCTCAAAGAAATCCCGCGCCCAAACATTCCGGGCATACCGGGTATGTGGTACGAGTGGAAAGGGGTGCAGGTCCATATTATCGGACAGCGGGATAAGAAACAGGGAAAGAAGCTACCAGCCGTAGGCTCGCATATTGCTATCCAGGTCGAAGACATGGAAGCAGCCAAAAAAGAGTTGAAGCGGAGACGGGTTAAGTTTCAGGAACTTACTCCACCTCCTAGCATGAAGGCCAAGCCGGTGCTCTTTCTCAAAGACCCGGATGGCAACGTAGTTGAGCTGCGTGCCGAGGCCTAGTGCCTAGCGGCATAAGTAATCCGTTGGCTTTGTGATGTTACGTAGGGGTAGCTTCCCCCATGCCTGCCCACCCCAGGGGTCTATCCCTACAGGAGAAAAACTATTAAAGGATTCCGCCGTGCTGATCTAGAGGTGTCTTATGAGAATCGAGACCGAGCTTAAGCCTGACGGTATGGAGCGTATTAGCCTTATGTTCTGCAACGAGGAGCCTGATCCGGAGGATCTGTGGATCCGTGACCAACTCAGTCAATTTCCTATGCCGCCCAAGCGTATTCTGGAATGGGAGCGAGAAGGGCGCAAATGGGAAGTGCATCAATACGGGCAGTGTGTGATTGGTAACGCTATGTTTTCGATTGAGAAGCATAAAAGGATTGTGGATAGAATCAAGGTTAGCTGTGAGCAGGAGATCACTGGTTTTGATGGGAATCAGGCAAATACGCGGGAGATTATCTCTCAAGTGGCCATGGAGTTTCACAAACAGGCTCGCTATACGGTTGATGGCTCAGGCCAGTTGACCATTGATGTTGACGACGGCAAGCTTCGGCAGCGAGTATCAGAGTGTCTGGCTGAGGCCTGAGATTACGGCGTTGTGCCTGGAGTCGAAGAAAAAATTGTCTTTATCACCGGTGGTGGCTCTGGCATTGGCCGGGCCACCGTGGTAGAGCTAGCCAAAAGAGGCGCAGACGTTGCAGTCTGTGATTTGAACCTGCCGGGAGCAGAAGAAACTGACCACCTGATTTCTTAGACGCATCCGGGCAATGTCTTCCTCTCCTTGTCCCTGTTCTGTCAGCGCCCAGCCCCGAAAGACGGTTCCCCTATGTTGCTGGGCTAATGATTACTGCATCCGGCTCCACTATTATCCCCTGTACCCGAGAGGCTAGGTTAGGGGTTTCTCCCAAAGCCAGTTGTTCGTATCTTCTTCCTCGCCCCGTCTCTCCTAACACCATCTAGCCTGTGTGTATCCCAATGCGTATCTGGAGGGGGTGCGGTAACCGTGCATTCAGCAAGGGCGATTCAGGAATCGCCCCGACAATCTCGCGTAGCTCTTCAGAATCAAGTTGTTGCGGAAGAGCGGTCGAGCCGACCAAGTCACAGAACATGCCTGTGAGCTGGCGGCGCTCCCCTACGGCATTTCCTGCAGACTGGCTTGTAGGTCAGCCTGCATTGTCTGGTTTGCTTGGATGGCTGACGGTCTCTCGCTTGGAATGGGTTGAAGAGTTGAAGCTTGTTCTGTGCTCGATTGAGAAGAAGAGTATGAAGCAACACACTCTTGCTCTCCGACTGGGGCCGAGGCTGGGTAACTTGCCCCGGTCCAGATCAGGCCGCGGCCATCCTCCTCGACACTATCGAGCTCGGACTCTCGCTTCAGAGCCCTATAGGGCACCCGACCCCCACGCTGGAGTCAGGCAATCGTTTGTGCCATCACCTCGGAAATCTTTATGGGTTGTTCTCCTGCTTGTTCTCTATTCCCTTTTCCTCCTCGTGACAAAAAAACGTTAGCTCCCTAGCTGTAAGATAGCCATCTGCTGCTTGTCTGGGTTGTTCCTAGATTCCCGCTTGCGCGGGAATGACGGAGGGGCATGGCGGTAAATACCTTTGCCGCCATGCCCTAGCGTACCAATCTTATGGAGAATGATTTAGTTTAAGACCAGATCGTTATTCAATCGTGCTATTGGCAGTTCGTGCTTCGACTCAACACGAATAGGTGTTGCTGCCTACCGACAAACAGCTATAGTTAGTTGGAAAAAGGAGGATTTAATGATGTATGTGCCCGAGCCCAGAGAGCGGGAGATGTTACGGGAGAGCCTGCGCCGTTTTCTTGAGCGGGAATGCCCACGAGAGAAAGTTAGGCAGTGGGATGAAGAGGACTATTATCCGCGTCATGTTGTAGAGAAACTGCGGGAGCTGGGTGTCTTTGGCCTGACCGTGCCAGAGGATTATGGCGGAGTCGGGCGGGACATTCCGGCCGCTATTGTTACGATTGAAGAGATCGCTCGTCGCTGCCTAGTGGTAGCGGTTGCCTACATTATGTCGGCCTTCTATGGGGCTGTGAACATCCATGAATCGGCAAGCGAAGAACAAAAACGAGAGCTTTTGCCCCAGCTGGCTGCCGGGGAAATGTTCTTTGCCTATGGCTTGAGCGAGCCTAATGTGGGGGCTGATCTTGCCTCGGTGGAAACCTATGCTGAGCTGGAGGGTGACAACTTTGTTGTTAATGGGGCCAAGCGCTGGTGTACAGGGGCAGAAGTCGCTGACTATATATTTACGGTTCTGCGTACCGACCGACAGGCTCCGCGCTATAAAAACCTAAGCCTTTTGCTCATTGACCCTAAGTCTCCGGGCGTTACTGTTGAACCTATTAGAAAGATGGGCAACCATGGTTTGCAGACCACCGATGTTACTTTTGACAGTGTTAGGGTACCAAAGAAAAACCTTGTGGGTGGTATGGGGATGGTGAACCAAGGCTGGCTGCAGCTTGCCGGCTCAGCCCTTGATGTGGAGAAAATCGAGGTTTCGGCCCTCTGCCTGGGAATGGGGCAGGCGGCCTACGATGATGCCTATCAATATTCTCAGGAACGGAAGCAGTTTGGCAAGCCGATCTGTACCTTTCAGTCCATTCGCCATATGCTGGCAGACATGGCCACGGAGCTTTTTGCCTCCCGGCTTATGGTTTATCACTGTGCGCAGCTTGTCCAGGAGGAACGGCCCTGCTCTGTAGAAACTTCCATGACCAAGCTCTTTGTTGCTGAGGCAGCAACCCAAGTTGCCTTTAACGCGCAAAAGATCCTGGGTGCCTATGGCTATGCCATGGAGTATGATGTGCAGCGCTACTTGCGCGATGTACTTCTTTATCCGATTGCCGGTGGTTCATCGGCTATCCAGCGAAATAACATCATGAACCGAATGGGATTGCCAAGATAGGATTGACTTCCATTTTTAGAGAATCTTGACAAGCCTGTGCCATTGTCATACGGCTGTTCTGATATCTTACTTCCAAGGAAGAAGGAGGTTCATTCCAGAATGGCCAACGTTATGTACCGCTATTTTACTGAGGAGCACGAGATCTTCCGTGAACAAGTGAAGAATTTTGTTAGCAAGGAGGTCTCTCCCTACATTGACCAATGGGAGGCAGAGGGGCTCTTTCCCAAGGAGCTCTACCAACGCATGGGGGAGCTAGGTTTTCTGGGTATTCGTTGTCCAGAGAAGTACGGAGGAAGTGAAGGGGACATCTGGATGACAATTGCTTTTGCTGAGGAGATGTGCCGCTGTGGGGCGATGGGAATGCCCATGAGTGTGTTGGTCCACACCGATATGTCCTCTACCTACATTGCTCGCTATGGCAGCGAAGAGCAAAGACAGAAGTATCTGGTCCCTATGATTACCGGAGAGAAAGTTTGTGCTATTGCGGTGAGCGAGCCAGCTGCGGGCTCTGATGTGGCCGGTATTCAGACTTCCGCGGTTAAGGACGGGGACACTTATGTCATCAATGGTGGTAAGATCTTTATTACCAACTCTATTCATGGAGATGTCTTTTGTGTAGCGGCTAAGACGCAAAGGGATGCCGGACACCGGGGAATTTCTCTTATTGCGGTGGAGAAAGATACTCCGGGGTTTCGGGTAGCCAAGAAACTTGCCAAGCTTGGCAATCACAGCTCAGACACTGGTGAGTTGGTGTTTGAGGATGTGCGGGTGCCTCGGGATCACTTGATTGGCGAGGAGGGCAAGGGCTTTTACTACATCATGCGTAATTTTCAGGACGAGCGACTTATTGCGGCAGTGATGGCAGTCAGCAGTGCTCAGCAGGCTCTGGACGAGACACTGCGCTACACCAAAGAACGGCAAACTTTTGGTAGCCGGGTCTTTGATCATCAAGTAGTTCGTCACCGTATGGCCGACTTAGCTACTGAGCTGGAGGCCGCCAGACAATTGTCCTATTACTCTGCCGACCTTCTGCAGCAAGGAGCCAACTGCGAAGTACCGGTCTCTATGGCGAAGCTTTTTGCGTCGGAGGTAGCCAA
The DNA here is from genome assembly GCA_965220955.1 of uncultured Binatia bacterium (SeqCode). Lineage (GTDB taxonomy): Bacteria > Desulfobacterota > Binatia > Bin18 > CBDCRK01 > CBDCRK01. The sequence continues at coordinate 148,430 of CBDCRK010000047.1, read as the reverse complement.
CCGTATTGCCTACGAATGTGTTCAGTTCCATGGTGGGTATGGCTATATGCAGGAGTTCCCCATTGAGCGATTCTTTCGAGATATCCGTTTGAGTCCCATTGGTGGGGGAACTTCTGAGATTATGCGTGAGATCATTGCTAGGCGAGGGCTTGACGCAGTAGGGTAGGGGAGCGCAGCGAGGGTTTGATAGTGTAGGCATTTTCCGGGGCTGATCTTCAGATGTTAGCTACCTTGCCTCACCCTTATCGCCATGGTATAAGCCCGGCAATGTAACCCTATAAAGGAGTTGACCCATGACTGATGATGAACTCAAGGAGAAAATAAAAGAAGTGCTGGCCGAAGTTGGGGTTTGGAGTGGCCATCGGGAGATGACGCTTGAAGAGGTAGCGGTTATTCAACCGGGGCTTGCCCGTATTATGCCAGAGGTCGGAGATCGGACTTGGAAGCTGTACTATGCCGCTAAAGAGGGCCACTGGGAGTTAGCCAAGTTCCAATGGAAGGAAATCCAAGAACTGATGGAGCTAGGTTCTTTTACCCGTCCTAAGCATGAGGATGCTCTCCAGCAATTCATGACTGAGGATTGGGCACCGGTAGGTAAGGCTATTGATAACCAGGATTTTTATACTCTTGAGGAGGCTTTTAGCAAGGCCATTGAGCAGGCCAATGCCTATCACGAGCTCAAAGACCGCCCCTACATTCGCTGGCGGCTTCCTGATCATCCGCCACCTGATATTGAGATGAAGCCGCGCGGAAAAAAATGAGTCTCGTTCGACTCAGAGCCTACAGCTTTTCTTGCTATTTTCTGTTCCTGCCTACCTGTTCGACCTCAATTTAACTAGCCCTGGAAATAAAGAAGTAGATGAGCCGGAAAAGGGGAGGTACTAAGCCTTCCTTTTCCTCCCCCTGCCTTCGGTATAGTCTTTGCCCAGGTCGGGTAGTGAGCTATTAACCGTATGGGGATGATGTTTAGTTCGTTGATAAGGTGATGAGGGCAATCTCACGCGGAGTAAAAAGACGTACACGTTGACCGGTTACTCCTAGCCCGCAGCTAACGTAGAGGAAAACGCCTTCCCATTCATAGAGACCTCGGTCAAAGGCGGTGATAAAACAGGCTAAGTTGAGGTTACGTTTACCCCATAAGCGGGGAAAGGCGATTTGCCCACCATGGGTGTGACCGGAGAGGGTTAATCCGATGCCTGATCTTGAAGCTTGTACAAATAGATCGGGACGGTGCGAGAGCAGGATACTCGGTTGCTCAGGGGGGATTGTAGATATCAACTGAGAGAAAATCGGATGTGATTCAAGACCTCTAGCCCAGTCGTAGGCAAGGTCGTCTACGCCCAGCAGGTGTAGAGGATAGCCATTGATGTCAAGGATTACATGGTGATTGCGTAGGAGCGTAATGCCAGTGTAACGTTTCAGTCCTTCCTCCACTGCCGTAGCACCAGCATAAAAGTCGTGGTTGCCGAGGACGGCAAAGACGCCGTAATGAGCCCTTAGTTCTCCCAAGATAGGAGCGCACTGAGAAATATCCGATTGCCGAGAATCGAATATATCGCCAGTAATGACAATTATGTCCGGATTCAATGTGTTAACGCGATCAATATAGTTACGTAGTGCTTCTGTACCCAGATTGGTGCCGATATGAAGATCACTGATATGAGCAAGCGTCAGCCCGGATAGCTGCAGAGGCAAATGATATAGAGGAAGGTTGAGACGTGTTATATGCAATTTTTTTTGTCCTAGGGTATAACCATATAAGAAAGCAGGAAGAATTAAACTCATACCCGTGATTGTAACCCAACGAAAACTCTGCCAGAGGAAGATGCTAGCCGTACTGATTTCGCTCTGTACTCCGGCCAGGGCTACTCCTATAGTCTGGCATATCAGCCATAGACTTCCCCACATCCCGCTGGTTATCAGAATAAAGAGGAAGCCAAACATTGAGACAAACCCCCAAGCAAAGTACAGCCGTAGAGACAGCTGCAGAGTGGCAGGTAGAGAGGAAATACGGAAGAGAAAGGTAACGAGGAAAAGGTTAATTGAGTATAAAAATAGAGGAGAGATAATGTGCCAAAGAAGGCTTAGTTGCACGGCTGGGTTAGCCAGCACTGTTAACGCCCAGGCCAAGCAACCCCATTGTGCAAGGCTGAGAAAGCCTAAGAGAAGATGGAAAAAGTAGCCGAAAAAGAGACGTCCAAGAACTTTTGGTTTCCTGCTAACAGAGGTAGTCTTTGAGTTCACCCGCAATAGGATACCTGATGGGTAAGGAGCTGTCTAGGCAAAGAAGCTTATATGTGAAGGTTACGATTTAGGTTTCAGAGAGGGCTTTGAGTACACGGATGACTTTAGTCAATTCCTCATGGGTAATGTCTTCGGGTATATCAAGAATCACCCTGCGTCCTATGCCAAGAGGGATTTCCTGTCGGCAGTTTCTTAAAGATTCAGTCGAATGCGGTGTCGTCTCAAGTGGGGACTCTTCAGCGGTAGAGATTACTTTCTGGTTAGATTTTTGGAGAGAAACTTCTTCAGACTGAACAGGGGAGGTTCCCGAGCTATTGAATAGGCCGCTAAATCGGACTGATTCGAGGAATGCTTTGGCTACGACTTCAGCGTTTTTCTTGGTGAATTTATGCTTGAGAATGAGGTGATTAGTAAGATTCATTTCTGAAGGCAGTCCGCTGCTATCGTATTGTGCAAGAAGACCCTGAAAAATAGTGGGACGGCTTAAGGACTCACGAAGAGCTCGATGTTGCTCTACCTCATCTTCTGAATGATCAATTCGTAGGAAAAGTCCGCTAACCCGCAAGTCTTTCCCTACGGGTTCAAGCAATCCGTACTGTCGGAGACTGCTTAGCTTACGATTAAAAGGACCAGAATGTGCTGCCAGCCCGAGATGTTCAGCTATAGATTCTCGACTCACTGGGACTTGATTTTCCTCCCAGAAGATTTTTTGGGTGTCTTCAACGCACTCCTTCAGGCTATAGGCAGGTGCGTTTGGGCTCTTTTGTCGTAAAGTTTTATTCGTAACCATCTCGTCTTCATTTATATTAGCCATATTAACCTCCATTGTAATATTACTCTTAAATTTCTCTTGTGAATACAGCAATTAATTATATTTTTAAAAGAAAAAATAGTAATATTTTAGTGTAATTAAGTTTTTGATCCTGTTAGTGTTTATGTATAGGCTTGTTTAGATAGCTAATTTATTTTCATCTTTACCGCTATAAATTAAGATCACTGGATATAAATAAGATTCATTGTACACTCTTGTTTCTAATGATCTTTATAATTACTGTTTATTTAGCTAAATTTTTAATTGTTATTTTAATATACTTATTATATCTTTTTTTTAGTAAATATTATCTAAAATTTATAGAAAATATCTGTGGATAACCTTTAAAATTACTTCTAAAATATATATGTATTATTGATATTGATATAATTTCAAACTTATATTCAAGGAACCATCTTTATTTTTTGTGTGTTTTGACTATTTCTTAGGGTAGTAAACTGTAATTATTTCGTCAAGTTTTTTGCTTCGCCTCTGAGGACCACTCCGCTTGCCGCCTGCGGCGCTCGCGGAGTGGTCCTCCTCGCCTCCATTTTGACGAACACTCGCTTAGAACGGCTTGCTGGTACGCTTCAAGCGGCTAACGAGAGCTGAGAGTGAAATCGACGATTTTCTCATGATGTTAGTTCAATAATTGAGCTTATAGCGAATCGCGATTGAGTTAAGTACAGAGAGGGGGAGAAGAGAGGAAAGCCTACTGCACGGACTTGCGTTTTAGCTTGGTGCAGGCCTACGAAAACGCTCAAGGATCCCAGAGGCAACTGGTACGGCTTTTGGGGGTGAGCTTGAGCTGAGTGCAGAGGTTGTGGCAGCAGTATGGGCGTGATGGCACAAGGGCCTAAGCCCCATGGTGGGAGAGCCCCAGCTAAGATGGATTCTAGACGTTGTGAGGAGTTGGTAAAAAAGGAGGGAGTTAGGGTCAGTCCAACCACTATGTGCCCAGCGCTGCAAAAACTAAAATGGACGCGGAAAAAAACTTTTCACGCCGCCGAACAAGAGCGACCCGAGGTACAACAAGAACGCAGGCAGTACCGCCAGAAGGTGGCTGAGATAGATCCCGAGCAGTTGATCTTTATCGATGAGATGGGCAGCAATGTGTCCCTGGATCATCTTTATGCCAGGGGCCCCAAGGGCCACAGGGCCTATGCCGCCAAGCCCCTTAACCGTGGTCAGTAGAAGTAGAGGGGATAAAGGCAGTGATGACGGTAGAGGGAGGAGTCGATGGGGAAGTCTTTGGCATTTATGTCGATAAAGTGCTGGCCCCTCATCTCAAGCTTGGCCAGGGGGTGGTCATGGATAATCTTAAAGCCCATAAGGTGCACGGGATTGAGAAAGCCATTGAGAAGGCGGGGGCAGGGGTGGTGTACTTGTTCGCCTTACTCAGCGGATTTTTCTCCCCTTGAGCTGTGTTGGGCTAAACTCAAAGCCTTCCTGCGGGCTTTGGCCGCAAGGACTAGAGAGGCTCTGGATGAGGCGCCATCACCCATTGAAAATCGCTATAAGCCTCAATTCAATTGGCTTAGTCAATGCGTGTGTTCACGCGCATTGACTGTTGTGATTGACGAGGCTTGGTGAAACTCGTATTTTCCTTTGAGAAAAGAATCGAATGCCTGAGTCTATGAATGACTGGAGGTTTGATGGTGAACTTGCCCACATTTAAGCAGATGATGAATGAGGTAGTTTTTTACGGGAGCTGTTGTGAGTGCGGCTCTTGCGTGCTGGTATGTCCGCATAACGTGATCGATTATGTAGAGGGAAAACCTAAGCAGGTGGCTAAAGCTACAGCCCCTCCTGATTATTGTGGAATCTCAGAAGGGATTGGTTGTGATGTTTGTGCACAGTCCTGTCCACGCCTCTACCCCCGCGAGCAGCATCTGGCCGAACAGGTGTTTGGTTCTGAGCTTTTTTACGAGGGGGCTTTTGGCAGGTATCGACGGGTAGTAGCGGCCCGTTGCAAAGACCCGGAGATCCTAAGACGCTGCCAGGATGGAGGAGTGGTTACCGCAATCCTGGCTTGGGCTTTGCGTCGTGGTCTTATTGATGGGGCAGTGGTGTCAGTGGCGGACTCCGAGAGACCCTGTAGCCCGGTACCAAAGGTGGTAACGACGGAGGACGAAATACTCAACAGTGCCAGCTCGTGGTATACCTACTGCCCGAATAACCTAGCTCTTGCACAGGCTGAGGAGAAAGGGCTTACCAGGGTAGCCTTCGTTGGGGTGCCTTGCCAGATCACCCCTATGCGTAAACTTGAGGTGATTGATCCTGGTTTTATCGACAACGGTCGCAAAAAGGATAAGCACATGGAGCGCCAGCGTAAGTTCCTTAAGGGATATGTCGACAGGATTGCTTTGAATATAGGTTTATTGTGCACAGAGGTGTTTACTTATGAAGGGCTAATGGTGGATAAGATCCAGGGAGAAGCTAAAGTTCCTCTCTCTGAGGTTCAGAAATTTAATGTTAAGGGAAAGGTGCTCATCTACAAGAAAGACGGTGAGTTAGTAGAAATGAGTCTTAAGGATGCACAGGAATATGCGCGTCCAGAGTGCCATCACTGCGGCGATTTTTCCGCGGAGCTAGCCGACATCTCCTGTGGAGGAGTAGGGGCAATGGATTGGACTATCACTATTGTACGCAGTAAGAAAGGGGAAGAGATATTTGATGCCCTGGTGGATGAGGGTGTGCTTGAGGTTCGGTCGATGGAGGAATTTGAGAATTCTATGAAGGTGTTGCTGCGCCTGACCCGTAAACAGCGTGGTCGGGTGCCGGTACCCTTGGAATATAAATGAAATGATTGGGTATGGGTGATCATGACTTATGAGGAATCTTTGGTGTGTAGTTTCGGGCCAAACAAAATACCACAAAGACGGGTGGGAGCCCACTGGTGAGGAAAATATGAATAAAATCTCGCTTGTGATTGTTGATGACCACCCACTTTTTCTTGAAGGGTTGTTGCAGCTTTTTAAGAAGCACTCAGAGTTCGAGGTAGCGGGCGTAGCGGAAGATGGTCAGCAAGTGGAGGCGGTGCTTGCCAAGGGTGCTCCTACAATTGTGTTGATGGACATTGAGATGCCCAAGGTAGATGGTATCACTGCAACGGCTACTATCCGCCGCAAGTACACGGACACGAAGGTAGTAATCCTTACTGGCTACGATAACCCTGAGCTTATCTTTCGCGCGCTCAAAGCAGGTGCCTCAGGCTATCTGCTCAAAAATACCCGCAGTAAGGAGATCCTTGAGACCCTTCACCGGGTGGCTGCCGGAGAGCCAGTACTCAGCCCCGAGTTAGCGACCAAGTTTCTCAAGGAATTCCAGCGTGATCAAGGGATGGCAGAAGTGCGTCGTCTGCTGCAGACACTTACTTCGCGAGAGGAAGAGGTGCTGAGATTAGTCGCTACAGGAGCCAATAATCGGGAGATTGGCCAGCGCCTTTTCATTAGTGAGCTAACAGTCAAGATGCATCTTGCCAGTATCTTTCGTAAGCTTCAGGTTAATGATCGTACTAAGGCGGCGGTGCTAGCTCTTAAGGCGGGGCTTGGCACAGAGTGATGAGGTCTCTCTTTCGATCTAGTTTAGCAAAGGCCTCCTTCGACTGGGCTCGGCACCGGCTTAGACCTAGCTCAAGACCGGCTTGGTGGATTGCTTTCTTTGTTACTTGCTTTTCCCTTGGGCACGGGCTGACGGCTACGACCGCGCTTGCCAACCCGTTACTCGTGCGTGAGGTACTCACCCGCTGTGCTGAGGCTCACACCCAACTCCTAGACTATCGTGGAATAGTGCAACAGGAGATATGGGAGACTCCTAGCACCCTTCAACGCGAGGTGATAGCGGTTCTTTTTCAAAAGCCTGCTTCCCTTTACCTGCGCTGGCAAGAAGGGATTTACCAAGATACAGAACTGCTTACTCGCTATGATTGGAATCAGGGTAACCTCCTCATTCAGCTGGGGGGATGGTTTAGTTACCTGACTGTCAATGTGCACCCGACTGAGGTGGGTGAGCCGTTCATTACCCTGACTAAAGACTTGCGTGAATGGCTGGCTGTCTTAAGCAACCTTGCCCGTCGGCCAGCGTCGGATCGGGTTTTCCGTTTTATTGATGCTCACAGAGAAGAAGTACCGGGGGAGGCGGAAAAAGTTGTGTTGGAGGTGCCGGCCTTCCTCATCCCTTTTCGGGATGATTCTGTTTTCATCTACCAATTTGTTATTGAGTTAGAGAGGGGGGTACCGGTGGAGATGGTGTTGCGTGGAGTGGATGGGGAGGTTCGTCAGCGCATTTCTTATATCGATTTACAGATCAACGTAGGTGTGCCTGAGGAAACATTTAATCCCCAGAATCCTCAGTTTGATTTTCGCGCGGTTCCCCGTGGTGAGGCGGAAATTGATCTGCAAGGTTTTTTCCATAACTGGCAAAGGCGGTACGGAGAAATTGCCGACTATATTGGGGTATTGGTTATGGAGGAGCAACAGGGGACGGAGAGGCGAAGAGAGCAGATGGAATTTAAGTTTCGTAAGCCCTTTGACGTGTACTTAAATTGGCAGGGAAATAGGTCGCTAGTTCTTGAGGCTCTCTACCGTGAGGGATGGAACAAAGAACGCATCCGGGTACGAACAGATCGCTGGGGAGTGCCTCTTATTGGAGATTTTGATTCTCAGAGCTATCTTGCCCGCCGTGGCTATCATCACCCGATCACCGAGTTTGGTCTCAACCGTCTCATAGAAAGGGTCCAGCGGCAAATTTTGCAGGGGTGGTTAAAAGAACATTTAGGGGTTCGATTTAACGGGGTACAACGATGTGACAGTCAACCCTGCTATGAACTGGAGTTTTTCTTTCCTGTTAGCCAATGGCGAGCATATCCTTATTCTCGGATTATCCTTTTTTGGAATATTTCCCAATACCTGCCGGTAAAGGGGGAAATGTACGGTTGGTTAGACCCGGCGAATCCACGTGACCTGGACCCGTATGAGCGGTATGAGTTTTTGAACCTTAAGACGAATGTAGCATTGACAGAACAAGACTTTGATCCGGCCAATTCAGAGTATCATTTTGTCCTCTTTCCTGGGTTGCCTTGGCTTGACCGTCTGCTAACAGGTCGAGAATGACGGACCAGCCAGTACTGTGGGTGTCCAGGCGTCCGATCAATCAACTGTTGATGGGTGGGTGCGGTTTGTTATTGGCCAGCGTGGGGTTGGTGGCCTTTAACCTTGGGTATGTGGGGCACTATGTTGCGTTTTTGCCGTTGCTATGCCTGGGCATGGTGCTGTTGGTTGAGGTAGCCGACGATTTTTTTCTGCCTCTCTTGTTGCTTTCTTCGGCCATTTCACTTGTCTATGCCGTGGGACTTTTTGCTTTGCCGCTGGCGGTGCTTAGTCTGGTACTGATGGTTCCTTTATTGCGTCTGTTGCGTGCTTGGGGATGGTTCGTTTCCCCGCAGACGATTAGGTTAGACTCGTATCCAAGCTGGCGTGCTTTAGAGCTGCTCGCCATACTGCTGCTTGCCCTGTTTGTCCGTTATTTCTTCTATCGGGCAGGTGGGGGGTCGGTTCCCTTGCAGATTGGCGAGTTAGAGTCGCTTACACGCTTAATCATAGGGGAATTGGTAGGCTGGATGGTGTTTGCCACCCTCTATGGGCTTCAGCACCAGCTGCGATATGGTGTGCCTTTTACCCGTAGTACTGACTTTGCTAGTAGCTTTTTTTCTTTGGCAGCAACAGGTCTTTTTCTCATCTCTCCTCACGCGGTAATCATGAGCCTAGGATTAAATCTCTTTGATGTGGCAGGTCTCTACGTTGGCGTGCTACCCGTGGGGGCTGCCCATATTTTAATGCGTACTCTGACCCTACGCAGTTTTAAGATCGAGCGACAGAACCTTCAGCTCAAGGATATGGCTATTGAACGTGCACGCAATGAACGGCTGGTGGCTATCGGTCAGATGTCCTCGGCCATTTCCCATCAGATCCTGCAGAAGGTAGGCTTATTAGGTATTCAGTGCGATGTGGTACAGGAGGGATTGGCTACAGTGCCACAGACCGAGCAAATGGATGAGGTACGTCAGCAGGTACAACAGATTGATCTCTCAGTGAAAGACCTTAACGCTACACTTTCAGACCTCCTGGTCTTTTCCCGCGACTTCGAGTTGCATCTCTACCCTCATTCAGTGAGTGAGGTTCTTGCCGAGGCCGTGACAGAGCTTAATACTAAGAGTGCGGCTAGAGGAGTAGCAGTTTTATGTCATAGAACTGCAGAGGAGGATAAGTGCTGGTTTGATCGTATAAAACTTAAACAGACCTTACTTAACCTTATTGCCAATGCGGTGGAAGCCTCGCCGCCAGGAGGGAAGGTTGTGGTGCAGCTGGACACTGTAGGGGTGGACAAGGTGAGCATTGCCATATCAGATGAGGGGAATGGTATTGCCCTTGAGAACATAGAGAATATTTTCTCTCCCTTCTTTTCCACCAAAGAGGAGGGAAAGGGATTAGGGTTAACGTTTGCCCAAAAAATTATAGATCTCCATAGCGGCCGCCTTAGGGTTTATAATAACCCAGATCAGGGCTGCACCTTTACAGTGGAAATTCCGCGGGGGGGGAAGGGAGAAGAGAAACAGAGATAGCTGCAGAGCGCGCGTTGGGCTGCAGTTTTCTTATCTCTGTCTCAAGATCTGTTTGCTTTGAGAGGGACTAATGGAAAAAAAGGTTTTCAGGAGGATAGGGTGTGTGTGCTTATGAGTGGAGGGGTAGATAGCTGCGTTCTGCTTGCAGATCTTGTCCTACAATATCGGCAGATTTTTCCACTTTACATCCAAGCCGGGTTAGTATGGAAGGCGGAGTTATACTGGCTCTCGAACAGCGGCTCTCCGAGGGCAATGAGCGCAACTCAGGGGTGGGAGTGTCGAAGAAGGGCTGCCCATGCTTGATTACCAGGTTCTCAACGATGTACTCGCAAAGTATCGGGATGCGCTTGGCAAGCCAGTGAGGACGTTTACTATTGGCGAGCGTTTTTTTGATTTTAATCGCTATCGGTATCTGGTGGGAGTGATCAATCTGTCCGCCGATTCATGGTATCGGGAAAGTGTGTGTGCCACTACGGAAGAGGCGATTGCCCGCGCCGAGATGCTCTCCAAAGATGGCGCGGACATTGTCGATGTCGGGGCTGAATCGACACTGCCAGATGCCCGTAGGGCCAATATACGACGGCAATTGGATCGCTTGCTGCCTGTGGTGGAAGCCTTGAAAGCCCGCCGCATACTGGTCTCAGTCGAAAGCTATCTCCCTGAAGTGCTAGAATCCTGTGCCAGGGTTGGTGCTGATGTCTTGAATCTTACCGGGATGCTGTACCACAATGAGGTGTTCAAGATCGCTGTGCGCTACGACACGGCTGTTATCCTGTGTTATGTACAAGGGCCAACTGTGCGGGATGTCTCGAGCTTTCAGTTACACGACGATATGCTTGAAGGTCTCAGCAGCTATTTTCATAATCTGACTGCCATAGCAGAGCAGATGGGGCTCACCAAGTGCTTTCTCGATCCCGGCCTCGGTTTTTATTATGCCAACCTGCAGGATGGTCGTCTGCGCGTTAACTATCAACTTCGTACCTTCGTGCACTGTTTCCGCTTGCACGAGCTGGGCTATCCTACGTTCAATATTTTGCCGCATGCGTCAGAAATTTTTTTAGAGGACGGACGGCGTGCAGCGGAGCCCTTTTTCAGTGTTCTGGCACTTCTTGGGGGTACGCATGTTATCCGTTCACACGAGATCCGTACAGTACATCGGATCCGCCAAGTGATGGATATGTACGAGCCATGACGCACCGCTATGCTCTTGTGACTGCTGGGGCCCAGGGACTGGGTCGGGCCATCGTGCAGCATCTTGCCCGTCAGCACTACTTCGTGTTTATTCACTGCTATACGAGCCAGCAGGATGCTGAGGCATTACAGGCGGAGATTACCGCTGCAGGTGGCCAGGCCCTTAGCCTACAGGCCGATCTATCCCGCCGTGATGAACGCGAACACCTGTTTCAGCGTATCACCGTCGTCACGTCTGAGCTCCACCTGCTAGTCAACAATCTGGGCTGGTATGTGATGGAGCGCCTACCCCATGTTACGATCGAGCAATGGGAGTATGCCCTAGCTCTGAATTGCACCGCCGCGTTTCATCTCACCCAGCTGGCCCTGCCTCTTCTGGAGGCTTCCAGACCTGCAAGTCGCGTCATCAATCTGGGAGATTCGGCGTGTGATCGCATTGAAGGGCACATTATGGCTACGCCCTATCATATTGGCAAACTGGGGTTGCATATATTGACGCGGAGCTATGCACAGCTCCTAATGCCGAAGGGTATCACGGTCAATATGATTTCCCCGGGGTTTCTGGAACGCAGCGTCGACTGCCCCCCTACATACCTGCCGGCAGGGCGGAAGGGACGGTTTGAGGATGTGTTGGGGGCGCTGGATTATCTCTTGTCCGAACAGGCATGTTACGTTTCAGGCACCAATCTCCTAGTGACTGGCGCCTGGAATCTTGGCTGAGCAGGTACAAAGATAGATTGCTTCCTCCTCTGAGTCAAAAAGAAACGTCTTGACAATGGTCAGTCCGGCTGCCGCGAGGACCTCCGGCATCACCTGAGGTGTAAAGCGGTTCGAAAAGAACATGCGGAGTTCTTCGCCGGCGTCAAAGACAAACGATTCCTCGTGTAGCGTCAAGGTTACACGTCGCACGAATCTGGCGTATGTTTGAATCTGCCACAGATGGCCATCCGTGCGCAAGGGTTGCCCACACGTAGTAAGAGCTATCTGCGATGTTGGAATCCCCAGGCTGTCAAGCAGACCGGCGAACCAAGCATATGCTAGGGGGTTATCGTATTGGGGCAGGATGTGTGATTTGGCTTTGACATACAGCCCTGGCGAGAGATTGGCGGAGAGTAACAGCACATCGCCGGGGCGCATAAGACGTCGTATGTAAGAAAAGAGAGCACGATAATCAAAGTTCGGGATCATGCCGAAGCACGACAACAGGCGCCGGCTTGCTATCGTCTCGTTCTGCTCCAGGAATGCCTCCAACTCCGGCTCGCTTTCCAGATCGACCACCAGGGGCATGCTCGTTATATTTGGAAAGAGATCTTGGATATGAAGCATGGTCTCAAGCACGAGCGCCGTGCTCGCATCGATCGGTGTATACAGCAGTGCCTCACCCCGTAACATTGCTTGGTGCAAAAACATCCCGTCTTTCTTTCCGCCGCCGCAGCCTAGACTGATATAGTGGAGTGTACAGCGTCCCAGAGCTTGCAGGGCTGCAACAAACGATTGCTCATAGAGGGCTACCAGATTGGGCTCTGTCCGAGAAGGGGAATACGCTTGATGGTATGTCAACCAGCGTTGCGCTTGGGCCGGGGAGTCATACAAAAACTTTATCGGCAGTTTCCGTGTCCGTAATCCCTGACGGAGTTGCTCGGCTAGCCGGGCGGGGTACTGAGATTCATGAACAGTCAGCGTCACCGGCATGCTGATTCATTTATAGTTGAGCAGTTGGTGACCGTAACAAAAATCTATCTTCCTGGTAATCTTGAACACGCTTCCGCTCCCATTGTAAATAGCCAGCTGCCAGCCATCCTTTTTTGGTTTTTCCACCTGTTAGCGCATTCGAGATGGAACTGCAAGTGTTATGTGGTATTTATTCCCAAACGACGACGTCGCCAGTTGTATGGGCATATCCGTCAGCAGGTGTGGACAACCTTATACACCCCTTTGAGGTCATGCCCCCGCCGGATAAATACCAACAAAACTCCCGACAAGGGGTCTTCGTGTAAACACCTAAGGATAAGAAGCTATCTGATTCGAGTTGCTACCCCGAGTTGCCAATTGAGAGTTTCTCAGGTGGCCAGGATATCTCATGGTATGAGGTTGTACAAGGCGCGCCTGGGGCAAAAAGGTAGCGATAGCTTTTTGCCCCAGGGGTATAAGCAAGCAAAGAGGAGGAATGGGTGCCATAGCCGTTAGAGTGGATGCAGAGGCTGCCACTGGTGATGGGGTCACGGGGGTCAAGTGGATCTGTGTGGTCAGAGAGAATTGTGTGCAGTAAAGAGAAAAACTCGGTAAGAGAATCGGAGCGATGAAATATCTGGGTTGCCTGGGCAAAACGTTGGTAAGAACGATAAATCCGTGGGCAGGTAGGATCGTTGAGGTTTAAGTTGGTAAGAAGATGAAGGCCGGGACAGAGGGGTTGGATACTGATAGTATCGACGAGACTGTACCCTACATATGCTGAGGTAGCGGTCGCTATAAGCAGGTTAAAAGGGTTATAGTCTTTAGCTCGTTGCGTAGCCAGGAAAGCAAGCGCCTCCGCGGGATTATGCCTCTTAAGTACCTCGAGGCAGAGCCGGCCACGCGAGCGCTTGTTAGGGTCAGCTGCAGTGGTTGAACGACGGTTAAGCACGCCAGCCACCATCCCGGCTGAGTTTACCCCGAGCCAAGTGCCGCCAGAAATGAGGTCCTTGCCGCCTACAACGCATGGGGATTCCCACAGTAAGGTTGGCGAAGTGGATGGACGACTGAGCAACTCATCGCGGTTTGCGGCTACTACCACCGGGTAATGAGGGATTTCCTGAAAGTATATGGCTAAGGTGCACATGTTTTGTGTAGTTGATGGCTTTTGGGTTTTGAGGCAAAGGAGCTATACGATTATACGAATTGTGGTCCATGGTTGCAAGGGTTTGCCGGGACTTTGAATTTGCATTGTCTTTCTAATGTTGCTGTGCTAGGTTAGGGAAAATTTTTTGGGAGGCCTAATGTTTAGTTCTATTGAAGATGTGATTGAGAAATTTAGTGACCAGCAGTACATTTGCAACCGCCGCATTGCTACTGTGGTCTACTTGGCCAGCCATTTGCAAAAGCCAATTTTGGTCGAAGGACCGGCCGGAGTGGGTAAGACTGAGCTGGCGAAGGTAATGGCTGGGTCCTTAAATCGTGAGCTTATCCGATTGCAGTGTTATGAAGGGTTAGATGAAGCTAAAGCACTCTATGAGTGGGAGTATGCCAAACAGCTCCTTTACACGCAGATTCTTAAGGAGAAAATTAGTGAGACACTGCAAGATACGGCAACCCTGGGAGAAGCTGTAGATCGTATTGCCAGTGCAGACAATGTCTTTTTTTCTGATCGCTTTCTCTTGCCCCGGCCTTTGATGCGAGCCATTGTGGCGGATCAGCCTCTGGTCCTTCTCATTGATGAGGTTGATAAGTCAGATAGTGAGTTTGAGGCATTCTTGCTGGAAGTGTTGAGTGATTTTCAGGTCAGTGTGCCGGAGTTGGGAACCATCCAGGCCCATCAGATTCCTCTGGTCGTACTCACGAGTAACAACTCTCGTGAGATGTCCGACGCACTTAAGCGGCGCTGTCTTCACCTCTATATTGACTTTCCAGAACGGCAGCAGGAGCTGGAGATTGTCAGGCTAAAGGTGCCAGGAATTATTGATCGCTTGGCTGAGGAAGTGGTCACAATAGTGCAAAACGTACGTAAGCTGGATCTGAAAAAAACTCCGAGTATCAGCGAGACTCTTGATTGGGCTAAGGCTCTGACGTTGCTGAATGTTCACCGCTTGGACGAATCACTGGTTAATGAAACACTTAGCTCTGTTCTTAAATATGAGGGGGATATTCGCAAGGCTGAGGCAGAGTTAAAGGATTACTTGCAAAAACAAAAGGCCAAGGATGATGTTCCGGCGGAGCAGACTGATAAAGACCTGCTTCACTGATAAAAGTGAGATGATAGATCAATTATGGATGATAAAATTATTGAATTTACTCATCTCCTGCGGCAGAACGGGGTCAAGGTGTCTCCTGCAGAAAACCTCGAAGCCCTTTCTGCCTTAGGGTTAGTGGGAATTGCTGACCGGCAAACTTTTAAAGATGCCTTGCGCTCAACTCTGGTGAAGAGGGTTGTCGACTTGCCGGTGTATGAAGAGCTATTTGACCTCTACTTCACAGGATTGGGTGAGATAATCAAGTCGGCTACCGCCTCAACGCTAGGGGCGATGGATATGTCTGAGGAAGAATTTCAAGAATTCCTTGAACAGCTTGAACAGCTTTTAAAACAGATGGGTAAGGATCTTTCTCCTCTCACTCGCTCGTTGCTGACTAATAACACTGGTCATCTGGAACGAATGCTACGGGAAGCGGCTGAGCAGGCCAACCTGCAGAATATTGAGCGTTCCTTTCAGGAAGGACAGTTTGCTAATTCGCTTGCCCATACTTTAGGGCTAGGAGACCTGACTCGCGATCTAGCCGAGCTGAAAGATGTCCTTGAGAAGTCGGGAATCGATCCTAGATTGTTGGAGCGGTTTCTTGCTTATCTTGACCGTCGTCTTCAAGATCTCTCGCATATTATTCGCAGCTATGTCCGTGCTGAGCTAGAGAAGAAGGACCATCAGTTACGCGAGCAACAGAGGATGAACAGCCTGGCAGATAAGAGTTTTTATTATCTTACCGAGGATGAGATCCGCCGTATGAGGGAAGCTGTAGTCAAGCTGGCGCAGCGCTTAAAGAACATTGTCTCAATTCGCCGTAAGCAGGCCAAGCGGGGACGTCTTGATTTACAAGAGACCTTACGGAAAAACCTCCAGTATGGTGGGGTACCGTTTCGCATTGTGCTTGATACGCGCAAGAAGGAGAAGCCACAGATCATTATCCTCTGTGACGTTTCCGACTCGGTGCGCAACGTATCGCGCTTTATGCTACAGTTTGTTTACTCCTTACAAGATCTTTACTCCAGGGTTCGAAGTTTTATCTTTGTTTCAGAAATAGGTGAGGTTACAAGGCTGTTCGAGGAGAATGATATCCATGCGGCTACTGATATGGCTTTGCGGGGCAACCTTATCAATGTGTATGCCCATTCAGATTTTGGGAGTGCGTTCCGTACATTCCACCGTGACTCTCTCTCAGCTATCAACAAACGGACTACGGTCCTCGTACTTGGGGATGCTCGTAACAACTACAATCTTCCTCACGAGTGGGTGCTGCGGGAGATTCGTCAGCGAGCCAAGCAGTTGATCTGGTTGAATCCAGAGAGTCGCCTTACCTGGGGATTTGGTGATAGTGAGATGGACCGTTATATGCCACACTGCGATCTAGTGGAGGAATGTCGTAATCTTAACCAACTCTACCGCGTCATCGATAGATTAGTTACTGTTTGAGAACAAGAAGTCGCGGATTGACCTTTAGGCTTGGTATGGTACAATTGATTGAAGTGATGCTAGGGATAAGGGGGATGGTATGGAGCGTGAGAACTTTATCCGCATGACGGTAGGCGGTCTGACATTGGATCCAGTTACCAAGACCCCCATTGTGGTTCTCAAAGATACTGAGAACAAGCTCAACCTTCCTATCTGGATTGGTCTGGTTGAGGCTACGGCCATGGCCACAGAGCTAGAAGGCATCAAGATGGCCCGTCCTATGACTCATGATCTTTTGAGAAATTTTATTTCCGAGACTGGAGGGGTAGTGGAGTGTGTAGAGGTAACAGACCTACGTGATAATACCTATTATGCGTTGATTTATTTCAATATCGGAGACCGACATGTTGTGATTGACTCACGCCCCAGTGATGCTATATCCCTGGCTCTGAGAACCAAGAGCCCTATTTATGTTGCGAAAAAGGTACTGGAGGCATCCAGTGTGCTGCAGCAGCTAGAAGAAGATAGTAAAGAGACCAACCTTTCCAATGTATCTCGAGATAAGTGGTCAGAAATCTTAGAAAAAATGTCTCCAGAAGACTTTAAGTATAAGATGTGACCGTAAATCTGTAGCTAATTTTTCTTCCATATACCTTCCTTTGTTTAGGTGTAACGGGTCACGGCCCATTACCTATGCCATCAGCCAAAAAAGTAACTCGCAAGGAAATCCGGCAGCCTGACGAGTTCATATCCTTTGCTAGAAGGTCACTCTTACTCTTACAGAATTATAAAAAAGTTTTACTCAGCTCCGGACTTTTTGTTGGAGGATTATTACTCCTAATGGTTGGTTGGCAGTGGTATTGGGATTTTACTAGCGCACGGGCGAACCATACCTTTCAGCAAGCTTTATCTGCTTATCGGGATTCCGCTTATCACAGAGCTATTGATCAGTTTTCTGAAGTTATCTCCAAGTGGCCCAAGACCATCTCTGGCCAACTAGCATTTCTTTATCTAGGACACTGTTATGTTCAACAAAAATCTTTTGCCAAGGCGATCGAGGTCTATAGAGATTTTTTAAAAACAACCTCTGAGGATGATTACCTTTATCAGCTTGCCCTTATGAGTCTCGCTCAGGCAAGTGAGTATGATGGTAACTATGATGAAGCGCGCTCTTTTTATTCTCAAGCAGCTGCCTCAAGTGGGTTTTTCACTGGAGAAGCACTACTTGGACAGGCACGACTTTACGAAGAGATCAGCGATTCTGCTAAGGCGGCAGAAGTTTACCAAGAGTTTATGAGTCTTTATCCTGATTCACCTCTGGGATCTCTGATTGAAGCTAAGGCGGCAGATATTGGCTCAGGCTCATCAGATTAAAAGTCTGATAAGGTATATTATGTAAACTTAATCCTTATTATATCTTATTTTTCTGAGCAACTCTACTTTAAGCATTGTCTCTTTAGCCTCTTACCCGCTACACTGCCTGATTTGGTAGCGCCATCTCTACCGCTGCCGTTGAGCCTTTTCGACCCGAAGTAAGAGTAGACCACGAGGTGACCCACAAAAACAAGACCAAGTCTGATGATTGCGGCTCAGTTATTGATTTTGTTATGCCCCCGACGTGATTCGAACACGTGGCCCCAGGATTAGGAATCCTGTGCTCTATCCTTCTGAGCTACGGGGGCACATAGTAAAATCAATAACTCATCAGACACTAATTGGTGGGATTTTTTAGGTCAACCTCGTAGTCAGTTATTGCCGCAAGTATTCGCCGGGTCTTTTTTAATTTTGGCTTATTTTATTGAGCAAATACCCGGTCGTTTATATGGCCGTTGATGGCCTGGTCTTCTACTATAAAGAAGATCCTGACTTATAAGAAATAAGATCTTAACTTCTTTTCTTTTCTTTGCCAACTGCTAAGGTGTTTTCTTAAATATATTAAATTTATATTTTAGACTATAGTCTAAAATATAAATTACGGAAAAATTTATAACTAAAACTTATATTTATATTAGTCTTTAAGACGATAAACTTTAGTATTATTCTTTGGATAATAACATATTTTGAGTGTAGTCAAAATATTAATTTTTAAAATACCATACTAACAACCCCTTCTTGATCTCTCAGGCCACCGGCAAAGTGCGCAATGCCACGGCGATCACACGCTACTTCGGCTATGGTCGAGGCTCGACCTTCTACACCCTACAACTAGACCTCGAATCAGTTCTCGCAATATAGCACAAAGGTAATCCCGGCCACTGACGAACATGGCTTCGATTTGCTCGGCATGCAATTCTCGCCCCGCAAGCGTATCCACACCTCACGCCACGGCTGAAGGGCACGATCAACAAAAACTTCCTCCTCCGGCGCTAGGATGATATGCTGCGCGTGGCGGGCTCTCTCAAGCTCGGATGGGTGACGGCCTCTCTGTTGATTAGCAAACTCCAAGCCCCTGTGCGGCATAATGCCCTGACCCTGGCACTACAGGAATATGGGCGGCTTGTGAAAACCCTCTTCATCCTGCTCTACTTGGAGAGTGAAGAATACCGTCGCCGTATCAATCTTCAGCTCAATAAGGGGGAGGCAATCCATGCCCTGCGGGACTTTCTGTTCTTCGCCAACAAGGGCACTGTGAGCAGGAAGAATGACGAGGAGCAAGCCAACCAAGCTTAATGTCTAAACCTCCTCACCAATGCGGTCGTGGCTTGGAACACCGTTTAAATGGACGCCGCGCTCACCCAGCTCCGGGCGACAGACTATCCAGTCCAGGACGAAGATATTGCGCACCTTCCTGAAATTTACCGTTTCGAGGGATTGGGCAAAAAAACCCAAAACGACGATCCGACGACAAGAATAGCCTTCCTAATCATCGTGCCGAGAGTTCGAATCCCTTGGAATGAGCCAACCGAGGACAAGCACCCCGCGGGCGCCGGAGGCGACAAGCGGGGTGCTTGTTTGAGGTGGTGAAAACAAGCATGCTGTAGCTAATTAGATAGGTTTTACATAAACCACAAATTCCACTAGCCTGGATTCCCAGCCTAAAAGTGCCGAAATTCTTGGGAAATACGACCGTGTGGCCAACAAGTGACTATTAGGCAAACTCTGCTGCTATCAGTACAATCAGGGGCTAACACAAAGATTGTATTTTCGTTAGTGCATCTATCCGTCGTGGGAATCCAGGCTAGTATTCCCGAAGGATACACATCATGTGCAGAGATTTCCGGATATCCATTTTAAGTTCAGCTTTACCAATCCATGCTGTATGACTTTGATTTATCTTACCACTACTTCTTAACAAATTTACTATATGATAATGTGATGTTACCTAAAGTAACAACTCTTGGTGGATTGTCGATGAGGTTAAAACATTTCTTCGCTGTTATCCGAATATCCTTATCACTACCGGTGGTCTTGGCCCTACCCTCGACGATCTGACTCTGGCCGGGATTGCCTCTTTTGTTGAACCATGATGACTGTGAAAAGGAAAGGAAAGACCATATGCAAGTCTTTAAAACAGTTTCTTCTCATATCGCATTTGCAGTAGAAAAAATGAAAAAGGTTAATCTTTTCGATACCAAGGGAATGTTTTGTGATGTGTATTGTTTCGAGTCTGGACAAGAACAAACCTCTCATACACATAAAGGCTCCGACAAAGTCTACTATGTCCTTCAGGGAACAGGATTGGTATGTGTCGGATCAGAAGAAAAAGAGCTGAGTGAGGGCAGTATTGCGCTGGCACCATCAGGTTATAAGCACGGCGTAAAGAACCCTGGACCGGAAAGACTCGTTTTGCTTGTTTTTATGGCTCCTAAGCCCTAGAAATAAAAGGAGTATTGATCATGAATGAAAAAGCAACAGTTGAAAAAGCCAACGAATCGTTTTACCGTGCCTTTGAGAGTCTCTCTGTAAGTGAGATGGAAAAGGTATGGTTACAAGCTGGCCATATCAAATGTGTTCATCCTGGCTGGCCACTGCTGTGGGGATGGGGACCAATTATGGCAAGCTGGGACCGAATCTTCGCAAACACCTTTGAGATGAGATTCACCCTCACAGACGTACGGGTTGAGGTTCTGGGGTCTCTGGCCTGGGTTGTTCTCATAGAGAACCTTGAGTCTCGTACTTATGACAGTCCCTCACGTTCCACTATCCTGGCTACTAATATCTACGAAAACTATAATAGACAATGGTTCCTTGTTCATCATCACGCCTCACCAGTCTTTAACCATCTCCCCGATGGAGGAAAATCACAACTACAGTAACTTTTCTCTGCGGGCTCTCTTGAGAGCTATACTCCTTGCCTCGACATCCGCACTGGTGTTAAAAAATATAGGTAAAAAGAAGGAGGAATGAGTACATGCTTCTACCAGCAACTCAGCTGCGGGTAGGGATGGTTGTTCAGCACCAAAATGATCCACACCGCATTATGGAATTAATACATGTAACCCCAGGAAATAAAAGAGGGTTTGTCCAAACTAAACTGCGTAATCTGCGCACTGGACTACAAACTGAGTATAAGTTTCGCTCAGAAGACCGTGTGGATCGCGTCACTTTTGATCAACAGGAGGTAGAGTATCTATATCAGTCTGGAGAGGACTACCACTTCATGAACGCAGAGACGTATGAGCAGATGGCGTTGTCGAGCGATACTCTCGGAGATTATATCCTTTACCTTACTCCTAATCTCAGGCTACGGCTGGATTTTTATGATGGGCAGCCGGTTAGTATCTCTCTGCCTAAAACTGTAGACTTAAAGGTGGAAGATACCCCTCCCGCCATGAAAACCGCTTCAGCTATTAATGAAATGAAACCTGCTACCCTGGAGACGGGCCTTACCATCCGTGTCCCTAGCTTTATCAACCCCGGAGACCTGGTGCGGGTCGACACTGAGAATGGTGAATACCTGTCACGTGTCAAATAGTACCCCTATTTATTCAGCTCACAATTAAACCCGTGAAGAAAAACCCTATTCCCTATTTTCGATTGCGTGCAATCACTACAGTAAAAAGTGAGAGAGATGAGGTTTTGTATCGTTTCTCTATGTGGAAAGGAACGCCGTCAAACACATCTGTTAACCCGAGAGTGGAACTCCACCCCAATCGACGTGTGATTGGGTCAACAAGCCCGAGCAATGCACCAATCACAGGCTTAATACTGCGGAAGTGGTTAATGATAACTACAGTTCCCTGCGGTTTACAAACTCGATGAGCTTCGTGCATCATACGTACCGGGCTTGGCACCACACTAACTACATGGAAAGCGGTGACATAGTCAAATGAGTTATCTGGAAAGTCAAGATTTAAAGCGTCCATGTGCCGCACATAAAGGTGCCGCCAACCATTCTCTGAAATTTTTTGGTTAGCCTGCTCTAGCATCTCCATGGCAACGTCAATCCCCACAACTTCGCAGTGAGGAGGATAGGCAGGAAAAGATAGACCCGTACCTACCCCTATCTCTAGCACTCGTTCGCCAGGCTGGATGTCGAGAGAGTGCAGCACCTCAGTGATACGATTACAAAAGAATCGGGAAAAGATTCTATCGTAAAGATGAGAGAAATCTGAGTAGATTTTGCTCTCGTGGGGAAACCGGTCCTCCTCCTCCTTCCGCACCAACATCACACTCCCTAAAGCAATCTTAAGCCGCTGCTTTCCCTCTCTGTTGTAGGCGTAGCCCACTGTCTGACGATTTGTTTAGATATCGCTTAAAAGAAGTAATATCACGACGACGGAACCGCCACTGGCGTCCCTTTTTAATAGCAGGCAGAATTTGCTTGCGGGCAAACTCGTTGACAGTGTCCGGGCTCAGATCAAGAATCTCGGCTGCTTCTCGGCTTGTCAACAATAATTCCTCTCTGTCTTCCATCTCTCTTATCCCCTCAGGCAAATACTGGAGTGGCTGCCCTATAACATAGGCTCATATTATGGTCAATACACTTGTAACCAGTTGAATTTAGACGCTTGTTATCTGCAAATCGCGAAGGCGAAGTTGAATCCGCGTCATACTGTTCCAGAAATTAATCTCTGGGGTGTAAAGAATGTTCACACAGCTCCCCCGAGGGACATCCCTTCTCCCCATTCCAAACCAGATGGCTTCAAACGATTTACCTCCCCCAGAAGGGAGCAGAGCAAGTTTCAAGTGGCTCTTTCTCCTGGATGAATACTCTATCCCTAAAACTCGGCTCGAAAGCACTTTAACATCTCGGGCAAGAAAAATTGGTTCGGGGTTTCCTTGTCCATAGGGCTCAAGCATTCGCATTTCTTCTATGAAGGACAACCTAAGTCTCTGCAGATCAAGTTCTCCATCAATATCAACTGTTGGAATAAAATCCTCTTCTCTAGTCCGTTCCTGAACGATCCGCTCAAATCTATCCCTAAACTCGGAGATGCGCTCTGTCCGGATACGCAGACCCGCAGCCTGACGGTGACCGCCAAAGCTATCCAAAAGCTCCTGACAAGCACTTATCCCCTGATAGAGGTGAAATGAGTAAGGACTTCTCCCCGACCCTCTTCCCCATGCTCCATCCAGGGCAATAAGAATAGTTGGCCGACAAAACTCCTCAACTAAGCGTGTGGCAACAATACCAATCACTCCTGGGTGCCAATCATGAGAAGCAAGTACCAAACTTCGTTTTCCCATCAAATCCTTTGCCATCTCAAACGCCTGATTTAAAATTTCTTCTTCTAGCGTCTGCCTTTCCTTGTTCTCGCGGTCCAGATCAGCCGCCAGAGCCCGGGCATAGGATACGTCATCAGTGGTAAGCATTTCTACTGCTCTCTTAGCGTCCGCCAATCTGCCTCCAGCATTAAGCCTGGGACCAAGACGAAAGCCAATGTAACTAGTGGAAGCCTCTTCCATTCCTTTCCTGCCGTAAGGTCGACCGCTTACCTCTTTGAGGGCAACCATCCCTGGTCTTTTTGTTTTGTCAATTTCCTTAAGACCATAGCTAACAAGCGTACGGTTATCTTCTATCAAAGGTACCATATCGGCTACGGTGCCAAGGGTGACAAGGTCAAGATAGCGCCGCAAGTCCGGAAGTGGCTGGATTCCTATCTGCCTAAGCCGCATGCGCAAGCCCATAAGCAGATAAAAGGCTACGCCGGCCCCAGAGAGACCCGCAAAAGAGAAGGCACAATCTTTTTCCATTGGGTTCAACACTGCCAGGGCCGGAGGTCGTATATCCGGCACTTGGTGATGATCACAAACAATTACATCTATTCCTAGACTCTGGGCAAGACTAATCTCTTTGTGGCTTGCGGCTCCACAGTCAGCAGTGATAATGACCTTTCCTCCCTGAGCTGCAATCTCCCGTATCCCCCCCTCGTTAAGCCCATACCCCTCTTTTAGACGATGAGGAATGTATAAGCCTGGAGAGACTCCTAGCTCACGAAGGAAAAGAAGAAGCTGGGCACTGCCAGTGATACCGTCAACATCATAGTCTCCATAAACAAACACGCATTCCCTTCTCTCAAGTGCCTGGACAAGACGGGACACTGCCCGTTCCATATCTGGAAAGAGTAGCGGCGAATGAAGCCCACGAGAGAGAGACGGGCTGAGAAAACTCCGGGCCCTTTCTAAATCATGGAAACCCCGTCTTAGAAGCAAACGAGCTAAGAGCAGAGAGGGCTTCCCTCCCTGCGGCAAGATTAGCTCTGCACAGAGCCTTGCCTGGGCATCCGGGTTAGGTTCGAAGACTTGCCAGCGCGTGGCAGCTGCTGGGGCACCACCTGTCATCTCACCTTCCTCATCTGACAGAACTGAGTACTAACAGTTTACTACTACACACTGATCTCATTGACCCGCCGGGTGGAGAGCAGATACTCGTAGATGATCCTAGTAACAACCACGGCAGTGACTACGCTGCTTACGATTCCAGTGCAGAGGGTTACGGCAAATCCCTTGACTGGACCAGTTCCAAATTGAAAGAGTATGAGCCCAGAGAGAAATGTCGTAATATTGGAGTCCAGAATGGCTGGCAGTGCCCTCTCATACCCTGACTCAAGCGCCGCCCGAGCACCTTTGCCCAGCCGGCTCTCTTCCCGCATGCGTTCGCTGATAAGAACATTGGCATCTACTGCCATGCCCATAGTGAGTACAATACCGGCGATTCCAGGTAAAGTGAGCGTGGCCCCAAAAACAGCAAGAAATGCCAGCAAGTAGATCATGTTTAGTATCAGTGCTAGGTCTGCCAGCACTCCAGCAAGTTTGTAGTACACCACCATGAACACCACCACAAACACTCCGCCCACAATAAAAGAGATAACCCCCTGGCGAATGGAGTCGCGCCCTAGTGAGGGACCTACTGTTCTTTCCTCTACAATAGTGACCGGAGCAGGAAGAGCACCAGCTCGTAGCACAATAGCAAGATCCCGCGATTCTCTAAAGTCGAATCTGCCAGTGATCGAGGCTCTGCCTCCGCCAATTCGCTCTCTAATGACCGGAGCCGAGTACACCGTATTGTCCAGTATAATAGCCAATCTGCGTCCTACGTTATCGCTGGTGATCTCTTCAAAGACCCTTGCCCCCCGGTCATTGAGCATAAGCTCTACATAGGGTCCCTCAAACTGCGCTCCTGGCCTTGGCCGGGCATTGGCCACTACATCCCCAGTCATCAAAGTTTTCCTTTCCAGTACATATGACACCCGGCTGGTCACACCGCTAAGCGGGTCGGTATCTGTACCATAAAGAATCTGCGTGTCCCCGGTCAGATTACCCTCGCTTACCTGCTCTTCTTGAAATCCCTCGGCAACAAGTTTAAACTCAAGGAGGGCCGTTCTACCAATAATGCTCTTAGCTCGCTCAGGATCTTGTATGCCTGGCAGTTGCACAATAATTTCCCGATCACCCTGACGCTGGATGATGGGCTCAGCCACCCCGAACTGGTCAACCCGGTTACGGATTGTTTCCAGAGATTGGTCTAAGGCGTACTCCCGTATACGTCTTTCTTCTTGACGGCTCAAGCTTAAGCGGATCCTTTGACTTTTCCCATTTTCTCTAGGCACAAGAGAAAGGTTGGGGAATCGGTCAGTAATAATTCTTTCTACCTCTCCCCTCTTCTGCTGACTGACTGAGGACAACTGTACAACATCGTCTTTGTGCTCCACTCCAATAATGGCAATACCTTCCTCCCGCAGCTCACGGCGGAGTTCCTCTACACTCTGGTCAAGGGCGGTCTCCAATGCCTTTTCCAGATCCACACTAAGAAGAAGATGAGTACCGCCACGTAGGTCGAGCCCTAGCCGGATTTTGGGCACGGGAAGGTACTTCGTCCACCACTGAGGCAGAGAAGAAACAGCCGATGGAGTAAGACAAAAGAGCGCTCCTAGGGTCAAAATCAAAACTGTCAGCAAAAGACTACGATAGAATTGCCTCACTTATCTTTCCCTTTCTGCTCTTCAGTATTCCCTCCTTTTCCTTTCTTGACTACTGAGTCGATGCGCGGACGATCTACCCGGACCCTGACATTGGGAGCAATCTCTAAGGTGACGACCTTATCACTTAGATCTACAATACGGCCATAGACCCCCCCAGCGGTGGTAACCTCGTCGTTTCGTTTAAGGTTAGCAATCATCGTCCGCTGTTCTTTAGCCTTCTGCTGCTGAGGACGTATGAGAAGGAAATAAAATACAGCGAATACCAGAATGAGCGGAAGAAAACTCACTAGAGGACCCGGTCCTTGGGCCTGACTCAGGACTGGCCCCGCCCCTCTGTCTTGCGCGTAGGCTATGCTTCTCATATTCCCTCCTCCTAAGCACCATACTCGCAAAGAAACGACCGGGCAAAATCGGCAAAGGTTCCCAAGGTAATCGCTTCGCGCATTCTCCGCATCAACGATAAATAAAAATGGAGGTTGTGCAATGTGTTAAGTGAAGCCGAAAGCATCTCTCCCGCCACAGCCAGATGGTGGAGGTAGGCCCGGGAAAAATTCTGGCAGGTATAACAAAGACACCCATCCTCTACCGGCCCCAGGTCTGCAGTGTAAGCTGATCGGCGAATATTAATCTTGCCATTAGCAGTAAATAGGGTACCATTTCTCCCATTCCGTGTAGGTAACACACAGTCAAAGAGATCATATCCCAAACTGACATAATGGAGTAGGTCCACAGGCGTACCTACTCCCATCAAATACCTCGGAGACTCTTCGGGCAGGAAGCGAACCGTGTGACCGGCTAGCTCGTAGGTCAATGCCTTGTCTTCTCCTACACTCAAGCCTCCAACCGCATATCCCGAAAAACCAAGAGAAACCAGAGCTTGGGTACTCTCTACACGCAGATCAGGAAAAATCCCCCCCTGCACAATGGCAAACAGCGCCTGGGTTTCTCTACGTTTAGCCGCCCAGGCCCGTTTTGCCCAGCGTGTAGTACGTGCACATGAGCGCTCGGCCTCTGATCGTGAAGCAGAACTAGGAGGGCACTCATCTAACACCATGGCAATATCTACTCCCAAAGCTTCCTGTACACCAATTACTTCCTCAGGTCGCCAGGAGTGCATAGAGCCATCAAGGTGAGAACGAAATACTACCCCTTCTTCTGTCACGCTACATAGATGTTTGAGACTAAAGATCTGATATCCCCCACTGTCAGTGAGAAGAGGTCCGTCCCAGCTCATGAAACGGTGAAGTCCACCGGCATATGTAATCACCTCTATCCCAGGACGGAGGTAGAGGTGGTACGCATTAGCCAGGAGGATAGTTGCCCCAATTTCACACAGCTCTCTAAGTGTCATCCCTTTAACCGTCCCCTGGGTGGCTACCGGCATAAAAGCTGGCGTCTCTATTAAACCATGGGAGGTTACTATCTGACCCAGGCGCGCTTGGGTCCTGTCATCCCGTTTGTACACACGGAAGGAAAACATAATAAATAAATGATGATTCCCCTACAAAATGAGCATTGCATCTCCGTAGCTATAGAAATGGTAAGATCTCATAATCGCTTCCTCATAAGCCCGTCGAATCAGATCCTGATCGGCAAAAGCAGAGACTAAAAGAAGAGAGGTCGAGCGAGGCGGATGAAAGTTTGTTAGGAGTCCATCAATGATCTTAAAGGTATAACCAGGGTAGACAAACAGATTGGTCCGTGCTCTGCCTGATCGTACTAACCCATCCTGCGTACCCGCCGACTCTAGAGCCCGAGAAGTAGAGGTTCCTACAGCAATAATCTTCTTTCCGCTAACCTTTGCCAAGCTAATCCTGTCCGCAACCTCTACATTGACCTCATACCCTTCCCCTCCCATTATGTGGCTTTCAACCACTTCGATGCGGATAGGTTGAAACGTTCCCGGTCCAACATGAAGGGTGAGAAAGAGAACCTCTATTCCCTGATTCTGCAAGGTCTTAAGCAAATCGGGGGTAAAGTGAAGACCTGCAGTCGGTGCAGCCACTGCCCCAACTTTCTTTGCATAAACAGTCTGATACCTATCCCAGTCCTTAGCCAGAAGACCCTCTGGTCTTTTAATGTATGGAGGCAGAGGGACCTCGCCAACCCGCTCCAGCACAGAAAAAAGATTTTCCTGAGCAAACAACCTCAGATACCAGTGGCCGTTGCCTACCCCCCCCTCCCACTCTCCCCAAAACTCTGGAGCGAAAATTATCTTTTCACCGCGTCTTAGTCGAGTAGACACTCTGACCATCACCTCCCACACCTCGCCCTCTCCAGGTTGGCTCCTGCCCTGAGAGAATTCGAAAGGCCCGTCCTCAACCTGGCTGCAGGGATGCAAGAGAAGAACTTCAACCTGCCCACCCGTCTCTTTCCGCCCTCTAAGGCGGGCAGGAAAAACCCGGGTGTCATTAAGAACCAGAACACTGTTTTCTGGAAGAAAACGTGCAAGTGCAGAGCAATGGTGATGAGCAAGAGATCCACTCTCCCTTCTCACTACCATGAGGCGGGAATTGTCTCGCTTATCTGCCGGCTCCTGGGCAATAAGATCCCTAGGGAGATTGTAGTCAAAGTCAGCAAGGCGCATAGCAAAAAAGTAAAGGATGAAGATTCATCAGTTATGGGTTGCTAACTTTCATTCTTCACTCTTCACTTTTACGTCGTCCGCCGCTGTAGAAGCGGTCTAAGTAGGTCAATAGGCACCGGAAACAACGTGGTGGAATTGTTCTCCACTGCTACCTCGGCAAGAGTCTGCAGGTAACGAAGCTGGATAGCTGCTGGGTGCTGTTCGATGATCTCCGAGGCATCGGCCAGACGTTGGGCCGCCTGAAATTCTCCCTCTGCATTAATCACCTTGGCCCGCCGCTCGCGCTCTGCCTCAGCCTGCCGGGCAATGGCCCGTTGCATCTCTTGGGGCAGGTCAATGTGCTTGAGTTCTACTAATACTACCTTTATCCCCCAGGGATCGGTCTGGGCATCCACGATCTCCTGGATGTGGGCATTAATCTTATCTCTCTCCGCCAGCAGCTCATCTAGTTCAGCCTGGCCACACACGCTTCTTAGTGTTGTCTGGGAGAGCTGAGAAGTAGCAAAAAGGTAGTTTTCTATCTCAACAATTGCTTTACTGGGCTCAACTACACGAAAATAGAGGACCGCGTTCACCTTAACTGAGATGTTATCCTTGGTAACCACATCCTGAGAGGGAATATCCAGGGTAATCGTACGCAACTCAATTCGCTGCATCCGCTCAATCAACGGTATAACATAGATAATCCCCGGACCACGATAAGGTACCAAACGGCCTAGACGAAAGATAACTCCCCGCTCATATTCCCGTAAGACCTTTATGCCACTAATGAGCAACGCCACAACAAACAAAAAGAACACGAGCACGTTAAGCATAGGGCACCTCCTGACGCCGGCAATCAGCTAACCAATCTTCTCACCCTCAGAACCATTCCCACAATCCCAACAACTCGCACTTGCTCCCCTGCCTCCATCTCCTCCTCACTTTCTGCATTCCAATATTCTCCGTGCACCCACACCCTTCCCCGGGGAGAAAGCCGGACTTTCACCTCCCCTATCTCGCCCACCATGCCCTCTTGTCCCAAGAGCGATTTTCGCCGCCAAGCTCCAATTGCTAGGCTGCCCACAATCAACATTACCGCACTAACACACGCTACCACGGTAAAAATAATGGAACGATCCACTACTAGATCCGATTCCGGGGTATCAAAAAGAAAGAGCGATCCCAAGGCAAAGGAGACAATGCCCCCTATTCCCAGAATACCAAAGGACGGGAGAAATAACTCCGCCAGCAACAGACCCATTCCCAATAGAATGAGGAGTAGACCAGCGTAGTTAATGGGCAGTACTTGAAAAGCTGTGAGTGCCAAAAGGAGACAAATGCCACCGGCTAGCCCAGGTAGGATCGTCCCCGGGTGGGAGAATTCTAGATAGAGGCCCAGGATTCCAGCCATCATCAATAGATAGGCAATATTGGGGTCAGCGATAACGTTGAGCACCTTCTGTTTCAGCCGCATATCAATGGCCACTACCCGCACTTGGCCGTCTGCTGTCCTAGATTCCTTAAAGTCAAGAGCGACCTCAGTATTTCCCACTTCCACCTTAAGGTCCTCAGCCTGGCGCAGGAGATCCTGGAGGTCTCTAGCCACAAGGTCAATTACATTTTTCTCCAGAGCCTCAGCCTCGGTAATGGACACACTCTCCCGCACCGCCCTCTCCGCCCACTCTACATTACGCCCCCGGCGTTGGGCAATGGTTTCGCCGAATGAGGCCGTAAAGTTCTCTATCTTTTCCCTCATATCCCCTTCAATATCCTGTCCTCCTCCACTTACTGGGTGAGCTGCACCAATGTTAGTCCCTGGAGCCATGGCGGCGACATGCGATGCCATGGTAATAAAGACTCCTGCCGAGCCAGCACCGGCCCCACTGGGAGCAACGTAAACAATTACCGGCACCGGCGCACCCAGAATGTCCTTAACAATAGTCTTGGTTGAGCTAAGTAGCCCACCCGGCGTGTCCAGCTGGATAACCAGGGCTAATGCACCCTCTGCCTGGGTACGGACAATATTCTCATGAATGAAATCCGCTACCGCTGGATTAATGGTGCCATCAATAACAATAAGATTAACATGCCTCGCCCAGGCCGTCTTGGGATTCAAAAGCATGAGCCCCAAAAAGATCATAAGTAAGAATCCGTGGTCTAAGGTCCAAGGCCTACCCCTGCCCCGAACAGCGCCTCCGCAATATATGTCTTTTGCTTGGTCTGTCATTGATCATGCGCCTCCTGATAACTTCAAAGCCGGTCCTGAGCCCAGCCGGGGAGCCTGACTGGAGCCGGTTCGATGGGATTGGACGGCTCTCCTTATACCCAGCTCCTGCATGACCTCCTGGATATCTTTCCATACAATCTTTTTGTCCTGCGGATTGCGTAGTAAATAGGCCGGGTGAAACGTGGGCATCACCTTGATCCCATGGTAGTTGTGCCACACTCCACGCATACGCGTGATCGGCGTGCGGATCCTGAGGAGCGTTTGCGCAGCAAATGTGCCAAGCGCAACAATAACCTTGGGCTGGATTAACTCAAGCTGTTTTATCAGGAAGGGCTCGCAAGCAGAGATCTCGGCTGTTTCTGGGTTACGGTTCTCTGGCGGGCGGCACTTGACTACGTTAGCTATGTATACTTCCTCCCGGCGAAGTCCCATACCTTTGGTAATAATCTCAGTGAGGAGCTGACCTGCCCGGCCGACAAAGGGCTCACCTTTTATATCTTCATCTCGTCCTGGCGCCTCCCCCACAAAAACAAGATCTGCCTTGGGATCACCTACGCCAAATACAATGTGAGTGCGGCTCTGGCACAGTCCGCAAAGCTGACAATTATCAATCTCCGCCTGCAGTTCCGTAAGCGTCTGCGCCTTGACTACTCCCGGAGACAGGAAAAGATTGCTGCCCGTACCTGGACCTCTCCTAGGTGAAGCCGCAGGTTTTGTCAAAGGGC
This sequence comes from uncultured Binatia bacterium (SeqCode), assembly GCA_965220955.1. Taxonomy (GTDB): domain Bacteria; phylum Desulfobacterota; class Binatia; order Bin18; family CBDCRK01; genus CBDCRK01. The sequence goes on along the minus strand of CBDCRK010000047.1, from coordinate 117,322 downwards.
CAGTCTGGAGATCCGCCTGTTCTGAGTTGAGACCCGGGGTTGAAAGCACCGTCCCCCTAGCCTTCCATCCTGATGGCTCACGGTCCGCAGCCTGTAGCTGGGGACGGGCCAGTTCTGCTCTTCTCATCTCTGGTTTTAAGTGGACAGACAATCCATCCACTCCACATTCTTTAAGATATTCGATGTGTTGTCGTACCGAAGCAAGAAGATTCTTGAATGTGTCTGACAATGTTTCCGGACCCACTATAAAACTTCCATTAACACTATCGGGGGGGGTATTCAAGGATGGTTCGTCTTTAGCGGTAGAAACTCTATATTGCTAAAAACGAACCTGGGGCGTTTAAGCCGTTCGGTCAACAAGTTGGTCGATCAGCCGCGAAAGGGTAGTATGGTAGGGAGAGACAGAAAGAAAGCGCAGGGAGGTTAGAGCTTCGGCTACATATTCTTCCGCAAAGCTCCGGGCAACCTCAAGTACCCCCGAGCGTCGAATTCTCTCTAAGGCAGCTATAACCTCTCGACGTGTAGGAGTTTTCTTCTGAAAAATCCGCTTTACCTGTAGATCACTCTTTAGAGCAAGGATAACGGGTAGAGAGGGATTTCCATCCCTAAGATCAATGCCCCTGGACTTGCCGGTGTCACGTACTTTGCCCTCAACATCTAACAGGTCATCAACAATTTGAAAAGCCATGCCAAGGCGAAAGCCACACTCCGCCATGGCATCGACCACTCGTTCCCCGGCTCCAGCGAGGTATGCTCCAACCCTGGCACCCTGGGCAAAAAGAGCCGCGGTTTTACGGGAAATAATTTCAAAATAGTCGTCCGCAGTCACCTGTGGATTGTGACGAAATCGACTTTGCATCACCTCCCCTTCAGTAAGACTAATGCATGCGTCCGCCGCCCAGGAGATCACCTTTTCCTCAAAGCGACCACATAGCGCAAATGCCTTGCCAAAGAGAAAATCACCAGCCACTAAAGTGTCAGCCAAACCAAACCTGCGAAAGGCTGAGGCTCTGCCTCGCCTTACTTCTCCACCGTCGATAATATCGTCGTGCAGGAGTGAAGCGGAATGAATAAGTTCAAGAGCCACCGCCACATCAACCATGTCAAGAGTATCCTCACCACCACAAGCCTTGAATACAAGTAGCGCTACCGCCGGCCGGACTCGTTTGCCCCCAGCGTTGATAAGGTACTGTGAAATGTCTGTGATAAGAGGCTCTCGCGAATGAAGTAGTTGGGTCAGCTTTTCCTCAACCTGATGGAGTTCGGAAGCGATGAGAAGCTGAAAAGAGGATAGGGATTCAACTATGTCTTTTTTTTTGGACTCACACTGAGCCCCATCATGCCAAAAGAAGGGAAAAGGTCAAGGTCCTCTGCCACCATATCTGAGTTGCCTCCTCTTTACTTCGTTAGAGACCTATGTTAGCCCTTCAGGACAGGAAGTCTGATGGCTGAATTCTTACCCGATGCCATCTGCTGGCCATGGCTTGCTTTAGGCTTTCTCCTTTATTTGATCTTCGCAACTTCCCTTAGCGTTAGGGGCTTCTTTCGTCGTCTACAGCCTGCCCCCATTGCCCGCGATCACTTCGGACAATGGCTGCGAGATATGCTCTCTCCCTTTGAGTATATCCTTATTCGCTGGCATACCCCTCCTAATCTACTTACTTATGCCCAACTCGGCATAAGTCTCTTTGCCGGGCTTGCTTACAGCAGCGGTGCGGTCTTCTTGGGTGGCTGGCTGGTACTCGAGAGTGGAGTCTTAGATCTTCTTGATGGCGGGGTGGCTCGTAACACCGGTCAAGCTAGTAGTCGAGGAGCATTCATCGACTCAGTGGTGGATCGATACGCGGAGTTTTTTACCTATTTGGGCCTAGGAGTATTCTTTATTTATTCCTGGGTGCTTTGGGCAGTGGTTCTGGCGTTTATCGGTTCTATGATGGTAAGCTACACCCGGGCCCGAGCCGAGGGATTGGGAGTAGAGTGTCAGGTGGGAATGATGCAACGAGCAGAGCGCTACCTTCTCCTGGGCGGGGGCTCCTTGCTTAGCACTATACTTAACCACCTCCTATGCTTACCCGTCCACGCGGTACTGACTGCCTGTCTAGTAACTATGGCAGTGTTAGCAAACATCACAGCGGTGCATCGTATCCTTTTTGTGGCGACCTCGCTACGCAAACCATGAACCCTATCGAGATATCACCATCTCCCCGTGGTCATGGCAAGCGAGTGCTCGGCACAATGGTCATTATGCTAGGGACAGGTATTGCCTTGGAGACCACCCTCGACGGCTGGGGAATCGCTATTATCATCGCTGGGGCTTTTCTTGCTCTCGTCGGTGCGCTACAGGGATGGAAGAGAAAGGAGAGATAGAGACAAGGATGGACTCCAATCTCTGTCTAGCACAGGTGGAATGTAATCATGCTTAAAGGCAAAACCATCGTTTTGGCCCTCTCTGGCAGCATTGCCTGTTATAAGGCAGCAGAAGTTACACGTATCCTTGTCGACGAAGGGGCTACGGTCAGAGTAATTATGACTAAGAATGCCCAGGAGTTCATTACCCCCCTTACCTTTCAGACCCTGTCCGGGAATCCGGTTGCCACAGACACATTCAGCCTCACGCAGGAGTCTGAGATCGGTCACATTCGCCTAGCTGACAGCGCTGATGCCCTTCTCATTGCTCCGGCCACCGCAAACATTATTGGCAAACTTGCCAGCGGTATTGCCGATGACCTTCTCACCACGGTCATCATGGCTACAACCGCTCCTGTCCTCATTGCCCCGGCAATGAACGTGTACATGTATGACAACCCTATCCTTCAGCAAAACGTAGCTAAGCTCAGATCATTTGGTTATAGCCTCATTGAGCCAGGAGAAGGCCCTCTAGCCTGCGGTTATGAGGGCAAAGGACGGCTTGCTAATCCCGTAGACATTGTAGAGGAAGTAAAGAGCGTTCTGACTAAGAAGGACCTAACGGGAGAAAACGTGCTTATCACTGCCGGTCCTAACCGTGAGCCTATCGATCCTGTCCGCTTCATCTCTAACCACTCCACCGGCAAAATGGGCTTTGCCCTAGCCAGAATTGCCAAACGGCGAGGAGCCACGGTTACACTCATCAGTGGTCCAACCTCTCTCGTTCCACCCTATGGGGTAAATTTTTGTCGGGTAGATAGAGCGTTGGAGATGCACGAAGCAACAACAAGATACTATTCTGCCGCTACTATTGTCATCATGGCGGCCGCAGTAGCCGATTACCGCCCTGTTCACATGGCCATGGAGAAGATTAAAAAGGGCGGTGGTTCGTTTACCCTGGAGCTAGAGCGTAATCCGGACATTGCCATCGAGCTAGGTAAACATAAGGAAGATGGTTTTCTGGTTGGTTTTGCCACCGAGACCGAAGATCTCATTACTAACGCCCAGCGGAAGCTGATCGAAAAGAATCTGGATCTTATTGTTGCTAATGATGTAACTCAGGAAGGGGCTGGTTTTGCCACTGACACCAACATTGTGACTTTGATTGACCGTGCCGGTAAAATTGAACCCCTTCCTCTTATGACCAAAGACGAAGCCGCCACCATTATTTTTGATCGTATACTTGATCTCAAAGAGAGCCAAGGGCTAAGATAACTGAGGGTCAAGAGCAAGAAGAGCTAAGCTCTGAACTCTGAGCCCTAAGCCCTTAGCTTCCTTAGCTATCAGACAAAATGGGTACCCCCACGCCCCCCCCACCCGTTAAACTCATAGTTGGCTTGCTTTCTGCTTACCCGGACTTCTTCGCCACTGCAGCCAAGCAGCTTTCCGAGCATTATGGCGAGAGCGACCTAGAGAGCGAGGTCTTCCCGTGGAATATAACCCACTACTACCGCAACGAGATGGGCGAAGGACTCCTGCGCAAGTTTCTCTCTTTCCAGCGGCTTGTCTCTCCAGCTGCACTACCCACTATTAAACTCCAGACTAATGCCATTGAGTTCCATTTTATCCATCCAGCTAATCCCAATATCCCAGTAGTAGCGACGCAACGCCGAATTAACCTCGACCCCGGCTACTTGGATGTAAACAAGCTTGTGCTGGCTTCCACAAAAGGCTCTGCCCACCGGATTTACCTCTCTCACGACATCTACGCCGAAGTCACCCTTCTCTTCCACCACGGAGCTTTTCACCCGTTTGAGTATACCTATACCGACTATCGGTGGACGGAGACAATGGCCTTTCTTCTCCAGGTTCGCGCCCGCTATCTACAACAGCTTCGTGGCAGAAGAGAAAATGACTGATAAAGACTGGAAAAAAGGCTTAATCCTTTTCTCTACATAGAGCCAGATTAGGAGGAAGGGAATGAAGAAAACGCTGGTGGGGATAGCGACCTTATGCTCCGTTGTTTTCTTTCCTGCTCATGTCTCTGCCCATAGCATTAAAGAGCAGTTGGCAAGCACTCTGTTTGGCGAGTCAAATCCTTTTTTTCTGGCTATTGAAGGACGGCCACTGCTATCGGCTGACCCAATAAGGTTTGGTGAACCTATCCTAGCAATTGGCAATATTGGTAGTGTGGTTACCAAGGCTATGGGAGAGGAGATTATTTCCGAGAGCGCAGTCGTTCCCGCGCCCTCAGGAACCGCGGGATTTGCCTATGAGTACAACCCCGCGGTTGATGTCTTTGAGAGGAAGTCCATTGGTCTGGGCACTATTTTCAACGAGAGGGCGAACACTGTGGGCAAGGGTTATTTTGCCTTCGGTGTGGCCTATGTGCGGCAAGACTTTGATGAGTATAACGGGGAGGACCTCTCCAATTTGCGCATCAGAGAGGGTCTGTTCGCCGAGTCTCCCTTTTTGGGAGTCATCATTGACTCAGGGGAGGTAGCAGCCACACTGGATCTTGAGGTCACAACCAACAGCGCAGCGATCTGGGCGATCTATGGGCTAACCAGCTGGCTAGACCTAAGTTTCCTCCTGCCCGTCACCACTATTGACCTTCGCGCCCGCTCAACGGTAAGGCAGGTGAGCAACACCCTCATCGAGGGTCTGCCCGCCTTCCTTACCGACTCCCAATGTACTTCGGAGAGAGCCACCCTGGGTCAGTGTAACCTCTCTGACTTTATCCTTCTGCGCCAGGGCACCCTTTTTACTATCACCGATCCCCGTACAGGGGAGGAGACCTCAGAATTCTCAGACAAAGTTGATGAGACCCGCTCAGGAGTGGGTGATCTAATCTTGCGGAGTAAAGCACGCTTCCTTGAAGGAGATTGGGGAGCCTTTGGTGGACTTATAGATCTCACTTTTCCCACTGGTGATGAAGACAACTTCCTGGGTGATAATGCCTTTAAGGCCAGTTTTCTCCTGCTCTACTCCCGCAATCTATTTGATAACCGTCTTAACTTTCACCTTAACGGTGGCGGTAGGGCCACTACCCAGACCAGTCGAAAGAACACCCTCAAATATGGATCCACCCTGGACTGGAAGGTCAAGGATTGGCTCTCTTTGATAGCAGAGCTGAGTGGGACTTGGCGGGTAAACCCAGAGGGACTGCCGGACAACTTCATAGATGGCGCCTTTGGGTTTAAGCTCAATCCCTGGCGCGGGCTTATTGTGAGTGCCACCTTCCGCCTCCCGGCCACCAACGATGGTCTGCGCTCAGACCTGATCTACTTGGCAGGGCTGGAGTACGACTTTGGTTAGACACAAAAGAGAGGCAATAATGAGTAGACTGGCGTGGGTAATTGGGATATTGGCTGCCTGCCTCGCTCTCACCATAAATGCACAGGCTACCATGATCATGCCCTTTAGTGTGGAGGAGATGGCACAACAAGCCGACAAAATCTTTGTGGGCACCTGCCTCGAAGTCAGGCGTAGCCTTCATGCCCATAGGATACCAATGCTGACTGTTAGCTTTGCTGTCACCGAGGTCCTTAAAGGGGACATAGCCAAGACCCTCACCTTTCAACAGATTGCCCCTATATCCCAGGGGTTGGTGGAGCTGACACCAAAGCTACGAGAAAATCGGCCCGTACCAATCCTGGGGCCGGCTGTCTCGTTGCCAGGCCTGCCTAACTATTCCTCTGGGCAAGAAATGCTAGTGTTCTTGGCCAGACCCGGTAAGCTGGGCCTGACCGCTCCAGTGGGTTTGTTTCAGGGCAAGATGGTAGTGAGGGCTACAGTAGCAGGAAAGAAGTTTATAACTAATCGAGCCCTCAAGAAAACCCAGATTGCCCCTATCCCTTTGCCAGCACCAGGAGAGAGAGCCAGCTACGAGCAATTTGTTGAGGCGATCCGTATCCTAGCGCAGCCAGCACCATAGAGGCAGGGAAAGGGAAGAAGCATGAGCTTAGAGAGTGTGGGCAAGTGGGGAAGTAGTTTTGTCCTAGGGCTGTGTATGCTTACGGCTTCTGCCCAGGCTGGTGGACCAATAATCTTCAACGAAGAAGACGGTCAGGCTTTGCCCTGGCTTGACAGCCGAGCGGTTTATGTGGTGGAGACGGGAGATCTGGGAGTGATTGAGAACACTCAAACCGCGGCCATAGTGGAGCAGGCCTTTAAGCGTTGGACAGAGGTGCCTACAGCAGAGCTGGGAGTAGAGAACTTAGATACTATTCTCTCCTCTGAGGTACTGGAGCCCTTTAAGAAGGACATCACTGCAGAGGACTTTACTCTTAGCGAATGCACCATCCCTGAGCTAGGAGGAACGTTTCAGACAGAGAGCTTTTTATGTGAGCTGTACGCTGCCTGCATCGCCCAAGACAGTGTCAATTGCCCCAGCCCAGTAATCTTTGACCAAGACGGCTCAATTACTTCACTGTTTTTTGGCCAAGATAGTGGGGTTGTGGGTTTCTCGGGGCCGATTCTGCTTTCTACTCCGGGCGATTCCGTTGAGCCCTTTCGCATCTTGCAGGCCCTCATGGTGCTCAATGGGGCTTTTTTTGACCAAGATCCCCAAAACAGTCCAACCGATGATCCCTTGGGAGACCTCTTCCTTGAGGCCCTTATAGTTCACGAGTTCGGTCATTTCTTGGGACTTGGTCACAGCAACGTCAATGGTGACACTGCCCTACTTAACCCTGCCGTGACCCAAACATCGGTCACCCTTAGGGTGAACCCGCCAGCCTCTCTCGGGCCCCTCGATGCGTTGACTACAATAGGAACGGACGAGGTAGAGACCATGTATCCGATTCTCCTGCGAAGAGATACTGACGGAGTCTCTTCTCTGAACACCTTGGAAAAGGACGATGAGATAGCTCTGTCCACCCTCTACCCTTGCACCGCACAGGCCCTAGCAAGCGGGAGGTGCAAGGAGAGCCTTGCCACTAAAGGGAGCATTAGCGGTAGAGTGTTTATGCCGGATATCGATAAACAGCAAACCATGCCTGCCCAGGGGGTTTTGGTAACGGCTCGACGAGTTGATGAAAGCCTCCCTGAGGCGGTACTGAAGGAAGCGGTGTCACAACTCACCGGTTCTACCTTTGCCCCCCTACGGTGTAATGGCGCTATCTTCATTGATGGGGACAACGATGGCGAGCCTGATAACAATGGGGATGGGTTTCTTGACGATAATAATCTTCTTGACCTCGAAGGATTGTTTGGGAGCTGTAGTACGCCAGACCAAGCAGGCTTTTTAGAGTGTGAAAGCCAGCTAAATAACCACTTCCTGGGTGGCGGACGCTTTTTTCTCGGGCAGTGCGGCTTTACCAGCCTTGGTTTTAGTGATCCCCGTCCAACTGGCCAAGTACAAGAGAACCGCTTCGAACTTAGTGGTTTATCCCCGGGTCAGTATCTGGTGGAGGCTAAGCCAGTTTTTTTGGGGGGGTTTTCTTCCCCTGTGCGTACAAACTTTGTGGGTTCCACTCCCAGCATCCGCTCTGACAATAACCTCGACTTTGCCTTTTTCCCTAATCCCCAAACTGGTGAATTCTATAATGGGTTAGCAAACGGCTGTGGCACCAATCCCACTTCGTGTGGACAGGAATCAGCCGATAGCTCGGACAATCCCTTTGCCTATACTCTTATCTCAGTTACAGCCGGTGGCAGTGTAGCGGACGTCAACATTTTCCTCAATACCTCGACTACTAGAGCCGATATTCTCTCAGATCCAGGGTTTGACTTTTGTGGGCTGGGCGATGTGGATGGCAATGGGGAGGTAGATCAGGGGGATATTCTAGCAGTAGTAAAAGCCAAGCAAGCCTATGATATCAGTGCGCCTTTTAACCACAGGGCCGACCTCAATGAAGACGGTAGTACCACATTTATTGATATAGACATCATTACTGACATTGTTACCAACCCTCGTCCTCTTGGTGACTCAGGAGAGATAAAACGAGGGCTGGCTCCCTTTCACGCCATTTGTACAGCAGCCGCACAAGGAGGCTGTCGCATTCAGGCACCAGTGGAAACAATCGGAGATGATGGCAATCCTAGGAAGGAGGTCTGTACTACAGCAGCAGCTTTAGGCTGTCAGGTCAGCGGATGCACATAGGGGGGTGGAGAAGAAGAGTAAAGCAGAAGGCTTTAGTCTAAAGTCTGGCTTCGGCCGCCTACTTCCCTTTCCATTGTGGTTTGCGCTTTTCGGCAAACGCTCTGGGCCCTTCAACAACATCTTCGGAATGGAACATCCGTTGGGTAATCGAGTATGAGCGGGCAAGCGCTGTCTCTAACGGCAGGTCCAACCCCATCATTGCTGCTTGCTTGCTGGCCCGCACCGAGAGCGGCGCGCATTCAAGAATCCCGCCTGCCCATTTCTCCACCGTCGGCATGAGATCCTTGAGCGGCACAACCTCATTAACAATTCCTAGTCGGTGCGCCTCCTGAGCAGTCATGTGTTTGCCAGTCAAAATAAAACCCATAGCCGTCTTAAGAGGGATCTGCCTAGGCAGCCGATGGACGCCCCCAGCCCCGGCCATGAGACCCACCCGCGGCTCAGGCAAACCAAAGCGGGCATGCTCTGCGGCAATGATAATGTCGCAAGCCAACGCCATCTCAAATCCACCACCCAAAGCATAGCCATTGACTGCTGCAATCAAGGGCTTCCAAATGTCGGTGCGATCTGTCAGCCCACCGAATCCTCCTTTGGGTCGAGGTCCAGAAGGAAACCCCTTTTGTGCGGTGTATTTGAGATCATTACCAGCGGAAAAGGCTTTATCTCCGGCCCCGGTGAGGATGGCTATCCACACCTCCTCATCCCCTATAAAATCATCCCAGACCTGCGAGAGCTCAGCTGTTGCTAGCGGGTGAACAGAGTTCATCACTTCCGGCCGGTTCATGGTTACATAGGCAATCCGCCCCTTTTTCTCATATTTCACATACTCGTAGGCCATAGCTGCTTCCTCCCCACAGATATCAGACTATCCCCCGGCAACAGGGGGAAAGATACTCACAACATCGCCATCCTTAAGCGTAAGGGTTCGTTCCTTTTCCTGATTACCATTGACTAGTACCATTTGCGCTAGATGCTCGGGAATATCCATTTTTTTGATCAGATCAGCAATGGTGGCTCCCTCTTCTAGCGGAATACTCGCCTTCCCCCTCACCTCAGAGGGTAGCTTTTTACGTAAACTAGCAAAAAGTCTGAGATCAATTTCCATCGATTACTTTAGCTATTCTTGCCAATGCCGGGTGTGGGCGTTACCGGCAGTTGGTCAAATTGGGCAGGACGTGTTCCTACTAGGGTAGCATGATGCGAGGTCTGCCCTGGTCTCGGTGTGTGACCGGCAAAGTGATAGGCGCGAGGTTGAGAGGGTTTACCAATAATCTTTTGCCCAAGCAGGCCCACAGCCGCTTTGCTGGCAATATAGGGTCGACGTAGATCCCAAGGTTTCTCCTCAATATATTGCTTCCACTCACCTAAAGCGGCCTTGGCTTGGATAAGTCCCTTGACCATGCCGACGTCTGCGAGCATAGTAGTGTCCTCTATTGGTCCTACAAAAAGGGCGCCAACCATGCGGTCATCCTGCCAAACCAGCTTGCGATATATGGGATGGCCGGGGTTAAGGATAACGGTTGTCTCTGGATCTGTTTTCTGCCAAAGCCCAAAGCTGGCACAGTGGAGCCCGGCTACATCAAGCACATTAATGATTAGGCTACCAGGATAGTCAATCGCTTGGCCCACCATGTTTGCACCAGCAATACGTCCATGGTCCACGGCTGTGGGCTGAATCGCATGGACAGCGCTTACTCCCCCCAGTAGATCTGGCCCTTGCGCTACATCTCCGGCCGCATAAGTGCTGGCAATGTTTGTCTCCATACGGCTGTTCACCAAGATGCCTTGGTCGGTATTAATGCCCGAGCCTGACAGAAAGTCGATATTGGCGCTAATACCCGTGGCTAAGATAACTATATCGGCTGAGAGGGTTTGCCCGTCAGAGAGCCTAAGATTTTTCTTTTCTCCTGTGCTAATCTCCAAAACCTTGGCCCCGGTGTAGACCTGCACACCCCGATCACGCAGCCAGTTTTCCACTAGCCCTGCGCCAGTACGGTCAAGCATACGAGGAAGCACATGGCTCTCAAGCTCCACTACCGAGAGCTTCCAGCCCAGTTTGTGCATGGCATTGAGAATGATAAAGCCAATAAACCCGGCCCCAACAAGCACCACCTCAGGTTGCCGGCCCTCTCCTTTAGCCGCAACCTGCCTGGCATCACCAAGAGTCCAGAGATTATAAACCCCGTCTTGATCGGCACCAGGGATATTAGGTTGTAAAGCAGAGGAACCGGTAGCAATAAGGAGATCGTCAAATTCCACAACAGAACTATCATCCAACCTGATTTTGTGGCCCTGATTGTCAAGCGCGATTACCCGTTTGCCAAGAAGCGGTTGTACCTTGAGCCGCTGGAAGTAGTCGCCATCCCCAATCAGGAGGTGGTTCTCGGGAACCTCCCTGGCAATAAAGTAAGGCAGAGCCATGCGCGAGTAAGCTGGCTCATTGGAAATGAGGGTAATGGAAGACTCCTCGCTCTCTAACTCGCGTATAGTCTCAATCGCGTTAATTCCCGCCGGACCGCCACCAATGATCACATGTCGCTTCATGACTGTGCCCTCATCTAATAAAATCTGATGCTAATGTGAAAGACCACCAAGCTTATAGCAACCCTAAATCTTTCAACTTCTCCTGTCCTGGCACCCCCTCCTCTGTCCACCCACGCAGCTGGTAGTACTCGGGGAGCATTTCACCTAGCTTGTTTACCAACCCCTTGGCCGGACCTGCGGGAATCGGCTCGGTGAGAATCCGCTTGGGAAGAGTGTCGTCCTTGCCAGTAAACCCGGCCTTTAAGTTCCACAGCCGCTCCAGATTCCAGATGCGCTCGCCGATTTTCATGAGATCTTCCATGGTGTACGTAATACCCGTAGCGGCTGCGAGTTGCGGCAACATCTCTTCCAGACCAACACCAAACGTGAGGAAAATACAAAGACCGGTTGCATCTACGGTCGAGGTAACATCCTGGAATATTTTGGTGATTTCCGCTTTGCCTTCGGACGAGTGGGGGTCCATCTTCCTGGGCAATCCGAGAATCTCAGGCGCCACAGTATAGGCTTTTAAATGACAGGCCCCACGGTTGGAAGTAGCATAGCCCAAGCCCATCCCCTGAATTGCTCGACTATCGTAAGCGGGAAACTCCTGGCCTTTAACCCCCATGAAAAACTCCGGACGTCCAAAGCGCTCAGTCATGCGCTTGGAACCCTCAGCCAATATATCGCCAAACCCTTCACGATAAGCAGCCTTCTCCGCCATGGCTACTAGAGCCTCACCACTTCCAAAGGTAAGCGACATGCCGGTCTCTTTGAGGGAAATTACCCCCTTTTCATACAACTCCATAGCCGCAGCCAGGGAGGCGCCAAAGCTGATCGGATCCATTCCCAGATCGTTACACAGCCAGCCGGCTTTAATCAGGGCGTCCAAATCCCCTACCCCACAGTCCGCTCCCATAGCCCAGGCGTTTTCATACTCCGGTCCTTCCCCGGCAATTTTCCAGTTGCGGGGATGAGTGTTTACCAGGTATTTGTCCGCCGCCTCGCCCGGCAGCTTGGTGACCCGTCCGCAGGCAATGGTGCAGGCAAAGCAGGCTTTATTAGCTACCAGTCTGGTATCGGTAAGTGCCTCACCGCTGATGTTTTCTGCCTGGTCAAAAATGGTCTGTTGATGGTTATTGGTTGGCAGGGCCCCATGTTCATTGATCACATTAACAAGTACCTCGGTGCCATACATAGGTAGCCCTTCGGAGGTAACGGGTGACTCTTTAAGCTTTACCTTCATAGCCCACATGGCGTCCATATAGGCTTTCGGATCAGCCAGTTTAACTCCACCGGTGCCCCGTACCACAATGGCCTTCAGGTTTTTCGAGCCCATGACTGCGCCCACACCGGAACGGCCCGCCGCCCGGTGTAAGTCATTCATAATACAGGCAAAACGGACAAGATTTTCTCCAGCGGGGCCAATACTTGACACAACCGCACCCGGAACCCCGGTCTCTCGACGGAGGGTCTCTTCTGTCTCCCAGACTGTCTTACCCCACAAGTGCTGGGCATCGTGGATTTCCACTTGGTTGTTGTAGATCCATAAGTAGCAGGGCGAAGGCGAGCGCCCTTCGAGAATGACCATGTCATAGCCGGCGAATTTGAGCGCTGGTCCCCAGTGTCCCCCGGAATTGGAAGTAGTAATGGTGCCGGTGAGCGCCCCTTTAGTGACCACCATATAGCGGGAGCCGCAGGAGGCGTTAGTGCCGGTAAGCGGACCGGTAACAAAGAGCATCTTGTTCTGTGGGCTGAAAGGATCAACCCGAGGGTCCACCTCTTCAAAGAAGTACTTTGCCCCTAAGCCTCGTCCTCCCACATAGTCCCGCGCCCATTCAGCATTAAGGGGTTCTTTGTTTATGGTTCGCTCGGTCAGGTTGACCCGAAGAACTGTTCCTGTCCATCCGTTCATGATGAGGTACCTCCCTGCAATTCCTCGTGATACTCTTGCTGCACTTTATCTCCCCACGATGTCAGCCAATCCGCAGTCTCGACCTCGGCATACTCGATGGCCCCGGTTGGACAGGATTTGACACAAGCAGGGTCGCCTCCACAGAGATCGCACTTAAATGCCTTGTGAGTGTCAGGGTTATAGTAAACTGTGCCATACGGGCAAGCAATGGTACAAACCGCGCATCCCACGCATAGATTGTCCACAACAACCTTGGCCCCGGTGTCGGGATGAATAGTAATAGCGTTGACCGGACAAGTGGTCATGCACCAGGCCTCCTCGCACTGAAAGCAGGTGTAAGGAGAATAGCTTGCCAGCTCATCAAAGACGTAAACACGAATAACCGAGCGAGCAGGCTGAAAGGTTCCGGTTTGCACCCATGAGCATGCCAGTTCGCACTGCATACATCCGGTACACTTGTCAGGAATGATCCGCAGTTGCTTCATCTTTCCCTCCTTTGACTAACGATGAAGTCGGTAGAACCGGAAGAAGGCAAATCCCTCAAAAACGCTAGATCTTTGGCTGGATAGTATACCGTCTCCATGATAAAAGCAACAAAAGTAGCCTTGGGGTAGACACACAAAGTATGGGGACTCTCAGCGGACAGGCTGCCATCATCACCGGTGGAGGAAGAGGTATAGGAAAAGCCATTGCCCTACGTTTGGCACAGGAAGGGTCCGATCTGGCCATTGCCGCCCGGACCGCGAACGAACTGAATACCGCAGCCCACGAAATCGCTGGGTTGGGTGTCCGTTGCCTTACGCTGCCCATGGATGTCACCGACCGTGCTCAGCTAGAAGAATTAGTAGAAACAGTCATAAGAGAATTCGGGCGCATTGATATTCTTGTTAACAATGCCGGAGGAGGCCCTCCCCGTACTCCTGTAATCAAAGCGCGCCTGACTGACTGGGACTCGACACTGCGTAGCAACCTCTGGGCAACCATGGTACTCTCGAAGCTGGTTCTGTCGACCATGATCGACCGGCAAAAAGGTGCAATTGTGAACATTGCCTCTCTGGCCGGAAAAATGGGCAAGCCGGGAGAGGCTGCTTATGCAGCGGCCAAGTTTGGCGTAATGGGTTTCAGCCAGTCGCTCTTTGAAGAAGTACGAGATTACAACATCAAAGTTACCACTATCTGCCCTGGCTATGTGGATACTCGCCTTATTCCCCCTAATCGCCGGGTTGATCGTACAAAAATGATCCGTCCGCAAGATGTGGCTGAGGTTGTCTATAGTGTGGTGACCTCACCGGCAAGCTGCTGCCCAACCGAGATTATCATCCATCCCCAGAGAGATCCCTTTAAATAAGCCGGGCTTTACCCACCGCGTTTGTTCTAATGAAACCGCAAAGCAAAGTCGCCCTGGTCACTGGCTCTGCTAAGCGCCTGGGCAAAACTGTGGCCCTAGCCCTAGCTGAGAAGGGATATCATCTAGTGGTCCACTTTTATCAGTCTAAAAAGGCTGCCCAGGAAACGGCCGGAGAGATTAGAGCCAAGGGCAGAGAGGCTCTAGCAGTCTATGGCGATATTACCAGAGGGCAAGATATCGAGGAGATGGTAAAACAGGTCTTAGATTACTTCGGCTGTATCGACCTCCTTGTGAACAATGCCGCTATTTTTTTTCGTACCCCATTTGACACTCTGGATGAGAAGACCTGGGACCAGTTTATGGATATAAACCTCAAGGGGACCTTCCTCTGCGCTCATAAAGTCGGGCTAATCATGCGGGAGCACGGAGGAGGAAAGATTATCAATCTTGCTGATGGGGCTGGGCTCCGTCCTTGGGTAGATTATCTGCCCTACTCCGTCTCTAAGGCAGGGGTCATCACACTGACTCAAGTGCTGGCCAAAGCTCTGGCACCTACCGTCCAGGTCAATGCGATTGTTCCCGGTCCAGTCCTATTTCAGGACAATACCCCTGAGGAAGAGAAACAGCGTGAGATCAACCGAACCCTTGTCAAGAGAATCGGGACACCCGAAGATATAGCCCGTACCGTGATCTTTCTGGTCGAATCCGATTTTATCACTGGAGCTGCCCTCTCTGTGGACGGCGGCCGCGCCCTTACATAGACGAGGACAGCTGGTCTATTATGGCATTGAAAAGAGAACTGAGTTGGAGAGAAATAGAGGAGTGCCTAAAGAAAGAGGGAGAAAAGGATGTATGAAAAATTGATGACCATCAAATTACCAAGAGCAGTGAGAGTGGATTCAGAAGATGCATGGGTGCATCTCTGAAATTGGCGGGGCTGTGAATCAGGACCGCCGGATTTGACAAAGGGCCCCTCACTGAGGAGAGTCAGGATTTGAACCAGACTCTGACAAACTCTCCAGGAAGTAACCCTATAGACAGGGAGCATAACAGTGATCCGTTGCAAAGCCCAGCCAGCGAGCAACTTAGAGACTTTCTATGGGCTTACCGTCAGGCCTGGCGGCAAGAGATACCGGACTTTGAGCAGTTTAAACGCCAACTACATGAACACATTAATCTACAATGACTACAATATCGCGATGAAGATCTCCTCAGAGCAAGCACTAAAAGAAACGAAGTAAGCTTCGGGGAATCAGACCTGTAGCGATTGAAAGGAGACTCTATGCGCAAACGCATGACGAAGTTGACCCAACGGCCCAACTCAGGGTAATAATGCATACCCCGGCTTTGCTTCGCTCCGAACAGAATCAATGGAATATGCAGCTACTCTGCTTTTATGCAGATGTGTGTGGGCAGTCACTGTCAGCACGTCGGATGAGGTAGAGGAGCGGTCCGACGCTCCCTAGTGTGAGGGTCAAGACAATGAAATAAATTAGGTATGAGGCTATTCCTCTGGGAAGAATGCGTGATCAAGTATTTCGTCCAGGCTAAAAGGGTACTGATGGGGGAAAGCTGCTTCGGCTATATTAGTCTGGTTCGCAGCACTATGGAGTGCACGAGGATATTGCCGATTAACAAACTCAGCCAGGTGTGGCGTTAAGCTGGGACTATACGGGCGTTATCAATACTATCGCGCCAACTTCCAGATCTGCGCTCCGGTTGCCTGGACCATTCCTGCAGGTGCAAGAGTAGATTCTTGAGGTGACTCTCGACTGACCGACGTTCGCTACGCCCCATGTCTTCCAGTTCCTCGGCAATGTCCTCGTCGAGCTTGTCAAACCGACGTGCCCGAACATGCGCTGCCTGCTCGACGAGCCATGCCTGATAGTCTTGATCATATAACGATGGCTTTGGGGTGGGTTCGCCCATGCAATCATCCGCTAGAAGATTGTGGTGTTAGATGGTCAGTTCTCTGACTTTACTGACAATGCACTGGGCGCTAATCCCATAGGTGTACAATAATTCTTCGGGCTTGCCTGAGCGAGGGATATCGGTCACTGCTAACTTGTGCACCCTTATCCCGTGAGTAGATACGGCACTGAGAACAGCATCTCCTAGCCCACCCTCAGCATAATGGTCTTCCACAACTATAAGGGTGTTGTTTGTCTGTTTAGCGGCTCGGAGAATGGCCTCAGCATCAATCGGCTTAACCGAGTAGGCATCAATGACACGGATGGAGATTCCCTGTTGCTGGAGATCATTATAGGCTTTAAGAGCCTCATGGAGGGTTACCCCGGCAGCTATCACGGTTAGGCGGTCTTCCTTACTGGCATGGAGTACCTTGCAGGCACCAATAGGAAACTCTTCGGTGTTAGCATAAATAACCGGTGTCGCCGGCCGACTCAGCCTTAGGTAGACAGGGCCCTGGTGCTGAACCGTAGCTATAACCAGCTTTTCCATGGATACCGCATCCGCCGGATACAAGACCACCGAGCGGGGCACCGCTCGCATCATGGCAATATCCTCAAGGCCCATCTGTGAAGGGCCATCCTCACCAATCGATACCCCGCAGTGCGAGCCGGCATATTTGATGTTGACACCGGAAATGGCAGCCATACGAATGTGGTCGTAGGCCCTAGTGAGAAAAGCGGCGAAAGTAGAAGCAAACGGGATCTTGCCGCAGGTCGCCAGCCCTACGGCCATACCCACCATGTTCTGTTCAGCAATAAACCCCTCGAAATATCGCTGCGGGTGCTCGGCAAGAAATTTTTCGGCAAAGGTCGAGTTTTTTGTGTCACCATCCAAGGATATGATCAAGGGATGAACATCTCCAAGCTTGGCCAGCGCTGTCCCGTATGCCGCTCGGGTTGCGACTTTATCGCCAGTCTCATAGCTTGGCGGAGAGAGACTAAAAGCCGGAGAAGAGGACGAAGGAGAAGAGAGCGGGGCAGTAGGTTTAAACCTTGGTGGCTCTCCTTTCTGGCTGCCATTCCCGGTTAGCTCCTTAAGGGCTCCCTCCAACTCTTCCCCCTTTTTAAGGGCCTTACCGTGCCATCCCTCCTTATCCTCTAGAAAGGAAACTCCCTTCCCTTTGAGCGTCCGGGCAATAATCATTATCGGGCGGTCCTTAACCTGCTGAGCTTGGGCAAATGCGGCAAGGATTTCTTCCAGGTTGTGTCCATCAATGTTTATGGTATGCCAGCCAAAAGCCTCAAATCGGCAACGGTAAGCATCCAGATCAAAACCCCACATGGTTCGCTGGCTCTGCCCCAGACCGTTCACATCAATGATTCCCACCAGATTATCCAGCCGGTAGTACACAGCCAGCTCTGCCGCCTCCCACACAGACCCTTCAGCAATTTCTCCATCTCCCAGCAGGACATAAACTTTATAGTCAAGCTTATCAACATACTTGCCATTGAGCGCCATGCCCAGACCAATGGACAGCCCCTGCCCAAGTGAACCGGTAGCAGCGGCTACCCAGGGGAATCGTGGAGTGGGATGGCCTTCCAGCTCGCTGTCAGCCCGCCTGAGGGTTAGGAGCTGGTCAGGGGAGAGTATCCCAACCTCAGCCCAGGCAGAATAGAGAACCGGCGCTGCATGTCCCTTGGATAGAACAAAGCGGTCGTTGTTGGGATGAGTGGGACCCTGAGGATCATAGCGCATGACATGAAAGAAAAGGACAGCAACAATATCCGCCGCTGAAAGACATGAGGTTGGATGACCGGACCCAGCCTCGGCGGTTGAGCGTACAGAATGAACGCGTATCTGGCGCGCCTTTTCTTGCAGCAATCGGACGGTTTCTAATGGAGGGAGAGAGTCTGGCACGGTATCAAATGACCCCACCAGCCAAGGGAGGAAAAACGCTCAACTCCTGGCCATCGGACAGCGGTGAATTCGCTTCAATATATTCATTCTTGGACACTAGCATCCCCGCGTGATCCACAGGAATAGCTAACGCATCAACCGCATCCAGGGCAGTACTGCCCACGGGCAACTTGAGCAACACTCCATTCTCACTTCCTGGCGGAAGAAATTTCTTCAGGGCAGCAAAAAGTCTAACGGTTACAGTAATGGTCTCTGCCATACACCTTATGACTTAGTGAGGCGCCCAGTGGACAACAGACGAGTAGTCACAATAAGGCGCCCCCCAGCCCACACCTTACTTTGTACATTATGGCACATGATGCCGTCTGACGGCGCTTATGCCGCGCTAGCCGCCCTGAGACCGCAGAATTCTTCATAATCAATAAGCTCAGTAATCTTAGGATGATCTCCACACACCAGGCAGTTGGGATCTCGACGCAGCTTAAGTATCCGCATTTCCATACTCAAAGTGTCAAAGTGAACCATACGCCCGATAAGGGGACTTCCCGATCCTAGGATGAGCTTCATGACCTCTAGCGCCTGCACACAGCCCACTAGACCCGGCAGCACTCCTAGTACCCCAGCTTCTGCACAGCTCGGTGCCGCTCCCGGCGGAGGTGGCTCCGGAAATAAACAGCGATAACATGGCCCTCGGCCCGGGTAGAACACCGCCGCTTGTCCCTCAAATTGAAAAATGCTGCCATCGACCAAAGGCTTTTTGGTCATTACGCAGGCATCGTTGATCAAATAACGTGTGGGAAAGTTATCACATCCATTCACTATGATATCGAAGTCTTTGATGATCTGCATCACGTTTTCAGATGAGAGCCGCTCAGCAAATGGTATAATCTTAACATCGGGATTAAGAGCATTAAGCGTCTTTTGCGCTGATTCGGTCTTTGGCATGCCTACTCGATCGTTAGTGTGCAGAATCTGGCGCTGTAAATTGCTCATATCTACTACGTCATGGTCGACTATCCCAACCGTGCCTACGCCGGCTGCAACCAGATAGAAGGCCGCTGGCGAGCCTAGACCTCCTGCCCCAATACATAACACCTTGGCATCCAGGAGCTTGGCCTGCCCACTCTCACCTACCTCAGGCAGGGTGAAATGACGACTGTAGCGGGTAATCTGCTCAGGGGTGAACTGACGGTCTTGTACCCACTTGTAACCCGCCCCTTTCCACGCCGTATACCCGCCGGACATCGAGGACACATTCTCGTAACCCATCTCTTTAAGGGTCCGCGCCGCAATAAGGGAGCGCACTCCACCTGCACAGTAGGCGATAATCGGAGTGGACTTGTCAGGGACGTTTTCCTCAATCCGTATCTCCAAAAATCCGCGCGGCAGAGCCAGCGCCCCCTCCAGGTGCCCTTCGCGGTATTCTTCGCGTTCGCGTACATCAAGAAGCGTCCATTGCTCTCCCCGCTCCAGACGACTCTGAACCTCATCCACCGTGACTTCGGCAATCTCTTGCCGTGCTTCTTCCATCAATTGTTTATATGTCTTCCCCATAGTGACCTCTCTGTTGTGTAAGTGTTATCAGACCTTTCGTTCTTCTTCCTGATAGCCTTGTAGCATCTGCTCCATCAGCGATTCCCTACCCCCCTGCATCAGGACTTGCGATCGTTTCATAAGTACTTCTTTGGTCTCGATAAAGTCGAGGCGAGAAAAGCCCCAGATGCGCGGGTGTACATAAGTGTCCATACGGATCGCATCGCAGGGGCAAGCCTCTACACACATACCGCAGTAGATACAACGCAAGGTATCGATTTCATAATGCACCGGAAACTTCTCCACCTCTGGGTCGGGATGTTCACCTGCCTCAATATAGATGCAGTTCGCCGGACATGCCGTGGCACACAGGAAACAGGCGGTGCAGCGCATTGAACCGTCTTCTTTAAGCGTGAGTCTGTGGCTGCCCCGGTAGACGTCCGGGTAGCGTTTACGCTCCTCAGGATACTGAGTAGTGTACGCCGCCCGCCTGTCCTGGGCCAACCCGAAGGTATGCAGGATATGGAGGGACAGATTACGCCAGAAATGGTAGCCGGTTACTGTTAGTCCCCGCAGGATTTCGGGCACATAGAGCCGCTCCCACAGGGTCATGTCTTCTTTGCGCTTCATTACCAGACCGCCAGTGAAAAAATAGACTATTGTGCTCTACTATTATGGAGCACACCTTTTTTGTCAAGGTAGAAATTAGTGGACCCGCCGTTTGCCGGGGTCCTGCTCCCCTTTGCCTCCCCAGTTTCCTGCGGCCATCTTAAAGTCAAGGATATCACGCAGCCGCTCGGCTCTATCCTCCAAGGTTTCCGCCTCTAGCAGACTCTGCTTCTCCAGAGGAAGAAAGTCGAGGTTAAAGGCAAAGAAGTTAACGAAGAATTCGTCACCGATGGTTGGATCTGAAGTAAACTTTTGTACCGATTCCTGTTTGCCAAGGTAGGTCTCGAAGAGGCGTGCCAGCTCAGCACGTTGCTCCTTAGGTAGAGAAGCCTGTGGCAGGGGGCTGCGCCATTCCACAATTGCCTCGCGGTAACTCTTGGAAAAGATCTCCTCCTGAACACGATACTCCCTTACTCCCTGCAGGAGAATGTTGGACCGGCCATCGGGGAGGGGAACCATACGAACTATTTCTCCCACGCAGCCAACAGAAAAAATCTCCGGGTTGCCGGGAACTAGATCCCGCTGCCAATCTCCCTTAAGAAGCGCCATACCGATGAGGCGTCGCTCTTTCCCCATTGTGTCTCGTATCATCTGACGATAGCGAGGCTCAAAGATGTGTAGGGGAAGCATCACGTTGGGAAAAAGCACCACATTGGGCAGAGGAAAAATAGGAATAAGTGTGGATAGGTCCGTCACTCTTATCTCTCTCTTGGGGCCGCCCCATAAACACCTGGGCAAGGCCCTGAGGAAAAGTTAGGTTAGTGTAGTGGAAAAAGGGAAGAAAGTAAAGAACCACTTGAGCAATGAAAAGCATTTTAACGGACTAGCCAGAACCGACGAGATCATGGCCTATTGGTTGTGCTTGAAAAAGATATCTATCACCCGACCACACCTTATGAAAACTACCCTTCTGCTGCTACTTCCAACAGTTTCACTGCCAACAAGCGACGCACCCTTTCAGCAACAGGATTGCTTGCCTGATAATGGGAGTGGTCAATCATCATAACCTAACTTTCTGGCTCTTATCACAAAAAGCTTACCGTTCTTCCTGATCCTAGGGGAAAGCGAACATGAAGCAAGGATCGCGCAAAGCTATTCCGCATCCTCCACCAACTGCTTGACACTGGGACGCTGCTTAAGACGCTCAATCCAGGCCAGAACATTCTTTAAACGGTCGGGCACTTCTATCCCTAGACGGGGTAGAATGAGTAAACGGGGAGCAAAAGCTACATCGGCGAGGGAAAAGCTGCCCGCCAGATAATCTTTCCCCTCTAGTCGCCTTTCTAAAAGCTCCAGCACTCGCACTGCTTCAACACGATAACGCTGGATTCGTTCTATATTATCCTCTCCCTGGGGCTTCTGCAGCTCGACCAGAAGAAGAGAGGTAGGTGCAGTAAAAGAGTTATCAGCAAAATCCTCAAGCATGCGGGCTCGCGCTCGTTCTCCTGACTGGACAGGCATAAGGGGGGGATGGGGGTATTCATCCTCAAGGTACTCATTGATAGTGGTTGAGTCATAGACCACCTCGTCCTCGTCAACTAACACGGGTACCTTGCCGTAGGGGTTAAGACGGAGAAAGTCGGGGCTCTTTTGCTCTCCCTGAAGCAGATCGACAAAAGTCTTCTCGTATGACAGGTCCTTTTCTGCCAGGACAATACGAACCTTCTGACAATAGGGGCTCTGCGGATAATCATGGAGCTGAATCATGGATGTCCTCCTCTCTGCGCACTTGGTAGTGTAAAAGAAAAGAGCAAGCTTGGCAAATAAAAAAAGGATAAGAAAGCTAAACGCTTATGAGAACTAAAGAACGAACCAAGATCTCAGCCACCCTGGCTGGTGTGGAAGGAGGAGATAATTTCCCCGTACGGCTTATGGGAGTGCTGAACGTCAGCCCTGAGTCTTTTTACCAGGGCTCTGTTCGTACAAGCCCTAAAGGGCTGGTAGAAACCGCCCAGGCCATGGCCAGTGCTGGAGCCGACTTTATCGACATCGGAGCTATGTCTACCGCTCCCTACCTGCAAACCGCCATCTCTGTTGAGGAAGAGAGAGACCGACTGGCCGAAGCTACAGCCGTGGTATCCCAGGCAGTGGCCGTCCCTATCTCTGCTGATACCCAGAGGAGCGCTCCTGCCCAAGCAGCGGTCGCCGCTGGAGCCCAAATTATCAATGATGTAAGTGGACTAAAGCATGATCCGGAAATGGCTGCCCTGGTAGCAGAGACGGAGGTGGGAGTTATCCTCATGGCCAGTGAGGATTCGCCGCAGCCAGGTTCCCCCCTGGAACGGATACATGCCGCACTGAGGACCAGTTTGGCTATTGCCCGGCGGGCTGGTATCCCAGCAGGGCACATTGTGATTGATCCGGGGATTGGGTTTTTCCGTCAGACTGGCATGCCCTGGTATCAATGGGACTTAGAGACCATCCGCGAGCTGGGACAGCTGCGCTCCCTCCAACGCCCTATCCTTGTAGGGGTCTCCCGTAAATCCTTTATTGGTAAGTTTCTGCAGCAGAAAAATCCTGAGGACCGGCTGATTGGGTCTCTTGCAGCAGCGGCTATTGCCGTGTACAACGGAGCCCATATCATCAGGACTCACGATGTAGGACCCACCCGAGAGGCGGTGCGTCTCGCCGAGAGCCTTCACCCTGCCAACTGGTCCTGAAGAAAACATTAAGGAAAAGACTAAATTTTTTTATTGTTGGCTCTATGTTATCGAGAACCAGAATGTCTAGCCATAACAATCTCGTCCATATATCAGCAAAGTGGTATTTTCTGTTCTGTCTTACCAGTGCGATCCTGATAGGCGCCTTCACCTGGACAACACCGCCCAGTCCAAATCTTCTGGCGGCAGAGGTGTTTGCCACTGCTATAGCCCTATTTGTATTTGGCTCTATCCGGTTTCGGATCAGTAAAAACGCCATCACCTATGGTGCCCTGCTTATTATCTTGGTGACCTTTTTTCCTCTGTGGTGGCCACATTCGCAGTTGCGCGAGGAAATGGCGCTCGAAGGGGGAACCGCCCTTTGGGAAGCAACCCAGCATCATATCCTCTCCATTCACGGTCTCGAAAAACTGATCCATGGCGATACCATGCTTTTTATCCTGGGATTAACCTTCTTTGTGAGTGTTATCTCACAAACCCGGCTCCTTGAGACCATGAGCCTGAATATTCTCCGAATTTTCGAGGGCCGAGTACTGTCTACTGTCTTGATCATAGCTGCCTTGGTTTCCTTCGCCTCCGGTATTTTGGATGGAGTCTCGATGATTGGCCTGACCATGCGGGTATTGGTCATTATTCTGGTGATGGCCAAGCTCCGTTATGAGGCCATCGAATTCATTATTATGATCAGCGTGGTCCTCACCACGGTCTGTGGCATGTGGCTTGCGTATGGGGAACCCCCCAACCTCATCATGAAGTCAAACCTAAATCTGTCGGATGCTTTTTTTCTCCAATATACCATGCCCATGGCAGTGGTGACATTCATGATTGTGGCCGTATTTATCCGCCGCTGGTTGCGGGGAGTATCTATTTCTCTTGATGAGCTAGACGTGTTAGAGCGAAGTACCGCCGAGGTCAAATTCCGCCAGGCTGTACGAAGCGGAGAGGTTCGAGAAGTGGAAGATATGATCCAGGCATACGCCTCTCGGCTCGGAGACAAGACAGCTCGTGTCACCACCCTCTACCATGAGGGGCATCATCCGATTTCGGCCATGCTCCAGGCCGAAGTAGATCAAGAGACCATTCACGCATTTATTGAGGAGTATCTGGGAAAGGAGTTTGTCGAGCCAGTCTCCTCTTATTATCGTCATCGCAGCAGACAAGGTGATCCGGGAGAATCAGAAAAGGAATTGGTGGAGGAGGGAGTTATCGAGCATCTGTTGGAGGATACCCGCATACAGGAACACGCGGCGCAGACCTGGGCGAAGCTGGCCTTTGTCCCGTTCGTGGCCTTGTTATTTTGGCATGCAAGAAATCATGATGTTCCGCTCTTTTTATCGTCGACCGCGGGTTTTGCTTTTGCCTTCCTGGGGATCCTGCCGCATCCAAAGATGTGGAGGCTCGCCCTCCGTGAGGCAGCCCACGAGTACAGGGAATATCTATTTCTTTTTCCCCTCTTTCTTTCCATTACCATGCTAACAGCGGTCGGGTTTTTTGACCAGATGAAGACGGCTATTGAACAGGGCGTGGAAATTCTCGGGCATGCCCATGTTGCCATTATACAGTTTCTTGGTGCGAGCATTCTCTCCGCCATACTGGACAATAATGTGGTAGCCGATTTTGCTTCCAGGGCTATTGACGGAATGCCTAACATGTTTGTCTTTGCTGCCGCCCAGATTGCGGGATATGCTGCGGGTGGAGCATTGACCCATATAGGCTCAGCCCAGTCAGTGGTGGCTTTTGCTTACCTCCTGCGATATATCAACCCCAACTTTACCCCTCTTGGCTGGGTCTCCGCCATGTGGAAGTTGGTCCTTTCGATTTCTATTGCTTTGATCCCGGTAATTTATGTCATAGCCTTATTTTTTGACGCTCCCGTAGCCGCTCTGACTTTTCAAGCTAAAAACTGATCGCCGATGCCTGAGCGCTTACTCCGGGACCAAGGCAAGTAACTCACCCGGAGTCTGGACCAGAAACTCAGGGGGCCTTTCCCTTCGACGATGTTCAGGACAGACATTTCGACCTCGTTCAAGACAAGCACTTAAACCCTCAACGTCAAACCCCCAAGTTACTCCGCAAATTGCCACCTCGGCGGCTCTCCCAGTCTCAACATCCACGGCTGAATCGCCAATCAATAGGGTTTTCCTAAGTGGAATGCCGGAAAGCTGCTGCAGGTAATAAACCCCTTGTGGGTCAGGCTTGCGCACTGCCAGCGTATCCCCGCCTACGATCCCGGTAAAATAGCTGCTGAGACTGAGTCCTTCGATAATACCGCGACTGAACTCCTCGGGTTTGTTTGTCAGCACCGAAAGCATTCCACCCCCACCTTTTATTTTCTTCAGGATTTGCACCATCCCTGGGTAAGGTTGGGCATGGTCAAGAAGGTGTTCTCGGTAATAGTCAAGAAACAAAATCAGCCCCTCGGTAACTAAATGGGCATTACTCTCTCCCAGCGCTTTTTCTACTAGCACCCGTGCTCCATGCCCCACATAGCCGTAAACCATGCGAGGCGGAATCGTTGGCAAGCTAAAGCAACGCAGGACAAAATTAGTAGCTGCAGCCAAGTCGTCCTTGGTGTCCACCAGGGTGCCGTCAAGATCGAAGATAAAGTGACTGAAGACAGGCACAAAAGGTAGGTAAGTTTGGAGGGGTAAAACCTAGACCGAGAAAGACGACCTACACTCACTGGCACGGGGCGAATTCGGGCTAAGCAATTGAAATCCAGCCCCATAGAGACCAGTCGTATAGTCCAAAGTACTCCCTCTCAAGTACTGAGCGCTAATAGGGTCAACGAACGCTTTAATTCCATCCTGAGTGACAACCTCATCGTCTGGACGAGCAGACTCATCAAAGCTAAGGCTATATTGGAAACCCGAACAACCGCCACCAATCGCCGCTACTCGAAGACTTGCTTCTTTTATCCCTTCTCGTTTCATTGCTTCTTTTATCACCTCCACAGCCCTATCAGTAAAGCAAATCGATAGACCTTCTGCTTGAGGTATATCTTCGTGGCGTAGGTCCTGATCCATGTTCTTCTCCTTCTGGTAAGCGTCTAGGCTATCGACACTCAGTCTTCAACAAAGACATGAATATTTACATATAAGCTGTTGTTTTGTCCTACTTTACTTATCACTGATAGCTAACGGCTAAGCATTTAGTAGTAGGGTTAACAGTATCGACCAAAGCTTTTAGTGTCAACGGGTAGTTGGATGAACCAATTTTGTTATTCTTTTCGTTGTCTCACTTTATTCAGGACTGCTAGGTGGAGCCAACCCTTTACGGTATAGGGCTTGTATGTTACAGGAAGCGTCTATGGTGGAGAGGGGTCGAACTCACTCGGTAAGGGATTGCAATGAACTTGAAGAAAAGATCCGTATTCAGGCAGCAAAATTAGGCTTTTCTCTGTGCGGGTTTTCCTCTCTTTCTCCCCTTCCCCTTCGTAGCCAGTTCCTCTCACAATGGTTGGCAAAAGGCTATGCCGGTGAGATGGCCTACCTGGCCAGGGACCCAGAACGTCGCCTGGACCCGCGTCTTCTTTTTCCCGAGGCCAAAGGAGTTATCTGTCTGGGCTATCCATACTCCCCCCCCCGTTTGCCGGAAATAGACTGGCAAGGAGAACTACGTGGACGCATCGCCGCCTATGCAACAGGGGAAGATTACCACGAAACACTTAAGCGAAAACTTTTTATCCTAGTTGACTCTTTAAACGAATTCATCCCCTACCTTAAGGCTAGACCTTATGTTGACACGGGGCCAATCCTGGAGCGTGAATGGGCATATCGCAGTAGTCTGGGGTGGTTTGGCAAAAACACTATGCTGCTCAGCAAGCATGAGGGTTCATGGTTCTTTCTTGCGGAAATTCTGGTGAACGTTGAACTTCAAGGAGCAGAGCCTCCACGCGAGCATTGCGGAAAGTGTCGCCGCTGTCTTGCCGACTGTCCTACCGGTGCCCTAGAAGACGGATACATTCTGAACGCACCCATTTGTATTTCTTACCTCACAATAGAGTACCGTGGTTTTATTCCTCGAGCACTTCGTCCCCAAATGGGCAACTGGATCTTTGGCTGTGACATTTGTCAGGAGGTGTGCCCGTGGGGACAGAAGTTTGGTCGCTTTCGGAAGGATTTGCTAGAGGAACTTTTCCCCTATCTTCCAGCATTTATGACTATGAGCGAGGAGGAGTTCTGCTCTCGTTTTCGCCACAGTGCTATTCGCCGGACCAAGCGTAGGGGACTTCTGCGCAACGTGGCCATTGCTCTAGGTAACAGCGGTAATCCTGCCGCCATTCCTTCCTTGTTGAGAGCCCTCGAAGACCCAGAGCCCCTGGTACGTGGCCACACGGCCTGGGCTCTAGGCCTGCTGGGCGGACCAAGGGTAAAAAGGAGTCTGGAGGGCGCCCTTCGGCACGAGTGTAACCCTCAGGTACAAGAAGAAATGAGGCTGGCTTTGACAGGAGAATACTAACCGGCGGCAAGCACAGTTCATTGGTCTCCTATAGCTAATATAGCATAAGGTTGTAACTAACTATGGTGATCAGATTATTGGTGCCTAAGACCTTATTATCTTCGTTTCTTTGCGCCTTTCTGTTCTGGTGCGGCTTGCTTTTCTTAACCACTCCTTTTCCTATTTACGCTGACACTGTCAATCTCATTGCTTATATTGGCACCGATCGGAACGCGTACACCATCAAGCCAGACGGCACTGATCAGCAAAATCTAACAGAAACCGAGCCGTTACAGACCGCCCTTCTCGTTCAGTACCCTTCCACTCCAGACCGCCGTTTGTTTAGTTGGCCTACCTGGTCTCCAAGTGGAACCCATCTCCTCTGCCATGGAGTACGCCCTGGCGAGGCAAGAGTCATCCTGGGAGTTTATCTCGTTCCTGTGAAAAGGCCACACTTTGTCAAAGTCCTCCATGAAAGCGAGGAAGAACAACCCATTTATACCTACTGGGCACCGAACGAGACACGAGTAGCAACCCTGCTAGGCAGTAGAGACGCTATTACTCTGACCCTTTTAGCAACCCAGAACAATAACTCGCCAGAAACCGTACGGCATGGTGCACCTTTTTATTTTGATTGGGGAAAGAACAGTGACTCTTTATTACTTCATGTTGGCGGCAGTGCCCGGGCTGCTCCTTCCGCAGTCGTGTCACTGTTCAGCCTGCCAGACAAGAAGGAGATCAGGATCTTATCCCAATCTCCAAGCGGCTTTCGGACCCCCTCCTGGTCTCCGGACGGAAAGTGGCTGGCCTTTTCTGCTTTCACCGATAATAGCGATAATCTTTTCCTTTCCCCAGCTAACGGTGGAGAACCGCGTCCTCTTTATCCTACAGCCGATATTGTGGCCTTTAGTTGGTCTCCTCGTTCCACTCACATCGCTCTTACCACTTCGCCCCCCTCCTCTGACCTCCTCTTTGAGGGACTCACCGCGATCAGCGTTGCTTCAGGAGAACCTACCTCTCTCACTGACAACCCCATTAGCGCCTTTTTTTGGTCTCCTACTGGAGAAAAAGTCCTTTATGCCTCCCCTAATCCAAGAGAAGGCACCTGGAGCTGGTATGTGGTTGACGCTAACGGCAGCCACCACCGCAAAATAACCGACTTTTTCCCTGCACAAAATATGCTGCGGCTTTTTGACTACTTTGATCAATACGCCCTTTCCCACCGCCTTTGGTCTCCAGACGGTCGCCACTTTGTCTATGCTGGATTTCCTGTACCAGAGCAACTCCAGGAGCCGTCTTCACCTCAGCCGCCACAGATTTTCGTAGTGGATGTCGAAGGAGATGACCCCCCTCGCCCCATTGCCAAGGGAAGAATCGCCTTTTGGTCTTTCCAATAAGATCGTAAGAACGTTGTTAGGGATTATATACAACACAGGTCCGGTGCTCCGGCATGGTGGTGCTCTTCCCACAATTTGACCATCCCCTAAAAGACACGGACCGGGTCTAAAGGCCGATATAATTCACCGCGGAACTTCTGGTAGAGACGCATCACATTAGGCAAAATCCGCTCGGCCTCTCGCCAGCACGCATAAACACCAAGTTTGATGTCTCAGGCGGCCTCCTCCTCTTTCATCTCCGCAGCAAAGCGCTTTTTGGCCTCGCGCCGTAGCAGAGCCAGATAAGAACGCATTTCCCTAAGTTCCTTTTTTCCACCTACGGGCCCATGGCCAGGAACAATCACCTCCACATCCATTTTGAGAATACGATCAGCCACTTTGATCCATTGGCCCACATGCCCCTGGAAGGCAAGCGGTGTGACATAGTAAAAGTCTAGGTCTCCGGCAAAAGGATTTTTCCTTGGGCAGACAGACAAAGGCATCACCAAAGGTGTGAGCCGGACCCAAATGGTGCAGTTCAACTCTGCGGTTGTCGTCGTGAAAACTCATCTTCTCCTCAAACGTGGCAGTAGGCAGGGCAACTTTAAGCTTGGGAAACTCCCGGGAAAACCGGGGAATCAGCTGTTGGCAGGTCTGCCAGTGCAGACCTGCACTGGCAGACCAGTGCGCTCGGTCTCCTCCCGGCAGTAGGTATGGTTAATAATCTCCGCGCCGCGGAAAAACGAATTACCGCCTACATGGTTAACGTGGTGGTGAGTGTTGATTAAGCGGCGGACAGGCTTTTTAGTCACCTTCTTGATACCGGCGAGAAAGCGTTGAGTCATGGATGGCACCATCAAGGCATCCACCACCATAGCTCCTTCTGGGTTGACAATAGGACCGGCATTGCTCACTCCGGTCTCGCCATGTGAACGAGCACTATAAACTCATGGACCACAGAGGTTCCATAGCAATCCTATCGGTGATGCTTGCTATTAACTTCCATATTAATTGTGCAGCTCCCCCATCCTCCACCCATCTCGTAGGATAGTTCAAGTGTCACAAGATCTTCCTCGGAAAGCATAGTTTCCTCTACCGGTATGATGAATGGAGGATTAAACCATGTGTTAGGTTCCGGACTAGGTTTCATTAAAATTTCATCGGCAGCATATGTGTAAGTAAGAATCTGTAAACCATTTACTATACCCGGGTTTCTAACCGAAATTTGAATCTTCCTTTTTACCGAAGTTGCATTCACTTTGTGAAAATCAACCTCGTGAAATGTCACCTCATCCGACAGAGTTTTTCTAGGTTTTCTTGCCCCATGCCCAACGAACAATGGTATCTTAAACTCATACCCAGATACATCATAGTCAAACTCAACCAGTTGAACTTTTGTAGTAGCTTGTGCAGGAATAATCCTTCCTCCAGGTTTCAACAAGTGTTCAATAGCATAGTTAACAACTGACACTTGCAACTCGGCAACCAGAGCAGTATCTATCATCTCGCAGATTATCACATCTACCTTCTCCGGCAACATAATGGTTCTAGCATCTGCAAGGATATAATTAATTCTATCACTATATCTACTCGTAATTGCTCGCCCAAATCTTTCCACTTCCTTATCAAATTCGACTGCGTACACTCTTTTACACATCTCAGCTGCCAGCAACGACATTATCCCAGTTCCAGCCCAAGGTCAGCAACGACATCCTCCGCAAGAACAGTCTTAGCAATCGCATCCCGAAATCCGCGAAGTCTGTTGTCATCACACAGCATGGCGAATTGGTGTTGCAGGGGTGTTATAGGAGCCGCACTGAGTTTTTGCCAGTGATCCAAAATAGCCCTACGCGCTGCTGTAATCTTAAAAAAGTGGTCTTGCCTATTCCTGTCCATTTCAATCAGATGTTTTGCGCAGAGAACTTCCGTAATCTCCTTAGCCTGAACCAATGGAATCCTACAATCTACCGCAATTTCATCTATAGACGCTCCTCCTGCCTTTAGAATATACAGATATAATGTCTTACACTCCTCTGACAAATTTTCAATATGTTCAATCTTCATCTACTTTTTCCTCCTATCAAACCCTCTTCTCTGTACCCATCAACCTGGAGGCTAAACCACCCAAAGCTGCCATAGCAACATCTGAGTAAAGATCAGCCAAAAAACTAATTGCTGCAACAGAATATCGGTGTCCATCTTCTTGTGGAGAGAGTAAAGCATCACGAAAGAAGTATGCTAATTCTTTAAAAGTGCATGAGATCTTTTGCCATACGTTACTGATAGTCTCGAGTTTGGACGGAGAAACCAGAAGGCATACAGGCAAGAAGATCAGCAAAAATAAAATCCCAAGTATAATGAATGTTTTTATTAAGCGTATGCCGTGTCCGATTAACACCGGTGCACCTTCAGCACGATACAACAAATAGCCCCTAATACGTTGCTGGTCCAGTTGCCGGAGACCTTGCATGAAGCAATAGACGAATCTCTTCACATGCTGATATAAACCTTGTGGGCTCAAGGACTATCACCCCTCCGCTTGAGTTTCTTCTCTGTTACTTCTCATAATGATAATGCACTCATCAGGTTAATCCCAGAGTTCTAAGGCCTCCGATCGCCCATTTTTCTATTTGGAGAGTTTTACGGGTTAAAGTGTCGCTACCACGGTGGTAGTGGATGACGGTAATCCTACCATCGGGGTGGCTATAGATCCAACCCCCAGTCCGAGTCTCCCGCTCCAGGGTAAATCCATCTTTCCTCAAAGCCCCTGTGATTTTCCGTACCGGCGTGTTGCGGAGGAGGTGAACAAGCTGTCCCAGATCGGTCATAAGGTCACAGCTACAGCTAGGACATCACGTGTCTCCACTCCCTTTGCTAAGGGAATACTCTGTCCTTTTTCTTTGAGGACTTCAATGTAGGCTTGAGCTGCGTCTTTCAATGCCTCAAGGGTTTCCTCTTTGGTATAACCCCAGGTGGCACATCCGGGTAGCGCCTCATCCCAGGCACTCCAGCGGCCATCTTCTTCCTGCTCAAGCTCGACCTGAAAGATGTAGGTTTTCATTTCTCTTCCCCCGGAGCTGATGTTCCTTACTATAGCCCAAACAAGCGCGCTGCATTCTCGGAGAGAATCTTGCGCTTTAGTCCCTCGGAGAGATCAGTGCACTCGTGGATCAGCTTAACCGAGTCCGGGCACAGGCAGTCCCAGTGGGAGTAACAGAGGCATAGATGAGACGGTCTTCGTCTACCATTTGGGCCACATAGGGCACAGTCGTCTCTTCGGGCTCAATGGCATAATAGCAGTTCTCGCTCTTCATAACCTCCAAGGGATCCCGTTTCTGCCAAGGCATCTGCTGGAGAAGCAGCTCATAGTGCTCGTGTAGCCGGTCCATAACCCACGGCACCCAGCCTACCCCAGCTTCTAAGAACGCCACCTGCAGCGTAGGAAACCGCTCCAGAATACCACCGGCGCAGAAAGAGGGCACGGCCAGCATTGTGTCAAGAGAATAAAAGGCATGCTTAAACACATAACGGTCAAAGCGGTCTATATCAGTCGAGTTGGTGCTGACAATATGGACACAAATAGGCACACCCAATTCTTGGGCTTCTTCCCAGATAGGGTCAAACTAGGGCTCGTGGAGAAGTTTGCCGCCATAATTGGTCAGCACTTGAGTACCCACCATGCCAAGTTTTTCTGTGGCCCGACGGGCCTCGGCACGGGCAGCCTCAGGGTCTTGCATGGGGATGATGGCTACACCTTTGAGCCGTTCGGGATAAGGTTTGCAATAATCAGCTAGCCAGTTATTGTAGGCAATAGATACCGCTATGGCCAATCCTGGGTCCTCGATGCTGGCAGCCGCTCCCAGACCAACAAACGTACCAAAGAGCACTGCAATATCGATCCCTTCCTGATCTATATCGGGAATGCTCATATGTGGATTTCGTGTGCCCTCGCGTTCCCAGCTCCACATATGGGCTGCCTTGTGAGGTTCGGGCCACATACCGAGTTCACCATAAAAATCTCTCTTGGACGGCCAGAGCTTACCTTCGACCATAAAATGACGCCGGCCGCCGGGAAGGGTCACCCAGCAGGGTGCGTTCCGCCGATAGCGCTCAGGAAGTAACTCCGCCCAGCTCATCTGATCCTCATCTACATATCCATCAGCATCAATTACCTGGTACTCTGGCCGCATATTAGGCTCTCCTTTGTTACAGGTGTTTAGCTGTCAGCAATCAGCTTTGGGCCTCGTGCCAAGCCCTAATCCGGTAGCCTCTGGATAAACTCGCCAGCCTCAGGGTTAATCTGGTACTCTATCCGTATTTCCTCTCTCCCCCCATCTCCACTAACCTCTACCGGCACCTTCCAGCAAAGCGACTGCAGAGCACAAATTCCTTCTTCTCCTTCGCGACAGTAAAAAAACGAGAGTTGGATTTGCACGCTGGCCTTGCCAGCCTGAGTAACAATACCCACAGGCAAGCGGAGAGGAAATTGGGCATCTTTGAGCGCTACTTTCTCTCCTTGATGGGCAAAGGAGAGCGCATCTCCAGCAAGAAGGTCTACCCTATACTCTATTGGGGCATCAGGATTAAGCTTATATGGAGTGGGAATGTGGACATCAAGAACAATACTTCCCTTGGCTAAGGCCCGCAGTTTTTGTGGGGCTAGGTGTATCTCTTCAGTGTTAGGTAGAAATTCTTCCGCCAGATGGTCATTTAGGCCTCTGAGGAGCAGCGTAGTCACCTGCTTGGTATGCATGTCTGCCACGCGGATAGCATGGTTGTTAGTGTCAGCAATATACATCTTGCCATTGCCGAGACTTAAGCCGCCGGGCTCGTAGAACCGAGCAAACTCTCCGTCGACATAGCCTGGTTGACCTATGCCAATAAATGTCACCGATGTACGC
The DNA here is from genome assembly GCA_965220955.1 of uncultured Binatia bacterium (SeqCode). GTDB lineage: Bacteria > Desulfobacterota > Binatia > Bin18 > CBDCRK01 > CBDCRK01. The sequence continues at coordinate 83,677 of CBDCRK010000047.1, read as the reverse complement.
AGACCTGGGCCAATCTCCTTAATCTTATGGTTATATGTGTCTGCTACAAACAAGACACCATTGTGGCACACCACCCCGAGAGGATGCTGAAGACGAACAGTTTCTCCCTGTCCATCAGCATCACCAAACTCAAAGAGGTCTAATCCAACAACAGTAGACACTCGACCTTGCGGGTTAAGGCTTACTGCGCGAATAGAACTGATCTCGCTATCAGCCACATAGAGGTTTGTACCATCACTGCTGATGCCGCTTGGCTGGGCCAGTGCTGCCTGCATGAGCAGCCCATCGATTCGTGCCTCTCGGCCGCTCCCCGCGTACGGTCCCACCTCCTGGTGCTGTAGATTCATGGCCCACACTTGGTGAGAACCAGCCATAGCAATGTAGAGAATGTCATTGATCAGGGTTAAATCCCAGGGAGAACTCAACTCCGTTTCCCTAGCAGGTCCACGGCGATACGCGCCCAGTGCCTGCTTACCTGTGCCGGCAATGGTTTCTACAGTGTGAGCCTCAAGGTTAAGCCTGCGCAGCAAGTGATTCTCGGTGTCAGCTATGTAAAGGTATATCCCATCGAGAGCCATCCCTTGAGGATGATTAAATGTGGCCAAGGCAAACGAGCCATCATCTGCACCAATATCTCCTCTGCCGGCCACATCGAGGACCTGCCCGTCAGTGCGAGAGATGACAATACGGTTATGATTGGAGTCAGCAATAAAGAGACGATCATTTACAGGATCGGCCAGGACTTTGCCCGGAAAAGAGAGATTGCCATTGGTAGAACGCTCTCGCTCCAGAGCGAAGGTGAATGATTCTTCTCTAAATTTTCCCTGGGCACGAAAGCCATGCACAATCTCTCCAATCACCCGATCAAGGAGATCGTAGTGCCCCTCTCCAGAAACCCCACCAACCACAAATCCCTCCGGATCAATCAGCACAAGCGTGGGCCATGATCGCGCCCCATATTTGCGCCAGATACGAAACTCCCGGTCATTGACCACCGGGTGCTCAATCTCATAGCGGAGGATCGCCTGACAGATGTTCTCGGAGTCACCCTCGTTAGTAAACTTGGCCGAGTGCACACCAATAACCACCAGCTCGTTAGCATATTTAGCCTCGAGCTTTTTCAGATCAGGAATGATATGCATGCAGTTAATGCAACAGTAGGTCCAAAAATCAAGCAGAACGACCTTGCCCCTCAGGTCAGCAAGACGCACGGGGTAGTCCGTGTTAAGCCAGCCGCTGCCACCCTCCAGCTCCGGGGCTTGCACTCTCTCCTGTGCCATAGACGCTCCTTTCTATTGCGGACCAAGCCTTATGGCCCACACGGCTCACGGCAGATGGGTCTGATAAAGAAACAGACCCCCTAACTCAACTCTTGGAATCCTTCTCATGGAAAGAACAAGCAATCTGCTTGTTTTCCATTCCCTCCTCTTCTGGAGAGGAGAGTATAGAATTATTCGAGATCTGCCAAGAGCTGGGAAAAAAGGAGAGAGGTAGGGGAAAAAGAAAGGAAAATCCCCTACCCATTTTGAGAGGAGAAACTTATCAATTGCCCGAGGCTTCGCCGCGGGCTAAAGGAAAGTCTTCCAGAACTTCATTTGCCCATTTGCCTCGCCCAATCGTGGTTGGGTGGGCATTCCTCCATGCTACAAGTACATTACGCACTGATTCCGGCCTAAATCCCAATGACCCACATAGGTTGCTAAAGGAAAAGGGCCACTCCTCATCGTCGGCCACGACCCGCGCCTCTTCTTCCCGAAACCCCACGGAACTGTGGGCAGAAGGATCGGCAGCTAGCTTCCAATACTGCTCTAGGCCGTCAGCAAAAACTGCCCACCTGAGGGCCATCTCTCCCGAAGCTTGGCCTACTTAGTAGCCGATCAGAAAAAAATGGGCTGGCAGGAGGATATCTGGGAAAAAGGGAGAGGCTAATCTGCGGGGAGCCTCAGGCAGTAAGTCTTGCTCGCCATACTCGTCTCTTACTTTCTTCATTGTCATTGTCTGTCCTCCTGATCTCTAACTCTCGCAAAACTTAGGCCAAAGGTAAGGTATGGATAGCAGCTATCGGTAAAAAACAATTGGAAATTCTTATACTTACTGTTAAGAGACGAGAAAGCTTTGACTTATTCTTTGAAAAACCTATATCTACTGCGTCAAGAAAATGACGCTCTTAATAAAATTGACAGATAAGATGTACCCAGAGACATAAGTGGTGGCAGCGGAAGGGGTTGCTTCCGATTGGGGAAGAGATTAATGTGGGAAAAATTGCTGCACAGGGAGAGTAGGCAACCGTGAATGCATCGGTCAAGCTAATTGAGAAAATACTGCCCTCAACTGTGAACATCCATGCTCAGGTTCCCCAAGACCATTTGTCAGCCCAGCTTCTAGGGGCAGAGCGGATGGGTTCGGGTACCCTTATTGATCCTACCGGATATATCCTTACCGTAAACTATGTTGTCATCGGTGCCGCCACTCTTCAAATTACCCTTCTCGACAATACCCAGTATGAAGCCGAGGTCGCCGCGCAGGACTTTGCCTCAGGGCTGGCGATTCTCAAGATTCCGGGTAACGGGTTTCCTTATCTTCCCCTGCGGTCATCGACCGAACTGCACCCGGGAGACGAAGTGTTTATGGTGGCAAGCATGGGGGAGGAAGGGCGACGGGTTAATGGTGGAGGCATTATCTCTCTCGGACCTTTTGATGCTTACTGGGAATACTGTACCGACCGGGCGATCATCATTACTGCCATGAATCCCGGTCTGGGTGGGGGACCTGTTCTGGACATGCTCGGCCACATGGTTGGAGCAGTGTATTTAAATCTAAATGAGGTAGGAAAATTTTCCCTGGCAATTCCCATAGAAAACTTCTCTGATCACAAGGATGAATTGCTGCGTTATGGTCGGCGGGTCTCCCGCCCTTCTCGTGCCTGGTTTGGCATGTACTCATACACTTTTCGCGAGCACATTGTCATCGCCGGGCTTTTGCCTGGCGGACCAGGAGATAAAGCGGGGCTAAAATCCGGAGATGTCATTTTGACAATTAATGGTCAGGAAGTATCGGATCGCCGTCAACTCTACAACCAGCTCTGGTCTTGCAAGGCAGGAGAGACGGTATCATTTCGCGTCTTCCGCAACAACACAGTGCAAACAATCCAGGCAGTTTCAGGAAATGTGGAAGAATTCTTCGGTTAAACCCTTTCTGTAACCCCCTAATCCCTCCTGCCTGCATTAACGGTAACCTTTGGCTTACAGCCCACTTTACCCAGGGCCTGGGGAAATCCTTCCTTTTGCTCCTTACCCCTGTCAATAAGGTGATGCTAACAGAGGGAACCCACTCTCTTTTTATTCTGGAGAATCTGCTAGAATTTTACCAGAGAGGATTCTCTATGAAACAGCGCATGCAGCTTGGCGACTATCTGGTTGCGTACCTCCGTAAGATCGGGGTAACCTGCCTCTTTGGCCTCCCGGGAGATTTGGTGATCAATCTCTTTATGCGGTTTGGTAAACCCAGAGGGTTACAGATTGCTACTTTCTCTCACGAGCCTGGGGTGGGGTTTGCGGTAGACGGCTACACCCGGGCCACAGGAAAGATTGGCGTGGTCTGCGTGACATATGGTGCCGGTGGACACAACATGGTCAACTCTATCGCTGGCTCCTTCTCCGAACGAGTACCCATCCTGGTCATTAGTGGTGGGCCAGGGGAAGAAGAAACAAAACTGGGGGTTCTCGTTCACCATCAGGCCAAGGAAATCGAGTCTCAGTTTCACATCTACCAAGAGATCACCTGTGCGGCTAAAATCATTAACGATCCCCGCACAGCTGCCACCGACATTAACGAGGTGGTGCAGGCAATCTGGTACCACCAGCAGCCCGGCTATATTGAGATCCACCGGGACCAGGTACAGAGGGAGATCGAGGTTCCTAGAGAAATTAATGAATGGGATGGACGTCTCTCCTTTCCTCCCTCCGACCACCTTGAGGTAGAGGAGGCAGCCAGAGAAACGACTGAGAGGTTTAACCTCGCCCACTCTCCAGCAGTGATTATTGGTATTGAGGCTTTTCGTTACAAGCTCACCCACGAGGTGGTGAAGTTAGTGGAAAAGATGGAGGTCCCGTGCATGACCACGGTGTTAGCTAAAGGGGCTTTTCCCATGGACCACCCCCTCTATATGGGAGTGCATATAGGCCCAATTAGTCCTGCTCCAATCCGAGAGCGGATTGACGGAGCAGACCTGGTGATCAACCTAGGAACACTTCTTACCGACATGAACCTGGGCAGTCAGCCTCCTCAGATTACCCGGAACAAGTCAATATGGGCGGTGCAGAACAAGGTCAACATTAGCTATCATACCTACACCGAGGTGACATTGCGGGATTATGTTAGGGCGCTGATTAAAGCTCCGCTTAAACGTCATCATGAAAAGGTCAGGTATTATGATAACCTCCATCCTCAGCCTAAGGAGGAGGACCGACCTATCCGAGTGATGGACGTGCTGTGGGAGGTCAACGGGTTCCTCCAAGGGAAAAAGGGATACATGGTAGTGGCAGAATCCGGGGACATGCTCTTTGCCGGCCTCGATGTCAAGGTTGAGCATGGCGGACTCTACTTGGCCCAAGGCTACTATGCTTCCATGGGCTTTGGCATTCCAGGTGCTCTCGGGGCACAAATGGGCACCGGCCAGCGGCCGATTGTGCTTTGTGGAGATGGGGCTTTTCAGATGACTGGATCCGAGATCTCTCATGCCCCCCGCTATAAGCTTAACCCTATTGTTATTCTCATGAATAACGGAGGATGGGGAATTTTCCGCCCAGTGACTGAGCGAGAAGATCTGCTCACCATCCCTCCCTGGCCCTACGCTGAGCTAGCCCGGGCCTGGGGTGGGGAGGGATTCCAGGCCAAAACGGTAGGCGAGCTGCGTAAGGCTTTAGCCGAGGCAGAAAAGATCTCTTCCTTTGTTATTATTGAGACCATGATAGGATGGCACGACCTCTCACCAGTAACAACGAAATACATTAAAGCTTCAGTGGGCAAAGGAACCCGATAGCGGTACAACCTGCGGAGTCACGGGAAAGCGCGGATGAGGGAATACAACGAGGTAGGGCCCCATCAGGGAGGGTGGTGTTATGGCAAGACACCGATACAGACCTTCTTGGACAGAGTGCTTTTGGCCAAGGAGAAACAGTTGGCAGCGTAGCAAGGATCGGACACTCAGGACCAACCTGACAACGAGGAATGGATTCACTGACTGTCAGAGCAAGTCTTGAGTTTTGCAAGTAATGTCTCCTGTATCATTAAACACGGTCCAAATAGGCCAATCAGGGCCTTACCTTTTGATGCTTCATGGCTGGGGTCAAACCCTTGAGTCGCTCCTTCCGCTAGGGGAACTAATTGGGTCCTGGGCTCACATCCACCTGATCGACTTGCCAGGTTTCGGAGCTTCCCCCAGACCGGAAGAGGACTGGGACACAACCCAGTATGCAGAGCGGATTTTGACCTATATGGACGACAATAGTCTTGAACAGGTAGATTTATTAGGTCATTCATTTGGCGGTCGGGTAGCGATTCGTCTGGCAAGAAAATACCCGGATCGAGTAAAGCATCTGGTCTTGATCGACTCAGCGGGCTTACCATCTAGGCGGTCCTATAGCCAGAAACTCAGGATGGGATGGATTAAATGGCTCGGAATTGTCCTCTCCCTACTGTCACCTTTTTGGGGTCCAAGATTAAAGGAATGGTATATCTGCCGCTATGGATCTGAGGACTACAAAAACGCCGGGCCGTTGCGCGGTACGCTAGTAAAGACGGTCACGGAGGACTTAACGCACGAGGTGTCTGAGATTAAGGCACCCACCCTCATAATCTGGGGTGAACAAGACACCACCACCCCTCCGGAGATGGGATGCCGATTCCAAAGCCTGATTGTAGATTCCAAATTAGTTCAGCTGCCAGGAAAAGATCATTATCCTTTCCGAGGAGACGGGGCTCGTTTGTGTGCATACTATGTGATCGACTTTATCAAAGCTAACGCCAGCGTAGCCTGAGGGAGGGCTGATGGCTAAATTTGCTGAATAAGTAGCGGAAACTCTCCCCCCACCTTAATCCTCCCCCGCCAGGGGGGAGGAGAGTTTTACGTTAACACCAAAAGACAGTGCCCTCCCCCTTGATGGGGGAGGGTTAGGGTGGGGGGGAAAAGTATGCTAAATGATATTCCTATTCCTAGGGATCATCTCTCTGGGTAGCGGCCTATTCTTCTACCGGCGTAGCCTTCGTTACCTACGTTACTTCCAACAGGAGGAATATGACGGCGCTCGCTTCGCCATCTGGTTGGTTAGGAATCGAGCTTTCGACCACAAAGGATCGATAGTGGCGCTCGCCGCGAGTTTTGCAACCGCGCTATCCGGTGCAACTCCAGGGATCCTACTGTGCCTTCTAGGATCGACAGCACTGATATGGATTGCATACCGGGAAGAGGACCCACGCAGGGTTGGCAAGATCAGGCTCAATATGACTGAGCGGGCAAAGAGGATTCACCGGGTGACCTTGGTCCTTTACACAAGTGTGCTCTTTACTGTGGCCAGTGGAATGTACCTGGTAGTCGGTTCTTCCACTGTTGCCTGGTTTTGGCTTTCACAGGGGATCTTCTTCCAGACCTGCGGCGGATGGCTTGTTCTCGGGAATTGGCTACTCCTACCCGGCGAGAAGGTCAGGCAAGCACGTTTTATAAAGGAAGCCAAGTCGACCCTGGGGGTGGTTGACCCTTTTGTTATCGGCATCACCGGAAGCTATGGCAAAACCACCACCAAGGCTATTTTGGGAGAAGCCTTACAAGGGCTGGGACCGACCTTCTGGCCACCAAAGAGTATCAACACCCCAATGGGAATCACGCGCGAGATCCGAGAGCGACTCATGCCGAAACATCGATTCGCAGTCATAGAGATGGGTGCTTACCAGCGAGGCTCGATCCAACGTCTCTGCAATCTTGTGCCTCCCAAAGCCGGCATCATAACTGCCGTTGGCCTGATGCACCTGGAGCGTTTCGGCAGCCAGGAGAACATCTATCTCGCCAAATCCGAACTCGCCCAAGCTATTCCAGAAGATGGCATACTGGTCTGCAACGGGGATAACGAAGGTGCCCGACGCATAGCAAGTGAGTATCCCAAACAGGTCACCCTCTTGTACGGCCTGGAGCCGGACAAAGAACGTCTGGATTGCTGGATGTCGGACGTACATACCTCCTCTGATGGCACGTTGTTCGCCATTCACTGGAATGGCAACAATTACCAAGGAAGCACCCGTATTTTGGGAGTTCCCACGCTCTCGAACATTCTTGCTGCTTTCACCATGGCCTGTGCACTTGGTACTGACCCCGAATATGTCCTGGCTGCTATCAGAAACCTGGAGCCGCAGAAGAACCGCCTACAACTGGTCCGGGAGGGCCAGACAATGGTATTGAACGACGCCTACAACTCCAACCCCCTTGGTTTTGCCGCGGCTTTGGATGTCCTAGCAGTGCTGCCAGGCCAACGCAAGATTCTCGTTACCCCGGGTATGACCGAACTGGGACCGCGCCAGGAAGAAGAGAACTGTGCGGTCGGCAGAAAAGCGGCGGTGATCTGCAACCTCGTCCTTCTGGTGGGAGGCACGAACCGTGAAGCTTTGCTTAAAGGTCTGCGGGAGGGTGGGCTGAAGGAAGACCAAGTCCTGGTGTTTGACCACAGGGACAAGGCTTTATCTCATCTGGGTCAAATCCGTCGCGAAGGCGATATTGTATTATTGGAGAACGACCTGCCCGACCTCTACGAGGGACTTCCAAGATTCTGATTAGCCAGAAGAATATTATACCAAGTCGCATTTTACCAATGAGAGACACGGACAGAAAAAACGTAGCTATTATGTTTGGTGGTCGCTCCGCGGAACACGAGATATCTATCATTACTGCATTACAATTGATTAAGGGGATAGATGTGGTTCGCTATAGGCCGATCCCTGTCTATGTAGCTCAGGACGGGGGGTGGTATATTGGTGATCCCTTACTAAAGGAAGACTTCTATAAGGCGTTGCCGGATTCCTTGGCAACTGTTACCGAGGTCACGCTCCTACCCAAGACCGGGACAGGTGGGCTAACGATACTGCGTCCCCAACCCCGGACGTTATTTAGTTGGTTCAAGAGCAAACCAGCTTCTAGGGTCGTTCCCATAGATATCTTCTTTCCGGCGTTCCACGGCACCTTTGGTGAAGATGGGTGCATCCAAGGACTTCTCGAGATTGCGGATGTTACATACACCGGCAGCAATGTCCTTTCTTCTGCTATTGGAATGAACAAATGGGCATGCAAGAACCTTCTTCGCGCCCATGGCATCCCTGTCCTACCTGCTACCCTGGTCAACCGTGAGGAGGTACAACGAAACCTAACAGAGGTCCGCACAAGAATTCTCTCAACACCGGGATTGCATGAGTTTCCTCTCTTTGTCAAACCGTGCAATCTCGGCTCTAGTATTGGGACTTCCTCGGCTGTAGACCAATCTTCGCTAGACGCGGCCTTGGTCAAGGCCTTCGATTACGATACCCAGGCAATTATTGAGCCCCAAGTGAAGGAACTCACGGAAGTGAATGTCTCCGTTCTAGATGATGAGATCCCCTATGCATCGGTAGTGGAAACGCCTGTGTCAGACTCCGGAGTCTTGACCTATGAGGACAAATACCTGCGTAAAAGCGGGAAGAATTTGGCTTCGGCGGAGTCGCGGGGAATGGCAAGCCTGAATCGCAAGATCGATCCGGACGACCTTGCTCCCGAGATCAAGAACCTGGCCCAGCGGTTTGCGCAACAGGCATTTCAGATCCTAGGATGTGCAGGGGTTGTGCGGGTCGACTTCATTCTCGACCGCACTTCTGAAAACCTCTATTTCAACGAGATCAACACTCTGCCTGGCTCCCTGGCTTTTTATCTCTGGGAGAAGTCAAATCCGCCACTCATATACACTGCATTGCTCAACCATATCATTGAAAGAGCTATCGCCAGGAAAGAACTGAAGGAGCACCCTAAGAGAGAGCTTGGCTTTGAAGCTCTATTCAAGTAAGGTCAGCAACAAGAGCCTGGTCTAAGCCCCATGTCCTAGTTATTGAAGATGAAGTAAAGATGAAGAGGGGTACGTCTAGCTGGTAACATGGAAGAATAGATCGACAGCTATCAATTATGTGGAATAGGAGGGAAAGAAATTGAAAATCGCAATTCTTGGAGGCACTGGGGAACAAGGGCCAGGGTTGGCTCTACGGTGGGCAAAAGCTGGTGAGGACATCATTATTGGTTCGAGACAGAAAGAGAAGGGAGAGCGGGTTGCTAAGGAATTAAATCAAGAACTGGGCCAAGAGCTGCTCCAAGGCACCGACAATCCTACGGCGGCTACGGCCGCAGAAGTGGTAGTGCTGACCGTGCCTTACTCCGCGCATGTCAGCACCTTGGAAACTGTCAAAGCCCAGCTCCAGGGGAAAATTTTTGTGGACGTATCTGTACCCCTTGACTCGGATAACCCCAGACGAGTAACAATGCCGTCAGCAGGATCAGCAGCAGAGGAAGCTCAGCAGATCTTGGGCGAGCAAGTCAGAGTTGTCGGCGCTTTGCAGAACGTTTCAGCCACCCTGTTGCGAGACCTTAGCGCTGCCATTGATTGCGATGTCCTGGTCTGCGGCAAAGACAAGGAGGCAAGAGAGACTGTGAGAAGTCTTGTAGAACGGCTAGGTATGCGCACAATCGATGCCGGCCCCTTGGAGAGCGCTCGTCTGATCGAGCCTATTACTGCCCTCCTCATCCGCCTCAACATCCGCCATAAGGTTCACGCGGCGGGCCTTCGTATTACCGGTTTACCGCTATAAGAGACAAGGAATATACAAAAAGGCCCTCCCAAGCATTTTCGGGAGGGCCTCTCATATGGGTCAATCCAGATTTCTTACATCATACCTCCCATACCCCCCATACCTCCGCCTGGCGGCATAGGCGGCATGGCCGGCTTTTCGTCCGGCTTCTCCGCCACTGTTGCTTCCGTGGTCAGTAGTAGCCCAGCCACAGAGGCCGCGTGCTGTAGGGCGCAACGCACTACCTTGGCAGGGTCGATGATCCCAGCTTTCAGCAGGTCTTCAAACTGCTCACTAGCCGCATTAAACCCATACGCACCCTTGTTGTTCTTAATTTTGTCAAGCACTACCGAGCCTTCTGCCCCAGCGTTGTTGGCAATCCAGCGGCAAGGATCCTCTAGGGCCTTGCGCACAATGTTCACTCCAACCTTTTCCTCCCCCTCAAGATCCAGTTTATCCAGGGTAGAAGAGGTACGAATCAGTGCCACACCGCCCCCAGGAACAATTCCCTCTTCTACTGCCGCCCGGGTGGCATGTAAGGCATCTTCTACCCTTGCCTTTTTCTCCTTCATCTCCACCTCAGTGGCTGCTCCTACTTGGATAACTGCTACTCCACCGACCATCTTGGCTAGTCGTTCCTGCAGCTTTTCACGATCGTAGTCCGAGGTAGTCTCATCAATCTGGGCGCGGATTTGCTTGACGCGGCCCTCAATATCTGCCTTTTTGCCAGCACCATCTACTATGGTTGTGTTGTCCTTATCCACCACAACCCGCTTGGCCCGGCCCAGGTCATTAAGGGTCAGGTTTTCCAGCTTGAGCCCCAATTCCTCGGCAATCACCCGACCACCCGTGAGCATGGCAATATCCTCAAGCATTGCCTTACGGCGGTCACCAAATCCCGGGGCTTTAACCGCCACACATTTTAGCGTGCCACGGATTTTGTTGACCACTAACGTAGCTAGGGCCTCGCCGTCGATATCCTCAGCAATCAGGATGAAGGGCTTACCTGTCTTGGCAATTTGCTCCAGGACAGGGAGAAGGTCCTTCATCATGGAAATTTTCTTCTCGTGAATGAGAAGATAGACATCCTCGTAGACACACTCCATACGCTCGGGATCAGTGTAGAAATAGGGAGAAAGGTAGCCTCGGTCAAACTGCATACCCTCGACCACCTCTAAAGCGGTCTCTAGCCCCTTGGCCTCTTCTACCGTAATCACACCCTCTCTGCCGACCTTGTTCATTGCCTCAGCAATAATCTCGCCAATAGTGGAATCGTTGTTAGCGGAGATAGTACCCACTTGGGCGATCTCCCTTTGTTCCCTGGTTGGCTTAGAGAGATTCTTGAGCCCGTCGGTCACCACCGCTACTGCCTTGTCTACACCGCGCTTAATGCTCATCGGATCATGGCCAGCTGCCACCATCTTGAGGCCCTCAGAGTAAATGGATCGGGCCAGTACTGTGGCAGTAGTAGTGCCGTCACCGGCTATATCGGAGGTCTTACTGGCAACCTCCTTAACCATCTGGGCACCCATGTTCTCGACCCTGTCCTCAAGCTCGATCTCCTTGGCCACGGTCACCCCATCTTTGGTAACCGTAGGGGCACCAAAAGACTTCTCCAGGACCACGTTTCTTCCCTTAGGCCCCAGCGTGACGGTGACCGCATCCGCTAAGGTGTTGACCCCTCTCAGAATCTTATCACGCGACTCCTGGCTGAACTTAACCAACTTTGCCGCCATATTTCTTCCTCCTTAAAAGACTATTCTAGTGTTGCGGGACAAGCCGCCTTGACTAATGCTTCGTTTAATTGCTGTTATCCTTCGACTACACCCAGGATATCGTCCTCGCGCATGATCAAGTGCTCCTCACCTTCAATCTTGATCTCAGTACCAGCATATTTGCTGAAGAGCACCCGGTCTCCTGTCTTAACGTCCAGGGGGGTCACCTTGCCATCTTCCCCCACCTTACCTTTACCCGCCGCAATTATCTTACCCTCTTGCGGCTTCTCCTTGGCAGTATCGGGAATGATAATTCCTCCTTTGGTTTTCTCCTCTTCCTCAATGCGCTTGACAATGACTCTGTCTTGCAGAGGCCGAATTTTCATACCTCCTCTCCTTTCTCTTTAAGTATTTGAAACTGAAACCTTTTTTCTTACTGTTGAGCCAAGATAATCACTGCATACGTACTGTCAAGGGGAAGGCTAAGATCTGATCTTGCGCAGTTCTTCCTCAAAGTACTTACGATAAAGTACATCCCATTCCTGGCCGCCTGGTACCACTTGGCGAGAGAGGGAAGCAATCTTACGGCGCACAGCTTCATCAATTCTATTTTCGCGCTGGAAATGATCGCTGAGCACTCGCTTAGCCTCGATCAGTGCCAGCCTCTCATTGGCCACCGTCACCCTGGCTTCTTGTCTCAAAGCCTCAAGGACCGTATGAGCCAGTACGGATATGCGTTCGTCAGAAAGCTTGCTCACAGAACTATCCCTCGTTCTTTGGCCAGCCTCTGCTTGATGAGAAACATCATCTTCTTTCGGTCCACCCCCTGCATCTCGCGGGCATGTTCCGCAGCAACCCGCTCAACCTCTCGCTCTAACTCCTCCTCTTGTCGAAAATTACGAAGTAGTGCCGCCACTACCCTCTCTTCAACCGTCTTGACCTCTCCCTTATAACGGATAAGATCTTTCTTGGCCAATGTCGAAACGAGTGCGATCGCAACGCGCTGCAGGTGGGCCTCGGAGTACTGCACAGCAGGATAAGATATACCGCTTTCCACAATATTAGCAACCCCGCCTTGACAAGGCCAGACAGCTTTGCCATGGGAGCTAGGCACACCATGCCCTCGCAAGCCAAGAAAACGGCTGAGCCCATACGTCAAGAAAAATCTGTTCCCCAAGAGCACTGGGAGCATATCCTTGCCAGCCTTGAAGAAGGGATAATAATCATTAACCGAAAGGGAGAGATAACATTTTTTAACCCTACTGCCGAGCATCTTACTGGACTTTCCCAATCGCAGGTACTGCTCCGCTCCTACACCCAGATATTCAACGTTAACCCCTGGATTACTCGCATGGTCAAAAGAACCCTCCTTTCAGCCTCCAGCCGCACCGCTGGCGAGGGAGAACTAACCGGTAAGCCTCATCACCGTACGCCGGTGCGTCTCACCACCTCCCCTATCCTTGACCGCACAGGAGCTTCATTAGGGGCTGTCCTTGTTATCCATGATCTCAGCCAACAAAAAGAGCTAGAAGAAAACGTCAGGCAGGTCGATCGTCTCGCCCATTTGGGGATGGTGGCAGCCGGGCTAGCCCATGAGATTAAAAACCCACTGGCAGGCATCAGGGGAGCAGCCCAGCTCCTACAGGGAAAGCTTATGGCCGATTTTCAAGCCCATGACTATACCAAAGTCATGATCCGGGAGATCGACCGTCTTAACACGCTTCTCGAACGGCTGCTTCAGCTTACTGCTCTCCCTCGCCTCGAGCGACAGGCAACAAACATCCACAAAGTTCTGACCGACGTCCTCCTTTTGGAAAAGGAAACCGTACCACCAAACATTACTATCCTGACCTCCTTTGACCCCAGCCTACCGGAGGTATTTGGTGATGAAGCCCAGCTCACTCAGGTCTTTCGTAATTTGATTAAGAACGCGCTACAGGCCCTGACGAACCAACCTGATGCCACCCTCACTATCACCACTCGCATGGAAACTAACTTCCACATTTTTTACCCCTCCAACCGCCGAGGCCGGTTGCTCTCTATTGATGTTGAAGACAACGGCCCTGGCATCGCTCCTGAACATCTCTCCCTCCTTTTTACTCCTCTGTTTACCACCAAGAGTGGAGGGGTTGGCCTAGGACTCGCCATCAGTCAACATATTATTACCGAGCATGGGGGTACCATTCGGGCAGAAAGTGAGCCCGGTAAAGGGGCCCTGTTCAAGGTAATCCTACCCATGGTTACTCCTACAGGTACACAGTGAAAGGAAAGATTCTCATTGCTGATGACGAAGAGCTGATTCGACGGGTGCTAACCGACGCCCTCGGTAATGACGGGTATGAGGTTGAGGCTGTTGATAACGGCTCGACTGCCCTCAGTGCGCTGCAGGCACGTTCCTTCGACCTTGCCTTTGTGGACATTCGTATGCCTGAGGCAAGCGGGCTCGATCTGTTGCTACATACTCGTGAGGCTAGGGTGGATACACAAATCATCATTATGACCGGCTATGCCACGCTGGCTAATGCGATTGAGGCAACGAAACGCGGAGCCTACGATTATCTTACCAAGCCGTTTGACCTCACTGAAGTCAAGGCTCTGGCTGAGCGAGCGCTGGAAGGACGCCAGCTCACCCACAACCTCAAGCGCTTAAAGCGAGAAATTCACGGTGGCTACGAGCTAATTATTGGGCAGAGTTCAGTTATGCAGGAGATTTATAAGCTCATCGGCCGAGTGGCTAGGAGTGATGCGACTGTATTGATTCAGGGAGAGAGTGGAACCGGCAAGGAGTTGATTGCCAAGGTAATCCATTCCCATTCACCTCGCTGGCGGGCAGCGTTTATTGCCCTCAATTGTTCAGCCATTCCCCACGACCTGCTGGAGAGCGAATTCTTTGGCTATGAGCGAGGGGCGTTTACTGGCGCGTTTGAGCGGCGGGCAGGCAAGTTCGAGCAAGCCGACGGCGGGACTTTGTTTCTTGATGAGGTCGCAGACATGCCGCTCGACCTGCAAGCCAAGCTTCTGCGGGTGCTGCAGGAGAAAGAGTTTACTCGAGTGGGAGGACAAGAGGTACTCAAAGCCAACGTGCACATTATTGCTGCCACCAACCAGGACTTAGAGATGGCAGTAAAAGAGCGACGCTTTCGCGAAGATCTCTACTTTCGTCTAAAGGTTGTACCAATCCCTGTCCCTCCCCTGCGCCAGCGCAAGAGCGATATCCCTGAGCTGATCAGCTACTTTATCGACAAGATCAACCGCGAGATGAGCACCGAGGTGGCGGGGGTATCTCCAGAAGCACAGGAACGGCTGCTTGCTTATTCCTGGCCAGGCAACGTGCGGGAGTTAGAGAATGTTCTTCTACGTGCCGCGGTTCTCTCTCCGGGTCGCATGCTCATGCCGGCAGATATTTTACTGCCAAACCAGGATAGGCTCCTCCCAGTCTCTCAAGATGACCTTCCGCTTGAAGACATGGTCCAACGCAAGCTTCAAGAACACTTCCGTCAAACCCCTAAATTAGAACTGTCCGGCCTATACGACATCATCATGAGCCAGGTAGAAAAACCCCTCATTGAACTGGCTTTGGAGAATGCGGGGGGTAACCAGCTTAAGGCTGCAGAAATCCTTGGCATCAATCGCAATACACTACGAAAAAAAATTGCTACGTTGAAGATTAAGACAAAAAAGTAGGAGCGCTATCCCTTTCCCTGATTACTCTGAGCAAACTGGGCGCTGCTGCCTCCCAAAAGAGTAAGCAGTCTTCTTCGTATATTGCGTATATTGCTTGGTTCATCATGAAAAAACATCTACTGTAGAAAGCAGAACCCAAGGGAGAACCATAATGCCTTCTTTCATCTTTCCTAGCCCTCTCTATGCCATAGCTGACACACTGGGCCGGCCAGAGCTGTCCTTCGTCGAACTAACAGAAAAAATCCTCGCTGGTGGGGGCAGGCTGATTCAACTTCGGATAAAAGACCTATCTGCCTGTGAGTACCTGTCTATTGCCAAGAGAGCCCGCGAGCTTACCCGTAGATCTAAAGCCTTGCTCATTATCAACGACCGAGTCGACATAGCCCTGGCAGTGGAGGCTGATGGTGTGCATCTAGGACAGGAGGACCTTCCTCTACAATCTGCGCGGAAGATCCTAGGGGAAAAGGTCATTATTGGTATCTCTACCCACAGCGAAGAACAGGCACTAGAGGCAGAACAAGGCGGAGCTGATTACATCGGGTTTGGGCCTATGTTTGGCACCGGCACAAAGGAAACAGGCTATACGCCGCGTGGCCTGGAGCAACTGCGTACCATCCGCAGTCTAGTTAAGCTACCTATTGTTGCCATTGGCGGCATCACCGAGGAGCCGGCCCTACAAGTGTTTGCCGCTGGGGCCAATGCGGCGGCCATGATTAGCAACATTGTGCTAGCCGAAGATGTAACGGCAAAGGTGAAGGAGGTATTGGCAAAAGCAGGGGCGAAGCATTTGTGAACGTTCTCTGATTAGCCCTTTCGCAACTACGGGACAAAGGCTTCGACCCTACTCCCTCTCCCCATCCCATTCTCTTAACCCCAAATCACGGATCTTTTGCTGGAGTTGCTGGCGGTGCAGGCCCATCTCTGCAGCAGCCCTGGTAATGTTGCCCTGATAGCGGCCCTTGAGATCTTCACTCAAACGCTGTTGCTCTTTGGAGATGTGCTTTTGCAGGGTGCGGGCTTGCTCTCTGCAAAGCTGGGTGGAGTGGACCACCCCATGGCGCCCGGGCATCTTCTGGCCCACAGCTGGTGTCTTGTCCTCTTTGAGCTGAGGCACTTCCATTTCCCCTTCATCCACAAAGGAAACCCCACTGAACACTTCCTGTTCTCCCTTACGTCGCCCGGGCATTGTGTGCACTACCTCCAAGGGCTCTTTATGGGCCAGGGCTCTCTGTCTTCTTAGTGCTGCTGGCTGGCACCAGGGTGATCCCATGAAACCCTTGATCTTTGGTCAACCTCAAGGTCGTGGCATCGAAGAACTTGCTCTCATAGATCAAGGGGCTCTCTTTTAGACCAGGCCCCACCTTATCTTAGCTGGCTGAGCTCAAAGCAGTGGGTCTGAGGGGGTATCCCCATGCAAGCGATCAGTGCCAATGTGGTAGTAGGTTATGGCCTCTAGCCCTACCTCAGAGAAGATCTTCATCAAGCCTGCCTCCTAAGTGGCATCCAGAGCCATCGCCAAGCGGATGTCATCAAAGTGAGAGGCTGGCCAAAGAGGTGCTCTTTGGCCAGCCTCTCAAGCCAAGGGACCACTTTATAGAGAGCATAGCTCCCAGATAAGACAGACATCACCCTGGCAAAAACCCATTGGCCATCACTCACCACATGCTCGGGGTGAGCCGCCGCGTGCTTATCAATAGTCTCGATGATCCTGAGCTGATGACCGAAGGCTGCCCCTAGAGGCAGATGATCCAGCGCTTCACTCTTTAGAGGCTCTCCTACATTTAACTCTGCTTCTACCATGGCTTGCCCTACCCTGTATACTCTCAGGGCAAACTTATCATCTCTCAGCCGCATTCTCAGTACAAAATTCTTCCTAGAGCTGTCTGCGCTTGGGTTTAGTACAGATTGGGGGTAGAAGAGAGAGCAGGAGGTGAAAGATGAAGGCCTACTCAAGCGACTTCCGGCTCAGCGTGGTGGGCGCTTATGAACGGGGTCAAGGCTCCCAGAGGCAATTAGCCCGGTTATTCGGAGTGAGTTTGGGATTGGTACACAATCTTGTGCAGCGCTATGGTCGGACGGGCAAGGTAGAACCTAAGCCCCATGGCGGGGGTAATCCGGGCAAGATCACCAAGCATCTCAGAGAGGTGGCACAGCTAGAGCAGCAAGAGCCGGATGGCACGCTGGAGGAGCTGTGTGAACAGGTGGCAGCAACCCTTGAGCTGCGGGTGAGTCCAACGACGATGAGCCGGGGGTTACAGAGGGTAGAGCTGCCTCGAAAAAAAAGTTCCGCGCCGCCGAACAAGACCGACCCGAAGTCCAGCAGGAACGAGTGGTGTAGCGGGAGATCATAGGGCCGGTCAAGGCCGAGGAGCTGATCTTTGTGGATGAGATGGGGGCCAATCTCAGTCTGGCTCGGCTCTATGCCAGGGCACCCCAAGGGCAGAGGGCCTACGCGGCCAAGCCGCTCAATCGTGGGGCTAACGTGACAACCCTTGGGGCCCTAGGGCTGGAAGGGATGATAGCTGTGATGACGGTGGAAGGAGGAAGCACCAAGGAAGTGTTTGTGAGCTATGTAGAGCAAGTCTTAGTGCCCCCACTGCGCCCTGGGCAGGTGGGGGTCATGGACAATCTCAAAGCTCACAAAGTCTGTGGTGTCCAAGACGCTATCGAAGCCGTGGGGGCACGAGTGCAGTATTTAGCGCCCTATTCACCAGACTTCTCGCCCATTGAGCCGTGCTGCTCCAAGCTCAAAGCCTTCTTGCGGGCCAAAGCCGCTCGGACTCGGGAGGCACTTCATCAGGCACTGACCGAGGCACTAAAGACCCTTATGCCTCAGGATGCGCTGGGCTGGTTTACCCACTGTGGCTACTGTCCTTCACCCAACTGTAAACCGCTATATTCTTTCACCAAGCTCGGAATTGGGGGGTACCAGACCGTAATAGCTCTCCAGAGATATCCTGAGGGACACCGTTCCTCCTCTCACACAGGCAAGGGTTAGCGGGCTACCGATTATATCAAGGACATACCAACTCGATGAAGAGATCAGCGCCCGCCGGCTTCGCACAGCCAAAGTCAGCCCTGCCTCCTGAACTTTCCTTCTCATCTATAGCGAATCACGGATGAGTTGAGAACAGAGAGGAGGTAATAGAGGAGGGAGGAGGATAAAGTGATGAGAGCCTACTCCACGGACTTCCGTTTGAGCCTAGTGCGAGCTTATGAACAAGGTCAGGGATCGCAAAGGCAACTGGCCAGGCTTTTCGGGGTCAGTCTGGGCAGTGTGCAGAGGTTGTGGCAACACTATCAGCACACTAGCACGGTAGCGCCCAAGCCCCATGGTGGGGGAGCCCCGGCGAAGATAGATGGTAGGGGTTTAAGGGTGGTCGAGCAAGTGCAGAGCCAGAGTCCTGAGGCCACGCTAGAGGAGATGTGTGAGGAGTTGTGGCAAAAGGAAGGGGTGAGGGTAAGCCCACCACCATGAGTCGGGCGTTGCAGAAGCTGAAGGGGACACGAAAAAAAACCTTTCACGCCGACGAGCAAGACCGTGCTGGGGTGGAGCAAGAGCACACGCAGTACCGGCAAAAGGTGGCTGAGATAGAGCCTGAGCAGTGGGTCTTTATCGATGAGATGGGAACAAATCTGGCGCTGGCTCGTCTTTATGCCTGTGCTCCTCAAGGTCACAGGGCCTAGGCCTCCAAGCCCCTCAATCGTGGCCAGAATGTAACTACCATTGGCGCTTTAGGAGTAGAGGGGCTCAAAGCAGTGATGACGGTAGAGGGAGGAGTCGATGGGGAAGTCTTTGGCATCTATGTCGAGCAGATATGGGCTGCTCAGCTCAAGCCTGGAGAGGTGGTGGTGATGGATAATCTCAAGGCCCATAAGGTCCAGGGGATTGAGAAAGCCATTGAGAAGGTAGGGGCGTGGGTGGTGTACTTGTCGCCCTATTGGCCGGAGTTTTCTCCTATTGAAGTGTGTGGGGCCAAGCTCAAAGCCTTTTTGCGCTCTAAGGCGGCACGCACTAGAGCGGCTCTGGATGAAGCTATCACTGAGGCACTCCAGACCCTCACTGCCCAAGATGCTCGGGGATGCTTTGCTCATTGTGGCTACTGTACCTCATCTAACTGAAAATCGCTATAAACTGACCGAACATATCTCAAATTTTTCTCATTGAGATGCACCAGATATCTGTTCCGCCAGCAGGCCAAGCACTTCGCTGGCACTTCTGGGCGGCGGAACCGTGTGGGGACAATAGGGCTTAAGCCCTCTGCCAAGTAGACCGCATTATCTTTTATTTATTTTTGAGGAGATAAAGAGGCTGGAGTTATCTATTGAGCAGAAGCTGTCAGAGGAAAGCAGAGCGGCAAAGTCGCCGAGGTAGTTACCTTTCCTCTACCTCCATTGGCTCTTCCTGATCAATGAGGCTATCAAAACGAGTGTATTCTTTGCGGAAGGCCAGGCGTATGGTGCCGGTGGGACCATTACGCTGCTTGGCAACAATAATCTCCGCCACTCCCTCTTCCTGGGAATTGCGGTTGTACACCTCGTCCCGGTAAATAAACGCAACCACGTCTGCATCCTGCTCAATCGAACCACTGTTGTGGCTTACAATGCCATCAGCCAGCCATGATGCTGGGCCTGGGACCGTTAAGTCGTAAACCTCTTCTTCTCCTGCTGGCTCAATATTGACAATTCGATCCCAGAACAAGTCGCTAGTTGCCCTAAGCCGAAGGTCCTCATCGTCAAGAGCCTCGGCATATTCCATTAGTAAGTTACGTGAAGGAGAAAAATTAAAATTGGACGGGCTTATGTAGTAACCTCCTCGAAGATTCGCTACCTCGCGGTAGGAAATACCTCGCTCAGCCATTAACTCATGCAGGCGACCAAAAAAATTGTTGGGCAACGTGTCAACGTTGGTATTGGGTTTTACCCTGGATAAGGCACGTGCCAGCTGCTCTGCCTGAGGCTTGCGAGGTCCGAACCCACCAATGTATTGCAAAAACTGTTGTTGGGCTTCAACACTATAGACCACCACCATGTAAGTGGGCCGATAATGACCCTTTTGCACCTTCTGTACTTGCGCGATGATGCCAAAACGTAAAAGCAATGACGCCACATCCGCAGACAGCTCCGGGCTGTTTGTACTGTAAAAAATGCGGTGGCCGCCACGGTGGCCAAGTTTGCATGTATAAATGGTTCCATCCGTAGCCCACAGGTGACGCAGCAGGAGAGCAATCTGGTTATTCTTTAAGCGAAAGCAAGCCTCAGGAATGTGTTTTTCGTAGGAGCGCTGCCCGTAAATTCCTAGCTCTCTGAGCCACTTGTTGACACCTGTAGGATGCCAGCGGTTGCCATTACTGCTAAAGACAAGCTGATGCCAGTTTCCGTAACCAGCATAGCGTGACACCTGTACGCCAAACTCGCTCTGTGCTGCCTCAGCAACAACCCGACTATTGTCAGCTGAGATGGTTGTATATCGGAGGGGCTGATGCTTAATGAAGCTTCCATCCCCAATGAGATGTGCCAGCAGTATAATACAAGCCTCTGGCCAGACCTCGGGGTTTTCCGGTTCAGGCAATCTCCGTGATAGCGCCAATCGGTCACCCGCCTTAAGCTCTGATATCCGACACCAACCACTGGCACCCAGCAGGCGGTGGTTTTCAGTTGCCCCAATAGCCCGGCCACTAGCCAAGCGAACGTCAAAAATCTGTTTACGGCCAACACACCATACCTTGTCGCTCTTGGCATGGACCAAACGTCCTTCTGGTGTAACAGCCACTACATTGGGAGTGCTGCCAACAAGGGTACAAATTGGCACGCGGCGACCATCGCTCAGAACAACCAGTGTGTCTCCAGTCACACACTCTCGCAAATCCGCCATCATGGGCCTCTTATCTCCTCGACTTTCTACCTGGCGGTTCAGCTGTGAAAGTGCGATCACTGGTATGTTGATCTCTTTGGCCAGGGCTTTAAGACCACGCGAGATGTCCGAGACCTCCTGCACTCGATTTTCTTCGTCACCCAGCCCACGCATAAGCTGGAGGTAGTCCACAATGATCAACCCTAGGTCGGCCTCACGCTTTAATCGTCGTGCTTTAGCCCTTAGTTCCAGGACAGTTTGCTCGGGTGAGTCATCAATATAAATAGGGGCCTCAGCCAAACGTCCCGCAGCCATGGCTAGCCGGGGAAAATCACGTTCGCCCAAGAAACCGTTGCGTACCTTGGCATTATCCACCCGTGCCTCGGAGCAAACCATACGCAATACGAGCTGCTCTTTGCCCATCTCCAGAGAAAAAATGGCTACGGTTAAATTAGCCTGCATAGACGCATACTGGGCAATATTGAGACATAGAGCAGTGTTGTGCACAAGCATGTCGTTGGCGACAAAATTGTGGGTCTCCGGCACAGTGAGGTCATACACAGGATGGTCACCTATATACTCAATGGAGACAATCGAATCCCAGTACAGGTCGCTGGCGGCCAGAGCCATTAAGAGCTGTGATCCTAGCGCCTGTCCTAAAAGCTGTACGGTATCCCACCGTGAGTGGCGACGCCAGCTATGAATATTGTAGGAATCAGGATAGCCGATTTGCTTATGCACTTCCCGCCATGTCTTGCCTGCCCTGGCAGCGTTAACTAATGCCCAAACCTCCAGCGGCAGGGTGTCTTTGGTCCATCCTCTTCCGCGCTGCGCAACTATGTCCACCACCTGTTGAAGCTTCTCTTCCTTGCCAAAGATACCAATTTCTCTGGCAAAGGTGAGAATATCCTGTGACCCTAGAATTTCCACCTCATACGCCGGTCGTAAAGCCTGACCATAGTAAACCTGCTTAGATCGCAGCTTGCTCAAAATACCAAACCGTAGAAGGAGATGTTGCAGCTGTTTGGCAAGTCTGGGCGAGACCGACCCGTAGCTGATACCTGTCTGCCCGGTTTTATAAACAAAAGCGCTTCCGTCACAGCTAAAAAGACGATTTAAGAAGAGAGCCAGTTTTTCCTTCTTTAAGGTGAAAACAACTTTAGGAATGAATTTTTCTGCCGCCCCCTTCCCCATCAACCCTTGCTCACGCAGCCAATGAGTCAGCCCATTACCTCGAATCAGGACAGCAAGGTTCTCCACAAAAAACTCCGCCGGTTTCTGCACTACCACAGCTAGATGCTCAATAAGTTTCCTAGAAGGAAGAATCCCACCTTTTTCCATCAGGCAGAGCAAAGCCGGAGATACTCCCAACACAAAAGCAAGGCGACGCTGACTCAAATTAATTGCCAATCTTGCCTGTCGTATCTTTTCTCCGATTGTCTTCGCCCAATAAGAACGATCCTCTTGCTTAGTCGCTACCCGATATGTTGGCGTCCGGGTTCCTTTGCTGTCGTTCATCGTCACCCGTAGTTCACCAAAACTGGAGACACTGTTGACAAAATCCTCTGCCATACGCGGGTCGCCATTGGTAAAACGCGGGTAGGTCCCCGTAAGATCACCATTCCCCAAAAGATAGGCAAGAACCTTGACTATATGTTCAGATAGATCCCCGTGGCCAAAGACCGGCAGAGTTCGAGGAACGGCAATGTGGTTTCCTACCCTCAGCTCAGCCAGCGGTTGCCAACCCCCGAGCGTCAGAAAGGGGTGTGTGAGTGTCGTTTCGATTTCACGACCCAGGGCAGTCTTAACTCGATAGACTGGCTTTATGCCGTCGTAGACATAGCAGCTTGGGGAGGTGGCGTGCAGCTTAAATTGTGCGTCAAGGGTAAAAAGCGTGGCCTGCTGCGCCTGGCAAATTTCTTCGATGGTCCTAAGCTCACCGGTCTCAGCATCAATGACCTCAGCATTGTACTTTAGGCACTTTCCCATGCTAGGCCTCGAGGCAACGATAACAAGATCAGAGGGCTGTAGACCCGAGGTTAGGCGATCCAAATCAATAAAGCCCGTAGGCACACCGGTGACCAGCTCCTTGCGCTCGTAGAGCCGTTCTACCATCTTGATGGTGTCCATGATGATATCGCCTACCTTAAAGAAGGCTGGGCGCACCCGTTTCTCTGACACCTCAAAGATCAACCGCTCGGCCTCATCAAGAAAACGGTCCACCTCTTCCTGTCCAGAGTAGCAGCGGGTGGCAATCTCGGTGGTTACCCGGATGAGGTCACGCATGACCGCCTTTTCTCTAATGATGCGGGCATGGTGAGCCACATGCGCAGCGCTCGGCACCGTGTCCGCCAGCTCGGCTAGATAGCTTGCGCCACCTATCTCCGCCAGCTCGCCTTTGGCCTTGAGCGATTCCGCCAGGGTAATGATATCAACCGGCTCTCCTCGCTGGTTGAGCTCAACCATGGCTCGAAAGATCTTGCGGTGGGCCTCACTATAGAAATTGTCCAGGCTGAGGATCTCTATGACCCGATCCAGAGCCTGGTTATCCAGCAGGGTGGCGCCCAGCACCGACTCCTCGGCATCAAGGCTCTGTGGTGGAATTTTACCCCGCAGATCGTCTTCCAGTTTTGCTCTAGCCATGATTAAATCTGAGCATAACGAAAGGCAGGGAACAGAGCAAGAGGAATTTTCTCCTTTTCTTCGCTCCCTGGTAACCGCATTAGGCGTAGTGCCGGTAGATCGCCTCAGCCACACATACCGGCTTGTCACTACCTTCGAGTTCAAACAACATTCCCAACGTTACTTGCTGGCCTCCGGACACCGCTTCCACATTGTTGAGTGTGGCCCGCAGCCTAACCCGCTTACCTATGATTACAGGGGCAGGAAAGCGCAACTTGTTGAGACCGTAATTGACTCCCATGCTGATACCCTGGACAGACCAGATCTGGTTCAGCAGGTGAGGAGCGAGGGAAAGCGTATAGTATCCGTGCGCCACCGGGCCGCCGAAAGGGGATTCTTTCTTGGCTCGCTCCACGTCAATATGGATCCACTGGTGATCGTGCGTAGCATTGGCAAAGGCATTAATCTCCTCTTGAGTGACAAAGTGCCAGTCAGAAACGCCAATCTCCTGTCCCACCAATGATTTGACATCTTTATAATCGATAGCTCTTGCTGCCACAGTGCAGTCCTCCTTACCCTAGAAAATGTTTTTAAGAAATCTTTACTCCTGCCTTTTCCCTTATACCCTTTTCCACATCATTTCCTTGCCTAAGAAGGCAGGAGTCTGCTATGCTCCACAAAGCTTTGAGCCTTGGAAGAAGTATATCGATTCCTTTTCTACCACTTCCGTCTCTAAAGGCAAAGTCCAAGACTTTTAATTAATATAATAAGGAGGATTTATGGCAATCAGCAAAGAACCTAAAGGTCTAGGCATGACTTGGGAGAAAGAGTACGCCTACTCCCAGGGAGTGAAAGCCGGGGATACCATTCACATTGCTGGGCAGGTGAGCCATGACGACCAAGGCAATATTGTTGGTGGCGAGAATGTGGAGGTCCAGATGCGTCAGGCCTACGCTAATGTCAAAAACGTCCTTGCGCAGTACGGGGCAACCATGGATAACGTTGTTGAAGACGTGCTCTTTGTGACCGATATGGATGCAGCTATGGCTGTACTAGGTAAGGTTAGGCAGGAGGTTTTCTCCGGCATTACCCCCTCAGCCAGCACCGTTGTACAGATTCAGCGTCTTGCCTTCCCCGAGCTAATGGTTGAGATCAAGTGTGTTGCCAAAGTGTAGACCGTAGCAAAAACTGAAGCCTGCCTAAGGAGGGGTAAGTTATGGCATACCAGCAACTTAGCTTAGATCAAGTTCAGGTAGCAGCAACCGGGTTTAAAGGACCGGAGGGGGTCACGGTTGACCGCGAGGGGAATGTATACGGCGGGGGTGCTGACGGCGTGATCCGCAAACTCTCCCCAGACGGAAGGGTGACCGAATTGGCCCGTACCGGAGGCCGACCGGCAGGCATGGCGCTTGACCGGCAGGGAAACCTCTTTGTTTGTGACGGCAAGCCCGGGGTACTCAAAGTCACTCCTAAAGGGGAGGTCAGTCTTTTTGCCGATCAGGTAGGTGACTTGCAGCTTACTTTACCCAATTTCCCCGTTTTCGATGCTGAGGGTAACCTGTATGTATCCAACTCAACAGACTACAGGCTTACAAGTATGGAGCAGGTGATAGCCGAGATTCGTAATCCTGCGCCCAAGGGTGCGCTGGTACGTCTACGACCCGATGGCCAGGGAGAGGTGGTTGCCACCGGTCTGTACTTTGCCAATGGCACGGCCATCGATCCCAAGGAAGAAGCGGTTTATGTGCTCCAGTCTACCCAGAATAACTGTGTGCGCCTTGCCATGCACAAGGACGGCACTCACGGTAAGCCCGAGGTGTTCGGCGAAGACCTGGGTGGACTGCCTGATGGTATGGCATTTGACGAAGAGGGCTATCTGATCATCACCCTTCCCATGATCAACCGGCTTGTGATTCTAGATCCCAACGGCAAACTCTCGATCTTACTTGACGATCCTGAAGGCAAAAAAACCCAGGCTCCAACAAATTGTGCCTTTGGTGGACCCAACTTCGATGATCTTTACATTGCCCACCTTGAGGCCGATCACGTTGCCAAAATACACCTGGGAAAACGAGGACATCCGCTTTACGATAGACGATGAGAGGAAGGTTCCTCTAGAGTTCCGAAAACAGGGATTGTGGTAGAAGCAGAAGTTGATTGTTGGGCTGAAAATAAAAAAGGGGAGCCTATTGTTCCCCATCGTTGGCCTATGTCTTCTAGTCTTAGTGTCTCATGCCCCAAATCATATAGCCGAAGAAGCCAGCCATGACCAAAGCTACGGTAACAGCAAAAATATCATAATATCATATCCAGACATGGTTACCTCATTCGCGGTGAGGGAGGAGCTGAGTCAGTGAAGTCTAACCCCATCACGGACACCATCTAACCCTGAGGGCGGTGAGGGTAAAAAAGAAATCCATGTCAAGGTCAGAATCGCGCCAGGAAGCAGAGCACGTCTCCGTTGGCCTCTGCTTTGACTGCTGTCACCGCAGGCGGATTACCAGCGGAAAAGGAGCGAAATTTTTTTACTGTCTACGCTCCGAAATCAATGCTACTTATGCCAAGTACCCGCGCCTGCCGGTAGCCCAATGTGCTGGATATGAACAACAGCAGGAATCCTCTTCAGGCTGAGACCAGGACTTCCTGGGCTGTTTCCTGGTAAGCGTTGAGCGTTCCGACATCAAATAGTACAAACGTAACCTGGGTTAGGGAGGTATTGCCTTTGAGGAACTCCCGGACAGTCTCAAGTGCCGTCCGAGCGGCCTGGTCTATCGGATAGCCATAAGCGCCGGTGCTGATGGAGGGAAAGGCCACAGTTTTAAGCCCATTAGTCACAGCCAGGGTGAGGCTATTGCGGTAGGCGTTGGCCAAAAGGGCAGGTTCGTTGCGACTACCTCCCTGCCATACTGGACCTACAGTATGAATGACCTTTTTTGCCAGGAGATTGCCGGCAGTAGTAATCACTGCCTCACCCGTGGGACACTCTCCCTGCTTTGCCCGAATCTGCTTGCACTCATCCAGAATGGATGGTCCCCCGGCCCGGTGAATGGCTCCATCTACTCCCCCACCGCCCAGGAGAGTAGAGTTAGCCGCATTCACAATAGCGTCAGCGTTTTCCTCAGTGATATCTCCCTGTTGAAACACCACCGTTGTCTGGTTCACTTGGCACTGCATGACCCCTGCTCCTCTTGAGATTTCTCTTTACCGTGCTCACACCACCGCCGACACCCCACCATCAATGTTGATAGCGGTACCAGTGATAAATCGGGCCTGATCAGAGACCAGAAAAGCAACCAGTGCCCCCACTTCCTCAGGCTCTCCTAGCCGTTTTAATGGCACATTCTGACCCATTTGGGTGTGAAACTCTTCCAGGGTTCCCTGCGCTCCTCGCGCCCGCCAAAACCGTTCAGTCTGCGCACTCTTAATATTAGTCA
The DNA here is from genome assembly GCA_965220955.1 of uncultured Binatia bacterium (SeqCode). Classification (GTDB taxonomy): domain Bacteria; phylum Desulfobacterota; class Binatia; order Bin18; family CBDCRK01; genus CBDCRK01. The sequence goes on along the minus strand of CBDCRK010000047.1, from coordinate 56,522 downwards.
GGCATAAAGTGTTAACTAGGATGTTGTCCGCGGCATAGTCGAGCGAGAGTGCCTTGGTCAGGGCAATACCTGCGGCCCGGCTCACTGAGGTGGGCAGGGAACGAGCTCCAGGAGCCTTTCCGCCTGGGTGGGTAACGTTAATGATGCGACCGCCACCCACCTTACGCATATGCGGAATAGCCAGACGCGAGCACCATACCGCCGCCATGAACTTTAAGTCAAGGTCTTCCTGCCACTCCTCATCGGTTACGTCTTCGAACTTCTTTGCCGCAGACCTTCCGGCGTTGTTGATAAGAATGTCAATGCGACCAAAATGGTTCACTGTCAAAGCAATGAACCCCTCAAGGGTCTCGCGTTTGGTGGCATCTGCGGTCTGAGCCAAGACCTCACCGCCGCTAAGATTTCTTATTTCTGCGGCTGCACGCTCCAGCACGTCCTGACGCCGGGCACAAATGGCCACCTTTGCCCCTTCCCGCGCCAGACACAGGGCAATCCCCTTACCAATCCCTTCGCTGCCACCGGTAATAATGGCAACCTTGCCGTTAAGCCCAAGCTCCATAGTTTAGCCCTCCTCAGTAGGTAGGTAGAAAATTAAGAGTTAAGAATTTAAGATTTGAGCATTTTTAACTCTTCATTCTTCACTTTCTTCTAGATCACTCCTTCCTCGTCCTGGAACAAGCGCTCGGCCAGGACTTCCGCTAGCTCGGCCCGTATATCTTCGTTTTCACGCATAAGATCATAGGCAATGTTTATCAGCATCTTGCCCAAGACTTCGCGCTGGGCACCATTGAGCCAAACAGTCAGAGGTCGGCTCTCCAGGTGATCGACCAGGACGTCCATCACCCGTGCGCCGGTGCTGTTCTCGTGGCGGGCGAGTCGGTCTCCGGCCATGGTTGCGGCTTGGTGGAGCAAGCCAATTTCTTGGGCAGTCAGCCTGTAGGTCGTCATATACACTCCTTAACCAACCCCACAAGCCGTCAGTCTTCAAGTAAAAGAAGAGAGGGTCTTGCAAAGCAGTAGTCTGCAAAAACCGTAGGATAAGAAACCGGCCTGCAATTACTGACTTTTCCCCCTTGCAGCAATAGGCCAGATGGCCTCGATCTGCCCCTGGCGGAGGCAATAATAATAATTGTGGATATTCAATGTGGTATCACCATGGGAAGGGATAATCTCTAGCTTATCGCCCGGTTTGAGCACTACCGAAGGGTCCCCAAGCTTCACCGTACCGTGTTCTTCGGAGAGGCCCAAGAGTTCCAGATCCTCCCGTCCCTTGAACTGCGGCAGACCAAACTCATGCGTCAAGGTCTTCATGCCGGCATCGACAATGACTCGATCCGGCGTTGGCCGGCTGACTACCGTAGTAAGGAGGGTAAGAGCACAGTCAAATTCCACTCCTTCGATAGTCCTGTACCGGCCATCCATAAACACATAAGAGCCAGCTTGAATCTCGGTGATACCAGGTAGTGCGCCAGTGAGCATTGCGGTCCCCGTTCCGCCAGAGCTGACAATTTCCACCGCTAACCCTTTGGACTCTAGAAAACTGACAGTATCAAGGAGGATCTGTAGGTCTCGGTACACACGCTCCTTGCGCTCCGCCAGATCTGACACAAAGACCAGATGTCCTTCGTAGCCCATAAGTCCAGAGAATATAAGACCAGCAGACCGGTCTACTTCTTGGGCCAATGCCAACGCAGGCTCACCGGGTTCGACTCCACAGCGGTGCATGCCTATATTAACCTCAATCAGTACGCGCAAAGAGACACCAGCAGCCTGAGCGGCCTGAGATAGTTCCGCAACGTTTTGTGGATCATCTACTGCGACAATTAAATCCGCATGCCTTGCCAGATTCACCAGTCTGGTGATCTTACGTGATCCAACGATCTGGTTAGCAATAAGAATATCCCGAATGCCACCCTCGACCATGACCTCGGCTTCGCCAAGTTTGGCACAGGTGACACCAATCGCGCCAGCAGCTAGCTGCCGATGAGCAATGATCGGAGTCTTATGCGTCTTTACGTGCGGGCGAAGTTTAGCCTTTATCCCCCGAAATGCCTCTGCCATCCTGGCAATGTTTTGCTCCATGATATCAAGGTCAAGGAGCAATGCCGGTGTGTCAATTTCGGCAACAGGGAAGCCGATCAGTGCTGCTACAGGATCCATACACTACTGCTCCATCATCCTTTTTCGCATGGGTACACTGCAAGGAAGCATTACCTCCTCCCTGGCGAGGGCGTGCTCAACCATGGAGACGGTTTCCGAGGCTGAAAGGCTGAACCTCAGAGACACCACCTAACCCTATCCGCGCTCGACGAACTCCACAATGTTACCGTCTGGATCCTTAACCATCGCTATTTTTGTACCAGGACGGAATTCGGTTTCAGGGATAGTAAACTCCACCCCCTTCCCTCTTAGCCCTTCGCACAGACCTGTGAGGTCTTTGATCACAAAGGTCAGGTAACGGATACCAAGCTGCTTATCGATACCAATGGCTCCACCCGGAGGAACTTCTTTAGGGTCGATGAGCTTCACATCGCTGTTACCAAAATGCAGCCGATGGAGGGTACCAAAAGGGGTCTGGAGTTCTTCGGTCTTCTCCAATCCTAAAAGTCCTTGGTAAAAGTCCAGACTTGCTTTAATATTGCTGACAAAGAGACCGATATCGAGAGAATCTTTTGCCGCTTGCATAGAAGATACCTTCCTTTCCTGCAATTACATGTCCCTAGCCCCGTGCCCCAGCCAGGTCGATCAGCTCAATACGATAGCCATTGGGATCCTCTACAAACGCAATGACAGCCCCTCCGTGCGCCATAGGTCCGGGCTCACGAACGACCTTAGCTCCCTTAGCCCGTATGTTTTCACAGACCTTATAAATATCATCTACCCCAACAGCCAGATGACCAAAAGCGTTGCCCAGATCATACTTATTGGTGTCCCAGTTGTGGGTAAGTTCAACTACCGCGTTATTTTTTTCATCCCCGTAACCAACAAAAGCAAGGGTGAACTTGCCACCCGGATAGTCCTGCTTGCGCAGGAGCTTCATTCCCATAACATTGCAGTAGAAGTCAAGTGATTCTTCGAGATCGTTAACACGAATCATGGTGTGTAACAGCTGCATAATTGCTCCTTTCCTTTGATTCTTTTGCTACACCTGATATTTTCTTTCTATCTCCTTGCCATCAGTATGTAAAGGAATCAGAAGGATCTAGTATTGTTCTTTCAAAGTGAGGATAATACAATGGTCCTGGCTAGGAAATCCTCGAGAGAGGAGGGAGGCCCTATGATCAGGATTTATTGGGTGAGCGCTATATTTACAGGTATCCTTGTTACCCTCCTCAGCTTTACTGCCTACGGACAGGAAGCCACCCTCTCTACTTCTCAGGCAGAGGATATAGAGATCCCCCCCCTCCGGCAGTCTCCGAGCCGAATAGGATCTCCTCAGGTGCTTGAAATTCCTACTATTGAGCCTCCCCCCTCACGCTCTCCCCGACAACAACAGCAAGGGAGAGAGGGACATCTACGCCCGCAAGAAGCTCCGGCTGACTTGGCCTATATGTCCGCTCCCCATCGAGGCTATCTAGGTGTACTCTATGGCACTGCCGAGGAAGGTCCACCCGGGGTGAAAGTCCTGGGTATTGTTGAGAAAAGCCCGGCAGAGCGAGCTGGCTTCCAGGGTCCCCTCCGGTCACCAACCTGGAAAGACCAAGCAATCAAGATGGCAATCCCCCTTTTAGTCCTTTCTCCTGCTGCACCGCTAGCCATCCCCTTAGCCATCCTCCACGGCGTCCACCGGAATCGACAGAGTCAAGGAGACCTGATCGTTGAGGTCGAAGGACAGCCTGTACGAGACGCGCAGGAGTTTAGCCAAGCCATGCGGCACTTTGGTCCAGGAGATACCGTCTCCTTTGCCGTCATGCGGGGAACTCGCATTGTTCATCTTTCGGCGCAACTCGAAAAAGAGCCGTCTTAAAGAAGCATGCTGGGCTTAGACATTTCGGTGCTATGTGTTATCTCAAGATGGCCTTATTGAAGGAGGCACTATGCAATACAAGGCTAAAGCTAAAGCTAAAGTGGTCCATTTAGCACCAAGACGACAGGCAAAAGAATCAGCCCTAAGCAACCAGGCAGCTCGCACGCTCCATCGCCAGGATACTGCGCACCTAGTTCATGGTTTTGTACCACTGCGAGACCATCAGGAGACTGGGGCCAAGATCTTTGTAAAAGGAAGCGGAGTTTATCTGTGGGATGCCGAAGGCAAGAAGTATATTGATGGTCTGGCTTCGCTGTGGAATGTGCATGTGGGGCATGGCAGAAAGGAAATTGCCAAGGCCGCGGCGGAGCAGATGGAAACCCTTGCCTATGCTCCGACTCTTATTGGTCCTACCTCGGTTCCTACGGTACAGCTGGCAGCAAAACTTGTTAAGCTGGCTCCCAAGGACCTCACTCGGGTTATTTTCACTTCTGGTGGTTCGGAATCCACCGAGACCATTATTCGCTTGATCCGCTTCTATTGGCAGGCAAGAGGACAGGCTACGCGAACAAAAATTGTCTCACTAAATATGGGCTATCATGGTTCTTCTAGCGGCGCAGCTTCAATTACAGGCATTCCTACTTTCTACCAGGCTGTTGCTCCCGGTCTTCCTGGAGTGCACCATATTGCCCGCCCTTATTGTTATCGCTGTGAGTTGGGAAAACCTATCCTGACTGCCGAATCGCCTGTTCAGACGAGTTGGAGAGAATTATCGAGCGTGAAGGGGCAGAAACCATTGCCGCCTTCATTACTGAGCCAGTGCAGGGTGTGGGTGGGGTGGTGGTCCCACCACCAGAGTGGCTTCCTAAAATGCGCGAGATCTGCACCCGTTATGGCATCCTTATGGTTGCCGATGAAGTGATTACCGGCTTCGGTCGTACAGGAAGCATGTTTGCGGTTCAGCAATATGGGGTTACTCCTGATGTTCTTTCTATGGCCAAGGGTATTACCAGTGGGTATCTTCCCTTGGGAGCGGTGATGTTCAAGGAGGAAATTTACCAGACCTTACTTAATGCTGGTAACGACTCTGCTTTCTGGCATGGCTATACTTACACGGGTCACCCCGCCGTTTGCGCTGCGGCCCTGGCTAACATTGAGATTATTGAAAGAGAAAAACTGGTCCAGCAGGCTAAACAGAAAGGACACTACTTTCTCAAACGGATTGGTAGCCTTTTGAGCCTACCAATTGTGGGTGATGTGCGCGGCATTGGCCTGATGGCCGCCATAGAGCTTGTGCAGAATAAAGAAACCAAAGATCTTTTCCCCCCGGAAATGAATGTTCCCCGCCGCGTGTGGCAGAAAGCACTGGATAAAGGGGTTCTCTGCCGGCCAATAGCCACTGGGGTGGCACTATGCCCACCGCTCATTATCACTCAGGAACAGATTAACAAGATAGCGGATACTCTTAGAGAAGCAATTGTGGAGGTGACAGGAGAGATTGAAGCAGAACATTAAGTGAAAGCGCGACTGGATGAATCAGAACTATTAAAATCTCTTACCTCGATCCCTAATATCCCGATCAGTAGATTCATTATCGAATCTATACGTATTTCTAGCCAGGGAGCCTCCTTCCCCGTTTGCTCTCTCCGTGGTTAATGCAATAGTTTAAATAATTAACGTCTTTAATTTCTACTCTTGTACTCCCCTTGCTTACTTGAAATAGTTCCTTCTCCACCACCTCTAGACACGAAAGCTTGCCCCCATAAACTAAACCTGTGTCTATGCCGATCTTGTAGGGTAAATGGAAAAGGACCTCCCTCTGAGGAGTGTGACCAAAGATCACGGTGTAGGGGAAAGGATGGAGATTATGAATAAACTCCTGCCTAATCCATAATAGCTCTTCTGCATTCTGCCTCTGTAGAGGTTTGATAGGGTTGACCCCAGCATGCACACACAGAACCCCTTCAGCTTCGGCTAGATAAAAGGTCCTGAGGTTCAACAGAAACTCCAGGTGGGCTTCAGGTAGTAGAGCCGCCGCATCCTGGCCCTTCAGGGTCGGGGATAAGCCATAGCTCTTGAGGGTGGCCTGACCCCCATTAAAGAGAAAGGCTTCTCCATGGTGTCCACGATAGCCCAGGCAATCCAGAAACATGTCCTCATGGTTGCCCTTGAGAAAGAAGAGCTGTGCGGGATGGCTGCTTTGGAGGTCGAGCAGTAGCTCAATGACCTGACGTGAGCCGGGTCCACGGTCAATATAGTCGCCCAAGAAGACCAAACGGTCCTGTTGATAGAGGGGCAGGCTATGAATAAGAGCCTCCACCTCACTCGGACAGGCGTGGATATCGCCAACTATAAAGAGCCGGGAGTTGCTCACCACCTACTTCCTTTTTCTCTCATCTGTACTTATCTATATATTGCTTGGCGCTTCTGGAAAAGAGCCGCCAACCCCCTCGCGCAAGTCTTCACTACAGCTAAGTTTGTGTTGCTCAGTTACCTCATATGTAAGAACCTTATCAAGGTTTTTCTTAGCCCGATAAGCACCTACCGGAAGGTGAAGCTCTGGGCAACTGTCCAACTTGTGTGGTCCTGGCCAGATCTGATACCTCCTCGACCTGGACGGCAAAAACATTGGAGAATGCTTCCACCGTGCGCTGCACAACTTCAGCCATGCTAATCACCTGCCCTGTCTGTACTCGAAGGCTTGTTACCCCTTTATCCGGTAGACCACAAGGCACAATATAGGAGGAGAAAGGAGCAAGATCGAGATTGGCGTTTAAGGCAAAGCCGTGGAGAGATGCCCGATTTTTTATAGCAATCCCTACCGCACCAATTTTGTCCTCTCCTACCCACACCCCGGGATAGGCCTGTTGACGGGTAGCTTGCACATCATAGGCAGCCAAGACTCGCAACATCACCTCTTCCAGCCGCCAAATAAAATTTTTTACGCCCAGCCTCCAGGCCGGCAAGAAGAAAAGCGGATAAACAACAAGTTGCCCGGGGCCATGGTACATAGCTCCCCCTCCCCGTTCAATCTGAACAACATCAATACCTAGACCCAGGAGTTCCTGCGGAGCAAGGCGGCAGTGCTCGCCTATAATGCCTTTGGCAAGCCTGTCGGCGAGCCTATATCCTAGCGTTACTGTCGGAGAATGCTGCAACAAAAGAAGGAAATGCGATTTTTCTATCCGACAGCGTGTGTGTAAATTTCTTTGCAGAGAAAGGGCGTCAGCGTATGATACCATACCTAGGTACGCCCAGCGGATTTTATCGAGCACAATCCAACCTCTTTCGGGGAGATATAGCTCAGAAGCAGGAGTCGAGCAACCGAAGTGCTAGCCGAAGTGCTTGACTGGGTCACAAACGGGTGGTACGCCTGCAAAAGGGTATGATTATGCTTCGTGACCTTTATAAAAGCCGTTTGCTTGTTACCGGTATCATGCTTCTGTGCCTGGGTATCGGCAACTGGATTGTGGGGAACCACAAGGTCACCGACTACCAGAGTATTGTGACCCAGGTTTCCCCTGCGGTTGTGCTCCAATCCTCTCTATTGGCAAAAGGCATATGGAAACTACCTACAGAAGAAGGAGAGCGGGCCAGCGCTCGTGCTAAGGTTGACTTCTACCATGTGGTGGTCAGCGGGGGTCGCCTACTATTGAGTATCGGTGTGCTATTTATAATAGCTGCCCTTATTCGCCTGCACACCCGTTACCCAGGTGAGGGCTATCTATGGCCAGCAGGAAGGCCTATAGAAAACATGAGCCAAAGAGACAAGCTACCTCTCTGAAGCGCAAACAGCTGCCCCTCACTCTCATTTGCTCTTTGGGATTGCACAGCGTAATCCCGGCTCTACCCTGGCAGATATCCTCTCCTGCTCCAATCCCGGAACCTCCCCTTCCTCCTTTGCACATGGTCGAGCTGCTACCTTTAGCAGAGCCGATGCCTTTACCTTCAGCCGACAGGACTCTCTATAACTTACAAGCGTTCCATCACACTGCAGTAGAACGGGCAGAAAAGGTAGAACGCAGCCTTTTAGGCCTGGCAGGCTCTCTGGCCTGCTAAAAACAAAATAATTGCTGCTCAGCAGGAGCAGGTGACTACTTTAATGGAAGCACAAACTCGTCTCTCTGGAGAGACAGGGAGGCTTACTACCGAGAAGGCAGAACTGGCTGATCTGTTAGCCCAGGAACAACAGTGGACCCGCATGCTAGAAGCACAGCTACAAGAGCAGTTGCAGCAGAAGGAAAAGGAACTATCCGGGATAAAAGAGGCCTATGAAAATCTTGTAACTGAGCTACAAACCGAGATCTTTCATAAGGACGTTACCCTCCGTCAAGTCAAGCAGCAACTCACTATTACTATTGTTAACCTGTTAACCGAGTGCTCTTCCCCTCTGGCCAGGCCATGCTCACTGCAGAGGGCTCCGTGTGATGGATAAAATAGGAGCAGTGCTGGCCAAGGTAAAAGATAGACAGATTCAGATTGAGGGACATACTGATAATGTGCCTATCGGCCCTACCCTAAAGAAAATCTTTTCTTCTAACTGGGAGCTTTCCACGACACGGGCCACGGAGGTAGTAAAGTACCTTATTGCCCAGGCAAAAATCCCTCCCCAGTAGGTTATTGCCGTTGGCCGGGCAGACACCACCCCGGTTGCTGCGAACACTACCGAAGAAGGACGACGACAAAACCGTCGTATTGAGATCATCCTTTTACCCCTGCAAAAGATCGGAAGTGAAGCTACAGCCAAGGAGAATCCTCGTGCAGGCCGTAGCCACGAGTTCTTCTGAAAACCCGGTTGACACGGAGATGACCCTAAACTATTACTAAACACACAATGCGCGAAGCGATTTCCCTGGTCCCGTCGTACGAAGAAATACTGCACAAAGCCCTGGCCGGGGAGGAGCTTTCAGCTAAGGAAGGATATTGCCTCATTCGTTCTTCAGACAATACTCTGCCAGCGCTTCTAGCCACTGCCACTGCCCTGCGTGATCGTCATAAGGGCAGGACAGTGACCTACTCAAAGAAGGTTTTTCTCCCTGTCACTAACCTTTGCCGTGATCGCTGCTCATACTGCACCTTCCGCAAGGACCCGCAAGACCCCGGTGCCTGGACTATGACGCCTGAGGAAATTCTTGACTGGTCTCACAGAGGACAGGCTACGGGCTGTAAAGAGGCGCTCATGTGCCTGGGGGATAAGCCGGAGAAGGCTTTTCGCCAGTACCGCGAGACGCTTACCATGCTGGGACATATAACTACCGTCGAGTATGTCCATCGAGCGTGTGAGATTGCTTTGGCTGAGGGGCTTTTGCCTCATACCAATGCCGGGATCATGACGTATACTGAGATGGCTTCCTTGAAAGAAGTCAACGTAAGTATGGGGTTAATGCTAGAAAATGTAAGTCCACGTCTGCGGAAGAAAGGCATGCCCCATTACTATGCTCCGGATAAAGATCCTGCCGTACGCCTAAAAATGCTGCAGGAGGCAGGAGAACTACAAATTCCCTTTACTACAGGTATTCTGGTAGGTATTGGTGAAACCCTTGAAGAGCAAGTGGACAGCCTTATAGCCATTCGCAAGATCCACCGCACCTATGGCCACATCCAAGAGGTGATTATACAGAACTTTCGCGACAAGCCAAACGTCCCTATGGCCGGTTTTCCCGAACCGGATGGCCTCGAGATGGCCAAAACGATTGCAGTTTCCCGCCTCCTTCTTGGCGGAGAAATGAATATCCAAGCCCCCCCCAATCTAAGCCCGAACGAGCACCAGCTTTTCCTGCAGGCCGGAATCAACGATTGGGGCGGGATCTCTCCGGTCACCCAAGACTATATCAACCCTGAAGCGCCCTGGCCACATATTGCTACCCTGGCAGAGACGTGCCGTGCAGCAGGATTTATACTGCGCGAACGGCTAGCTATTTATTCAGAATACATTGACCGGCCAGGATTTCTCCACCCTTCCCTGCACAGACCGACGCAAACGCTACAGCACCAGATCTCCAGCTAACAAACGCAGGTGAACATATAGAGAGGTCTAACCTTGGAAACAAACGGATTAGGCAACATCCTGGAACATACTAGTGCTGATATAAGAACCATCTTGTGCAGAGTCCTCAACGCCGAGGAGGTGTCGTGGCAAGAGGGGCTAAAGCTCTGTGAGGCCCAGGGGCAGGAGTTACAAGCTCTGGTTCTGGTTGCTGATGAAATGCGCCGACGTCAGGTAGGGGAGATTGCTACCTACGTAGTCAACCGTAATATTAACTTTACTAATGTGTGCATCAAACACTGCACCTTTTGTGCCTTTAGCCGGGAGTTTCGCGAGGAGGAGGGATATTTTCTCCCCACCGAAGAAATTGTACGGCGAGCCAAAGAGGCAGTAGAAGTTGGCGCTACCGAGGTATGCATGCAGGCAGGGCTTCCGCCTAAGATGGACGGCAATCAGTACATCGACCTTTGTAAAGCCATCAAGAAAGAGTTGCCTAACCTCCACATCCACGCCTTTTCTCCCGAAGAAGTTCTCTATGGCGCCACGCGTGCGGCTACCTCCATTCCCGACTATCTGCAAGCACTCAAGGATGCCGGCCTGGATACACTGCCAGGGACCTCTGCCGAGATTCTCGACCAGGAAATCCGCGATATTATTGCCCCGGGGCGTATTACCACCAAACAGTGGGTAGAAGTTATTACCAGCGCCCACTCTCTCAACATTCCTACCACCTCGACCATTATGTACGGCCACATCGAGAACTACGCGCACTGGGTCAAGCACATGGATTTGCTGCGGTCTATTCAAAAGGAAACCGGCGGGTTTACCGAGTTTGTTCCCCTAAGCTTTGTATACCAGGAAGCTCCCATGTATTACCGCAAGCTGGTTAAAAATGTGCGCACCGGGGCTACTGGAGCAGAGGTAGTGAAGATGCACGCAATAGCCCGGCTTATGCTGGGCCCAACCTTTAAGAATATCCAGTCTTCCTGGGTCAAAGAGGGTCCCAAGCTGTCGCAGTACCTCCTTGCCGCCGGGGCGAATGATCTGGGTGGTACGCTGATTAACGAGAGTATTTCTACCTCCGCCGGTGCTCAGTACGGGCAACTTGTTCCTCCTAAAGAGCTGCGTCGCATGGTTCGGGACTTAGGCCGCGTTCCGGCAGAGCGCAGCACCATGTACAAGCTCTTGAAGGTTTTCAATGGTAAGGACGAAGAGATAGGCGCACTCGATCAGATAGAAAACCCGGATGAGCGATTTGGCTCGTACAAGAGGCTTACTGCTTCTGACCAATTCCGTTACACCCATCCTTTCGACCGAGACAAGCAGCCCACCCCACGTTAGAGGCCGGTTCTGAGCTCAGTCGCAGAGCGGGTCCACTACTGTGGGAATAAGCCCGTCAATGGGAAGACCTCCACAAATTACGGTTCTGGCTGGCGGTGTAGGGGCGGCGCGCTTCCTACGGGGACTTATCCGAGTGGTTGACCCGACTTCCCTGTCCCTCATTGTCAACACGGGTGATGATGAGAGGTTCTTTGGCCTCTATATTTCTCCTGACCTTGACACTATTATGTATACACTGGCGGGAGCCGTGGACCAAGAGAAAGGTTGGGGTAGAAAAGAAGACTCATTTACCTGCCTTGAATCCCTGGGCCGTTACTACCCCGAGACCTGGTTTAGCCTGGGCGATAAGGATCTGGCCACTCATCTTTTTCGCACCGAGCAACTCTACCAGGGAAAACAGCTTAGTAATATAACCCAGGCCCTTGCCCAGGCTTGGGGGATAACCGCGACCCTTCTTCCCATGACCAATGAGCCCGTCCGCACTGTGGTCTACACCGAAGATGGGCCTACTCCTTTCCAGGAATACTTGATAAAACAAGGGGCACAGAGAGCGGTTAGAGAAATAACCTTAAAAGGAATAGAAGAGGCCCATCCAGCTCCAGGAGTATGCGAAGCCATCCTGGCAGCCGATCTCATCCTTCTTCCCCCGAGTAATCCCCTTGTCAGCATAGGTCCCATCCTTGCTCTGCCCGGAGTGAGGGACCTGTTACAGAACGCTTCTGTCCCGGTTATTGGCATCAGCCCGATTGTCGCGGGTCGGCCGGTAAAAGGCCCGGCTGACCACATGCTGGCCGGGCTAGGAATCGAGGTCTCGCCAGCAGGTGTGGCGGGCGTCTACCAAGACTTTCTTGACGTTTTTGTTATCGATGAGCAGGATGCTAGTATCCAGACACGGATAGAAAAGATGGGTATAAAAGTGGTTGTTACTGACACAATTATGAGTGATCTCGGAAAGTCCATGGCGCTGGCAAAGACCGTCCTTGAGTCAGCCGTAAACACTCAGCCGTCAGCCATCAACCGCTAGCCTCAGAGCCGGCTGGAGATGTAATGGGAGCTTTTGCTTTATTGGATCTATCTAGCTATCTGGTCTGACAAAATCCGGAAAACTGACCGCTCATAGTTGAAGGCTTATTTTTTATGAGTACCATTGCCATTATCCCTGTTCCCGATATTCCCCAGGTCAAGCCCGGCGATAACCTGGCGGCTCTGCTTCTGGAAGCAATCGACCGCTCGCGGGTGGGTCTCAAAAGCGGCGATATCTTGGTATTATGCCAGAAGATTGTCTCCAAAGCCGAAGGACGTGTGGTAGACCTAAAGACGGTTGAGCCTTCCCCCTTTGCCCAAGAAATTGCCCGCCAGTGGGAGAAGGACGCCCGAATGGTTGAGGTCGTTTTACGCGAAAGCCACCGCATTGTGCGCATGAAAAACGGTGTGGTTATCACCGAGACCGGTCCGGGCTGGGTATGCGCCAACTCTGGAGTAGATGAGTCCAATAGCTTGGCCGAAGACATTGCCATCCTTCTTCCACAAGATCCGGACGCCTCAGCCAGAGAGTTGCGCATTACCATTAGGGAGCGCAGAAGTGTAGAGGTAGCAGTCATTATCACCGATACCTTTGGCCGTCCATGGCGAGATGGGCTGGTAGAGTTTGCTATTGGTGTGGCGGGCTTTGATCCTCTCCTCGATTTGCGCGGCGGGTACGATCTGCTGGGTCGGGAATTGCACCACACTGTGGTGGCGGTAGCAGATGAGCTGGCCGCTGCTGCCGGTCTAGTAATGGAAAAGAGCGCAGCAGTGCCCGCGGTTATTATCCGAGGGTATCAATATGCCCAACAGGAAGGCAATGCCAAAAAGCTAATTCGCCCAGCCGAGAACGACCTCTTTCGTTAGCTTGCGGCTGAGAGACAACCCTGCTATCGAGCCCATCTTTCCTGTTGTTCTACCCCCTACAGTTCCATACTCCGGCAACACTTGCCGAATTGGGATAAGCTTTTGGATGTTCTCCTTTTCCCTTTTTTACTCATATGGAAACCCTGCAAACCCAAGGGGCTAATAGTATAAGTACGACGTCTTCACTGCGTCAGCCAAGAACGTCTTACCCCGGCCGTACTACGGAACCTGTGTGGGCAGATTGGTCTGATGAGAAACTCCTTGATATGAGGATGTGTGATCTTAATGTTCGGATCGAGGGGAGTGATCTAGAAGAGCGAATCGCGCAGCTCTATGGGGAGCTGAAAGATTGTGGGCTCCGTTTTCAGCCCCATTTTTGGCTTTCGGATGATTGGTTCACCCCCGACGGCATTCCCGGAAGCGCTATCCCCTTCTACATGGCTCACCCGCGCCTGGCACGGCTTGAGCTGAATCAAATGCTTGAGGTCGAGGGGGGAACTCCCGAGTGGTGTATACGCATCCTCCGCCATGAAGCAGGACACGCCATTGAAAACGCATATCTTTTACGTCGAAGGCGGCACCGGCAGAAGCTGTTCGGTAAGTCTTCCGAACCTTATCCCGACTACTATACACCCAAACCCTATAGCAAGAGTTTCGTCCTGCACCTCGACTCCTGGTACGCACAAAGCCACCCGGATGAGGACTTCGCAGAAACCTTCGCTGTCTGGGTAAATCCTCATTCTATGTGGAAAGAGCGCTACGCGGGCTGGCCCGCACTTAGAAAGATTGAGTACATGGATGCGCTGATGCGGGAAATCTCTGATCAAACTCCGCCGGTGACCTCGACAAAGTGTGTCGACCTACTTTCTGACTTGAGTAAGACCCTGCGAGATCACTACAAAGAAAAACGCGAGCGCTACGGGCTCACCTATCCGGACTTTTACGATCGGGATCTCCGGCGACTTTTCTCCGACGCACCTGAGTTCACTGGTAATGTGACAGCAGCTAACTTTTTGAAACGGGTCCGCAAAGAAGTCCGTCGCAAAGTGGCCGACTGGACAGGAGAATACCAGTACACAATCGATCAAGTCTTTGAAGACATGATCCAACAGTGTCGGGAGCTGAACCTCCGGCTGACAATGCCCGAGGCTCAGGCGAAGCTAGATTTCACAGTGCTTCTCACAGTGCAGACCATGAACTACCTCCACAGTGGCCGTCACCGGGTCGCCCTATGAAGAAGAAGCTGCGTATTTTGGCCTTAATGCATGAGGACCTGGTCCCGCCAGAGAATCCTACTGGCGTTGACCTTGCAACCGTAGAGTGGAAAACAGAGTTTGATGTTGTTAGCACACTCCGCGAGATGGGCCATGAAGTCCAGGCCCTTGGGGTACGGAGCGACTTGGAGGTCATTCGCAAAGCCATTGAGGAGTGGAAGCCCCACATTGCCTTCAACCTTCTGGAAGAGTTCGATGGCGTTGCGGTCTACGATCAAAACGTGGTTGCCTACCTCGAGCTGTTGCGGCTGCCATATACCGGCTGTAATCCCCGGGGATTAATGCTGGCCCGAGATAAAGCCCTTTCTAAAGAGATTCTTTCCTATCACCGCATTTCCGTCCCTGAGTTTACTGTCTATCCCATAGGACGAGCCGCCAAGAGGCCCAAACGGCTCTCTTTTCCGTTGATCGTCAAATCAGTTTCACAGGAGGCTTCGCTAGGTATTTCTCAAGCATCGATTGTGGAGAATGACGAAAGGCTCCAAGAGCGCATAGCCTTTATCCATAAGAGTGTAGGTACGGACGCTATTGTTGAACGCTATATTGATGGGCGCGAGTTGTACGTAGGGGTTTTGGGCACTATGCGACTACAGGTCTTTCCGGTCTGGGAGTTGTTTTTAAGTGGGATGCCCGGCGAGGTTCGGCCCATTGCCACAGCCAGGGTCAAGTGGAGTTCCAAGTATCAAAACAAGTACGACATTAAATCCGGTGAGGCCCAAGGAATGTCCGAAGGGATGCCGGATAAAATCCAATATCTTGCCAAACGAGTCTACCGTGTCCTTAATCTCAGCGGCTACGCACGCATCGATCTACGGCTGGACCCAACCGGAAAGGTCTACGTCCTGGAAGCTAACCCCAACCCCCAGATTGCCTACGGTGAAGACTTTGCCGAATCAGCCGAAAAAGCCAGGATCTCATACGAGACCCTCTTGCAGCGCGTTATTAATCTTGGCTTGCGCTGGCGACCAGACAGGTCCGGGTAGCACTGGATTCACCCGACAGCCTGGCAAGTCAGTACCCGCGTATCTTTCAAGAGATTTCGTTGCGATTGCGTAGCTCCTTAACCAGCGGCTCCTGTACTAATACCCCAGCCTGCGTCAGGGATGTAACCTTATCTCCCGAGTATCCCAGATAACAACTAAGCACACTTTCGTTATGCTCACCAAGGAGCGGAGCCCGGCGACGGATTTCTACCATGGTCTCTGAGAAGTGAAACGGAGACTTGGGGATGCCCACCGGCCCAAGGCCCGGGTGGGGTACCTCCTGCATCGCTCCCCGCGCTTTGATCTGTGGGTGGTTAATGATCTGAGCAATATCGAGTACCGGTGCGCTGAGAATACGAACATTCTCCAGAATGGCCAGTGGCTCGTCGCGGGTAGGGAAAGACAGCAGCCAATCCTCAAGGATCTTGACCAGAGCAAAACGATTTTCCGCCCGGTGGGCGTTATTGTCGAAGCGAGGATCGGCAGCCAGCTCCGGCTTGTTAATTGCCCGGGCGAAGGTCTCCCACTGGTGTTCGAGCACAACAATCACAAGATACCCGTCTCGCGCTTTGAATATACCACAGGGCGCAACAGCATAGTGGTGGGAGCCAAAGCGGGTGGGATTAAGCTCACCGTCGCTCAGTACGTAGAATTGGATTGCAGTGTCATGGAAATGAAACAGACACTCAAGGAGGGAGAGGTCGATATACTGGCCCACCCCAGTTTTCTCGCGATAGTAGAGCGCCGCACACACGGCGGCTAAGCCATGGACACCAGCGTTCTCGTCGGCAATGAAGAGGCCAACATACGTAGGTGCGCCTTCAGGATCGCCAGTGAGATGCAGCAGCCCGCTCATTGCCTGGGCTACAGTGTCAACACCCGGTCGGTGCGCATAGGGACCGTCCTGGCCGAAGCCAGAAATCGAGCACATAATCAAGCGTGAGTTCAGCTTTCTGAGGTCATCATAACCCAAGCCGTATTTGGCCAGGGTTCCGGGGCTAAAATTCTCAATCACCACATCCATTTGTGGTACTAATTTTTTCACAATCTCCACGGCCTCGGGCTTCTTGAGGTCTAGGCATATACTCTGTTTGCCACGGTTGTGCTGGATGTAGGCGCCGCTTTGGCCGGCCTTGAGATACGGGTAAAGACGCGACATATCGCCGCGCGGGGCCAGCTCAACCTTGATGATCTCCGCACCCAGATCCGACATCATGCGCGTCACCACCGGCGCAGCAATATACTGACCGAAGTCCAGGACACGAACGTCAGAGAGAATGGATGGTTTGTCTTGTGCTGCCACGATTCTTTCTCCTTATCTCAGAGTTGGCGGTTAATCACTGTGTTACCGCCAAAAGTTCAGGTTTAGGTAAGCGCTTCATAAACTGCGTCCACTACAATATCGCGATCTTGCGCAATCTGGTCTGGGGAAAGTCGAGACACGTATCGATCATGCCATAGGGTGGAAGCCCGAATACCTGTGCCACGGACAAACAGCTCTTGCGATCGTTTATCGGAACGCCTCTCAAGATGCTTATACCCTGTCTTGGCATCCATATTTCCTCCACTGAGCTGTGACCCCGAGTGTCTTATCCACTATCCCCCCCAAAGCTTTTCCTCGTCTTCGTCCCAAGTTTGTCTCCTTGGTTATTCTCTTACACTAAAAGGGTGAACTGTAAAATATTCATAGGCACCAAGCTGCGTTCACTTCAACGTCTCTGCTCACTGGAAATCGCCCAGCTATACTCCTTGATTCTGCGGGTCCCTCATGGAAAGAGAAATACGCTTTCTTTGCAGGTCTACGTCCAGTACGGTCACCGTCACTTGCTGATGGACTCTGACCACCTCCTTGGGGTCCTTGATGAAATGATTGGCCAGCTGGCTTATATGTACCAACCCATCTTGGTGCACCCCTACATCCACAAAGGCCCCAAAGGCGGTGATATTGGTGACCACCCCTGGAAGTTTCATGCTGGGCTTTAGGTCCTCTATTTTCTCAACTCCCTCAGCAAAGCGGAAAACCTCAAACTGCTGGCGAGGATCGCGGCCGGGCTTGGATAATTCTGCCTGAATGTCATGCAAGGTGGGCATACCGACCTTTTCGGTTACATATTTTGTCAGATCAATCCTTTTTTGCAGTCCTTCATCCCGCATCAGATCTGCCACTGAACAATCAAGATCCCGGACCATACTTTCAACAATGGGATAACTTTCAGGATGAACCGCACTCCTATCCAAAGGGTTCTTGCCATCCCTGAGGCGCAGGAAGCCGGCTGCCTGTTCAAAGGCTTTAGGTCCTAAACGGGGAACCTTGTTGAGTTCCGCTCTCGAACGAAACGGACCATGTTCGTTGCGGTAGTCCACAATGTTCTTGGCAAGCTGGGGTCCCAAACCGGAAACATAGCTAAGAAGTTGCTTGCTGGTTGTATTGACCTCCACGCCCACGCTATTTACGCAGCTGATGACTACATCATCCAGACGACCCTTTAGGGCTCCCTGGTCCACATCGTGCTGGTACTGTCCTACGCCAATAGATTTGGGGTCAATCTTCACCAGTTCGGCCAAAGGATCCACCAGCCGTCTACCAATGGACACCGCACCACGTACGGTTACATCTTGGTCAGGAAATTCCTCACGGGCCACCTCTGAGGCAGAGTAAACCGAGGCCCCACTTTCGTTCACCATCACTACCGGAATCTCTCCAGACAGGTTGAGATTGCGGATAAAGGTCTCAGTTTCCCTCCCAGCCGTGCCATTGCCTATAGCAATGGCCTCGGTCTGCAAGCCTTCACATAGAGCTACAATCTTGGCAGCCGCCTCAGACGCGCCCTTTTGCGACTGGTGGGGATAGATGGCGTCGGTATGGATTGGCTTGCCTTGTTGATCCAAACAAACCACCTTACAGCCTGTACGGAAACCTGGGTCTATGGCCAGAACATTCTTTTGGCCAAGAGGCGGAGCAAGCAAAAGCTGGCGGAGGTTATCGGCAAAAACTTCGATGGCTTTTTCATCAGCCTGCTTCTTTGTAGCCAAGCGGATCTCTGTTTCCATAGATGGGGCTAACAGCCTCCGGTAACCATCTTGGACAGCCATCCTAACCTGCTGGGAGGCGTCATTCTCTTCTTTGATAAAAAGGGTCTCCAGTATGGCCAAAGCTTCGTCTTCGGGAGGAATTATATGAAGGGTCAAAAAGGATTCCTTTTCTCCACGCCTCATAGCCAGAATCCTGTGGGATGGGGCTGTGACTACAGGCTCCTCCCATGCAAAATAATCCCGGTATTTGCTTCCCTCCACCTCTTTACCTGCGATTACCCTTGACCTAAAAATGCCTTTAGAAGCAAACAGATCACGCATTCTTGCTCGAGCTTGTTGATCTTCATTGATCCACTCGGCAATAATGTCCCGCGCTCCTGCCAAGACATCGTTAACCGACTCAAGCCCCTTATCCGGATCCACAAAGGCAGTAGCTTCAACAAGGAGATCCATGTCTTCCTGAGCAAAAAGGCGCTGGGCCAAGGGTTCTAGTCCCTTCTCTCTAGCAAGGATTGCCCGGGTACGACGTTTGGGCCGGTAGGGAAGGTAAATGTCTTCCAGCACGGTCATGGACTCTGCTGCCAGGACTTTTTCTTTCAGCTCATCTGTTAGCTTTCCCTGTTCCTGCAATGATCTGAGGATAGCTTCACGGCGTTTGTCCAGTTCCTCGAGCTGGGTGAGGCGGTCACGAATCGCAGCAATGGCCACCTCATCCAGGCTGCCAGTAGCTT
The DNA here is from genome assembly GCA_965220955.1 of uncultured Binatia bacterium (SeqCode). Taxonomy (GTDB): domain Bacteria; phylum Desulfobacterota; class Binatia; order Bin18; family CBDCRK01; genus CBDCRK01. The sequence continues at coordinate 37,317 of CBDCRK010000047.1, read as the reverse complement.
CCTTTCGGTAGCGAGCAATAAAGGGTACTGTAGCCCCTTCAGCCAAAAGCGCTGCTGCAGCCTGAACTTGTTTGGTGGAGAAACTCAGCTCGTCAGAGATCTTTGAGATATGTTTTTGGTTCATCATTCTTCCTACTACCGCCCTACCCCCGCCCTATCCTTGGTTCAGAACCTTGAGACCTGCCTGCGAACATTCAATATTCTGTTCGACTGTGCCGCCTCTGCCGAGTGAGTAGCCCCAGGGAATAGATCGCTGCCTGCGAACATTCAATATCCTGCTCAACTGTGCCACCGCCAACCCCAATGCCCCCAATCACCTCTCCGTCCAGAATAATGGGCAGGCCTCCCCCGACAGTGGTTGCTCGCGAGAAGTTCGACAGGCCGATCAACAGCGAAGGGTCATCCTTGATGGCATTATAAAAGTCGGCTGTTCCAACGCCGAACAGCGAGGTATAGGCCTTACGCTGACATCCCTCGATTCCCAATAAGGGTGCTCCATCCATGCGGCCAAAGGCTTTGAGATTTCCCCCCTCATCAATAACCGCAACATTTTGGGCTACCCCGAGCTCTCGAGCCCGGGCTACTGCAGCCTCGACCATTTTGGCCGCCAGCTCGTACGTCACCGTCTTTTTGCTATAAGCCTTCTCCATGGGTCTGCCTCCTTTTCCCTGAGATTCTTTGTACCCGTGGAGATTACTCCTGATAGGATGGGGAGTCAAACCTCATAGGGAGAAGACTGACCCGGCGCGCTCTAGTTTTTACTATTCTGCCGAGAGGACAATCACAGGAATAGTCCGCAGCTCTGGCTCCTCCAGAAGCTGCTCCAGCACCGCAAAGCCACTGCGCCCTGGCATCATGATGTCAAGAATCAGCAGATCCGGCCTCTTCTCTTTGAGCTGGGCAAGAGCAGCTATACTGTCCTGTGTTTCCAGAACTAGGTATCCGCAGGACCTCAGATTCGTGGCAAGGAGAAAGAGGGTGTCCTTGTGGTCCTCAGCAATGAGAATGGTTTTTGGCATAATCATCCCTTTCTTTTAGCCATCCCGTTATTCTGTTCTTTCAATTACAGCCTTTTGACAGATGATGTCCGAGGAGACTATTCTTAGCATCCTAGTCTTAGCATCCTAGGTCCATTGTTCTTGCTCTCTCAGCCTTGCCTTCGCCTTGATAATAATAATCGGCAGGAAGACGGGAAGCATTAGCCCTAAATCCAAGTTAAACCTCACCCCCCTTTTCTTCTTGACCTCTGTAGGGCACAAGAGGTAGCTATAGTTGTGTAATGGCTATAGCGGAATAAGGAGGGAGCGTTATGCCGCCAGAAGATTCAGCCACTGGCAAGAGAGAGCCTGGGAGCAGACTCGACGGCCGCGTGGCAATTGTTACTGGCGCTGGGCAGGGGATTGGCCACGGTGTGGCCCTGTGCTTAGCTCGTGAAGGCGCCCACATTGTTGTCAATGACCGTGTCGAGGAACGTATTGCAGAGGCTGTGGCCGATGTTGAAGCCCTGGGCGTGCAGGCCCTTGGTGTCCAGGGTAGCGTGGCACAAGTTGAAGACGTGGATCGTTTGGTTCGGGAGACCCTGAGCCGTTTTGGCAAAATCGATATCCTAGTAAACAATGCCGGCACCGTTGTGGTGAAACCTTTGGTCGAGCAAAGTGAGGCCGATTGGGACAAAGTACTGGACGTGAATCTCAAGGGCGTGTTTCTATGTTGCCGTCGAGTGGTGCCGGAAATGATTAAGCAAAGGAGCGGGGCAGTTGTTAACATTGCCTCGATTGCTGCCTTCCACTACACTGTGGTTCATGTGCCCTACGCCGCTTCCAAAGCCGGGGTAGTGGCCTTCACCCGCGATTTGGCCTATGAGGTCGCAGGCTCCGGTGTACGCGTCAATGCCATTGCCCCAGGGCCGATTGAGACCCCAATGATGGGTAGCGCGCTCACCGATCAACAGAAAGAAGCCCATGCCAGAAGCATACCGTTGGGTCGCCTAGGCAAGCCCCAGGACATTGGCGAGGCAGCAGTCTTTCTTGTTTCCGATGCGGCCAGCTTCATTACTGGTGCCACCCTGCCGGTAAGCGGAGGCACAGACCTTAAAGTGGCCAATATGTAAAAAGCCTCAGCAGGCAATAGGAGGTATAGTGTATGTTTTTGATGCGATTCACTGAACGTCCCTATGTTGCTTACTCGGAGGAGGATGTAAAAAACAGCTTTCGTAGCTCAGTACGGCTCACGTTTCCTAACTCCCACTTCAACCCGGAGTTGGGCGCTGACCTCTATAATGAATACTTAGACGAGTATGAGTATGCAGAAGAAGTTGGCTTTGATGGGTTAATGCTCAATGAGCATCACAACACACCCACCTGCTTGGGTGCGGCCATGAACCTCGAAGCCGCCATTCTGGCCCGTATCACTAAGAAGCCCAAGATCGTTCTTCTAGGCAATCCGCTGCCTATTTTCGACAACCCCATACGCCTGGCTGAGGAGTTGGCGGAAATCGACATGATCTCTAGAGGTCGCCTGGTGTCCGGCTTTGTACGCGGCACCGGCATCGAAACCTGGGCAACTAACGTCAATCCGGTGTATAACCGGGAACGGTTTGAGGAGGCGCATGACTTGATCATCAAGACCTGGACAACTCCCGGGCCATTTCGCTGGGAGGGCAGGCATTACCAGTTCCGGGTGGTCAATCCCTTCGAACGCCCTATACAAAAGCCTCACCCCCCCATCTGGATCCCGGGAGTGGGTAGCCCCGAGACTTTGGTTTGGTGTGCCCACCACCATTACCCCTACATCTACCTAGAAACCGATCCCCAGGTAACTATGGACCTGACGGCCATCTATACGGAGGCGGCCAAAGAAGTCGGCTATGAGCCGGGACCGCAAAACTTTGGTTACCTGGTTCGCATCCATGTGCAGGATACCGACGAGAAGGCTTACGAGGTGGGCAAGGGCTTCCTTGTCGGCAACGCCGGCGTTGGCCGTGTGCCTATGCCTTCTGACTTTATGGCTCCTCCGGGTTACAACTCACAAGAAGGCCGTAAAAGGCTGATTGAGCAATACCGCCATTCTTTGCGACCGGACCCCCTCTACGGCGGCATTGATGCCGCAGGGTGGGAAAAGGTTGTGGAGACTAATCGGGTCATTGTAGGTAACCCTGACACAGTAATCAAAAAGCTACGTCAGGTGCTGACGGAAGTGCGGCCAGGCATCCTGGGAGCGTGGACCAACGATGGCACCATTGGCCATGAGGACACTATGAGGTGCCTGACTCTTATGCAGCAGGAGGTCCTACCTGCCCTAAGAGAGATGGGCAAAGAGCTTGACCTACCAGGTCCCTACGAAAAAGCGCCGTAGGGGCGAATCTTGTATGCGTCCTGAAGAGGAAATATTTATGGCGAATTTAGAATACCTTGAGGAGTTTGTTGAAGTAGCTGGAGCCAAGATCCACCTATTCAAGGGAGGCCAGGGTAAGCCATTGGTGGTGCTGCATAGTGTCGAAGGCAATCTAGGATGGCTCTCCTATCACCGTAGCCTCGCCCAACACTTCACCGTCTATGCGCCTACCTATCCTGGCTTTGGCCTTTCCCAGCGACCACCCTGGCTAGAAACCCTGTCAGACCTTGCCCATTTCTACTTGTGGTTTCTGCAGGAGCTGGGTCTGGAAAAAGTGTGTCTTGTTGGCCATTTCATGGGTGGGTGGCTAGCAGCAGAGATGGCCGTTATGTGCCCCCATATAATAGACCGCCTCATTCTGGTCGATGCTGCCGGAATCCAGCCCCAAGAAGGAGAAATTACCGACGTTTTTCTGTTTGGCCAGGAAGAAACCAGAAAGCTGGCCTATTTTGACCCGCAACAGGTGCCAGAATATCGGGAACTTTTTGGCCAAAAGCCCTCTGCGGAAGAGAGGGAGGTGCAGATACAAAACCAGGAGATGGCCATACGACTCTGCTGGAAGCCTTACATGTATAATCCCAGCTTGCCTTGGCTATTGCCTCGGTTGCGTGTACCCGCCCTCATTCTCTGGGGACGAGAGGACAGGATCGTACCCCTGGAGTGCGGCCAGCTATACCATCAGGCCATTTCTGGATCGCGCCTAGAAGTGATCGACCGCTGTGGCAACTGTCCACCATTAGAAAAACCGGATGAGTTCTCTCAACTTGTGCTCGATTTTCTCATGAAGGCATAAATCTTATTCACATAAGGAGGACGTTATGCCTCTGGACCCACAAATGAAAGTGATACTGGATCAGATGGCTACGGCCGGGGTGCCACCTTTACATAAAATGTCGCCAGAAGAGGCCCGTCAGGCGGTGCTGGCAATGCGAGCCCCCACGAGTGAACCAGAGCGCGTTGGTAAGGTGGAAGACCAGTTAATACCTGGTCCGGGCGGGGAGATTGCGTTACGCATCTACACGCCGGAAGGTAGCGGACCCTTCCCTGTGCTGGTTTATTTTCACGGTGGTGGCTGGGTAGTTGGCAGCATCGAGACTGTTGATGCTGCTTGTCGTGCCCTGACCAACGGAGCCCACTGCATGGTGGTGTCATCCGACTATCGCTTGGCCCCGGAATACAAATTTCCTGCTGCCGTGGATGACTGCTATGCTGCAACGAAGTGGGTTGCAGACAAGGCCGCCACTATTGATGCCGACCCGACTCGGATTGCTGTTGGTGGTGAAAGCGCAGGTAGCAACCTGGCGGCAGTTGTTGCGCTCACGGCCCGGGACCATGGCACCCCTCCCCTTGCTTACCAGTTGCTTATATATCCGGTCACTGATTATGCCTCTGACTCAGCATCATACCGAGAAAATGCCGAGGGCTACTTCCTTACCAAGGAGATGATGGCCTGGTTCTGGAATCTCTATCTAAGAAACGAGGCCGATGGCCATAATCCCTATGCCTCTCCCCTAAGAGCGCAGAACCTGCGTGGCTTACCCCCGGCGCTTGTGCTCACGGCTGAATTCGACCCCTTGCGAGATGAGGGCGAAGCATACGCAGCTCGGCTGCGGGAGGCGGGCGTGCCCGTAGTGAGCACCCGCTACCACGGCGTTATCCACGGCTTTTTCGGTATGGCCACAGCGCTGGATCAGGCAAAGAAGGCCATCGAAGAGGCGGCTGCCGGGCTACGCTCGGCTTTCTCTAAGAGCCAGTAATCCAATGGTAAGCGACGTTACTGCTCACTTTCGCGTAAAGCAAATTCCCCCGCGCTACGCGCTTTCCCCTGCGCGGGCCGCCCCTTTTTCAAAGAGAGGATTTGCGTCCGGCAGCAGTATTCACAGAGGTTTATTTTGTTAGATGCTTTAAGGAGGCTGTCCTACCCTGGCAACGGTAAGGACACCCAGCGTTCTGCTACTGCTGACTGTACTACCGCATCAATTACTTCCTGAGATTTCATGCCCTCTTCTCCTGATGATGGAAAAAAGAATTCTCAAGAAGGTAATATTCCCCAGCTAGGGATTTGTCTTCGTAGTATGGATAGAAAGATCCTGCTTGTAGTCGATATCTGGTTTCAGAACGTTACTGACAAAACAGCTGCGCTTGGCTGGTTCCAAAAGAGCGCGCACGCTTTCCTCTGGATCCGGACTCCAGACTTCCAGGGTCATGGCAATGACGCTGATACGACCCTCTGGCGTGGCCTGTATCTGGCCTTCTATCTGCTCGATTGTCACCTTTCGGCGGCGGGCGATCGCTTTGAAGGCAATGGTCATACAGGAAAGCAGGGCACCAAGAAAAGCAGACACCGGGTCCGGACCTTCGTTGGTACCACCGTCGGCCATGGGTTCGTCAAGGACCCAGCTATGGCCACGGCTATGCACATTGACAAGGTAGCCGTCCCCCTCAGATGCTATGCGTATTTCTCTGGTGCCCAGTTCTTTTCTTGGGCTGACGGGAGCCGCCGCTGCGTTGTCGCGTCCTTCGCTCTCCGTGTTTCTGACTCCAGACTCCTGTTCTTCCAGGGCTTTCTTTAGACCGCGGGTGAACTTGGCGGCGGCCACACCATCGGCAACACGATGGTCATAAGCAATACTGAGGGTAAGTGAGGGCCGGACAACGACTTCACCTTCTATAACTGTGGGTCGATCTTCTACGGCGCCAACAAAAACAAGAATGGGCTCACCCAGGTTGATCACTGGCGTTCCAGCACGGATACCAAACATGCCCAGGTTAGAGACCGTGAGGCTAGCATTGCCAATGTCCTCAGGCGCAAACCGTCCAGAACGCGCAGCTTCAATCAGGCGCTGACTCTCAGCAGTAATCTGTACTGCTGAGAGCTCATCAGCTCGGCGAATAACCGGCACTACTAGCCCGCGCGGGGTATCCACGGCAAAGCCAACATCCACCCCCTCATAGAGCACCAGGGTCTCCTCCCGGACCGTACCATTCAGATCCGGGTTTTCAGCCATTACACGGGCAGCAGTATGTAGGATGAGATCGTTGAGGGTGATAGAGGGAAATTCTGTCTTGAACTGGGCCCGTGCCGTGAGCAACTTGGTTGCGTCTACATCAACCATTTGGACAATATGAGGGATGGTCTGCCAAGCCTCCAGGACACGGCGAGCAGAAGTTCTGCGGATACCGGTCAACTTACGCTGCTCGCGAAGAGAACGGCCAACTACTTTGCCGGTGACGGCTGGTGCTACTATGTTACCCGCAGCAATAGTTTTCTCGACATCAGCAGCCGAGATCACGCCGTCTGCTGCAGCCGGTGTGATATGAGAAAGCTCAATACCGTGCTGAGCCGCAAGCTGCTTTGCCTTGGGCGAGGCCAGGATTTTCTTGCTTGTCCGTACCGTTGCCCTTGCCGCTGTAGAGGTCGGAGATGGGGTTGCAACCGCAGGCGCAGTTGGTTTTTGTGAGGCCTCGCCAATCTCGCCAATCAGGGTCCCAATCGGCACCTCTTGCCCTTCGCCAATATAGATGTGCAAGGGGCCGTTTGCAGGAGCCTCAAGGTCGTAAGTGGCTTTGTCCGTCTCAATGGTAACAAGAAGCTGGTCCTTCTCGACGCGTTCGCCCTCCTGGCAGTGCCATTGGATGACCGTACCTTCGGCCATGGCTTGGCCGATCTTGGGCATCAGGATAGGAGTGCTTGAGACTGCGGTAACTTCAAGCGACAAGTTCTTTCACCGCCCTGTAAATGTTGTCTTCCGAGGGCACAACGTAGTTCACCAAGTGCTGGCTGGTGGAGAGCGGGACATCTGGAATGGCCAGCCGCTTGAACGGTTTGTCAAGATAGGGCAAAGCGTTCTCCAGGAGCATGGCTCCAATCTCTGCACCTACCCCAAGCGTCCGGTAGGCTTCCTCAACAACCATACAGGCGCCGGTTTTCTTGACAGACTCGATGATCGTGTCTCGGTCAAACGGGTTCAGAGTGCGGGGATCGATTACTTCGACCTCAATGCCCTCTTGACTGAGACGGTTGGCAGCCGACAGTACCCTGCGTAGCATATCTTGCCAGGCAACAATGGTAACAGCCTCACCCTCGCGGCGTACAACTGCCTGACCAAAGGGAGTAGTGGAGTCATCTTCCGGCACTTCACCACGGGTTGCATAGAGCAGTTTATGTTCAAAGAATATGACCGGGTTGTCCAAGCGAATCGCCGTTTTGAGGAGGCCCTTGGCCTCCTCAGGGGTAGAAGGGACCGCGCAAAGAAGGCCCGGGGCATGCATGACAAAAGCCTCGGGACAGGCGGAGTGCTCTGGCCCAAATCCAGACCCGCCTGAGGGCGCCCGCACAACAAGCGGCACCTTGAAAGCACCTCCGTGCATAAAGCGCCACATGCCTGCTTTGAGGAAAACCTCGTCTGCAGCAGTAAAAATAAAGTCGGCAAACTGGAGCTCGACCACCGGACGCAGTCCCATAATTGCCGCTCCCACACCTGCTCCGACAATGACCGGCTCAGAAATAGGAGAATCGAAAACGCGGTCAGAACCAAAACGTTGTTGCAGGCCCTCCGTGACTCGAAAGATGCCTCCCATTGAGACAACATCTTCCCCGTAAAGAATCACGTTTTCGTCCCGCTCCATCTCTTCCGTAAGGGCCTGCTTTATGGCCGCGCTGTATGTAATAACTGCCATGGGTAACTCCGCTCTTTAGGCATACAGGTCTTCTAGCGCCAACTCGGGGGCCAGAGGTGAGGCTGCCTTGACCTTTTCTATTGCCCCTTCGACCTGTCTATCTATTTCCTTCTCCAGCTCTGCCAGGGCCTGTTCATCCAGGACATTAGCCTCGATTAGGGTTTGCTGGAATATCGGTAGAGGATCTTTAGCAGCTACGGTGGCCGCATCGGAACGATAGGCTTGCTGGTCACCCACGTAGTGTCCCAGCAGGCGAGTGACCTTGGCCTCAATCAGCGTTGGTCCCTGGCCGGCACGCGCCCGTTCCACTGCCTTCTCCATCACTTCGCAAACAGCAAAGGCGTCACCGCCGTCTACCACAACACCGGGAATATCGTAGCCGACAGCCCGATCGGCAATATTTTGCACAGCAGTCGAGACAGTTGTGGGGACAGAAACCGCCCAGCCGTTATTCTCGCAGAAGTAGACGCAGGGAAGCTTTTGTAAAGCCGCCCAATTGAGGGATTCATGGAAGGTGCCACGATTAGCAGTGCCATCGCCAAAGAAGTAAACCACAACCTGCCCCTTACCGCGTCGTTTGATGGCCATGCCTACGCCAACCGAGATGACGAAGCCACCGCCCAGAGTACCGCTCTCACCGAGGATGCCGTGAGGAACGTCGACAACGTGCATAACCCCACCTTTGCCACGGTTTGTAGCCCCCTCTTTGCCGGCAATATCGGCTAGAATGCTCTCAAGGCTGACACCCCGGGCTATCATATAAGCCAGGCCGCGGTGGCCATAGAGAACATAATCGTCCTTGCCCAAAGCAGCAATGGCAGCTGCCTGGCAGACTTCTTGGCCAGCGCCTCCATGGAGAGTACCAGGGATTTCACCGGCCATAGCCATCTGGATGATGCGTGCCTCGAAGCGACGCGAGAGCAAGGCAGTCTTGAAGATATCCAACCCTAACTTCTGGTCCATAAGTCACTCCATGCGGAAGTTTCTAACCTTTTACTCTTTATGGAAAGTAGCTGATTCTCCATCAGATCAAAGACTTCTGCCGCAGTGTACTAGATTCGCTGAATAATTCCACCATCCACCACGAACGCCTCACCGGTAACAAAGCGGGAGGCATTGCTCACCAGGAAGAGAGCAACCTCGGCTATGTCCTCAGCCGTTCCGATTCGACCTAGGGGCGTACAGTGGGCAAGAGCAGTCCGGATCTCATCAGACTTGATGAGGGTCTGGATCATCTCGGTATCAATCATACCCGGACAGATGGCATTGGCGCGCACCCCACGTGGCCCATAGGTAACGGCAATTGCCCGAGTCAGGGCCACAACAGCGCCTTTGGTGGCGGTATAGGCATGCGCATCAGCACCGCCCCGCAGTGCCGCAATAGAAGCGGTATTGAGGATGACCCCACCGCCACGCTCGATTAGCATAGGAACACCATATTTGCAAAAGAGAAATACCCCACCCAGGTTGATATCCAGAATGCGGCGCCAGTCTTCTTCGGTACAGGAAACAATGTCGCTCATTTCGATGCCAAACCTTTGGGTTGCCGAGTAACCAATCCCAGCGTTGTTGTAGAGGATATCGAGGCCACCAAAGGTGTCTTTAGCAACCTGCAAAACGCGGCGGACATCGGCTGAGACCGACACGTCTCCTACTGCTTCTGCTGCCTCACCCCCAGCAGCACGGACTCCCTCAACCGCTGCCTTCACTAATTCGGCATCAAGGTCGTTGACAACAATCCGCGCCCCCTCCGCAGCAAAGCGACGCGCAGCAGTAAGCCCCTGCCCTCGCCCAGCCCCCGTAATCAATGTCACCCGGTTTTCTAACTGTCCCATCGGGTCCTCCTCTTAGACACAGCGCAGGTGTTTTGATATTACAGCGGTCAGTCTAAGTCAACTTTGCGGGCTTTCCTGATGGATCTTTCGACAACACCTGACCAACCTTGTCCGCTGGTCTGATTGGCAAGTACGAACATGCAACTACCTGAAGGATCGCCAGCATTGGCCTGAGAGGCTATTGAGAAGCCTTATGGAGTCACGAGCTTCACCAGAGGCCCTTTCTGATGATAGGGAAATAGCTGTAGTAGACCTGCGGCAAGAACTGAGTGAGCAGGTCAAGGCACTGACAGGAAACTGGACAGCCTATACCGCTCTGGGTAGCCTAGACTCCGGAAGGATATTACACCTCCAGCCTCAATGGCGACAAATACATCGGCTGGCATCTCAACCAGGGTGACAAGGCCGCCAAGTGGTTTTTGTCAAAGCGGAACCCTCACCCTAGCCCTCTCCCGCGACTTTGGGAGAGGGAACAGCGAACTCTCTCCCAAACGGCACATAGGGAATTTGTAGGCCAAGGCTGATCATTAAACGAATACGCGTCTTGCGGGGAGTAAGTCGATTTTCAATGATAACACCGGCAGCTGTCAGCTCGTTGTATGCCCCAGGATAATAGTAATCCTCGGCGGTGCGCCCACTCACAGCACCCGAGCATAGCACAACCGGAAGACCTTTCTCCGCCAGCTTTATAACCTGTTTACAGGCTACTGGTGGAACACTTCCCGCTGCCATGCCGGCAATCACAATCCCCTGTAAGACATGGTCAGGCAGTTGATCGAGTAGTACAGCATCATCCGCTACTCCTATGGCCAGAATCGGCACAACAGCTGGCAGGAATTGGGGGATTTTGCCTAAGCGTGAGCGGCTAACCGGACGCCAGGCTAATTCCAGCTGGTCGCCAAAGATCCTACCAAGGGGCGCCCCCCGACGTGCTGCAAAGGCGTCCAGCGCTGCGGTGTCTGCCTTAAACACGCTCCACGCCTCAAAGATATTGTCGTTCATGGTCACCAGAGTGCCATACTCTGCCGGTACCTTTGTTGCCACCCGAATGGCGTTTTCCAGATTTCTGATGCCATCATATCCGCTTGCCCAGCCTGGGCGCATAGCACCGGTAAAGACAATGGGAACCGTAGCAGGAGCAACCTCGTCAATAAAGAAGGCGGCTTCTTCCATAGTGTCGGTACCGTGGGTTATCACAATGCCGTCCAGGTTGCTTCTCGCTTCTTGCTCGATACAATACGCCAGTGAGAGCAAGTCCTCGGAGGGTGGATTCGGCCCGGGCTTCCCAACAAGATCAACAAGGCGGACCTCAATGAACTCGGCCATTGAGGTTTGTGTCAAGAGGTCGGCCGCGGTGCGGGCGGGCACGCTCCTGCCACTTTCCATGACCATGCTAATGGTCCCGCCAGTAGCCAGGAGAAGAATTTTGGGCTTGGTTTTGCTCTCAGCCATTCACTGTTCAGCCGGCATCTTACCCATGAATTGAAACAGGCCAACAAGAAACCAGTTGCGCGCATCGGTCCACATGGCGCGCGGCTGAAACCCAAAGGAGACAAGCTGCTCGACGATTTCTGCAGGGTCAAATTTCCGCGAGATCTCTGTGTGAATGGTCTCTCCAGCTCGAAACGGGACCCGGAGGTTGAGATCGCTAATGGCTACCTCTTGCTCGATGGTGCTCTGTAGATGCATCTCGATTTGGCTGAACCGCTGATTGTAAAAAGCTAGGTGGGAAAAAGAGGAAAGGTTAAAGCTGGCATGGAGTTCTCGATTCATACGCTGCAGCAAATTGAGATTGAAAGCCGCAGTGACTCCGGCAGCATCGTTATAAGCGGACTCAAGGATTTCCACGGGCTTCCTGAGATCCAAACCAAGCAGGAGATGATCGTTGATCTGCAGTGAAGAGGCTAGGTGCCTAAAGAGCTGGATTTGTTCATTAACGGCAAAATTGCCCAGGTTACTCCCCAAAAACAGCACCATACGGCTGCGAGAGTTGGGGAGTGCAGCCAAGCCATTGAGATAGTCAGTAGCTAGCGCATCAATGTGGATATATGGATAATCAGCACTAAGGTCCCTGGCAGTAACTCGTAACATTGACTCGCTGATATCGATGGGCACGTAGTGTATATGGTAACGACGCCGCTGACACTCATCAAGCAGCAGGCGGGTCTTGACAGAGCTACCGCTGCCTAGCTCAACAATGGTGGATTCGCCAACCTTGTCCAAGATATCGGCGGCGTGTTCTCTAAGAATCGCGGCCTCTGTGCGTGTTAAATAATACTCAGGCTGCTGGCATATCTGCTCGAACAACAGAGAGCCTTGGTGGTCATAGAAATACATGGGAGAGATGTATTTCTGTTGTTGGCTTAGGCCGGCAACCACGTCCTCGTGAAATTGCGAGCAAAGCTCAACGGGTATAATAATGCGGAGATTGCCATCACTGGAGTGAATCGAATTCATAGTTATAGCTCTGGATTTAGTAAGGAAGAATTAGTCGGACTTGTGTATGGCTCACAGGTCTTTCGCGCAGCGCAAGCCGGCGAAGATTTCTCTAACCCAGGGTTGGTACCAGTTGCGAAATGTCGGGCGGATGACACGCCGGCATGTGGCCCAAGACCCACCTCGGAGTACCCGGTGCTGTTGATCAAAGTAGGGAAGGGAATACCCTTCATAAGGAAAAGCCGTAAACCCAGGATAGGGATGAAACCACGTAGCGGTCCATTCCCAAACGTTACCGATCATGTCGCAACAACCATGGGGGCTGTTGCCGGTTTGATACTGGTCAACGTGGGTAGTGCCCCCGTTATAGGTGTTGAAGTTACAGGTATAGATATCGGGCTCACGCTCTCCCCACGGGTAAGGACGTTTGCTGTTTAACTCAGGATCCCAAGATGCCGCTTTCTCCCACTCCTGCTCGGTTGGTAATCGTTTGCCAACAAACCTGGCATATGCGTCTGCCTCGTACCAACTTATACACATAACGGGACGCTCAAGCTCTAGTGGTTGTGTTTGTCTAAGGCCAACCTCGACCCATTGCCCTTCCTGCCGTTTTCGCCAATAGAGCGGGTGTTCGATGTTGTTTTCCTTGCGCCACTGCCAACCCTCGTCACTCCACCAAGACCGGCCATAATAACCGCCATTCATAACGAATGGCAAAAACTCCCCATTGGTAATTGGGTATCTATCAATGAGAAATTCGCCTACATAGACCGAGTGCTGGGGGCGCTCGTTATCAAGGGTGTCCGCCTGCGAGTTACTCCCCATAAAAAACGGACCAGCGGGAATGAATACCATCTTGTCCGGTGAGAGCGGAATTTCCCTCTCTCCTCCACCCCAACCCTCTTCCGAAACAAAAGAGGAAGAAAGTTCATGGCGGTCGGCAGCTAGCAAGTGCAAGATCAGCAGAGTTATTTCGTTGTGCTGCTCCTCATGTTGGATGAGCATCTTGAGAACTCTGGCATCCTTTAACAGCGGGTGGTCTGAGCTGAAATCGGCCTGTTCGAGAAAAGCCAAGACCTGCTCTCGCACGGTTTGCAGATAAGCAAGGATCTCATTGCGCGCGGGCAGATTCACCCGATCGGGTTTGGGGTTATCAGTGGGCGTGAAAAAGCGATCATAGGCGGCAGATAAGGTGGGCTCACCTTTACATTGCTGTAAGACCCAGTAAGCTTCGAACACTCCAATATGGCCCAAATGCCAACCCACCGGGCTAAATTCCTTATGGATCTGGCAGCGAAAATAAACGTCATTGACCTGAGAGAAGAGGCGTAGGGTGTTTTCGCGCGTCTCTTTCATCTGCTGTCGTATCTCGGGGCGGAAACTCATGCAGCCCTCCGGCAGTGGAGGTCATAGATGTCCGGTTCGAGTCCTGAATTGACAACAACAACACTGTCTTCCGGCACTTCTGACCACTCAGAGCTGGCAAAGAGCTTTTCCGAAGCAATGACGGCGGCCTGAGGGAAAAACGAGGTATGGCTTGCATAGTACAACGATGGAGCCGGAGTTTTGCTGGCAAATCGGGACACCGCTAAGTACTCGCCATTGGTCAAGGCAAGGTTGAGTGCTAGATGAACTCCTTTGCCAGAAGCCCACTGTAAGAGCTGGCCAATAGTCTCGCGCATAGCCTCAACAACCGTTGGCAAGGTGACGGCCCGCCCATGAAGAAAATTCAAGAGGAGCGCGAAGATATGCTCTGAGTCTGTTGATCCCCCAATAGCGGTATAATACTCGTCATGCAGGGTATCTCGCATTTGCCGCATCAGGGTAAAGCGAAAGTTCTCAATATAACCATTGTGCATGAATAGAAACTGCTGGTAGGAAAAGGGCTGACAGTTACTCTGGTCCACGGCAATGCCTGGGGTTGCGCTTCGTACATTGGCAAAAATACACTCGGAAGTAATGTGTCGGCTAAGTCCGGGCAGATTTCTATCGCTCCAGATCGGGTCAGGATTGGTGTAGACGCAGGGGGTTGGGTCAAGTGCACGGTTATACCAGCCCATCCCAAACCCATCGGCATTTACTACTCCGGAGGTCATCTCAGCCGGTTGAAAGCTTTGGATTACCAGAGAGTGCTCTGGCTCGCTGATGACACGCTCAAGCTTGGTGGCTTGACCAAGGTAGGCAACAAAACGGCACATAAGATGTTAAGGAGTGAATAAAGATGAATGAAGAAGGATACGGAGAAAGAGAAACCTTTAACTCTTAATTCTTAACTTTTAGCTCTTCACTCTTAACTCTTCACTATCCAACTACCACGGTGAAGTGCTAGGCTGCTTGAGTAGCCGCCGCCGCAAGTGATTGACCTCCTCCCTGATCTCTTCGTAGCTATGGCCAAACAGGTCAATCTGGGCTAAGACAAAGCCGAATTCGCTTACCGGCTTTACCCAATCACCCTCCGACACATAGAGAGTCAATTGGGGAATCGAGCGGGCCTGCTCAAATTCCAGAAGGTTTTCCGCCCAATCCTCGCCAAACGAGATGAAGTTAAACTGCCCCCCAACTACGTCACCACAAGTCCTAGGCCCAGCTGGATTATGGCCGCATGCCAATGACAGGCCTGCCTCGTAAATGCAGGCACCCAGGCAGTTGCGGTAAAGGTTGTAAAAACATGTGGCGGCACGGCCATTCAGCTCTGTTAGGGTTACCGTATCATTGTGACACCAGAATTCAATGTTGAAAAAGCCATTATTTAGACCAACACTGCCAATAGCCTCAGCAGCATGTTTAGCCAGTTGTGCCTGGATATGGGCTGGCTGCCGTGAAGGCAGAGAAAAGTTATCAATGATCCGGGTGCCTGGGTAGGTGTTGGTGTCGGTAATGGCCCACAGGTAGGCCTGGTTTTGATACACCCAACCCTCAACGGTGACCTGATTGCCCTCAACAAACTCCTCAACCAGCATAATATCCTGAACCGCCAGAGGATATTTCTGCAAATCGACGTATTGGCGAAAAAAGGGATAGTACAGCGGCGACCAGGACGGATACTCTTGCCTGGCAACTTTGAGCGCATGTTCCAAATCAGCCGCTGACTCCAGCTTGAATCCCAGGATGCCAAGGTTGAGCCAGGGAGGTTTTAAGTAGCAGGGATATTCGCTAACCCTGGGGTTATCACCATATAGGTCAATATAGTCGCAACGGATAGGGGAAGGCTCACATCGACGCGAGTAGTATTTATGCAAGCATAAGAACACCGACTCAACACTAGGACCAGGAAAGCCAAACTCTTCACATAGGGCCGCGGCCACAATGTCGGCTACATCACGTGAGTAGAAGATTGCATCAATAGGATGGGTCCTGATGTACTCCTGGCACTGTGCAAGGTAGTCCAGGAGATCAAGTTCAGGCGAGGGTGTTCGGGGATTCAGCTTAGCGTTGGGAAGATGGAAATTATAACCCTCGATGGACGCCAGGGCCTGGCGATCCCTTTGCGACGGGCAAGTAACGAGTACCTCCATAGCTGTAACCCTACTACGCTTTAAAATACGCCGGAAGATCTGCAACTCACCGGCACATAAAGTTCTGCACCTCAAGACAGCGCTTTCGGCTCCGCATTCTAGCGGCTGATTCTTTTGTGTCAACTATCATGACAAGAGAAGATTGAGGATCAGGTGAGAGACTAGCATGGCCTTTTCTTGTTTCCCTGCTATGATAGATATAAAAATATTTGTGTTCCCTCATCGTATGGAGGAGCGAGTATGCTGGCAGAAACAACTATCCGAAAAATTTTGGACCTAGGACTGAGCCACGGCGCCGATTTCGCTGAAGTCTTTGTTGAGGAATCCGAAACTTCCTCGATTGAATTCCTGCATCAGAAACTCGATCGCATCAATTCCGGGAATGCGTTCGGAGTGGGTGTCCGCCTGCTCTTTGGTAATGAATCTGCCTATGGATATAGTAGTGACGTTGCAGAAGAAGCGTTACTGCAGCTGACCACCAACCTGACCCGCTCGGCCAAGGAAGGCAAACCGCCCAGCCCTCTTCACCACGAACAGGTTCTCGACCGGCACCCGGTCATGATTGATCCAGCAAGCGTCTCCAAACAGGAACGGGTGGAGTTGCTGCGTCAGCTAGACACGCTGACTCGGCAGACGGGCCCGGCCGTTCACCAGGTTGGGGCCTCGGTCGCCGAGAAAAAGCGCTCGATCTTGATTGCCAATAGCGAGGGACTTTGGATCGAGGACTCACGCCACTATTCACGGCTACGGCTCTCTGCCATTGCCGAAGAAGATGATGGTCCACAGATTGCTGCGGAGAGCCCTGGGGTGCTGGGAGGCTATGAATTCTTCCAAGGCCTCGATCTGGCTGCCATGGCCCACGATACAGGCCAAAGGGCAATACTCATGGCCAGTGCGGGCTATATCGAAGGGGGGATCATGCCAGTCATCATTGGCAATGGTTTCGGCGGGGTCATTTTTCATGAAGCCTGCGGTCATCCGTTGGAGACAGAGGCCATACGTAAAAATGCTTCTCCGTTTGTTGGTAAAATCGGCCAGCCAGTGGCTCAGTCTATTCTCACCGCCACTGACGACGGTACGCTCGATCATCGCTGGGGCTCTTTAAATATTGATGATGAAGGCAGATCTGCCCAACGCACCGTGCTTATTGAAAACGGCGTGCTTAAGGCCTACCTTTCTGACCGCATCGGCGCGCGTCAGGTAGGTGTGCCCCAAACTGGTTCCGGGCGACGGGAATCGTACAAATTCGCTCCGGTGTCCCGGATGCGCAACACCTATATCGACCGCGGTTCATACACAGTCGAGGAGATGATCGCCTCTGTTGAGTATGGCTTGTACGCCAAGAAGATGGGCGGCGGTTCGGTGAATCCGGCAACAGGGGAATTCAATTTTGCCGTACAAGAAGGCTATGTGATCCGCCAAGGCAAAATTGCCGAGCCGGTTCGTGGCGCCACACTGATTGGGAAGGGCTACGAGATTTTGCCGCGTATTTCCATGATTGGCAAAGACCTGGAATATGCCGCTGGCATGTGTGGGGCTGCCAGTGGCTGGGTGCCGACTACAGTGGGACAGCCCACGCTGAAGATTGACTCGATCCTGGTCGGAGGGCGCTAATGGATCAGCAAGACGCGGTCGCCTACGTGCTAGCATTAGCCCGTGAACACAGCCAACCTGAGGTTGACCTCATTGTGGAGCGAAGTGAACGACTCTCGCTCCGTGTGCTTAATGGCCAAATCGAAAAGACTGATCATGCCACAGAGCTGGGATTGGGGATCCGGGTCGTTCATGAAGGCCGCACGGGGATTTCGTCCAGCGAACGCCTCGAAGCCCAGGCGCTCGAAAAGGCGTTTCTGGCGGCTAAAGAAAATGCCTTGCTCAACGACCCCACCGAAGTGGTTTTACCCGAAGCCCCTGGGAGCATCCCAGACTCTCAAGGTCTAGGGCTGTTCAATCCTGATCTTGAAACCCTGACTGTGGAGAGCTTAGGAACCCTGGGGTTGGACATCGAAGCCGCGGCTCTCCACGCCGACCCACGGGTGAAGGTAGTTCCGCATCTGGTGATGTCGCGCTCCAATGCTGAGTATCACCTTGTCTCTACCCACGGAGTGGACTATTATCAGCGACAAAACAGCGTTGGAGCCTATTGCCAAGTGCTTTTGGAGGACCAAGGGCAACGCAAAAGTGGTGGGTCTATGTGGGCACAGCGGGTTTGGGACCCAGTGCAGGGCAAGCAGATTGGGACCCTGGCGGTCAGCAAAGCAGCGGATTTATTGCAAGCCCGCTCGGTTCCCGGCGGACGCGTGCCAGTCGTTCTGGACGAGTTTTGTGCGCCCCAACTTCTCTCTCGATACTTTGGCTGTTTCTCTGCTGAAGCTGCCCAGAAGGGACAATCACGTCTGCAAGGGAAGCTGGGCGATCTCATTGCTGACGAGTCCATTGACCTCATTGACGAACCTCACCGGGTGGGTGCAGTTGGTTCTGGGTATATGGATGCCGAAGGCTCCCTGACACGTAGGATGCCATTGATTGCCAAAGGAAAGTTTGAACATTTCCTCTATCATATTGCCTCAGCACGCCGGGAAGGGCGTGAATCCTCAGGCCATGCCGGACGCGGCTATGAGAGTGGCATTGTAACCACCAGTCATAATATTGTAATGCCAACAGGTACACACACCCTGGACCAGCTGATCAATATTCCCGAAAAATGTTTGCTGGTCACCGAATTAGAAGGCGCAGCCGGATGCAATCCCCTCAGTGGAGATATCTCTATCGGCGTGCAAGGGTTTTGGGTCGAACAAGGGCAACGTTGCCAACCGGTGGATAGCATGACCATTGCCGGCAACTTTTTTGACCTGCTTAAAGCGATTCGCGCTCGTGGCCATATCTATCAACCCAATCTCACCCGAATGTTCATTCCTGCGTTGCTGATCGAGGGCTTGACGGTTTCTAGCTAAAGGAGGGAATCAAAATGCAAATCTATCTTGACAAAGGACGGGCTCCTAATCCCAGGAGGGTCCGGATTTACCTTGCCGAGAAGGGCCTCAATCTCCCGATAAAGCCTGTGGACTTAAGGGCCGGTGAGCAGCGCTCACCCGAGTTTCTGAAGATGAACCCCTTTGCCGGCGTACCCATCCTAGAGCTAGACGACGGGACAATTATTGCCGAGTCCCTTGCCATTATGGAGTATCTCGAAGAAATTTATCCTGAACCACCACTTATTGGAGCTGATCCGGTAACGCGGGCTCTGGTGCGCGCCTGGGACAGGCGATGTGAGATCGGCGTGTATCTAGCGGCATCGCGTATGGCTCTGTCCAAAGGTGAGGTGTCGGAGGCAGGCAGGCGGGTTCTGGTGCAACGACTAGCCCTGGTCAACGACGAACTGCAAGGCCGCGAGTGGGTGGCCGGGAACTTCTCCATTGCTGATATCACGCTCTTTATTGGTCTAGAAACGGCCAGCCATGGCCAGTTTACCCTTGATCCGACCTGGAAAAATGTCAGCCGCTGGTATGAGGCAATGAAGGCCCGCCCCAGTGCCTCTCTTTCAGGATAAGTGCTCAGCCGCGGATTCCCAGTGAAGAGTGATGAATGACCGAAGCCGCAGGGATCCTTGCCGTCCTCTCCCAGCAGGTGAAGAAGGCCAGCCAGCCCCTGCGGCAAAAAGGGGTAAGAGGCTTTGCCCTCCTCTTTGCTACTGTTTACTTTGTTCAGGGAATTTTAGACCTCTCCTCAGGCCTTGCTAACCTACCTATTCAGTATTTCCTCAAAGAAGAGATGGGACTGACCGCCGCCCAGGTCGGTTTTTTCTTTGCCGCAATTGGCCTAGGCTGGACGATTAAGCCCCTCTATGGTCTGATTTCTGATTTCTTCCCCTTAGTTGGCTATCATCGTAAAAGCTATCTCTTGTTAATGAGTACCCTAGGGATGTGTAGCTGGCTTGCCCTCTGTTTTTTCCCTCCTCAATACTATCCCGTTCTTCTTCTTCTAATGACTTGCTCTGTAGCCCTTGCCTTCTCTGATGTGATGGTCGATGCCCTCATGGTGGAGACCGGCCGACCTCTAGGTCTGACGGGAAGCTTTCAGGCCATTCAGTGGGCCGCCATTAGCTTTGCTTTTGCTCTGGCCCAGCTTGGTGGTGGGTATCTCTCTACCCATGCTGCCCCACAGACAGCTTTCTTGATCTCAGCCTTATTCCCCCTGATAACCTTAACCGTCACCCTGGGGGTCGTACAAGAAAAAAAAGCTATGCTCAACCAGGGAAGCCTGAAGGAGACGGGTTCTTCACTGGGACAGGCGACCCAGTCGCGTAATCTGTGGATTGTGGCAGGGTTTCTCTTTCTTTGGAACTTTAGTCCCTCCCTTGGTACCCCTCTCCTATATTATCAGACAGATGTACTGAATTTCTCCAAGGTATTCATTGGCACCCTGGGCGCAATCCAAAACGCCGCCGGCATACTGGGCGCCCTTCTCTTCTTTACCTATTGTCGGGATCTGCCTTTAGAGCGACTTCTTTACACTGCTGTGGCCTTGGGCGTAGCCTCTGACCTTAGCTTTATAGGCCTGATGGGGCCTAAATCAGCAATGGTTCTTTTTCTCGTCTTCGGCACCATCTATCAAATCACCCACCTCACCGTGCTCGACTTAGCTGCTCGCTCATGTCCAGCCCACGCTGAGGGAACAGTATTTGCCTTACTCATGTCGAGCTTAAACGTGGGAAGAGCAGGAGCGATCTCTCTGGGAGGCTGGCTTTACGATCTTACCGGGCTCACCCCCCTGATTTTAGTAAGCGCCCTCTTTACTGCTCTGTGCTGGCTTATTGTACCCTTTTTGCGGGCAAATAACAGTGTTCAGCCGGGCCCTTGGCCTTGCAAGAAGCATCCGTTATAAGCAGTATTATTAAGGAAAAGGGGGGAGAGAGTATGTCCGATTCTTCGAGAGAGCGTTTCGCCCAGATTGTGACTGCATCTGAAGAGGATCTCAACCTAGCTGAAGCAGCTCTACTCATTGCCAAGGAAGAGTACCCTGAACTCGATGTACAGGCATACCTGCGCCGTTTCGATCTCCTGGCAGAAGAGATTCGACCACGCCTAGGTGGAGATACCTCGCCAGCACGTATTGTGCAGGAAATCAATCGTTATCTCTTCCAGGAGAAGGGATTTTCTGGTAATACGAACGACTACTACGACCCACGCAACAGCTTTGTTAACGAGGTCTTGGACCGCAAACTCGGCATTCCTATTACTCTCTCGGTTATCTACATAGAGGTTGGGCAACGTTTAGGGCTCTCGCTTGTAGGCGTGGCCTTTCCCGGTCACTTCCTGGTCAAGTACCATAATGCCGGAGGTGAGATCGTGCTGGATCCCTTTCTGGGCGGCTCTCTACTCAGCCAGGACGACCTGGAAAAGAAGCTTAGGGAGATGTACGGGAACCAGGCCCCGGGGGTAGCTCAGCTCCCCCAACTGCTAGCTGCGGTGAGTAAAAAGGACATCTTAGTTCGCATGCTGCGCAACTTAAAGGGCATCTATGTACAGAAAAGCGACTTCACTAAAGCTCTGTCCGTGGCCGATCGTATCCTCCTCATTACCCCTGACTTTCCTCTGGAGGTGCGGGATCGTGGCGTGATCCATCAGCGTTTGCAGAGCTTCCAGGCTGCCCTCACTGACTTCCGACGTTATCTGAAACTCGCCCCCAACGCCGAGGACGCCGAAGCCGTTCGCTCCCTTATCATAACCTTGCAGCGCGCTGCGGCAAGGCTCAATTAAGGGACGGCCGAATCATTTTTCAAAAGGGTATTTTCGCAGAGGGTGCCAGCTTCATCCAGCTGGGGATTACCACTAGAGCCACTAGAGACGGTTCGCCTTTCTATTTACTAAATCCCTCACAGGATTATTTCTCTGCTATTTTCTGACGCAGCAGGCTGATCTTTCTCCAGAAGAGGCAAGCACTGCCATCCGTGGGCCGATAGCCTTGAGTGCCTGAGGCTGGCAGGAATTCGCTAAACCAGTGCTTAGCTATTTTGCCTGAAAGGGGAGCTGGCTATGTGCGTTGCATTGACATCAGCCTGGGACCTGGGTAAGGTCTTCGCATGGGAGGGATTCTCCTGCTTTTGTGGTCATAGACAGAGAGACGTTATCGAGGAGGCTCAACGTGACAACCAACAGGGAAACAGCAATGTATGCCCAGCTCAAGGAGTCTATCTTGGAGCGGGATCAGATTGGGGCGAGCAAAGTTTTTTACGAACTCGTGCGCGCGGCGCGACCATTGACCGAAATCATCCGCGAAACCGTGCGTATCCATGCTCCATACACCCATCTTCCCTATCACCAGCGGATCGACAATGGCTTTGTGCGCTTTGTCAATAACGATCATTGTCTACTCAGTGCGCGTGCCAGCCTTCGTCTCCCAGATTTGTTTCCGCCCGCTGCTGGCTACCTGCCAATGGCGCAAACAATATGGTATGTGCCAACGGGGTTGGACCCGTGGAATCAGTTAATCGGCAACATGCCCGGTCATTACGGGCGGCAGACCTATAACCCCGAGGCGCACACAACCATCCCACCACCGGAAATTCATTGGCAAGATCAGGAGCCACTCTACCTTGAGGGGGCCTACCAGGATCGTCTTAACCACTGGCTCACCCTGGTGCAACGTGGCGAGGTCATCGAGGCGTATCGGGTTTTTCTGGGACTGTTGGAAGAACCGGAAAACCGCCCCAAGCTTCTGGCACAACTCGTCTTTGCCGGCCTGATCGATGTGCAGGATCGCATGCTGCACAATCGCTCCTATACCACTGGGCACAAGTCGTACCGGGCCCGGGCTACCATCGAACTCGGTGAGGCCATTGGCTGGGACAACGCGCATGACGTTGTCTACGCTGGCGTGCCTGATATCGCTGTTGGACCACGGTGGTACTCGGCGTACGAGATGGCGTGTCAAGTCAGTTTGACCTATCTGACCGAAGAACAGGACAAGCCAGCGTCGTCACTTGGTCCAAGCCCTACCGTGCCTGGCGAGCAACGTCTATACGGCAATCGCTTGCCTCTCACCCCGGATGAGGCAACAGAGCTTGTGCGCACCCTGACCCAGGCATACGAGCCGGCTTACATTGATATGATCACATCGCTGCTTCTGGCGGGCAAGGAGCCGAGGCAGATTATTGATGTTGTGCAAGTAGCCGCCGCCAAGGTACTCCTGGAGACCGGTAGTCCCCAGAACTTCTCTATGCCACAGCACGGCTATGAATACACCAACACCCTGCGCTGGTTCTTCAACAACTTCGAACATCCGCATCGACTCAAGTTGCTGTATGTGGCAGGGTCTTTCATTAATCAGTGTGCGCTCTGGATCCAAAATATTCCTGGTAATGGGGCTGCGGACACAAGGGTCCCGTCAAGAGCCAGCTCGCTCTCACAAGACGAGATCCTCAAACGCCTGGACAAGGCCATGATGGCTCTTGAGCCAGCAGAGAGCGTGGCCTGGACTCGCGCTTATCTGGAAGGAGGCTATGACCGCCAGCCGCTTGTCCACACCTTGGCGCTCGGTGCCGTGCAACAGGGCAACGATCCCCACAACCAGGAGATCGCCTTGTGTCTGTTGGAAGATTATTTGCATAGCACCGCCACCGACCGTGAGCTGCTGCTCCTAGCCTGTGCCCAGCATACGGCCGGTCATATCAAATATGGCGACTCGCTGGAGGCGTATCAACGGTATACGGAAGCTTGCGGTGTCCCCAACGACTAGGCAACACGCTGGTCTTTCTTTTGACAGTGCTTGTTGGGGCCATGGCCTCAGGGAATCTCTGGGGTCGGTCCAGGAGAGGAGCAAGGAAAGTAGAAAGAGCCAGACAGGTAATCAGTTCCGCACTCTGGCAGGACTCTCTATCACGGCCCAGCAGAAAGGGGGGGCCATGGCCTATGGAAGGAGCTTGTTTAGGGTCCATAACGCTGCGGGCTTAATCTCCTCAAAACTCAATGGGTTGTGGTGTTGTTTGGTTGCCTTGATTTTTGCCTGTGGCTTCTACTTGCCGCAGATGTCTTCAGCTCAGGCACAATCAGACTTCCGTAAAGGAACCGTCAGCCCGGAGACCTCTTGCAGCACCGAGGCCATATACGTAAACACCCACTCAGACAACCTTACACTGCTAGCCAGTGTAGACTTTCGCAGGGAGTCTTCTGTTCGGTTCAAATCCATGACCGAGGTAGTTCAGAGCGAGGAGGGGTCCAGGCCCCAAGGTCGGGTAGAGGTGAAGGTGAACCCTGTGGTGTCGCCTTTAGTGCCAATGCCATATAGTATGAGCTCGGCCTCTAGTAGGGACTCACCTCCTAGAAGGTTGTCGGAGAGCATGCGGAGGCCTGGCCCTCAGGACCCTCAGGTATTTCCGGTGGAAGTCGAGATCTCCAACACCACTGCGCGCGCCTATGTCCTAGAAGTCGACAAAATCGTGCTACTTACTTCTGTCGGAGAGCGGGTGAAGGCTATAGGTGAGAGTGACAGAGCATTTCCCACTCCTGCGCTTACTAACCAGACACTGGCCCCAGGGGCCAGTGTCAAAGGATATCTTTACTATCCAGCTGGTTCCTACACTGGCGCCCGGGGATTTCTCATCGAAGAGCAGAGCCAGACCCGGGAAGGGTTCGCTGTCGAGTTCTAGGGAATCCATGGCAAAACCACATGGAAAAATGCCAGAAAGCTATTTGAGAAAAATCCTCAGAGTTTCCGCAGGCTTGTTAACCCAAGACAATAAGATTCTCATCTGCCAGCGCAGAGCGGGTGATCGACACGGGCTCAAGTGGGAATTCCCCGGAGGTAAGGCTAGAGACAACGAGGACAGCCCGGCCTGTCTCCGACGCGAGCTCAAAGAAGAGCTAGGCATTGACGCGATGATTGGCAAAGAACTGTGGCAGGATCACCATATATACCCGGACCATACTGAGGTCTTCTTGACCTTCTATCATGTGCCGACCTATGGTGGAGAACTAGACAATCTTGCCTTTGAGCGCCTCCGATGGGTGAAGCTGGCTGACCTTCTGTCCTATGACTTTCTGGCCGGCGATCTCTCATTGGTGCAGGCTCTTGCCCAGGGGCATATTCTCTTGTCCCCTCCCGCTACCACTCCCCCTGCTAGATGACGTGGCCACCCTCTTGCATCACTCGACAAAAGAGATTGAGCAGTTCCATCTGCCGCAGCGTTGTACACGAGGACTGCGCCAGCGCGGGATTTGCCACCACAATGGCTAAGCTCTGTGCCCGTGACAGCGCAACGTTCAACCGGTTCTTGTGCAAGAGAAATTCGATCCCTCGCGGGGAGACATCTGCCCGACTTGCACACATCGAAAGAATCACCACCCGGGCTTCCTGGCCCTGGAACTTATCGATCGAACCCACCCGCGCCTGGGATCCGAGCACCCGCTGGAGCTTGCGCACCTGAACGTTATAGGGGGCAACACACAGGATGTCTTCGAACTGGAGATGGCCAGCAACCCGGCCGGTTTCGTCCGTGTACGGCCGGCCAAGGAGTTCGTCGATCAGTTCCTTCACAACGGCCACCTCTTCATCGCTCCCCTGGGTGTTACCGTCATGGTGCACGGGCACGAAGACAATTCCGGCTTCCTGTCTTATGCTTCGCCCTCCGGTCTTGGGCACACGAATGATACGCTTCTCCATTCCCGGAGCGGGATCGAGCCGATCATCATATACTGCACTCGAGATCACACGGCAGAGCTTGGGGTGGAGTCGCCAGGTGAGTGGCAAAAAGAGGCCGAGTTCATCAGGAATGGTTGCTCGGCCCTGCAGAAGGTATTCCAGAGCTGAACATCCGCTCCCCCCAGGATGTGTGCCCTGAATCGGTTGACCGAGCTGCATCTGATCTCCGAGGAGGACTAGGTTCTGGGCCGCCGGGGCCATGCCAATAAGGTTAGCCACAGAAACTTGACTAGCCTCATCAACGAACAGGTAGTCAAATTGGTCCTGGACGTCCGCATCGCTAAAAACCCAGGCCGATCCGCCTACAAGTGGGAACCGTGGCAGCTGTGGGACGGCTTCTCGTGTATTGCTGGCATAGACGGCTTTCGGGCAGGTGTGAAAGAAGGGGTCGTCTGCTGCGCCTCCCACTTTCAGACACTCCAGACTTCCCCCAGAGAGCACGTTGCACATATCCAAGAGGTTTAGTATAGCGGCATGACTGTTCGACGTAATCCCGACCCGCTTTCCTTGTCCTAACAGGGAGAGAATGATGTGGGCGCCTGTTGTGCTTTTGCCCGATCCTGGCGGTCCCTGAATACATAGTGTGGAGCGCTCAAGCCCGGCAACAATCCGAATGGCAGCCTGCACCACATCTTCCCCAGATTGGACGAGAGAGCCCCCCGCGTGAGTGTTACAGCGTGGAGGCCGACGCTGTAGGAAGTCATCGAGGGCCGGGGGCAACTCCTGAGTCTCTAACCAGTGCGTGGCGAGGTCGTAGATCGAGTTAGCAATGACCGTTGCTGGGACATGCTCGTTGGGGATCAATGACAGTTGTTCAGGCATCTGCTGTCCCGGGAGCTGCTTCAGCTTCTTTTGTCCCAGCTTCAGACAGACCCGTCCCTGGGAACGATCGAGCTCATGGACGGTCGAAGAAACAGTCGTATTGTGCGCGAAGTAGCAAGAGCTACCCGCTTCAATCCTGGTATCCTGCTCCGGATCAAAGGCATACCAGAACCCCAGGGAAGATTTGATCGGCTCGGGCGGCTCGGGCAGCATTGTGAGTCCTCCCAGACAGGCCAGATCGTCGGTGAGTTCCTCGGGGGTTTGTTCGCTGCGGTCGAACATCGCCCACCACACAGGTTTGTCTTCCCGATGATGGAACTCAACCACATGCCCTAGCAACGCTTGGACCGGCCAGTGGCCGGTGTTGAGTGAAGAAGCCTCAGTTTGCCAAGAAACACCGTTAAGGAGACGTTGCGCCAGTTCCTGACGTGAGAGCGAGCGATCTTTGGGAATATCTGGTTTTGGCGTCTTAATGTCCCCAGGTGGGAGCTTCGGCAACCAGGATATTCCGGCTTCCTGCTGCCTAGCACGAAGCCATTTGGCAAGCTGCCAGAGCGAGGTACAATCGCCAGCGTTATAGTCACGAATGTCCTTGAGGAGCGGCGATTCTTCCCAGCGCCGGGGCTCTCCACTCGCTAGCCACTGGTCATAGTAAACCAGCGAATCCTCGGCAGTCGTCACAGCCCCTTCTCGTTTCTCCGCATAGAGATGCTCCAGGTTCTTGAGTGAATAGCCTGGCTCTCCCACTCGCACCCCCTGGCGCACAACAGTATAGAGATCGACGAGTACGTTGTTGCGTAGTAGGACATCGACCTCTTCCTCTCGCGAACCGTACTTGCCCATAAGGCGCCGCAGCGCGCTCCGTTCGTAGGCCGCATAGTGGTAGATGTGCAGAGTGGGATCGTTCTGCCAACGCGCATACACCCAATCGACAAAGGCCTCGAATGCTTGCCGTTCTTCGTCCACATCGTGCGCCCACCAGTCATGAAACACGCTTATGTCATCCTCGACCGTCACTGCCCCAAAGAGGTATTCCAGATTGTCGGTTGCCAGCGGGTATCCCTCTATGTCGAAATAGACGTCATGGGGGGAAGCCGGGGGAAGCAGTGCCAATCCTCGGCGTGGTTCCTGCGAGTTGGGTAGAAGGATACGGTAGGGTGGCGATCCACTGTCTTTTGCCTTGCACTGTAATTGGGCTTGCTCTTTGAGCCGAGCGAAGATCGTAGTTTCCAGCTTCGAGATGTGTATGTTGGAGGTCGTCGCCAGTGCGGTCATTGTGGTGATCCCAGCCCGCTGGAGTTTACGGATCTGCTCGGTGGTGATGTTGGCAACCTGAGAGAGATGGTCTGTGGCCCTGAGATAGGCTTCGGCAAAGCTTGTCCACTGGCCGTAGGTCCCACCCAGGTCTGGGTCAGGTCGATCTTTGGGATCAAAGTCGTGCATCAGTTCGAGAAAGGCGGCTTTCAGGGCACGATAGTAGTAAAAGTAGTCGTCTGTTCGAAACGGTACCCGCTTGCCCGTGCCGAGGACAAGCCAGACATGCTGCGGTCGTTTCCCTTGCCAAGCTGCAAGCAGATCGGCATAACAACATAGCTGGATAAGAAAGTCGGGCTTGGCGTTGCGAGCGAGTTTGGTGTCCCACACTTCGTAGTGATAGGTGCCAAGAGTGGACTGGCCATCGACGCGGATAAGGAAGTCCGGCCTACCGCGAAAGCCCTCATGCTCGAGGACGCCCTGGTAGATAACCGCATGCCCTTTTTTCATAGCAGTCTGAGTACGATGGACCGCATTTATGTTGTCAGGGACCACATAGATATTAGGTCCTTCGGCTTGGAGCCCGGCAAGGCAGGCTTGTTCGTGCTGGGTTCCCTGCTGCTTCAGGGTGGTGAGGGTCAGTGTGTCGGGATCGGGGTAAGCCTCGTAAGGATAGTCAAGATAAAAACGTGACATCCAGGCCGCAAAGTGCGAATCGAGAAACTCGATCAAGTCAGTGGGGGAATACCAATACTGCCCGTTCCGTCGCTGCATGTCTGCTTCCCTCAGAAGAACTCCTGGCCACCAGCGGCTTTGCGGTGGTATAGTCGTCCTTGGACATCACCTGCCCCGCAGCCTCATTTAGGAAAACTAGAGGATCAGATGTAGACGCGCAAAGAACGCTGCTAAGCTGTAAATAAAATGGCTTGAAACTCTCAACACTTTACTCGCTCTCGAACCCATGGCTTGTGAACTTGAGCGTGCGCGCCACCCGCCGGCTGGCAGCGAATTTGCCAAGGTTCGGCACATCGCCATCGAGTTACAACGGTAGTGAATTCGGACCGTCCACGTCCTTCTCAATGATCGGCACCCAATTGTCGGAGAGGTAACGTGTCAGCTCAAACTGCACGCGTGGGTCGTCAATGGGAATGTTCACAGGTTGGATCAGGGAGTTCCGGTCGCCCTTTTCCCATAAGCTATGAATGACCGCTGCCATCAAACGCAACACACCACGCGTGCGCTGAAACTTTATCAATGTGGACCAGTCGGTATAGAGCCGGTCGAAGACTTCCGGGTGAATTGGGTACGCCGCGCGCATGCGCTTCTCATAGTCTGCGTTACGGCACTCGGGCGGGAACTCCTGGTGCTGAGTGCGGTACAGCTCAGTAAAGGCACGTGCCACTACGTCGCGGTCCTTGAACTGGGCTGGGTCAGTCAGTGGCTCAAAGAGCCGCCGGCGCACGATCTCGAAACCCTCCTCTGCGCTCGCGGGTCGCCACGCCGCTTCGACACGCCCCACCACGTTGCGGAGCCGCTCCAGCGCCTCACGTCCGCGCTGCCCGCCTACTTCTACATCACCCGCATGGGTATGGAGTGAACCTTGTGAGTCCGAGGCCGGAAGGCTGATCACCAGCAGGCAGTTCTTGGCTGACTTCACTGCCTCGGTCAGCGCCTGGGCAAAGGTAAACTGCGTCTCAAAACTGCCTGCAGGCAGGTCACTCTGGTCGTGGAGCTGGCGCGCGTACGCCACCCACTCGTCAATTAAAATGAGGCAGGGACCGTACTCGTTAAATAGTTCCCGCAATACGTCGCCGGGGCTTGTTGCCTTCTCGTCGTCGGCCTGTACACGTTTGAAAGCCTTCTTGCCACCGAGCTGCCAGGCCAGCTCGCCCCACAGCGTGCGCACCACGGTGCCGTCAGGCTTGGTGACTGGATTGCCGGGCGAAATCTTGTTTCCGACCAGTACCACGCGCTTGACGGTTGGAAGCTTCTTCGCGCCAGCGTCCTGCATCACGCTGTCGATGCCCATCAGTTCGCTCAGTGTTATACCCGAGAAGAGATGATAGAGCGCGAGCATCGAATGCGTCTTGCCGCCGCCGAAGTTCGTCTGCAGGTCCACCACGGGATCACCACTCTGTCCGGCGAGACGCTGGACTGCCCCTATCAAGAGGCGTTTTAAGCTTTCGGTGAGATAGGTACGGCGGAAGAACTCGACCGGGTTTTTGTACTCGTCCGCCCCCTCACCCAGGTATACCTGCCACAAATCGGCAGCAAACTCAGCCTGCTGGTAGCGACCGCTCGCCACGTCCTTGTGGGGCGTTACCACTTCACGCCAGGGCTTGAGGTTACCCGTCGCCGCGCTTTCGACAGCGGTACCGGCGCTTTTTCGCTTTTCGCTCCGCACCTGCTCATCGAAGCGTAAGCGCAACAGCTCCATTTTCATCTTCTCAATTTCGTCTGCCTGCGGTGCAGAGATGGCTGCAAGGAGACGTCCCGCGGAATCGAACACACGGTAGGCGTCATCGCTGGAGAACGTTTGCTGGTGCGCCCATTTGTTCCGCTGCTCGCGTAGTTCGCTTACCAGTGTTCGCTCAGACTGGCCCAAGGTTTTGCGAAAGACCTCGTTCCACGCATCCCACATAAGCTTGAGGAGTGCGGCTGCATCCCACTGTGTCACCGGCTTCTTAGCCAGCAGGCGATCCTCGCCCAGGAATAGCGCAGCCTGTGATTGCGCCTTAGTCTGGTAGGCATTAGCGAACTCCCGTTCAGCAAACGGTCCGAGACCGGCCTTGAGCAGCTCCAGCGCTTTACCAACACGTTCGTGGTTAGTGATTGCCATCGTTCCTCCAACACCATAGACCTCCAGCCGTTCGGCCGGTGATCAATCGCAAAGAGCACCCAGCGCTCAGAGTTCGTTCTGAGAACTGCTGTACCGTGTGGCTAATTCTCGCTTCAGGCCCGCAAACGCCGCCTCCTCAAGATCAAGTCGATCCTGAATGATCCGCTCGAGCCACGCCTCTATACTCTTCTCGCGGTGGAGACGCGCAAAAAACGCGACTCGTGTGGCGAGCGCCGATGGCAATGGGACGCTTGCGGTTTTGGCCTTACGGACCCGGACAGGTTTTCCCCAGGCAGTGTCATCATCCGCCTGGGCAACAACGATGTTGTCAATTTCTCGCTCCGTTAAGGGTTGCGCCTTTTTTTTCGTTCTCATAGTGGCCATCCTGTAATGATCCGGACAACATCGCCCGGCTTCAGTTGAAAAATGATCTTCAACCGCCGCCCGCCGACCGTTCGTCCCAGGAGTTGATACCGACTCTCGATACGACTTGTTGCGACGGATCTCAAAGTCCGAGAAGAAGCACTCGACCGCTTCTTCAAAGGTCACCCGGTGAGCGGCAAGTTCGTGGTTAGTGATTGCCATGGTTTGACCTTATAGCGTGAAGCAAGTAGCAGGGAGCGGGAAGCATGGATCATCTCTCTCGTAGCCGACGGATGTAGGCCGCTAGCTGCCCTGCGATTACGTCCAGTCCTTCTTGCAGTTTGATTGTGTTTCCGTACCCCAAATCCTGAACCAGTATGCAATAGTAACGGCATTCCTCCAATGAGCCTTCTGCCGTGTTGAGGAAGCGAGCCTTGTCGGCTGGCGTGTATTTCCGGAAACCCTCGGCAATATTAGCAGGAATGGACACCGCCGCTCGTCGAAACTGGCTGGTCAAGCCGAAACGCTCTTCAGCCGGAAACTTCGCCGTTAGCTGGTAGACATCAAGCACGAAAGCGTGCGCCTTATGCCAAACCTCCAGGTCCATAAAGGATTTCGCCGGTGTTCTCATTCTTGCTGCTTGCTCCCCCGCTTCGTGCTCCCTATTTCTCGCCTCCTGCTACTCTGTAAACAACTCCTCCTGCTGCGCTTCCCGCTTCCCGCTCCCTGCTGCCAGCTTCACAATCTCCGGCCAGCTTTGCACCAGGGCGTTATAGGACAGCGCTTCTTGCGCGCGTTTTTTACGCTCACAGACAGTATAAAGCCGATAGGCAAGTTCACGGGCAGTGTCGGCCTTGGTTCCGAGCTGCGCTACCAATTCGGCGGCAGCGGTTTCCCCCTGTTCCAGCACGTGTACCAAGTGATGCACCATCTCCCACACCGTAAGCCGAGTGTCTGTGGTCGGATCCCAATTACCTGGTAGTTCGTCGGGCTTCAGCAATCGCACCTTGCCGCCCTTCGAGGCAGCGATGCCTGCGTCTACCATACCCGCAACGCTGGTGTTCTTGGCCTTGGAGAGAGTTTCGGCCATGCCGTACTCGCCCTCGGCAAAGCCAAACTGCTCAAACCAGGAGAGCGCCCAGCGGGTATCCGCGTCGAAGTCGCCTTCCTGCTCGGCGAGCACCTCATCGAGAGTTTGGTTGATGAGCGCCAGAGCCTCACGCACACGCATGGCTTTACCTTCAGCGTCGAGCACTTTTGCATAGCGGGTGAAGACAGCCATGCCTGGCCCAATGGCCGACTGAGCAAGGTCCACCGGGGCAATGTTGCCACGTTGTAGATACGCCAACGCGTTAGGTAACTCACGCTTGAGTGTGGTCAGAAACTCGCGCCGTGTGGCCGTGGGTGCATTCTGCGGCCGCGGGCGGCAGACCAGGATGATGCTGGATGCAAGGGCATTGGTGCCAATGCCGATCGAGCGCGCCCCACGCTCCGTGCGAATCGGCCAAGTCCCGCTGATGGCAAAGCCCGCTCGAATTACTGCATCAAGGAAAGTCTCCCAGCCTGTGCTAGACGTTCCCGACTCGCTCCCAGTCTCAGACTGCTTAAAGGCATAGTAAATAGAGACCGGAAAGGCTGGGTGGGCCTGCTCGGCAAGCCGGCGTATCGCTCGCGTCATGCCGTCGAGGAAGAAAGCCTCCGCCTTCTCCTTGCTGCCGTGGCGGTAGGGCGTGGCAACCAGCTCCTCGGCCTTAGGCACGGCGAGCGTGGCGAAAAGGTCGGGGAAGAAGGGCTTCAGCGCACGGCGCAGCCAGACATAAAAGAAATCCGAGAGATCGGCGTAACCGATGTTGTCATAGTAGGGCGGGTCGGTGAAGACAACTTTTTCAGCGGTTTCCGACTGTATAGCTGCGTCCGCCTGCAGCGCGGAGCCGCTGCCCGAGGGTGCGAGCGAGTGAAGACCTTTCACCTGCCGCTCCTGAAGATTGCCGAGACTCCCCGTCGAACTTGAAAGCGGGTTGGTTTCCGCATAGTCCCAGACCATTGGGATCGCCTGCCGAGCGAACGTGTTTTTCAGCTGCTCGTTATTTACGTGCCACGCGCAGACAGTTGACAGGTGGTTGCTCAGCTGATCGACTTGAAACGCCAGATACACCGCCACCGCATCGGCGTATGCTTGGACACCGGCGCCGCCAGCATCGAGGATGCAGCCGTCATCGGGCAGGCCCTCGGCGAGGGACACATCTTCCTCCTCCCAATCTCCGCCCAACAGAGG
The DNA here is from genome assembly GCA_965220955.1 of uncultured Binatia bacterium (SeqCode). GTDB lineage: Bacteria > Desulfobacterota > Binatia > Bin18 > CBDCRK01 > CBDCRK01. The sequence continues at coordinate 4,206 of CBDCRK010000047.1, read as the reverse complement.
GGGATGTTCTTCACTCCCTCCCCCAGCGGGGAGGGTTGGGGTGGGGGTACGATGCTGCAGAGACACTCCCCAATACGGCCCAAAACCCCCTCCAGGTTGTCAAAAACCTCATGATTCCAGAACCGCAGCACCTGAATGCCCTGCTGCGTGAGGAAAGCTGTTCTTTCAGTATCTCTCGCCTTCTCCGCCTCGGTATTGTGTTGCCCCCCATCCAATTCAATCGCTACTTCGCTGATGGGCAGTAAAAATCCAACACATAGCGATCAAGGGGTGTTGTTTTCTAAACCTGTATCCGGCCAACTGCTTTCCACGCAGACATTGCCAGAGTGTCTGCTCCGCATCAGTCAGGTTTTTGCGCAAGTCTCGAGCAGCCTGCAAGAGTGTTGAAGGCACGGGGGTGGGCTGCCATTGCTCCCCCCTCCCAACCTCCCCCCGCTGGGGGGAGGAGTTCCGTGAGGCGAGAGCGTCACGTTTCACTTGCTCGCGTGCTTCCTGCACCAAGTCGGAGAAGGTGGTCAGCGCCACAAGCTGGCGGGGAGTGAAGAGGTCAGCGTAGGAAGTTAGGCCGTAGTGCACAGTCCAGAAGTTTCGTGGGTCATCAGGCAGCGGTGTCTCTGGTCTCCACTCTGGCTTCGCCTTCAGCGCAGCAGCTGCCATATCTGGTGTTGGTGGGAGGTACACGCGCCCACGGTCGCCCTCGGCGACGATGGCCATTAACCTCGCGCCCATACGTCCCGCTTGGCCCTCAGCTTCGATGTAGTCGCCAGAGATTGGTGAGTTAGACATCAGGCAGCGGAAGTTTGCCCCGCGTGAGAGCTTGGTGCCATTCTTCGCGCCGTCTACGTCCTTCGGCTTACCTACCTTCACCGTGAAGTGGTAGCCGACTTCCCCCTCTCCCTTGCCCTCTCCCGCAAGGGGAGAGGGAATGAGGATAGGCTCGACATACGCCTCCTTGCCAGCTTTAGTGGAAAGCATGAAAGTGGAGATAAGCGGCACATCTACCTGAGCGAACGCCGGGTTGGGACTTTTCACTGTTCGTGCCCAGAGCCACGCAATCACTGTGAGCTTACGGCCCACCAGTGGCTTCAGGTCTGACCGCTCTTTCGCCATGTCAGCAGTAATCTCGATCTTCGGGTAGAGATAGCCGATACGCTTTTCGGCTTCGTTGCGTATCCATTTCCCGTAATAGCGCACGTCCTCGGCCAGCCCCTGCGCGCCACACCAGGTCTTGGCAATGAGCGACTTCTCCTTGCGTGCCTCGGGGTTCACTGGTGGACATCCAACAAACTTGGGTGGAATTTCAATCATTGCCTTGTTGATGAGCACAGCCACCGGGTTCAGGTCGCTAGCATAACTCTCCAGTCCCAGTCGCTGCGCCTCTAACGGTAGCGAACCCCCGCCAGCGAAAGGGTCGTGAAATGCTGGCAGCCTGTCGGGCTTGAATAGGGAAGAAGCGGGAAGTGAGGAGCGAGAAGCATCCCCCTGCTCCATGCCTCGTGCTGCGTGCTCCTCGCATGTCCGCCGCCAGCTCTTCCAAATCTCTTCCCGCGCTTGGGCAAGCACGGTCTCATTCGTCGTGTTCTCCCACTGTACCAGCTCCTCAATCAGTCGGAAGAGGCGTTGACGCTCCCGCTCCTGCGCCTCCTCGGTCGGGAACTCGTCGGGATGCGCCGAAGGGTCGTCTACCATTTGTGCGAAGATTACTGCCCGGGCTGCAGCCGTTGGCTTTCGCGACCACCATAGGTGCAGGGTACTTGGATGGCCGTGGCGGATCGACTTCTCCCGCGCACTGGCTTTGTTAATGGCGTCTAATGGCAGGGCAACTTCGATGAGTTTTTTGTTCATAAAGAACCTAAGATTACGTCGAGATTGCGTCTAAACACCATAATTCGCCCCAATATAAAACACGAAAAATCTGAGAAAAATCACCTACTTATTAAATTACATTGCGTTTATATTACGTTTGCATTGCATTTACCCCTCAAATTCTTTCTCTTTGGATGCAATCCCTGTAGAGGCACGACCCGGATACCAACGAGCTGCTCTCGTGCGTTCGGTGTTATGGATGAACCCAGGCGCTTTCAATTCGCGGAGCAAGGTCTGCACTTGATCCCGAGAAAGCGCTGGTAACACCTGCCTCAGTTCCCGCAACTGGCTCCCTTCTGTCCGGTTATCTTGAATGTGTTTCAGCAGGAGCGCCTTGTTTGTCTCGCGGTCCAACCCGCGCTTGCGCGTATAGACCCCCGCCTTGCCGAGGCGTCGGTAGAAACGCTGGGAGAGAAGCAGGCGAACTCCTCGCCCGCGCCCCAGGCGCTCGATAATGCCCTGTTCCAACAGATGCTCAACCCTTGACTTGAGGGAGTCGGGGACAGGCTGTTCGCGGTGGACAAGATCAACCACCAGAAAATCGTCGGTGCTGAATGCGGCCATTCGCTCCTGACCGATCTCCTCCAGAAAACGCAGGAACTCCGGGTCTTGGATCTCGCCGTGCAGCGTGAGCCATACGGAGTGGGCATGCGTGTGGGAAAAGTCGGGCAGTGGCTTGCTCTGCCGGATGCATTCGCGAAAGATAAGGTCAAACCCTTGTCCGGCACGTTCGACCAGTCCGCATTTGCCGAGGACCTCGGCAATACGGCGATTGCGCGGATTCTGTTCCCGGAGGATGTTCTCGGGATCAATGCCAAGCGGAAAGCCGCCAGGGCTGACGATTTCGACCCGTCGAGGATACTGGCGTACGAACACCGACCCGCCGTGGCGATAATCACGGTGACTGACCGCGTTCAGGACCGCCTCCCGCACCACACGCTCGTTGAAGGTGGGCACATCCCAGACGAAGAACCCATGCTGGAAATGCTGCAGGTCGTTGCGCAGGTTGATGAGGCGCCAGATCTCGTCGAGCACCGGAAGAAATCCCTGCCGGAACTCGTGCCGGTCCGCGGCCGGTCCCGGCGCTTCGCCGGAGCGGTATTCGAAAACAACTTCCGCCTGGGCAAGATGTTTTCCCAGGGCTTCGTGCTTACCCAGCAGGATCAGCGCCGCATAGGTCAGCCGCCCATCGAAGACCAGCTCTGCATCCGATAAGAGCCGCTCCATGGGACGAGTCGCGATGTCCTGATCTGGTGACTTGCGCTGCCAGAGTCGGCGCAGGACATCCACGGCGGTTGGATCGAGATCGTCCAACCCGGCGAGCCTGCAAATCTCAGCCGAGTAATCAGGACCAGCCTCCGCAAAAATGCGCTGGAGCAGATCAGGCGTCATCGGAATGAGGTCTTCACCACCCCGCATCCAATACGCCCCTTCATACTGAATGGGCATACCGCTCGGACGAGAGGGAACCTGAAAGACCACAACCCGGCCATCTGGATGCAGAAACTCCTCGACATCAACACGTAGACGGAGCCGCTCGACCAAACCAGCCTTTGTCCGTTCGAGATCTCGAAAAGCCTGGCTCCCAACCACTGTACGTGGCGGCTTATCCGTGACGCCAAGGATCATCTTTCCGCCGCCTTCATTCGCCAGGGCGACGCAATACTTCACCAAGGTCTCAAAGTGGAAATTAGTCTTTGCTTCCTTGCACTCTAGGTGCTCGTCTTCCTTGGCGTCCATCCAGGTTTGGAGTTGGTCAAGTGACGTCATCATGCGGGCTCCTCCGCACGGGCGAGAAGTTCGTCAAGATTGTAGTTCACGCTCGTTACGCCGAAGTCTGGCTCGCGCTGGAAGGGCCGGCGCACGTAGTGCACGCGGTGGGCATTTTCTGACAGAAACTCAACAATGGCAAGGATGAAGTCCTCGGGTTTGTTGAGCGAGTAGAGGATTTCGTTCTTGGTGACGGTGATTATCGCCGCGCCCGAAACGCGGCCTTTTACTTCGAGGAAACGCAGGCGGCCGGTGTGTGGGTCACAGCTCTCGATATCGTAGCCAAGTTTTTCGTGCTCGCGGTCAACCGGCTCGAAGCCGAGCTGGCGCTCAACTTCCATAATGATAGCGCGGGCACGGGCGGCCCAGGCTTGCGTATCTGTAGGTTGTGACGGTTCTGGTGGAGTGCGGCCGGTCATCGCTGTAATAAGGCCAGCGGGCACGACCACCAGCCCACCCAGTACCACTGGAGGAAGGGCCGAGATCTGCGCTTCCAGGTCTAACTGTTCCATGCGCTTTTGCAGCCGGGCTTGTAACTCATCGGCGCGGCGGCTTGCCTCCTGTGAGTTC
>CBDCRK010000046.1:0-27061 GCA_965220955.1 uncultured Binatia bacterium (SeqCode) | reverse complement strand
GGGCTCTTTGCTGACAACGGTAGTGAGTCCCAGAAGCCTCCTACACCCCCCTTACCACAGGTGGAAGAGTGGTCTATCCTTGAGACCCTACGACAGGAAAAAGAGACCCTTGGTTTCTTTATCACTGGTCACCCTCTGGACAAATTTGTTGGCCGGCTTCACAGTGTGATCACGGCTACAACCGACAACTTGCGCGGCCGCAGTCATCAGGAAAAGGTGCGTTTGGCAGGAGTGATTAACTTCCTCAAGTTAAAGAACAACAAAAAAGGAGACCGCTACGTCACCTTTACCCTTGAGGACAAAGAGGGAGTGGTGGAGGTAATTGGCTGGCCGGAGGCTTATCGTCGCTGCGAGATGGCAATCCATTCTGAGGAGCCAGTCTGTGTAACTGGTACGCTCGACGTGGATCAGGAGCGCTGTCAGGTTATTGCTGATGAGGTGGTGCTGCTTGAGTCAGTAGCCAATGAGGAAGTCTGCCAGGTCCATATTCAAGTGCCCACTGACATTACTTCCCGGGATGATCTCCAAGCGTTACGCCAGATACTGGTTGGGCATCCTGGCAACTGTCGGGCGTTTCTCCACCTGCTACGCCCTGACCAGAGTGAGACGGTGATTGCTCTGCCGGCTGATTTAAACGTTACTCCTACCCGTGGAATGGTCCAGGCGGTGGAAGGGGTCTTTGGCACCGGGGTTACGTCCTTCCGTTGATCCCTGAGAAGAAATTCGCTAAGTCTTAGGTGGGCGCTCAGTTATCAGCGCAGGGAGAGTGAAGAATTAAGAGTGAAAAATTAAGGATTTTTAGTTTTTCAACTTATCACCCTTCATTTATAATTCTTCACTGGGTCTGAAGCTGAAAGCCGAACCGGAGGATTGAACGTTAGCGATGGCTAGCCTCTCTAATCATTGGGAACAAGCTATTCTTGTTGGCATCAAGCATGCCCCTGCCCAGAACAGCAGAGCAGTGTGGTTTACGGCCGAAGAGTCCCTGGGAGAGCTCATGAGGTTGAGCGAAACCGCCGGAGTAGAGATTATAGGGCAAACATGGCAAGACCTCAGGGGAAAAATAAATCCCGCCTCCTTTATTGGCCAGGGAAAGGTTATGGAGGTGAAAAAGTTGGTGCAGGAGCAGGGGGCTAATGTAGTGATCATCGACGGTCTTCTATCCCCGGGTCAGCAACGCAGCCTTGAGAAGGGCTGGGGGGTTAAGGTGATCGACCGAAGCCAGCTTATCCTTGATATCTTTGCTCAGCGGGCCAGAAGCCTGGAGGGCAAGCTCCAGGTAGAACTAGCTCAACTGGAATATCTGCTCCCTCGCCTAACCCGTCATTGGACCCATCTCTCTCGATTAGGAGGAGGAGTAGGAACCCGGGGACCTGGAGAAACGCAGCTTGAGGTAGACCGTAGACGCGTACGGGAGCGCATGGCCACATTACGCCGGCGTCTTAAGGAGGTAGAGAGAACCCGTCTGCTCCACCGCAAGGGGCGGGCAGAGGTACCCTTTGCCGTGGTCGCGCTTGTGGGCTATACCAACTCCGGGAAATCCACGCTTATGAATACACTCACCCAAGCGGGAGTCCTTGTTGAGGACAAACTCTTTGCCACCCTCGATCCTACGATGCGCAGGCTTGATCTGCCTGAGGGAGGACAAGCCATGCTTGTGGATACCGTGGGATTTATTGACGGACTTCCCCACCAGTTGATCGATGCCTTTAAGAGCACGCTTGAGGAGGTGCGTACCGCCAACCTCCTGCTGCACTTGGTGGATGTTACCCAGCCTTATTGGCAGGAACAGATGGCGGTGGTGGAGAATGTTTTGGGGGAAATCGGCGCCGGGAACAATTCCCTGCTTACGGTTTTCAATAAAATGGATCTCTTGTCCGCGGACCAGCCCTGCGAGGCAAGCCCGCAGATTTCCGCTTGGCCTGGATGGGATCCAGTTCTTCGACCTCCCCTGAGTCCACAGCCGGGGGGTGAAGGGCCTTTCCATATTTCCGCGCTTACTAGGAAAGGAATACCCGACCTCCTGGTTGCAATTGAACGCCGGGTTGGACAGGGCTTGCGCCGGGTACGGATAAGCCTGCCCCTGAGTTGTGGATATCTCTTGGCCTGGCTTCATCGCTACAGTAAAGTGCTGGAAACGCACCACACTGAGGACACCGTTACGGTTACTGTGCTTATAAGCCCAAAGGTTGCTGGACAGTTGCACCGGCATCTGGAGAAAGAGTCCGAAATGCAGATCTTCAGCGAAGGGAGTCAGGATGGTGGGCACAAATCCCAGCTAAGCAACTAAGACGAAACGTTAACCCTCAGTCTCTGACATCCAACCTCTAGAATGGCTAAATACTGATAAGGTGTAATCCGTGTCCTCCGTAGCCGTGTTGAACCTTCCCAACCTGATTACCCTTTTGCGGGTTGCTGTTGTTCCCGTTTTCCTTATCCTACTCACTGCTGAGCGATACACAGAGGCGCTGGTTCTGTTTATTCTAGCGGCGGCGACAGACTCGCTTGACGGGGCCATTGCTCGGCTCACTAATACCCGCACGACGTTTGGAGCTTATATTGACCCCTTAGCAGATAAACTTCTCCTCATGAGCTCGTTTATTGTCCTTGCCTTTCTGAGGCTTGTGCCGCTCTGGTTGACGCTCCTGGTGGTCAGTCGCGACATGATCATTCTGATGGGGTTCGTCAGGCTCTTCTTTATCACCGAGCACTTTATTGCCGTACCGCCGCCCGGCCTTCCAGGCAAGGCTTGTACGTTTTTGCAACTGCTCACCGTCACTTTAACCCTCTTGTCCCTCCATGATCCGGTTTGGCACCTGCCGTTGCTCTGGTATGGTGCTATCCTCCTGGCCGGCGGAACGACCATCCTCTCTGGTTTCCAGTACCTCTATCGTTTCCAGCGTCTTTATCGTAAGCAGATGGGGTTAGATGAACACGAAACCCAAGAGGGCTTCTCTATTGATAGTGGCAAAGCGAATCAGGAAAAGGAAGAGAAACGGCAGTACTCAGTGAGAGGTGGTTAGCTTTTTGTTCCACCGCCTTTTTTCATACAGAAGGAGGCTATCCATAGTTAGGATGACTGCCTCTACCGATAGGAGTGTAGGTTGTGATTCGAAGCTTTTCGCGGGCTTGCAGATGAGATGCTTGTGATCCTCAAAGTTCACCAGCTTGAGCTTGTCGCGCCAGAAGAGGACGAAGAGGGATGAGCCAGGGGCACACGGCAAAAGCTCCGGCTCCTCTGCGCTGGCCTCGCAGCAATAAGCCCGAGGCGGTTGCTGAGCGCCAGCAGCGCCTCCAACGTCTAACCCATTGGAACCCGCGCGATGATCATATCTTTGCCTGGCCGGTGCCACCGGACAATCTAGCCAGGTTTCAGGAGTGCTTAACCGGTCATGTGGTACTGCCGGTAGGCGTGGTAGGGCCGCTGCCACTTGACCTGGGTGTGTATCGCCTGACTCCTGAGGGTGGGAATCTGCAAGAAGAGGGACGGGTGGAGGATAACGCTTTTATTCCCCTAGCCCACACCGAAGGCGGGCTTTCGGCTTCGATGCAGCGGGGTATCACTGCGGTCGCATTCGCCGGTAGGGTGCGTACATATGTACTCAAGGACAGCATCACCCGTGATACCTGTTTTGTCTTTCGCACTACCGAAGAGGCCATGGTGTTTTCCCGTTGGGTGGAAGCGCACGTGGAAGAAATGTGCAGATGGCTGGGTGAGCCAGAAAATCTCCTGAGAGCGCAGGAGACCGAGGGGATAACAATAGTAAGTCGCCATGCGATTCTGCAGGAGGTTTCTACCCATGTGGTAGGTCCCATGTGCCATCTCCTTTACCGTTACACTACGGGTGATGCCTGTGGGCCAAACATGATCACCCGTAATTCCTTTGCCCTGAATCAGGGATTTATCCTGGCGCGGTTTCCACAAAAGACAGGTATTGCCCCGCTGAGCGTCTTTCTGGAAACTAACATGGGTGGGGATAAAAAGCCGAGTCATGCTTATTACCAGTTTGGTGGTCACGGAAAAACGGTCATAGCCGAAGTGACATTTTCTCAGGCGGTGCTCCGACGGGTGTTTCGCCTTGGCGCAGAGGAATTGCTCGTTCTTGAGCATGCCGGCTTGCACGGAACTCATGCCAGCGGCATGCAGTCGTTTGCCTTTACCCCGGCTTCGGCCATTGCCGCAATTTTTGCCGCTACGGGTCAGGATTTAGGGATGGTGGGGACTAGCAGCATGGCACATGCTTCTGCTACCAGGGTGGAGGACGGGATTCACTTTTCGTTACGCTTTTCTGGGCTTGAGGTTGGCACCGTTGGAGGAGGGACAAGTCTTCCTCACGCCCAAGCCTACCTCCGTCTTATGAACTGCTTGGGAGTGGGCAAGGTATACCGCTTTGCCCAGATCATTGCTGCGGCCGCGCTCTGCCTAGAAGTTTCTGCGGCAGCCAGTATGGCAACTTCCGGGAGCCGAAACTTCTTTCAGGCTCATCTTGAGCGTGGGGGATTACGGGGAGGGGAGAGGTAGTTTGGCGACCTGCCTGTTCGGCAGGCAGGCAGGCGCTCAGCCATTAGCTGTCAGCCAAAATCTGTAGTGGTGATCCTTGTGATCACCCGATGGGAGGATCGTAAATAGCAGGGCGAATACAAAGTTCGCCCCTACCTCTGATGGCTAAACGCTTACTGATTATGAATCCGACTTCGCGCCGGGCCCGCAGCCGACGTTTTTCCTCCCATCTCACCCAGGAACTTCATGCCTCAAATCTTGGGGGCGAGGTGATTACTAGCCGTTCTCCTACCCATCCGACAGAACTTGCCCGTGAGGCGGTGGAGCGAGGGTATGATGCGGTAGTAGCAGTTGGAGGGGATGGCCTAGTTAATCAAGTGGCCCAGGAGCTAGTGAGGAGCGAAGTCGCTCTGGGGATTGTGCCAGCGGGCGGAGGCAATGACTTTGCCCGAGGACTTGGCATTCCTCTAGGGTTGGCTGAGGCCTGTCGGACTTTGGCTCAGGAATCGGTCCGCACTGTAGATGTTGGCCGTGTCAACGCTGGCCACGCCCAGGCTCACTATTTTTTCTCCGTTGCTGTGATGGGTTTGGCCGCTGAGGTGAATCGCCGGGCCAACCGGCTGAGCCGGCTACCGCTTCCTCAGATTTATACTCTAGCTACCCTGGCTGCGGTTTTTGCTTACCAACCCCTGCGCTTTACTGTTATAACCAATGGCCGTGAGGGTCACTACTATGGCTGGATGGTGGCAGCAGGCAACACCTGGAGCTGCGCGGCCGGAATGGCGCTGCTTCCTGCCGCGCAGCCTGATGACGGGCTTCTTGATGTTTGTGTGATTGGCGGCATAAATAGAGGACAACTATTGTTAGCTTTTCCTCGGGTTTTTGGGGGTTCCCATGTGTATCATAAGGGCGTCGAGACCTTGCGGGTAAGAGAGATGAGGGTGCAGGCAGACTCTCCCTGTGATATCTATGCCGATGGTGAACGGATAGGCACTCTACCCGCCACCCTCTCGGTTGTGCCCCAGGCGCTCAAGGTGATAGTTCCCGTTTAGCTCAGGTTTATTCATCAAGAGGAAAGATAAGCCTCTAGTTGAAATGGTATATCCTGGCGGCATTCCCGCCGGCGATCTTGGTCTTCTCCTCCTCGGTACAATCAGCCAGAATCTCTTCAAGAACCTGCCGGCTCCTTGGGAAAGTAGTTTCTGGATGGGGATAATCTGAGCCCCACAGGAGGTTATCCACCCCTATAATGTCCCGAAGCTTTACCCCCAGAGCATCATCTTGAAAGCTAAGGAACACATTGCGGTGGAAAACTTCGCTGGGAAGTATGTTCTCCTTAAACTTGCGCCGGCCTCCAGTAGGGGGTCTTTGTATATAATTGTAGTCCAGTCGATCCAGGAAATGAACAACCCAGGACAGTTCATGTTCTATGGATCCCACCTGCAGTTTCGGATAGCGCTCGAATACACCGCCGAAGATCATCTGGGCCAGGGACATCCGCACCCAGTGGTCCACATTAATCAAAAAGGGAGGGGGAGTGGATTCGAGGTCTACAAAGGCATCGTCCGGTCCTGGACGGTTGGTGCCAACATGGAGGCTAAGGGGCATTTCCAGGTCCTGGGCTGCGGCCCAGAGGGGTTCATACTCCGACGAATCGTACGGCCTTCCCGCAACGGGATACACGGTGATCATGGCTCCGGCAAGCCCCATCTTAGCATAGTGTTCCAGATCCTTTACGCCCTCCTGTACATTGTCGATGTTGAGCATGGCAATGCCCTTGAGCCGGTTAGGAAGAGGTTTACAGAACTCGACCAGCCAGTCATTGAACGCTCTGCAGATGGCTGTTAGAAGCTCGCTGTCTGGTACACTGTACAGTAAAAGGCCTTCGGTAGGATAGATGAGGCCTGCATCGATCCCATCGAGATCCATGTCTCTCGCATGCTCCTCGGGAATGTAGCCCCCCAGCCGGACGTTTGCCATGTTATCGGCAAAACTCAGCTTTTCCGGATCCGTAAACCTTTTGCCTGCCTGTGACCCACCGGACCCGCCACCGGCCCCCTTCATACCGTCGCAGACCCACCAGTCACTGTCATCCTCCGCACGGTGGACAACGTGTGGTGCTCGGTCTCTGAACTTGCGATCGACCCTGCTTGTCCACAAGTCTTGTGGCTCAAATATATGACTGTCCGATGATATGACTCGGTAACTAGCCATAACTGATCCTCCTTTTTATTTTTTATTTAAAGTATCACCCCCTGCTTTTCCCTCTACAGGTTGGGACCCCCCATGTCAATTCTCTGAACCTCAGGATGGGTACCTCTGCCACAGGGGGTAACCCGGGTGGTGTCCTGAGCCGAGCCGCTCAAAACCTCTGGAACAAACCCGGCGAAAAAGAGGTAGGCAAGCAGTTACGGTTGTGCTAGAGGGGACAAACAAGATCCTAAGAGGAGTAGGGGCGGGTTTCAAACCAGCCCCTAGAGATAGAGGTGGCTCATGGCATATCAAGAAGAAATGCTTGAAGTACGAGGTACAAAAATCCAGCTTCTTAAAGGAGGTATGGGTGATCCTCTGCTGTATCTGCACAGCGCTGGAGGAGAAGTCATGTGGCTGCCTTTCTTTGAGGCCCTCTCCCGACACTTTACCGTTTACCTGCCTGCCCAGCCGGGTTTTAGCAAATCCGAAGGGCTGGAGAAGATTGATACCATGGAAGATTTGGTGTTCCACATCACTGATCTTATGGACCAACTAGAGTTGGACAAACCCAACATTGTTGGCCTGTCCTTAGGGGGATGGCTGGCAGCAGAGTTGGCTACCCGCTATGCTCAACGCATCCGCAAGCTTGTCCTCATGGATGCTGTGGGTCTCAGAGTAAAGGATGCGCCGGTAGCGGATATCTTTGCCGCTACCCCGGAGGAGACTCGCCGCCTGGTCTTCTATAACCCGGAGTCCGAGCTAGCCAGGACGTTTATTCCTGAGGCTCCTTCGCCCGAAGTCCTAGAGATGGTGCTTAAAGCCCGCGAGGCTACCGCCCGGGTGGGCTGGAATCCCTATCTCCACAATCCCAAGCTTAGAGAGCGTCTCTATCGCATCACTGTGCCCACGCTCATCCTTTGGGGAGATGCTGACCGGCTTGTACCGGTAGAACATGGCCGGGCTTATCAGCAGGCAATAGCCGGCTCGCGGCTTGTGCTCCTGGAGAAGTGCGGCCATGCTCCACCGTTTGAGAAGCCGGAAGAAACTGCAAGGGTCATCGCCGATTTCTTGAAGAATTAAAGAGACGTTATAAAATCTCCACAGGAGGCGAGTATGATCCAGTCCACTCTTTTTACCAACGCCCTTCTTATTGATGGCACCGGTCAGGAGGCGAGGCCAGGAGCCAGCGTACTTGTTGAGGGTTCCTCGATCAGAAGAGTGAGTCCCGGCCCTATGGAAGTGCCACCCGAGGTCAAACGGATTGATCTTGGAGGCCGGGCTCTCCTTCCGGGTCTCATTGATGCCCACGTGCATGTGGTTATTGTTGGAAATATAGCTAAACTTCTTTCCGGCAGCGAATCTTCTCCGGCCGTGATCCATGCCATTCAGATCAAGGAAGCACTGGAGAAGACACTGGCAGCGGGATTCACCACAGTGCGTGATGCGGGCGGAGCCAATCAGGATATACGGGAGGCGGTGGAACAGGGCTATATTAACGGTCCCCGGCTTCTTTTGAGCTGTGGTGTGCTCTCGCAGACAGGAGGGCACGGTGACTTTACCCCCTCACGTGGTAGTAGGGGATATGGCCTTGCCTTCTGGGGGATAGGGGCTCCATCTACCGTTTGTGATGGAGTGCCTGAAGTCATCAAAGCTGCTCGCCAGCAGCTCAAAAATGGGGCAGATTGGATTAAGGTAATGGCCGGGGGAGGGGTGATGTCGCCTCATGACCCTTTAGAGGCGGTGCAGTTTACTCCGGATGAACTGCGGGCCATAGTAGACGTGGCCAAGTCAGCGGACAAAGAAGTGATGGCCCACTGCCACTCGCCGGCTGCGATTCGCCACGCGGTTCTTGCCGGAGTGCGCTCCATCGAACATGGCACCTTTATCACCCAGGAGCTGATTGAGCTAATGGCCGAGAAGAAATGTGCGCTTATTCCCACGCTCACGGTTATGAACGCTTTTGATCCAGCTAAGGGGGGAGCAAACTTACCGGAAACGCAAAAGAGGAAGATGGCAGAGGCGGTGGCTCGGGCAGAAAAATGTTTACGTCTTGCCCTAGCCAATCGGGATAAGATTCAGATCGGTTCTGGTACCGACGCTTTTGGCGGCGCCATGCAGGGACAGAACGGCAGCGAGCTGGTCTTCAAAGCTCAGACGGGCCTCAGCCCCATGGAAGCGATTGTCAGTGCTACCAAAGTGAACGCCGAGATCTTTGGCCTGGCCGATAGGACCGGCACGATTGCAGAGGGCAAGTGGGCCGATATGATTGTTGTGGATGGCAATCCCCTTGAAGGCGTCCAGCTTTTTGCCGATCCAAACAAAGTCGTGCTGGTCATGAAAGAAGGGAGAGTCGTAAAGGATCTGTTGCCGGGTTCATAAATAGGGCTGACTACCCGCAGGTATTTTTTGACAAGGGCAGCAGAATGGCGAGAGAATAGCCTCAGGCTTGACATGTAGCCCTTAATCAACCTCAGCTTCGCGTACCGGAGGACGAAGTAGAGAGATTAGGGTTCTAAGAGTGGGCGGGCGGCCTGAGCGGAAAAGCAGCCAGGCCAGGATGAGCCAAAAGAGGTTCGCTCCTATGGCTGCCCCCCAAAAAAACCAGTGGAGTTTGCCCACAAGGGCGCTAAGCAAGAAGAGGACAACGAAATCATGAGAGGTCAGGCTTTTCACCATGGCCCGGATAACCTTGTCCTCCCACCCTCCTCGTCCTTTTGTTCTTTCTGCCCATGTGACCAGGGGAAAGGAGAAAATCGCCCCGGCCAGGAGGCTTATGGCAAGAAAGCTAACCTTGTTTAACTCTCCTCTTTCCCATACCCCCACTCCTAATCCTAGAAAGGCAGCTATGTACATGATGGTGCCGCAGGTGTTATCCAGCCATTCACCAAAGTCTGACTCAAGAAACTTTATGCGGGCTACTTCGCCGTCTACATTGTCCACCGTGACCGCTAGCATTAGCAATATGGCTCCTACCACCGGGCCCCAATATCCACTAAAAAGAAAGCAGGCCGCTCCTATAAGCCCAATGCCAAAAAAGAGCAGGGTGATGTGGTTGGGACGCAGAGAGGTTTGTACTACCAGGCGGCTGAGGGGCCGGGAGAGGCGGCGGTAGAAGAATGTGTCGGTGAATCCGTCTCTGGAGTGTTCCAAAGAGATGAGGAGGTCTTTCTCGGCCTGCGAAGGGGAATAAGAGGAAGAGAGGTGGTGGAGAAAATGGCCCAGGAGAACAAAGGTCTTTACTATATATCCCCACAAAGTCCCCCCGCCCCTCAAGTCCAGGGGATTGTTCCCTTGTTTTAGGCAAGAAAATACCTGTGGAAGAAGGGAAAGCGGGAAAAGGGCCAGAGTATACTTTTCCTTGTCTTCCGTGACCGTCCAGACCTCTTCTGCTCGGGCTCTCTGAGCCATCTCTGTAATCAGGGCAGGCTGAAGAAGGGTGTCTGTAGTAAAGAATACAAAGTGGTCAGGATCGTCTTCAGGAGAAAGGACCTGCTCTTGATGATCTTCGTTGAGCCAGACGATTTCGCAGGTAAGCCCCTTATTTTCTTTCACTGAGATCGCTAACTGCTCATTTTTTTCTCCGGCGAACAGGTAACACTTTTGGACTCCTGCCCGTTGGGCAGTAAGGAGGGCGCGTTGAAGTAAGGTCAGTCCCCCTATCTTGGTAAGGGGGGAGATTCCCTGTTGCTCCGTCACCCAGATAAAGGCGGACCGCATCTTAGGAGGAACACTATACGAATAGTCTGTATCTACGGATAAAAAGATGAAAGACGGAAGGCTTAGTTTGCTGCAACCTGCTCCATCTTACTTTTCCCCAGTAGGGCTTGGAGCTGCTCTTCTAGGTCTTTCTCCTTCACAAAGCCGGTAAAAGTATGTTGCAGCGTTCCCTCAGAGGAGAAAAGAAAACTGACTGGAAGTGCAAAGAGATGGTAGCGTTCCGCGACCTCACTGTCAGTGTCGATTCCTATCGCATAGGGGACAGAAAACTCCTGGACAAATTCCTTAACTTCTTCTTCCCCGCTCTGTACAGCTATACCAATAACTGCGAATCCGTTGTCCCCATACTTTTTCTGCATCCGCACAAGCGCCGGCGTCTCGAGACGACAAGGTCCACACCAGGTGGCCCAGAAGTTCACCAACGTAACTTGTCCGTGGTACTCTGCCAGCTCAAGTACTTTGCCATCGATAGTGGAAAGGGAAAAAGCATACTGGCCATAGGGATCAGCTGCGGCCGCTTCGACCTGGCCCGTGTTGGAAACAGAAGACTTGGTAGGAGAGAGTGTGAGGTAGCCAGCCAAAAAAAGGCTAGCGATTAGAATAAGAACAACTCCGCTAAGAGTACCACCGTACTTCACGTAGGTATCCACTCCTTTCTCTTGTCCGTCTGGAGAAAAAGCTTGTGCCAGGACTTTAATGGATTGTGGCATATGTTTTCGCCAGACGAAATACCCCTGTTCGTTATCTATACCATAGGATAATATAAATCCTCCCCTTAGAGGAATGGTTCCAAAGGGAAGCCAATGACCAAGCGAGCTTTGTTCCTGCTTCTGGGGTTTATGTCCTTGGGCCTGTATGGAGGTCTGGCTCTCTTAAGCCAGCAGTTTATCTATGGTCAGGGGCATTTGGAAAGACCCATTCTATTCTTTATAGGGCTCTACCTTTTGGCTTTTCTCCTCTACACGGGTGCGATTTGGGCGATATGCTCTCTCCCGGCTCAAAGGCAGACTCTCCTCCTTATCTTTGGCTTTGCTCTAGCCTTTCGGGGCTCCCTGCTGTTGTCAAGCCCTATTCAAGAGGACGATTTCTATCGTTACTTGTGGGACGGCCAAGTGGTAGCCTCGGGGTTAAACCCATATTCCTATGCGCCACAAGAAGTGTGGGAGTATGAGGAGCAGAAATCAGGAAAACAGGAGTCCTTAGCCCAACTCTCTCAGATTGCCAAGGCAGACCCGGTTTTTGCGACCATTTTATCCCGAGTCAATCATTCCTGGATACCAACGATTTATCCTCCCCTGGCTGAGGGCGTTTTGGGGATAGCGGCGATGTTGGGGCCGGGCAACCTCACGGCGTTAAGGTTGGTCTTTATTGCTTTTGATCTAGGCACTGCTTTTCTCCTGGTCTCTCTGCTTTTGCACCTACGGCAGAAGCCCACCCTTGTCCTTATCTATGCCTGGTCGCCCCTGGTGGTTAAGGAAGTTGTTAACTCGGCGCACTACGATGCGCTGCCCTCTTTCTTTACCTGCCTGGCTTTTCTTTTTGTTCTAAAAAAGAAGGAAGTTCTCGGGTATGCCAGCTTGGCCCTGGCTGTCCTGGCTAAGGGATACCCTCTGGTCTTTGTTCCTGTGTTTGCGCTCCGTAGCTATTG
The DNA here is from genome assembly GCA_965220955.1 of uncultured Binatia bacterium (SeqCode). Lineage (GTDB taxonomy): Bacteria > Desulfobacterota > Binatia > Bin18 > CBDCRK01 > CBDCRK01. The sequence goes on along the minus strand of CBDCRK010000046.1, from coordinate 15,002 downwards.
GCGGCAAGGAACAAGGGCCACAGTATATGGATTACTCTGCGTAGCTATGATTATCGGGGTGGGTTATGCCCCTTTCTTTCGAGCGGGGGTGGGACTCTGGCAGGGAACGTTGACCTATGCCCAGGAGTGGAAGATGAATAGCTTGCTCTTTCCCCTGGTTCTGGCCATGGTGGAAGATCGCTGGTTAGCTAATGCCGTAGTTATCGGAGCACTAGGTCTCTGTCTTTTGCTCCTCTTGCGCCGCTTCGATGTTAGGGCAGATGACAATTTTCTTTGGGTGGGATTTCTTGTTGTGGGTGTTCTTTTTTTACTCAGCCCGGTGGGGAATCCATGGTATTTTATCTGGGTGGTGCCCTTCCTTTGTCTTTTTCCTCTACGTTCCTGGATTCTCCTCTCTGGTCTCCTTAGCCTCTATTATCTAGCCTTTTATTTCCTCTACCGGGGAACTCCCCAGGTTTTTCAATGGTTTATCTGGCTAGAATATCTGCCGTTTTTTGCCGTTCTGCTATGGGAGATATGGGGTAGGAGCCATGTGGACAAAAGACAGATGTGGCCCATTTCACCCCTGCGTTTCAGCGCTAGAGGAACAAGTAAATGTCTTATGCTAGCTCTGGCTTTTTTCTTTCTTGGGCTGATGGAACCTAGGGCTGCGGGCTCGGTGGATCGAGCACCTACGCCGGAAACTCCCCTCATAGTGAATAAGGAAGAGAGGGAAGTAAGAGTGTATGCAGTCATTTATCCTCGCCGCTTTAACGCGGCTGGGGACGAAGAGGCCCACTATCATTTTCTTGTGTGGAGCGGGGGGACATCAAAAGGAGCGTTCATGGAAACCCCAGCTAATGATCTCGCTTTCTATGAGGCCATGATTGCGATTGGCGGAAAACCGGGGGATAATCTCCCCATGACTGCCTGGACCCAGCGGCACAATACCCATAGCTCTACACCTGAGCAAAGAGTTGAGGGAAGTGCTATAGCTGTATCGCTTGCCTGGGAGGGAAAGGAAACCGGCATCCCCATTCATGAGGCATTTCAAGATAAAGACATGCAGGACCTGTCCTGGCGGTTTGGCGGGAACCGGCAGAGGTGGTTTAATTTCATGCCTTTCGCTCAGCGTCCTGGTTGTTTGGCCTGTCTTTACAGTTGTCCGAGCGGCAAGATAGGTAATCACGCCTTTACCGTTCGCGATTATGTTGACAAACCTGTTCGCTTTATGGCCAACCTTGCTACTTTACCACCGGATGGCACCCTGGTGGTGGTGACCTTTCGCCTTTCCCCTTAGCCCTTCTTGTCACCGGATGACTGGGTATTCCATGCTGCGCACCAGACCAAGGATTGCCGTGATTATCCCTGCACTAAATGAAGAAGCCTCTCTCCCCAGGGTCTTAGGCGATATTCCCGGTGATCTTGTGGAGGAGGTGGTGGTAGTAGACAATGGCTCTTCTGATCGTACGGCTGAGGTAGCAAAGGCGTGCGGGGCCACCGTGCTCATCGAGTCCCGCCGGGGATACGGCTCGGCCTGTTTAAAGGGGATTGCCTACCTTCGGGTAAAGGTTTCTGATCAGGTTCCGGACATTGTTGTTTTTCTTGATGGTGACTATAGTGATCATCCTGAGGAGCTGGCCATAGTGGTGCGACCGATTATTATGGAGGGTTATGATCTTGTCATTGGCTCACGCCCAAAAGGGGAGGCCGAGAAGGGAGCCCTTCTACCCCAGGCGCGTTGGGGTAATGTCCTGGCCACATCCCTGATGCGGTTCCTCTATGGATTCACCTACAGTGACTTGGGTCCATTTCGGGCGGTTCGTTTTGATAAGCTTCTGGTTCTGGGAATGGTTGACCGGAACTATGGTTGGACGGTAGAAATGCAAATTAAGGCGGTAAAGTGTGGTCTCAAAATCACCGAGGTGCCGGTGCGGTATCGTAAGCGAATTGGTAAATCTAAGGTGACCGGAACCTGGAAAGGGACAGTGCTGGCAGGGTATAAGATTCTCTGGACGATAGCACGGTATAGCTGGGGGTAGGCGGGTAGGGCATGGCTGAAAAAACGGTGGAGTGGGATTTGGGATTTGGCCTGGACGATGTGGTGGCTGGCCTGGAAAAGCTCTTTGCCCATGCCGACTATAGGGTCAAAAGAGATAAGAACCATAAGGCTGAGAGGTTTTCTCTCACACTGTCACAGGCGGGATCTTGTCTCTTACTCGATGCCCGTCCGCTATCGGCCCGTCGACTGGGGCCGGCTATTTTTTCTCCCCGTACTCTTCTCTCCATCCATTTTACTAAAGCCACTCCAGAAGAAGAGGCGGATTTTATGAAACGACTGACCATGGCCTTTCTACGGGTAGGGGGATGATACGGCTCTCGGTTATTATTCCTACTCTAAACGAAGCCGCCGTTCTTGAGCGGACACTCTCTTCCATTAAGAAAAATGGAGCTGTGGAAACCATTGTTGTCGACGGTGGCAGTACTGACGGCACTCAGGTCATTGCTCGCCGGTGTGCCGATTGTGTGCTCTCGGGCTTTCCTGGTCGGGCTAGGCAGATGAATACCGGAGCTGAAGTGGCCAATGGTGAGGTCCTCCTTTTTCTCCATGCCGACACTCTTGTGCCTGCCGATTTTGTTGAGGTCATTTTCCGGGCCCTGGCTTGCCCGGTGGTCATTGGGGGCCGGTTCGACATTTGTTTGGATAGTACCAGGTGGGTCTTTCGGGTAATCGAGACCCTCATCAATTTTCGTTCACGCTTAACTCACCTTGCCACTGGAGACCAGGGGATTTTTATCCGGCGGACCGTGTTTCTTCAGTTTGGGGGGTATCCCGAAGGGCCGCTAATGGAAGACTTGGAGCTAAGTAAGAAGATGAAGCGGGTAGGAGAGGTGGTGTGTTTAAAGGAGCGGGTTATTACCTCTGCGCGGCGTTGGCAAAAACAGGGCGTGCTCAGAACCATTCTGCTAATGTGGATGCTGAGATTTTTTTACTTGGTTGGTATTTCTCCTACGCGGCTTAAGGCTTTCTATGTGGACTCGCGCTAATTTTATGGAGATAAAGAGACATAAGGAGGTAGACATGAAGGACGTTAGCTTCTATCAAGCCCGCCGGGAGGCTTTGAAAAAAAGATATCTCCCTGAGGGAGAACCGGCTGCGGTGGCCACGGCCGTAAGCACCGGAGGGGTAGATCATCTAGCCCTTATCAGCTCTGATCTAGATACCACTATTCGTTTCTACACCGAGGCACTGGGGATGAGGCTTGTTCGCGTGATCCAGAATCGGGATGAATCCACCTCAACGCATATCTTTTTTGATATGGGCGGGGGTAACATGCTGGCCTTTTTCGATTTTCCTGAAAAGGACACCAGCCAGACTATCCGCGGTGTTGGTAGCATGCACCATGTGGCTCTTAAGGCCACGCCGGAGAACTTCCAAAAGACTCTGGAAACTCTAGAAAAGAAGGAAATCCAGTATTCTCTGCATGGCTCACAAGAGAGAGGGTCCATTTATCTGCGAGACCCGGATAACATCTTGCTGGAGATTACCACGGGGTACTGAGAATTGGACATAAAAGTATATTATGTCAATTAGGCGAGGTGCCCGATGACGGGAATAGAAATAGTGATAGTGTTTCTAGTGGGAATTTTGTTCGGACGTGCGACCGGATTGTGTACCGGCATAGCAGTCGCGAGGGCAGGTCAGTATGCGAACTCTCGCCGCCTGACAAGAAGGCTATTGCCGAGTTAAAAAGTTTGTATGAAGAGATTTTTCCTGATAGGCAAACTTTTCGGTCGCAGGCCAGTCAGGTCAGTGTCTTCAAAGACTATCAATGACAAGGTTGGTCCAGGGAGCCAGGACTGTCTTTGCCAGCTTAAAGTACAAATCTGGTGCTACCAGTCGGCTGGTTTTTTGAAGCAATAGTGTCGCCAAAGCAAAATCTTTTGGGGCTTGGCAACTTGGAAATGGGGAAGAGTGTCTTCACGCATAAAATAAATGCGGAAGGTGTCGAGCCGCTTTTCTCCCGTATGCCGAGTATTCCATTGACGGCAGAGGTAGCGTCCGTAATGAAGGCGATGGGCTGAGTGATTCTTTTGCCATAAGTTCATCAGGTATTTTCGCCAGCGTTGGTTTTTATAGGTTGCTGACACTAGATCAGGTTTTTCCCAATATACCGGCCCGCCCTCGGTAAAAAGATCAACTTGGGTGCCGTCTCGGAGTGTACCCGGCATAACATACCAACCGTCCTCTTTTAGTGGGTAAGGGGCAAACATACCCCATTTCTGGTCTAGTCGTAATACGTGACCAATCCAGTTGATCTGCCGAGGAAAGATTTTATGGTACTTCTCATAGTCAAGAGTTCTGAGGTTCCATAAAAATATATACAGCAAACAAAAGGCAGCCATGGCGTTGACCAACCAAGAGGAACTGATAGTCACAGAGCGATACTGCAAAAATGCTGTCAGTGCTTTTCCCCGGGATCGGTTGGTAGCCATTTTTTCGTATAGTACGTTTCCTATAAGGACTACTGGACGCCAACTAACAAGAGGCGAGAGAGGCCAAAACAAGGGTGAAAGGCGGCACAAATAAGCGAACGCTGCAAATTTTATATGCCGGTTGTCTTCATGATCAACAACAACCCAAGAGTTGTGTAGGCGCATATGGGCCTGGATTGCAGGATGCTCCTGGGCAGAGAGTATTGAGGTCTCGGGGAGCAAAAGGAATGTTTTCAGTACCAGCACGACCTTTCGGCAAAAATCACAATCACCATCGTAGTAAATAGTCAGGTTGGTTCTGGCCGGTATCCGCGCTTGATGGTCGAGTCTATCCCAGAGCTCGCTAGGTATAAAAACCAGCCAGCCAACCATACTGATATAAGAGAACAGTCCTAACTCCATACAAACCGCAAAGCCTAAATGTAAAAGTACAAAAACAATGACCACGGCCAAACGGATGAAACTGGTAAAAATTGGGACGAAAGCCAGCGTGGGGGCAAACATCTCAATCCAGAGTGTGGCATGGGTAAGAAACGTTAAGAGGTGAGGAAAGCCTAGTAGGAACCGGCCCAATGGCGTGGTAAACTGATCAAGGCTCAAAGCATAGTATACGGCACTACCTTCCTGCCACCAGACCGGATGAACTTTCAGCGCAGCGGTAAACCAATAAACGCAGCAAATCTGCAGCAAGAGCGCAGTGGTGCCTACTGATAGGATACGATCGGGCAGCTTTTGGGAGGAGTTATTGAGAGCGCTATCGAGCGAATAGCGAGCACCCAGTGGCAAGAACAGGCTCCAAAAAAGGAGCAGGCGAAACAGGATGTCGCCGCTTTGCAGGACCACAGGATTCCGTGCATGTACCGATATCATCAGAAACCAGGAGAGGAAGGTCACGAGTCGAGTACGATATCCCAAGAGAAGCGCAACCGCCAATATTCCAGCAACAAGAAATAATGCTGCCTGAACTGCTAGAGAACCATTAAGCAAGTGGACCGATAGATGCCACCTGGGGGAAAACTCGGCAAGCAAAGCGGCGCGTGGCAACACGCCAAAGTCGGTGTAGTGTGCGCGGATATAAGTGGAACGATTGATAAGATCGGCAATAATCAGCAGGGCAAGACCAATACGAAATACCGCTAAGGAACGGAGATCAATACCAAATAGTTCTTCTAGGCGCAGGGCAAAGGAAGGCTGGGGTTTTTGTGTAGGGACGGCATCCATACTTTCTGTTGCCTACTCAAAATCAGCTCTCTATCGGCAGGCCACTGCGGGCCCACTCTGCATAGGATCTATCATATAGGCGGATATTGTAGCCATAGTGTCTCAGGGCTAAGTAGCCAACAGACGCCCGCAGCCCCGTTCGGCAATACCCTACGATCTTGTCCTCTCGTCCAATGCCGGCAGCACTTAGCAGCTGCTCTACCTTCTCTCTTGTGGCGAGGACTTCTTGCTCTGCGCCAAGCAGGTCTCGCCATACAATATTTACCGCTTTGGGGATGTGGCCGGGTTTACCGTCCCGGTCAAGCTTGCCGGTGTATTCGTCCTGGCTCCTAAAGTCGATGAGCTTTAACTCCGGCTCGGTCCGGACGTTGTCTAAAGTAGCCCTGATCCTCGGGTTCACCTTGGCCGCAAATTCTTTGATCGTAGATGTGACGGGCTTGTAGAAAACCTCTCGCTTCTCTGCCACCCAGCGCTCGAAAAAAACGTTGAGTACGTGTATATCAGTACGGCCGAGATACTCCAGAATCCAGGCGAGCATGGCGCCGTTCTGGCCATCGTAGGAATCGTAAATAATCGGAGTCGTCTGGGTATCAAGCCCAGCGGAGCCGATCCATTGTTGCAGGATGTCTGTTGGTAGGAGCTTGGCCTCTGCATTAAAAGCCTTATAAGTAGGGAGATTTACGGCGTTCTTAATATGACCCTGGAGATATTTCATCGGTCGTCTAGGGTCGAGAAGCAGGATGGTCGAAGAGTCAACACGCTCCTCTACCCAGTCGGCTGTAACGAAAATTGCCATCTACGCTTTGACCCCCCTCACCCTAACCCTCTCCCGCTGGGGGAGAGGGGATTTTCTAAGCGGGTAGGTGAACAGCTCTCTGTCTCTATTCCTAGAGAGCCTCGAATTCAGGAATAATTTCGGTCTGCCGTGCCACGGTCTGCGTTACCGGAGACCCCTCAACCGCTGCCTTCCAGATCTCTCGCAAGATGGCCTCGTTGGCATCGGCCTTGACGAACACCTTGGCTTTGATCGCGGGGTAGCCGGGGTTGCCAGTAGTACTGTGACCAGCCCACTTCAGGATATTCTCAAACTGACCCTCCAGGGCAATCTCCAGGTCGTGAATCTTGATCCCGCGTTTGGTAGCGTTGAGAACGAACCCCACCGTCATACAGCTGCCCACAGCTGACAGCACCTGTTCATGGGCACTGGCGGCCACATCGCTGGCATCTAGCCCATCCGGCTCATCCATCTCCACCGTATGCTTTCTCATGTAAGCCTTGGCTCTGAATCCTCCCTGCCAAACTATCCGCGACTTCCACGGGCCGGTCACGGCTTTGAGGACTTCGGGGTCATCCCGCATTGAGTCCAGGATGGCCTGGAGCTTTTCTGGACGCAAGCCGTTTAGTTCTTTCTCTGCCATTTCGGTTACCTCCCTTAGGTTTATTAGGCAAATTCTCTGCGCAGTATCTCGGCTGCCTCACTCATTGCCTTTAGCTTTAAGTAAGCCGTCTCAGACGTGTTCACACACCTCTCGGCAAACGTGCCAAAACCACAGTCAGGATTCAGATAGATCTTGTCCGGAGCAAAAAAGGCCAGTACTTCCTTGACCCTACCCACAATCGTTTCCGGCTCTTCTACCTCCTCGGTGCGTGGGTTTACCACCCCTAGACCTAACTCCTTCTCGTTGCCGTATTCCTTAAAGACCTCCAACTCTCCAGCTCGTGGCGTGGCCATCTCCAACACCAACTGGTCAACGTTCATCTGCATGAGATAAGGGAGCAAAGGCCCGTAGTTACCGCTGAGCAGCACTTCCTCCTTCCGACTCCAATTCCCCCGACAAACATGCACCCCGAGTTTGACGCCATCCATGCCCTCCACGGTTTCATTCATCAAGCGCACGGCAAACTCTAACTCTTCAGTCGGATCTCTTCTCGATCCCAGCGCTGCACACATAAATGTTTCCCCAGCCTCGTCCCCATAGACCACCTGCGAGAGCGAGGGCTCGTCAAACTGAATAAAGTCGACCCCGCCTGCCTTTAATGCCGCCGTCTCCTGCCGCAGAATCTTGACCACATCCTTAGCTAACTCCTCCTGCGTGGCATAAGCATTATCCGATAAGCCCTCAAACCAGCTGGAGCGCGTTAATAAGTAGGGGCCAGGTAGGGTTATCTTCGTCTGGCATGTGGTGTGGTGTTTTAGATAGTCCAACTCATCCAATGCCAGGCCATTGAGCTCGCCGATCTTTTCCACAGCAATGGGACTTTTAATGGCAAAGGCAGGTACATCCAGAGCCCGTAACACCTCCTCAAAGCTGGCTCTATCCTTCATGTAGTCCATCAGCTCCGAGACCTTCATTAGCTTCATCCCCGACAGCTTCTCCACCACAAAGGAGTAGAAGTTATCTCGTCTCATCTCGCCATCAGTTACAATATCTACGCCAGCGTCTTCTTGATATTTCACTGCTGCCAACACCGCTTCGTCAGCCACACGATTAAACTCTGTGCTGGACAGTTCTCCTGCCTGCCGCTGGCGCAAAGCCTGTACTAGCCAGGCTGGTCTGGACCAACTTCCGACTACCGTTACCGGAAATAATTTTGTCTGTGCCATAAGAAGGTCTCCATTACCCTAAAGATTTAATGACTTGCAGTCATTAGAGTTTTTCTCACCTTAAGGTAGGTAAGTCAATATTGGTTGGTCAGTGTTCACATGCAGACATGAACTGTATTCTCCTTGACACAAGCTGGTCTCTCTTCTAATGTAAAAGCAAAATAGACCACATGTCTATATGCCAGCTAAAGGGGAAAAAACCAAGCGCAAAATTGTAGAAACGGCGGCAGATCTTGTCTATCGTCAGGGTTTCCGGGGCACGGGTCTGCAGGAAATTCTCGGGAAATGTGAGGTGCCCAAAGGTTCCTTCTATTTCCACTTCCCCAGTAAAGAGGTGCTAGGGCGAGAGGTCGTTCGCCTGCGACGTGAGTCCGTACTGGAGCGGATCAGCAAGACCTTTTCGGGAGATAACCCGGTCCAACAGGAACTGGCCCGCTGGTTTGACCAGCTCGTTGCTTTTCAGAAAGGAGAAGGGCATTACTGTGGTTGCCCGGTGGGGAACCTGGCACAGGAGATGAGTGCTGTGAGTGAGAGGTTACGCGGAGAGGTTACCTGCTTCTTTGCTGAGGCCGGGGCAGCGTTAACCGTCCGCTTTTGTGCGGCTCAGGCCGCCGGAGAGCTGCCTCAGCGGGTGGATCCTGGGAAGTTCGCTGCTTTTTTTCTTCAGGTCAGCCAGGGAGCGCTTCTGCTGAGCAAGGTGGAGCAGAGCACTCGCCCATTGCAAGAGAGCAAAGAGGTGATTCTGGCCCTTCTTGGCAAAGAAGGAGAGAAGGGTAGAGGGACCCCTAAAGGGGATACTTAATAAATAGGCATTAAAGCATTACCAATAAGGAGGTGGACAATGAGAAAACTGTTTGATTATTTACCTTGACCCTATGCTCAGAGGACGAGGATCGTCCTCAAAGAGAAAGATCTCGACTTCGACCGTATCTTACTGGATCTTCCTAACAAGGAACAGAAGCAAGAATGGTTTCTTGCTCTTAACCCTTTCGGTAAGGTGCCGGTTCTAGTTGAGGAAGGAGCCTGGGTATACGAATCAGCCATTTGCGATGAGTATCTGGAAGAAAAATATCCCACTCCCGCACTCTCTCCGTCTGATCCCGTAGCCAAGGCACAGATGCGCATCTGGGTAGATTTCTGCAACAGCCAGTTTATTCCTCCTCTGATTACGGCGGTGTACGAGGAGCGTAAACCCGCGCAAGAGCAGGATGCTGAGAAGATCCGTGCAAACAAAGAAAAATTGAGCAGTGAGCTCTTGCCCCGGCTGGAAGAAGCACTCAGGGGCAAAGATTATCTCATGGGCAACTACAGCATGGCCGATATTACCTTTACTCCCTTTCTTGCCATCTGTGAGCGGGTAGGAATGGACCTGAGCGGCTTTCCTGCGGTGAAGGCATGGAACGAGCGCCTTAAAGCTAAGCCTAGCTACGAAGAGGTTAAAATTGGTATGGGAGCCTAGCACCCATAAGAAATCTGCAGGATTGAACGGGAGAGGCGTGTCACGGCACGCCTCTCCGCTTATAGGGGATGATAGTTTCTGGATGGCCGAAGCCTTGCAGGAGGCTCGCCTAGCAGCAGCAGAAGGAGAAGTACCTATCGGGGCTATTGTGGTCAGGACAGGGCAGGTCCTTGGCCGTGGGCATAATGCTCCGATTTCACGCTGTGATCCTACTGCCCATGCTGAGATCATAGCTCTACGGGAAGCCGCAGAGTCAGTGGGCAATTACCGTCTTGTTGATGCCATCCTCTATACCACCGTGGAGCCCTGCCTCATGTGCATGGGAGCGTCTCTGCATGCACGTATTAGACGCCTTGTTTTTGGCTGTGTTGATCCTAAGGGTGGGGCTGCTGGTTCTCTTTACGACCTCTCTCTTGATGAGCGATTGAACCACCGTATCGAGGTGACCAGCGGAGTGGATGAAGAAGAGTGTTGCACTCTTTTGCAGAAATTTTTCTATTCCAAGAGGTTATAATAGGAAAGGTAGTATTGAGTTGAGACAAAACAAGTGACAATGTAACACTTGAAGGAGAAGCGCTATGCGCGTGAATAAACTGAGAAAAACCCTAAAGACTGGTGGTCATGCTATTGGCACTTTAATGTGGGAAGCCAAGGGCCGAGGGGTGGTGCATACACTGGCCGCAGCCGGGATGGACTTCATTATGATTTGCACCGAGCACTCGGCCTATAATCTTGAGACTGTAGTAGATATGGTGGCCCAGGCCCATGCAGCGGGGATAACCCCTGTGGTCCGTATACCGGAGCTACAATATCAGAATGTTACCCGCTTGTTGGACACCGGATGCCAGAGTCTGATTGTTCCCCACGTTGAGACCGGCGAGCAGGTGCAGCGCATTATTGAATTCGCTAAGTATCACCCTCAGGGGAAACGAGGCATGGCAATCTATTTAGGGGCGAGCACCGATTATGAGGAAGTGGACACCCTTACTGCTATAGAGCATGCCAATGCCAATACCCTTATTGGTGTGTTAACCGAAACCGAGAAGGCCATCGAGAACCTGGACAACATCCTGGTGGAGGGAGTAGATTTGGTCCTAGTGGGGACCCAGGACTTGGCTCAGAGCCTTGGTGTCCCTGGTCAGATGAGTCATCCGCGAGTCCGAGAAGCCACGGAAAAAGTGCGGACCCTGTGCAAGGAACGTGGCATTGCTATGGCTGGAGCAGTCACCCGCCTCGATGATATCCAGTCAGTGATCAACAGCGGGGCTCAGTATTTGTTGTATGGTACTGACCTGGTAATGTTGCGCCACGAGGCCCAGCGGGCGGTAGAGGCTTTGAAGCCCTTTAAATAGCAAAGCTCTAGTGATTCGCCACAAGCATTCTGAGGAATTCTAACCAGGCAGAGATAAAGAAATCAGGTAGAGACAGAGATCTCATCCTGCAACACTCTGTCCTTACCTCAAAACTTTGTCACTGTTGGAGGAGGGTTGTGGAGAGGTGTCCGAGTCCGGTTTAAGGAGCACGACTCGAAATCGTGTGTACCCTTGTGGTACCGAGGGTTCGAATCCCTCCCTCTCCGTCCTTACTCTTCTATAAGTTATTGGAATATATAAATATTTTCTAATTGCTTGGATTATTCCCCTCATTTTTCCATCCATTTATTTTTGGTATAGAAGAGAACACCCCGGACCTGCTGAGACCTCCCACGCCCTGTCCGCATGAGCCATCACAGACATGGGAACCGCCAACCACACACAGGGGGTATAGGGGGCATGGTGGTGGGGGGGGGAGGAGAATCGCGAAAAACGAGGGCAGTCCGCAAGGCGAGCGTAACCAGCGGACTCGGCTACGTGTGACATAGATGATAATGAGGACAGACATGTTCGAGCAAACTTTTAAGAATATTGACGACGTACTGTGGAAAGAGGCGGGCTGTTCGTCCGAACTCGACTACACCGAACAATCCTCGTGGATGCTGTTCCTCAAATATCTGGACGACTTGGAACAGGAAAAGGCAATGGAAGCCGAGTTGGTCGGCAAGTCCTATGACTTCATCATCAGTGCGCCATATCAATGGTCACGCTGGGCAGCGCCCAAGAAAGCCGACGGCTCATTCGATCATGATACCGCCCTGACAGGGGATGATCTGATCGCCTTCATTGATGACAAGCTGTTCCCTTACCTCAGAGGTTTCAAGCAACGCGCCTCCGGCCCCAATACGATCGAATACAAGATCGGGGAGATTTTTGACGAGATCAAAAGCAAGTTCCGCAGCGGCTACAGCCTGCGCGATGCACTGGAACTGACCGACGCGCTCCGGTTCCGCTCCCAGCAAGAAAAGCACGAGCTGTCGCATCTGTACGAAGCCAAGATCAGGAATATGGGCAATGCGGGCCGCAATGGTGGGGAGTATTACACCCCACGCCCGCTGATTCGTGCCATGATCCACGTGGTCAAGCCGACCATGGGCGAGCGTATCTATGACGGAGCAGCGGGCTCGGCGGGCTTCTTGTGTGAGGCGTATGACTATTTACGGCACGGCGACCTCACCACCAGCCAACTCCAGACCCTGCAAACCCAGACGTTCTACGGCAAAGAAAAGAAGAGCCTCGCCTATATCATCGCCATCATGAACATGATCCTGCATGGCATCGAAGCGCCCAACATCCTCCACACCAATACCCTGGCCGAGAACATCAGCGACATTCAGGACAAAGACCGCTTCGATGTGATCTTTGCCAATCCGCCTTTTGGGGGCAAAGAGCGCAAGGAAGTGCAGCAAAACTTCCCCATCAAAACCGGCGAGACGGCGTTCTTGTTTCTGCAACACTTCATCAAATCACTGAAGGCAGGCGGCCGTGCAGGAGTGGTGATCAAGAACACCTTTCTGTCGAACTCTGACAATGCTTCGACGGCACTGCGTAAAGAGCTGCTAGAAAGCTGCAACCTGCATACCGTGCTGGATTGTCCAGGCGGGACCTTTCTTGGGGCTGGGGTGAAGACGGTGGTGCTGTTCTTTGAGAAGAGCGCACCTACCCGCAAGGTGTGGTATTACCAGCTTGATCCGGGGCGGAGCTTGGGTAAGACCAATCCTCTGAATGATGACGACCTGAAAGAATTTGTCGAATTGCAAGCCAGCTTTGCAGAGTCGGAAAAGTCATGGTTGGTGGATGTAGCGGACATCGACCATGACACCTTCGATCTGTCGGTGAAGAATCCGAATGCACCGGAGGAAGCGCCGCTCCGGGAGCCGGAAGAGATCATTGCGGAAATGGTGGTGCTGGATGCTGAGAGTGCGGAAATCCTTGAGGAGATTCGGGGGATGCTGTGAAGAAGGGATGGCAGACAAGCACCCTTGGAGAAGTCCTCGCCGTTCTACGAAACGGCCTCAACTGCAAGCAGGACAAGAGTGGTCGCGGAGATAAGATTTCGCGGATCGAGAGCATCTCAGCCGCGACGTTTAATCTGGAAAAGGTCGGCTATGCTGACCTTAGTGAACGCGAGAAAGATCAGTATCGCCTCCAACCGGGTGACATCCTGTTCAGTCATATCAACAGCGCAGTTCACGTAGGGAAGACCGCGCTGTTCGCCAGTTCAGAACCGATCTATCACGGCGTAAATCTTCTACTGCTGCGCCCGAAGGACGTCATCACATCAGCGTATTTGGATTATGTTCTGAAATACCTGTTTCAGCGCGGCTATTGGCGAGGCGTATGCAAGCAATCGGTCAATCAGGCGAGTGTCAACCAGAAGGACATCTCACAGGTTCAGATCAGCTATCCGCACTCCCTCCCCGAACAAAAGCGCATTGTCGCCATTCTCGATGAAGCGTTTGCGGGGATCGCTTCGGCGGTCGCCAATACCGAGAAGAACCTCGCCAACGCCCGCGAGTTGTTTGACAGCTATCTGAATGCTGTCTTTACCCAGAAGGGGGAGGGGTGGGAAGAGAAGCGAATTGTTGAGGTCTCGCGAGAATTCGGACGCGGCAAATCCAAACACCGCCCACGGAATGAACCAAGACTCTACAACGGTCCATACCCATTCATTCAGACCGGCGATATCAGTAACGCAGATCACTGGCTGACGGATTACACGCAGACCTATAGTGAAGTCGGATTAGCTCAAAGCCAGCTGTGGCCAAAGGGGACTATTTGCATTGCTATTGTGGGAGCGACCGTTGGCGAGACAGCGATTCTCAACTTCGAAGCATGTTTTCCAGACAGTGTGATCGGGATCGTAGTCAACGAAGAGGTCGCTGATAACGAGTACGTCGAGTTTCTGCTTCAATCCTTCAAAGCTCTTCTTAAAGAGAAGGGTAAAGGCACGGCGCGGGACAACATCAATCTCGGAACATTCGAGAACCAAAGGTTTCCGTTCCCGACTCTGAAACGACAGAAAGACATCGTATCCACACTCAATGCGCTCTGCGAAGAAACTCACCGCCTCGAAGCCATCTACCAGCAAAAGCTCCCCAGCCTCGCGGCACTCAAGCAATCCCTCCTCCACAAAGCCTTCAGCGGCGAACTCACCTCACAACCAGAGCGCGTCTTACAAGAGGCCGTGGCATGAACGAAGCCGAAACCCGCGCCGAGCTGATCGACCCTGCCTTAACAAAGGCAGGCTGGGGTGTCGTCGAAGGCAGCCGCGTGCGACGCGAGGTTATCACCCTCGGCCGCCTCCAAGGGGGAGGCAAACGCGCCAAGCAGGACATTGCCGACTATGTGCTCACCTATCGCGGCCACAAGCTGGCCGTCATCGAAGCCAAGAAGCGCGATCTGCCAGACACCGAAGGCGTGGGCCAGGCCAAGAAATACGCCGGGAATCTGCACGCCCGCTTTGCCTACTCCACCAATGGGGTCGGCATCTATCGCATCGACATGCAGACCGGCCAGGAAGAGTATGTCAGCCACTACCCTAGCCCGGATGAACTATGGGCCGCAACCTTTCCCGAGGAAAACCCCTGGCGCAACCACTTCGCCGAAGTCCCCTTCGAGGCCAATAGCGGGACATGGGAGGCGCGCTATTACCAGCACAATGCCATTAACAAAACACTCGAAGCCATTGCAGCAGGCCAAGACCGCATCCTGCTCACTATGGCTACCGGGACCGGCAAGACCTGCGTCGCCTTTCAAATTGCCTGGAAACTGTTTCAAAGCCGCTGGAACTTGGCCAAAGACGGCAAGCGCCGGCCCCGTATCCTGTTCCTTGCCGACCGCAATATTTTGGCGAATCAAGCCTTCC
>CBDCRK010000045.1:0-138502 GCA_965220955.1 uncultured Binatia bacterium (SeqCode) | reverse complement strand
AAGTCCCGGTGAACCCCGTGTGCCCGAAGGACTCATCCGAGAAATACTTCCCCGACGAGCTCCGCCCCGACGGGGTATCCCAACCGAGCGCCCGGCTGGAGTCGGGGACGAGCTCGGCGCGGGTGGTGAAGAGCTCGATCGTAGCGCCGTTCACAAGCCGGTGCCCGTTGTACGCCCCGCCATTGAGAATCATCTGTACGAACGGCGCGAGGCTTCGTGCCGTGGAAAAAAGCCCGGCGTGCGGCGCAAGCCCTCCGAGACCGTATGCGTTCTCGTCGTGCACTTCCCCGTGAACGACCCGGCCGCGCCACTCGTCTCGTTCGGTCGGCGCGATCCGTGACCTGAGCGACGCGGGCGGCTGGAAGAGGGTCTCGTCCATACCGAGTGGCTCGAAGAGCTCTTCTTGCGCAAGAACGTCGAGAGGTTTCCCGGTGATGCGCTCGAGGACCTCCCCAAGAAGGAGAACTCCGAGATCGGAATAGATAGTCTTGGACCTCGGCGGGTAGTCGAGCGGCATCTCGCAGATCGTTTCGATGTAGCCGACCCAGGATTCTTCCGGCGTCTTTCCCTCGAACTTCTTGTAGAGCTCTCTCCGCCACAAGAGCCCACCGGAATGAGCGAGCAGATCCTCGACGAGAACGGTGTCTTTCTCGCCGCCGCTGAATTCCGGTATGTACGCGGTCACCGGGCTTTCGAGATCCAACTGCTCCCGCTCGTAGAGGATCATCGAAAGCGTGGTGGTGACGATCACCTTCGTGAGCGACGCCAGGTCGTACATCGTGTCGCGGCGGACGCGCTCGGCGTCTTCGTCGTAGCTCAAACGGCCGAGCGCCTCCTCGACCACGATTTCACCTCGTCTCGCCACGAGCACGACGGCACCCGGTGTTGCCCCGTCCTCGATCGCTTTGCGCACCCGATCGACCGCATCGTTCAGACCGCGCTTCGACATCCCCACTTCCTCGGGGTTTTCCTGTTGCTCGAGTTTCATAGCGTGCGCATCGGCGCGAAGGCCGTGTCCTTGAGGATACCCCTCGGACAGACGAACCGGAAGCCTACCGTTGATTGGGACTTCCCCGAAGAGCGCCCGCGCGAGTGCGCGCTGCGACGCCGGCGCAAAATCATAGGTCGCGATGAGCGCGGCTGCCCCCGAAAGCTCGCTCAACGCATACGGTGTTCCAAGGCTCACGAAAATCACCCGCGTCCCGCGACGCGCGAGCTCGGCGAAGCTTGACGAGGCTCGCAATCACGCTTCTTGCTGGGGCGGAACTGGCTCCTTTCGCGTGTGCGCTTGTCCAGGCTTCGTTTTCCAGGGCGCTGAATGGTAGCCTTTATTGGCTTTATGAGCAATTTCGTCACCTACTCAGCCTCAATTCCTGCGACTGGGCAAGTGCACGAAGTGCGCTCTTGAACGAAAGTCGTGTTTTCCGCGCCGATGATTCGTCTCGCACCGGGAAGTGTGCGCTTGTGAGCATTCTTAACGCTACGGGGAACGATGATGATGCACGAGAGGCAAGCGCTCTTGTCAAGACTTTGCGCGAGCCATGGCCGTGGCCGGAGAGCTGGAGGCTGGTTGAAGACTATTGTTCGGTAGACCCTTGTGATCCGGCGTCCGAAAAGCCGACTAATGTTGTCAAAACCGCGGCCAACTACCAGCAGGTAGATGTGACCAAGCTCCATCTGGACCGATGGTCGATACGAGTCAGAAGACCTTTTTTTCGAAGACGCCTTACCCGCCATCGCACGGTTCTTCCCCAAAATCGCGGTTGAAAAGCACTTGGAGCTTCTGGATCAGCTATTTATCAGAAGTGGCTTTCCGCTACGTCAGATCGCACTGCATTGATAAAGAGCACGGTCCGTTGATTGATAGGGAACGTGCGCTGAGACTTGTTGACATTCTGCGTAACCCTTCGGCCTTAGCGGACATGTCCCGAGAAAGAGCGGATGGATTGTCTGCCCAGTATCCTATTGCTGTTTGCCTTTCCGTTACTGGCCGCTTCGGAGCAGTTGGGAGCGATGCTGCTGATACCAGTAAATGACGGCGGAAAGTACCTCACCAGTCTTTGCAACCTGACCTCAAATCCTCTCGATGAGGATGGCTATTTGAGCGTAGGTTGCGGGTCGCAGTTACGAACAGGACGATAGAGCACTAGCTTGCCGTCCTGCTAGGCCTTTGCGCGGTATTCGGAGACGCCGTTGACTTCCGCAGGTGCGCGTGCAATATCATTGGCTGACCTCATCCGGCATGAAACCGAACGGGTTCGCGCCGACGTGTTCGGAGACAATCTATCGGCGTGAGCTGTCAGAGCTGCTGACTGCGGATGATCGAAAGCGGGTGGCGCCACACCGATAGTAAAAACGAGGACGGTTGGGAGACACGGTACGGATCGCTCACACTGATTGATGCTGTAAGGCAGGGCGTTGCCGATCCGAGCACTATTCTGGACCGTATTATGCCTGAATCACTTTGGTGGGGCGGCGCGACAACTCGGACGCGGACGCGGCGACAGAAATTACCCGTCGCCTTTTTGTCCGAAGAAAAGCCTAACGTCCGTCTGCTTGAGAACTTTTCTCTGGAAGGCTTTTGACGCGTTCTATGTGGCAGACCCGGGAGCCTTGGTCGATTTGGCAGATTCATTCCTCGGCTCTGACAGTGCCGGAGTTACGCTCTGGATTTACAACGTAGCGCTGCTGACCGCGTATGCCATTTCCTAAGGATGAGCCGGAGAAGGCGAAGTCCTTATTCGAAAAAGCTAGAGGAGCCCAAACCTTTCCACATACTCACTGAGGGCTATGCGAAACTGACGCTGGAGCAGAAGAGCGTTATGGGAATCGGCCGCCAATCCACTTCTTGATGAACTCCGCTGTGCGCGACTCGACCGCGCAGTGACGGACCATGAGCTTGCTATGGAAGTCCTCGCCGCTGAGCAGGCTGGCCGCCAAAATATCCTGAATACCTATATCGAGGCCAAATGTAGCAGCGACACACCGGCGGTAGTCGCACGCGGTTTGATGGTTGCCGGTTTCTGCGACGATCGCGAAGAGCCGGCCCGTGTCCTGGCTAACCATGCTGGCCGAGCAGGGCTTATCGGTATGGCCCATAGCGCTGCTGAATATGCCTTTGAGAGAAACCGATGGGCTCGGCATTGGTACCAGAAGATGGCGGAGACCGAGAGACCCAATGCAGTACTGGGTGAACAAGTGTCTGTTTGCCAAGGTTGTGGATGGGCGCTTTGAGCTTTGGGAGAGGGATATTCGGGAGAGGCATGTCATATCCCGCTCATCACCCGCTTTTCGTTTACCACGAGATTACCGAGGACGCGGTGAAACGCAGGTGCGAAAAATGGAAGAGAAAACGGGAAAAGAACCTTTTTGGCCGGGAGGCACCAGATTCGCTATTTGTCCGAATTCGACCCCAGGAGGCAAAACATGACTGACAAAGAGGGCGTCATAAAGCACTTGGATCGGTATGAGACGGTCGAAGTGATCAAGCGTCTTCAGGAATCCTCAACTGCCGACCAGGACGCCCTTTTCAAGATCGAGTAGACTCATGAAGACGATCCAACACACTAACACGCTTTTCTCTTACGATGGCCCGCAGGTCTTCGAGGCGCAGGATGCCACAGGCGGACAGTACATTGCGGTGGCGGTCGAGGCTCGGAACGGCCTGGACCGCTACCTGGTGACGGGTGTTGTGCCGGAACGGTTGCGCCAATTCCGCGCCGGCATACTCGATTTGAGGTCATTACTGGTCGAGGCAGGAACCGGGGAATGGTATCTGACAACCCCGGCGGCTGGTCTGGATCAACCGTTGGCGCTTGTGCCTCAGTGCACGTCCATTGAGGCAAGTGGGTTCTTGCCGGATGAAGGTTTCGTGCTGCACAACGCTCCCCCGAATCAGGGAGAGTCTGTCAGTCAGGAACCGGAAACGAATAATGACCAACACATCCGCAAAATCGGCTGACTAGGCGGCTTGGCTGGGCGAAGATGTGTCTGACACCGGTCGAAGAACTGACACCGGACCCAATTCTGAACGCCACCACGAAAACTATAAAAAGATAAACCGTAGGGGGCAACCATGGAGGGCAAAGAGAGCGTCATAAAACACTTGGAAATGATTCAAAGGGGTATCAACCGGCTGGGCCGTGACTCCTTTCTGGTCAAGGGCTGGAGCATGGCGATATTGACCGCTGGCATTATCTTCATTCTATAGGTTAATAAGGTCATTCCTTATATTCAAAATCTGATAGAAGTTGTTCACCCTTCTTCGTCAGGGTGAACCAATAGGTGCCCAACTTCTGATGTTCAGGATAAATAACCGATTCCATTTCCGTCTTCGTCGGAGCATAACAGGCCACATAGGTTTCTTGGATCAGCGTCCAAAGGGTTGCCTTGACCTGACTCAAGGTTATGGAAGGACCAACCATCTCACTAATTTGCTCAAGGCTCTCATAGTCGTTGGCTAGAACATCAATGATGCACTCTTGCAGCTCCGTCAGATCTTTGTGTTGGTGGCTCATGGTTTCAACCCTCCAGGGCGAAGATGGTTGTGAACGACCCTTCCTTCTTTCTCGATTGTATGTCGAGTCACCAGTTCTTCTGTGTGTATATTCTTATAGGCTTTCTGAACGCTCTGACCTCCGCGATATTTACGCCCACGAGCGGGCTCACGGCGCTCCTCCAGCAACTCCCAGTCCTTAGTGTCAAAGTTCAAGCCTCTATCCTCACCTACTCCTAGGCACAGGCTAGGGCTCTTCTAGCCTAATCATCTGTACTCTCCCCCCTCCTGCATGCAAAAAGGGATCGTACACCACTGCCAGAGCCAGTCAAGAGGCTGAATTCTGCATACTACAAGTATTGACCCTGGTAGTTTGCGACTACAGTCGTTATTGCAACTACAGGAAATTGGCATTTCTCCCATAATTCAGCATTGTGGCTCTACCCTAGTTCATGGCATGTAGCCCGCTTGAGTCGGGTCACCTGCTGAATAAAATAGCCTTATGGGCCGTGACTCCTTTCTGGTCAAGGGCTGGCGCATGGCGATATTGACCGCTGGCATTATCTTCATTGCCAGGAACGAGGTTCAATCCGGGTGGCTGGCGCTGGCTTTTCTTGTCCCCGTCGTTGGGTTCTGGATTCTGGATGGCTGTTTTCTCTGGCAAGAGCGCTTGTTTCGGCAGGTTTACAATGAGGTCAGGACGCAGGAAACCACGGATTTTGGCATGAACATTATGAAGTATAAAAACAGGCCACAGTGTAGCTGGCAGGCTGCGGTGTATTCTCCGTAACGCTGAACATGTTTTATGGCATTGAGATTTTATTCGTATTGACAGCATTTTTGATCCTCAAAATGTGAGGCGCTGCCACCTTGTGACAACACTTGACCGCGTCAGCCACTTGAGAGTATTTTACGTGTATCTTGATGTGTGGGGAGTAACACAATGGCTACAAACCTGTCGATAGACCCGGAACTGCTCGACAAAGCCTTAGAAGTTGGCGGCGAGAAAACGAAGAAGGCGACTGTCAACAGAGCCTTGCGGGAGTTCATTGCGCGGCGAGAGCAGGAACGGCTGCTTGAACTGTTCGGCAAACTCGACTGGGACGACGAGTACGACTACAAGCGTGAACGGACGCGCTGATGACGATGTTTGTGGACACCAGCGTGTGGTCGCTGGCCTTGCGACGAGATTCTACGTCCGAAGGATCCCAGGTGCGGCGTCTGCGGGATGCCCTTAGCGGCGGCGAAGCGATTTACACGACCGGAATCGTGCTCCAAGAATTGTTGCAGGGCTGTCGGGGACCGAGGGCCAAGGCGCGGATCGTGGAGCGCTTCGCCGCCCTTCCTATGATTGTCCCAGCGCGCGGCGACCATATCGACGCGGCCGAACTGCGCAACGAGTGCCGCCGCCGCGGCATTCAGGTCGGAACCATTGATGCGCTGCTCGCCCAGCTTTGCATCCGCCACAATATGGTCATGTTGACGACCGACCGTGATTTCAGCCACATTGCGGATTGGACGCAGCTTCAACTCTGGCGCGCCTCATGACCTTCGACGCCGCGGAAAAATACCAGTCCCAAATCCCGGCCCTGCAACTCCTGGTGGCGCTGGGCTTCAAGCCGCTCTCCCCTGCCGAGGCGCTGGCCCTGCGCGGCGGGCGGCTGCGCAACGTCACGCTCGATGAGGTGCTGGCCGACCAGCTTCTGAAGCTCAACCGCTTCACGCACCGGGGCCGCGACTATGCCTTCGATCTTGCAGACGCCCATGAGGCAATGCGGCGGCTCAAGCCAACGCCCGACCGGCTCAAGGGACTGCGTGGCACCAATCAGGATATTTACGACACGCTTGTGCTCGGCACAACCATTACCAAGACCATTGACGGGGACTCGAAGTCGTATTCGTTCCGCTATGTCGATTGGGAGCATTGGGACAACAATGTGTATCACGTGACCGCGGAGATGGCGGTGGAGCGAACGGGAAGTACCCAGACCCGCCGCTGCGACATTGTTGCGTTTGTCAACGGCATTCCCTTTGTTGTTATCGAGAACAAGCGGCCGACCGAAAGCCTGAGAAAGGCCGATAGCCAGCTGATCGGCTACCAGAACGAAGACAACATCCCGCAGCTATTCCACTTCGCCCAACTGCTGCTGAGCCTGAACCGGCGGGAGGCGCGCTATGCAACGGTCGGGACGCCGCGGAAGTTCTGGCAGGCTTGGCGCGAGGAGGACGCCAACGATCTGTTGCCGCCACTTACCGCGCGCGCGCCGAACGCCGCCGAACGCGCGGCCCTTGCAGATGCGCTTGAGGCCGACGCGCCGAAGGTCGATCTTATGCCGGCCCGGCTTCAGGGTTTGATCGACCGGTCGCTCGCGGTAGCCGAAGCGCAGGCCGTCTATTCGGGGGCGTTTGCCGGTGCGCGATCCCATTTCGATGCGCTTGCGGCCGAGGGCGAACGCAACATCACGGCTCAGGACCGCGCCATCTTCGCGCTGTGCCGGCCCGAGCGTCTGCTTGACTTGGTGCGGCGCTTCACGGTGTTTGACGGCGGCGTCCGCAAAATCGCTCGTCACCAACAGTTCTTCGGCATCCGCAGGGCCGTGGAGCGGGTCAAGCAGTTCGACGTGAACGCCCGCCGCAAGGGCGGCGTCATCTGGCACACGCAAGGCTCCGGCAAGTCGCTGACCATGGTCATGCTGGGGCGCGCCCTGGCGCTCGACAAGGACATCCCTAATCCGCGCATTGTGATTGTCACGGACCGCAACGACCTCGACAGGCAGATCAAGGACACCTTCAGGTCGTGCGAGCTGGAGCCCGTGCGTGCTACCAGCGGCGCGAATCTGGTCGAGCTGATCCGCAACAGGACGGCGCTGGTCACCACCATTATTAACAAATTCGACACAGCGTTGCGCGTTGGCGACACGACCGACAAAGACGCCAATATCTTTGTGCTGGTGGACGAGAGCCACCGCTCCCAGACCGGCCGCCACGGCGGACACAGCGAGTCCGCGATGAAAATGCGGCGCCTCCTGCCGAGGGCCTGCTATCTTGGCTTCACCGGCACGCCGCTTCTGCAAAAGGAGAAAAACACCCTCTCCACCTTCGGCGGGCTTATCCACACATATGTGATCGACAAGGCCGTTGCCGACGGCGCCGTTGTGCCGCTTCTCTATGAGGGGCGGATTGTCGAACAGCAGATCACCGGAGACGTGATTGACCGCTGGTTCGACAAGATCAGCAAGGGGCTGACCGAACAGCAGCGGGCGGACCTGAAATGGAAGTTCTCGCGTATGGATGCTCTGGCTAAGACCGGCCAGGCGATCCGCGCCAAGGCATTCGACGTCTCCGAGCACTTCCGCCAGCATTGGCAAGGCACCGGATTCAAGGCCCAGCTTGTTGCCCCGTCGAAGGCCGCCGCCGTGCGGTTCAAGGAGGCGCTGGACGAGATCGGGCATGTGACCAGCAAGATTGTCATTTCGCCGCCCGACGACAACGAGGGCAACGAGGAGATGGACAAGGGGTCGAAGGACCTTGTCTGCGCGTTCTGGGCAAAGATGATGGCGCGTTACAAGACAGAGGGCGAGTACAACCGCCAGATCATTGACGCCTTCAAGGGCTCGGGCGATCCGGAAATCCTCATTGTTGTGTCAAAGCTCCTGACCGGTTTCGATGCGCCCCGGAACACCGTCCTGTACGTCTGCAAGTCGCTGCGTGAACACAACCTTCTGCAGGCCATTGCGCGTGTGAATCGGCTGTATGAGGAGGACGGAGTCGAGAAACAGTTCGGCTTCATCATCGACTACGAGGGGCTGCTAGGGGAGCTTGATAAAGCGCTGACCACCTACAGCGCCTTCGAGGGCTTTGACGCCTCGGACCTTGCCGGCACGGTGCACGATGTGCGGGAAGAGATCCGTAGGCTCTCACAACTCCACAACCAGTTGTGGGACCTTTTTAGGCCGGTCAAGAACAAGAAAGACATGGAGCAGTTCGAGCAATTCCTGGCGGACGAGGCCGTCCGGCAGGACTTTTACGAGCGACTGCGCGCCTTCGGCCGCTGTCTGCACATCTCGCTATCGTCGGACAAGGTCTTTGACGTGTTCGACAAGACGAAGATCGACGCAATGAAGCGTGACTGGAAGCAGTTCTCGGAGCTCCGGCACTCGGTCCGGTTGCGCTATCAGGAGACGGTCGACGTCAAGGAGTTCGAGCCGAAGATACAGAAGCTCCTTGATGACCACGTGGTCGCCATGCCGGTGGAGACCATCATCGAGCTTGTCAATATCAACGACCCCGAGGCCCTGAAGGCTATTGTTGGGGAGACGGGCATTTCCGACGCCTCTAAGGCCGACCGCATTGCCAGCGCCACGCGGCGGACCCTCACCGAGAAGATGGACGAGGACCCAACGTTCTACCGGCGATTCTCGGAGTTGCTGGAGGAGACAATCCGCGATTACCGCGCTAGGCGGATCTCCGAGCGGGACTATCTCAACAACGTGATTGATCTCGCCTCCAAGGTCGCCCGCAAGGACCGCGGCCGCGATGTGCCCGATCCGGTCAAAGGCAACAACGACGGTCAGGCATTCTTCGGCATTCTCGACGGAGACCTCGTTGGCGCCAACGGCAAGCCAATCGACAAGGTCGAGGCCGCTAACATTGCACTCGCCATTATTGCGATCATCAAGACCCATCACATTGTTGACATGTGGTCCAACGACATTGCGCAGAACAACATGCGCAACGCCATTGACGACTACTTCTTCGATGTCCTCCGCAATGAGAAAGGCATCGAGCTTTCCGTCAAGGTGATGGACGACCTGGAGCGCAAGATTATGAACCTGGCCAAGGCAAGGTTCCCCGGATGACGGCCGAACGGCATTGCGTCCGGTACGGCAAGCATACAATCGAGTTCGCCGTTGTGCGCCGCGAGCGAACAACCCTGGAGATCGGTGTGGAGCCGGACGCTACGGTTGTTGTTGCCGCGCCCCGCAACGCCTCAAGGGAGGCCATCGCCAAGAAGGTGCGCAAGCGTGCGGCCTGGGTGCGCCGGCAGCAGCGCTTCTTCTCCCAATATCTGCCGCGGACGCCCAAACGGCGGTTTGTGGCTGGGGAAACCCATCTCTATCTCGGCCGGCAGTATCGCCTGAAGGTGGTTCCCCACGCGGAGGCGGCGGTCAAGCTGACCCGCGGCTTCATTGTTGTCCAGAGCCGTGAACCCGACCGGACGGAGATCACGCGGGAGCTAGTCGAAGGCTGGTACCGCGACCGGGCTCGCGCAGAATTTGTAGAACGGCTGGAGGTGAACCTGGCGCGGTTCCCGGAACCGGAATTTTTCCGGCCACAAGGGTTGATTGTCCAACAGTTGCGCCAGCGCTGGGGATCAATGTCGCCGACATTACGGCTGCTGCTCAACCGCCGGCTGATCGAAGCGCCGGTGGATGCGATTGACTATGTCATCACGCATGAGCTTTGTCACATTGCCGAGCCCCATCACGGGCCGGCGTTCTTCGACCTGCTGGCGCGGGTTCTCCCGGACTGGCCAAAGCGCAAAAACCGACTGGAGCGGGAAATGGCCTGACCCGGCCGCGGCCATTGCCACTTGGAGCATGGCTCAAATCCCAGGGAGAGAGGGAACAGTCATTCCCTCCTCCTGGAGGGTGAGGCGTAACACCATCTCCACCGGCACCCCCCGTTCCGTCATTCCCTCCTCCCTGGAGGGGGAGGGCCAGGGTGGGGGGGGCGTCCGCCAAGCCGGAACCCCGCCCAGATTGCAAGGCGAGGCACTAGCCGGGTTTGACAGAAATTGGCGGATTAGCCATATGAGCATCTGAGCAATGTGTTGAGGGAGTCAATGATGTCGGCGGGTAGGGGCCGTGGCCCGGCAGATGGAGTATTACAGGATTCCCGGTTGCGGGAAAGGGAAGGGCAAGCTAAAGTGGTGCCCAGCAATACCGGCCTGTCCATAATCAAAAGGAGGATATGCGCATGAAGTGGAAAACTATAGCTGGCGTGATCGCCTTGTGGGTGTTGAGCGCCAGTTATGCTCTGGCGATCGAATGGGAAGTATGGCTCTCCGATCAATCGAATAGCTCCGATATCAGCGTTGAGAATCCCACCGGGACTTTTGGCAGTCGGATTCTGGTGTACGATGGCCGCGACATCATGATAGCGCAGCCTGGAACTTATGACGAAGACCATCCGCTGTTCGGCCCGACTGTTATCGAAGCGGCCAATGTCTTTCCCTACGCTCTCTCGGAACTTGGAGTAGACGTCGAGCGTCTCCACGGCATGTTGCCCCATCCGTCGCATCGTTTCATGAACGCGAATTTTTTTGGCCCAGGCGTCGGTCTGGTCGGGATTATTGATGCGGAAGGGCAATGTACGCTGTCAGGCGAAAGGTTCAAGCTATGCAGGCCGATCCAGGGTGGCCCGCGCGAGGCGGCCAAGCTCGCCAAGGCCCTCTTTCGGACCACCGGACCGGAAGGCTCGGCTCCCTCGAATCATATGTCCTTCTGGACTCCAGACGGCACCAAATTGATTGTGGCCAATCTTGGCGCAAAGCTTTTGGAGCGCATCGATTACGACCAAGCCTCAGACACCTTCACCTTCAACAAAGCCAGCACGCTCGATTTGGTGGGGGGACGAGACCTGACCGCCATGGAAGCGCGGGCTGATTCGACCCTGCCGGCCGGCCGGGTGAGCGGGGAGTATGCCAACTTCCAGACAATATACACGCCAAGCGGTGCGCTGAAGGAAGGGCCGGGGCGGCCAAATAACGTTGTGATTTGTCCCATACCCAGTAGCAACAACCAGCATGTGTATGTCACCTTCGGCGGCGGCGGACTGTTTGTGGTCGATATCACGACCGAACCGATGTCGATCGTTGCGGAATATACCAACGACGTCATCAGCGGCGCCGGGTGTGGCGGCGCGGAAGGGGGCGGCTTTATGCACCTGAACGCGGGCGTCTCGGCAAGTGCCGCCGGGGCGGATGACTCCGTGTTCATCATGTATCGTCTGCCGCTCGATTATCCTGAGGGCGCAAACCCTCACACAACGCCCAACATGCCGCCGGTTGTCAAGTTTTTTGAAGAGAAAACGCTGGGTATCACCTCCGCAGAGGCGCTCGCCAGTCGCCGTGATGCCCACGGCATGACCATTTCACCTACCCGCCGATATCTCTATCAGTTTGATCGAGTCCAAAACAACGCAGAAGTATTCGATATGGGCAAGGTCATCAACGATCCCGACGCAACGCTGGAAGAGCAGGCAGGGGCGCATGTGAGCACCCTGGATCTCACCGGGTCAGAATGGTGTGTCGGCGAAGGGGCGCCCTTTGTCAATCAGGACGGGGAAGGGTATGAATTCAGCGCCGATCCTGCCCCGGACCTTGTGGATATTTCTCCTGATGGCCGAAAGCTCCTCGTCTCCTTCCGGGGGCCGCACCCGGTCACCGTGAAGCACGCCGCCCTGGGCAGTTGTCCCGGGTTCGGTGTAGTCACACTCGAAGGCGATGGGTCAACCGGCACCCTGACCCATGTCTTTCGGACCTTTCTGCCCGATGCAACCGGCACCAAAAATCTGAGCGACATTCATGCCGCCGCTGTTCGGATCAAAGGACCGAACTCGCCGCGCATATGTCGAGTCTGGCAGGGATGCTGGACGTGGAATCCGTCGGTTAAGAAGTGAACATGTCGAAAAAGACTTTTCTGTGGAGTGGGGTTGCGGTGGCGTGATAGGGACAGCAAGCGCGTTGCCCACCTGTGGCACTGGATACCTCGGAAACCCGCTGGTTCATCGTTAGTGGAGGCGTGGAATGAGTATTTCCGAGCTTGAGATGACGGTTCCCAACGTGGACGGGGTTACTCTTACGAATGATACACTCAAGGTCAATCTCAGAGATGGTCGAACCCTCGCTGTCCCGCTGGCCTGGTATCCCCGGCTGGTCCATGCCACCAAGGCGGAGCGCGGGAATTGGCGGCTGATCGGCCAGGGCCAAGGTATTCACTGGGAAGACCTTGACGAAGATATTAGCGTTGCAAGCCTGCTCGCTGGCCGACCCTCCGGCGAGAGCCAGACCGCTTTCAAGAAGTGGTTAGCCGCCCGTGCCGGCCGCCCGGCCAGCGGTCACGAGTAGGGGTGTTGTCGGGCTACGCTCCATCGACCTATGACTTCTCTTCTCGCTGCTGCGTTCTTGGCCCTGCTCAAAGCCCTGGTCGAGCATTGCCGAAAAAGAATCTGCCTGTGCCCTCGCCCGATATCACGTTCCGGCGTGCCGTGCTGCTGCAAATTTTGCATGGAGCAGCCTGTTAGTCGATGATTTGGTTCGTTTACGTTTGGCCAGACCACGGCAAAGTGGCAGGCGGTGCGCTACGAGGACGACTACATCAAAGTGAACGGCGAGGTGGAAGTTCCAGCACATGCGCGCTCAGGTGCGGATGAGCGCGGACTACGAAACCGGTTGGGCGAAGCAAGATTGAGCGCTGCGCCAAGCTGGGGCTCGTTGGCGCGATGATCTCGGTCTATCCCGCGTGTTAGGTGAACCATCGAAGGAGTTGCAGGTACTCCGCTATTGGCGTACTCTACCGGGGTGAGGTTTATCGAAACTCCCATCTTCACAGAGGACATCGAGCGTGAACTCTCATTGGAGGAATACAGACAACTTCAGTCTACATGCTAACGATGTATCGCAAAAATGACCAAGAAGACCTCACCCCCAAGCAGACGGCAACCCTACGACGACTGGTCAAGGAGGGACTCGAGTGAAGCAAAAGGACTTTGATCGCTTGGTAACAAGTGTCAAGCAGGCGGGGGCTATTCGCCGCGGGCAACTCAAGCCCGGACGGACGACCGAGTTTCGGCCTGAAGACGTGCGCGAGATCCGCGCTCAATTAAAGAAGTCTCAGCAGGAGTTCGCCCTTATGATTGGCGTCAGCGTGGCGACGCTCCAAAACTGGGAACAAGGGCGTCGGCGACCGGAGGGACCAGCTCGCGCGTTGCTGCGAGTCGCAGCGAAGAATCCTCAAGCTGTTTCCAGAGCCTTGGCGTCCTGAGTGTATCCCACGTACGCCACGACTGCCTGCCTCGAACAAACCCGTGCTGGAGAGGTTCAGCGTGAGGATATTGCTGGCCCAGCAGTTGTAGCAGATTTAACGGTGCGTCGATTTTTTTGCTGTAGGGTGGGGGATGTGGCATGTTTATTAAGTTTTTCTGTGCTTGGCATTATGTCAAACACGGAACCAGTTCATCGGTTTGAGAGCCCCTAGAGAAAAGGGGGACGTATGGCACAGAAATGGAAAATCCCGAGCCTAGCCATCCCATTAGCGTTGTTGGTCGCAGGGATGTATATTCCAGTGTTTGCGGACACTGTCGAGCCAGGAACTTGTAAGGAGGATCGTATGAGTGATGTCAAAATTCCGGACAATGTGCCCAAATGGATTGCCGACCATCTGAAGCGTTATTTAGACAGCAATGGTGCTGATGGACATATGTGGGACTCAGCGCCTGTTGGTGGGCCGGGGCCAATACCGACCTTGCTGCTGACAACAACAGGTCGCAAGACTGGCAATCAAGGTATTATGCCCCTGATTTATGGCGAGGCGAACGGCGCGTATGTGGTTGTCGCCTCCAAGGGCGGGGCACCGAAACACCCTGGCTGGTATCTGAATCTGGCTGCCAATCCCGACGTTGAGGTCCAGGTCGCAACCGATTGTTTTAAAGCCAAGGCGCGGACAGCAACTGGCGAGGAACGCGCAGAGCTGTGGAAAAAGATGGCAGCTATCTATCCGCCGTACAATGACTATCAGGCCAAAACCGATCGTGAGATTCCTGTGGTTGTGCTCGAACGGCAGTAGACAAGAGTGTTTGCCAATCACCCCTTGACAGAGGTTGCGGGTAGGCGTTAGCAAAATCACGATAAACAGCCGGTCGGGCTGATAGTGGACTGCCGGTGCGAGCGTGGCCATATTCAGGCCAGCCCCGAAACAGTCGTTCGAGGGCTGAGCCTGGACGGCTGCAGTAGGCACACATTGGAGGGCTAAAC
This sequence comes from uncultured Binatia bacterium (SeqCode), assembly GCA_965220955.1. GTDB lineage: Bacteria > Desulfobacterota > Binatia > Bin18 > CBDCRK01 > CBDCRK01. Next base: position 123,971 of record CBDCRK010000045.1, on the reverse strand, counting down.
TTAGCTACTACTTGGCTACTAGAGGAGGACCTATGACCAGGGAACGTCAACAGCTTATTGAGCTGACTAACCAATTCATGGAAGCATTTAACCATAACGATCTCAACGCCGTGATGTCGTTCTTTGCTGACAACGCTGTCTATGATGAGTTCAACGGCACCCACAACGAAGGCAAGGAGGCGATCCGCACTGCCTTCGAACCCCAGTTTAACGGCGTGTTCGGCAATATGAAGTTCATCGACGAGGACCTGTTTGTCGACGCTGATACCGGCAAGGTTATGGCCAGCTGGCTGTGTACTCTCGAAGTTAAAGGTCAGCCAACTTCATGGCGGGGTCTCGATCTCCTCCATTTCAAAGGTGACAAACTAGTGCGTAAGCTGACCTACGCTAAAGCTAAGGCACCCCTCTTTCAGGACTGATCACCTGTACGACTAGATCCATACTCCCCACCATGAGTTAGTAACCCCATCTAAAGAAAATTGGGAGACAAGTATCATGCTTACAGTCTATAAAGTCGGCAGGCACGATCGGCATCTGGTCGATGAATTCAAGCAGACGCCAATTGGGAAGCACAGCCCCGCTCTACAACGTGTTCTGAACGTGTTCCGGGGTGAGCCCGTACAGAACAAATACATCCTGATCTGTACAAAACCACACAAGGAATGGGTTCTGGGTCAGTTGACCGGTGAGCGGGGAAAGCCCATCAAGGTTCTTAAAGACAAAGTGTTCAAGAACCTTGAAGACGCCGAATGGGAAGTCTTTCGGCGTCGCTGGAAGAATCACGCTGGAAGCAACCCTGATTAAATCGAACCCTATGAGAGCAGTTCTTCCCTTGGTAAAAGCAGAGGAGCAAGTCTATGCGGATAACAAAAAATCCCTTTTGGTCTCCCGTTTGCTGAGGGGGGAAGATAAAAGGTGTGAAAATGAAGATCACTGGTTATTGCAATAAGTTGAGCGGAGCATCCGGCGAGACCATCAAATTCATGGTCAACTGCGAGTTGCCAACCTACAGGGTAGACGTAGTGCGTATTATCTGCGGCGATACTAACCCCCAAGGCCCGGGTGTCAAAGAGAAGGTAGTGAGGACGCCGATCAACAAGACATATAAGGGACGGAAGCAAGCCATTGAGGCCGGCTCCTATGTTGTAATTCCCAATAGTCCGCTTCTCGAGAACCTGGAGAGCTTCTCTTTTCAAGCAATGATTTGGCCGACGACCCCAGAGAAGGAGAGACAGGTCATCATGTCGAAGATTCGCGATAGCGATAAATCCGGTATGATTCTGATGATCTCGGAGCGTGATGGCTCGATTGCCTTGGTGCTGGGCGGCGGTCGGGGCAACGAGGAAGTTATCACAACCGGCAAGCCGTTGGTAGCCCGTGAATGGTATTTCGTTGGCGTGAGCTATGACGTGAAGACGCAAAAGGTTGCTGTCTATCAGGAGCCGCTGGTCAGCTATCCGCTGGTCTCGGACGCTGCCGAAGTTCACAAGAAGACGAAGATCAAGAATCTGGGAAGAAACCAATCACCGTTAATGTTTGGCGCATTCCGTAGTGGCAGGGGCAGAACCAAACCTGACGGCAAGTACAATGGTAAGATTGATAGTCCCTGCCTTGCCAACCGTGCTCTGAGCCGGGCCGAGATGGAGATGCTAAAAAGTGGCCCTGTGCCGACGCAGCTCAGGAGTGTAGTCGTTGGCTCGTGGGACTTCTCACAGAACATTAGCTCGATCAAAGTGACCGATACCTCGCCTAATCTACTTCACGGCCAAGTGGTCAACATGCCGGCCCGCGGCATGAAAGGGTACAACTGGAGCGGTGAGGTTATGAACTGGCAGCAAGCTCCAGAGCAGTATGGTGCAATCCATTTCCATGATGACGATCTCTACAACGCGGGATGGGAGGTTGATTTCGAGTTGACAATCCCTACTACAATGAAGAGCGGCCTCTACGCCGCTCGTCTCAGATCGGGCGAAGAAGAGGAATATATTCCCTTCACTGTCAAGCCAACGCCGGGTAAGAAAAAGAAGATTGCTTTCCTTCTGCCCACGGCAAGCTATATGGCGTATGCCAACGAGCACATGGCAACCAACGCGGCCCTTGTCGAGATAGTTGCTGGGCGATTAGCAGTGCTTGATAAGCAGGACGTTTTTCTCAACGAACACCGCGAGTATGGCGCGTCGTGCTACGACTCCCATTCGGATGGCTCGGGAGTCTGCTATTCGTCTCGGTTGCGGCCGATCCTGAACATGCGGCCCAAACACATGGGAACGCTAGGTGGTCTCGGGTCTTCGCTCTGGCAATTCAACGCTGATACCCACATCACCGACTGGCTTGAGGCCAAGGGCTACGAGTTCGATGTTATCACCGATGAAGATCTCCACTACCAGGGGTTTGAGATCCTCAAGCGCTACACCGTGGTCCTTACTGGCAGTCATCCCGAATATCACTCCCGGCAAATGTGGGATGCTATGATGGCTTATCAGAATCAGGGCGGCCGCCTTATGTATATGGGGGCGAATGGCTGGTACTGGCGGATTGCCTATCACCCGGAGGTACCTGGGCTCATCGAAGTGCGGCGAAATGAGGGGGGTATTCGTACGTGGGCAGCAGAGCCTGGCGAGTATTATCACAGTTTCACCGGTGAATATGGTGGTCTCTGGCGGCGCCAAGGCCGTCCGCCACAAATGATTACCGGAGCTGGCTTCACTGCCCAGGGCTTTGATATTTCGGCGCCGTATTATCGCCTGCCCGATAGTTTTGATCCGCGTGCTGCGTTCATCTTCGAGGGTATTGGCAAAGACGAAATCATTGGCGACTTTGGGCTGATTGGCGGTGGCGCAGCCGGTCTTGAACTCGACCGTGCTGATCGCCAACTTGGCACTCCTCCACATGCCTTGGTTCTTGCCACGTCCAAGGGCGGCCACACCGACATTTATCTTGTAGTATGCGAGGAACTATTGGCGACTTATCCTGGGCTTGGTGGTTCGGAGAACGGGCTTGTGCGTGCCGATATGGTATTCTACGAGACGCCCAACGGTGGTGCTGTGTGGTCAACCAGCTCGATTGCGTGGGCAGGAAGCCTGTCGCACAACAACTACAACAATAACGTCTCACGTATTACCAACAACGTGCTCAAGCGCTTCCTTAACTCGAAAACGTTTGTAAAGTGACAAGGACGAAGATAAGGAATGGCGCGGCATGCTAACAAGGTTTTTCACCGCCCTCCAGTTCCTTACTATTATTCGCTTGAGACGTGACCTCCCCTTTAGTGAAGAAGCTCTGGGCCATGCGGCCACCTTCTTTCCGATGATTGGACTTATCCTGGGAGGATGTCTCTGGCTGTGCGATAAGATCTTCTTCTTCCTCCCCCCTCCCTTCCTCAACCTACTGCTCGTTGCTGTGCTGGCAACACTCAGTCGCGGGCTTCACCTTGACGGGCTTGCCGATACCGCCGACGGGTTTCTAGGTAGCACTGACCGTCAGCGGAGCCTGGCAATCATGAAGGACAGTGCAGTTGGAACCTTCGGCGTCTTGGTCGTTCTCCTGGCCCTGTTCTTGAAGCTTCGCTCGCTTGACCTGCTTGCAGGAGGATATCGAGGAGCTGCTCTACTGATTGCGCCCATGCTGGGGCGCTGGAGTTGTGTAGTGATGGCCTATAGCTCACGTCCGGCGCGGGCAGAAGGGCTCGGATGGGTATTTGTACGGGGAGTAAGATTTCGTGAGTTTGGTCTGGCAAGCGTCCTAGCCCTAGCCGTGACCTTTGCCTTGGTCGAGATTGTTGGCCTAGTGGTCTTTATTCCACTGGCCACCCTGACCTTACTCTTCACTCTCTACTGCAATCGCCGCCTGGGTGGGGTGACCGGAGACACTCTGGGAGCCATGGGAGAGATAATAGAGACGTCAGCTTTTTCCCTGTTTGCTCTCATTGCGCAGGGAGTGTCGCTTCAGTAGCCCTCTACTTCTGAGTAGCCCTCTACTTCTGAGTAGCCCTCTACTTCTGAGTAGCCCTCTACTTTTTCTACTTCGGCAATTAACACCCGGGAAGCCTGCGGTCCTTTCTCTCCCTCTTCCACCTCAAAGGCAACCTGCATACCCTTTTCGAGCTGCCCAAAGGGAAAGCCATCCAGAGAGTTTTTATGGAAATAGACCTCGTGGTCTGCCTCGGTCAAAATAAAGCCGTATCCGCGGGTCTTAAAGAGGCGGGCAATGGTTCCCACTGGTCTAGGACTAGGCTGCTTAACAAAGCGGTTTCGCCCTTGATGATAAGTCTTTAATTCCCGCTCTGCCGCTGTTAGTGCAGCCCGCAACGCGTCAGGAATTTGAGCAGCATTTTTATTCACCGTCAGGGTTCGGCCTGGGACAGAAAGGACCACCTGAACCTCGTTGTCTCCCGCCAAGTGGTGGCGATTATGGAGAATAGTAACCCGGGCATGAGTAACCCTATAAACGTGACGATCGAACTTTGCAAACTTACGCTCGATTAGTGTTCGCCAGCGGGGATCAACTTCGGCATTGCGTCCGTCCACTTCGATCTGCATAGGTACCCTCCAACCGTCAGGAGTCTTGCAGAAACTTCTCTAACTAGATTATACGAATTTTTTGTCAGGTACAAACGCAGCGTTACAGGCTTTGTCTGTTATCTGGCGATCGGCTTAGATGGGGGCGGGGGGCGACTTTGGGGAAGGTGTCGCCCCCCGCAGAGAGGAGGAAAAGGAGGGTTAAACCTCCTCTCTTTCCCACAGCTAGTTCTGATCTAGTGAGGGTCAGAGTGCTTGTCGGTGGCTAAGAGTCATCAACACCAGAAAAAACAGGGAGAATCAATGTGGGGAAGAAACTAGCATCTTACTATGAGCAGCTTCAATAAAAGGGGGCTCCTTACTTTGCTGCTGTGTAAGTTGCTCCTCTTTCCAGATTTTGAGTGCTGCACGCAAACGGCCAGGATGGATACTAAGGACCTCACAGATGTTGTCGAAAGAGAAGAACCACTGAAGGTCCTGGGAATCAATCCAATCCTCAGCTTCCTGAAAAAGCCTGCGCTCATGAGGTTTCTTTGCCAGGATGTGCATTTGAAAACAGTGGACTGCATCCTCCAACATTGCTAGGAGCAAACGCTTCTCCCCCTGTAGTGGTTTTCTGCCTAAAAGGGTAAAAAACTGCTCTGGCAAGAGGGTGTCGGGCTCGAACATGGAATCTCTCCTGCTTTATATTATTATGTTTTGGTAATAAATCTCCCCTTCCAGAAGGGAAATCCTGGTTTTAAGTATCTAAACGTTGTATAGTAAACTACTTTTTCCTATTAGTAAAATGAAAAAACTTAATTTGAATTATTAGTTTTATGCACATTGAGACTCTGAAGGTGTTCTGTGATCTTGCCGAGACTGGCAGCTTCTCACTGGCTGCAACAAGGAACTTTGTCACCCAGTCAGCGGTGAGTCAACAGGTCCGCAGTCTGGAAACGCGTTACGGCAAGAGGCTCATTGAGCGCTCTAAGGGCAATGTCCGCCTCACCCCTGCCGGAGAGATCCTCTATCAGGCGGGCAAAGAGATTATGCAGAAATATCAGGAGATTGAGGACAACCTAAAGATGTCCTTACGCAAAGTGGCAGGAGTAGTGAGGGTGGCTACAGTGTATAGTGTGGGTCTCTATGAAATTTCTTCTCCCCTAAAGAAATTCCTGCGTACTTTTCCAGATGTGAATGTTCACCTGGAGTACACCCGAGTAAACAAGATCTACGAGGATGTAAGCAAAGGCAATATAGACGTGGGTATTGTTGCCTATCCAGCCAAGCATCCTCAGATTATAGTTATTCCTTTTCGTGAGGATCGCTTAGTGCTTATCTGCTCTCCCCATCATCCCTTTGCGCAGCATAAGCGTATTTCGATTAAAAAGCTCGACGGAGAAAAATTTGTTGGCTTTCAGCGAGACATGCCTACTCGCCGAGCCGTGGATCGGGTGATGCGCAAATATACGGTCAGGGCGCAATATGCCATGGAAATGGATAATATCGAGACGATTAAACGGGGGGTAGAAATCGACTCTGGAGTCTCAATTGTTCCCGAGCCGGCAGTGCTGCAGGAAGTCAAAAATGAAACCCTACGGGCCCTCTCCTTTACTGAGGAAGTTCTCATGCGTCCCCTCGGCCTTATCTGCAAACGGAGCAGGCAACTTACCCCGGCAGTGGAGGAGTTTATGCAGCTTTTTACCAATAAGGATTTGTCCAAGAATAGCTTGAGCCCTTTGACTTGAAAACAGTCCATTTTTCTGGGTCTTTTGCGAGAACCTTGTGGGAAATGATCAACTTATTTATGAGCAGTCCCTAAGAGGGTGCAACAGCCTCATCAATAAACGGTCGAAACTTGTTATATAATTCCCTGAGCTTTGTCTGGTAGTAGGCGGTGTTTTCGTCCGGATGGGTGGGGTCCCACTGAGAGGCAAGCTTACAGTTTTCGTGCACTTTGACTTTAGCGTTTGTGCCGGTGACATAGTACGAAACCTGGTCCCCAGGCTGATACAGGCGCTCCGACCGTAAGGCCAGCTCGTAGGCAGCGGCAGGGTTCCGTTTCTTACCCCGCACCTTATCTCGGTACCCCTCCAGGGAATCCTGCAGAGTCTCGGTCTTCATGAACCAGGTCACGGAAACCTGCCGCTGGTCAAAGTTTGCAAGGTACTCCTGGTAGAGGTGGGGGATCTTTGCTTTCTCTCCGGTGAGGAGCAAGACAAACATCTTCTCCATCCAGATACGCTGGAATAGCTCAAGCCCGCGAGATTTCAGTCCTGAACCTTTTATTACCAACCTGCCCTTCTCGTCGAGAAGAGCATAGTTCTTCATTTTATAGCTGAGCATGGCCCGGTAACGGCCAGCCAGCTCCAGAGTTATCCCCTGGGGCAGGGTAGTGGAGAGACGTTGCAGAAACTCCTCCTCTGCCTCTAGTGTACAGGTGTCAGAAGGTGGAACAAAATAGATACCGTCGGTGTCAATCTCCACAACCAAGCACCCCGCTTGCTTGAGCCATTCCACAATGCCCTTAACGATCTCTCTGCCCATAGCGGTGACACGGTTGGCTTGGTCAAAATCATTGAAGTGTCCCCGTCCAAAGCCAAGGTAACCATAGAAGGAGTTAATGAGAATCTTAAACGTAGCCTGCAGGGCCTGAAGGTAGTAGCGCCGCTCATTGTTCTCTGCCTGCCTAAGCAGTTCCTTGGCTTTGAGACGAAAGTCACGCAGATCCTTAAGCAGGGCAGGCAAGATGTCTAGCTCATCGCTTTGAGGAAAGCAGCTGTATGTCAGCATAATGGACGGGTACAGAGAGGCAACATCAACATGCAGGATAGGTTGTGCTACTCCCTGAAAGAAAACATCCGTGTACCCACCTGCCACCTCTTTGGCCGCACCAGGACGAGGGATAGCCTGGCGCTCGTGCAGGTAAGCCCGCAGAAACAGACTGTCGATCTTAGTAGCATTTCCTCGCAGAACTACATTCTGGTAGGAATAAGGAAAGATCTGGGCCTGGACGAAATAGGCGGGGGAGAGGAAATCGCTGAGTGCCCGGGTTTCGCGTACATCATCCAAGGCGTAATCCAGCAAAGTTTCTGGCTCATGGTCAAAAGACCAGCTGATCTTTTCTGGAGGGAGATATGTCCGGTCGTCCGCAGCTAAACCAAACTGACGGGCGATGTCCTTAAGACGGTAGCTTTCCAGCTCGCGTGTGGCAATGTCATAGAATTGGGCCAGGAGCCAAGTGTCAATGATATGGCGGCCAAAGATGTCATAGCGCCGATAGGTGATTGACCGCTCAGCCACCTGCAGCCGGGAAGGGTATCCGCGCAACGAGCCGCCGTTGCGCCCCAGTGCCAGCTCAACCCCCAGACGTTTTGCCCGTGTCTCCAGGTACTCTAGATCAAAACGGAAGACATTGTGTCCTTCAATAACGTCCGGATCGCGCTCTTGCACCACTCGTACAAACTCCGCTAGCATTTCTGCCTCAGAGAGCTCATGCCCAGAGATCACTTGCTCCCAGCCACTGGAGTCCGCTAAGGCAATGACAATGATGCGATCACTTGCCCGCCTAGCGTTAGAAAATTGGTACCCTTCAGCACAGTAGGTTTCAATATCAAACTGCAGGCGATTGAGGTCGCCTAGAGCAAGTTTGTGGAAGAGGGTCTGACCAGAGAGGAGTAAGTATTGATAAATGGGGTCGTTAAACAACAAATATGGAGCATCGGGGGCATTAGGAGTTTTTTTGGTCTTCTTCTGCAGGTGATCTTTCAGTCGCTCTTGAGCAGAAAAGGTGGGGACGAAGACTCGATAACGATAGAAGCCCTCCCCGGAAAGCGGCTCCACCTGGCAGTTTTCCCGCCAACCTTTGAGCAGGTCTTTTTCGGCGACAAGCAGGAAAGGGGTAAAGGCACACACCTCAGAACAGATCTTGCCATTTTCTCTTTTAAAGAGCCTAACCGCTTTTTCTCCCTCGCGCTCAACCGCCACAAGGTGGGGAGTAGGGGTGTAGCCGAAGAGTAGGGGATTATGAAGAAAGGGTAGATCCAGGGATAGATTGGCCATGGTTTTTCCCTATGTATATTGGTTTTTAGCTTATAATAGCCCAAAGAAAAGGAAAACAAAGGGAGATACCTTGTTTTTTCTCTTAGGAATGTCTTTAGCGAATAAATAGCGAAAATAAAATAACGGGTCAAGAACCGGACAGAAAGATAAACGAACCTTCCCGATAAAGCTCTTACAGCATCAGAAAGCAGTCGGAGGGAAAGACAACGAAACGAGGCACTATAGACATCAGCACCTAGTACAGAGTCTCTAACATTGCCGACTACTTCACCACTATCTCTCGATCTCCCAGCGCGTAAGCAACGTCCATCGAGGAGGTGTTGTAGGCATAGCCAACCCGGCCAAAGGGGTCTAGGAGAATGATGCCGCCCTCTCCCTGGCCTTTCTCCTTAAGCAGAGCCATCATAGCCTTAGCGACCACTTCGGGGTCCCTGCCATATTGGAGCTGAGAGAGGGCCGTGTACGCAAGGGCCATACGTATGATTGCCTCCCCGTCGCCTGTAGCTGAGGCCGCTCCCAGGGTGTCACTGGCATAGGTACCCGCGCCAATAATAGCTGAATCTCCAATGCGGCCTGGGTGTTTGTTAAGCACGCCTCCCGTAGAAGTTGCCGCGGCTAGGCGGCTGTACCGGTCTAGAGCCACAGCCCCAACCGTGCCCTGGGTCTCCTGCCAACGCTTTTGCCGTCTTTCTACTAGAAGCTCTTCTCGTGTAGCAGTGGGAAGCCCAACGGTCCGGGCAAATCGCTCCGCTCCTTCTGCTGCCAGTAGAACGGACTTTCCTTCCTCTAAAATCGCCTTAGCAAGGAGAATAGGATTCTTAAGGTTTTTTACCGCTCCCACTGCTCCGGCAGCAAGCGTACTCCCATCCATAACCGAGGCATCCATTTCAATCTCGCCTTCACTATTAAGGCAAGATCCTCTACCCGCATTAAAGACAGGATCATCCTCCATTTCCACTACAGCGGCAATTACGGCTTCCAGAGCAGAGCCACCATGCAGCAGAACCTGCCTACCTTTCCCGGCCGCATGCTGAAGCCCGTGACAACGTGGCGCATTAAGCTCCGGAGCATAACTCCCTGCTCCGCCGTGAACAATCAGGGCTGGCCCCATACTATAGTCTCCACACAAGAATGATGATTTTTTAGACGGTGCGATAAGCTCCAAAGCTTCTCCGTTCTGGCAGGAGAAAGTAGAGAAGGGGGATAAAAGGACAAGGTGGGCAAAAGGGGCCGTTTTGGGCTCATTGTTCCTCACCCCCACTAGCCCTCCTCAGCTCTCCTCCATCGAGGGGAAGGGAACAATGAGGTGAAGATTGCAACTACAGGTTTAGCGTCTGGGCCACCATCTCCCGGTGCAGTGGTGCGCTACCAAAAGCCGCTTCAGAAGCGAGGGCTCGGCGATAAAACAAGTGCATGTCGTGCTCCCAGGTAAACCCAATGCCACCGTGCACCTGGATTGCCTCGCTTGTCACTGTCTTGCACATGTCGCTGCAGTAAGCTTTGGTCATAGGGACTGCACTTTTGGCCTCAGGCACGTTCTCATCCACCGCCCAGGCAGCATAGTACACCAGCGAGCGAGCGTTCTCCACCGCTACCATCATGTCAACGCACTTATGCTTAACTGCCTGAAAGCTGCCGATCGGCTTGCCAAACTGCACCCGTTCCTTGGCATAGGCCACGGCTATGTCCAGAGCTTTTTGCCCGGTTCCCACCATCTCTGTACACAGCCCTACCATTGCTTGGTCAAGCACCCTCTGCAGGATAGGCCAGCCTTTGTTTACCTCGCCAATCACCTGGCTGGCTGGGACGGCTACGTCTTGGAGAACAACATGGCATTGGCGGCGAGTCATGTCCACGGTCTTGAGCTGGGTAATGCTCACACCAGGCGCTTTAGTATCAACCAGAAAGAGGCTGATACCTTCCTCTGCTGTACTCCCCTGCATGCTGCGGGCGGCCACTATCATATAGTCGGCTATATGCGCGTCGGGCACAAAAAGCTTTTCTCCTGAGAGAATAAAGTCATTTCCCTTGGTACTAGCCCCAAGGGCAACCCCGCCTGCGTCATATCGCCCACTTGCCTCAGCCAGAGCTAGGGTGAAAACAAGGTCGCCGGCAGCTATCTTAGGAAGAAACTCTGACTTTTGTGCGGCAGAACCACCCTCTAGAAGCGTGGGACTTCCCAGAAGCGCTGTGGCAAAAAAAGGGCCAGGAAGAAGAGCTTGACCCATCTCTTCCAAGATAACCACAAGGTCAAGAAAATTTCCTCCCGCCCCTCCATACTCTTCAGGAATAGTAATGCCCAGCCAGCCCAGCTCGGCAACCTTCTTCCACAGCTCACCAGAGTGAGCGGTTTCATCCGCCATCATCTTACGGACGAACGTGGTAGGAGACTCGGTCTCCAGAAACCTGTGTGCGCTGTCACGCAACATCTCTTGTTCTTCGCTAAAGCCAAAATTCATTCTCTTTCCCTCTCTGCCGCCCGCATTTAGCGGGGAATAGTTGTTCCTTACCCCTTTGGCAGTCCAAGCACCCGGTCGCCAATAATGCCGCGCATGATCTCAGATGTCCCCCCAGCAATGGTCAGCGCTCTGGCGCCAAGCGCTCGCCGAGCCCATCTCCCGCCATCAACACTACAGGGCGAATCGAGACTGAGCTGGCTGTAGGGACCAAGCAACTCCAGAGCGAAGTTTACCATGCGCAGGTTTAGTTCGCTGCCAAAAAGTTTGCCCATAGAGCCTTCAGGGCCAGGAGGATTGCCGCGCAGACGGCGGGTGAGCTGACGATAATCGCTGTATCGTAAAGCCTCAACTTCAATAGCAAACTGAGCCATTCGCTGGCGCACTGCTGGATCTTCAGCAGCAGTCCCACCGTTAACCCTCACCCGCTTAGTCAGATCAACGAGTTGCTTAAGCTGTGGGTCAAGCCTGCCGCTCAGAGCAAAGTTTGCCCGCTCGAACATAAGTGTGGTGACCGCCACCTGCCAGCCCTGGTTTTTTTCCCCTACAAGGTTTTTCTTCGGGACTTTGACATCCTCAAAGAATACCTCATTAAACTCTGCATCCCCAGTGATCTGCACCAGTGGGCGCACCGTAACACCCGGAGTCTTCATATCGACAAGTAGATAAGAGAGACCTTTATGTTTAGGTGCATCTGGGTCGGTACGTACTACAAGAATACAGCGGTCGGCTTTGTGGGCATAGCTGGTCCATACCTTCTGCCCGTTAATAACAAAATAGTCGCCCTCCTCTCTCCCGCGGGTCTGCAGCGAGGCAAAGTCCGAGCCTGAACCGGGCTCAGAGTAACCCTGACACCAGATTTCTTCAGCACTTAAGATCTGGGGGATATAGCGCTTTTTCTGCTCTTCCGTGCCCCAGTGGATAAGGGTAGGGCCCACAATAGAGACTCCCAGTGAATTAGCAATGCCCGGTGCCCGCACCCGGCCTATCTCTTGCTGATAGATCACCTGTTCAATAAGTGCCGCCCCTCTTCCCCCATACTCCTTGGGCCAGTGCACTCCTACCCACCCACCTTCGTGGAGTTTCTTTTGCCAGGCAAGCTGGACCTGCCAACGTTCTTCGGCATCCTGTGCTTCAAAGGTGTCAGGATCATAGTCTTTAGGCAGGTTAGCCTCTAGCCAAGAACGCAGTTCTTGACGGAATGCCTCCTCTTGAGAAGTATAGTTAAAATCCACGGGATTCCTCCTGTGTCTTGCAATATGCGGAGAGTCATTATAAATCCCTATCCTAAGAAAGACAAGATCTTGCCGGGGTGATTCCCAAGGAGGTGCGGGTTACTTTGTAGGGGCGGAGCATTCTTCCCGCGGTTGCGAAAGGGCGGCTGGAAGACATTCCCGAATGCTTCACCCTACCGTCTTCCCGGAGAAATTTCCCTTCTTGGATCGTTACTAACAGCACCTGACCTTTGGTCGGGTAAGGATTGAAACCGGATCTATTACTATATGCGATACAGTCGAGCCTTTATCCCCACTTTGCGGTCAGACCCGGCAGAAGCCGAGGTTGCTAGCCACAAGCTTCTGGCGCGATCAGGCATGATTCGCCAAGTAGCTAGAGGCATCTATGACTTCTTGCCTTTAGGGTTGCGCGTAATCCGCAAGGTAGAGCAAATCGTGCGCGAGGAGATGAATCGAGCAGGAGCCCAGGAACTCCTTATGCCGGCGGTATGCCCGGCGGAATTGTGGCAGGAGAGCGGTCGCTGGGACCACTACGGCAAAGAGCTGTTGCGCATTAAAGACCGCAACGAGCGAGATTTTTGTTTTGGCCCCACCCATGAGGAGCTCATCACTGACATTGTGCGGCGGGAGGTCCACTCCTACCGCGATCTGCCCTTAAACCTCTACCAGATTCAGATGAAGTTTCGCGATGAGGTACGACCCCGCTTTGGACTGATGCGGGGTCGTGAATTCATCATGAAGGATGCCTACTCTTTTCATACCGATTTTACGGATAGCCAGCGTGAGTATCAGAACATGTTCACCACCTACCAGCGGATTTTTGACCGTTGCGGACTGACGTACCGCGCAGTAGAGGCAGACACAGGTGCTATTGGGGGCACCCTCTCACACGAATTCCAAGTCCTGGCTGACTCCGGTGAAGATGCTATTGTGAGCTGTAACACCTGCGACTATGCGGCTAATGTGGAAAAGGCAGAAATCAGGGCAGGCAACGGTAAGCAAAGAACTGACAGCGGCCCTGCTTCCCAGCTTCGTAAGGTATATACCCCGGATAAGAAATCGATTGAGGAAGTAGCGGCTTACTTGGGCGAACCTAGGGAACGGTTTATCAAGACCCTTCTCTATGTTACCGACACCGGGGAGGTAGTAGCAGCGCTGGTACGGGGGGATCATGAGCTAAGCGAGTCCAAGCTGAAGAGTACTCTGGGATGCCAGTGGGTAGCTCTGGCAGATGAAGAGACAGTAACGGAGACTACTCAGGCGCCGGTTGGGTTTGCCGGACCTCTGGGGCTGAAAATAAGAAAGGTGGCAGACTGGGCCCTGTGGGGGACGTGTGCAGCAGTGTGTGGGGCTAATGAGCAAGACTATCACCTTGTCGGGATCGATCAGAAGCGCGATCTTGGTGACCTTCCCTTTGCCGATCTCCGCCTTGCTCAAGCGAATGATGGTTGTGCGCGATGTAAGACAGGTGTGTTTGCGGTCCATCGCGGGATTGAGGTAGGGCAAACATTCTATCTGGGGACCAAATACAGCGAATCAATGAATGCGACTTACCTCGACGCCCAGGGCCAGCAGCATTTCTTGGAAATGGGTTGTTATGGAATTGGTGTTACTCGTACGGTGGCGGCGGCTATTGAGCAGAACCATGACTCTGATGGTATTATCTGGCCTGTCCCGCTGGCTCCCTTTCATGCTCATCTCTTAGCAGTTAACTGGAACGATGCCACACTGCGGCAAGCGGCCGCAGACCTCTATGCCCGGTTAGGCACTACCGGTCTTGACATCCTGCTTGACGACCGTGAGGAGCGTCCGGGGGTAAAGTTTAAGGATGCTGACCTTCTAGGGATACCCGTAAGGATCACCGTGGGCACAAAAACCTTGGCCAGGGGAAAGGTGGAGGTGAAAAGGCGCGGAGAAAGCACCGTCCAGGAGGTAGAGTTGGGGGAAGTGGCAAATGCCGTGCACAAGCTGGTCAGCAGGATACCGCCCTCATGAACCTCTCACGGCTCTTACGGCAGGGAGGAGTGAAAGAACGGCTTATCTTTGCCCTGGATGTGGGTTCGCTAAAAGAGGCCCGGGAATACGTTTCCCTTCTCTCTGGTGAGGTGGGCATGTTTAAAGTGGGCAAGCAGCTTTTTCTGCATGCCGGGCCTCAGATTATCCACCTGGTCCGAGAGCAAAAGGCAGAAGTATTCCTTGATCTAAAGTTTCATGACATTCCCCGCACTGTGGCTAGAGCTGGTGTAGAGGCCACTCGCTTAGGAGTGAGGATGTTTAACCTTCACGCCTCTGGCAGTCTGGAAATGATGCGCAGTACAATGAGAGAAATTAACAAAGTGTGCCGAGCAGAACGGTTGCGTCGACCGAAGATCCTTGCGGTGACGGTGCTCACCAGCCTGAACAAAGAAGACTTAAAGAGTACTGGCGTAATGGCTGGAGTAGAAAGTCAGGTAGCCCGGTTGGCCAAACTTGCCCAAAAGGCAGGCATGGACGGGGTAGTTGCCTCACCGTTAGAGATTAGTCGCATTCGTCGCGAGTGCAATAAGAACTTTATCCTGGTAGTTCCCGGGGTGCGCTCGGTAGGTGAAGGGTGGGATGATCAGAAGCGGGTGCTAGCTCCGGAGGAGGCGATACGTATGGGTGCGGATTACATTGTCATGGGGAAGCCCATCCGAGATGCTCCCGACCCACGGGAAGCCGCCCGCCAGACTGTGAGTGAGATGGAAAGGGGGAGCGCCTCTCTCCTGGGGCGAAGGAGAGATCTTTTGCCCAGTGGCTCGATCCGGTAGAGGAGCCGGTTCGCTTGACATGTCAGAGAGCACTCGATAGCGATTGTGCTCTAGGAGGCGAGAAGGGACTATGGCAGAGGCCTTGAAATTTACCAAGGACTATCTCTGAGTCCGGGTGGAAGGAACCCGTGCTCATGTGGGCCTTTCTGAATATGCTCAGGTTGAGCTAGGAGAGATCATTGCGGTGGAACTCCCTGATGCTGGGGATGAACTGGAAAGACAAGAGCCTTTCGGCGAGCTGGAGTCTGTCAAAACAGTATCGGAGCTAGCAGCTCCGGTGAGCGGCACGGTGACCGCAACCAACCCCGATTTGGAAGACCACCCAACAATTGTGAATGAGGATCTCTATCACGAGGGCTGGCTCATTGAGATCGAGTTAAGCAATGTGGAAGAAGTTGAAGCCTCATGGATCCCGACGAGTACAAAGAGTTTGTTACTGACCAGGAAGGGTGAGAGTGATGGTGTCCTTTTGGGGCAAACCTACGGCAGCTCACCATCAGCCGTTTGGATAACATCTGCCCTTTACTGCTGCGCAGCCAAGGGCAGCGTGAGAGCCTCATCTTTCTCCTCTTCCGCCCGTTGACGATAGCGATAGATGATTTCTCCCTCTTTTGCCAATCCCAGCTCTTCACGAGCGACTCTTTCCAAAAAGCCGTCATTTGTGCCTAGCCGTAAGATATGGCTGCGAAGTTCCCTGTTTTTGTGCATCAGAATGAAAACGCGCTCTTCGAGCGCACGGCTCTCCTGACGCAGACGTTGCAGATGGAGCAGCCCTCTCTCTCCAAAGACGGCAAAGAAAAGGACAAGCAGGGTGAAGAGAGATAGACCCAAGAAAAAAAGACGAGCAAGGCCAGACATACAGAAAAGTAATTGAACCTCATCTACATTAGAGATAATTCATGCTTACCATATATAGGCCGGTACGGGCTAGAGTAGTCTAGATGCTAGTATATTATAGCAGAAGTCTTTGACTCGATAGGGATTCTGGGGCCTTTCCCGCCGTCATTCCCGCGCAAGTGGGAATCCATAAACGAGTCAGACAGATAGATTCCTGTTTTCATAGGAATGGCAAAAGAATACCGTGGACGATATGTGCTGAACCGTCTGGAGGTACTATTTCGGGGGCCGACTCACACAGTTGTTATCAATCCCTTGTCACCATAAATATTGCCATAGGGACTCACTCCTTGTTCTCTCCTAAAAGGGGATCTGAAGGATAAAGCTGAGAAAAGAGCCAGCCCCTAGCTTTTCAGCTGGATGAAGTGCCCATCCTGTCCCATACAAATAAGAGGAACTCCCGTAAGGTTTCTTCAGGAACTTCGCTAATATGATTTTCCGATACCTCGGGTTTGCTACCGTTATGAAAATGACAAGGGCAGGACAGGTCCTCTTGTGAGATATTTAGCTCTTGAGCTATTGTCCTGAGAATCCCATCTGCCTGTTGAGTCATCACCCTCCTTCTCGAACTTCAATGATTAACTTGGGTCGTATCATACACCTAACGGGACAAGCAACAGAACCCGGCATCGCTGATCGATACTATAATTATTTGCCAAAGTAGTAAAAATTTCCAACAGAGGCTCCACCTGTCATCGCCCAGAATCCAAAACCCCTCGCTACTGGACGTAGCGAATCTCTGAGTGGTTGGTCGGAAACTGAGGTGCGAGCCAGGGGCGAGAGAACACCCGCTCGGTCCTATGCTTGTAGGTCCAGAAGTCATCGGGCAGAACCTTGTTTTTCCTGCCGCCCGATCCTGACGGATCCCGATATGAGTACGTTTAATAGTCTCTGCTGTACTAGTCATGGCCCTACTTTTATACACCTCCTATCATGTCCAAGGCGGAGAATCAGAAGATGTCATTAATAAAACATTCTGCTACTTTCGGATAGTTAATTTAAACAACATCATTTTAGAGCCTTGAAGGCTTTGACCTTAAAAAGTTTTTTTAAAAAAATTTCCCAAATACTATTTCTCCATTGACATGTAAGAGTCAAATTGCTAAAAGGCAGTTTTGAAATGGAACCTCGCCTGAGGAATAGCCAAAAGTAACGAAGGGGCTCCCATTTGTTTGGAAGGAGGTAAGTATGCCAGCAGCAAAGAAAGCTCCAGCTAAGAAAGCCACAGCAAAGAAAGCTCCAGCTAAAGCTAAAAAGAAAGCCGCTACCAAGAAGAAATAGAGATCGTCTAGACAACTTTCTCTTTAGGCGGGGGGGACCCACAACCGGAAAAGGCCCTTACTCAAAGGGCCTTTTCCGGTTGTTAGAATTGTGAGGAATGTGGAGAGAAAAGTTAAGGACCTCAGGGTAGAGGAAACATTACCGGAGAGAGATAAGTTTACCTCATCTCTCCTTTTGATTCATGGATTATGGGCAGGGCATTGGAGCTGGGAAGCCTATGCTGGATACCTAGCCCACCGGGGCTGGCAATGCTGGGCAATAGATCTACGTGGCCGCCCGCTTAGCCGTCCGACCCAGAATATTGGCAAAATATCCTTGCACGACTATGTCAACGACGTTGCCGAGGTTACCAGATCCTTTGAAACACCGCCCATCCTTATTGGTCATGGCCTCGGCGGTCTTATTGCTCTTAGTGCGGCCGCAAGCCTGCGCATACGCGCGCTGGTAATACTTGCTCCGCTAGTCCCGCCCGGATGGGCGGCGGCAGCACTTCATCCCTCTTTGTTTGTTCGTCTCAGAACCCTACCTGCTCTTCTCCGGGGCAAACCGCTTCCCCCGCCTTCTTGGACTTTGACCTCGCGCTACTTGCTTGCCGGTCTCTCACCTACCGTCCAGCAAAAGGTTTGGTCCCGCCTTGTTCCTGACTCTGGAGCGTTGGTGTACGACCTTGTCCGCGGCCGCTTACCTTTTTTAGCCCCACCCAAGTTTTCGCCCCTTCTTGTAATGGCAGGTGCAGAAGACCATCTCACCTCTGTTCTAGCAGTTCGTCAGCTGGCGGAGCGCATGCAGGCCGATTATCAGGAGTATCCGCAGCGGGGACACTGGTTGTTAGAAGGACCTGGATGGGAGGAAACCGCAGCCAGCATCCACCGTTGGCTGGTGAAAAGCTTAGGAGAGCCTTTACTGCTTCCAGCAGAGGAGGAAGAAACATAGCCTATGTTGTTGGGTAAGGAAACGATTTCCATATGTCCTCTCGGTATTGATAGATGGGTTTGTTGTTGTTAATCTCCAGTGTACGGTTGACATTAACCTTTTGACGGAGGAAAGAAAAACACAAAAACAGAGGGCTTGCAATTGATTGAGAATAAGGAGATACTGAGCCCCTTGAAAAGCAACGGTAACAACACGGAAAAAGGGATTCGAGCTAGGGTTCTTGCCATCGGACGGCCTTTGCGTGTGGAGATCGAGCTCAATGGCCAGTGGCTTGAGCGTCTACGTAACCTTCTCCAGGAACAGGGAGAAAACGGAGGGTCTTACCCCATTCATCGTTACCTGGAAGAGCTGCTAGAAGCCGACATTGTCTATCGGGAAGGACGTCCCCGACGACGGGAGCCGTTTTTACCAAGAGAAGACATTATCCGCTGGCTACGCCAGCGTCATGCCGGCAATGGCTCGCGCATTGCTGCTGGAAAGAGATAGTTAGAAGTCTTCTGGCACTGCGTCCTTGGTCACTCTTTTCTGTAAAAAAGGAACTCTTCATCACTTCTCCCTCTCTGCCCCTTCTTTACGGACACCGCGGTATTTATGGGTTTGGAGAACATTCGCATTGTTCTGGTAAACCCCAAGCAATCAGGTAACATTGGCGCGACGGCCCGGGCAATGTGCAACCTGGGAGTATGTGACCTTGCCCTTGTCTCCCCCGCGCGAATCAATCGTTCCTGGGCTGACGCTATGGCTGTACATGCTAAAGATGTGTTGGCCCAGATGCGCATATACTCTAGGCTGCGTGAGGCAGTGGCTGATTGCGGTCTTATCGTTGGTACAACCCGTCGCGGCGGGCTTTACCGCAATGAGAGCCTAGCCCCACGAGAAATCGCCCCAGACATTGTTACAGCCGCGCATATCAACCACGTGGCTTTAGTATTTGGCCCGGAAGATCACGGCCTAAGTAACGACGACTTGCGCCTCTGCCAGCGCCTCATTACAATTCCCTCGCATCCTACCTATGCGTCTTTCAATGTAGCCCAGGCCGTGCTTCTGTGTTGCTATGAGATCTTCCTTGTGGCGGTTCACAATGAGCAGGGAGCCACTCGTGATGAGCAAAGTGAGGAAGGTCGTCTCCTGGCCTCAGCCGAACGTGTAGAATTTATGTACGAGAAGCTTAAGGGAGCCTTTCTTAAGATTGGCTTTCTCCATAGTGATAATCCTGAACATATTATGTTTGCCTTTCGCCGTATCTTGGGCCGGGCCGGACTTGAAGACCGCGAGGTGCGTATTCTCCTGGGCTTGGCTCACCAGATTGCATGGTATGGCGGTAGAACCTAACCCCAAAGTCCTCTGTATGGCCGAGATTATCCACATCAGAGACATCTTGCAGGCGCGGCGTAGACAGCGTGAACAGGAGCATCTCCACCGTTGTGTAGAGCTAATCGAGGAAAGCCTCAAGGTTCACATTACCGAATTTGCATCCGCGCCGATAGAGGAATGGCAGGTACGGGCAGAAAAGATCCGCAAGCTGGGGGAGTTGTTAGAGTACACAACAAATCACCTCTAGTAGGGGTAGGCCCTATACCTGACTTGCTCTGGAGCAACTTCTGCCACGAGGTGAAGCGCGACCCTATAGGTATCGAGCAGTCGGCTATGAAGTAGTTGCTACAATCATACTCTTGGCCCGGCAATGTGTGCGAGTTGCAGAATGCCATCGAGCGGGCTGTAGTACTGTCCTCAGGAGAGGGTATTATGGAAGGTGACCTTCCCGCCGAGGTCAGTAAAGCGGCCCACGGTACCGCAGGTGTCTCAGCTCAGGTCCAGACTATTGGCGAAAATCTACCGTTGATCGAGGCGGTCAATGAATTTAAGCACTCCATGATCCGTAAGGCCCTGGAAACTACCGTCGGTAACCAGACCCAGGCTGCTAAAATTCTTGGCTTACAACAGTCCAATTTCTCCAGAATGATGAAGACATTAAGGATCCGATAACGGATTAAAAAGGCCAATGCACCCGTGCCCAAGCGCCGAGCGCCAGTCCCACCTTGTGCGTGGCGGGCAGTGAGACTCGTGTGTCAAAGACTTGGTAGTTTCTGGCAACAATTTTGTCCAGGAGTCGACTGTAGATAAAGCGCATTGCTTCAGCAGCAACCAGCGGGCGGCGGTCCTCTGGAGCCAGATGGGTCACCGCTCGCGCATAATAATCTTGTGCCCGCTGGCACTCAAAGGTCATGAGCTGTACAAACGCCTGGTTGTATACACCACCCAGTAGCTCTTCTTCCAGATAGCGAAAGCGAGCAAGATCCTCCAAAGGCAAGTAAATGCGACCACGTTGGCCATCCTCGCCAACGTCCCGCAGAATATTGGTGAGCTGAAACGCCACTCCCAGATTGACTGCATAATCCCTCGCGCTAGAGTTGTGGTAGCCAAAGACTTCAATACACACTAGCCCCACAAGGGAAGCAACATGATAGCAGTAGTCGTAAAGATGAGCGAACGTTTGGTAGCGCCGACATTGCAAATCCATCTCCACGCCATCAATAATTCCGGCCAGGTGTTCCTGCTGGATAGGAAAACGCTGGACGGTATCTGCCAGCGCCAGAGAGATAGGGTGATGTGGATGCCCAGCATAACAACAGTTGAGCTCCTCACGCCAATCAGCAAAAAGCGCTAAAAGCTTCTCAGTGCGATTCTGTTCTTCACCATTAGAGAAATTAGAGAAAAAGGATTCTGACCCATCAGCAATGTCATCGACAAAGCGGCAAAAAGCGTAAAACGCGCAGATCGCATTGTGTTGGACAGACGAGAGCAGCCGAAAAGCATGATAAAAATTGGAAGAGCTTCTTTGCGTTATTCGCCGACAGTAAGCGTAGGCTTCACGGAGAGAGAAGTTTGCCGTCCCCATTTCACGATTCGCAAGGAAGGGCTGACCCTTCCCCTCTGTATCTACTAAGTCTTGGACGTAACCCACCTCCCTTGCCTCCTCATTTATTCCCTAAGAGTAGGCTACCGCTCTCTGCCTCGAATACTTCTTGCGCATACCCCCGCGCCCATCTGTCTGCTTCTAAGAGTCTTTCTAAGCTCTCCACTGGTTGTACCTTGTGCGCCTCAAGCACCTGCTGATTCAGTACCGCAATGTCGGTAAACTGGATCTGTCCAGCCAAAAAGCTCTCCACCGCCACCTCGTTGGCTGCGTTAAGCACCACCGGTGAGGTTCCGCCTTTTTTAAGAGCCTGATATGCCAAGCCAAGACAGGGGAATTTTTCTAGATCAGGAGCAAAAAAGGTAAGTTGGGCTGCCGCTGCCAGATCTAGAGAGGGTAAATGAGCAAGCGATAGACGATCAGGATAGGCTAAGATATAGGCAATAGGGATGGTCATATCTGGGATGCCGAGCTGAGCAATGACTGAGCCGTCAACGTATTCTACCATGGAGTGAATAATACTTTGCGGGTGAACAATCACTGAAACTTCTTCTGGCGGCAGATCAAAGAGCCAGCGCGCCTCAATCACCTCAAGCCCCTTGTTCATAAGCGTGGCCGAGTCAATCGTGATTTTATTTCCCATCTTCCAGGTAGGGTGCTGGAGCGCCTCTTGGGGGGTGGCATCAGCCAGCTCAGACAAAGGACGGTGGAGAAACGGGCCTCCCGAAGCGGTGAGGATAATGCGCTTGACGCTCTGTATTTTGTGGCCGTGAAGTGCCTGAAAGATAGCATTATGTTCACTGTCCACCGGCAGGAGGCGTACGCCTCTTTTTTTCGCCTCTCGGGTCATTAGCTCGCCCGAGACCACAAGTGCCTCTTTATTGGCTAGTGCAATATCTTTTCCCGCCTGGATCGCTGCTAGCGTTGGTGGCAAGCCCGCCGCGCCAACCAGAGCAGACACTACCATCTCAACTGTCGGATAGGTAGCAACGGCGGTTAACCCCTCGGCTCCCCACATAATTTCCCCACGGAAATGGGGGAGCTGCGTGCGCAGTTCTCTGGCGGACTCCTCGCTGGTGAGGGAAACAAGTTCAGGCTGAATTTTTATAACCTGTTCTCTAAGTCGCTCGAGGTTTTTTCCTGCAGCCAGGGTTACTACCCGGAAGCGCTCGGGAAACTTTTCTACCACCGCGAGCGTTGTCACTCCGATTGAGCCAGTAGACCCAAGGATAGCCAGCCGCTTCATAATCTATGCTCCCACTACCAGAGACCGCCGTTGTTGACTTCTATTGTCTCTATTTCGTTTATCTTGTCAGGCCAAACGAACAAAATAAACCCATCTACGCTCCTGTAGTCTGAGCAATACGGGAGCGAAACTGCCCGAGAGCAATCAATGGAAAGTAGTTTCGGTATCCATAGTAACGTAGGTAAAAATGCTTAGGAAAGCCAGTGCCAGTAAAAAGATCCTCTGGCCATGAGCCGTCAGGCTTCTGGGTGTTTGCCAAGCGTGCGATCCCCTTCATTATCGCAGGACTCATTTCTTCCTCCCCAGCCATTAGCCCTAAGAGTGCCCAAGCGGTTTGCGAAGGTGTACTCTCGCCTCTGCCTGCCAGGGCAGAGTCCCAGTAGGAGAGACAGTTCTCGCCCCAGCCTCCATCAAGATTCTGACGTTCTTTTAACCAGGACACTGCCCGGCGTACATACCCTTTGTCCATATCCTCACCAATGGCCTTAAGTCCAGCCAGAGCTGACCAGGTGCCATAGATATAGTTCACTCCCCAGCGTCCCCACCAGGAACCATCTTTCTCTTGCAAGCGCTTGAGACACTCAATCCCCTGCCTGGCTCGACGGAACTCTGAATCATATCCGTACACGCCCATAAGTTCTAAAAGCCTGCCAGTGAGGTCTGCCGTCGGTGGATCGATCATTGCCTCCATGTCGCCAAAAGGCATTTGGTTGAACAGGTCAAGAGTATTGTCCGTGTCAAAAGCAGCCCAGCCACCATTGCGGCTCTGCATACCCAGGGTCCAGTTAAGGCCGCGAGCAACTGCACGGTCTTTTTTACGCTCATCCAGGCCGGCTACATGTTTAAGCGTATAGAGGATCACTGCCGAATCGTCTACGTCTGGGTACCAGTCGTTGGCAAACTCGAAGGCCCAGCCTCCGGGATCAAGCCTGGAATTTTTGATCTGCCAGTCACCTTGGTTGAAAATCTGGCGGTCAATAATCCAGGAAGCCCCCTTCTGTACTGCCGGATGGTCAGGGGGAAGACCTGAATCCATAAGCCCCTTGATTGCCCAGACCGTATCCCATACCGGCGAGATACAGGGCTGGAAAAACAGGTGGCCGTTGTGTTCTATAAGAAAATCTTCTATGGCCTGAATGCCTTTGGCTACTGCTGGATGGTCGTGCGGATAGCCAAGCGTATGAAGGGCCATTACTGAGTTTATCATGGCTGGTTGGATTCCTCCCCAGCCACCATTTTCATCCTGGTGTTCAAGTACCCATTTCTCCGCCTTCCTAAGGGCACACCCACGCAACGGCTTTACCGGGCTCTGGCCAAGAAACTTAAGGGTTTTGTCAAGAATCAAGAAGAAATTTTTCCAAGAAATGGGTTTAGCACTAGAGGGAAACCTAATATCCGAGAGCACGGGTGGATCTTTCCACAGCTCTTCTACTGTGGTTGAAGATGAGATGGGAAAAAAAGGTTGAAAGGCAAGGATGATGCTGAGCGGGACCACCGTCCCCCTGGCCCAGCTCGACATCTCATAAATGTTGATGGGAAACCAGGGCGGTAAAAGCACCAATTCAACAGGCAAAGAGGGCACCCCCTGCCAAGGAAACTGGCCGAAATAAGCAAGAAAAATACGGGTAAAGACCTGGGCCTTGGCCAGTCCTCCCTGAGCAAGAATAAACTCCCTAGCTTTTTGTAACTCCGTATGGGTAGAGGGAAAACCGCAGAGTTTAAGAGCGAAGTATGCCTCTATAGTATTGCCAAGATGGCCTGGGCCGGCATAAAAAAGTGGCCAGCTACCATCGTCAGACTGGGTAGCAAGGAGATGCTCGGCAATCCTTTTGTGTTTACCCTCATCCACTAGCCCCATAAAGTGGTTAAAGAAAACATACTCCGCATCCATGGTCGCGTTTGCCTCGAGGGGATAGTACCAGTATCCCTCTGGCTTCTGCTCACGCAGAAGATAGGCCTGCGAACGAGAAATAGCATGACTGACTTTAGCTAAGGGATCGCTGTCAAAGCGGGCTGGATCAAGCTGAGCCGTTTCTGCCACGTGTTCCTCTCCCTCCAACAACACACCCTAACCGACCGGTCAGGAACCAGTGAAAAAAAGGGAAGACCTAAACCGTCTCCCCTCTATTAAGCTCTAGAAGTTTTTCTTATAAACTCTCATCCTATCTATGTCAACGTATTTTACTCCGGATCATTTGTCAGCTATCAACGATGGAGGATCATGGCTGTGTTGGGCACACCATTACCGCTGGCAATAAAGGCGACCTCGGCGTCCTGCGCCTGGCAGAGGGAGATGCCCCGAAGCTGGCGAACGGCTTCAATAGTGTTCTGCATGCCATGAATGTAGCCTTCAGAGAGGTTACCACCGCTGGTGTTAAATGGCAGGCCGCCGTTGGGCCACTCGAGCTTGCCATCAGAAACAAATGCTCCCCCTTCACCCCGCTTACAGAAACCTAACTCCTCAAAGGCCATAAGCACCAGGGGAGTGAAATGGTCATAGATAAAACAGACATCAACGTCTTTGTGGGCAATTCCTGCCCGGGCGAAGAGTTGTTTGGCAACAACCGTAGACTCGGTCTCCGGCTTCTCGACATCCTTCACCACTCGTTGCGCGTTCCACTCGCCACCACCAAAAGCTCCGGCCATGATATAGGCAGGCTTTTGCTTGAGATCTTTAGCTCGTTCAGGAGTAGTAATGATTACGGCGGCTCCACCATCGGTTTCCAGGCAACAATCCAGCAGGTGTAAAGGATCAGCAATCATTCTGGAGTTCTGGTGGTCGGCAAGGGTAGCAGGCCGCCCATACATAACAGCGTTGGGGTTGTGCTGGGCATGCTTACGACAGGCTACAGAAATGGCGCCGAAGTGTTCGCTCTTAGTGCCATACAAGTGCATGTGACGCCGGGCAGCCAGGGCAACCATCTGCGCCGGGCTAAAAAGGCCAAAGGGTTCGAGGTAGCCCCCTACCCCAGGGGCACCACTGCGTACCGTGGCCTGGCCAAAACGAGGAGTGCCCCGACCGGAACGTTCATTCATTGCCCGGAAAGAGACAACATAGTTGGCCATTCCTGTAGCCACCGCCATGGCACCGAGTAACACTGTCCCCACGGGTCCGCCACCACCTCCGTAAGGGGTTTCGGCAAAGAAACGCAGCTCAGGAATGCCCAGGTTCGAGGCAATGGCCACGGGATCATTATTGTCCATGCTGAACTTGGCAATACCGTCTATGTCCTGGAGTGAAATTCCGGCGTCTTCGGCCGCCTTCTTGATAGCCTCAACCGCAAGGCTCATCTCGCTGCGACCGGAATCTTTCGAATAATTGGTGTGACCAATTCCCACAATACAAGCTTTATCCTTAAGTGTGTCCATAAGTTTCTCCTCTCTGGTCTGTACCTTATCTATTAGACACTTATCCGGCAAGAGAGGACCGGGTGCGGAATAGGATCGATGTGAGGCTGACTGCTAAGCGCTTGCGTGCTATTCTGAGGTCAATGACACAGCCTGCATACAAAGAGGAAGCTTTTCGCCAGACGCCTGAACCCAAGGATAATGCGAGGGACTCTCGCTCGGAGTTTGAGCGCGACCGTGCTCGTATTATCCACTCGGCTGCTTTTCGCCGTTTGCAGGGAAAAACTCAGGTGTTCGGTGTCTATGAAGGTGATTTCTTTAGGACTCGATTAACCCACTCGCTGGAGGTAGCACAGATTGCCAAGGGGATCGCTCTCAACCTGGGCGCTGACACCGATCTAGTCGAGGCTATATGTTTAGCTCATGACCTTGGTCATCCACCCTTTGGCCATAATGGGGAGCAGGTTCTACACTACCTTATGCGAGAGCACGGCGGCTTTGAAGGCAACGCTCAGACTTTCCGCATCCTCACACGTCTGGAGCGCAAAAACAATGCTTATGAAGGCTTGAACCTCACCTACCAGACGCTTGACGGGGTGCTCAAGTATAAAAAGCCTATCGAGGTTGAAGCAGCTCACACTACTCAAGATAAGTTGGATAGGCCGGATACGTTAAACAAACCGATCAAAGGCTTCTACGGCTGGGACCGTGAATTCATTGAAGAGGTCATTACCCGTACGGGCACAGGCTGGCAGCGCAGCTTCGAGTGTCAGATCATGGATATGGCTGATGATATTGCCTATTCGGTACACGATCTGGAGGATAGCCTAAAGGCTGGGCTTATCCGGACTGAGGATTTCCATAAATTCTCGTCGCTGAAGATTCACCGGGCGGTAAACGCCAGACTTGCCACAACGATAGTCGGACAGGAAGTGGACGAGGAAGATATCCATACTGAACTAGTCGGCATTGCCAACAGGCTGGAGCAGCTCGAACGGCAAGCCGGGCGAGCTGCGCGCAAGATGATTACACGCAGCCTCATCCACGCGTTTGCCAGTTCGGTGGACGTGCAGGCTAATGGCTGGATAGAGGCTGAGATGGTAAGCCGCACTCGCATCGAGATCCTTAAGGCGTTTGTCTCGCATGTGGTGATCTTTAACCCCAGGGTTACTACTCTGGGGCATAAGGGTAGAGAGATCATCCGCCGACTGTTTGCAACGCTGGATAGAGGTAAAGAGTCTATTGGACTCTTCCCTGAAGACTATGGCGAGGCCTACGAAAAGGCACTGATGAGTGGCACCGAGTCAGACCGCAAACGAGTGGTCTGTGACTTCCTTGCCGGTATGACCGACTCCTATGCTATGCGTTTTTACGGTCGCCTTTTTGTCCCTGGTGAGGGAAGTTTTTACGAAATGCTGTAAACGAGAGTCACAACCTGGCGTTGTATAACTCTTCGATAGTCTTAACCCTCTGGTAAGCAAAGTCGTTGTAGGGAATCGCCATACCCAAACCCTTTCCTTCTGCGATCACATATTCCACAGTTTCTTCAATCTCAGTCTGCTTACCGGCAAGCACATCCTGCAGCATAGTAAGGAATAATGTGGGTGTTTATAGGCAGAACCCGCTCCGTCCTATATCACTCGCGTTTGAGGTTGGGCCATGGGGCTACCGGCCAGTCGGCCTAGAAGTATTAAGGGTCTTTTGTTAGCCTGGGTCAGGTGGCTTGGTAGGTTGTTAAAATAGGGAGACCGCGTATGTCGGCAGAACACGATCATCAAGCCTCGGAATCGGAGGCAAAAAAACTAACGCCCGAACAGAATAAAACCCTTGAGATTTGGTCTAAATCTATCGAGTCTCTTTTGACCGAGAAGGGCTTTGTTTCTAGCGAAATTCTCGATCAGGTAGTGAGTACCTATGAGAACGATCTTGGACCTATGAATGGGGCCCAAGTGGTTGCCCGAGCTTGGATTGATCCTGCCTATAAGGAGCGCCTTCTTAAGGATGGCACGGCAGCTATTGCTGAGCTTGGCTTTGGAGGCTTACAGGGCGAGCACCTATCTGTTGTAGAAAATACCCCAAAGGTCCACAATGTTGTAGTTTGTACGCTATGCTCCTGTTATCCCTGGCCAGTGTTGGGTCTCCCTCCTTTTTGGTATAAGAGCACGGCCTACCGGTCCAGGGTGGGTGGCAGGCCTCGCACTGTCTTGCCCGAGTTCGGTCTTGACCTTGATGAAACGATCGAGATTTTCGTCTGGAACAGCAGTGCTGAGACTCGCTACTTGGTGCTTCCTGAGCGCCCGAGCGGCACCGAACATATGAACGAGGAGGAGTTGGCAGCCCTTATCACCCGAGATGCCATGATTGGTGTAGCCCGAGTGAATAGCGAAAAAAAAGCAGCAGACCGTGTCTCTAATAGCCTTATTGCCGATATGGAGGGGCAGGCGGCTCTGCCCCGCAAGAGTGGGGACCTGGTCTTCCAGGACCCCTGGGAGGGCTGCGTGTTTGCCCTGGCAGTCACGCTATGTGAGCAGGGATACTACCAATGGGATGAGTTTTGCGACCGTCTGATTGCCAAGATTACCTCTGCGGAGCGTCACCAGGTAGATTCGACCTACTACGAACGCTGGTTAGCTGCATTTGAGACCCTCCTGGTTGAGAAAGGCTTTCTTACAAAAGAGGAGATTGACACTAGAAGCACCCAGTTACGGTCGCTATACGAGCGTCCTTGGCGGTGAGCATTCAGCCCGTTTACCTTTAAGAGAAGGAGAGACGACTATGACGCTGACTTCGCAGACATGGACCGAGGACTCTATAAAAATAGCCGGAAGCTTGGTTCATTTCCTCAAGGGTGGTACGGGCGAGCCCCTGCTCATTTTGCCTCACGATGTGGGAAACCCTGGCTGGCTTCCTTTCCACGAAGAGTTGGCGCAGCGCTCTACCGTGTACGTCCCCTCGCACCCAGGCTACAATAAGTCAGAACGTCCCCAGTGGATGCGCAACGTGCGGGATCTGGCAGTTGTTTACCAGTGGCTGCTTAAAGACCTGCGGCTCAACTCACTTTCTCTGGTTGGCTTAGGGTTTGGCGGATGGATTGCTGCTGAGATGGCTACTATGTGCCACTACCAACTCAAGCGGCTCGTCCTGGTAGGAGCCATGGGTGTCCAACCTACCCAGGGAGAGATATTAGATCAGTTCCTAATCTACACCACAGACTATGTAAAGGCGGGATTCCATGATCAGGGCAAATTCGAGCAGCTCTACGGGAGCGAGCCCGACCTGGACCGGTTGGAGATCTGGGAAATTAATCGAGAGATGACCACGCGAATCGCCTGGAAGCCCTATATGTTTAACCAGACCCTACCGCTTCTCCTTCCAGGGGTCGAGACCCCTGCGCTTATTGTATGGGGCAAAGAAGATCGGATTGTTCCCCTAAATTGCGGAGAACGCTATTTGCAAGCACTACCGAACGCGAAGCTGCAGGTTCTTGACAACTGTGGCCATTTTGTTGAGGTCGAGAAGCCACAAGAACTGGCGAGACTGGTTATTGAGTTCATCCAGGGGAGTTGAGAATTAAGTTAGGAATTAAGAATGAAGAGTTAAGAATTGAGAATCTTTTGTTCTTCAACTCATCACTTTTCACTGTTCACAAAAGGGAGGCAGCCATGCATCTCATGTACTTTACGGAACAACCCATGTCGACTTACCCGGAGGAAGAAGGAGAGAAGTTCGGCTACACCGCTCTGTTGTTTTCGAACAAATTCTTCGATCCAGTCGAAGGCAGCCGACTCTACCACGAACGGCTGGAGGAATACCTCTATGCCGAGGAGGTTGGTGTTGACGGCATTATGCTCAATGAGCACCATAATGCTCCCTTCTGTATGCAAGCCAAGTGTAACATATTTGCCTCCATACTGGCCGCCATGACCAAACGGGTGAAAATTGTCCTCCTAGGTAACCCTCTACCAATTGCCGATAACCCGGTTCGGCTGGCCGAGGAGCTGGGCATGATTGACATGATTTCCAAGGGACGGCTGGTATCAGGATTTGTCCGTGGGGGTGGGGTTGAATCCCTGGCTGCAAACGCTAACCCTGCCTATAATCGTGAACGGTTCGAGGAGGCCCATGACCTGATTATCAAAACCTGGACCCAGCCCGGACCGTTCCGCTGGGAGGGAACTCACTATCAGCTTCGGGTGGTTAATCCCTGGGTGATGACTTTTCAGCAACCCCACCCGCGTATCTGGATTCCTGGGGTAACTAGCCGTGAAACGATTACCTGGGCTGCCGAGCACCGGTATCCCTACATCATTCTCAACGCTCCCATCGAGGACAGCAAAAAGATTTGGCAGCTCTACAATGAGGCCGCCGAGAGGGTCGGCTACCAAGCAGGCCCGGAGCAGCGTGGCTACTTAATCCGCTGTCATGTGGCCGAGACCGAAAAGAAGGCGATAGAGAACGCCCGCCAGTTCATGTGGATGCAGGGGGAATTCACAGGACTCACCCACCCACTTTGGGCGTCTCCCTCAGGCTACCTTGGCTCTTGGGCGCGGAGAGCGCTGGCCGAGTTTCGTGCGGGTCGTCGTAAGCAGCAAATGCCTGGCTTCGAGAAACAGCTTGCGTCCATGTCCCTTATTGCCGGCACTCCTGAGCAGGTGATCAAGAAGCTCCGAGTTATCTTGGAAGAAACACGTCCCTCAATTCTGGCGTTATGGGGAAATGATGGCAAGGTTAGTCATAAAGACTCTATGAGCTGTATTCGCCTTCTGGGCCAAGAAGTCATGCCAGCGCTAAGGGAGATAGGTAATGAACTGGGACTCAATAGTCCCTTCGACCTCAACACGCCGGTCAGCCTAGCTGCAACCTCCAAGAGCGAAATGGCAAGCGAAACCGCTGCGGCAACATAAGCAGCGTGGATGTATTAGGCGTTTCCTAAGAATTTTATAGCGTCTTTTCTCCCCCTCACCCTGACCTTTTCCTCAAGGGAGCGAAGGGATGAGGAAGTTACTCTTGATAAGATAGACAATACCCTCAAGTACACAGGAAAGGAGGACAAATGATGCCAAGACGCCTGCATCTGGATTTGGCATTGCCCGATGAAGTATTCATGCAGCTTCGTGACGAGGAGATAGCGAGGAAAATAAAAGAAGCGCTTGTCATGGCCTTGCTCAGAGAACATCATATATCTCAAGGGCAAGCTGCTGAGACACTTGGGGTAGATCGTCACGAGCTCTTTGGGTTGATAAGGAGGCACCCTGTTCCTGTTGTCGACCTCACTCCTGAAGAACTTAAAGCCGAACTCCAAAAGCCGTTTCCTCGTTCCTATGGGTAGCTACTCCAGAACTCCCTCTGCCGCTAACTTGGTGATTCGTTCCTCGCTGTAGCCAAGAATCTTCTCCAAAACGTGGTGGTTATCACGACCGAGGGTAGGTGCTGAGCCATCCACCTTTGCCGGAGTGCGCGATAACTTGAAACGCGACCCCTCAACAGTAGTGGTCTCATGAGTTGGGTGTTCGAGCTGGACAAAATGTCCACGGTGAGTCAGTTGGGGGTCTTCATACAACTGATGCATAGTCCTTATCACGCTGGCAGGAACTCCTTGGGCCTGGAGTAGGACTTCTGCTTCTTGCGCGTCAAGGCCCTTGGTCCATCCAGCAACAATAGCATCCAGATCGTCTTGGTGAGCCAGACGGGCTGCTAGTGTGGCAAAGCGACTATCGCGGAGTAGCTCAAGCTGCCCCATAACAGCACAGAGGGCCTGCCATTGCTCATCATTTTTGACCGCTATAGCAATCCACCGGTCCTCACCCGTCGCCGGATAAACACCGTGGGGCGCCATGTCCAAGTCACGATTACCAGCAGGTCCCCGGGCTCTGTTATTGACGGTATAGTCCAGAAGTGTTGGTCCAAGGAAGTGTAGAGCTGCCTCTGCCTGTGACAAATCGATATGCTGACCCTGGCCGGTCCTACGCCGATAGGCAAGGGCTGCTAAGATCGCCGAGGCATTGAACCAGGGCGCTATATAGTCCGTATAAGCACCAAAAGGCCCAGCCGGAGGGCGGTCCGGCCAGCCCGTCAGGTTAAAGAAACCCGAGATTGCGGCCGCTAAATTACCAAAACCAGCAAACTTCGCCAGCGGCCCGCTTTGCCCCATAAGGCAAGTGCTGAGCATAATAAGGTCCGGCTTGACCTTACGGAGTGACTCATAATCTAGGCCCCATGCGCCCATTACCCTGGGCGAGAACGACTCAGACACCACATCCGCCCAGCGCACCAGGTCCAGAAAGACCGCACGACCCGTTTCTTTGGTGAGATCAAGCGTGACCATGGTCTTACCGGCATTCATGTTGTAAAACAAACCCGAGTTCTCCACGCCGGGCTGTTTATTATGGAACGGCCCAACTGTACGCACAGCATCAAAGCGACTAGTTGATTCTATGCGCACAACCGTAGCCCCGTAATCGGCCAGAATGCGTGTAGATGCCGGGCCGGCCATAGCCCACATAAGATCAAGCACTTTAACATCCTTAAGAGGTAGGTTATTTGTCATTAGATCACCCCCTTGGTCTGGAGTTCCATGAGCTGCGGCTCGCTGAAACCAAGTTCACCAATGTAAATCTCATGGTTGTGCTCGCCAATCCTGGGTGGACGGTAGCGATAAGTAATCGGTGCAGCGCTGAACCGTCCAAACGGTCCAGGATAAGGAAATGTCTGGCCTAATTCCGGATGATCTACCGCCTGCCAGTACTGGCGAGCCGCCAGCTGGTTACTTTGCACAACGTCCTCGACTGTTGTAATGGGTGCAATTAGAAGCACACGCTCAAGCGCTCCTTGCAGCAGCTCTGCCTTAGTCTTAGTCTTGGTGAAATGCTCGACTAAGCGCTTAAGCCGCTCATATTCTTCGACCACCTGTCCCTTAAATAGCAAATCACCAAATGCAATCCAGTCCTGGTCACGAGTGGCCTCATCGCAGAAACCTTCCTCGCACATCCACTCCATCAGCCTGCGTGTAAATGGCCCCATGGAAGAGCCAAAGAGGTAGGTTATGGCCACATAGCCATCTTTTGCCGGCCAGACCAGGCGTACGTGGAGCGGGCCCATTTTCACTCCACCCGACATACGGCTGATTTCAGCATCCCCAAGAGGCGCGGCTAAAATAGTGGATTGGGTTGCCTGAGCAATGGCCTGTTGAGCCGAGATGTCAATATATTGCCCTTGGCCAGAGCGCTGGCACTCATGGTGGGCAATCAAAGCTGCTACAGTAGCCGCGCCACTAGCATGCAGGTAGGCCTGAGGGACGCTCAATCGTACCGGCGGGCGATCATCGTCACCAGTTAACACCAGGGGACCACCGGCAGCTAGAATAATGAGGTCACTGTCGGCATAGCTTGCCTTGGGACCATCCTGGCCAAACGGGGAAATAGAAACATAAATCAGCGCCGGATTAATCGCAGCGAGATCATTGTAACTAAGTCCGAGTTCTGCAAGATAACCTGGGGTGTCGGACTCGATAAAGAAGTGAGATCCTTCAACCAGACGGTGCAGGATTCCCTTGCCCTCGCTAGTGTTGATATCCAGAGTGATGCTACGCTTATTGCGGTTGTAGGCCCACCAGTAAAGCGAGCGTTCTGGATGAGGTTCGTCCTTATAAAACGGTCCAAGTCGGCGGGCGGGCGATCCTCCAGGTGGCTCAATCTTGATCACATCGGCACCCAGGTCACCCAGTACTTGGCCGCAGAGCAAACCGCGCTCGGTGCTAAGGTCGAGGACACGGTAGGGACTAAGCATAGACTGCCTCCGTTGACGTCAAGCATTAGAGATCTTCAAGTCCAAAGCCCGATTCTCTGCCTACGAAGAGTAGAACAGGGCTGGTATTGCTGTCAAGCGAGCAGACAAACCAAATTGAATTCTTCCAGGACAGGCCCTTTCGTATAGAACCAGCCTGTTCTATAGAAAAGGACCGACAAGCAAGTTACGAAGTCAAAAAGGGAGTTTTGTTATGCCAGAAATGGAACCGATTAACGGACTGCCAACAGCAATGATTCGGGTGCGGATGAGTTCACACGATGCCCACTATGGCGGCAATCTGGTCGACGGGGCAAAGATGCTGCAACTTTTTGGCGATGTAGGCACTGAACTTGCCATTCGCCTTGATGGCGATGAGAGCCTTTTTCGCGCCTACGACAATGTGGAATTCCTGGCCCCAGTTTATGCCGGCGACTTCATTGAGGTCTACGGTCGTATTGCTGATGTTGGTCGTACCTCCCGTAAGGTCGAATTTACCGCCTGGAAAGTCATCCAACCCCGCCCCGACATCTCAGATTCTGCAGCCGAGGTTCTAGCAGAACCGGTTCTGGTTTGCCAAGCCAGCGGTACGTGTGTAACTCTGCTGAACAGACAACGGCATAAAGACAAACAACCTGAGGTTGTAGCATGCAAATAAGAATTCTCTCCGCTAGCGATGTCAAGGCTGCTTTGCCTATGCCCAAGGCTATAGAGGTTATGAAGAGTGTCTTTGGGCAACTCTCGGCAGGCCAGGTTACCATGCCCCTACGAGGCCAACTACTTACAGACACAGGCGTTACCTTGTTAATGCCTGCTTACCTGCAACAAAGCCAGGAAATGGGCGTCAAGATTATTTCCATCTATAACAATAATCCAGCTCTGGACTTGCCTGTGGTCACAGCCATTACCCTTGTCCTTGACCCACAAACCGGGCTTCCCAAGGCCTTTATGGATGGCAATAGCCTAACCGCCATCCGTACTGGAGCTGGCGGCGGCTTGGCTGCTGACCTGCTGGCCCGTCCTGACGCGAAAAGAGCGGCCCTTTTTGGGGCCGGGGTTCAGGCCCGCGCCCAGTTGCAAGCGGTCATGGCTGTCCGAACTATCACCCAGGTCAACCTCATTAGCCGTACCCTGGCCTCTGCGCAAACACTGGCTGCCGAGATTGCCACCTGGCCCAATGCTCCTGCCGTTACTATTGCGTCAACTCCCCTACAGGCCATCCAAGATGTTGATATTGTTCTTGCTGCCACTACCTCCTCTACCCCCCTTTTTGGTGGTAATCACCTCAAATCGGGCACTCATGTCACTGGCGTTGGCTCGTTCACCCCTCAAATGCAGGAAGTGGATGCAGCAACGGTACACCGGGCCAGAATAGTAGTTGACTCTCGTGAAGCCTGCCTAGCTGAAGCCGGAGACCTTATTATCCCCAATGCCACAATTGACGCTGAGCTAGGCGAAATCGTTAATGGCCTCAAGCCTGGCCGTCAATCCAACAATGAAATTACCTTTTTCAAATCTGTAGGCGTGGCTGTTCAAGATGCTGCTGCGGCTGCCGCTGTCTTAGCTGAAGCCGCAGCCAGGGGATTAGGAACTGTGGTTGAATTATAAAAGAGCGGATTAGGATACTTCTTTGTAGCGAAAACAGTCTACAACGTGATCATTGACCATCCCGGTTGCCTGCATAAAGGCATAACAGATGGTTGCACCCACAAATTTAAATCCTCGCTTGGCCAAGTCCTTGCTCATAGCATCTGACTCAGCCGTTTTGGCGGGTAATTCCCTTAACGCTTTCCAGGCATTTTTCTTTGGCTTGCCGCTGATAAACTGCCAAATGTAGGCATCAAAGCTGCCAAACTCCTTTTGCACGGCTAAGAAGGCTTTGGCGTTTTGCACGGTTGCAGCAATTTTGAGCCGATTACGTACAATGCCTTCATTGGCAAGCAGCTCTTGAATCTTTGTTGCATTGTAGTCGGCTATCTTTTTGGCATTAAATTTATCGAAAGTTTTTCTGTAGTTATTGCGTTTCTTAAGGATAGTTAACCAACTCAAGCCTGCCTGTGCGCCTTCTAAAATGAGCAGTTCAAATAACTCTCTATCGTTGTGCTGGGGAACACCCCACTCCTTATCGTGATAAGCCAGGTTGAGTGGGGTCGTTCCTACCCATGCACAGCGAGGTTTTACCTTTCTTTGCATGAGACTTTAGTTAGTTAGTATCCCCCTCACCCTACCCCTCTCCCCCAGGGCGAGGGAATTAAAAAGTTGACTATTAACGGCTCCCTCTCCCGCAAGGTCGCGGGAGAGGGCTGGGGTGAGGGTACCGCTCAGCATCAGAACGCGAAGGCATCGAGCAGCTTGTTTCGGTAGTAATCCTGTTGCTCTCGTGTTGTACTGGTGGCCGGCACCGCTAGGATCACCGTATCCAGGAGCCCTTCTCGCTCCTTCACCCGAGCACGCACACGATCGATTGGCCCCACTGCACAGAACGCCTCGATCATCTCTGGCGGGATCAGTTCGATCGCTTTTAGTCGCTCTGGGGTTCGCTGCATAGCCCTCACTTTCTCCACAGTCTCGGCAAAACCGTGGGCCGCAAAAATATCATCGTAAATACGTGCCCAGACACTGAACATCATGGCCCCTGCCCCAATCCGATAGGCCGTAGAGAGGTCCTCCTCAATCACCGCTTGCCACAGTGAGTCGAAGCCCGCGGCCTCAATCTTCTGTGCCCAGTCGATTAGCACTTCAGACGACCCACCGGGTAGGAACATGGCGTGTTTCATGATTAGCCCCTATTTCCCCATTGATCAAAATAGGTGGTTTCCTCTGCCGGACGGCGGGTAACGGGTCCAAATTTCCCTTGGGGAAAGCCAATGGGAATGGTTGCCACCACGCCATATTCTTCAGGAATATCAAACCGCTCATGCAGCTCATCTTCAAACATTTGGTGCATGGTGGTCAGGCTAGCCCCTAAACCCAGGCCACGACATGCCAACAGAATATTCTGCACGCCTGGATAGATGGAACCATACGACGGAGGAGCATGGCCAATCCGCCTTTCCGCTGGCACTGAAAACGGCCAGTCCCGTTTCCCGCAGACAAGCAGCAGAACCGGGGCCTCATGCATGTGCTCAGCGAGGTACAGGGCGGCACGAGCCATTCGGGCCATGGGCGAGCGGTCCTCAGCAGCAGGAGTTATATTCCCAAAACGCTCCACTATAGAGTGATGATAACGCTCCTGGAAGAACTTTTTGCCCTCGGGATCCTGAAGAACAAGAAATGCCCAGGCTTGTAAGTTCTGTCCACTAGGGGCTCGGATTCCCGCGTCAAGGATCTTGCGAATCATTTCTAAAGGAACAGGATCAGGCTTGAGCCGTCGCATGGCTCGCATAGAGTGCATGGCCTCAAAAAGACCTATTTCTGACATAGATATTTCTCCTTCTGCAAATGGTTTGAGGTAGCGGCACTGGATATTTTCACAGCCAAAGTAGCGTGCGCTGTGCGCACAAATTAAATTTCACCGGCTAGTTTCTGCCAACCAGCGGCGAATGTGGCCAGCAATGTCTTCTCCAGCATCCTCTTGGAGAAAATGGCCGGCACCCTTGAGGGTCAAAGGTGGCGCAACATGACGAAAAATCTCGCGTAGATGGGCCTCCCACGGCCCAGTAATAGGATCGCCATCCGCCCATGGCAGGAGTACCGGCAAATCTAAGGGTTTCAGCCTCTCTATAGCAACCCGGTTGTCATAAGCGCCAGGGTGGTCCAGACGTACTGGCACAAGCCGCGGAAAAACCAGTGCTCCGGTTTGATAATCAACCGAGGGAAAAGGTGCGCCATAGGCAGCAACTTCAGTATCGCTCAGAGTTCGGCTCAGAATGCTTCGGCGCATCAGGGCCGGCACGTCTAGCCCCTGTGGTCGCTGTGAGAACCGCCGCCAGCGCATAAACGGTTCACCCATAGCGCGGCCGTCGGGAATGCCGGTGTTCATAGCCACCAAGCGAATGAAGCGGTCCGGCATCTGTGCCAGTACCCGTAGACCAAGCAATCCGCCCCAGTCCTGGCAAATAAGCGTAATACGGCGCAGGTCCAGGACCTCAATAAAGCGTCGTAGCCAGCGAGCATGTGACTTGTAGCTGTAGGCATTGTCTGCCCCTGGTTTGTCGGAGCGGCCAAAACCAATCAGGTCCGGCACGACTGCGCGGCCAACCTCCGCCAGCGGTGGAATCATGTGCCGGTAAAGGTAGCCCCAGGTTGGCTCACCATGGAGCATCAGGATAGGGTCACCCGTGCCTTTCTCCACATAAGCCATACGCAGGCCCTCGACCTCCACATATTGAGGCTTATAGGGAAAGTCGGGTAGATTCGTAAAGCGGTCTTCGGGTGTACGCCACACTGACCCTCCTGGCCAGGCCGTTTTCACACCAGCAAACTGAGCCACCCTGGTCACATCGTCAGGGTTGAGACTGTTGGCAATCTCCGCCACCCAGAGCGAGAAGTCGAGCAAGTCGGCGTCGATCTCATGCTCAGGTGGGCGAGGCTCATAGCGATCCCAGTGAGCATAGACTATAGCCATTGAAGAATGGCTGCGACCCAGGTCAGCAAGCTCAAGGGCATACAAATGATCATGTGCTGAGCGCCAGTAAACCCGGCCAGCACGGATACCTGTAGCCTTCTCAATCGCCTCAGCTACGTTAGGACGCACATCCAATTCCTGCTCCCATAACAAGGGATCAGCCCGCAGATAAGAAAGCTCCTCAGTGCTTGGTATAATAAATTTCATAGCCTAGCCTCTATGGTGCGATTGAGGAACTCCACGGTTGCGCGAGCTAGGTCCGGGCCACGGTCGTCTTGCAGGAAGTGCGCGGCTTTATCGAATAAAACCGGCCCCTCGGCATGCGGCAAAAGCTCCTTGAGGCGATTGGCATATTCGATGGGAAACACATTATCCTCGGGCGCCCAAAGCAGGGCAATGGGTACCTTAGCTAGCTCCGGTAGGCGACGTTCGATTGCCTGTATATCCGCCCAGCCACGGTCGCCCTCACGCAGGGGAATAGTGCGCGGCCAGGTAAGCACCACATGGTCTGAATCCGGCTCGTCATAGACATGGTGGTAACCCCGGGCCTCCTTATCCGTCATGCCGCGACGACTAATCGCAGACGGGCCCGCCTGGGAGAGTACCTTGTGGCGCTTCATAAAGAACTGGCCAATAAGTGGAGCATGCCAGGTAGTCCAAGGCCGCGGCGAGGAGTGGAAGCGACCCACATGGCCAACAAACAGCCAGGTATTCATTAAGACGAGTGCCGCAAGTCGCTCCAAACGCTGGAGAGCTGCGCCCACCCCCTGGGGTCCACCCCAGTCCTGACCAACAACAACAAAGCCACGGAGCTGGAGCTGATCCATAAGCGAGACCAGATCAGCAATGTGGTGGGGTAAGGTGAGTGCAGCGTCGATGCGAGGGCGGTCGGAGTAGCCAGCGCCTATCCAGTCCGGAACAATCACACGATAGCCAGCTTCTGTAAGCGGCTGGATGAAATCGCGGTAAAGAAAGCCCCAGGTAGGGTTACCGTGGAGTAAAAACACGGGACGCGCGCCCGTATCTCCCTCATCAACATAGGCCATAGTACGGCCATTAACTGTGATTGTCTTTTGCTCCCAGGGGAACATTCGTTGGAGCCAGTCCGGCTTGGGTGATAACAAGTACCCATCCTCCTTTCCTAGGACAAACGGCACGATACCTAAGGCCCCTATACTATGTCAACCTTCACCTCTTTGCTTCCTGCTGTATCGAGGCTAAGTGGAGCGCTTTGTGTCGGACTGCGAGCCAGTACACTAGCCCTCCGACCCCCACCCACATTCCCAGCCACACCCATGTTTGCGCCGACAACCCCAGGCCAAGCAGTAGACACAGGCTGATGCCCAGCAGAGGAGTAAATCGACTGCCGGTGCCACGTATCTTGACTTCGAGTGAGGGCTGATGGGTACGCAGAACCATGAGCCCACAGCATACCAAGGCATACCCTAGCAGGAGTCCCAGGGTTGCCAGCTCAGCCAGCGGGCGCAAGGGGAAAAATGCTGCCCCCACTGACATCAGCAATCCCGTGACCAGCGTACCTACGACCGGCGTGCTCCAGCGCGCGTGCACAGAGGCGAATATTTCTGGCAAGAGATGGTCACGTCCCATGGCAAAGAAAACCCGGGCAAAGCCAACAATCGACACCAGCATCACACTAGTCAGTGCACAGAGCGCGCCAAAGGCAATGATCCCACCGGCCCAGCGATAACCGCT
This sequence comes from uncultured Binatia bacterium (SeqCode), assembly GCA_965220955.1. Taxonomy (GTDB): domain Bacteria; phylum Desulfobacterota; class Binatia; order Bin18; family CBDCRK01; genus CBDCRK01. The sequence goes on along the minus strand of CBDCRK010000045.1, from coordinate 84,246 downwards.
TGTCTCCAACGCGCTCACCAATGGAGCTGAGACACCAAGTTGGCTAGACGGTACAAGTCCCGTCAATACACCACTCACTGCCAAGTAGAGCAGCGCACAAAAGGAAAACGCGCCAAGGATACCCAGGGGTGCATCTCGCCGGGGATTACGTGCCTCTTCAGCTGCGCCGGCAACCACCTCAAAGCCTGCATAAGCATAGAAGACAAACCCCGCGCCAGTAAGTACACCGCGCCAGCCAAAGGGAAGAAAAGGAGTCCAGTGAGCTGGCTGCAAGCCTCCGATCAGCCCTATACCTACGAAAAGTAGAAGTACAGAGATCTTGAGAACCACAAGCAAGTGGGTGACCAGAGTGCTGGAACGGATGCCCACCACAGCCACGCCGGTTAGCGTCCAGACAATGATTACCGCCGGAAGGTTAACTAGAGCCTCAGGAGAAGCTCCTGGTGGCGCGCTTGCCCAGGCCGGAATGGTAACGCCAAACCCTCGCAGCCAGGCAACCAGATATGCTGACCAGCCGCCGGCCAGGATACCGCCGCCAACAAAGGCGCGGAGAAACATATTCCAGCCGACCACCCAAGCCGGCAAGGCTCCCAGCGTTTGGGCCACCTGGGCGTAGGTAGGCCCGGCGGCTGGAAGGTGTACCGTAAGCTCGGCATAGACAAGGGCAATGAGCCCAGCAGCAACTCCAGCCAAAACGAACGAGAGTATAATCGCCGGTCCAGCATACTGAGCCGCGGCCAAGCCGGTGATAACAAAGATACCCCCGCCAACAATCACACCGATGCCAAGGCTGGTGAGGTCCCATACTCCTAGCACCCGACGCAGGGCTAACACCGGATGCGGCGCCAGTGTTTCTCCCATCGGCATAGATTCAGACAGAACTAGTAGAGTGGGCGCTGCCCACAAGTAGAGCGGATACCGTCCACTAAATCACTCTGCCATGTTCGACCGCAATACTTGCCCGGGCAGCGTGCCCTGCGGCTCTCCGTGAGAGAACAGGACCCGACCGTTAACAACAGTGTGGGCAATGCCGGTAGCCTTTTCGATGTAGCGTAGGCCACCGCCGGGAAAGTCGTTCACCGGCTCCTGTTTGTCACAGCTCACGGTGTCCGGATCAAATACCACCAGATCGGCAATCATGCCCGGAGCAATCTTGCCGCGCAACGGCACGCCAAAGACCTCGGCCGGCACTGAGGTAAGACGCTGTATGGCTTCTTCGAGCGGGAGCATCTTCTTTTCTCTGACAACGGTTCCTAACAAATATGTAGAGTAGCCAGCCTCACAGCGCATGTCCGCATGCGCCCCGCCATCAGAGAGACCAAGCAAGGTACGCGGGTGGGTTATCATATCCTTATTGACCTGTGAGTATTCCAGCAGGAACTGCATATTGAGATCATCATCCAAAGCCAGGTCAAAGAATAAGTTCAGGGGATTTTTCCCCTGCTCTCGACTCAGGGTAGCCAAATCCTTACCCACTAGCCCACGCTGCCGCGGATTTTCCGCGGTAAAAACGCTCAGATTTTCCCACTGGCCGGTGAACAGACGTGGCTGGCGCATTTCTTCACGGAAGGCTGCATGAAACTCCGGACTGCCATAGATATGTCTCTGCTCCTCCGGGGATCGATCGAATACCTCTTGCCAAGAAGCAAAGTTGCCAAAGATAAATGGCCGCTTGAGACTAAAGCGTGCGCTTTTGGGATGACAGGCAACTTGAGCTAAAGGCAGATAGCCGCGCTCAAAGAGGGGGGTGACCCGATCGAGCGCCATTCTCCAAGCGCCAGGAGCCTCAACCTTTTCTAAAAGTGCCAGCCAGGTCACCGGCTGTTGGCTCCGGGTGAGCAAAAAAGTGAGCAGGTCATACTCTTCGTCAGACAACACACCCGGGCTGCGAGTGAGGGCAATCTCAATATATCCGCGCCCAAGCTCCTTAAGCACTTCGGCCAGAGCTCCCAGCTCCTCGCGGCTTGCTAGGCGGCATGGTAACGGCCGACCCTGAAAGCCAGAGTGCTGGGGCAAGACCGTGGTGGAGAAGCCAAATGCCCCGGCTTCCATGGCCTCACGGAACAAGGTCTGGAGCTGGGGCAGCTCTTTCTCGTTTGCTGCTCGTTCCTTGCATTCCGGGCCGATAACGTACTGACGCAAAGGTGAGAGCGCCGCCAGGACACCAACATTTATACCCAGACCATTGGCGCTGAGGGTATCAAGATACTCCCCTAGGCTTTCCCAAGACCAACGTACACCCTGGTTCAACACCTCAAGCGACATGCCCTCGACATTCACTAGATCGCCGGTGAGGATTTCACGGTCTGTGACCTTACAGGGAGCCAGACCCACCCCACAGTTGCTCATCAAGATCGAGGTAACCCCATGCCAGGAAGAACAGGTAGCAAGAGGGTCCCACAGGATTTGCGCGTCATAGTGGGTGTGGTGGTCAATAAACCCCGGACACACAATCAACCCGCGGGCGTCAAGAACAACTTTGGCCTCACGGTGCGGTAAATTGGGTTTAACAGCAACAATGCGGTCTCCAGTCACAGCAACATCAGCTGCAAACTCCGCCTGACCCGTGCCGTCGATCACTGTTCCTCTACTAAGTAGCAAGTCATAAGTCATGCAAATTTCCTCCTTTGCGTGCAGCCAATTGCACCACAGCCACTCTGTGCCGTCAATGACTACAACCAAGGCTACGCGTCTTCAGAAAAAAGCCCAGTTCCGAGTAGAGAGAAGGCTTTACCACTGCACAATGGATAGCCCAGGAATCTTAGGAAAGCTGCGGGTGTCACGAGTGGCCACCGTGGAATCAGTTGCCAGAGCCGTCGCCGCAATGAGCAGATCATGAGGCCCCACGGTGATGCCCTTGGCGGCCAGCTGCGCCCACACCCGTGCGTGAATGCGGGCTGTCACCAGATCGAAGGAAATAACAGGGAGCCGAGCCAAAAGACCCTCCATAAAAGCTTCCCGCCGGCTACGTTGGGCCGGCGTTTTGGCCCGATGCACGCCGTGGAGCAACTCTGAGGCAGTAATCGCTGCCAGGGCGAAAGTTTCCTGGACCTGCTGGGCCAAAGTGGCTGGCAAATGAAGCCAGAGCGGTGGTCTTCAGGGCTAGGGGGGCGGCAATGAAAAGCCGGGAAATAGGCCGTTCCCCCACAAAGTGCTCTCCCATCACCCCACCCAGCTTAGTGAACAAAACCAATCCCTAGCCACTCAAGCCCTCAAAAAGCCTGAGCAAGTCAGGCTTTGCGGCTCAAGTGGTGCGCTGCTCAGCGGGTCCTCTATCTGCTGAAAGGGAGGGCATAGAGTAGGGTGCCGTGCTATGATGGGGTGCGTGGGGGCGATATAATCGACTGGAATTAAACAGGTTCTATGCAAATGGCCCAGTTTCCCGTGAATCGTTGCCGGCGTCCGGCTAGGCCTGGTAGGAGTGTCAGCACTTTTGATATTGTTAGCGAAATCTGTAGGTCCAAATTGAGTCATGTAAAGGAGAAAGCATAATGGAGCAGGAGGCGATACGACTCGGCGACATCCCAAAAGAAAGACTAAACCCGGTCTGGCACAGTATCTCCTCTTATCTTTTGTGTCGTGAAGCTTAGAAAAACTAATTCATTTAACGAGGTAGTTTTGTGTGGCTCCGGCACACTCGTGGAGATCAGAGGCAGCAACGTTGACAGCGTCAAGAGAGTAGGAGCAAAAGATGCCCACATGTGATGTCTCACCACCAATTTACTTCATATCCCTTGAACTGGAGAATGTTCGTTGTTTCGGAACGAGCCAAGTGCTAGACCTCTCTAACGGTAATGGTCGCCCGGCGCAATGGACCCTTTTGCTAGGAGAAAATGGTCTCGGAAAAACGACGTTACTACAATGCTTCGGATGGATGCGACCAGAGCCCGCGGACAGACGTGAGATCAACGTATCACAAAATGATGATGAAACTGATGAACCTTTGCCTTTGGACAAAGGATTTCTCCAACCAGCAATTTCAGATGAAGAAAATGAGGTCCTTGAAGGACTCCTTCGCACCGGCGGTGCAACTGAACTAGAACTCAAAGCAGGCCTATACCAAGACCCTCATTTTACGTTTACTAATAACCTTGAGGAGACGGAGCCAACTGGGACAAGCAAGAAGTTCAGAACGTGTATAAAAGCCTCTTTCACCAAGAAAGGGATGCTTGAAGATTTTAGGCTCCCACGCAGGCCCAAAATTGAAACACTCGGAGGGTGGCGCAAAGGGCCGTTTATTATTGCTTACGGCGCTAACCGCCAAATGGGACGGGACAATTTGGCCCAAAGTGATCTTGATGATCCTATCGCTTCCCGTTTATCGAGCATCACGGAACTTTACGACGCTGAAAAGATTCTTAAGGACCTGGACCATGCCGCGGCAAGGAATGAATACAAAGGCAAAGAAAACGATCAGCTGGAGAAAGTGAAGCATCTCCTCGCTAATATTCTTCCGGATATCACTGCCAAAGATATCAAGATTTCCGCCCCCGATATATTGGAGCCCTCTACAAAACCAAGCGCAGTGCGCTTCGAAACTTTTTCCGGTCTTGTTTCTCTCTCCGCTCTCAGTCTAGGTTACCAAACGACGTTGGCGTGGACAATGGATCTGGCACTACGATTGTATCGTCGCTACCCGAAAAGCCCGAATCCAATGGCCGAGCCTGCTGTCGTTCTTATTGATGAGATCGACCTACATCTTCATCCCCGTTGGCAGCGTTCCATAATAGACAATTTAACTCAGCTTTTCCCTGGCACCCAGTTTATCGCGACGGCGCACAGTCCCTTGATGGTTCAGGCTGCACCAACAGCAAATTTAGTTGTGGTTCAAAAGAAGGGCGGAGAAGTAATCATACAAAATGACCCTGAGGTCGTGCGCAGTTGGCGAGTCGATCAAATACTCACCAGTGAACTGTTTGGCGTCCCTCCGCGCGACAAACAGACCGAGAGCCTATTTGCGGAGAGGGACGCGCTGTTAGACAAACATCAGCGGAGCGCGACCGAGGAAGAGCGTTTAAGGCAAATACAAGAGCAAATCGCTGTGCTGGACACTGCGGAGAGCAGAGAAGACCGGGAAGCAATGAATTTTATTCGGGAAGCGGCGGCGCTCTTAAAAAAATCTAAACTCCGACAGCGATGATCCTCATCGTAAAGCCGAGTGTGACCCCTGCCTATCTCTTGAGAAGCGGGGTCAAGCAGACCAAGCTGGATTGCGAATCTTTCGATCTTTGTCCTGACGAGTACCTCTCCGGTAGGAGAAGGTTTCCTCAATTGAAGAAAAAAATCTATAATGCGAAACAGGTAAAGGAAGTCTTATTGAAGGCTCAATACAACAAATGCTGCTACTGCGAAACTTGGTATCCCGATCCCATCAATCTCGCCGTCGAACACTTCCGACCCAAAAGCGGCGTAAGGCAGACGCACGACAGTAACGAGGAACATCCTGGTTACTATTGGTTAGCCTATGAGTGGGACAATTTGCTCTTGAGTTGTCATCCATGTAACAGTATCTACAAGCACACCCTCTTCCCTCTGGCAAACCCTCATCACCGTGCCCGCTTTCACCATAATGATATTAACCTTGAGCAGCCCCTCTTCGTTCACCCTGCCAAACAGAATCCGCGCGACCACATACAATTCAAGGATGATGCCCCCCAGGGATTGACCCCAATAGGTCAGACCACCATTGAAGAGATTGGGCTGCGCAGGAATTCTCTTAGAGAAGAAAGACTAAAAAAGCTCCGAGAGTTAGACACATTCCTCGACCTCGTGGAGTGTGCGAAAGAGATCCCGCGAAGGCGTAAACTACAATCATTGGCTGGCAAGGCTCGGGAATTCCTGAAAGCCGCAATCCTCCCTAGCGCCGAGTATAGTTCGATGGCTCAGGATTACATTCTTAAGCGGCAGGCTTAACAAACTACCAGTCAATCAAATTAGCAGCCGGCCTACCAAATTGAATCCGTGGACTGTTAAGTCCGGGCAGTCGCGAAAAGGTTCTACTTCACGCATCTGGGCTGCAATTTGGATTCTCCGCATTCGCGCATAGCTTAATTCTTCTCTTCGCAAGTGAGGGCTTGAGAGTAACTCCTGCAGCAGACGGTCGATTACTCTAAACACGTATAAAGCATGTAGCATGCCTTGCGCAGTCCTGTACTCTTCCCGCCAGGGCGAAAAATATTTGCGCTGTGTACATGCCACAAGCGGCACGATCTTCTCTATCAAAGTAAGCTGAAGGTGCATGGCCTCATGAACAATCGCTTCCGCTACACGCAGTACGTCATTCCGTATGCGTTGGTGGGGAACCGATACAAATACGGAGAAGGGTAGATGCGGCTCGCTGAAGCTTGTATCGTGTTCATCGTCCGTTGGTTTTATCATATGCAAGGATCTTACTAGAGCACTGACTGTTCTCCAAAGGCTGGGGACGTGTCTGATGATTCGTATCGCTTCTTCTAAACAAGTGAGGACAGTGGGGCTGGATAGTTCTTGAGCAGTGTAGAACTTAATGCCTGTACCTTCGTATAGATGTACGAGATCCGCAGTGGGTACTTCCAGTTGAATGAATGTTCTGATCCCACTGGACTCGTAGCTGACCGGCACGTCGCGCACAACTACCAGTTGGGCACTCGCGTTCCCACTCGACGCTCTGGCCGTGCTATAAGTGTCCGGGGTTAGGCCCGTCTCTCGATTTAATCGCTCCCAGCCGACTGCTACCAATTGATCCGTCAGTTCCGGCAGCCACGGAGGAATGTCGCTACGCCCTAATGATGCCCTGATCTGATCAGACAGCCTAAACACGACCAACTCGTTCGTAGAATGAGTACACAAGGGTAAAGCGTTCGCCGCTGTGCACAGTGGAGACTGCGTGATGCGAATTCGGAGAAATAGCGAACCCAACTGCCCTGTTATGGCCGGGAAGAAATACTCTGTGTACGTCAGCGGGATTTGAACTATTGAAAAAGATGAGCAGGCCACCTTTTTCGTCGGTCCAGCCGCGATTCAACTGGATTAGCAGGCGATGTGTTTCTTGTCCCAGAATGAAATCGTTATGAAGTCTGATACGTTGGCTAGGGATGAGTTTATGGGCGTTCAGATCTATCTGAGGGCTCAAGTTCACTTCGAACACTCTTTCTATTCTTCCCTTTATGTCATCAAGAAACGTCTGCTCCTGGAGAAAGAATAAGTGTGCAGGTAACTGCACGTCTAGAAAGTTACATTCATACTGCTCATAAAAATCCGTGATTACCAGCTTCCACGGCGCGTGCGATTCGAGCCACTCCAATAACAACAGACTGATGCCATGGCCGAATGCCTCGTCGGCAAGAAAATATTTGAATGGTGCAGTAAACACCTGGAAGGTGGAAAAATTAAACATGCTATCCGCTGTTATGCGCATTTGCGGAGGGCGGTGATTTGATTGCGGATGTTACGAATTAATAATAGCTGATCTGCACAATACACAGAGGGATTATCGAACCCGTTCTCGTCTCGCCAACGGTGGAGTGCCATCCCACCGCCGCAAACCTTAAGTTCCGGACAGGCTCTGCAGACCCTCGATGTTGGCCGCTGCGACACATGGTAATCCGCGAACTCAGTCGAATTGAGTATCTCTCCTAGCCTGTGCGTATGGACCGACCACTTCTGCGTGAAACGGTCTGCTCCATTAAAGGCACTCTTTAATGTGTCGTTCTTTGCTATAGACCCGTCTGTGTCAACAATCAGTACTCCAAAATCGGTGAGTCCGACACCGTCCTTCGTTGCCGTACCGCCGATCACAATCCTCATCAAATCATCAAGAAACCGAATCCGTAGCGGGTATGGGTCGTAAAGATAAATATCTAACAGTCGGACAAACCATTCACCATATTCCGCCGATTGAAAAGACTTTTTCCCCGCGGGAAAGCATGTATGGTTCCCGTCCCTGTACAGGAAGTTGACTTCGGGGGGGCTGAGCATCTTAAAGAAACTATAAACTTCTGAAGGGTCGGAATAGGGATCGACGACAGCCAGCAGGCCGGAGTATAAAAAGTCTGCGTCCCGGTGATCACGCAAAAGCTCAATCCCTCGCATAACCTTATCGTAGGTCCCCTGGCCTCTGTAGCCCACCCGGTTCCGGTCATGGATATGCCGGGGGCCGTCGATGCTGACTGACAAAGTTGTTCGAATTTCAGAGCATACGTGGAGTATTTCTTCTGTGATCAGGATGCCGTTGGTTTGCAGACTAAAGGCAGTCTCAGGAGGTAAAGCATCGCGAAGAGTTGTGATCAGACGTTTAAGTTTTATCGGGCCAAGCAAAAACGGCTCCCCACCGTGGAGCACTACTGCGAAAGGACGCTTTTGTGTGCAGTACAGATCCCCTAAAGCGGTTGCCAAGGCTACCGTTGTTTCATGGGACATCTGCTTGGGCATGCTGGCCCATCCAGTATCTCCCATGTTGTAAACATAGCAATAGTGACAATCGATATTACAACGGCTGACAACCTTTATGAGAATCGTGTCAAGCTCGATCACGTCTCACCTTGCAGTTCACATCACCGTGACCTGTTGTGTCGATTGTGAAAACGGTTGTATGCGTGAGCCGCGCCGATCTCCTCATTATTGCGTACTTCTTCAATTAGCCGTACAAGGACAGGGCTGGGGATTTTGCTAACATTCAGCTCAGAGGGTTTTTCAGGTGGGTCAGATTCGATTTTGGGGGGTGTGCTAGTTTTAATCATTAAAGTCACCTCCGAAAAGTGTGTAGAAATGAAAATCGTTTCGATCTTATTTTGTAAAATAGGGGTTATAGATCTAGTTTTCTCCGCTCCAGTAATTCCTTGTTTAACGGATGATTTTGAATAAAAACAAAAACTTGCCCGAGAACAGACGTGAAAAGAAATAGACACATATAATCGATAATTATTAGATAAGTCAATAAGTTAGCATGAATTCACTGTTGATTCCTAATTTTTTAAATAGAAAAGATAGCTAAGGACCACAAAGGGTAACAGCCTCAAGTAACAGGCGAAGGGGGCAAGCTCCCATAGAGGAGAGCGTCAAGAAGTCGGGGAGGTGGGTGACGACGTGGGCTTGAAAAACCACAAAACTCCTCCAACCGACTGGAATTAAACAGGTTCTACGCAAATGGCCCAGTTTTCCGTGAATCGTTGCCGGCGTCCAGCTAGAGAAATCCTCTAATGATTTTGCGGGCTCTGCACACTGCCGGGCTATTGCCCGCGGAAGACCGGTTTACGTTTCTCCAGAAAGGCGTTGACACCTTCCCGGAAATCCTCACTCATGTATGCCTGCACAACAAGATCTTCACACTGCAGATCTCGGCGGTATTCCTGCAGCCGGCGAATTGCTTCTTTGGTTACCCGAATAGTAATGGGAGCATGACGAGCAATCTCGGTTGCCACCTCCTGCACGCGCGCGTATAGGCGATCAGCCGGCACCACCTCGTTGACCAGCCCAACCTGGTGCGCTTCCTCCGCTTTTACCAACTGGGCACGGAAAATCATCTCCTTTGTGCGGGCCGGCCCAAGAAGATCAACCAACCGAGCATAATTGGCCACCGATAAACAGTTGCCGAGCGTTCGGGCAATGGGCACACCCATCTTACTCTCCGGCGTGCAGTACCGCAGATCACAGGCCAGGGCAATGGACGCACCGGCTCCTACCGCGTACCCCTCAATGGCTGTAATGGTAGGTTTACTAACCGCCTCCAGCCGGTTAATGACCCGGTCAAGCCGGCTTTCGTATTCGATTGCGTCCTCCGGCGTGCGAAATGACTGGAACTGGCTGATATCCGTCCCCACCACAAACGCCTTGCCACCCGCTCCACATAGAATCAGGACGCGCAGCTCCGAGTCAGCATCTACCGTCTCACAGGCCTCCACCAGCTTATCGTACATAGCCCACGTCATGGCGTTGTAGGACTCGGGCCGGTTGAAGGTCACCCTAGCTAGCGGGCCATCCCGTTCAAACAGGAGCTCAGGTTCACTCAAGCAAATCACCTCCTACCTAAGGAGCAGTAGTTTCAGACGTATCCAGAACTACAACCCCAGATTCTACTAATTCCTGGATGTCTTCGTCCGTGTATCCGATCTCGCGCAGTACCTCGGCTGTATGCTCCCCATACAGAGGTGAAGGACGGCTAAGGCGAGCCGGCGTCTCGGATAGCTTGGCTGCTGGCCCCAAAACCTGGATGCGGCCGCCTACAGGGTGGTCGATCTCCTGCACCATGCCCCGTTCTCGCACATGGGGGTCAGCAAAAACCTCGGCATAGTTAAAGATAGGTCCACACGGCACTCCGGCCTCCTCCAACACCTTAAGCCAGTGGTCCCGAGACTGGGTGATGGTAACCGTCTCGATCTCCTGGGCCAGTTGGTGACGGTTCTGCACCCGTTGCTTGTTATCCCCATACTCCGGGCGGTCAAGCAGGTCCGGCCGGCCAATAGTTTGGGCAAACCGCTCCCAGGTTCGCTGGTTAGCCGCGCCCAGAGTCATGTAGCCGTCGGCACACTGAATAGCCTGGTAAGGCGCAGACATACGGTGGGCCGAACCCATGGGTTCGGGAATCTCACCGCTGGAAAAATATTGGGTTGATTCCCACACAGAGAAGGCAACCCCGGCTTCCAGAAGTGAGGTGTCGATATGCTGCCCCTCTCCAGTGCGGAGGCGGTGGATATACGCGGCAAGAATAGCCTGCAAAGCAAAGAGCCCACCACCCAAGTCGGTAACCGGAATGCCGCACTTCACCGGAGGCATGCCAACCTCTCCGGTGACTGACATAAGGCCAGACATCCCCTGAGCCACTAGATCAAACCCACCCATATGAGCGTAGGGGCCCGTGTGACCAAAGCCGGAGATCGAGGCGTAGATCAGACCCGGGTTACTCTTGTGCAGATCCTTGTAACCCAAGCCAAAAGAGTCCATCACCCCAAAGCGATAGTTTTCTACCAGAATGTCCGCCCGGGTGACCAGGGCACAGGCAACCTCCTGCCCCCGCGGGTCCTTGAGGTTGAGGACAATCCCCCGTTTGTTGCGGTTAACGGCCCAGAAGCCCGAGCTTTCCGTACCCAAACTGCCGCCCATCTTACGGGTGGCATCGCCTCCTGGTGACTCCACCTTGATCACATCGGCACCCAAGTCACCCAGGAGCATTGTACAAAAGGGGCCAGCCATCACCTGGGTGAAGTCGAGGACTCGCATGCCGTTGAGCGCCTGCTTCATTGTATCACCTCACTTAATGGCGTAGGCGTTGGGTGGGGAGCCAACACCACCGGGGAGATAGAGAGGCGCGGACACCAGCATAAACTCATAGATACCATCTTGGGCACAGTCCCGAGCCAGCTCGTCCAGCTCCCACACCTCACCAATAGGCATACCCTGAAGCGCAATAAGTCGCCGATGTTGGAAACCTGCCTGCACCTCCACCGGCAGGGCCTCAAGCGCTACGTTGTCTGCAGCTATAGCCGCAATCTGGTGATCCCACACCCAGGCAGCCGTGGCTTGGCTGGCGTCAAGACCCGGACAGGCCATCCCGCCTTCGCCAGGGTGTAGGGTGTCCCTAAGCGCCTCACGTCCGGCCTCGTCCAGGCCCTTGTACCAGGCAAGCCAGCCACTACGCAGGAGCAAGATATCGCCCGGTTGGATCTCAACGTTTTCAGCACAAGCAACCCTTGCAAGAAACTCTCCGTCCATGGAGAATTTTTTGGTCATGTCCAGCGGCGTGCCTTCTCTCTCCATATAGCCGGCGACATCCAACAGCACTCCCCGACCAATAATGCCATGACGAGCCCAGTGTTCGACTCCTAGTTCCCCCTTGCTGTCCAGATCCTCGTCCTGGCGCCCGCCGTAGTAGCCAAACTCGCGAAAACGAATATGGCGCAGGCTATCCCACTGGCTTGAGCCCTGCATGGCAAAGTTGTCCACATAATCATCACGGCCGCCACGGTTGACCTCAATATGATGCTTGTACCCGGTACGGTGTCCGCCATAGAGGGTAATGGGGAAATTGAGAGGCAGGTTTAAGTTGATCACTCTCCCCGTGCGTACCAATGTGGCCGCCAACTTGACCCGCTCAGGGGTAAGCAGATTTACAGTGCCGAGCTGGTTGTCTTGGCCAAACACACCCCAGGCATGCCGCTCTGCGGTCGGGCCGACTAGAGGAAGATCAGAAAACTTGGGCAAAGTAGGCATGGAAAACCTCCTCCAATTATATCCATTGAAAGGATTACCCCTCTCTCTACCTCAGGCGCTGCAAGAAGTACAGAACAGCCGTATAATGTAAATATTTATCGTGCTTCTTGCACTACCGTTTCCGGCAGCCCCGTCTTAATCTCAATAGGCTCAGGAATAACCAGGAAATAGTAAACCACAGAAGATACCACCATTAACCCTCCCATCACCAGAAAGGGCAAGGTCCAGGTGCCGGTGGCCGCTACCAGAAAGCCGGCGCTCATGGGTCCAAAAATACCAGCAAAATTGCCTGCACCGTTCATCACACCGGAGATAGAACCGGTAAGCCTAGGATTAAGTTCTAAGGGAATGGCCCAGAAGGCACCGCCGCCTAGGTTCGAGAGGAACATATAAATGGCCAGACAGGCAACCGATACACTGCCCCAGGGCACCAGCGGGGCAGCTACAATAACAGGCGCTCCCAGCAGTAGGCATAGGGCCGGTGCTTGAGCTCTAGCAAAACGAACACTAAAGCCTCGACGTAGCAGCACATCCGACAACGTACCTCCGCTGATTAACCCAACAAAGCCAGCGATAGTGGGAATCATGCCGAGCAGGCCCATGGCTTCTAGTGAAAAGCCCCGACCTTTGACCAGGTAGGTAGGCATCCACAAGATAAATGATCCACAAGCCATAAACCACGCAAAGGTAAGCAAACGAAAGCAGCAGTACCTGCGGCTCCTTGAGCATTGACCAGGGCGACACAGCAACTTTTGAGCGAGGCGCCAGGTTGGCCTCAATCTCATGGAGTTCTGCCTGACTCATTCTGGGGTGTTCAGCTGGAGTGTTGGTAGCAAAGACTAGCCAAGCAATCAGCCACACTCCGCCCAGAAGGGCGTTAAAGTAAAATACCATTGGCCAAGAAAAGGTTACTACTAACCAGGTGGTAATGGGGTAGGCAAGAGCCTGGCCCAGATGCGCACCTGAAAGGCTAATGGTCTGTGCGCGGCCATATTCATGGCGAGGAACCCAGCGCGAGTTGAGCGCCGCATAAGCCGGGAAGCTGACCGATTCAAACAGCCCCACCCCAAAGCGGATAGCCAGCATCAACCCAAAGCCCAGAGCCCCCAAAGGAGTGAGCGCGGTGAACACCGAGAAACCTATACATGCTATTGCCAACGCTTTGCAGGTATTATAGCGGTCGGCAATCACCCCACCAGGAACCTGCAGCAGTGTATAACCAATAAGGAAGACAGAAAAGATCACGCCAAAACGAGCCTCATCCCAGCCAAGAGCCGCCATCATTACCGGCGCGGCCACCGAGATGTTCACCCGGTCGGCATAGTTAATAGTGCTACCAGCAGCAAGCAGACCAACCAGTCTGTAGCGTACGGGCAAAGCCACCCCTTCTCCTCCTTATTAGCCTGGGAAACCGGTCGGTCGGATTGTACCTGAACCTGAAGAAGAGTCAAAGAGAAAATTCGCCCAGGGCTGGGATCACTCCCTCGCTTACGCTATAGTCGAGATGCTTTATCTTTTGATCCCCCTTCCATTCCAATCTTCCTCCACAAGGGAAGAAGAGGCTAAAAACCTACCAGGATTTGTGGGCAATGTACGGCCCGCAGGGAGAGGGGGGGCTGCGGAGGAGGAATATGTTCTACGGGGAATGCCTGGCGCTTACGTCAGCGATCTTATGGGGATCGCTTCCAGTCTTAGTGCGAAAAGGCTTGGCGCATGCTAACGCCTCGGTAGCCGTGTTGTTGGGACTCCTTGTCAGTATTCCCTTGCTTTTCCTGGTTATCTTTTTTCATCCTCAACCTCTGACTCAAGCGGTGGCCCTACAGGCCGCGGCGTGGTTCGCTATGGCCGGCATCCTGGGATCGTGTTTGGGACGGGCGTTTAACTATCTAGGGATAGCACGCCTGGGTGCGGCCAGAACCACTCCCTTGATCGCCACCTCACCTCTCTTTACCACGGTATTGGCCTTACTTTTCTTGCGCGAGCAGATGACGCTCAAGGTTCTCCTGGGCGTGCTGTGTATTGTGGCCGGTATCGTTTTTCTCACCGGACAGCAACGCTCATGAACTATAAGGATCTCATCTACCCATTGCTAGCCGCGCTATGTTACAGCACCAACCCGGTTCTGATCAAAATAGGATTAGGCATCAGTAACCAACCCTTGCTCGGTGCCTGTATTGGGATGCTTGCTAGCACCGTTGTGTATACGGCATATTTTTCTCTAACCGGTCAGATCCATAGCCTGCTGGCTGTGTCATGGCGAGTTGGCTGGTATTTTGGCCTTGCTGGTATTGGCTCAACACTGGGAATGTTCACTTTCTTTGCCTCGCTCGAACACATCCCCGCCTCAGTTGTGGCCCCACTTGTCTCGACTGCCCCTCTTGTCACCCTGACACTCAGCCACATTGCCTTGAAGGGTGTGGAACGTGTTACTCCGGCCGATGGGATCGGCACAGTTCTGATTGTCCTGGGCGTGATCCTGTTGGTGAGTTAGGGGATCGGTATAAGAGACCTCGGTATCTACGGTAGGGGCGAATCTTGTATTCGCCCTGTTATCATCACCCCTACCCCGGGGCGATCACAAGGATCGCCCCTACGTTAATGCATCAACGTCCTTTGGTCTGATTGAGTCGTCTTCCCACTTCGGGGTACGCTGGCTATCTCTCAAGGTTTTCAGCTCAGATCAATGTGGTACAGCCGGGCTGCGTTCTCACGTATAATCTTTCCCTTCACTTCCTCGCTAATACCCTGGAAGTTACGGGCCACAGCCTCACGTGAGCGTGGCCAGGTAGCCATCAGGTGGGGATAGTCGCTGGACCACATATAGTTGTCCGTACCAAAGAGGTCTGTATTACGCACGCCAACCTCATCGTCTATGAATGTGGCGTACACCTGGCGGCGGAAGTACTCGCTCGGCAACATCTTTAGGGCGGCTCCCCCCGACGCGCTGAGCTTGAGAGAGCCGAGCTTGTGGAAGGTAAGGTCCGCACGGGCAAGAAAATGTGGTATCCAACCAATGTCATTCTCTGCGGAGACAAACTTGAGGTCAGGAAAGCGCTCCAGTACCCCGTCAAACACAAGCGTGGCAAAGGTACGCTGGACCTCATGGGGAATGGTCATAGCCCGCAGGAACAAGTTAGCATCATAACGGCTCTCCTTGCCATGACCGGTGCCCAGATGCAGGCTAAGCGGCATTTCCAGGGATTGGGCCTCAGCCCAGAACGGATCAAAGGTTTTGTCGGCATAGCTCTGCCCTTCTGGTGGGGAAGCCATAATCAGCGCACCCCTCAAGCCCAGCTTGGCACAGCGCTGTAGTTCCTTAACGCCTTCCTCCACATCCAGAAGCGGGATCAGGGCTAAGCCCAAGAGGTGTTTGGAATCATAGCCGCACAACTCAGCCAGCCAGTCGTTGTAGACGCGGAAAAGTTCATGCTGGAACGGGCCATCGAGTAACCCAAACAGACGAAAACCCAGAGTGGTGTAGATCACTTCGGCCTCGACCCCATCAAGGGCCATATCCTTAAGCCGCGGCGCCGCTTCCCAGCCACCCGGTATGCCGTTATCGTAGTTTGTGGCCTTTTGAAATTCGTTGTACTCGCTGGGGTCCTTGCCCGCGGCAAAGGCAAGCGAGGCTGGTCGCGGCTCTAGACCTTCGCAAATAAACCATTCGCCCTTGAGTCCATTGTGGTCACGCACCACCCGCGGCGCTCGGTCGCGGAATTTTTTGTCCATCCGCTCGACCCACAGGTTGCGTGGCTCGATAACGTGCGAATCAGCGGAAATCATACCCCTTTCTGCCATATTCAGCCCTCCTTATTAGGCAGAGTTAGATAGAAGGACTCTATGCCAGAGAGACAGCAGGTGTCAAGCAAATCAGATTTATTAGAGAAGGTGCGTCGCAACCCACCTTACAATTTCTTCCCGGTGCCAGCACCTGCCAAGTAAATCGAATCTGACAGAGCACGCTTGACCTTCTACCCCAAAAGAGTCCATGTAGAGGAGTGGTCTGTGTGATGTTCATGCTACTCCTCTTTCTGCGAGTCCTGGTTTTCGCGGCTCCAGCCCTCGCCTATGAAGAAATCACAGTGGAGAACGGCGGAACAATCAGTGGGCAGGTAATCCTCCAGGGTGAGGTGCCTCCGCCCGGGTTGCTTCCTGTGCACAAAAACCGGGGTGTCTGTGGTGAGCGTGTGCCTGATGAGAGTCTACAGGTAGGACCAAAGGGGGAGGTCAAAGACGTTGCCGTTGTGCTGGACGGTATTCTTGCCGGTCAACCTGCTGCTCCAACCCTGGCAGTGCTCGACAACCGCAATTGCGCTTTTGTCCCTAGAGTACAAACCCTGAGTCTTGGCCAGAGCCTGGAGCTACGCAATAGCGACCCCATCCTGCACGATGCCCATGCTAGGCTGAACTCTGGAGAGACACTTTTTAACCTTGGTCTACCAGTGTGGCGGCGTGTCCAGCACGAGCTGCGTAATCCTGGCCTTATAGTGGTGGACTGCAATGTCCTGCATACCTGGATGCGCGCCTATATTATTGTTACCGAGCATCCCTATGCTACGGTAACCGATGTTGTCGGACGTTTCTCTCTTGACCAGGTTCCGGAGGGACAGTACACACTCCGCCTGTGGCACGAGCGGTTGGGAAAATTAGAAGCCGCGGTTTCTGTTATGGCCGGGCAGGAGACACGGGTAACACTTGTCTACTCTCAATCTGCCGCGGATTAGGAAAGATTTCTGATAGGCCGTGCCTACCCTATTTCTGCTTGAGGTTAGCCCCTCTTTACAGCCTTACCGGTGAGTGGGAGACTAATTTTTATTCTGTGACAAAAGGAGCAAGCGTGAGCACATCTGGACTTAAGGCAGAAGGTGTAAGCTGGGATTTAAGTGAGCTGTATCATGGACCGGACGATCCTCGTATCAATGCGGATCTGACTGAAACAAGGCGTCGGGCTGAGGACTTTGCCCAGACCTATCGCGGCAGAATCGAGACTGGTCAGATCGACGGCCCGACCCTGGCTCAGGCCTTGGCCGAGTATCAAGCCTTCTCTGAGATGGGGCACCAGCCATCGTTCTATGCCTCCTTGCTGTTTGCCGCGGATACCCAGAACGCTAAAGCCCAGGACTTGGTCCAACACACCCGTGAGACCTGGACTCAGATCCATAACCTTCTGGTCTTTTTTACCCTTGAGCTGATTGCCTTAGACGACCAGCAACTTTCTTTCCTGCTGGCCGCACCGGAAATGGCCGAGTATCAGCACTACCTTGAGGCGGTGCGACGGTTTAAGCCCCACACGCTGAGTGAGAAAGAAGAGCAGGCCTTCAATCAGAAAGATCTCACCGGCCGCAGCGCTTTTGTGCAGTTGTACACGGAAATCAGCGGGTCCTTACGTTTCAAGCTTACCATTGACGGCAAGGAACGCGAGCTGACCGACGGTGAAGTGATGGCATTACTCCGCCAGCCCGACCGCGGTCTACGTGAGCGGGCTTTCACTACCTTTCTTGATACCTATGCCAGCCGATCTCTGGTCCTGACCTCTATCTTCAACAACTTGCTTCTCGACCACAAGGTCGAGTGTGAGCTGCGCCATTATGACAATGTAGTCCTCCCTACTCATCTAGAGAACGAAATTGCCCCGCAGACAGTTGAGGCCATGATGCAGGCAGTTGAGCGTCACTACCCCCTAGCCCAGGAGTACTTTCGTCTTAAAGCCCAGCTGTTGGGATTAGACAAACTCAAGAACACAGACCTGTTCGCGCCGGTTGCAGCCGAGGCCGAAGAGATCCTCTTCTCTCAAGCCCAAGACCTGATCCTGGCTGCCTTTGGCCGCTTTAATGCAGGCTTTGCCTCCATTGCCGCTGACTTCTTTGCCCGGCACTGGATCGATGCCGAGGTGCGGGCGGGAAAACGCGGTGGGGCATTTTGTGCTGCGCTCTCTCCCCAGCATCACCCCTACATTCTCTCCAGCTATAATGGCACTGGCCGTGACGTTTCCACCTTAGCGCACGAGCTGGGTCACGGTATCCACTACAGCCTGTCGCGCTGCCAGAATCTGCTGAACTACGATGCGCCCTTAGTTCTGGCCGAGACCGCCTCAGTCTTTGCCGAGATCATGCTAACCCGCCATCTTCTGGCCGAGGCCAGAAGTCCGGCAACTCGTCGCGCACTGCTATGTGACACACTGGAGGAGATGTACGGCACGGTGTTTCGCCAGACCGTGCTCACCCGTTTTGAGATAGTTGCACACAACAAGCGGCGCGAAGGCCGGCTCAGTGCCGAGGATATTGGCGAGCTGTGGTGGCAAGAGCAAGAAAAACTCTTTGGTGACAGTGTAGAGATGATACCCGCCTATCGCTGGGGCTGGAGTTATATCCCCCACTTCATCCACAGCCGCTTTTACTGCTACTCGTACTCGTTTGGTGAGTTATTAACGCTCGCCCTGTTCCAGCGATACGTGGAGGAAGGCGAGACGTTTGTGCCCGGATATATCCGCCTGTTGGAAAGCGGCGGCTCGCAGCGGCCTGAGCGTGCACTAACAGAGCTCGGCATCGACATTAACCAACCGGAGTTCTGGGATCAGGGTTTTCGCGTGATCGAGGGGTTTCTTGCTGACTTAAAGGCGTTGCAATCTCCTACGGAGCATCAGGTCCATTCTAACCGAAATCCCTAACCCTAGTCCCAGAGCCCCTTCTCTGCTTATTTCAGTCTCCTACGGAGCACAAGGCATGTTCCAACCGCCGCTTGTGAGGAGCAGCCGTTGTTGACACAGTATCAAGCTCAGGGGTAGAGTCTAACAAACAGCACCTAGAAGGAGGAAACCGAGTATGGAGTTTGGTCTGCACTGTTCGTTGGGAGTAGGCCCTAATCCCGCCCCTGATGATTATGCCCGTGTGGCCCGCCGGGCCGAGGAATTGGGATACCACTCGCTATGGCTTGGCGACCACATTGTTATTCCTGAACAGATTAATTCCCCTTACCCTTACACGGCGGACGGATCGGCGGGCTTTCCCCGTCGTGCGCCCTTCCCCGATCCGTTTGTTGTTCTGGGCTGTATAGCAGGGCAAACCCGAAAAATCCTTCTGGGCACCAGCGTGATCATTATTCCTTATCGTAATCCTCTCCATGTGGCTAAAGCCGTAGCCACAGTGGATCTGGTGTCAGGCGGGCGGTTTCTCTTTGGGGTAGGGATAGGCTGGATGAAGGAGGAATTCGAGGCCTTGGGAGAGAAGTTTGCAGAGCGAGCCAAGCGCACTCGGGAGTATCTCCAGATTATGAAAACGCTGTGGCAGGGCGAACCGACTAACTTTCAGGGGGAGTTCTTTAGTTTTCCAGAAGTGCATGCAGTTCCCCGTCCGGTACAAAATCCGCACCCGCCAATTATTTTCGGGGGTGAGAGCCTAGCGGCTCTGCGGCGGGTAGCCGACCTGGGGGATGGCTGGCAGCCGGGCCTGATACCGTTGGAGAAGCTGCAGGAGCAAATGGCCCAGCTGAGGGAGCTAATGAAACAAAAGGGGCGGGATTTTTCCAGCCTCTCGATTTCACTCCTCAGCCCGGCCAGCGACCTTATGCAGGATCCTGAGCGGCTGTCCCAACTTAGCGAGTTAGGAGTGGGAGAGACAGTTCTATTCTTTAGCGGGGCCGATGCCCAGGGCACAATCTCCCAGCTTGAAGATTTTGCCCGCACTATGATGAAGTAGGCTACTTTAACCACCAAGTCACCAAGACACAACAGAGAATCGAGACAGAGATGGAAGATAAAGACAGAAGAGAAGAAGTAAGTATAACCGAATACCTTAAGGGAAAAATAAAGAATAATCTTGGTGTCCTTGTGGTTGGATAATAAAAAAATGATAAGCAGAAACTTGCCTATAGCCCTAATAATCTTGGGGCTTTCTTTTGCTCTACTCTTGCCAGGGTGTTCACAAACGCCCCCCCTTGAGCGCTTCCAGGCTCAGCTCGCCTCTGCCCCAGAGTATAGTATCATCCTGGAAGACATGCAGGAGGAGGGTACGTTCTTCACCTCCTACTATCACCGCTACAGGATCGTTCAGGGTGACACTGAGAGAACAACCGATTGGATGGAGGTGTCGGAGTCCGACTATCGGGCCAATGAGAACTTCCTGGGTATGACCCTGGCCTCCAAAACTGCTGACGGGGTGAACACCTCACCCCATCCCCCAGGGTATGACTATGTAGGGAACCCCCAGTATGGACAGTGGCAAACCGGCAGTGGAGGTCGCTCCTTTTGGGAGTTTTATGGGCAGTACGCGTTGATGAGGGATCTTTTGGGCATGGGCGGAGGAATGTTCTATCGGAGTGATTACAACTCCTATCGGAGCTACCGCAGCCAATACCCAACCCGTCCCTATTACGGCTCTACAGGGCGGGAGTATGGAACCAGCGGTACCGTTACTCAGCGGACCAAACCCTCCTTTTTTAGGCGTCGTCAGGCGCGGGACACAGCTAGGCGAGAGCGGTTCCAGCAGAAGGTCCAACGTCGGGTGAGTCGTGGCGGCTACAGTAGCCGGGGGGGAGGGTTCGGCTTTGGCAAGTAATCAGTGCACGGAGGAAGGCAGATGACACTTGATACCCTTATCCTCGCCCTGGTCTATCTGGTCTCTGCTTATATTCTCTTTTGGCTGGGCAAAGTGGTCTTCGACCGCATCCACACGGAGTTTCATGTCAACGAGGAACTTCTAGAGAAAGACAACGCCGCCCTGGCCCTCACCCTGGCAGGCTACTACTTTGGGCTTGTTCTTGCCATTGGTGGAGTCATTGTTGGTCCTTCCTACGGCCTACTCGATGATATTATAGACCTCTTCCTCTATGGTCCTCTGGCGATTGTTCTGCTCAACATCTCCACAGTAATCAACGACAAGTTGATCCTGTACCAGTTTAACAACAACACAGAGATTATTCGCGATCACAACGCCGGTACAGGCGTGGTGGCGGGTGCGGTATATGTTGCCACTGGCCTAGTCCTTTTCGGAGCTATTTCCGGCGAGGGCGGCACTATCTGGACGGCTCTGGCCTTCTGGGGCCTGGGTCAAGTGGTGCTGGTTATCACTGGGCTGATTTATGAGTGGATTACTCCTTACAGTATCCACGAGCAAATTGAGCAGGACAATGTGGCAGTTGGGGTGAGCTTTGCCGGGGCTCTTATTGGCATGGGTAACATTATCCGCTATGCGGTCAGCGGTGATTTTCAGGCCTGGGTGGAAAATCTCACCACCTTTACTGCCTACGCCCTCTTTGGTCTTGTAGCCATGCCTGCTATTCGCCTAGCTACTGACAAGATCTTGCTGCCTGGAGCCAGTATTACTGCTAAGCTGGTAGAGCAGGACAATCCCCACCTGGGCGTTGCCTACATAGAGATGTTTTCCTACATTGGCGCTTCGTTTCTCATCGGCTGGTGTGTCTAGCCTACTCAAGCTCTGCCTTTTTGCCACGGGTTGTGCTGGGATTGTAGCCGAGTTTGTCCTCTGCACTTTGGCCAGCTACCTCCTGGGTAATGCTGTCCTGCAGTGGACGCTCATTATGTCCTTCATGCTCTTTGCCATGGGAGTGGGAAGCCGGCTCAGCCGGTATCTTATCTCCCATCTTCTGGACACTTTTATCCTCCTGGAATTTACCCTCTCCTTGCTCTGCGCCGGTTCAGCAGCAGTGACCTATATGCTTGCCCCTTTTCTGAGAAATTTGGAGATTGTGATCTATCCCTTGGCTATCATTATCGGGATGCTTATTGGTATGGAGATTCCTTTTATTATCAGAGTCAATGCCGTCTATGAAGAGCTCAGAATCAATATTGCCGCAGTGATGGAGAACGATTACTATGGGGCGCTTTTTGGCGGCCTGTTCTTTGCTATTGTGGCCCTGCCGTATCTCGGTCTGACCTATACCCCGATAATTCTAGGAGCAATCAACTTTGCTACCGCTTCTCTGCTCCTATTTCGCTTTCGCTCCAGCTTCCAGGCTCCTCGCCTCCTCTCTTTCCTCTGGGTAGGAGTGTGCACTATGCTTGTTGGGCTTGCTCTTACTGTCAAGCCAATTATCCTCTTTGGTGAGCAGGCTCGGTATCGGGACACCATTATCCTGGCAAAACAGACACGCTACCAGAAGATTGTCATGACGCAGTGGCAAGATGATTACTGGCTTTTCATTAATGGCAGCACGCAGTTTAGCACCTATGACGAAGAGCGATATCATGAGCCTCTGGTCCACCCGGCCCTGGCCCTGCTCGGACACAGAGAAGAGGTCCTCATTCTCGGCGGGGGAGACGGCTTGGCTTTGCGGGAAGCGCTTAAATATACAGAGGTCCACCGTGTAGTCCTGGTTGATCTTGACCCGGAGATGACAAACCTAGCCTCTTCTCATCCGGTGCTTGTTCGCTTGAACCGTGACTCCTTGCAGGACCCACGGGTCCAGGTAGTCAACCAGGATGCCTTCTCCTTTCTGCAAGAAACCCGCCTTCTCTTCGATGCCATTATCATCGATCTTCCTGACCCCAATTCAGTTGACCTGGCTCGGCTTTACTCCTTGAATTTCTATCGCCTATGCCATAAGCATCTAAAGAGAGGAGGAACTGTGGTCACGCAGGCTACCAGTCCATTTTTCTCCTCCAAGGCGTTTCTTTGCATTATGAAGACGCTTGCTCAAGCCGGGTTTAGTGTGCTCCCCTACCATAACCATATCCCTACTTTGGGAGAGTGGGGGTTTATTCTAGGGATTGATTCCACGCTTATGGATTCTGCCACGCTCAAGCAGGCTATCCTCCGTCTGCCCTTTGACAATATAGAGACCCAGTTCCTTAACCAGGAGGCTATGATTTCTATGGTACACTTTGGTAAAGGGGTTTTTGAGATGGAGGCTGAAGTTGAGGTGAATCGAGAGAGCACGCCGGTTTTGCAGGCATACTATAAAAAGGGACAGTGGGAAATATACTAAAAAAGCTTTCAGCCGTTGTAACGTAGGAGCAACTCCTTGTAGTTGCCCTGAGGGTGGGCAGGCACGGGGGCCTGCCCCTACATTGACCGCAGCCTGGCATCCTGTATGACGGAACGTGAATTGGTATAAGGAGGAAGATTATGGCAAGAAGGCAGATGAGGAAGGTATGGACGTTAGCCATGGCAGTAGCGCTCAGTTGGGGATGGGGGGTCATCTTTGCAGAGGCCCAGGAGAGCAAAAGAACTCTTGAGCAGTTTCTGGCAGAAAAACGCGACGCCACCATGGCCACAATCCGTACGGACGGCACTTCCCAGCTTACGCCGGTCTGGTTCTACTGGGATGGGGAACAGTTTTATATCTCTACTACCCGCGAGCGGGCCAAGTATAAAAATCTCAAGCAAGACTCTCGCATGAGCCTTTGCATTGACGATGTTACCGGCTTTTCCTATGTGGTGGCGGAGGGTAAGGCAGAGATCAAAGAGCAAGACATATGGGAAGACACACGCAAAATCCTGGTCAAATATCAGGGAGAGAAAGGAGGAGAGGAATATTTGGAGCGTATGAAGAATCAATCTCGGGTACTGGTAATCTTAAAACCCGAGAGGGTGGAAAAGTACGGGCTGTCTGGGTAATGGGTATCAGGGGTTCGTAATGAGGCAGCGTATGAGCAGCAAAACTGAGGCGACTGTTGACGATCTCTACCGGTTCATGATTTCTTCCTTATTCCTTCGAGGGAGTTTGACACAGCCGACTTGAAGGAGGCAAAGGCATTACTGCAAGAGTTAGCATGGTTGCTGTAACTAGTATGAGGGATTATTTCTCCTCTCTTGGCAGGATGTTGGTGAATTGGTATTCCTGGACACGGCTACCAACCGAGGCCTCAAACTCATCCTCTCCCCATTGCTCAATAGAGAGGACTCTCTCCCCTGAAGCATCTGTGTAATCCCAGCAAATCATCTCCTCTCCCGTGCCTTTGCCGCCTCGGTAATAATACCCGCCCCCGCTTTCCTCCAGGGAGAAGCGTGTACCCTGATAGACAATTTCCTCTGGAGGATCCTCATGTTGATCGATATACTCTCTGATCCTTTCTCCCAGCTCTGAAAGAGAGATCTTGCGGGTCATGGCCCACTCTACCTCATCATCTTTTGCCCGCTCCAAGTAGCACTGATCGTCCCCGGAATCGAGTTCCCACTCCTCAACCAGATCTCCATCGAAGTTGTAGGTATGATAGCCCTTGACCTCCCAAGTTTTGAGGTCATAGTCCAGCAGATAGCCTACTTTTAATTTGGATAGAGTAAGATCTTGTAGGGGGTCTGCCTCCTCCTTACTCTTCTTGCCAAATATTCTTTCCCAGAGCTTCACCAACAGCCCTCCCTTATGCCGTGATCCCCATCTTTGCCTTAAGCTCTGCCAGGGCGTTCGTCGAGGGCTGGGCGCCTTGGGTCAAAGCCGCACTAATCTCGTCATCGACGCTCTTGTCTACCTCAGCTAGGTCGCCATAGGCCTGTGCCAGCGACTCGTCCTCCTCAACTTTGGACTTCATCTTCTCCAGCATAGCAATGGTCCCAGAAGAATCAACCTTGGCCAGCTGCTCGTTGATTTTCTTGGTTGAGGCCGCGGTTTTGGCTCGGGCCTTAAGAGTAACCAAGTCAGTTTCGTATTTGGTGACGGTGGATTTTAGCTTCTCTACGTTTCCCTGAAGCTGGGTAGTCATGCGATCCTGCGCCTCCCATTCCCCCGTCAGCCGCACGGCTTTTTGGCTGTACTCCTCTTTTTTCTTGAGCGCCTCCATGGTCAGCCGCTCGGCCTCATCCTGGGCCAGGTCTCCCTTCTGCGCCTTCTGTAAAAGCAGCATGGCCTTACGCTCATACTCAGCAGTGAGGGATTTACTTTCGTCCGCCTCCTTTTTGAGACGGATAGTAATGCTTTTGACCTCTGCCAGGCTGGTCATACTGGCCTGTAGATCACGTTTAAGGTCCCGGATGCCCTGTTCGGTCATTTTAATGGGGTCTTCCAGGTTCTCAAGCGCGGCATGGGCCTGGGCCTGTCCGATCTTAAAAAGTCGACTGAAAACACTAGCCATAATAACCTCCGTCTAGTTATTGCTTACCGTAGGCAAGAAGCTCCTCAGCGTTCTCCGCCAGGGCAAGGCTGAGAGCTTCGATTGATCCCTCAAGCTCGTTGCGATCAAGGTTCTCTAAGCGCAGGGTATCGCGAAAGATGACCGTTTTCCCTTCCTCATCCAACACAAAGGCCCCGTGTACTAATGTACGATTCATCTGTAGAAGGCGACGGAAGAGGTCCCCAGGGCTCCCTGGCACCTTCATGATCATCTGCTCTAGGATCAGAATAGGGTCCTCACAGTCAACAATAAGGTTTTTAATCCCACCCTCCTCATCATTAACAATAACAAGTTCCTCCTCCGTACTTTCCTGCACAACCGCGCATCCCATATCCACCAGAAACTCTTTAACCTTGTCGAAATGTTCAGACATTTTGTTCCCTTTCACTTGCGCAGATAAGTCCTCCCCTCTTCCCAATTCCCCTTATGAGGGCCTCTCTTTGCCAATAACTACCAGCTGATCTGTGGTACTAATTATATAGCTATTATGAGGGTTGGCAAGAAACCGGCCTTCCTCCCGACCCTCAACCGCCAAGACGATAAGGTCATGGTCGGTTTTTAGCCAGGTGAAAACCTCGAGGAAAGGCTTACCAATAAGCTCTTTAGGAGGAGGAATTTTATATAGGGCATTGCCAAAGCGGTTACTTACTAGCTCGGTGATAATCTGTGTTATTCCGTGGTCCAGGGCAGCTTGGACAAGGAGGTTGGTGCTCAGCTCGCCAATAACAATGACCTCGTCAGCCTTGGCCATCTTGCAGTGCTCAACATTTTTGGGGTCCACGATCTCAACGCACGCATACGTGTGTGGGTTGGTCGTTTTAATCGTTAGCGTATCCAAGATAGTCTTGGCGTCCCGTGCATGAAAATCGACCCTCTCATCTGCCAGTACAATGGCCACCTGGGCCTCTTTGATATTGGCTTTTTCCAGGGTCTCTCGTGTGATCACGCCGCTGATGAAGTAGAGGTTGTTGGCCTCCCCCGGCTTCTCCGGTATATCGGCAATAACAACAAGGGGACAGTTCTCTGCTTTTCTATCTGCCCGCAGTTCCTCAATAATTTCCTTAGCCTTGTAATTCCACCCACAAATGAGGAAGTGAGGCTTGACTTTGACCGGCTTCATTCCTTTGCCCTCCTGGAACTTATTTTCGACTAATATGCTGGCTAGCGTAGCAGTAAACATCCCCAGAAAGCCAATACCAAAAATCATGAGCAACGCGCCCACAGCCCTACCCCCCCGGGGTAGTAGGGGCAATGTCTCCATACCCCACCGTAGTCACCGTTACAACCGCCCACCATAGAGAGTCGAGGGGAGAAAGCGTTGGTTCAAAATAGGAGATCCCTACTATCCCCCCTGTGAGGGTTAACAGCAGAACAAGAATAATCTTATCGAGATTGTTCTTGCGCAGACTATGTGTGAATTTCTTGAAGAAGAATAAAATGTTTATCATGGGAATATGAATAAAATGTTCGTCAAGGGACAAAGGATGAAAATCATATCATACCACAGTCCCAGAGCGGTCTCAAAGACAATGGTCATTATTAGATGTCGCAGGACTTTCTCTAGCACGTTTTGGCTTGAAGAGATCGGCCGGTTTAAGTAAAAGAAGTTATACTATCAGCCAAGCATGAACAAATTCATGGGAAGTTACTTTTGAGCTACATCTTCAAATTAGGTGTCAGAAGAATCAGAAGAAGGTTGTAATGAAGCACAAAAGCTATCAGCCTTTTGCCCTCAGGTGGGTGCTGGCTAGTATGGCCCTTTTCCTTGGCGTGGAACTTCTATTAGGGGGATTGATAGGAGAAGTTGTCATTGGCCGATTCATGTCTCTCAGTTTGCGGTTCACGTTGCAGGGATTGCTCAATCTGGTAAGCTACTTTATTGGCGGCCTTATTATTGGCCTAATCTCTCCAGGGCTGCGCATTCACGAACCTGCTGCGGGCGCGTTTTTATCTGTGACGTTGATGTTGAGCCTCACTCTATTCACCCCCTATAGCTTTATCCGCTTTAGCCTCACCAAGATGCTAATTGGAGGGGCAATAGCTTTTTGGCTGGCACTGCTAGGGGCTAGACTTGGCGAGAAGATAGCGGGAAACCGTATTCCCCAAGAATAAAATAATACCTTAAAGAACCTCTCACTTACCTTGACAGGGGAAAACCCTCTTCGCTCTACCAGCTGAAAGGTTTCTTTATGCGCTTTTTGTTTGCAGGTATGGTTGGAGTTAAGTAAAAGAGAATAAGGAGGTCATAATATGGCGCAGTGGACACCACCAACGCAGGCCGAGGTCGAGAGTTATTTTGAGCGTCTCAACAATTGGGGCCGCTGGGGAAATGACGATCAACGAGGCACCCTTAACCTGATTACCCCTGAGAAGCAGGCTGCTGCGGTTGCCTTAGCGTATAGCGGACGCGTGGTCTCGCTGTCGCGGGATATCACCCCTCAACCGGCCTTAGACTACCATATGCTCTATCCTGTGCAGCGCGGGACTTCCAAGGCCTCGGTCGACTACGTAGGTATGATCTATCATGGGTACACGGTAACCCACATGGACGCCCTATGTCATGTGGAATATCAAGGCAAGCTGTATAACGGTCGCAGCTTTGAAGAAAACATTGGCCAAGGCGGAGCTACCTGGGGTGCTCTGGACTCCTGGTTCGAGGGGGTAGTTACCCGCGGTGTGCTCCTTGATGTTGCCTCTGCCCGGGAGGAGGGCTACGTTGGCATTGGCAAGCCAGTAACCCCTCCTGATCTGGATGCCGCCGCAGACCGTGCTGGGGTAAAGGTTGAGTCAGGCGATGTGGTGGTGGTGCGTAGCGGTCGGGAAACCTATGAAGCCAGCGTGGCCAATGCGGCACCGCCGGTTGCCCAACGAGGCATACCTAGTCTTAATGTGCGTCCCGGCCTACATATTGCCTGCCTGGAGTGGCTGCGCCAGCACAATGTGGCTGCTATTGTCTGGGATTTGATGGATGAGCGCCCGGTTGGCTATGAGGGCTTCCAATTTGGCGTCCACCTAGGGATTCCCTTGCTAGGATTGTGCCTGATTGATAATGCTTATCCCGAACGCTTGGTTGCCGCCTGTGCCGAGGAAAACCGCTACGAGTTTCTTTTCACCGCGGTACCTCTGCGTATTGCTGGCAGCACTGGGTCGCCTTGCCAACCCATGGCTATTTTCTAGATTATTCTATCTACTATAGGAGGACAATGATGCGCGAAAACCGAGCCAAACGGAAATTGCAACAAGGACAGCCCGTAACCATAGTAACAGGTCATGCCAATACCGATATGATCGATTTTCTAGGCCAGTTTGGTTTTGACGGGGTCTGGCTTGAAGGCGAGCATGGCCCCCTTAGTTGGGAGCAGATTGGTGATATGTCTCGGGCCTGTGACTTATGGGACATGACCTCGGTAACGCGGGTCAATAAGAATGATGCCGGTCTCATTATGCGGACTCTCGACCGCGGGAGCACGGGGATTGTGGTACCACATACCAATACACGGAGGGTGGCCCATGAGGTTGTACAAGCCGCAAAGTATGCCCCTATAGGTTGCCGTGGTATGTATGGTGGTCGCCAGTCCTATGGGGCTCCGGACTACTTCCAGCGTGCCAACGATGAGACCTTGGTGGTAGTATTAATTGAGGAGATTGAAGCCGTTGGCAACCTGGCTGACATCCTTACAGTCGATCATATTGACGTCTTCTTTGTGGCTCCCTCTGATCTAGCTCAGACTATGGGACATATTGGCAACCACACGCATCCCGAGGTACAAGCGGTCATTGACCGTACCCTGGCTCAGATCATTGAGGCGGACAAGGTGGCTGGCACCCTGGTAACCGACCAGAATGTTAAGCATTACTTGGATGCTGGTGTACGCTTCTTCCTAACCCCCTGGACTAACTGGGTAGCCCAGGGTGCTAAAGCCTACTTACAGCAGATCGCTGCCAGCTAAGTTATTCGCTAAGGGCTGACTGTTTGTTGTACACTGTTTTGTCCGATTTGGCTGTGAGGTTGTTATGTGAGTGCAAGACCCCTAGTTGGGAAATGCCGGTTGATGATTTGTTCGCGTAGGCTCGCAGTCTAAAGGGTTTATAGCCACCTCATAAAAAATATGTTGCCAAACTATATCCTTCGACCCATCACCCTGGCATGGGAACGTGTGGTACCTCGCTAACCATGAGAAAGACCTGGACATGAGAGACCGGGATTGGTCGCGGGGATTTTTACCAACCGACGATCCGCTTACCCGCTTACCTGAACCGTTTGGGGATTGGGAAGACGTGGCGCAGAATCTCTCGAAGCTAGCCTTAAGCACCTCGTTCCGCCCGACCCTCGAGCAGCTGCCACCATTTCCGGTCACGGAATTGCGCACCCAGAGAGAGTATGAACGTGCGATGACTATGCTGTCGTTCATGGCCAGTCTGTATGTGTTTGCGCCCGACCATCCCATTGCTACCCGCCTCCCCAAACCACTGGCTGTTGCCTGGCATCAGGTGGCAACGCATCTGGGTCGCCCACCCATGCTGACTTATGCCTCGCAGACACTGTACAACTGGCGTCGTATTGAACCGCAGGGACCGATCTCGGTTGGCAACCTGGCCATGATTCAGAATTTCCTTGGGGGAATGGATGAAGAATGGTTTGTGACGGTACATGTTAACATTGAAGCAGAAGCGGGACGAGGCTTGTCCGTGCTGTTGCCTGCCCAAGAGGCTGTGATTCGGGAGGATACTCGCGCGTTGGAGGGATACCTACTCGACCTCGCGGCAACGCTGCTGATCATGGCAGTTGTTCTTCGCCGCATGCCTGAACGATGTAATCCAGACATTTACTACCACCGGGTGCGACCTTATATGTTCGGCTGGAAAAACAATCCGGCTATTCCCAACGGCATGCTTTATGAAGGCGTGGAGGCATACAATGGACAGCCTCAGGAATTCCGGGGGGAAACGGGCGCCCAGAGTAGCGTTATCTATGCCTTTGATGCCGCACTCGGCATTGAACACGAATTTGACGAAATGCGCGCCTACTTGCTGGAAATACGCCATTACATGCCACTGCAGGATCGGGCCTTTATTGAAACGATCGAAGGCGGCCCATCTATTCGCCAGTATGTTCTACGGCACAGGTCCGCCGCGCCCTCGTTACGGGAGGCATACAATGAGGGTATCCGTGCCCTCTATCAGTTTCGTCGACTCCACCTCGAATATGCGGCGACATATATTCTCAAGCCTGCACGCAGTGAGAAAACGGCTGCAGTCGGAACCGGTGGAACACCGTTTACCGTATATCTGAAAAAGCACTTCGACGAGACGCTAGCGCATCTGGTGTGAAGTATAGAACGTCAGTGTTAGCAGCAGATAATCACAGTGGCTTTGATAAGGGGTCAAGTCCTCTGGCTACTCTCTCTGCCACACTTAGCTCATTAACTTAATGCCATTGCCCGCCAGAGGGGAAGGGGCATATAAGACCTGCAAACATATCTGTCCAGGTACTTAGTTAAAGATTACTCCCTGTGGAAGAGAATGAAGTAGGTTGACGGTGTGAGCTATAAAAACCGCGTAGTGCGTGTGCGACACCCAGCTAACCAGGCTAACCTAACTAGGCTAACCAGGGAAGCGAGACGGACCTGCAGACCACAACCCCAGCCCAGCGCCTGGGGATGATGTGGCAACTTACCCTCGACGGGTGGGCCTTCAAGGGAGAAACCGTTGCTGAATCCCGACTTCCGCGACATGTTATCCGCGTTGTGCAACGAAAACGCTGAGTTTTTACTTGTGGGTGCTTATGCGCTGGCTGCGCATGGGTTGCCCCGCGCAACCGGCGACCTGGATATCTGGATTCGTTGCTCCGACGAGAATGCTCACCGAGTTGAGATCGAAAACCTAACGGTTGCGGTCATTGGACGCTCGCATCTGATTCAGAACAAGAAAACAGTGGGACGACCGCAAGACATAGCTGATGTGGCGTGGCTTGAGCGTGATGAACATTAAGGTATCGGGACCGGACATTTTGGAAACCAAGCATAAGGAGAATTTCTCATGGCTTTCTATGCCGATCTGCATATTCATTCCAAACTCTCTCGCGCTACAAGCAAGCATTGTGACCTCGAACACCTGGCTTTTTGGGCTCGCAAGAAGGGGATTACCGTGGTCGGCACCGGGGATTTCACCCATCCGGCCTGGCTAGCTGAACTTAAAGAGAAACTGGTTCCTGCGGAGCCTGGTTTGTTTCGCTTGCGGCCAGACCAGGAAAGAGAAATCGAAAATAAACTGCCCCGGGCCTGCCATGGCCCCACCCGTTTTCTGTTATCCGTAGAGATATCCACCATTTACAAGAAGGGCGAGTACACCCGCAAAATCCATCATCTCATTTATGTTCCTGACTTTGCCTCTGCCGAGAGGGTGATCCATAGTCTTTCCAAGGTTGGGAATCTGGCTTCGGATGGACGGCCCATCTTGGGCTTGGATTCTCGCCATTTGTTAGAAATTGTCTTACAGTCAGGTGCTGATTCATATCTTGTGCCTGCCCATATCTGGACGCCATGGTTTGCTGCGTTGGGCTCGAAGTCTGGCTTTGACTCGATCGACGAGTGTTATGCTGATCTGGCGCCGCACATTTTTGCCGTAGAAACCGGACTATCGTCGGACCCGCCTATGAATTGGCGGGTGTCGTCTTTAGATCGTTTTCGGCTGGTATCCAATTCGGATGCCCATTCCCCGGAAAAACTGGGAAGAGAAGCCTGTGTCTTTGATGCAGCTCTCGACTATTTTTCTATTCGTAAGGCTCTGGAAACCGGCCAGGGATACGAGGGCACTGTAGAGTTTTTTCCGGAAGAGGGGAAATACCACTTGGACGGACACCGCGGTTGTAACATACGGCTTTCCCCCCAAGAGACCCGGGAAGTCGGCGGGCGTTGCCCGGTGTGTGGTAAGCCGGTCACTGTTGGGGTCATGCACCGCGTTGAGGAGTTGGCCGATCGGGTAGAAGAGGGGTCTCCTGCTACCGCAGGCAAAGTGCAGAGCCTGGTGCCGTTGCCCGAAGTACTGTCGGAGATCTATCAAGTTGGAGCCAAGAGTCAGAGTGTGGCCCGACACTATGAAAATTTACTGGGCCAACTTGGGCCTGAGCTGATGCTGCTCAATAATGTTCCGCTCGACGACATTCGCCAAGCAACGTCATCCTTGATTGCTGAGGCCATCTCTCGCCTGCGCAAGCACCAAGTGATCCGGGAGGCAGGTTTTGATGGCGAATATGGCATCATTCGACTTTTTCACCGGGACGAATTGCGCCAGCATACGGCCGGTACCTCATTATTTGCCAATGAACAGTCTACACCCCCGATCAAAGAAAAAAGCGGCCTCCCGGCAGATTCTGTACAGCGGAAAGCCGAAGAAGGGAGGAAGGTTAATACCAGGGGAAAGATCCCTCAAAGGAAAAAAGCCCAGCACCAGAATGCAGAAGAGTTCGATGTCTTATCCGAGCTTGATGAAGACCAGCGCAGGGCTGTTGAGACTCTCTCAGGACCTCTCCTGATCATTGCCGGGCCCGGGTCTGGTAAAACCAAGACGTTAACACACCGTATTGCCCACCTCATAGGGAACCGCGGCGTACCGGCGGCCCACTGCTTGGCTATCACCTTCACCAGAAGGGCAGCAGACGAGATGCGCGCTCGCCTGCAGGCTCTGCTCCCCAACGTCTGGGAGCACATCCCGATCTTCACGTTTCATGCTTTGGGTCTTTCCATTCTCCAGGAACACTGGAATGTGGCCGGTCTGCAGCGCGGCTTTCGTATTGTAGCCGAATCAGAGCGTCTACTTCTCTTGCAGCAGGCTTTAGGCGCTTCCGAGCGCCAGGCACACAGCTTGCTGTCGGCAATAACACGGGCGAAACGCCAGCAAACTTTCCCTATGACGGCAAAACTTGTCCACGCTTTCGAGGTCTACCAGCGGGAGTTAGAAGCCTCTAACTTGGTGGATTATGACGATCTGGTCGGGCGAGCGGTCAACGTATTGGAATCTGATCCAGGCTTGCAGGCCCATTACCAGCGTTGTTATCCCTGGGTGTTTATTGATGAATACCAAGACGTCGACGAACAGCAGGTTCGTCTGTTAAAGCAGCTTGTGCCTGCGGATGGCAATCTTTGTGCCATTGGTGATCCGGACCAAGCCATTTATGGTTTCCGAGGAGCCGATGTGCGCTTTTTCGAGCAATTTCACCAGGACTTCCCCAAGGCTCAAGTGGTTCGTTTGACTCGCAACTATCGTTCTGATCGAAACATTGTTGTGGTATCTTCCCAGGTGATCGCTCGATCCGGCTCCCAACAAGAATCCGTCCCTGTACTTGAAGATACCCCCAGCCTCATCACCCTCCATGCAGCCCCCACCGAGGGCGCAGAGGCAGAATTCGTGGTGCAGGCAATCGAGCAGATAATCGGAGGGCATAGTTTCTTTTCTATCGACAGCGGACGATCAGCAGACGGTGAAGAGGGTGATTTCTCGTTCTCTGATTTTGCTGTGCTCTACCGTACGGAAGCCCAGGCACCGGTGCTTGTAGAGGCGTTGAGACGCTCAGGGATGCCTTTCCAGAAGTACTCGCATGCTTCCCTCATGGACCATCCCGGTGTTTCAGGCCTTATCAACAAAATCCTCCAAGGACAGAAAAGGGGTGCGCTTTGTGAGCAGCTCGAAGCTGCTGCTAACCAAAACCGTCAAGACGCTGAAGCGGAATCATCATGGCAAGAGACCACGGCCAGCCTAGAGGCTCTCGAACTCTTGAAGCCTCTGGCGTCTGCTTGTGGGGAGAACCTTGAGCAATTTCTTTCCCGGCTGGCCTTGGGAGTGCAGGTGGACACGTGGGATGCGCGGGCAGACCGTATATCCTTATTGACGCTCCATGCAGCCAAGGGTTTAGAATTCCCGGTGGTCTTCATTGTGGGGTGTGAAGAGGGCATCCTTCCGCTCACGTGGGGAAAGGCCAGGGAAACGGACTTCAACGAAGAACGGCGACTTTTCTACGTAGGTATGACACGGGCGAAAACCAGGCTTTATCTTTGCCATGCGAGTAAACGACTCTGGCGAGGCCAAGTAAGGACAATGGCTCCATCGTCTTACTTGGACGATATAGAAGAGCGTTTTCTTAAGAGACAACTCACCCAGCTTCGGGTTAACCATGTAAAAAAGAAAACGGCTCAGCTTGAACTGTTCTGAAGAGGGTACTGGCCCATGAATATCTTCGATATGCACAGGCACATACTTGAGGCGTACCGCAAGTATGTGCAGAGTTTCCTTTTGATCGCTGATGAACAAATACGGGAATTCGTTGCACAGGAGCTTTTACACCAAAACACTCTATGGCCAGAGGCACTACTGCAGCTAAACCCCTCCTATGAAATGGCGGCAACGGTAGAGGAACTTGTAAAGCAGAACAAGCTGCATCCCTTAGTGCCCGCCTTCGTGCTAAGCTCGATGCCTACTTCGCTCGCCTCTACGGCCTCAGCGAAGAAGAACTCCGCTACATCCTTGATCCCCAGGACGTCTACGGCCCCGACTTCCCCGGCGAAACCTTCCGCGTATTAAAGGAAAAGGAACTCAAGCAACACGGCGAGTACCGCACCCGGCGTTTGGTGCTGGAAGAATGGGAAAAGCTTTAAAAATCCTCTTTTGCTTAGAAGTGAAGATCGGACTGATATCATGGTTGGATGACCTGGATGTCCTTTCCAGGAGTCCCGAAGTCTACGTATTTGGTCGAAAAATGGGAAGTCACAGTTTTATTCTCGTGTACATAGGCCAGGCTACACGTCTTCAGGGACGCATTAAGAGGCAGCTCTACCCTCATTATTAAGCCCTCATCTTTTCAATGGGCTCTGCTAAGTGTCGCTCAATGGCTTGGCTCTTGGCAAAGGATAGGAAAACACCTTCATCTTTAAGTTGCTCAATCTTTACCGATCTGCTGCCTAAATCGTGCCCAAAGAGCTTAAACCAGAACCACTTCTTAAGCACCAAACTGATAATGGTTCTGGGGACCTCGCCCGTTTTACGCCATTTCGTCAGCGTACTTCGATGCACGCCTAAATAGTCAGCAACATCTGTAAAGGAAGTCTGCGTTATGTCACAAAGGAATTCTAATTCTTCCATGGACAGGTTGTCAGGACTGCCGCAAATCTCATTGGCAATAGCCCGGTGAATTCGGTCAATCTCCTCCTCAAGAATCGCAACTGTCCCATCTGGCATGGTCACAAGGCGTAACTGCGGCACAGCCCAAGTCCGCCCCGCGGCTTGGTATGGGTAGTCCTTTTTAATGAGGGTTTTCATATCTTTCTCCATTAAAACCATTTGAAACTGCAAAAGCACGAGCGGAATCAATAGACTTAAACCCAGGCGCACCTTCCGTACCGTCATAAAAACAGAAAAGCACAGTGAATGTCACCTCGTTGTCCTCAAGAAAGATGCGAAAACAGCAGTAATAACCAGAACCTCTGCCATGTCCGGGAGGTGCCCATACAGCGATCTCAACCGAGTTTTCGTGCAACGGATTTTGGCGTTCGCCAAGATAGAAGCCACGCTCCAACACATACCGTAACTTGCTGCGAGCACGCGAGTACCGAGGTGTTTCTGGATTGTGTT
Organism: uncultured Binatia bacterium (SeqCode); assembly: GCA_965220955.1. Lineage (GTDB taxonomy): Bacteria > Desulfobacterota > Binatia > Bin18 > CBDCRK01 > CBDCRK01. The sequence continues at coordinate 48,377 of CBDCRK010000045.1, read as the reverse complement.
CAACAGCACGCTGCCGTGGAAAGAGGTTGCGGATGACTTCGAGCCAATCCATGAGAATATATCACTTTGTTGAATATATCAACTATGATAAAAAATCAACGGAGGACTCATATTCCACTCGACAGGATATTCTCACAGCAAAATAAAGGGGAACCATGTCACAATTCATGGAAGTCATTGAGTGGTTTGATCAAACTGGGGAGGAGATTGGCCAGCGCTATCCGGAAGAGGGATCGGCTGAAATCAAGTTCGGTGCGCAGCTGATTGGGCGAGAAAACCAGGCAGCTATATTTTTCCGTGGCGGAGCCTGAGCAGCCTGCTCATTTTTGAGAATGAACTGATTTTCCAAAGATACAGTTATAATAGCCGATCATGAATAGAACCACAGACGTTGTTATCATTGGTGGGGGAGTTATTGGCTGCGCCCTTGCCTATAACCTTGCCAAAGCTGGGGTCAGTGTTCTTGTGGTTGAGAGAGGACAGCCAGGAATGGAGGCCTCAAGCGCGGCTGCAGGCGTCCTAGCAGTGGCGAGCGGCGTATCTAAGACGGGGCCCGCCTTCGGGCTCAAGCTGGCAAGCCTGAGGATGTTTCAGCCCCTTGTGGAGGAGCTCTATGACCTCACTGGCATTGATGCAGAGTATCTCCCTTGGGGGCTGCTGAGCCTGATCCAAGATGAGAAGGATGAAAAGCGACTGCACCGCCTGTATCAACTGCGGCAAAAACAGGGGCTGGCTGTGGAGTGGCTTACTGCCCAGCAGGCATGGGAGCAGGAGCCCGAACTCACCCCTCGGCTCCATGGAGCGGTCCTTTTTGCTGGCGATCACCATGTTAACAATACCAAGTTTACTCAGGCTTTGGCCATAGGCGCGCAGAGCCTTGGGGCCAGGCTTGTCTCGGGCAGAACCGTAAGCAAAATAAAACAACAAGGAGAGAAAATCACAGGAGTCGTTTTGGACGCTGAGCTGGTGCATTGTACCACAGTGGTCATTGCTGCAGGTTCCTGGTCCAAGCGGGTAGGGGACCTTTTTGGCTTTAGCCTGCCTGTACAGCCTGCCAAGGGGCAAATACTGGCCTGCCGGGCTGAGTTTCTCCATCATGTGATAGCATGGCAAGATCATTACCTAGTGCCACGAAGTAATGGAGAGCTTATCATTGGCAGCACGGTAGAGTTTGTTGGCTTTGACAAAGAGATTACCCTAGAGGCCCTAAAAAGCCTGATTACCCGGGCAGAAACCATGGTGCCGGCCATTGGCAAAGCGCCTCTGGTCAGAGCCTGGGCCGGGCTTCGGCCCTATTCCCCCACCCGCCGTCCCATTCTTGGCTATGCTCCTGGTTGGGACAACGTGATCCTGGCCACTGGCCATCACCGCAACGGTATTCTTCTTTCTCCCATTACCGGCAAGCTAATCACCGAGCTTATCACTACTGGCACAACGACCCTTTCCTTAGAACCATTCGGCCTTCCCTCACCCTACCGACTTCCTTGACTCCACCTACTCCTTTTTGCCATGATCCGGGGCAAGCCCCGATTAAAGCAAGGAGGTAAAGGATGTTCTGGTATAGGTCGCTCTGGTTTGTGGGTGCTATTGCTCTTCTTATAGCTCAAGCTTCCCTTGCTGCCGAGTCAAATACCTCAACGGTTTCCTTTAAGAATGGGACTGATGATGAGGTAAGCGCTTTTCTTGCTGAGCCTAAGGGAAATGGTTCTTTTCCAGCAATGGTTGTGATCCATGAGTGGTGGGGACTCAATGAACGGATCAAACAAGCAGCGCAAGAATTTGCCAGTAAAGGATATGTAGCCCTGGCGGTAGACCTCTACCGGGGAAAGGTAACAAGTGACCCCGAGGAAGCGCATGAACTCTACCGTGGCCTGCCCCACGACCGGGCACTGCGGGACTTAAACGCGGCCGTGGCTTATCTCCAGGAACGTTCGAATGTAAAGAAAGATAAGATTGGTTCGGTTGGTTGGTGTATGGGTGGCGGCTACTCGCTCTCGCTTGCGGTCCACAGCCCAGAATTAGCCGCTTGCGCAATTTACTATGGGCGACTCATAACCGATCAAGAGGCGTTAAAGCAAATTTCCGCTCCGACTATTGGATTCTTTGGTGCAGACGACCGTGGGATTCCTGTGGATAGTGTCAAAGCGTTCGAAAAAACCATGAAGGACTTAGGTAAAAGTGCCGAGGTATACATCTACCCCGAGACCGGACACGCCTTTGCTCTTTCCGGCTCTGCCGCGTATCAGGAGACAGCGGCAAATGACGCCTGGCAGCGAACCTGGGAGTTCTTCACAGCTCACTTACAGCAGTAGAAAGAGCCAGCAAGACTACAGGGTGCACAGGCTACAAACACAACATTGCTCAAAAGAATAAAAAAAGCAGGATGGCCGTAAAATATTGCACCTTACCTGGACCCATGCCATAATTGCCCACGCTCCTATGGGAAGGAGCGGACAGAAAAAACATATTTTACCAAGAGGAGGAAAGATATGGCTGATGTTACAGTTAAACCTATAAAGGATGGCCCGTATGAAGTGAGCGGAGAGATCAATGTGGTAGATCATCAAGGAAAGGCCTACCAAACTCAGAGCGGTCCTATCTATCTCTGCCGCTGTGGTAACTCGGCAAACAAGCCTTTTTGCGACGGAACCCATATGAAGGTTAGCTTTAAGGCTGAAGAGACTGCCCCGTAGGCCTCTTTTTGTAATAACGAATTGGAGAACCTTGGGGTAGGGCCCAAGGAGTTCTTTTCATAGGCTGGCAAGAGCATGAGCGTCTCTTATCCTCTTCCCAAAGGAGGAGAATTTCCCCTCCTTTGGGGGATTGATAACAAGGGAAAAAAGTACACATAGAGGATGTGGTCTTTCATCATAGGGAGAGGAGTGCGATGAGAAGAGGAGAAGAGGAAGAACGGTTTTGGATAATGGTGGCAGAGGCAGTGGAGGAGGCAGGAGATTCTCCAGACAAGGCTTATGCTGTATGGAGGACCGGTCTTCTCCCTACCGAAGATACCTGGTCCCTTTTGTCAGAGGAGGAGTGGGAAGCGTGGACCCAAGCCCTGGAGGAGTACCGTTTATTTACCTTACTTCACAGTCACAACTAGATATGGGTTCCAGCCGAACAGTAGACGCTCAGACCAACTCCAAAGTAGCTACGCTACGTATGACATCCCTTCTGCCCACATTCAAGCGAAGCGTTAGACACTAAGCCTCGCCTGCAACGGTCGGTGCTTGCTCATACCAGGTATGAGGAACCGGCCGACCCCCTGGAAAGCCAATAGCTGACTGCTCCCATCCTGCACCCAGGACCTCAACCGCCTTTACCCTTACACCATAGCGGTACACTATTTCTCCGCCGAGGTATCCCTGTGCCACTATCCCCATCACTCCCAAAAGAGCTAGAATAAGAAAGGAAATGGGTATTGGTCCCTGTATCCACCAACGCCATATAAGCAAGAACACAAAGAGCCCTAACAGACCAAAACCAAGGTACTCGTGGTATGTGAGCAGTTCACGCACTCGATCCTCAAATGGTCCTTCTACACGGGGCAACTGATTCTCGAACCAACCGCTTACCACGGCCAAGGCAAGGCCACCGACACCTAGCGAGAGGTTAAGCCTCCCGGCCTGCTGCCACATTTCTCTGTCCTGCCACATACCCAGGGCATCGAGCAGAACCGCCGTAATGGTCAAGGCAATAGCAAAGTGGACAAAGATGGGGTGGGTAACAAGAACCAGCCCGGAGTCTATGGGCGGGGTCATTGCCGATCTTTGCAGTTCTCGGGAATTGCTGCAGCCATAATATTTTCTCCGTGACGTGGCTTTAGCGTCTCAGTGTAACTGTTTCTGGCCAGCGGGTCGAGCGCTGACATAGACGCTCCCTCAGAAGACTGATATACAGAGAAGGGTTCCTGTATTCCCGTAAATAAGGAGGAAAGATCATGCCTTTATATTTGGATGAAATCTATCTTGATGCGTCGAGTCCGGACAAAGCCAAGAAGGGCTTTGAGCTTTTGCAAGGAGCAATGAAGGGAGGGCTACCCCAGGGTGTTACGCGGGTGGCAGGACCATGGGCCTCCAATGAGGAAGCCAAAGTCATATTGGTTCTTGACATCCAGGACCACTCCCTCACGTTTAACACCTTTGCCAAGATTGTTGCCCAAGGACTGGTCACCCATCGGCGGCTCACTCCCATTGTGGAGTGGAGTGAAGTGGAGAAAATGGCGAAGGAGCTATAAAGCTATTTTTGTTTCCGTGGCGAAACCTCATACTGCCGAGGGAGCAGGAGCCCCCGCATTTTTTTGACACGGGTCTTTTTTCAACGAAGGCAGTGAGCCTATTTCTTCCTTCTAAAGAAGTTTTCCCGCACCTTGTGTCGGTCCAGAGGCTCGGTAGAGAAAGTATCAAAAACACTGGCCAGGGCCTGGATACAGCGAACAAAGTCCGGCCATACATTATTTGGACCGGAAAAGGTGAGCGTTACGTTATCAACGTTTTCGTGGGTGTGAGCGGGGCTACCCTCCTTAGCGCTCTCGGCATCAAACCGGCGTGTGTGTGTGGTGATACGGAGATGGAAATCATCCGCTTCTTCATTCCCCACGGGGCGACGCACTTCTAGGGACAGCGCCCCTTCGTAGCCTTCAACCTCAATAAGATGCCACTCCCCCGGATAAGCAGAGGTAACATTAATCTTTGGAACTTTTTCCTCGTCTGACATTCATACCCTCTCTTTATGTAAAACGAACCTACTCCCTCCTTCTGGGCAGTAGAAACCAATCTTTTTCAGCCCATATCCACCTTAAGGAGCAATTGCAAGCCCGAGCAGGTCTCCGATCGTATTCCCATTTTGCCTGCCTATCATTACCCATCCGGGCGGGCGTTGTCCTATCACTACAGTCTCTATCTTGTCTCCTGATTTTTAGGTACAAAAGATTCGTTTATAAGAAACCTCAGGTAATCTGAGCAAATATAAAAGGGGAATACGTCCATGCAACGGATCATCTCTCTTATTCCTAGCGGCACGGAGATTGTGTGTGCTCTTGGCTTTACAGATCAATTGGTCGGGCGTTCGCACGAGTGTGACTTTCCTGAATCGGTTAGGCGGCTGCCTGTTTGCACCGAACCCAAATTCGCTCCTGATGGCACCAGCTATGAAATTGACCAACGGGTCAAAGCCATTTTGCAAGACGCGCTTTCTGTCTACCGTGTCTATACGGACAGGCTGAAAGAGCTGCGACCCCAGGTGATTGTCACTCAATCTCAGTGTGAGGTCTGTGCCGTCAGCCTACGGGATGTAGAAGCAGCGGTCTGCCAGTGGCTTGACTCCCACCCACAAATTGTCTCGTTAGAACCCGGCGCTCTGGCGGATGTGTGGACCGATATGGGCCGCGTGGCTGAAGCCCTGGGTGTCTCCGAACGCGGGACTGAGCTGATCAGGCAACTGGAGCAGCGTATGGCTGCTGTTAGGGAAAAGGCCCAAGCTCTATCTGAACAACCTACTGTGGCTTGCATTGAATGGATAGAGCCACTGATGGCTGCTGGCAACTGGATGCCGGAACTAGTCGAAATGGCAGGTGGCACGAACCTTTTTGGCACAGCTGGCAAACACTCGCCGTGGATGACCTGGGAAGAACTGTTGGCCGGAGATCCTGAGGTGATCACTGTCTTGCCCTGTGGTTTTGATCTCAAACGTTCGCGGGAGGAAATGCCTACGTTAATACAAAAGCCAGAGTGGTCACGTCTGCAAGCGGTGCGTAACCAACGAGTCTACCTAACTGACGGTAATCAGTATTTCAACCGACCGGGACCGCGCTTGGTTGAATCGTTAGAGATTCTGGCCGAGGTGTTACATCCTGCGGTGTTCCATTTTGGGCATGAGGGCAAGGGTTGGCAAAATCTTTTTGCTTAAAATCCACACGAAAAATCCAACCTGCGAGGCTTTGGGTGATTCTTCATGGAACCCTCACCCCAGCGGGGTAATGAATACAGGAATTCCTGTGAAGGGGAGAAAAAAAGGTCTTCGTCTGGACTTTTTTACCAAACCAGGTAAGGAAGAAGAGACCGTTGTCTCTTGCGACTGTGGAATGGATAGGATACCCTTGCAACTTCCAAGGAGGAGCCGTTATGGGATTTGTCAAAACACCCGAGGAGATTGCCCGGATTCAGGCAACGCTAGCTGAGCCGCACTTCTTTAGCGCACAGATGGTGACGGTGCAGTATCTCACCAAGCCGGAGATTGTCCGCCACGTCTTACCGCCGGGATTGCAGCCCACAGAGCAGCCCCTGGTAACAGTTATGGTCGGCCGCTGGGACCGGAGCAACTGTGTGCATGCATTTACCGGTGGAGCGCTCTATGTACAGGCGCGGCACAAGGACTACGTTGGCGATTACTGCTTAGCCATGCCTATGTCTACCGACGCGGCCATTATCTTTGGCCGGGAATTGTTTGGTGAACCCAAGAAGCAGGCAACAACGACTCTGGAGCGTCGAGGCCATACGATCACCGGCCGCTGTATACGCTATGGCAGTCCCATTATTACCATTGAAGCCAGCATGGAGAGGAAAGAAGATATCCAGGAGAGCGGCTTTGTTAATTTCCACTACAAATTTCTGCCCAAGTCTGATGGCCAGGGGCTGGAGTTTGACCCTGTTCTGGTGATGGCCACATTCAAAACTAAGGTCACTCTGGCAGAAAAAGGGAAAGGCAAGGTAACCTTGGCCAACACGATTCACGACCCCCTCAGCGAGATTGAGATTGTCCAATTACTCGAGGCTGCCTATGTCGAAGGGGACATTTACAGCCGCTGTCAGACCCTAGCACCGATCAACGCCGCGGAATTTCTTCCTTACGCCTACGGCAAGATTGACGACTGGACCGCACTTAACAATGAAGCTGAGAAACCCGAGCTCAAACAAGCTTCTGCTTAACCCAGAGAATCCTTTCTTGTTCTGAAAGGGGGAGGATAGAGGTGAGGGCATGACAGAAGAAAACCCACATGTCATCAACCGACTAGCAGGAATGGGAATAGCGGCCCTTTCGATTTTTCTGGCCGCAGTGGTCTCCGCTGTACGGCTGCGGCCATACCTGGAATCGGATGCAACCTGGACACCGCTAGGTGTCACTACTTACCCTGCCATGATAGCCTTAGGCGTGGCTCTACTCGCGTTTTCTGTGCTGCGCGTTCAGAAAGGCCGGGAGGCAATTCTGGACATTGGCTCAGTCAGGCTTTCCCTTTACCACTCTACGGTGATTACGGGATGCCTGGCCTACGTGGCTGTTGCCCTGCTTTTTTTTAGTTAAAGGGCTGGCTAGACAAGGGGGCAGGAAAAAACGGAGAGACTCCTGGCCCTGTCTCAGCCTGGACCTCTCTATTGTTAACCCTGGGCCTCTTTTAAGTTTGCTTCTTTCAGGGCTTCTAGAACCGCTCCCATACGGCCTACCTGTACCTGGACTTCAAGTAGTTGGGAAAGAAGACGAGCAATGTATGCCTGGGCTTCCTCGGTCTGCGGACCCAACCCTTGCACCAGTTGTGCGGCCGTCCCGACACCTTGGGTAACCTCAGTAACTGCTGCCTCTAACTCAGAAAATGTCTCATTATCGACAATCATAAGAGAGATCCTTTCTCTTTTAGATGAAATGGCAGCAAAGAACAAGAGAAACCTCAGGAACCCCTAGCAATAAGAGGGTGCAGTGGCAGAAACTTTTCGATTATGCTTTTTTAGTATCTAGAGGTTATGGAAGGGATAAACCAGAAGGCAGAGCGGGAAACAGACGGAGTCTTGCGCCCCCTTTTTCCTGAGCTATATGGTCGGGTGGCAGTGCTTGGAGGAAATGACGCAGACAAAACCAGTTTACTTGTAGGTCTCTCTCTTCAGCAAATCAGGGACAATGGGAGGGTGATATGTGTGGATGGTCGTCGGGGGAAAAAAACTCAGGTCCAGTTCCGTCTTCTGCTGCGCTCCCATGCTGCCTATATCCCCTTACCAGCCTCTCTTTCCTTTCCTCCGGCTATTGAGCGAGCCCTGCTCACAGAAGTAGGGCAGGCTCTGCAAGGAGCTAGGGCTCCTCTTCTCTTATTCGACAACGTGACAGAGCAGCCTAGGGTAGAACGCATGGTAACTTTCCTGCTTAACGCTGGGGTTAACGTTATCGAATTCCTTTCCTCCCCTCAGGCGCTACGGTTTGGCTGCTACGATGCTGTCTTGCTTTTATCTGTCGATTCCCTCAATGCGGACGCCCTAAGTCGCTTGGTAGGGAGGAAGGTGAGTCCAGAGGAGATCTTAGCACTGAGACCTGATGAGGGGTTGCTTGTCAGGTTGACACAGGTTCTCCCTGTTCAGCTAACGCAGGGACCACTGTGAACCCTAACCCGGAGAGGAGAAAGATGGCAAAAGTATGGTTTGTCCGTCCTGAACACCGTTTCATGGCCCTAGGAGGACAGCCGGCCTATGAGGGCCTACTCGACACGTTTATCTGGCCCCTCGACCTGGGGCTTCACCGTTTCTACTCTAGCGATCCGCCACAGCAGATGGCAAATTCTCCGGTAAACCTACAACCAGAGGATTTCGTCCTTGTTGAGGTGACTCAGGAAGATCTCGTCTTGGGATCCGGATATAAGGCGGGATACTATTCATCTCCGTACTCTCCTGGAGAAGCGATCCGGAGGCTTGGCCCACCAGCATGGGAAAAATAAGCAAGCACTCAAAGGGCAAGAGTTGATTGTGGAAAAGCCAAAGACCGCTCAATTAGCGGGCCGTCGCCCGGTGGTTCGCCACCCGGTGGTTCGCCACCCGGTGGTTCGTATCGATCGTTGGCTATGGGCAGCCCGCTTTTATAAGAGCCGGGCCCTGGCTGCGGAAGCATGCGCTAAGGGCGAGGTAGAGGTAAACGGCTATACGGCCAAGCCCCATAAGTCCGTGCATATTGGCGATATGATCTCCTTCACCCACCTCAGCGGACGCAAAGAGCTAAAGGTCTTTGCTCTCTCTGAACGACGCGGCCCCGCTTCCCAGGCCCAGCTGCTTTATGAAGATTTCTCCCCACCTCCACCTCCGCGAGAAGAACGCCTGGACTTTCTCTCTCCAGCGTCCTTCCGCTTGCCTGGCCTTGGCCGGCCTACCAAACGCGAGCGTCGCCAGCTGGAGAGACTCCGTGGAAGGTAGGATTGATATATAGTAAGGGCGAAGCATTCATCCAGCGGTTTTAGAAGCGCCGATAGGAAATGTTCATGAATGCTTCGCCCTTACACTGGAGGTGTACTATGATCGACTTACGCAGCGACACTGTGACCCTGCCAAGCCCAGCAATGCGCGAGGCGATGTATCGAGCAGAACTGGGAGATGATGTGTTGGGCGAAGATCCCACAGTTAACCGTCTGGAGGCGCTGGCTGCGGAGAAGACAGGAAAGGAAGCCGCACTTCTTGTTGTGAGTGGTACAATGGGAAACCTGGTTTCACTTCTTGCCCATTGCCGACGAGGAGATGAGGCAATCCTTGGCGACCAGGCCCATATCTTTCACTTTGAAGTGGGTGGGGTTTCAGCCTTGGGTGGGGTGGTGTTCCATCCGGTCGCTACCAATCGCTTTGGTGAGCTGGACTTAGTTGCGCTCTCAGAAGCAATCCGGCCAGCCAGGACTAACGTCCACTATGCCCCCCCTGGGGTTATCTGCCTGGAGAACACGCACAACCGCTGCGGGGGAACAGTTCTGAGGCCCGCCTACCTTCACTCCGTGCGGGAGATCGCCGACTGTGAGGGGATGCCCATACATCTTGACGGTTCACGTATCTTTAATGCAGCTACGGCTCTGGGGTGCGATGTGAGCGATCTCACTGGGAGTGCGGACTCCGTACAGTTCTGTCTCTCTAAAGGTCTCTCTGCCCCTGTGGGTTCGCTTGTATGTGGGAACGCGGATTTCATTGCCAGGGCCAGACGTATACGTAAGATGGTAGGCGGCGGCATGCGCCAGGCCGGGGTCATCTCTGCGGCAGGAATAGTAGCGCTCACCGAGATGGTAGAACGGCTGGCTGAAGATCATCACACAGCGCGTATCCTGGCTGAGGGTTTGGCTGAGCTGCCCGGGATCTGTATTGATGCGGAAACCGTGCAGACAAATATTGTAATCTTTGCTACCGAGAACAGACGGCCGGAGAAACCTTCCTTTGCTCAGGCTCTTGCTCATGAAGGGGTAAAGATTGGTGATATTGGCGGCGACCGTGTTCACGGCGACCGTGTTCACGGCGACCGCTTTCGCGCGGTTACCCATTACGGTATCTCTGAAGCCGATACGCATGGAGCTTTAAGGATTATCCGGAAAACATGGCACGAATGGTGGGGGAAAGACGTTTGACCAAGGAGGACCTCTGGTCTATCTTTGCAGCGGGAGAGCTGTGGCACTTCACTACTGAAAGGCAGAGGCCAGAGCCAATGAGAAATTTCGTCTAGGAAGACATTATGCTGGTGCAAACAATTCGCCAAGAGCTAGTGACTTTTGCCCGCAAGATGCATACCGACGGGCTGGTGGTAGGTACTGCGGGAAACCTCAGCTCCCGCGTGCCTGGGGAAGAGAGGGTTGCGATCACTCCGTCAAGCCTGCCCTATGAGGAGATGCAGGCTGACGATGTACCGATCCTAGACTTAGATGGTGCAGTTACGGTCACAGGCAGGGCTCCCTCTGTGGAATGGAGGTTACACCTGGCAATCTACCAGGCCCGGCCCGATGTGGGAGCAGTTTTCCATACCCACGGCATTTATTCCAGCGTACTGGCGGCACTTCATCTCCCTCTGCCACCTATTGTTGAAGAGCTAGTTCACTATGTTGGCGGACAAGTAGAGGTAGCAGAGTATGCACCCTCACAGAGCCCAGAGCTCTCTCGTAATGTGACCGTTGCCCTGGGTGGAAGGGCGGCCGCATTCATTGCCAATCATGGCAAGATCTGCTGCGGTGAGGATCTTGCCGATGCCTATCACGTCTGTCATTTGGTGGAGCGAGTAGCCCATGTGCATATTCTTGCCTCCCTCATGGGTAAGCCCATCCCTATCCCGGCAGAGGTGATCAAAAAAGAGCGGCTGGAATTTGAGAAAAGGAAAAAGTAGGGACGAGGGAAAGGAAAAACGTGAGAGAATTTGCTGACAAGGTGGCGATTGTGACCGGCGGAACCCGCGGGATCGGCCGGGAAATTGTTTTGGAGCTAGCCCGGAGGGGCTGCCACATCGCGTTTAATTTCCAGCGCAGCAATGATCTAGCAGAGAAACTTACCCATGAAGTTGAAGAGTTGGGAGTCAAAGCCTTGAGCTTTCAGGTCGACGCTACAGACTTTGACAGGGTCAAAGACTTGGTCAAGAGAGTTAAGGATGAGCTGGGAAAGATCGACTTTCTTGTGAACAACGCTGGGGTAACCAAAGATAAACTCCTCGCCTTCATGAGTTTTCAGGATTGGCAGGAAGTGATCAATACCAATCTAACTGGTGTCTTCAATTTCTGTAAAGCAACAATCGCTCCAATGATGCGGGCAAAAAGTGGTTCTATCCTTAATATCACTTCCGTAAGTGGTACGGTTGGTCTACCTGGGCAGGTCAACTACTCTGCCTCTAAAGCTGGGGTTATTGGCCTCACTAAGGCTCTTGCCAAGGAAGTTGGCAGGATTGGCATTACCGTCAATGCCCTGGCTCTGGGTTTTGTCGACACCGATATGACTGCCAACTTGGAGGGCAAATACAAAGAAAAGCTACTAGAGAGGATTCCTCTCCAGCGCTTCGGTACTGTGGAGGACATTGCCCCTGTGGTCGTTTTCTTCCTCTCTCCTGCAGCCCGCTATATCACTGGCGCAGTAATTCCGGTAGACGGTGGGGTAGGCATGTAAGGAAAACGGCATTGTGTCCTCTTAGCTTTTGTTGTCCTCCCACCTGTGGATTGCTTCCAGTACTCCCTCGGCAATGCGCCGGGAACGCTCGCCAATGCCGGCGATTAACTCCTCCTTCCCACGGGGATCAACGTCCACTACCTTTGTACCCATTTTTATCCGTACACCACTCCTGGTAATTCCTCGGATAATCCCCGACACTTCTACCCGGAGTTTACGCTCACCGATTCGGCCTACAACCTCCCCTGCCTGAACAAATGTGCCCATATCAAGCTTTGTTTTGAACACACCGTCACAGGGGGCATATATGTACCGTTCTCGCTTGTATCCCTCAATGGCGACCGGCTCCCCGGTATAGCTCTCTGCTTCTCCCTCAGTAATCACACGGCCGAGATGAGGACCCCTGTTTGTCTCGATGACCACATGCACCACTTCCTGAGCACGAAACCCGGGACCAAGTCCGATCACCAAAGGGGCTTCCTCTAGCTGGGGTTCCGCTCGTTCCCTTTTGCGCATACGCGCGTCCACCACCACTTCTGGCTGAAGCGCTTCCAGCACCACGCTCGCCGAGCCCACAAACACAGGAATAACCTTGCCCCAGGGCAGAAGCGCTTGAAGAGTATTAATAGAATCTACCCGCTCACCCCGAATGCCTTCCAACTCGGCCTCTCCGTCAAACACTGCTTGGGCATAGGACATTCGCCTGCGTACCGTTGCCGGATGTGGGCCTTCAACTATAACCGGCAGGTAACCCGAGCGGTAGAGCAGATGTGCTACTGCCGAGCCTACATCACCGCCGCCTTTGATCAGAACTAGAGTATTGACTGAAGTGGCCATAAATAAACTTTCCTCCCCCTAACTCCCTCTCTCCAGGAGATGAGGAATGAAGGTTTAAAGATCAACCAAGGAATAACTTACTGGCAGTTCAGGAGTCAGATGCTAGGGGGACCTCCCTACGGCGTTTCAGTTTAATCTCTGCCAGTAACGCCTTAACGTTCATAACTTCTACCACCCGCCAGTAACCCTCTGACGCCTTGTTCATTATAACTTCGACTATATCGCCCTTCTTGGTCTTGATCGGTAGAAACGCTTGCTGTCCCTCCTTGTGTACCTGCCACATAGCGGCTACCAATGCCAGGTAAGGGATAAGGGGTTTCTCGCGAGGTTGGGTGACCATCTGCTCAACCACCTGACGAGCTCCGTCCTGCAGCAGCCCTTTGACCTCGGGGGCAAAACGTCTAAGCAGACCCTTGAGCAAACCTTTGTGCGAGGATTGCTGTGGTATTCGATCCTTGGGACCGTCCGTTGCCTCCTGGTCGAAAAACTTTCCTCCGACTTCTTGCAGGGCGTGGCTAAGAACACTATCCAGATCCACATAATGCTTGAAAATCTCTAAATCCTGGGTGTCAACCGCCCGCTTAATCCGATAGAGAGCATATGAGGGGGTTCCTACCCAAGCAGAAAAAGCGAGCACTCCACAGAGAGCACCTCCTATAAGGACGATAACCCAACGTTGGCGGCGGGCAAAAAAGTTTCCCCAAGATAAACGTTTCATGAGACCAACCCTCCCTCCTCACTAGACCATTCTATGATACACTAAGTAAGTAAACTCTGCTTGACAAGATATAGCCAGGGGAAGAGGATCTTTTTGCGCACAGTGGGTTGTGCCCATTTCCCCGCTGCACGAGCAGAGACACAGCAATGAGATGGCCGAGGTGGTAAGCACGCTGGGCCATATTGGCATGACGCCCAACATGGCCCTGAGAGCGCAGCAAGTGCTGGTGGTATGGGGGAGGGTTGAGGTGGGGATGAAACCGACCGCTATCCTCCTTGGCTTTGCTTATCCAGGAAGGCAATCAGCCTCTGCGCGTCTTTGGCTACCAAACGGCCGACTGGACCAGAAGTGTACGTAACACTGAGGAGCTTACGGTCAGGGCCGACGATGAAGGCAGAGGGTTGGATGATGTTGCGCCTTTCCTCGTACCAGGTACCTAAGGTTTCTGCAGTTTTGGACCGTCTAATCCATAGAGGACAGGAAAAGTTAGGTGAAGCTTATCAACGGTGCTTTGGGCCTTGTCCAGAGGGTCGGTCGAAAGCGCGCAGACCTCAGCCCCTACGGCTTTCAAGGCTTCAAGATTGCTCTGGAAGTCAGCTAACTGCTGATCACAAAAGGGTCACCAGTAAGCCCGATAGGAGAGAACAATAGCGTACTTGCTGGAGATATCCTGGGGCAACGTTATCTCTTCTCCACCTACTACCGAACCAGCTAGGGTAGGAAAAGATTTTCCGGGTTCGAGTCGTTCCATATGCTTGTCACCTCCTTACCTCTGTCTTAGTATAACCAACAGGCTCGATTCTTACATGGTAGGCAGAAAAGCGTCAAGCAACGTCACTAGTCTTTCCTTGACGTTTTGTCAGCAACATCATAACCTGCATCATAACCTGGGAATGAAAGGAGGTTCTTATGCGATTTGTCATTTTTGGCGCCGGAGCCGTGGGCAGTGTGGTGGGCAGTCATTTTACCAAAGCTGGGGTGGAGGTGCTACTCATTGGCGATCCACCGCATGTGGAAAAAATTCAGCAGGAAGGTCTTAGGCTCGGCGGCAAGTACGGTGAGTTTGTCACCCAACCACCGGCCTGCTCTCATCTTGCCGATTGGCAGTACCGGCCTGATGATATTATTTTCTTAGCAGTCAAAACCTATGATACGCCTGTGGCCTTAGAACAGTTGCAGAGTAAAGTCCCTTCTGACACACCAATCTTCTGCCTGCAAAATACCGTGACCAATGAGGAAATGGCTGCGAAGTGCTTCACTCGTGTCTATGGGGTGGCCCTCCATCTGGGGGCGCGGTTCATCTTCCCCGGAGAGGTGCGTCATCTGGGTGGTAACGCCCTGGTCATTGGTCGCTACCCTGAAGGACAAGACGCCACCGCCGACGAGGTTGTCTCCGCCTTCAAGAAAGCCAGCTTAGAATCCATTCTCACTGAGGAGATTATGTCCTACAAATGGGCCAAGCTCTGTGTCAACCTTCTCAATAGTCCCCTGGCAATCCTTGGGCTCTCTGGCGCAGAGGCATTTAATAACCTAGAGACCCGCCTTTTTCTTGCCGAGATCTTTGACGAAGCTAGGCAGGTGCTAGCGAAGGCCGAGGTTCCCTTAAAAACACTCCCTGGAGATCAACCCCTACCGGATCTGATTACCTCCCTAAGTCGCACTGACTTTACACCTAAAGCGCTACCGGACCGCGCACTACAGGTGTATCCTTCAATGTGGCAGGATGTCTTTTGTCGGCGAGGGCGGACTGAAGCTCGCTACCTAAACGGCAGGATTGCCGAGATGGGACAACATTTGTCCATTGCTACACCTGTCAACAAGTTGCTTGTCCAGGTAGTGGACCGTATGGTCGAGCGACGGGAACTGCCAGGCACCTATGCGCTGTCAGACCTGCGCCAGATGTTGCAAACATGAGAAGGGTATTGGGACTAAATCAAACTACACGATATTGACATAACGGAAGACGAGACCTCCTATAGTGATAGGGTCCAATTTAATCCTGATGAGCATTTTAGCCTCTTTCCTCCTTGTGGAGGAAGGATTTCGTCTTGCTCATAGCTAACCATGCCGCAAAAAAGGCTCTTTGTTAGCGATTCCTTTGCTGTTCTGGAAGACGCCTTTGCTACTGCAACGCAGGCAATCAGGGAAGAAGATTCCCTCTTTTCGCTTACAGTATTAGTGCCAACTAATCTACTGGCTCTTAGGCTTCGCCGTCTTATCGCCCGTAGGGGAAAAGGACATTTTAATCTTCGTTTTTTTACCTTGATCGACTTTGCCAGGGAGGTTGCTGGGCCTGCCCTGGCTGAAGAGGGATTTCTTTCCCTATCCCCTTTAGTGAGAGAGTTGATCATTAAGAGACTTCTGACCACGCCAGAGGCATACTTTGCCCCACTGCAGGATCTTCCCGGTGTTTCCCGGACTCTGCTGGCAACCCTTGAGGAGCTAAAACAAGCGGGTATTTCTGCCGCCGATCTTAAGGCCTTTATAGAAAAGGCAAAGCTGACGGGCTTATACCGCCAGAAGATTTTGGCTCTTGCTGACTTTTACGAGCGGTATAATCACTTTCTGCAAGAAAAGCACCTTGCTGATGACCCTGGTCTCTTGGCCAAGGCTGCAGATTTCCTTGGAATCCAGTCTCCTGCCGGGCCTCTTTTGGTATACGGATTCTATGATTTTACGCTGCAGCAAAGGCGGCTAGTGGAAGCAGCGGTTAGCAAGACAGACTCGCTGGTTTTCTTTCCCTGGCGGCAGGCACCGCCGTATGAGTTGTCAACACCAACCTTAAGCTGGCTGACTGCTCTAGGATTCCAGGTGGTCTCTCTGGCGTCGGATTTGCCCAGGTACACAGACTTGGCCAGAGTACAACAAGGCCTCTTTGCTGAAAGGGAAAGCCTTCCGGTAACCGAACCTACCTCAGCGGTACCCCTGCGGGACAGCACGCTGCAGATGATTTCGGCTCCGGGGGAAACAAGAGAAGTTCGTGAAATAGCCCGGGCGGTGCTGGGTCTGGTGCAAGAGCAGGGGCTGCGTTTCCACGAAATTGGCATCCTTCTTCGCAACCCCGAGGTGTACAAGGAGCTTTTGTTGGAAGCCTTCTCTCGCCTGGACATTCCGGTTTTTCTCTATGGAGGTCTTCCCCTCTCCCATACTCATGCAGGAAAAGCTTTTCTCCTCTTGTGTCAGGTCTTACAAGAAGATTTCCTACGAGAGCGGGTGTTGGAGTTTCTTACCTTTGCTAACCCTCCTTTCCCAGGGCTTTTGGGGGAGAAGGCTAGCCACGCTCTGCCTGCTTTTTGGGAGCAACTCTCCATAAAGGCCGGCATTGTCAAAGGGAAGGAAGAGTGGTGGAGACGGCTCCTCAGGATGCAAACCTCATGGCAACAAGAGGAGAAGGGGGATGGTTCTTTTTCTGTTGCTGACACAGTTACCAATGTCGCCGCGGCTGCCGCCGAGGCTTTTGTGGCCTTTATGGGGGAATTTTTCTCCGATTGTGAGAGAGTCTTGCCCCAAGCTACCTGGAAGGAACGGGTGCAAACTTTCCTGACCCTTTTTGACAAGTATGTTGGCCCCTCGGAGCACCGAGAGCGGACCAGAGAGGAAATAGGGCGGCTTGAGAATCTAAACCTCTTAGGAGGAGAGATTACTGTAGAAGAGTGGACCGAGTCAGCTTCCCGGGCGCTCTCCCTTGCCACAGTAGAGGTGGGAGAGTTTGAAAGGAAGGGGGTGTTTGTGGGTGATGCGCTCTCTTCACGCGGGGTGTCCTTTCGGGCGGTTATCATCCCTGGTCTAACCGAGGGAGGATTTCCGCGCTTTCTGCGCCAGGACCCCCTCTTGGGAGATGAAGAGCGTCAGCATCTAAGCGAGACCCTACTCTTGGAGATGCCCCCAAAGAGAAGGCTCCTTGACGAGGAGCGCCTTCTTTTTACTCTGGCGGTCAAAGGGGCCAAAGAAAGCCTCACCCTGACCTATCCTCGTCTGGACCTCACTCTAACCCATGAGAGGCTGCCATCCTTCTATCTTCTGCGGGTGGTCGAGGCACTGAACGGAAGTCCTGCCCTCTTTGGAGACCTGGAAGACTGGTGTATGCGTGTTCCTCTCTCCCCCTTCTTTGCTGGACCCCCAGGCAATGCCATAGATCCTCTGGAATTCCACCTGGCCCAGGCTGTCCGGGCGAGGGCTCAGGGAAGCCTAACTCCCCTTAGTTATCTCAGCTCTGTCTCTCCCTTCTTTTTTCCGGCATTGACTGCCCAGATAAAGAAATCACAAGAAATTGTTTTTACCGAGTTTGACGGGATACTGCAGAGTCAAGAGGCAAAAGCCCAGCTACAGGAAAAATTCCTTTCTTCCCGGTGGGATACCACCCGGCGGGGTACCGTCCGGCAGGGCCCTGCCCCTATAGTTCTTTCGCCTAGCACACTTGAAACATACGCTCGCTGCCCTTTTCGCTATTTCCTCTCTTCTCTTTTATCCCTGACCCCCCTTGAGCGACCTGAAAGTGTAGCCGGGATCTCTCCACGTGATCGAGGGGCACTGGTTCACGCGGTCCTGCGAGACCTTTTTGTGCAATTGAAGGACCTTGGCCTCCTCCCTCTCTCTCCTCAGGACTCTGCCGTTCATGAGCGATTGCTTTGGCAGATTACGGACAGACACTTCACTAGCTTTGCCCAGGAAGGCATGATGGGGTTTCCTCTACTTTGGGAGCTAGAACAGGAAAACCTCAGAGAGGAACTGCGGCTACTCCTACGGCGTGAGAGAGAGATGGAAGAGGATTTTTCTCCGGCCGGATTTGAAGTCCACTTTGGCTTGCCAGGAGATAACAACGAATTCTCCACGTCTGAGCCGGTTCCCTTTCCCCTTGAGGATGGAGAAACTGTTATTTTACGTGGACGGATTGACCGGATCGACGTTTCGGCCGGGCGGCGCACCGCCCGGCGGGGTACTGCTGACAGTAAACGGGCCAGGATTGTAGACTATAAAACCGGCCGGCCAATTCGTGGAACCTTTGCTGGAGGAGAGGCGCTTCAGCTTCCTCTCTATCTGTTTGCGGCCAAATATCTCTGGCCCCACCTTGACTGGGTGGCTGCAGGATATACCTACACTGGCGGCAGAGGATACACGCAGGTCCTTTCCTCGGAGTCCTGGCCGGAGCATTTGGTTGCCCTGAAGGGAATAGTTCACACTTTAGCTTGCAACATAAAGGATGGACTCTTCTTTGCTACTCCCTCCTCTTGTAAGGAGTGTCCCTTTCCCCTCATCTGCGGTAGGGACGCCAGCGCCCGATACGAACGAAAAAAAGACGATCCTCGGACTCAGGCTTTTTTTCGGGTAAAGGAGATTTCCTAATCAAATGCGATACCCGCTTGCGCACTCCAAGAATTGGCCTTTCTTGTACATGCAACTGAAACCCGCTCTAATACAAGGAACACTAGATGACTGCAGAGATTGCAACTAAGTATGAGTGATTTCCCTGATACCGAAGCACGCCGCCGGGTGGCTGAAGAGCTAAAAACGACCTTTGTGGTTAGGGCCGGGGCCGGAACGGGAAAGACAACGGTTTTGCTCCAGCGCTTGCTCGGCCTCATCCGTTCGGGAGTCTCCCGGTTGGACCGTATAGCTGCTATCACCTTCACGGAGAAAGCAGCAGCCGAAATGAAGGTTCGCCTGCGGGCCGAGATTGAGGCTGCTTTGCGTACCTTCCCGCCAGAGGGAGAACGGCATGCATTACGCGAGGCTTTGAGCGACCTGGAGCGGGCAACGATCTCAACTATCCACGCTTTTTGCGCCGGACTTTTGCGTGAGCGGCCCTTGGAAGCAAGGGTTGATCCGGGCTTTACTGTCTTGGAAGAACTGGCTGCCAGGTTCCTGCGGGCAGAGGCCTGGAGAGATTGGCTAGCCCAAGAACTGGGCACCTCGCGGGCTGTGCTTAAGCGGGCGCTCCGTCTGGGTCTTTCCCTGGAGCACCTTGAGACGGCTGCCCACTTTGTGCTGGACCATCGTGACTGTCTGGATATGCTGCCCTCGTCTCTCCCGTCTCTTCTGCCCTCCTTTCACCAGACCCTGAGAGAAGGGGCACAAAGGCTTACCTCCTGGCAACGCTTTTGTGTCAATCCTCAGGATCGTGCCTGTGCACAGATTGAGGCTCTAGCGGACGCGGTAAACTTTTGGACCAATGAGGAGCAAGGTGAAAAACTTCTTGCCCAGGGCTTGGCTATTAATCCTAAGGGAGGAAACCAAAGCTACTGGCAGCAGGAGAGCGTGCTCAAAGAGGTCCGGGCTCTTCTTGCCCATCTAGCCGCAGAGCGGGATAAAGTCCGGCAGGTCCTTTTTCACAATCTTAGCGTCGAGCTTATCCGCTGGCTTAGCGGATATGTTGCCTACTACCAGCAAAAGAAACAGCAGCAGGGACTTCTCGATTTCACCGATCTGCTCCTTTTCACTCGCAATCTCCTCAGATCCAACAAAGAAATTCGTCGTGCCCTACAGCAAAGATACAATTCCATCCTGGTAGATGAGTTTCAAGACACTGATCCCCTGCAGGCAGAGGTGGTCTTTTTTCTGGCCGAGGATGGTGCTCGGGCCGAGGCCTGGACAGCGGTGGAACTCAAACCAGGGAAACTCTTTGTGGTGGGTGATCCTTGTCAGTCCATTTATCGTTTTCGTCGGGCAGATACAATGGTTTATCAGCACGCCTGCGAGACCATCAGCCAGCGGGGAGAAGTAATCACCCTTTCTACTAACTTCCGTGCCCGCGCGCCCATGGTTGACTGGATCAATGAGACCTTTTCTCGGGTGATGGCCGAGGGGGCAGCGGGACAGCCTACCGCCTATACTCCCCTGGTCCCCACCCGCTTCGAATTCCATGGCAAAGAAGTCACCCTGCTTCCCGTTCCCCCTGAGCGCCTGCCGCTCAAGCGCTCCCGAGAAGGGGAGCGCCGGGCCGAGGCAGAAATAGCCGCAGCCTTTCTCAAAAGGGCGGTTGAGTGGGGAGAGATGTCTTTTTGGGGAGAGCGTGGGGTGCGGTATAGTGACATTGCCATTCTGTTTCGCACCTACCAGGCTATGGAGGTATACGAAGAGGCTCTAAGGAGATTTGGTATTCCTTACCGGGTCTTTGGAGGCAGAAAATTTTACCACCGCCAGGAGATCAGTACTCTTCTAGCCCTCTTACGGACTATAGAAAACCCCTGGGACAAAGAAGCCCTAGTGGCAGGGCTACGCTCACCGCTTTTCGGTTTTTCCGATGAGGATCTTTTCCTCTTTATTGCCACCGGAGGAGAGCTCAATTACACCGTACCGGTCTCCAGAGAAGCCCACGAAGCTTTCCGTTTTGGCTCTGCCTTTGGCCTGCTTGGGGATTTTCATCAGCGGCGTAACACTTTAAGTCCTGCCGTTCTCTTGGAAGAACTCTACGCCCGTACGCATCTCCCCTCCCTGTTTTCCTTGCTGTCTCAGGGAGAGCAGCCAGTGGCTAACCTGCTAAAGGCCAGTGAGATTGCTCGGTCCTCCCAACTAACCTTACACGCATTTGTATACTTTTTGCATGAAATGGAGAGGATGGGGTGGGAAGAAGGTGAGTCTCCTATTAGCGAAGAAAGAGAGGAGGCCATTCGGCTGCTCACCGTACACAAGGCCAAGGGATTGGAGTTTCCAGTGGTTCTTCTGGCTGACGTGGCTTCCCACCGCCGGGCTTTGGGTCGATCGGGTGTTATCAATCGCTCCGCAGGAAAAATGGAGGTAAGTTTGGGACCGCGTACGCTGGGATGTGAGACTCTAGCCTGGCAAGAAGCAGAGGGAAAAGAACGCACAGAGGAAGAAGAGGAAGAAAAGCGCCTCCTCTATGTAGCAGCCACCCGTGCGCGCGACCACCTTGTGATCCTGCTGCTACCCGGAACCAAGCCGGACGGGTTCCTCGGCATAGTGGGAGCAGGGATGGAGGAGCGTTTTTATGGAGAGGTTATGAATCCCTTTGGTCCCCAAGGACCACCAATGTTTGTCTACGATTCCCGTAAGTTAGAGGCTCCTCCCGAGCCTTCTGTTGCTGTTGAGTCCTGGGATCCAGGAAAAGAGGAGCAAGGCTCGCTTGAGGAATTTGAGACCTGGCAAAAAGGGCTTGAGGATCTTAAGAAGAGCGGGGCCCAGGGAGAGCCGATTTTTGCCGTGACCCATATAGCAGAAAAAGACACCTCTTTAACATCTCCTCAAACGAGAGAAACGCTCCCTCTCCCTTCCAGGGAGAGGGCTGGGGTGAGGGTTCTAAAACAGACGGCTGCCTTAGAGCGCGCTAAGGCCCTCCGCCTTGGCAGGCTAGTCCACGAAGTCCTGCGTCATGGGATAGAGAACCCTGAAAAGATGGCAAAACTTGCACGCATGCACGGGGCCTTAGAAGAAGAGGTTTCCCGGGTCGTGGAGCTTGCCCAAGCAGCTGTCTCCTCTTCTGTGATGGCTCGTGCCCGCAGGGCTGAGCGCCTTTTTTATGAGGTTCCTTTTACCTACGCTCACAAGGGAAAGCTTCTTGAAGGAGTCGTGGATCTAGCGTTTGTCGAAGACGGTCAGCTTGTAGTAGTGGATTTCAAGACCGACGCCGTATCTAAAGGAAACGGGTTAGAAGAGCGGGCAGAAGTATACAAGCAACAGGGTTTCCTTTATGCGCTATCACTGGAAGAGACTACTGGACTTAAGGTCAAAGAAATCATCTTGTTGTTTTTGCAGGCTCGGGAAGAAGTCCTCTTCCCTTGGGGGGACGACGAAAGGCGGAGGCTTAAAGGTTGGGCAGATGGGCTAGGGAAAGAGTGAACAACTGTAAAGAACTTTGCTGTTCCGAGAAAAGGTAGGCTACTGGCTCCAATCTTCCTTATTGACTCCAATCTCTTGTAGCTTTTGAAGCGCCAGGGGACTTGGAGTTGATTCCCCATGCTCCCCGCCCACTACAGTCCGCACTGATACACCGATTAAGCGTGCAAGTGCTTCCTGTGACAGTGCCCATTGCTCACGTACTTCTTTAAGCTGGCACCCAATTGCGTTCATTAGTCTGAGTCTATCCGTGTCATGACAAATGTTAAGTCAGTGCTAGGAGTTGCAGGGGTTTTCTACTCAGACATGACAAAGAGACTTGATTGTTATAAAGAGTCTATCAGCAAATCCGCCTGAAAGGGCGACTAAAGGAGAAGACTATGAAAGCACTTGCGTTCTTAGAGGTGGGCAGAGTCGATGTTATTGATAAGCCGATGCCTAAGCCAGGCCCGAACGACGCAGTAATCAAAACTACCGCATCCCTTATCTGCACCTCAGACGTCCACACGGTGCGGGGAGTGATTGCTATACCCGAGGGTCGAGTCCTTGGTCATGAGAGTGTGGGCGTGGTGCACCAGGTCGGCGCTCACGTGGCAATGTTCAAAGAAGGCGACCGGGTGGCGGTGAACGCTGTTACTCCTTGTGGCAGGTGCGACTATTGCCAGCGGGGCTTCACCTCCCAGTGTGGAGGAATGTTGGGAGGCTACAAGTTCACCGCCCAGCGGGACGGCAACCTGGCGGAATACTTTCTTGTCAACGATGCGGACTATAACCTGGTCCACATACCACAAGCGTTGAGTGACGAGCAGGCGCTCTATACAACCGATATGATGTCTACCGGCTTTGCTGGGGCAGAGAACGCGGAGATACCCCTGGGCGGCACGGTCGCCGTTTTTGCCCAAGGGCCTGTAGGGTTGTGCGCCACCATAGGTGCGCGCCTAGTTGGGGCAGGGCTGGTGATTGCGGTGGAGTCAAAACCCGACCGCAAGGATCTCTCCAGACATCTTGGTGCCGATGAAGTGGTTGATCCTACTGAGGGTGATGCGGTGGAACAGATCATGCGGCTTACCAACGGAGTCGGCGTTGATTCAGCTATCGAAGCTCTGGGGCTTCCAACAACCTTTGAAAATTGTATTAAGGCCACCAAGCCGGGCGGGGTTATCTCAAACATCGGCTATCACGGCGAGGCAGGTAGTGTTCTACCTATTCCTTTACCGGAGTTTGGCCTGGGAATGAGCGACAAAAGGATACGCACCGCCCTCTGTCCAGGTGGCCGGGAGCGGATGACCCGTCTACTGCGGCTTTTAGAGAGCGGTCGGGTTAACCCAACCTCGCTTACAACGCACCGATTCCCGTTTGCTGAGGTAGAGCGAGCCTTCCACTTAATGGAGACCAAGGAGGATAACGTTATTAAGCCACTCATTACCTATTGAGATACGCGAAGCAGGGCTTCCTTACGAGCAATGGCTCTGGACCGAGAAACGCATACTTTGCTGGCTCCCGACTCAATTGCCGAGGTCTACTGGCAACTCCATATACAGGATAAGACTGCCTGGACGCTGGAACTAGATTTGCGGCCCGCCGTGGAAAAGTTCTAGATCGAACAGAGATGTTCCCCTTATAGAGATCGTGAGGTACTCACGGTAATAACTGCTAGAAGGATAACTAGGCCAAGACCGACCGCGGCCAGCCCTAGCAGTGGGGGCCCGAGGAACAACCTACCGGTTCCCAGGAGTAGAGCGTAGATGCCGACTATGGCACCCATCACATATAGCCAGGGGCGCGCGTTGAGCCGACTTAGCGGGATATTGCTTGTGCGAGCAATTGGTTCCCACCATCCCGGCGGGCGAACCCGCTCATAGAAACTGCGGAGCCGTTCTGAGTCTTCGGGAGAGCTGAGAAAGGTTACTACAAGAGCAAACGGTACGGAGACGGCAACAACAATGGCAAGAGAGAAAGGGAAGGAGATTTCCGTAAAGAGAAGCAGCCCGTTTGCTACAACCAGAGAACTGGTCATCACCGCAATCTCACTCCAGGCATTGATCCGCCACCAGAGCCAGCGCAGCAACAGGATTAGTCCAGTGCCTGCCGAAATCGATGCCAGGAATTTCCAGGCACCCGAGATGGACGGCATAACGAGTGTTGTGAGTGCTCCCAAAGCCGATAGAAGCACCACGTTTGCACGGGCAACATAGACAAGGGTACGTTCTGAGGCATGGGGACGTAGAAAACGGCGAAATACGTCATGAGTTAGATAAGAAGCGCCCCAGTTGAGATGGGTATCAACCGTGGACATAAAAGCGGCCAGCAGGGTTGCCACCATCAGGCCGCGCAGACCAACGGGTAGGTGGTCCAGCATGACATGCACATATCCCGCCTCTGGGTCCTGTAGATCTGGATAGGACACATAAGCTACCAGTCCAACAAGAATCCAGGGCCAGGGACGCAGCACAAAGTGCGCAACCGCAAACCAGATGGCTGCCAAGCGCGCATGCCGCTCGTCGCGGGTGGCAAACAGGCGCTGCGCTATGTAGCCGTTCGCTCCCATATTCCCACTTGACCAGCTCTTCACCGCAACATAGATAACAAATGCCCAGAAGGCTTCATTCTCCGTTGGCACCAGAGTTAGAGTCCGAGCGGTTGCCTCAGGACCCAGCCGGGCACCAAGGTTGTGGAGCAGCCCGGCGAGGCCCCCTGTGGCATTGACAGCCAAGACAGCCAGAACAATAGCTCCGACCATGGCAAGTAAGAACTGCAGGGCATCTGTGAGCACAACTCCCCATAGACCGGAAAGCAAGGTGTAGCTTACTGTGAGGACGAAGAGGCCAGCAAGCAACCAGCCTCCGGCAGTAGGGTCTAGACCTAGGGTAAGCTGCAGAACCTTGAGCATGGCAAGGTTAACCCAGCCAATAACAATCGCGTTATGCAGTACGCCAAAGTAGAGGGCACGAAAAAGCCTGAGGCCTGAGGCTGGGTGTCCTCCGTAGCGTAGCTCGACTAATTCGTTGTCGGTCAGAACCCCGCTGCGACGCCACAGGTGGGCAACAAGGAAAGCCGAAATCATAGCCGGGATAACGTCGGACCACCAGAACCAGTTCCCCGAGATTCCCTCGCTGACAACCAGTCCCGCAATCGCCAGAGGTGTATCCACGGCAAAGGTTGTTGCCACCATCGACGTTCCGGCAAGCCACCACGGCAGCGAACGGCCAGCAGCGAAAAACTCCTCACTACTGGTTCCTGCACGCCGTGCGTGTCGAATACCCCATGTGAGCGTTAGAATCAGATAGACCCCAACAATTGAGTAATCGAGCTGAGTGATAGTTCCCTCTGCCTCCTCTGCCTAAGCCATCTACCACGAGCGGCTGCGGTCCCGCAAGGCAAAAAAGCTTGACCTTTCATCCTGACCTGCAGTAAAGTCTCAGGTGAGAGCCTTTTGATTAAACACCACATGTCAGACAGGAGGTTGCCATGACATTTTACCGGGCAGACGTAGAAGTTACGCCGCAGGAAGTGGGAATGAATGGGGAAACCCTTAACAAACTGGCAGAACTATTCCGATCTGAGGCTGAAGCCCAGCAGCTGTTCTGGGGAGCTCAGCTTGCTGTCTTCCGGCGCGGCAAACGAGTACTGGACATTGGCGGAGGCCTGAGGCGAGCCAGTGACAAGACACCGGTAACGCCAGAGACCATGTTTGTGCTCTATTCGTCCACCAAAGGACTGGCTGCGCTGGCCATGCACATGCTGCACGACCGTGGCAAATTTGACTACAAGGACCCGATCTCTCGCTATTGGCCACAATTTGCCCAAAACGGCAAAGAGCAGGCGACCCTTACCCACCTCCTGGGACACCGCATTGGTATTCCCACTGG
Source organism: uncultured Binatia bacterium (SeqCode) (assembly GCA_965220955.1). Lineage (GTDB taxonomy): Bacteria > Desulfobacterota > Binatia > Bin18 > CBDCRK01 > CBDCRK01. The sequence goes on along the minus strand of CBDCRK010000045.1, from coordinate 22,305 downwards.
ACCGGAGTGGCTCAAGTACTCAATATGGGGTGACCGTGGCCAATGCGCCCGGGCTATGGAGGAGCTGACCCCACGTTGGTCGCCTGGGGAAGCGAATGGCTATCACCCTCTCAACTATGGTTTTGTGCTCAATGAGCTTATGCTGCGGCTGGACGGGCGTGATTGCGGGCAGTTTCTGCAAGAAGAAGTTTTCAACCCCCTGGGGTTGGACAGCCTATTTGTAGGCCTGCCGGAATCAGAAGAACACCGAGTGGCGTGTGTTTATGAGTCCCCCTCGGATCAGGATTCACTTACACAGATGGCCTCTCTGATGGGATTTACCCCGGATAAGGAATATTTTGCCTTTCAGCATTCCATCAACTTCGAAGAGAATTTGCCTAAAGCGGATCTGCCGTTCCCGGAATGGGCTAATATCTTTAACCGTCCTGCCATCCACCGGATTGTGCTGCCCGCTGGCGGGGGCATTGCTTCAGCAAGAGATATTGCTAAGGTCTATGCCATGGTTGCTCTGGGTGGAACCTGGGAAGGAAAACAATACCTTGAGTCAACCACTCTAGAGCAAGCCATTACCCCCACCAACAAGGAAGGTGAGATTGACCGAATGTTGCGGATCCCTGTGATCTATGGTCTGGGTTGGATGCTCGGGCATCTGGCGCGAGGAGCCTCACTGCGGACTTTTGGTCACCCGGGCAAAGGGGGACAAGTGTGTATTGCCGACCTGGATCGGGAGCTTTCCTTTGCCTTTCTCAACACCGGACAGAAAGACTACACTGGGTTCTTTCAGTTCTCCAACGAGCTTCTGTCTCTAGCCCTGGAGGCCTGCCAATAGAGAGGAAGTGTGATCCTTGAGCTGGCGCTTAAGGATCTTTGGGAAAATATAGTCCGGATGGAAGGATGTGTGATTGTGAAAACGAGTTTCGCCATGACTGCTAGTAAGGAGACTAACCGGCACCAAGTTTTCACCCCTAGCCGTGCAAGCCACAGTGAACTACCGACATACGGTCGGAGCCGAGCTTGGTCAACACTTGCGGGTCGCCTGTTAGCTATTATCATTGTTCTTGTTGCGCTTAGCGGGCCGGTTCTAGCTGATGAGGTCACGGGTAATGTTCTTGCAGCAGTTGTGAAGGTTCACTCCGAGATTCCTTCTGAGGCGCGTACTGCTCGATTCCTGGGAACCGAGCGGGAAGGCAGTGGGGTGGTAATCGATGGAGATGGTCTGGTCCTCACCATAGGCTATCTGATCATTGAGGCAAGCAAAGCGGAGGTGATGGGCCCCGACGGCAAGCTGGTTAAGGCGACCATTGTTGGATATGACTACAACAGTGGATTCGGCCTCTTGCGTACGGCCGAACCCCTAGGAGTAAAACCTATGAAGCTCGGCCGGTCGTCAGAGGTCGGCGAGCGTGACCAAGTACTTGTGGCAGGTTATGGGGGACCTGAATCGGTGCGACCGGCTCTTGTGGCCTCGCGCCGGGAGTTCGCAGCCTACTGGGAGTACTTGCTCGAGGACGCTATTTTTACCGCACCACCCCACCCTAATTTCAGTGGGGCAGCACTGATTGGGAGTGAAGGACAGCTTCTAGGTATTGGGTCTTTGTTTGTCAACGATGCACTGCCCGGTGAGAGATCATTCCCCGGCAATATGTTTGTTCCCATCGACCGGCTCAAGCCGATTCTGGGTGATCTAATTGCTAGAGGTCGTCCGTCTGAACCACCTCGACCCTGGCTCGGAGTGTTCACAGAGGAGTACCGCGGGCATATTTTCGTCACCGGTATTATACCCGGAGGTCCTGCCGACGAGGCCGGCCTTCGACCCGGCGACATGATTATTGGAGTTGCCGGAGAAACAGTGAAAGAGCTTGCCGATTTCTACCGCAAGGTCTGGGCTCAGGGCAAGGCGGGGGTCGACATCCCTCTTAACGTGTTCCGAGAGGCCCAGATTAGCGCTATGGTCATCCACTCGATCGACCGCTCCCGATACTTCCGCTCAAACCCAGGCTACCAACGGAAGACTTTGACCGAAGACGCCAAGCCGATCTGAGGAGGGTGCTCTCGACGGTAGCCGGCATCTTGGGAGACATGCGAGTAAGGGTCCATTACCTCTTAATTTTTTTCTATCTCCCTCAGAGACTTCACCTTGCTCCGCAAGAAGGATGAATTGTATATGTAGCTCGCAACCCTGCACGCTCACTAGGGGATTAATGTTGCCGTAGGCCACGCCAATGTCAAATGTATGCCCGCAAAGGTCCAGTGCCTCAAGGTCTATCACCAAGCTTGCGGTCTGGGGTGAAGCGTCCGGGTCTCCCAGAAGTCCGCTGGGGTTGTTCAGCACAGCAAAATAGTAGGGAGACGTGCTCCCGAACTGCTCGACTCTGAGCGCCTCAGTACCGACTTCGTCTAGCAAACTCTCGATTGTTGCAGATGGCACGATTTGCCAGCCAGGAACATTCTCAGGTTGGCTAAGCTCGAAGTCACCGTTCAATGCTTCATTCTCAATGGAACCATCATAGAGGTAGGTGAGGAGCCTTGCAGAGAAGGGTGGACAGGGCTACACTCTTTCCTCTCCTGAGACGCGAGCAGTTGAACAATGTGACTCGGTGACTCGGATGCGGGCGGCCTCAGGAAACGGACCAAAGAAGCGAGCCATGGTTAGAGCAACTGAAGGCAACTCCTTCGCCGAAAAGGAGTTCTATCTAGACGAGTTCCGCGGCAAAAGTCTTCTCTTCGCCTTATCAGCACAAGAGCTGGCCAGGGCTGAGGCAGAAGCTGCATGCGTCTTTACCGACCTTCTTTCTAACGGGACACGGGTTCTGCTGCTGGTCGGCACCTCCGGAGAGAAAAGAGAGATTCAGAAGATCCACCATCTACAGGAGCGCCTCCTAGGCTTTGTGTCTACCCCTCCTACAGTTATCATGCGCTGTCCCTCTTTGCTCGAGGAGGTAGACAAGCGTCTGCTGTGGCAGATGTGGATGAACCTTCGAGCCCATCCTCTGTGTGTTTGCTTGGTAGAGGCACCCTTTTCCTCGCCTGCGGCTCGGACCCGCTCGCTACGTTCGCTGACTGCGGGTGGCCGCCCTGACGCTTCGCTTAGTTCTATTCCCCTGGCAACTTTTGCTCAGTACTTGGCTGTAGGTCTCAAGGTTTACAAATTTATCCTTATTGGCGCGGAAGGAGGGATTGTTACCGAGCAGGGGGAAAGATTTTCGTTTATGAATGGCGCTATCCTCGAGGAACTCTTGCGGCGGGGAGAAGCAGAATGGACCGGCTTGGGCCAGTGTCGGGCACTGCTGGAAGCGGCGAGGGCAGCACTTGTAGGTGGGGTTACTTCGGTTAGTCTGTGCCCGCTGTCAGGGTTGGCTAAGGAGCTATTTACATATGAGGGCTGCGGTACTCTTTTTACCCTGACTGACTACTGCCGAATAGAACGGCTTGGTATTGATGATTTCTATGAGGTAGAGAAGCTCCTGAGGCGAGGTGAGCAAGAAGGATATCTAAAAACCCGCACCCCAGAGGAAATTGGCCGGGTATTACTCGGGGGATATGGAGCCAAAATTGGCCACCAAGTCGGGCACTTGGCCGGCATTTGCTCTCTGCAGCCATACGAAGAGGCTAACGCAGGAGAGGTTACTGGCCTTTATACCATCACTCGTTTCTAAGGGTGAGGGTATTGGCAGCAGACTGGTTACCAAGATGATTGCGGAAGGAGAGCGGTTGGGGCTTACTTTTCTCTTTGCCTGCACCATGCAAGAAGGGGCACAACGTCTTTTCGAACGGCAGGGTTTCCGTCGGGTCGCGCCCGAAGAGGTGCCAGCGGGGAAATGGCAAAGGTACGACCCAGAGAGGAAAGAACAGATCGCCGTATACAAGTTGGTTCTGCGCCCCAAGTAACCCTCTCCTTGAGCAGAAGCAACACAAACTTCACCCTTGCCCAGCTGGTAAGGAGATCATAGTTGTTACCATGAAGAGTAGTTTATTATAACGATTACACAGTTGGATCTTGAACTCTCTCAATCAGAATATCTATTTTATAAACTAAATGAGTTGGGAGGGATTTATGGCTATCATCTGTACCGCATTGCTCGGGCTTCTTGTCTTTGGTCTCGGTTTTGGGGTATCGCTGACGCGGGGAAGTACCGGGACTACCTTTGGTTACAACCCTGATCCCACAGACCGCATGTACAAGATGGTGCGTGCGCACAGCAACGCAACCGAGTATGCGCCCATGCTGGCTGTGCTCATGTTGCTCGTTGGGGCCCGCGATCCAGCAACATGGGCTCTCTGGGTAATGGGGATTGTTACCGCCAGCCGCTACCTACACGCTGCGGGAATGATCTTCTCTCCAACCCTGGCCAAGCCTCACCCACTCCGATTCGCAGGAGCGGTAGGGACCTACTTGGGCGGGATGGTGCTCTGCGTGGCTGCCTTTTTTGTGGGTTAATCCCACTTCATATGACCGGGCATCCTTCGCTGAGCCTTCCTGGCGCTAAGTCCAACGGTTTACCGGTAGGGCTGATGCTGACCGGTGGACATGTTGAAGATGCAACGCTGTTACGTGTCGCGCATGGTTTTGAGCGGAGCGTTTCGTGGGAGAAAACCTAAGAAAGTGGTAAACTTACAAGTGCTGTGCGCTTCGCAAAGGGGATCTGGATGGACGACGTTCTGAAAAGGATTTACAATGCCTGCGATCCCTACAAACCGGCAACTACCCAGTATTACTTCGACTGCATTGCAGCGCGGGGTAGCACTGCGTTGACGCAGGAGTTCCAGCGTCATCTTACGCTGGCCAATGATTACCTCTGTTTCCTGTTTACGGGACACATAGGCTGTGGAAAGTCGTCGGAACTAGAACAATTGCGGTACGTGCTTGCTCACCCTGAGTTACCCAACTCGCGCTACTTTCCCGTCCTGCTCAACGTCAGCGACTACCTCGATGACTACGACGCTGGCCCTACCGAACTCTTGCTTGCCATTGTTACCGAACTGGCGGCTACTTTGCGCGAGGAGGTGGAGGTGGAGCTTAAGGACAACTACTTTGTCAGGCGGCTTAACGAAGTCACGAAGTTCTTCCTAAGCGACGTTGAAATCAGCGAGGGTGAACTGCCGCTGTGGGGGGCAAAACTCAAAATCCAGCGACTCAAGCGGGACCACAATGCTCGCCAGCAGGTGCGTGAAGCATTGCTGCCGAAGATGACCACAATGCAAGAAGAAATCAACACCGTTTTCGCCGAGGCGCGGAGTGAAGTCAAAAAGGTCAAGGTTAAAGCGAGTGAGCAGCCCTACACCGATCTCGTACTGATTCTGGACAATCTGGAGAAGATTCGGCGCTTCGCGGGGAAAGAGGAAGGCGTAGAGTCACAACGAGAACTGTTTCTGGAGCATGCAACGCAACTAACAGGAATGCAGGTGCATGTTGTCTATACTGTGCCACTCCGCCTTGTGCGCCATGAGGGGCCGCAGTTGGAACAGCGTTACGACAGCGCGCCGTTCGTGTTGCCGATGGTCAAGGTTATTGAACGTGGCACCCGTGCTCCGTTCCAGCTAGGCCTGGACTGTCTGCGCAAGCTGCTGCACAAGCGGTTGAGCAACTTCACGTTAGAGAAGGTCTTCGAACCCCAAGCTATGGACTTTCTACTGACCTATAGCGGTGGGCACGTGCGCAACTTAATGACCTTTGTCCAGAATGCTTGCACCTACGCCAGCACTATCCCCATTCCCCTATCAGCCGCTCACCGGGCGATTCAGCAGACTGTCCGCACCTACAGCACGTCAATTCCCGAACACCACTGGGAGAAGCTAGCGCGCCTCGACCGTTCATCTAACCAGATGATTCCCGGCGGCGACAACGACTACCTGTTCATGCTGGACAACCTCAGCGTACTTGAATACATCAACGGAGGTGGGGAGGACCCATTCGCCTCTGCCGAGCCCTGGTATGCTGTCAACCCAATTGTGCGCGAGCTGCAAAAGTTCAAAGCTGCTGCAAGCGCGCTCTCAAATGCCTCCGCATCATGAGCAACAACCCTTTCGCTATTGCCAACCCCTTTGAGCCAACCGCGCTGGACGAGAAGACCGAGTTACGCGCACTGCTGCGCGCGCTGCAATTCGCCCAGGGCTTCAAGCTTCTCTTTGCCCGCTGCAACCAGCCCGATCAGAGCCAACGTCTTGTTGCCGACTTACGAGCGGAACTACCGCAATTAACCGTGCGGGAAATTCATTTCAGCAAACCAATAACCCATCTACTCGATGCGCTGAGCGAGCGCCTTGCGGGGCTGCCGTCGGACGCTGTGTTCGTCTCGGGGCTGGAATACTCGCTGCCTACTGCTGCCAACGCCCATGCCACACCCTTTGTTGCCAACCTCAACGCCGCCCGCAATTCTTTCCCACAAGTCATACCCTGTCCGCTTGTGCTGTGGGTGCCCGAATACGTCCTCACCGCCATTGCATATGGCGCGCCCGACTTCTTCTCTATCCGTTCGGGCGCCTATTTCTTTGCCGCTACACCCCACGACACAGCTGACCTCGCCCGTTCTCTTACGGCGGGTGAGGAGTGGATAGCGGATAATCTAACCTTGACCGAGAAACAAGAACGCATCGCGGCAATTGCAAGCCTGCTCGCGGACTACAAGGCGCAGGCTCCCAAAGAGCGGGATCGACGGACTGAGATAAGCCTGCACAGGCGATTAGGAAACCTGCTCTTGGCGCTGGGTTCCTATACTGCCGCCCTGCAGCATTGTGAGCGCACACTGACCCTCGCCGGAGAGTTGTCAGACCGTGAATGGAAAGGCCTTGCCCTCATGAACCTTGGCAACATCTACTCCAGACAGGGACGGTGGGCAGAGGCAGAAGGGTATTATCGGCAGAGTTTGGAGATAAGGCGGGAGTGTGGTGGCCGCGCCAGTGAGGGAATAACCCTTACAAACCTTGGCATTGTCTACTCCAGCCAGGGACGGTGGGCAGAGGCAGAGGAAAACTACCGGCAAAGCTTGGCAATCCTGCGCGAGTCCGGTGACCGCGTCGGCGAGGGACAAACCCTCACAAACCTCGGCAACGTCTACTACGAACAGGGACGGTGGGCAGAGGCAGAAGGGTATTATCGGCAGAGTTTGGAGATAAAGCGGGAGTGTGGTGGCCGCGTCAGTGAGGGAATAACCCTCACAAACCTCGGCCTCGTCTACTCCAGACAGGGGCGGTGGGCGGAGGCGGAGGCGAGTTATCAGCAGAGCTTAGCGATTATGCGGGAGTATGGTTACCGCGTCAATGAGGGGAAGACGCTTGAGAACCTTGCGCTGCTGCGGGAAGCTCAGGGGGATATGACGGGAGCGCTTGCGTTCGAACAAGAGGCGTTGCGGGTATTGGAGACTACGGAAGACGAGGCGGCGAAGGAGAAGGCGCGGGAGCTGGTGGCAAAGTGGGAGGGGCGAGGGTGAAATGCACAGGAAAGCACAACGCTTGCCAATCTTCCTAAGAAAAACACAAATCGAGGGGCAAAGCCGTAAAAGCTGGGCTTGGCTGAGCAAGAAGGCATAGATCCTGATGCTCTGAACCGAGCTGTTTTCTCCCATCCCCTTTTCCTACCTGGGGAACTGGTATAGAAATACCGGCATGCCCACGCAAGGAGAAGCAACAAGCATCTGGTTTTTTATCCTTAAGGGTGGGCCGGTGATGATCCCTATCATTGGCCTCTCCATTATTGCTCTGGCCATTGTCCTGGCCAAACTTTGGGAACTGTGGCGGTTTCGGGTGAACCTCGACAGGCTGACCCAAAGGCTTACCGGTCTTGCTAGAGACGGTAACTTGTCTATTGCCCTCCACATCTGTCAGGAGGAGAACACACCTGCGGGAGAGCTCTTTGCAGGTGCGATTCTCTATCGCTCCCTGGAGCGAGGCGAGGTCACCCGTCGACTTGAACGGTTGGGAAGCGAGGTAGTAGCCTCCCTGGAGTCCTATCTCAGTGCTCTGGCTACCATCATTGGTATTGAACCCATGCTTGGCTTTCTTGGCACTATCATCGGCCTGATCCAAGCCTTTATGAGTTGGGAGGCTCTTGGGGAGCGTATCACCGTCAACCTATTGGCGGGCGGCATCTATCAGGCCATGATCACCACTGCTGCTGGCCTGAGTGTTGCCATTCCCTACTATCTTGTCCACAGTCATCTGATTACCCGGGTCAAGAACCTTACCCGGGTTCTAGAAGAGAGGACAGAGACCTTTATTGACCTAATCACAGAAGAAGAGAGGAAGGAGCCTGCCAGACATGCGCTTTAAACGGGAACAAAACGTTGCTCTGGGCTTGGAACCGCTCACCCTCACCGACATTGTTATGAATCTTTTTATCTTCTTTTTCATTACTTTTAGCTTTCTTGCCTCCTTCCATAAGCTGGGAGAAACCCAAATGGACATCAATCTTCCTAAGGCTGCCTCTACCGTCCAGCCGTTGGAGAGGAGAGGAGTTGTGGTAATGGTCACAAGAGAGGGAGGACTCTTCCTCGAAAAAGAAGCGGTGACCTTGGAGCAATTACAGGAGCGCTTTCGTCAATCCCTAGCACAGGGCGCAGAGATTCAGCTTATTATCCGGGCAGACCAGGAGGTGCCCCACGGTCGGGTGGTGCAGGTCATGGATCTGGCCAAAACCGAAGGGATCAACCGTCTAGCCATTGCCACACAACCGCAGGGATCCTAGTTGTGGTTTTTTCTACCATTTTGTTTGGTTAAGGAAGTACTGTATGACGGCAAACAACAATACCCAACACAGTCTTGGTTTGGCCCTACCCATGCGCGAGAGCCTTGGCTTCCATAGAAGTATCGAACTGGCACAGGCAGCGGAACAGCTTGGTTACCAATCCTTATGGATTGGTGAAGTAAGTGGAATGGACGCGTTCACAGTTCTGACCGCCTATGCGACTGCCACTACACGGGTACAACTAGGTACTGCAGTCATTGCCGTTCAGACACGAACACCCGTCATGACCGCCATGAGCTTTGCCTCGCTCCATGCTCTTTCGGGCGGCCGAGCCCTAATCGGTCTGGGTGTTGGCAGCCCAATCATTGCCGAGCGCTGGCACGGGGTGTCCTATCCGCCACCACTGGCAGCTACGCGTGAAGCTGTGACCATTATTCGTCAGGTCCTGGGTGGTGAGCGAACCAACTTTCAGGGCGAACATTATCGCTCCAGGGGTTTTCAGCTCGGTCTCTCTTTGCCCAAGGACAAACCGGTTCCCCTCTACCTTGCCGCACTCAATCGACCCATGTTGCGTCTAGCTGGCGAGCTTGCCGACGGCGTGCTTTTCAATTACTCGCCAGCGGAGGCTATTGGGCCCATGATTGCCGAGGTACGTAAGGGAGCCGAGGCAGCGGGGCGAGACCCCAACACCATTGACTATGCCATGTATATCCGCTGCTGTGTGACCGACGAGGTGTCCACAACAGCGCAGGTGTACAAGCGTGAGCTATCATCGTATGGGTTTGTCGAGCCCTATGTAAAGATGTTCACCCGTTATGGGTTTGGTAACGACATACAGGGGTTTCGTAAACTCTGGCAGGAGGGAAAACGGGACGAGGCGGTGCAGTGTATCTCTGACAAGATGGTTCACACTCTGGCAGCCATTGGTCCTAAAGAGAAAGCACAAGAATACATCCAGGCCTGCCGGGCGGCCGGGCTAACACACCCCATCCTGTTTCCCATTGGCGCGCCGAAGAATGTACCCGTAGAGTTCCCCCGAACCATGCAAGAGCTAGCCGACGCCTGAGGAAATCGAGCCAGTCACAGACCGTAGGCCCTGCCGAAAAGCTAGGGATCCAACCGATGCCGCATCATCCTGCTCTACTGCGTTCAATCAAGGACTTTAACTCTGGCTACTACTTTGAGGCCCACGAACATCTGGAAGAGGCACTTGACGAGGTCGAGGACGATGTACGCTGGGAACTATTCATTGGGCTGATTCAGGTTGCTGTGGGTTACCACAAGCACATCTCAGGCTATCCGGGAGGAGAAAAGATGCTCAGCCTGGGGCTGGAGAAGCTGTCCCTGCTGCCCGACATGTGTGCCGGAGTGCGATTGGAGGAGTTGCGGCGGCGGGTACGGGAGGACCTTACTAAATTCGAGGGGGTGAGGGGGCGTCTGGAGAAAGAACCTCCCCGAATCACTCTCTTGCCTCGGAGTGCTGTATAGGATAGTTCAGCTGTTGGCCAGCTTGTTATCCCTTGAACTGCGGCGCCCGCTTCTCCAGGAAGGCGGCAATACCTTCGCTCACATCAGCGGTACGAGCCACATCGGCAATCGACCGGGTTTCATGCTCCATCTGAGTTTCCAGCGTTTCGGTCCAGCCGTTGTGTAGCAGCCGCTTAGTCCCCCCCAGCGCTTTGGTTGCGCTCCCGGCAAGCTGGGCGGCAAGGGCTCCTGTTTCCTTCAGTAAGTCTGCGTCCGGAACCACTCGGGTTACAATACCCCACTCCTGCGCTTCCTGCGCCGAAAGCATCCGATTGGTTAATGTCAATTCTAACGCGCGCCTGAGACCCACAATGCGGGGCAGAAAGTACGTTGACGATCCATCTGGCGTCAATCCGGCGCGGGTATATGCCATGGTGAAACGAGCAGACTCGGCTGCAAGCACAAGGTCACATGCACAGGTGAGACTCATGCCTGCCCCGGCCGCAGTGCCGTTCACGGCCGCGACTACCGGCGGATCCATACGGGTAAAGCGCGACATGGCCGCGTGGAGGTAGGTGGTGACCTCCTTCAAATGATAGGGTAGGTGTTCACCATGGAGAGCAAAGCTCTTAAGATCGCCACCGGCACAAAACATGCGTCCCGTACCAGTGATGACCACCGCTCGGATTGCTGGATCCTCGTCACACTGTAGGGCTGCATGCATCAGGTCTCGGCTCATCTCCACGTTGATGGCATTGGCTGCTTCTGGCCGGTTAAGGGTGATATGGGCAACGCTGTCCCGAACCTCAAAAAGCAGGGTGGAATACTCCACAATTGACCTCCTTGTTTATGGCTTATCCTTATCTTCTTACATAACAACAACGCTACGCGCGACCTCGCCCTGCTCCAGTGCAGTCATAGCCTCATTGATCCCATCCAGGGGGTACGTACGAGTGACCAGTTCATCAATCTTGAGCTTTTTCTTCATGTAGAGGTCAATGAGTTTGGGCATATCTACCCGTGGACGGCAAGAACCATAGACCGATCCTTTAATCACTTTTTCGGTCAGCAAACTGGAGGCCGGTATTGTCACCATATCCTCGCGTGACGGTGCACCCACAACAATGGTCTCTCCACCCTGCCGGGCACAAGCATAGGCTTGTTCGATGGTCTTAGAGAGACCAATGACTTCAAAGGCATAGTCGGCTCCCCGTCCCTCGGTAAGGCTACGTACGGTCTTTACCAGCTCTTCACGAGAAGGGTTAATTGTATGTGTAGCGCCAAATTGTTTGGCATACTCCAGCTTGCTGTCGAGTAAGTCTACAGCAATAATGGTTCCCGCCCCAGCTAGAGCACAACCCTGAATCACATTGAGACCCACACCGCCGCAACCAATGATTACCGTACTTGTGCCGGGTTGAACTTTGGCTGTGTTGATAGCAGCTCCCACTCCGGTCATAACCCCGCAACCTACCAGGCAGGCTTTATCCAAAGGAACATCATCCGCAATCTTAATACACGAAATCTCCGGTACAACGGCCATCTCGGCAAAGCTGGAAAGACCGGCCATGTGGTAGATATCCTTACCATTTTTCTTCAGGCGGCTGGTCCCATCCAGCAAAACTCCTTTACCCATAGTTAGACGCATATTCACGCATAGGACGGGTCGGCCAATAGCGCAGTAATAGCAATGACCACAGTAAGGGGCAAAAGAGAGGACCACATGATCGCCCGGCTTGACCAAGGAAACCCCAGGACCGACTTCCTGTACTGTTCCTGCGCCCTCGTGGCCAATGACCACGGGCAGGGGTGAGCGCAACACCCCATGAATAACGGAGTAATCACTATGGCACACTCCGTTGGCAGCAATTTTAACCAGCACCTCACCGGCCTTGGGTTTATCCAGGTCTACGTCTTCTACTTTGAGTGGAGTTTTTAGCTCGTACAGGACGGCTGCTTTCATAATCTCCTCCTTTTGCCTCTATAGAGACAAAGCCTGCTACCTTTTTGGGGCTGTAGTAGACCACAAAAAAGCTAGGCTGGTAAGTAGGGCGAAGCATTTGCGGACGAAGGATTGTTATGTTTTCGTGCCTTTGTGGCCAAATGCTTTGCCCCTATGGCCTTGAACGTATTGCTAAAGAAGGGCAAGATCAGCCGGGACATCAGAGTGTTTAATGACTGAACTTGCTACTACTCTACACACCCAGCTTGGCTTTAGTGCCTTCCGCCCCGGCCAAGTCGAGGCAATTCAGAACCTACTGGCCGGCCAGCATACGCTGGTGATCATGCCGACCGGAGCCGGGAAGTCGCTTATCTACCAGTTCGCCGCTCTTCATCTGCCTGGCCTAACGCTGGTGCTCTCTCCGCTTATTGCCCTGATGAAAGACCAGGTGGATAGCCTGACACGGCGTAACATCTCAGCTACCTATATTAACAGTGCTCTTCCCAGCGACGAACAGGCCCGCCGTCTGCAAGCCCTGGCCAGGGGAGCTTATCGGTTGGTCTATGTTGCTCCTGAACGTTTACGCAGTGTCCCTTTTCAAGATGCCTTACGCCGCATCACCGTCGGCCTACTGGCAGTAGACGAAGCCCACTGCGTCTCCCACTGGGGCCACGACTTTCGACCTGATTACCTCCACATTGCCACGACCCGCTCTCAGATGGGAAACCCTCTCACCGTAGCACTTACCGCCACTGCTACCCCCCAGGTGCAGAATGACATTCTGCGGCTGCTGGGTCTATCCTTTGCCCAACGCATTATCACCGGTTTCAACCGACCTAATCTAACCTTTGAGGTGCGCTATACAGTCGACCCATCAGCCAAACTGCGGGCGCTACGGAATCTGCTTGCCAACCATTCGGTTGAGCATTCACAGCAAAGCCCAGATGAGGGTGCAGTCATTGTTTATGCTGGCACGCGGCGTGAAGCCGAAGAAGTGGCCGAATTTATCCGCGCCATGGGCGTTGCAGTACAGCCCTACCACGCTGGGTTAGAAGCTAAGACTCGAACGCGTATTCAGGACGCCTTTCTTGCTGGGAACCTGCCAGTTGTTGTTGCCACCAACGCTTTTGGTATGGGGATTGATCGCCCTGATGTGCGTTTGGTGGTGCACTACACCCTGCCAGGCACACTGGAAGCCTATTACCAGGAAGCCGGTCGCGCCGGACGTGACGGGCAGGCCGCGCGGGCTGTACTTCTCTATGCTCCCCAGGATCGTGCTTTGCAAGAATGGTTCATCGAGAACAGCCTATCGACACCCGATGAGCTACGCATCCTCTACGAAGCACTGCAGACGCAACGACGAGCCGAAATATGGATAACAGTCGAGGAGCTCTCACTGCTAGCCGGTCTGCCTGAAGTCAAAATAAGGGTGGGGCTATCACAATTGGAGGCCGCTGGCACTGTAAAACATCTGGGCGATGAGGGGCCACGAATGCTGCTGCATCTAGGTGAGTGGGATGAGAAAACAGTGCGGGTAACAGCTACTGGTATGGCAGAGCGCCGTCGCCACCGCTGGGTGCAACTGGAGCGAATGATTGCCTATGCTGAGTCGAACAATTGCCGCCGTCGTATCCTGCTTGACCACTTTGGCGATACAAGCCCAGCCGAAGCCCCTCGATGTTGCGATAACTGTCTAGTCCACTGTTCTTCCATTCCCACCTCACCGACTGGCGATATGTCCCAGCTATCACAGGCTGAACGAACAGCCTTGATCATCCTTGATGCCCTGCGCCGTCTGCAATGGGGCATCGGCCGAGAAAAACTGGCCCAGATGTTAAAGGGGTCACGGACCAAAGAAATGCAGCAGTTCGGCTATCATCAAAGTCCTTACTATGGCCGGCTGGCGGTTTTTTTGCTGAAAGAGATTGAGGGGTTGATTGGGCAGCTGATTACACAGGGGTATCTCAAAGTGATTGGCGGTAATCGGCCAGTGCTGCGCCTGACGCCCCGAGGCGAAGCCAGTCTCAAAGCCCGAGCCTCCATGCCACTGCGCCTGCCAAGGGCAGTGCAGCAGGCAACAGTCGCCCGTAAGCAGGCCGAACGTGAGGCCGGCGGCACTGTTGCGCTAACGGCGCAGATGTTCGCTCAGGGGCTGACCCCGGCCCAGATTGCCACACAGCGCGGGTTAAGCGAAAACACCATCTACGCACACCTGGCCCGACCGATTAGCCAGGGGGGTCTGTTGCTCTCGGCAGTCATACCGGAGGTCATTGAAACCCAAGTGCGTGCCGCTATTATCCAGGTAGGTGGCGTTTCGGCTCTAGCCCCTATTAAAGCCCGCCTGCCCGAGACTATCTCCTATGGTCAGATTCGTTGTGTGGTGGAAGTATGGAAACGAGAGAGACAACAGAAGTGACAAAAGTGATCTGTGTGAATTCTGTAAAGGTAAGGTAGAACAGGGTCTAATCCGGGCTAAATCGAACCACACGAGATGGGCACAGAGAGGAAGTATTGTTGACTTTGTCGAAGCACAGAGAAAAAATATAGTTTAACTATATTAAGAGGGCAGCGGACCGGCTAGCGAGCAGATGGTGCGGTATAAGACCGTGCTAGTCCTCAAGAGGAGGTTATGGCTGAAATCAGCGAGGATTTGATTGTTTCTCTCCAGCATATTGAACCTGCAGCGACCATCGAGGAGAGCCTGGTTCGTCTGCTCAAGACACAGGCCGAAGAGAAACGTCGAAAGTACCAGGAGCTAGCCGAGGAGTACCGACAGCAATACGGAATGGACGCAGAGACCTTCCACACTACTCGCATCACCGGCAGAGACCATTCTTGGGAGGAGGAAGAAGCATATTTTGACTGGGTCACAGCTTTGCAAATGGTCAAGGAAATGGCAGAGGAAATCATCCGTTTAGAGGAGATCCTCTGCCGTGCAACCTGTTGAAGATTTGCTTGCCAATGCCCGTGCTGCCCTCGATCTCTATTCCTATTATTCTCACCTTGTGGTGCTCAGCCGTGGCCAGAACCACTGCAAAATTCGCTTAATCGTACAACAAGACCTGTTCGTCCAGGCGAACCGCAACGTTCTTGCCTCGATTACCAATTTCGCACTCATTCACACCAATCATCGTCTCTTTGGTCGGGATGAATACCGAGGCCAGTGGCATCGCCATCCTGTTGAAAGTCCTGAGCATCACGACGCTTCAGTCGAAGGCCAAAAAGCCGTAACATTGACCGAGTTTCTTGCAGAAACAGAAGATCTGCTCGAAGGAGTCGATCCTGGCGCGTATTCGTATTGGGGTCTTTATCCATGAGCGTGTAATGCGTGTAGACCTCCGCAGCAACGGGGAGGAAGGCCGACGACAGAACAAACGATTCGTACTGATCACGTAGACAGACAGCAAGATCGTATAGCGGGTCAAAAAGAGCTTTCCCCCCAGCCTCCATCTGGGCACGATTACCACTTGTGAAGCCTCCAGGACGAAGAAGTATCCTCGCTGTGGCATGAAGCCGAGAGAGCGGTGCATTTCCCATGGCCTCGTAGAAACCCTGAGGCCAGTCCTTAACCCGGTTGCGAATCCAACGTGTGAGGTACACTTGAGGGTCCTCATCGAAGCGCTCGGCAAGGTGCCCCTTCGTCGCGCATCAGCACCGATAGGCTGTGCTCTGAGACGATTGGCAGGGCCTTGCTGTTAATCAGGTTGAAGAGCATGGCTTCTGCAAGATCGTCATCCTCTGGCCGGTCGGAGTTGAAAATCACAAAGCAGAAAGGAGCTGTTGCGAAATTCTTGAACGTGGCGCTCCGCGTCGACTCCTCTGCAAGCCTTCTAGCTGCCTCAAGACGATGGTTGCCGTCTATGCGTCGTATGGGGCTGAGGTTGCCGTCACGCAGAGCTCTGAGATTGACACGAACCACATGAGCGGCATCGCTCTCCGACGCCCTTCGCTTACGAAAAGGCACCACAGGGTCGTCTTCGCCTTTACTCCGCAGGCTCAGGACAATCTCAGGGAAGAAGCGGTAACGGCCTTTCTGCAAGAACCGCTTGAGTCCTTCAACATGAGCTTCGTCTATCGCGCGCTGGTAACCTTTGCCATCGCCAAGACCGCTTCCCTCATAAGGTATAGCCACTGACACTTCAGCCAGGTCTCGCAAGTCGGCGAATCCGCGGATGACCCAGAACGTCCCCAGTACATTTCTCTGGAGCAGCCCCTCGAACTCGATCTTCTGGCGTCCTCGGCTCATGCACTCATTTTCCGCAGTCCGTTAGCTCTAGGAACAGGTCGAGTACCTAGAATCATCTCTTCAACTTCCTCGCTCGACAGTGGCCGCGAGGTGACGCGAGCTTTCTCCTGTTCTTGGGCGATATCTGCCCGTTTCTCTCTTAACATCTCTCACAATTTTCCTCTGAACATTCAAGGGTGGGATAGGAATGGGCGCGCTCCGCACTTCCGCGGAATTGATCGTGCCATAGAAGCCAGATGAAGTCTTTCGCCGAACGAAAAAAATGACTTCGCCCTACCTCAGTGTTAAACCAGACTCATGGCAAATTCGGGTAATAAGAGAGATGTATTGACTCGAACCTTTATCAGATGATTTTGGTGGACACAGTTTGGAATTTCTCCGTTCCACATAGCAACTCGGCCAAGCTCAGTACGCGCTACCATTCCCCTCAACAAACAAAATGTCCCCGGCTCAAGCCGGTAAGTATCCATCTCCTCATCGGGCATGTTTATTTCTTTGATATCGTCGAGATCCAGGTATCCTTTTCTGTACATTGGCAACCCGAAGATAGGGACTTAGCGATGTTGAGCCTGGCCGATTAGCCGGGCATCTTCTGAATACCGTAGGAAACCTAGTCGCAATCTCTCCAAGGTGGCTTCAATAGGGTATTGCGACCTGTGAATGACGACCGAGCTCCTAGCTAATTGTCCGTGCACAGGTAGCTGACATTCCAACGCTCCAAGATCTTTCCACGATAGTGCAAATACTTTGGGTAAAGCGATTTCGGCATGGAGTGGTATTCCGAAGCTCCTTTAGAAATCAGGTGCACAATCTCTGTTTCTCCAGCCGCCCTACAGACGCTTCCGAGCCTCGGCAATTTCCTTCTGAGCCTTCTCCCACCGTGCAACGATAGCTAGTTGGGCCGGCAGCGGCGGCAGAGGAATTTCAAAATCAAGGAATTCATCTTCTTTGAAACGGTTACGGCTTATTGCAGCAGAACCAATCGAGGATGCATTCACAGCTCTAATCGTGCTGTCGCGCATAAAGAACAGGTACAAATAACATGGCAGAATGCGTTGTTCGTCAACGATGAATTGTGGAAATTCATTGGAGACGAAACATTCTCGGTGTTCCTCCGGCACAACGGCAAACGATCCCTTCCAGGCAAAAAGACGGTTGTATATAAAGGCATTCGGTATTACAGGTGTCACATAAGTCGCGCTGAGAGAGTCTCCCTTCACTGTTTCCCTATGGAAGGTCCCTTCCCCGTACCATTTAACGCCAGTCATTTTATATTCTTTGTTAGCTTCAACCCTTACTCGTTTATCAACTTGTTGGACAAGTTCACCGACACGAATAAATGACCAACCTTCCGGCAATTGCCTTGCCAAAAGCGACGTCGTCGGAACAACCCATCGTTTCAAGTCCTTCCACGGCACCACAAAAGCTCGTTGAGCTACAGCTGTCATGCGGCATCCTCCGTGAAGAAGAAAACTTCAGGATTTTTGCGAAACTCTCTATATAACCCCAGGGCTGTCTTTTCGACATCATGCGGCACATTGGCGTTAGGGTAGAGTTCATTCTGGTCGTCCTCTCCCGTC
Organism: uncultured Binatia bacterium (SeqCode); assembly: GCA_965220955.1. Classification (GTDB taxonomy): domain Bacteria; phylum Desulfobacterota; class Binatia; order Bin18; family CBDCRK01; genus CBDCRK01. The sequence continues at coordinate 4,390 of CBDCRK010000045.1, read as the reverse complement.
GCTGTGATGCCTACTTTCTCAGCTTCGTAGAGGAATACTGGGTAAGCGAACCGCTCCTTGAGTAGCGCCCGCGCCTCACGGGCAATCTTTGCTTCCATACTACGGCGGTAGTCCTTAAGCGCCTTCGTGAGTTCGGCTCGACGTTGTTTGTCGTTCTTCGCAGCCTCAATATCAGCTTCAAAGGTGGCAATACGCTCGGCGATCTCATCTTGGTGCTTCGCTTCTACCTCAGTCCGAGCTTGTACCTTCTTTTCGTCAAACTCGGCCTGTTCTTGCTCGGTAAACTTCTGTAGAAAAAGGAGGCTCGCTTTCACGCTTGCCCCAGCAGAGTAGAACGTCTCCTGCGGAAGCGAGATAACGGCCCGGATGAAGGCTCGGTCCTCCACATACTCACGCACGTAGGCAAGACTGGGATTATTGTAAATTCCTTCCGGAAGAACAATGCCGAGGCGGCCGCTAGGCTTCAATAGCGCGAGGCAGCGCTCAATAAAGAGGATCTCTGTCTTGATGCGTCCGGATTTCTTTGGTAGGTCAAAGAGGGAGGCAACGGGCCTACCTTTTGCAGCCCGCACATGAGCAATGGCTTCTCTATACAGATCACCATATTCTCTGCGGTAGCGTTCCTCCACCTCATCCGGCACAGAGATATCGGATTCTAGCACTACGTCGTTTTCCTCAACGTTCGCGCCGAAAGGTGGATTCGTCAGGACGATGTCGAAGCGTCCCTCAAAGATTCCATTGACATTGATGAAACCATCGTGGTGATGCACACCACCATGGCCATCCCCGTGCATAATCATGTTCATCTTGCTGGTGCGGGCCATACGGTCGTTGGCGTCGCAGCCGAAAATGCAACGATTGGCTAGGTTCCATAACCGCGAGCCGTTGTGCTTCAGGTTGATGGTTTTTTGTAGTTCATTATACTTGTCGTTGAGGAGTTCTACGCGCTTTGTGACCGAAATCGCTTTGCCCTCGATCTGCTCTTTAAAGTCGCGGTATTGGTGGTCTACATCCGCCATAATCTGCTCACGGACGATCTCAAAGAAGCGGATGAGAAACCCGCCTGAGCCGGAGGCCGGGTCACAAATCACGTCTCCTTCTTTGGGCTCGACCATCTGGACCATGAACTCGACGATGGTTCGCGGCGTGAAGAACTGCCCGATCTCACCTCGGAAAGTTCGCCCCAGGAACCGCTCGAAAGCGATGCCCTTGATATCCTCAGAAGTGTCGGAGAGATTATAGCGCTCAAGAAGTCGGACGATTTCTCTCACCGTTGCCGCCTTGAGGTTTATCTCTTCATCAGGCTCAAAGATCTGATCGGCTTTGTATTCTTTCTTTGTTTCCTCGAAGAGGCTCCTAATTGGGTCGTTGTAGAGCTGGGCTTGTTGGTCGAGGAAGTCCACAGAGAACAGGTTCTGTCGCTGGCGCCCACTGCGGAGCCGTCGTTCAATGACAACCTTGAGGAACAGAATCTTGGCAATTTCGTCAAAGGCGGCGGCGGGATCTTTCTTCTCACGGTTGCGAATCACGTTGTGGCACTGGTGAAGGAGATTAGCAAACTCGTCTTCTTTGAATACCTTAAGGCGCTTAAGTAGCTCTTGAACCTCCTTATCCGATGCATCAGCATGGGGGATATTATCAATTTCCTCTATTGCCTTGGGCATCCTCTCATGGACGACCCGCCAGTATTTTGTCTCCTTGCTGTTATGGGTTACAAAGAAAAGAGCACCGGTAAGACGAGCGTAGTTATCTCCTTGTCCGTAATCGTCAGGCTTAATCGTGACGTTGTCGGCCTTGCACTCGACAACTATGAGGGGGTTCTTCTTATCCATCTTGTCTTGAGTGTGGCGCCATATAACAAAATCCGCGCGTGCGTGCCCCGAACCCCTTCCGGTCACCTCTTCTTCTTCAGCTATTTGGTCAATAGAATAACCATACTCGTTGACCAGAACCTGCAAGTAATCTTGACGTACCTTCTCTTCCGGGGTGAGTTGCACCCACTTCTGGCGAACAAGGCTAAAGACCTGGTTTCTGCGAATGCGCATCTGGTCAGCCTTCGGATAGCTCTTTTCGGCCATGGGCACGCTTCCTCCTATGACTCCCGAAATTCCTGGAGCCTTCCTGAATCAGCGTAGCTGTAGTGTCCGGCTCCACCAATGATCACATGGTCGATGAGAACGAGACCAATCAGTCTCGCTCCATTGTCCATGTCCTGAGTAGTCTCGTCGTCTCCCGGTGAAGGATCAGGGCTTCCTGAAGGATGATTGTGCACGAGCACTATGGCGGCAGCAGAAGCACGTAGGGCCTCTTCTAGTACTCGGCGGACATATACAGTCGCCTGAGTTGGTGTTCCCTCGGTAACCACCTTCTCTTCAATAAGACGGTTCTGACCATCAAGCAGGAGAGCAATTACGATTTCCTGCCTGGCTCCGACAAGTCGAGGCCGAAGGTAATCGGCAACCTCCGACGCGGATTCGAACGAACGCGGCTTCAAAGTATTAGCGCACAGGCGCTTGCCTAGTTCGAAGGCTGCCTTGATCTGAGAAACCTTGGCAACGTTTAAACCATTGACTTTCAGGAGATCGCGGCGGTGAGTACGATCCAGTCCGGCCAATCCCTGAAAGTCAACAAGCAATGATCGCGCAATCGTTACGGCGGTATCGCCTGGTACACCTGTCTTGAACGTCCCACGGCCGGCTCGTAAGATAATGGCTAACAACTCGGCGTCCGTAAGCCGCTCGGGTCCCTCCGCAATCAGCCGTTCCCGTGGGCGTTCTCGTTTAGGCCAGTTCGTGATTCGGTCGGGCTTCATTCTACTCCATCCCCAAGAGATAGATCGGCCGCAATGGCCACAGAGGGGAATCTCACGAAGAAGCTCTTCGCTTGACAAATTTCGTGGGCACGCTTTTCCGATCAAGGGCCTTAAGCTTTTGTCTAGCCATCGGAGAGGGTTTTACTTGACCGCTCTCCCACCGGTTTACAGAGGCAAATGTAACCCCGATGCGATGAGCGAATTGCTCCTGCGTTAGACCAAGACGCTGACGAAGGGTCTTGACCAGAGCTGCGTAGTCCCTATCTTCATTGATCATGTAACTACAATCCCTCTGGCTCCGGATTTTCAGGAGAGATATCCCTATATAGCAGACTATATAGATGAATCAAAGACTATGTCATGGCGAGCCTGACTGCCAATATTGTGTTCGAGGTATGAGAATGTCTACAAACGCTTGATCTCTGGGATGACCTCGCCGAACGAAGCAATAGTCTCTCTCAATCCTTCATACATGCTTCCCCGCCTAGCAGCTGCCAGATTCATGCTCACGCTGGTAAACCCTAAGTCAACAATGCGTTGGATTTTGCGTACACATTCTTGCGGCGTTCCTGCAACTGCGAACCGATCAACAATATCGTCCGTTATCAAAGCCATCAAGCTCTTCGGGATAGCGCACATGTGGAGAGAAGTACCAGTCGGTTACGCGCTGAACAATGGCTTCGATCCGCGCCAGGCGAGTTGCCTCAATCAGCATATCTTTGGGCTTGAGGAGCACAAGATAGTAGGCGGCATATAGCTTGACGCTTTGTCTGGCTAAGTCTCCATCGTGGGATACGCATAAAGTTATTCTGGGAGCGACCTCGATGTCCAACAGGGTGCGGCCCACGCGTTCCGCTCCTTGGGCAATCCAACTGCAATAGGTCTGAGCTGTCTGTTCAGACAAGTAGCGTGCCCCAACAACCGCAATATCCGCCACCTCTCCGGCAAGCTTCATGGTTTGCGGGCTGCGCGTCCCGATCAGGATTGGGATCGGCTGTGTTGGAACAAGGGTCAGCTTGGCTTAGTAACATTAAAAATACGGCCGCAATAGGTCACGGTATTGCCAGCCAGGAGTTCACGGATAACGTGCACGGACTCTCGTAGCGCGGCGACTGGCCTTGGATGATACTATCCCAACGGTTCAAGCCCTGCCCCTACCCCAAGCCCAAGAAATGCACGACCCTCCGAGATGTCCTGTAGGGTTGCTACGGCGCCCGCCAACATAGCTGGATGCCTGGTATAGGGATTGGTCACCAAGCTGCCGATGCGGATACGTTTTGTTACTAGCGCGCAGATTGTCTGTATTTGGAAACTATTCTGGATAGAAGGTCACATCTGAGATGCCCAATCTGTCAAACCCCACCTCTTCTACCAAGGAGGCGAGCTGGGTTGCTTCTTTAGCGCTCATTCCCGGCGTGATCTCTGCCTCGATCATTAAACCCATGCGTTTTTATCCCCCCAAAAGAAATTATCTCATAAATCCCTTATCAAGAGGTCGCACCAGCATAGCTGAAAACCGCGTGAGCAGGGAAATGGCTCGACTGCACGAACGACCTTGAAAATAGCCAAACGCTTGTA
>CBDCRK010000044.1:0-105279 GCA_965220955.1 uncultured Binatia bacterium (SeqCode) | reverse complement strand
CGAAAGCGAAGGCTTCACCAATCTTCCGGGTGCGGGCAACTGCTAGACAGGCACAGTCGAAGGGACTCCAGTCTTTGTCAGCGTATTGGGCAAAAATGCGCCATGCTTCCGCCCGATCCTGCTCTGTAAGACTGATAAGGCGATACCGGCTGCTCGTCTGGATCGCCTTTAGTGCGCGGGTTGCAACGGCTTGGCCCAGCCGGCTCTTAATCAATGTGATCGCTTCGAGTAGCGTGGTGTCAGCCACAATCAGGGTCAGCTGCTTGCCTTCTTGTTTAATAAATGCGACTGCCTCAGCATGGTGAGCGTTGTCTGCGTCAACAAGGGCCGTAGATAGCACTAGTGTCCGCAATCACTGTTCGCATGGTGAGATCCTCAATCGCGGTGTCGAAGGTGCCGGGACATCCGTTTCAGTCGAACCTCGGCTAGGTAGCGATCATGATCCTCACTGATCTTGTCAGAACCCCCATGAGCGATCCCAACCATACCCCATAGCGGGTCCTTGGTTTAGTGAGGACCGGTGCTGGGCCTGAATGCGCTGATCGATCCATTCGCGCAGCAAAGCCGAAATAGATTTGCCTTTTCGTCTGGCCTCGTCGGCCAGAAAGCGATATTGTTCTTCTTCCAGCATGATTTGTGAGCGATGCATGAGTGCCTCCAATTTCTAGTACACATTACATCATACATCTTAAATCATTAACGTGGGAATGTTGCCGTCAAGACAATGATCTGCTTGAAGAAGCTAGGAGGGAAGCCAGCGCTGACCGCCGGGTTGCCGATATGGCAGGGCAGGCCGCTCTGCCACGGCAAAGCGGTGAGCTGATCTTCCAGGACCCGTGGGAGGGCCTTGCGTTTGCTCTGGCCGTCGCCCTGTGTGAGCAGGGACACTATTCATGGGTGGATTTCCAGCAGCGTCTCATCGCCCACATTGCAGCCGCCGAGCAGCAGGACTCTGAGCTGAGGCCGACGTATTATGAGTGCTGGCTGAGTGCCCTCGAAGCCTTCCTTGTAGACAAGGCTATCTTGTCGCCAAAGAAACTCACTCGCCGTGCTGGCTGGCCAGAATGGCCTTGCCCCCGGGCTCACGTCTGAGGCCGTGGCTGGTACAAGATTTTCCGGATGACGAACCGTAAAATGCCATGAAGCCACGGACGCCTTGTGTCCCTGTCGGCAGAAGCGTTTTCGTCCCCATCCGTCTCTGCCATACCGCGGCAACCACGCGATGCGTCAGGCTTGACACGGGGGTGAAAAACAGCGATATCAACCGACATGACCTCGAGTGATTTGCCCGGATCGGGCCACAGTCGGGACTACGGTGCGGCACACGCGCTCTTTGGACACTACGAGATTGATAGCCACTTTTTCGATGAGACCTTTGAGTCCCAGGGGCGGCCACGCGCCCACTACCGGATGCTTATCGACGCAATGCGCGAGATGCCCCGGGACGAGGTGGAGCGACTCCATCAGTAATGCGGTCTGGTCAAGCCTCAACCGCGAGTACCTCCGTCTCCAGGACACAGCCCTGGTAGATGTCTGGGCCAGGGAACCCGTTGCGCTGTACCGGGGCGTTGTCGAGGCAGTGCAGCTCTTTGACGGCGTGTGCGCGAGTGCAAGGCGCCGCGATGCAGGATGGCACTTCATGCGCCTGGGGCGATTCATTGAGCGTGCCCAGCTCGTTGGCTCTCTTCTCAGCGCGCATTGCGCTGCGGTCAAGGACTCGGCTGAAGAGGAAAGTGACTGGGCGGGTCTCCTCCGGGGCTGTCATGCCTTCGAGGCGTATTGCCAGGTGCACGGCGCCCAGATCAGAGCTGAGGAGGTGCTGGGCTTTCTGGTACGCAACCCCGAGCTCCCTTATTCGCTACGTTTTGCGGTAGACCGGCTCCGCGGCAGCCTAGAGGTCATTGATCCGCCGGTCCTCGGGCGCTCTGCCACAGAGCCGTACAACATTGCCCGGCGTCTGGACGCGGTCCTCTCCCGCTATACGGTAGACCTGGCAGCCGGCGGACAAGGCGGGAATGAGTTCGCTGAGTTCGTCGCCCTGTGCCGGAAATTCCATGAAGCTCTGGAACGGACCTACGTGTACTACCCGCCGAAGCCAGACCTGGGGTGAAGCCAATGCAATCTTACGAACCTTCGCCGAGCGGCGAACCAGTTGAGATATCCCTCCCTCCCGACCTGTCCGCCCTTGCCAGGCTCGCCCAGGTCGTCCAGGAATTCGGGGCTGCCCATGCGCTGGGCGAAAACCTCAGGAACCGTCTGAACCTCGTTCTGGACGAACTCATAACGAACAGCATCAGCTATGCCTTGCCGGAGGTTGCCGACCCTGAGCTTCGCCTGCGCCTTGTTGTTGACCGGGACGCCGTGGTGGCTCAGCTTGAGGATAACGGTGCGGCATTCAACCCCTTCGAGGAAGCCCCGGAGCCGGATACCAGCCAGGAGCTGGCCGAGCGGCCGGTTGGAGGGCTCGGTATCTTTCTGGTCAAGCAACTCTCCGACAGCAGCGCCTATGAGCGTATCGGCGGGCGGAATCGTATTACCTTACGAAATGTAATTGGGAGGAAGCGCAATGACAAGTGAGAATACCCTGTCGGTTCAAACCGAGCGCAATGACAAGGCCGTTATCGTCTGCCCCTCGGGGCGTGTGGACGGGAGTAACGTCGCGGTCCTGGAAAGCGCTATCCGGGAACAGCTCGAAGCCGGCGAAAAGAGACTCGTGTTCGATTTTGAGGACCTGAACTACATCAGCAGCGCCGGCCTACGGGTGCTCCTGGTGACGGCCCGCCGCTTGCAGGCGGAAGGGGGCACAACGCGGTTCTGCGGGCTGGCCGAACACATCGCTCATATCTTTGAAATCAGCGGTTTCAAGAACATCCTGGCGGTGCACAACAGCCGCGACGAGGCCCTGAGCAGTCTGTAAACACGCATTCCGAAAGGAGGGGTCCGGTCTTGCAGATATTACCCATCCGGCTTCTTGTGGTAGACGACGAAGAAGACCTCGAACTGCTTGTGCGCCAGAAATTCCGCCGGCGCATCCGCCGGGGCGAACTCGATTTCGTTTTCGCCCGCAACGGGAAGGAGGCGCTCGAACAGCTGGCCGAGTGCCCAGACATTCACCTAGTGCTCTCGGATATCAACATGCCGGTAATGGACGGGCTCACGCTGCTGAGCCAACTCGAAGACACCAAACCCGAGGTGCGGGCGGTCATCATTTCCGCCTATGGTGACATGAAAAACATCCGCACCGCCATGAACCGGGGCGCTTTCGATTTTGTCACCAAGCCGATCGACTTCAACGATCTCGAAATCACCGTTGAAAAGACGCTCAAACATATACAAACTTTACAGAGTGCCCTCGAATCGAGGGATCGGCTGGTTGCCCTCACGCGGGAACTCGACGTGGCCAAGCAGGTGCAGATGTCTGCCCTGCCCAAGCACTCCCCGGGCAGCGAGACCCACGAAATCCAGGCGCTGATGATCCCGGCCCGGGAGATCGGTGGAGACTTCTACGATTTTTTCAGCCTGGATGACAGCCTGGTCGGACTGGTCATAGCGGATGTCTCGGGCAAGGGGGTTCCGGCGGCCCTGTTCACCATGGTGACCCGGACTCTGCTCAAGAGTGCCGCTAAAAACTCCCCGTCACCCGCCCACTGCCTGAGCGAGGTGAACGAGCAGCTGGCCGAGGACAACGAGTCGTGTGTTTTCATCACCCTCTTCTACGGGGTACTCGACCTTCGAGACGGAAGCTTGCGCTACTGTAACGGCGGCCACAACCCTCCCCGCCTAGTGCGGGACGATTCCCGAGTCGAGGTGTTGCCACCCACCGGCAACCTTGTGCTGGGGGTGGCCGCCGGGCACGAATATCACAACGCCGAGGTCCAACTCGCCCCTGGCGACACCCTCTTCCTGTACACGGATGGAATCACCGAGGCCCAGAACGCCAGCCAGGAGGAGTTTGGAGAAGCGCGGCTTGACCAGACACTTGCCAGCCTGGGGAGGGCGGCCGCCGGTGATGTTGTGACCGCGGTGGTCGACGCGGTGCAGGCCTTTGCCGGAGACACCCCGCAATCGGACGACATCACCTGTGTAGCAATGCACCTCGACGCAATGCTCTCTTCCCAAGCCGCCGACGGTACGTAATGCGATCCGCGTTGGTCCCTTTCCGAACAGTCCTATTCCTCGCCGCCTGGCTCGGGTTGGCGGTGGAGGACGGGCAGACGGCCGGAGAGCTTGTCTTCGGCCAGTCCGCGGCCCTGAGCGGGCCGGCGCGCGAACTGGGCCAGGGGATGCGCCTTGGCCTTCTGGCGGCTTTCGAGGGAATCAACCGGCAGGGCGGGCTGCACGGTCGGCGCCTTGTGCTCGAATCCCTGGACGATGCCTATGAGCCCGAGGCGGCAATCGCCAACACTCGTCAGCTCATTGACCAGCGCAACGTCTTCGCCCTGGTCGGTGCTGTTGGCACTCCCACGTCCACGGCCGCCCAGCCTATCGCCACCGAGGCGGGCGTTCCCTACATCGCTCCCTTTACCGGGGCCGAGTTCCTGCGCAACGCGCGGCTCCGCCCCAATGTAGTCAATATACGCGCCTCGTACTACCAGGAAACCGAGGAGATGGTGGCCCGTCTGACTGCGGACCTGGGCGTTCAGCGTATCAGTATCCTCTATCAGAACGATTCCTACGGACGCGCCGGACTGGCGGGATTGCGCCGTGCCGTTGCTCGTCACGGCCTTTCCCTCATTGCCGAGGCGGACTATCCACGCAACACCGAGGCGGTAAAAATCGCCCTGCTTGATCTGCGCCGCTCCCGTCCCGAGGCTATTGTCATCATCGGCGCCTACAAACCTGCGGCCGCCCTGATTCGCTGGGCACGGCGGCTCGACTTCAACCCCTACTTCATCAACCTTTCCTTTGTCGGGAGTTCGGCCCTGGCGAAGGAGCTCGGCCCCGACGGCACCGGCGTGTACGTGACACAGGTCGTACCCTTCCCCAGCGATACCAACCTCCCCGTGGTTGCCCAATATCAGCGCGCCCTGGCTGCGGTAGCGCCCGGGAGCGCACCGGGTTTTGTGTCTCTGGAAGGCTACTTGGCGGGCCGCCTAGTGGCGGAGGGGGTGCGTCTGGCCGGTCCGCAACCGACCCGAGAGGGCTTCTTGAAAGCGCTGCTGGAGGCTGAGAGCATTGACCTGGGTGGCTTCCTGCTGCGCTATGGTCCTGCTGACAACCAGGGGTCCGACCGCGTTTACCTGACAATTATTGACCAGCGGGGCCGTGTCCGCCCCGTGCGGAGAATGATGCCGCCATGAGTCGCCCTGTCACCGATCCCGAAACAACGCCAGAAAAGGGAGGACAGATCGAGAGTGGGCCAAAGCGGTATCTCACCGATAGATCCAATTATGTTCGACTCCTCACCGCAGATGTAGGGATGCGCTTCGGGATTGGGCCGAAGCTGTATCTTGGCCTTCTGGGCGGTGTTCTCCTCACCCTGAGCGCCAGCCTGGTGGCCTATTTTTCCTTTCGCCAGATCCTCCACTACGAAGCCCGGCTTGCAGAGCACAGCATCCCGAACCTGAGTAGCGCAGTCGACACGGCTCGCCAAAGCGCCGTTGTGGTCACCGGGGCGCAGCGTCTCATCTCGGCTTCTTCGCCCCAACAGCACGAAGCAGTGACCGAAGCGATAGCCAGGGAGCGGGCCGCCCTCAGCGCGCTCATCCAAGAGCTTGAATCCCGTTCCGCCTTCGGTGCCCAGACCCGGTTGATCGAATTCCACCTGACCGAACTCGGTGCCCACCTGGAGTTAATACAAAAATCGGCCGCCCGCCGCCTTGTCATCGCCGAGACCTTGGAGAGTCTCAAGGAGGAACTCGCCAAGACGAACCGGCGCATCGAACGACACCTGGTTACCACCATCGACGACCAGGCCTTTTACCTGGTGGAGGGGTTGCGCAACCTGCCGGACCGGCCGAGTCTGATCAGTGACCGAGCCTCTGAAGATGAACTCGCCTACTATCGGGACCTTATCTCTGTGAACCACCAGGCCAACTTCGCCGTCTTACTGCTGGATGAAGCCCTTGTCCTGTCCGACCGTGGGCTCCTGCCGCCCTTGCAGGAACGCTTCCGCAGCGCGGTGCAGAACTTCCGACGCGCCTATTTAGGGCTGTCGGTTCGCACTCCAGACAGTCTCCTTGGCGAGGATCTGGAACGCCTGGCGCAAATGGGGGAATCTGCCGAGGGGATCATTCCGCTGCGCCGGGAAGCCCTTCGTCGGCTGGAACAGGAGCAGGAAGCACTGACAAGAGGACAAGCGGCTTCCGAACAGCTCCTGGCCGAGGTGAACAAGCTGGTGGCAGAGATCAACAGCGAGGCCGTCAGAGCTAGCAACTCCTCGCGGTCTGCCGCCCAGACCGGAATGGTACTCCTCGTTCTGCTCAACATCCTGAGTACCGCTGGCGCTGTCCTCATCGGCTGGTTATTCGTCGGGCGCCATCTTGTCCGCCGCCTTGTCGGACTGGCGGCAGCAATGCGCTCCATGGCCGTCGGTGACCTGGAGGTGCCGGTCAAGGTGGGAGGGAATGACGAGGTGGCCGATATGGCCAAAGCCCTGGAAGTGTTTCGGCGCTACGCGCTCGAGGTGCAGCGGCTGAACCTGGTCGAGAAGCTGGCCGAAGAGCTGGACGCGAAGAACCACACCCTCGAGCAGGCCCTGGACAATCTCAGGCAGGCCCAGGAACAGATCATCGCCGAGAAAAAGCTCGCCTCGCTCGGCCAGCTCACGGCCGGCGTGGCCCATGAAATCAAGAACCCGCTCAACTTTGTCAACAACTTCTCGGATCTCTCCGTTGAACTGATCGATGAAATTGAGGAAGTGATGAAGGAAGCGAAGGAGGGGCAGGTCGATCTTTCTGAAGAAATTGGATCAATCCTTCCTGATCTCAGGCTTAACCTCCAGAAGGTGAAAGAGCATGGCCAGCGCGCCGACGGCATTGTGCACAGCATGCTCGAGCATTCCCGCGCAACGCCGGGCGAGTGGCGGGAGACCGACGTGAACGCCCTGCTGAAGCAGTACGTGGACCTTGCCTATCACGCGATGCGCGCCAACAACTCGGACTTCAACGTGACGCTGACCCAGGACCTCGACCCGGAGATGGGTACGCTCGAAGTTGTTCCCCAGGACCTCGGCCGGGTTTTCCTCAACCTGGTCACGAATGCCTGCCAGGCTGTCGAGGAGAAGCGTCGAAAGTCGGACGGAGACTATGAGCCGCAGCTGCGTATCGCCAGCCGCCGCCTGGAGGATCAGGCCGAGTTCTGTATCCGCGATAACGGCCCCGGTATTCCAGAAGAACTGCGCGAACGGATCTTCGAGCCCTTCATGACTACCAAAAAGACGGGCGAGGGGACGGGGCTCGGCCTGTCACTGACCACCGACATTCTCACCCGCCACGGTGGTTCCATTCGGCTTGACAGCGAGGAGGGAGCTTTCACCGAGATGCGGGTGGTCCTCCCGCTCGAGCCGCCTGCGGAAGCGGCCCGGGGGGGAAATCGGGGAGAACAGGCGGATTCTATCCATTGAGCAAGCTTGTGCTTGAGGATTGAAGTTAAATTGAACCCACTCCCCGTGCTTTGTGACAGCACGTCCGTTTCCCAATTCGGTACAGCGCCAACTCTAAAGAGGCGACTCACGGTAGCTCCTCGGGTCGCCTCTTTTTTGTGCCGGGCTTTCACAAACAGGGCGTCGCCATGACACCGGGCGAGTTCATTGCCAAGTGGCGTGCCTCCGCACTCAAGGAGCGCTCGGCGGCGCAGGAACATTTCATTGACCTATGTCGGCTGCTGGACGAGCCGACACCCGCCCAAGCCGATCCCACCGGCGATCAGTACTGCTTCGAGCGCGGCGCGCGCAAAGACAGCGGCGGCGACGGCTGGGCCGATGTGTGGAAGCGCCATCACTTTGCCTGGGAGTACAAGGGCAAACACAAGGACCTGGACGTGGCCTTCAATCAGCTCCGGCAATACGCCCTGGCGTTGGAGAATCCGCCGCTGCTGATCGTCTCGGACATGGCGCGGTTCCGCATCCGCACCAACTGGACGAACACCGTAAGCGAGACCCACGAGTTCGAGCTGGACGATCTCACCGACGCGGCCACGCGCGACAAACTCAAATGGGCGCTGTCCGATCCGGAACGGCTGCGGCCCGGCGAGAGCCGGCAGTCTCTCACCGAGCGGGCGGCGGCATCCTTCGCTTCGCTGGCGCAGGGCTTGCGGGAACGCGGCCACGAGAGTCATACAGTTGCGCACTTCGTCAACCGACTTGTCTTCTGCATGTTCGCCGAGGATGTGGGCTTGCTGCCGAGTAGGATGTTCACCCGGATGCTGGAGCAAGCGCGGCAGCAGACCGAGGAGTTTGCCGAACTGGCCCATGACCTATTCGGAGCTATGTCCACAGGGGGGCGGATCGGCTTTGAGCCGGTGGCGTGGTTCAATGGCGGGTTGTTCGACGACGATACCGCCCTGCCGCTGGAGAAGACCGACATTGATACCGTGCTCGCGGCTGCGGCCCTCGACTGGTCGGAGATTGATCCTTCGATCCTGGGTACACTGTTCGAGCGCGGGCTTGACCCGGACAAGCGCTCGCAACTGGGCGCGCATTACACCGACCGTGACAAGATCATGCTGATCGTCGAGCCGGTGATCATTCGTCCCTGGCTGGCCGAGTGGGAGACTGCCAAGGTCGAGATCGCTGCTGTTCTGGAAAGAGCGGAGACCGCCAAATCTCCGGCCACGCGCCCGCGCCGCCGGGCCGAAGCCGAGCGCCTGTTAGGCAAGTTCCTGGAGCGGCTGCGTAGCTTCACCGTGCTTGACCCTGCCTGTGGCTCTGGCAACTTCCTCTATCTGGCACTTCACGCCCTCAAAGACCTAGAGCATCGCGTACAGTTGGAAGCCGAAGCGCTGGGCTTAGAGAGAGAATTCCCCACCATCGGCCCGGCCAACGTCAAGGGCATTGAGATCAACCCGTATGCCGCCGAACTGGCCCGCGTCTCAGTGTGGATCGGCGAAATTCAGTGGATGCGACACAACGGCTTTGCCGGGTCGCGCGATCCGATCCTGAAACCGCTCGATACCATCGAATGCCGCGACGCTATTCTGACACCGGAGGGTGGGGAGCCAGAGTGGCCCAAGGCCGATGTGGTGATCGGCAATCCGCCGTTTCTCGGTGGCAAACTGCTGATAAGGAATCTCGGCGAGGACTATGTCTCCAGGATGTTTAGAGCTTACGAAGGTCGCGTGCCGAAAGAAGCCGATCTCGTCTGTTACTGGTTCGAGAAGGCCGGACGGCATATCGGATCGGGCAATGCGCAACGAGCCGGACTCATCGCCACTAACTCCATTCGTGGCGGCGCGAACCGGAAGGCGCTGCGGGCCGCCACCGACGGACGTCTGATCTTTGACGCCTGGGCAGACGAGCCGTGGGTGGTCGACGGTGCAGCCGTGCGCGTCTCCCTAGTCTGCTTCTCAAGCAGAGCAGGCAACCCGCCGACCCAAGTGCGACTCAACGGCCGGCCCGTGGACGAAGTCTACGCCGACCTGACTGCGCGACGTGGGGATACGGGCGTCGATCTAACCAGAGCGAAACGTCTTGCTCGGAACACCGGCGTCGCCTTCATGGGCGACACCAAAGGCGGCTCCTTCGACGTCGCAGGCGATCTGGCCCGCACCTGGCTGCGCTTGCCGACAAACCCCAACGGCCGGCCCAACGCGGACGTAGTAAGGCCCTGGATCAACGGTATGGACCTGACTCGCCGCCCCGCAGGCAAGTGGATCGTCGATTTCGGTTGGAGCATGTCTGAACGGGAAGCCGCACTCTACGAGGAGCCGTTTCGATATGTGAAGAAATATGTCCGCCCCGTGAGGCAACAGAACCGCCGTGAATCCTATCGGGTCTATTGGTGGCGACATGTCGAGCCGAGACAGGGCATGTGGCGGGCGTTGAATGGCCTGTCTCGCTATATCGCCACGCCGCGTCTCGCCAAGCACCGGCTGTTTGTGTGGTGCGACGCCCGCACCTGCCCCGACAGTCGCCTGATCGTCGTCGCCCGCGACGACGACACAACCTTCGGCATCCTGCACAGCCGCTTCCACGAAGCATGGTCGCTCCGTCTTGGCGCCAGCCTGGAAGACCGCCCACACTACACGCCGACCACCACCTTCGAGACCTTCCCGTTTCCAGATGGGCTGACGCCCGACATTCCCGCCACCGAGTACGCCGCCGACCCGCGTGCCGCTGTTATTGCCGAGGCCGCCCGGCGGCTAGTCGAACTTCGCAACCGCTGGCTCAACCCGCCCGAATGGGTCGAGTGGGTAGACGAGCCGGTTCCCGACTATCCCAAACGCCCGGTGCCGCGTAATAAGGATGCAGCGAAAGCTCTCAAGAAGCGTACCCTGACCAACCTGTACAACACTCGCCCGCAATGGCTGGCCGACGCCCACGCAAGCCTTGATGCCGCCGTGGCAGCGGCCTACGGCTGGAAGGTGGATATTTCTGACGATGACGCACTGCGTGAAATGCTGGAATTGAATCTGACACGGGGCGGGTGGCCAGTGACTGGCGGCGAGGAGATGTCAGGTTACGCTTCGCTAACCTGACCTACGGCACTATGAGTCAGGAATCCGATTTCGAGCGTCTTGTCGAGTTGTGTTGGCGAACAACGAGGGACACTGCGCCTGCCCGTCGAGGGGGTGTTGTTGAAGTTACCCAATGCACACCAGGCCCGGATAGATAGGGCCAAGGTCATCAACTACCTGCTTTCGACAAGCCATCCCGACGGCCAGAGCAAGGCGGCCTTCTTCTCACGCTTCGGGTTTGAGGTAGAGCAATGGCAAAGCTTTGCCGCGGCCCTGCGCGACCACGGAGCGAGGAATGAAATCGCCGAGATGACGGTATCGGACTACGGGACGCGCTACAGCGTTGATGGTATTATCGAAACGCCTGATGGACGGAACCCCTATGTAAGGACTGTGTGGATTATTGACAAAGCGAACAACGAGCCACGGCTCATCACCGCATATCCGCTCAGGAGGGAAAATGCTTGAAGAACATGACCGTATCGTGCTCACGGACGATATTGCCGATAGGGACTTGAAGGCGGGAGATGTCGGAACGATTGTCCATGTCTATCCCAAAGGAGAAGCTTTCGAGGTGGAGTTCCTGGCTCTCGACGGCAACACCGCAGCGCTCGCCACGGTGTTGCCGTCCCAGGTGCGCCCGGTAGCCCGCACGGACCTCACCCATGCAAGAGAGATCAGCCCGGTAGGTCGGATTAGCGGAGCGTAATCCGACGCCCTCGACCGAGAAACGATTGACGGAGTTCGGCGCGGTGGCCTCGGTCAGGAATTTGGCCTCCATACAGGGCGTGACCTGCGGTGCAGCTCTTGAGCCGTCCGGGGCGTTCTGGATAAACGGAAGGCATGGGTCGGTTTGCGTGGATGATGAATCAGGGTAGGATGGCTTGAAGCCAAGTAATCCACGGCAGGCAAGAGACATGGTTAGCGATCAGACGCGAAACACCATCTGGCAAGGACTCTTGGATATGGCCAGGCTCGCCCGTTACTACGAGACCCTGGCTGATCGCCATCGACGCAAACATTTCTGGATTCGCGTCGTGTTGTTTGCCGCAGCGGCGAGCGGCATTGCAGCCCTGCTTGATCTGTTTCCAGAGGTCGTTCAGATTGTTGCTGGCGGTCTGGTCGCCCTGTGTGTCGTTTGGGATTTCGCGTCAGACTATGCAAAAAAGCCGCAATCCTGCACGCAATCAGCATTGAATGCAGCGCCCTTGAGGTCGAATGGCAAGACTTGTGGGGCGATCTTGATGACATCGACGACACGGAGGCTCGACAACGCAACACCCGCCTGTCACGGAGACTCACCGAGGTCACCGGCTGGGCGGGGCATACCGATATTCAAGAAGACCCAAAGCTGAACGAAAAGTGCGAGGCCGCAGCCTACCGGGTGATACAAGATCAGTATGGAGTCTGACACGCAGATCCAGAACGCGCCTGGGAAGCCCGCAAGGCCGGGCAAGACGCCACCACCCCCACCGCCCTATTGAATGCCGTAGGCGACAAACAGGATGGTAGAAGCCAGGCCGAGCACGATCCAGCCGTAAAAGATGCGCTGTGGGGGAGGTCTTCATCGGACGCAGTATGGGGCAGGCGGGGAGATAGTCAAGGCGGCGGGGGTGGGCTAGCTGCCGATCTCTTTTTCGAGGACTTTCACACAGAATGAGTTCAGGCTCTGATCGGCTTTGAGGGCAGCGATGGTCAACCGTTCGTGCAGGGCTTTGCCTACCCGCAGGTTGAATTTGCCCGAATACGCCTTGTTTGCGGTCTCGGGCGGGAGTGGGTCGCCATCGGCTTCCTGGATCTGTATCCACTCTTCCACGGCTGTGCACAATTCGGCGTACACCTTGGCTTCATCTTGGCCATGCACCCCGCCCAGCATAACGCCGGGAGCTCTCCCAATATAGCACTGATCCTCGTCGGACCATTCGACAATTTTCAAGTAGCGATTACCCTTTTTCATGGCGGACTCTGTCTAGCGCTTTCTTCACATCGCGCTCTTGATATGCCTGCGCCTCGCTTCCCGGTCTTCCACTAATGGTGATACGAAGGCCCTTCGGATGTTTAAAATTTCTATGGCTTCCTTTCCCACCTCTGCCTCTAGTCATCAAAACGTTGTAGCGCTGCGGTGTAAGCCCGGCGTGTATTCTCTGAGAGTGACGCGGCGGTCAGTTGCCGGGCGGTGGTGCTGAGCGTAGCAGGTAGTGCGGTAGTCGTAAGGTCTTGCATAGCATTTTTCCTTTCTACCCCCCCGCGCGTGCGGGGGGATCGTTTAGGCGCTTGGTGGCGCGGTGCGCTCAATCAGCGTGCGCAGGGCCTCTCCCTGTACCTGCAACGCGGCCATTGTTTCTTCGTGACGTGCGGCGTGTTCCTGCCCCCTGCGGCGGCTTTCAGCCCACATAAAGAACAGCCCCCCGGCCAGAACTAAAAGCTGCCCTACCCCGACCCCAAGGGCGGTAAGCGTGGCGGTGTGTTGGGCGGCCAAGGTGGCGGCTTCAAACTCAGTCATGTTTCCCCCTTTCTGTTGAAACTCAGCTTGTTACTTCCTAGCTTCAATGGGGCCGCAGCCTTGGGAGCTGCGGAAACGATCTGAAAGAGAGGTATCTATAGCTGCGACAGGGCACGGCTTCAATGGGGCCGCAGCCTTGGGAGCTGCAGAAACGCTTCGTCTATGGTCCAGGCGCCGCGCCTGGACCTAGACCCGCCCGGTCCCCCCCCTCACGGAGGGGGTAACTCACCACAATAGCCTGACTACCCAACAAAGAAGAATAACCAACAAACCCAGCACCAGAAAAGAAAATATAGTAGATGCCTCGTGAAACCCCTTTCTTTATTGAGAAATTGGACCGCTAGATATTGGGGACCCAATAGAGATTCAATACGTAGGCCTTCACTTCCGCGTCACTGTGGCCGTTTTTCACCAGCCAGGCCACCGCCGTCTCTTTGCCCACCTTAACCCAGGTATCAGCAACCCCTTGATAGTTACCCTTATAGGAAGTAATCAAGGAAAGGAGGGAACGTTGATGGATATAGCCGCATGGGTTGGGATTGCTCAAGCCGCCGTTGCTCTGACGGTCGGGCTTCTTCAGGTCGGGGTTTTAGGCTGGGGCATTCGCTACATGGCCAGGATGGGCGAACGCCGTGAACAGCAGCACGCAGAGCGCCACGCCGAAACAATGGCCACATTGCAACTACAGGGTGAAGCCCTACGGACACAAGGTGAAGCCCTACGAACACTGATTGAACGCACCGCGCCGCCAAGCGCCTAAGAGGCTGTTGTAAAACTCTCACGCTAAAAGTAGTTATGAGCGCCAGCGTAGTAAGGAAAGCTAAGTAGTAAGGCGGACACTGCCCCACCCAGGGCTCGATTGATACGAAGATTAACGGTAGGCTTGCAGTCTTGTACCCAAGTTTAACTAGTTTAACTTGGGCACAGGCTCGATGAAAATCCTGACTTTTTACTTGTACTTCTACCGTTCGCCAATAAGCGGGGACATTACCCTGACAAACGACTCGCTAAGCGAGGTGTGCACATCGACAACAGTGGGCTTGTCGCTGGCCAGTGCTTCGCGAAGCGCGGGTTCGAGCTGGCGCGGTTCCTCCACGCGGCTGCCGTTGCATCCCAGAGCACGGGCAATGGCCGCATGATCAAAGTTGGCAAAGTCACAGGCAATATTGCGCTCGCCCTGGCCGTGCTTGACCCAGCCCAGCGCGGCATTGTTAAAGACAACGGTAACAATAGGAATATTTTCCTCAAGCGCCGTCATCAGACCGTTCATGCCAATGGCAAAGCCACCGTCACCACAGGCCGCAATCACCTGGCGCTGTGGGTATACCAGCTTGGCGGCCAGGGCTGCTGGAATCGCATACCCCATGCCTCCGACTCCGGCAGGCTGGATAAATGTTCCGGGCGCCTTGGTTTGGTAAAAATGGGTCATAAAGATGCGATTCTCACCGGCATCGCAAGCAACTATGGCATCGCTTGCCACAGTATTATGGATTTCCTTGATAACACGTTGTGGCAGCACTGGCGCCGCGTTGGAACTAAGCTCCAGAGCGTTAAAGAAGCCGTGCTGTTGACGTGCCGACTGAAGCATAGACCGACAGGCTTCGACTTTTTCGGCCAAGACTCCGCCCTCTGACTTAAGAGCCTCGGCTAGTTGTGATAGCACGGCCTTAGCATCGCCAAGCAGGGGCCATTCGATGGGATACGTCCAGGAGGCATTCTTGGGCTCAATTTCAATTTGGATCAGCGTCTGACGTTGGGGATCAAGCAATTTGGGATTCTCGTAGGCAGTGTCGGTTGGAGCCAGCTTCGAGCCTACAACCAGCACCACATCGGCTGCTCCGACCACAGTGTTTGCCAGAGCCGTTCCGAAGTTCCCGCATACTCCCAAGGCCAGGGCATGAGTCTCGGCAAAAGTACCTTTACCACTAGCGGTTGTGGCCACAGGAGACCCTAGAGCCTCAGCAAGAGTGGCTAGCTCGGTAAATGCCTGGCTTATGCGTACGCCGTTGCCCGCAATAATAACCGGGCGTTCGGCTTCAGCCAGCAAACGGGCGGCTTGCTCGACTGCTGTGGGGTCTGCCTGGGGAGAAAGGTCGGATAGAAAAGGTTCCATTGAATACAGGGGCGGCACAGTGTCCGGCCCAACACGGCCTCTTAATGCCTGGCTGTGATAAAGCACGGCCACAGGTCCTTTTTCACCAGTAAGGGCATGCTTAATAGCCAGCTGTGTGCACTGCACGGCTTGCGGACTGCTGGCGGCTACCATGGCCAACTTGGTAATGGCGGCAAAAGCCTGCTTGGCATCCCAAGAGCCATACTCGCCTGTACCTGATTGATAGGGACCATGCTGCGAAAACGGGGCTTGATCACTCAGGTCGGTGAGAAGAAGCATGGGTGAGCTGGAGAGATGGGCTTCAAGCGCACCCATGCCAGTGTTGAGCATAAATGCGGCCTGGCCAATGGCAACGCCTGGTTTGCCGGTGAGTCGTCCATACACTTCGGCCATAACCCCAGCGCGCGATTCCTCGCGCACCAGAACGGTCCGAATGGTCGATTTATGGTCATAAAGAGCATTGAAGATAGGAAGCGTAGATCCTCCCGGTATACCGAAAACCATATCGATACCCGCCTGTTCCAATACCCTGACAACCGCTTCACGAGTAGGAGCCTCTTCTTGCAGCAATGGCCTTGCAACGCGCCGTTCTGAAGTTGTCTTTGTCATTCCATTCCCTCCCTTTCCCCTCACCCTAACCCTCTCCCCAAGAGGGGCGAGGGGATTTATGAACTACTCCCTCTCCCGCAAAGCCGCGGGAGAGGGCTGGGGTGAGGGGTCTAAATGTTATACTCCTGCACCAGGCGCTGCAAAGCCTCCCAGGTCTCTTCCTCTACCATAATCCCCTCCTGTTGTCGCTGCTGCTCTGTACGGTACTCCAGTTCTCCGGGGTAGAGAACCTCGCGAAACCCTGGTGCCGGAGGAGATTCTTTAAGATAGCCCACAAACTCACCCACCTGCCGTTTAAACTCCTCCAAGGGATAGAAAGCATCCGCACGCATGGCCAGCATAAAACAGCCGTCATTGTGCGGTCCTTTAGGGTCGTGACCAAAGCCCAGGCCGGTAAGAATACCGGAGAAGACTTCCACCATAAAAGAGAGACCATAGCCTTTATACCCCTGCATCCCACCTAAGGGCAGGAGTGCGCCACCCTGGAAAAATGCCTCTGGGTCTGTAGTAGGATTTCCTTCTTTGTCAATAATCCAGCCTTCTGGCAGGGGCTCCTTACGGTTCCTATATACCGAGAGTTTTCCAGCGGCAGCCTGGCTGGTGGCCATGTCCAGAAAAACCGGCCCGGCAAGATCACTAGGCAAAGCCAGACAAAGAGGATTGGTGCCAAGGCGCCTGTCTCGACCACCAAAGGGAGCCACCGCTTTAGCGGTGCGGCCGGAGTCGGCCGTCATGAAGCCAATCATACCCTCACGGGCAGCCATAAGCGGATAATCTGCCAGACGGCCAACATGACTCTGGTAGAAAATGGTAGCTGCGGCCAGTCCCTGCTCCTTGGCTTTGGCAATAACCAGCTGCATGGCTTGGGTGGAGACCACCTGACCAAAGCCCCAGTGACCGTTGACAACCATAGTGGTTGGAGTCTCTCGGACAATCTCAAAGGGGGCTCCAGGAACTGCATGGCCATTTTTTATAGAGGAAACATACATGGGCAGAAGGATAACGCCGTGTGAATCGTGGCCCACAAGGTTGGCCCCAACCATATGGTTAGCCACAGTACGGGCCTCATCCTCACTGGCCCCGGCGGCCTTAAGAATTTGTAAAGCCAGGTTGTGTAAACGTTCCCAAGGCAGCGTAGGCATAGTTTTTTCTCCTCTAGCGTCCCTGCGGGGCACCGCTGATTTTATACGTTACCTTTCTGATGAAGCCCAGATAACCGTCTCTCTTATATGGAGGCCACGTTACTTCCAGCTCCATCTTGTGTCAAGTTTCTTCTCTTGGGGCTATTTGACATTGCCCTCCCTTTGGCGGGATAATTCGGACAATACAGACATGAACATACCGACATAAGGAGAAACTCATATGGCAGGACTCGTGACCGGAAAAATTGCCTTAGTCACAGGTGGAGGCTCGGGGATTGGCAGAGCGTCAGCCCTCACGTTTGCTCGGGAAGGCGCAAAGGTCGTTGTGGCCGATAGGGTTGTTGAGGGGGGAGAGGAGACGGTCAGCCTGATCCACAGAGCTGGGGGCGAGGCCACGTTTGTCAAAGCAGATGTGTCCCAGGCGGCCGAGGTAGAGGCCTTGATTCAGAAAGCGGTTGACACCTACGGACGGTTGGATTGTGCCCATAATAATGCCGGCATTGCCGGGGATACGGCAAGAACTATTGAGTGTACCGAGGAGAATTGGGATCGTATTATGGCCATCAACCTCAAAGGGGTGTGGTTGTGCCTGAAATATGAAATTCCCCAGATGCTCAAACAGGGGAGGGGAGCAATTGTAAACACCGCTTCGGATGCCGGGTTGATTGGGGTGCGGCGTGCTGGGGCGTATGTAGCAAGCAAGCACGGGGTTGTGGGTCTAACGAAAACCGCAGCATTGGAGTATGCCAAAACCGGCATCCGGGTAAATGCGGTGTGTCCTGGACCAATCGATACTCCTATGCTTCAGAGTGCTGCCGGCCTTCGACCACAGGTCATCGAACAGATGGCGGCCGCGGAGCCGGTTGGGCGGCTGGGGAGACCTGAGGAGATTGCAGAAGCGGTGGTGTGGTTATGTTCTGATGCCGCTTCGTTCGTGACTGGGCATCCCATGCCCGTTGATGGCGGCTACATGGCTCAGTGAATGGAGAGAGATTATGGCAGCCAATCCAAACTGTGCGCGAATCCACGTCGCTGGATATAGGGACGCAACGGATCGATACCGTCTGCTTGATCAAGAATCCAGGCTGTGCTCGCACCAATATCTTGGGTTGATTGCTCTAAGGCTCGGACAGTTTGCGCTTTAGCCCCATGCCCAACCTTGATTTCGACGGCAATCCGTTCAGAGCCACGGTCTAATACCAAATCGACTTCTACTCCGGCCCGCGTCCGCCAAAAGTAGCCCTGGGTGTGGGGGCAGTATAGTCGTTCGCGACGCAGCAAATCTTCGATGACAAAGGTCTCCCAACTGGCCCCGCGAATGGGGTGGTTCTCAAGCTCGGCGTGCGAGGAGATGTTGAGCAGGTGATGCAGGAGACCGGTGTCGCGCACATACACTTTTGGGGCTTTTGTCAGCCGTTTCCCCACATTACGAAAATACGGAGGCAGGCGACGGACAAGAAATGTCTGTTCCAGAATATCCACATATCGTTGGACCGTGTGATAGGAGATGCCCAGTGATTGCCCAAACTGCGAGGCATTAAACAGCCCGCCTTGCGCGTGGGCAAGCATGGTGAGCACACGCCGGAGTAATAACGGATCGGCGCTGACTCCCAAATGGGGGAGATCGCGTTCAACATACGTTCGCAGATAGCTTTCCCACCATTCCCGGAAAGACCCACGGGCGGCGTCAGGAAAGCCCCCCCGCAACCAAATCCACTGCCAGTCCAGGTTAGGATCGCCCGAGTTCACCTCGGCTGCTGTTAAGGGATCAAGGTCAAGCACTCCTACACGCCCGGCCAACGACTCGGAGACTTGACGGATTAGGGATGGCTGGGCAGAACCAAGAAGCAGAAAACGGCTGTTGAGTAAGCGTTGACGGTCGATAATACCCCTGAGCGCGGAAAAAATCTGCGGGACCGATTGGGCCTCGTCAAGAATGAGGCTTGGTTGAGCCCGGTGTTCAATTTGAAAGGTCGGATCGTCAGTAAAGAGCTGCCGTAGACGAGGCTCTTCCAGATCGCAATAGGGCAGCTTAGGAAAAGTCTGACGGGCCAAGGTTGTTTTTCCTACCTGCCGGGCCCCTAAGATCAGCACAGCTGGGAACTGGTGGAATAAATCACATAATCGTGCCTCAGCAAGCCGTTGCCACATAGTTGCAAATTAGAATTGTTGGCTCTAATTTGCAAGGTATAAAGAAAAATGGCTGGGAATAACAGAAAAAGCCAGCAGGATCATTACCCAGGATCATTACCTCTGATGGGGAGCGAAGAGCACAGCTTCCTCCATTCGCTCTATGCTCGGTATTATGGTAGAAAGCACAGGGCAGCAACCATTGACGGCAGTCTTTACCACTAACAATAGAGGAGAGAACTTATGCAGATACGCTATGGAGACGTTGCGGTAGCGCTTGCGGACTATGTGGCAACCGTTGAGATACAGCGGCCACCCAACAACTTTTTTGATACCGACCTCATTCGTTCTATTGCCGGTGCCTTCGAGGCACTGGATAACGAGACGGAGTGCCGTGCCATTGTGCTGGCTGCAGAGGGGAAGCACTTCTGTGCGGGCGCCAATTTCCACACCGGCCAGGCCGAGCGGGATTTACGCAATGTTGAGACCGGCAATCCGTTGTATGCCGAAGCGGTGCGGCTATTTGCCGGCAAAAAACCGGTTGTCGGAGCCATTCAAGGCGCTGCTATTGGCGGTGGCTTCGGGCTTGCCCTGGTGCCTGATTTCCGCGTGCTCTGCCCGGAAACCCGCTTCTCCGCTAATTTTGTTAAACTGGGTTTTCATCCCGGTTTTGGCCTGACCTACACCTTGCCCCGTCTGATCGGTGAGCAGCGCGCCAACCTGATGTTCTATACCGGACGACGTATAGGTGGCGAGGAGGCCTTTGCCTGGGGCATGGGAGAAGTCCTCACCGACCTGGATAACGTGCGCGCGGCAGCCATAGAGCTGGCCAAAGAAATTGCCGAGAGCGCACCGCTGGCAGTGCAGTCCGTACGGACCACTATGCGTGGAGGTCTTGCGGCAGCGATCAAATCCGCCACGGACCACGAGCTTAAAGAACAGCACTGGCTGCAAAAGACCGAAGATCACAAAGAAGGTATACGGGCCGTGGCCGAGCGACGCCCTGGTAATTTTGTGGGGCGATAAGCCCGGACCGGCATCGACTAAGGGGAGGAAGGGAGAGGGCCGTTATTTTTGTTCTTTCTCTGGGTTCTTCATCAGGTTTCCATGCCCAGGGATAATCCAGTCGGCAATGTCTAGCATCTTTTTTCTATTTTCGTCGAGGGCTTCTTGGTTCCAGGCCAGAGGATCTTCTCCGGGCGTTGTATCAGCAAATGACCAGAGATGAGTAAGGACATAAGTTCCTTGGCTTGTCTCTACTGCAAGAGAAGCATCTTCTTCAGTATGTCCAGGGGTACGAAGAACTTTGATGCCAGGGGCGACCTCATAGCCATCCCCGTGATCTTGCCAGAGATCGCCTTTATACCTGGCCCAAAAATCTACCAGTTCAGCATTGGGGAAAAGAGCAATGTTCACCGTATGGTCGGGATGGTGATGGCTGATAAACACATGGGTCACATCTTCGGGGGAGACTCCCTCTTTTTTCAGCGCTTCTACTATTAACGCCCTATCCGTGACCATGCCGGGGTCAGACACCATAGTGACATTCTCTCCCTGTATCAGGGCAACCGTACCCGCAACTCTTCTGGCGCCATCATCAGACGCTCCCGGCATAAACTGACGTCCTTCAATAGCCTTAGCGTATCCTTCAAGTAGAACGGTAACCTTATTCTTATTTTCAGTCGATTGGCCCTGTGCCACCATTGGAGCCAATAAAGCTGCCGTCATAAATGCTGCTAGAACCCTCACTCTTCTGTCTGTCATAATGCTCCTCGGCTTTGCTAGCCTAGGGTAGTTGAGGCCTGTTGTAAGGTGAGCTCCATCTTTCTTCTCCCCATTTTTCAGCTTCGTCTATACAGACCGGAATATAGATTGAATGTCAACCCGGATGATGGCTTTCTGGGGAAGAGCCTGATAGAGATGTAAAACTGTTGCTTCTTGACCGCTGTAGGGAGATAATCGCATCCAAAGGAGGAACAATATGGCGTACGACCTGACAATTAAAGGCGGTACAATCTACGATGGAACCGGCAAGGCGAGTTTTCGTGGAGATGTGGCAGTAGCGGATGGCATCATCCGGGAAGTTGGTGAAGTAAAGGATACTGCCCATGAAGTTATTGATGCCGACGGTCTAGCCGTAGCCCCGGGGTTTGTTGACCCTCATACCCATTATGACGCTCAGTTCTGTTGGGACCCTCTGATTTCCTGCTCCTCTTGGCACGGGGTGACCACCGTGGTGATGGGGAATTGTGGCGTAGGCATTGCTCCCTGTCGCCCTGAACAACGTGAGGCTAGGGCCTGGGACCTGGTTAATGTGGAAGGCATGTCTTTCAATGTTCTCTCGCAAGGGGTGGTGTGGACTTGGGAAAAGTTTTCTGAGTTTATGGTGGCGCCCAAGCGTCAGGGAATAGGTATTAACCTTGGTTTCCTTATGCCGCTCTCACCTCTGCGCCATTATATTCTAGGTGAAGAAGCACAGGAGCGGACCGCAACGGCAGAAGAGACAATACAGCTGCAGACTCTTTTGCGGGAAGGGATGCAGGCAGGAGCCCTGGGTTTTTCTACAACCCTTGGCGTCCAGCACATTGGCTATCGGGGTCGGCCTCTGGCCTGCCGTCTGGCCAGCCGTGAGGAGTTGGGTGCCTATGCCCGTGTACTCAAGGAGCTAGGCTATGGAGCCATTGAGGTGAACCTGGGAGGAGCGGGATCATCCGTTCTACCCGAGGGCTCAACCGAGCTTGTGGACTTTCTGCTTACGGAGAGTGGACGACCGGTTACCTGGCTCTCGATCCAGACCCGCAGCGATCAGCCCACCGCTCATCGTGAGACCCTGGCCAAAACCGATGCTATTATCAAACGCGGGGGTATTCCCCAGGCCAGTTGCCAGCCCACGGAAATTCAGTTTAACCTGCGCAATCCGTTTATTTTTGGTCCTTTTGAGGTGTGCCATAAGCTGTTTAACCGTACCCTTGCTGAGCAAGCCCAGATTTACGCCGACCCAAACTTCCGTTCGGCCTTCTGTGAGGCCTACACCCAAAACCCCAAGGCTTTCAGTGGCCAGTGGCAGCGGGTGGTGGTGCATAAGGTGAAAAATCCTCAGCATCAGCCCTGGGTGGGGAAAAGCATCACCGAGCTAAGCCAGCTTCAAGAAAAGGACCCTCTGGATACTTTCTTTGACCTTGCTCTAGCGGACGACCTGGGAATAGAGTTCACCATGGCGCTTTTAAACTTTGAGCCAGCCTTGCTCCAAGAGGTTATTACCGATCCACGGGTGATGATTGGTCTTTCTGACGGCGGTGCTCACGTTGATATGCTGTGTAATACTGGCTACCCCACTTATCTTTTGGGCACCTGGGTGCGCGACCGGGAAGCTATGAGCTGGGAGCGGGCGATCCAGCGCTTGACTTCCGAGCCGGCCCATTTTTTCGGCCTATATGACCGAGGCGTTATTGCCGCGGGAAAAGCCGCCGACCTGGTAGTCTTTGATCCCCATACTGTGGCAGCCGGAGAGAAAGAGATGCTCCATGACCTGCCGGCGGGAGAAAGGCGTTTTGTCCAACAGGCTCAGGGCATCCAGCGTGTGATTGTGAATGGAGTAGTCCTGTTTGCTGAGGGCAAGCATAGGGGCGCCTTGCCCGGTAGAATAGCGCGGCCCGGGGCCTAATAAGGAATTGGAGAGTAGGTCTTGACGAGAAGAATGGGTGACTGTATGGTCAGTCACATGACTAAAAGTACAGTTAAAACAAAAGAGGATAAGATAGCCAAAGCATGGGAGGAGATTAGCAAAGAGATACACTCACACTCCCCTCGGCTAGGTGAGCTTTTCCTCGAAATGACCGATTCTCTTCTTCCCGTTCTCTCCGAACGGCCTCCTCTTCTGAGGGAATGGACAAGGCAAGGACTGGAGATCCTGGCAGAGAGGGGAGAGGACTTGGCGGCTTCTTTCTTTGCGGCTACTCCCACGATTCTGCCCGTACTCACGGAGAGGGAAATCGGGGATTGGGCGCGTTTGGGATTAGATATACAGGGAGCAGGCGGGGGAGAGGTGTTTTCGGTTCTCCCCACCGGGTTTGCTGACCTTGACATATCTGAGCGCCTTATTTTCTATCGGCTGGGCCGGGCTGCTGCCTACCGCTCTCCACAGGCTGCCGCAGAGCTGTACCGTGCCCTGCCGCACGTCCTACAGACCTTTCCGGCTCCATTACGCGGGTTACTGATGCGTTGCCTCCAACCGGCTGCCACCGCTGATCCCCAACCGCTTCCTGCTGTGCTTCCCTTTCTTGGTCCTACCCTGAACTCTCTCCCCGAAGAGATCCGCACCTCACTGTTGGAGCGGATTGCGCAGCTGGCCCAGACATTTCCTGTGGGTGTAGCCCGCCTCTTTCGCTCTCTGGTTCGAGCCTACGAAGAGACAGGAGAAGAAGGGGTTACAGCCTGGATCATTGCTGGAGAAGAGATTGCCCGCAAGAATCCCCAGGCTGGAGAAGCTTTTTTTGCGCTTGAGTCGCGAACCAGCCTCCAGGTCCTGCACGGCTCCTCCTCCGCTGTGCCACTCGCAGAGGTGCAAGGAATTCTGCACAAATATATTCATATGCTCTCCGGTGCCCCCATAAGCATTCAGGACACTGAGCCTATTTTTTTGCCTCCCCTGCTAGCAGAGGGGCCGGAAGAGGACCTCCC
Source organism: uncultured Binatia bacterium (SeqCode) (assembly GCA_965220955.1). GTDB lineage: Bacteria > Desulfobacterota > Binatia > Bin18 > CBDCRK01 > CBDCRK01. The sequence continues at coordinate 81,488 of CBDCRK010000044.1, read as the reverse complement.
CCTTCCCGCCTGTGTGGATGTGCTTCCCACTTATGAAGAGAATTTTCGTCTCTATAAAGTTCTGGCCGCCCAGCAAGCGGGCCGTACCGAGTTCGGCACCTACCATTTCTCTCTGGCTCGCCTCTGGCCTCATCTGCCTGATTTTGTCCATCATATCATTGGACCACAGGACGAGCCTGAGGACGATCTCTTGTCTTACTTCCGGCTCTTTCCTCAGCCGGAGAAAATTGAGGCTCTTTTCCTTTTTATCGAAGAGGAGCGAATTGCCTCCCGGTTGACTGAGGTCTACCGTGGTTTAAGGGAAGACCTGACCTGGGCAGAGTCCTTCTCTCAGCTTCGTCCCCCTGCTCTATCTTCCTTGCTGCTAAGTCTTCCTGCCTCTGTCTGGCCCAAGCTGGAAAGGGAGGCCACGGTGTATGATTCGATCCTGCTGGCTACGGAGCTGTATGCTTCTCTCATTCACTCCTCGTCTAGGCCGTCTTCCCACGCCTCTCGTCCCAAGTCCGCGCCCAAACCAGCCAGAAAAGAACAAGAAACGGATGAAGAACCCTCCGAGACCATTATTGTGGAGGTAGAGGATGACGGGAAGGGCAAGACGTTTTCCTTTGAAGAGCTGACCGAGCTGCAGCAGAAACTTGCTGAAATAGAGCGCCTGCGTCCGGGCAAGGCGAAGAAAAAAATTGTATACAGGCGAATTTCTGCTGAGGTTGTTGACATGTTCCTTGACCCTATGGAGTCTGAGCAAGAAGAGGCCAAGGCCAAAAAAGAAGAGGCCAAAGAGCGCCGCTCCCCCGCCACTCGGGGGCTTTCCTATCTCTATGACGAGTGGGATTACCTGATTGAGGACTACCGCTCACAGTGGTGCCGGCTAAAAGAAATCCCGCTTCACGGAGACAGCGGAGAGTTCTTCAGCAACGCTTTGGATTCGTATTCTTATCTTACCCCGGAAATAAAGCGCGAGTTCAAGCGCCTGCGACCCAAGATGTACCGGCAGGTCAAGGGGTTGGAAGAGGGGGAGGAGATTGACCTGGATGCCGCGGTTGCTGCCCGGGTTGACCTGCGTACTGGGGTTTCCCCTTCCTCCAAGATCTATGCCGCCAGGCAACCCATGGAAAGGGATGTGGCTGCTCTCTTCCTCCTAGATATGAGCGCTTCCACGGGAAACCTGCTGCCCGACCAGGAAGGAAGACGCATTATTGATGTCATCAAAGATGCCATAGTGGTGTTGTCTGCCGCCTTGGAAGAAATTGGCGATGTCTATGCCATCTGCGGGTTTTCCAGCAACGGTAGGCGCAACGTCGAGTTCTACCAAATGAAAAGCTTTGCCGAGGCGCTCTCTCCCGAGGTCAAGGGCCGTATTGGAGCCATTACGCCCAGGCGCAGCACTCGTATGGGCACCGCCGTGCGCCACGCTACCCGCAAGATGAAGGATGTCTCTTGCCGGGCCAAGCTTCTGGTGCTTCTAAGTGATGGTTATCCTGAGGATGCCGACTATGGGAGAGACAAACATGCCCCCACTTACGGCTTGCGCGACACCATGATGGCGCTGCGTGAGGCAGAAAAAAGCGGCCTTCTTCCTTTCTGTCTAACTGTAGACAAAGGTGGGCAGGACTATCTTCGCGAGATGTGCGCGCCCTCCCAGTATATGGTCATTGAGGATATTACTTCCCTACCTGCCGAGCTGCCCAAAATTTACCAGCGTCATATCCGCTTGCAGGGGATGTAGTAGGGGCTCCTCCCCCGTGGTTGCCCTCTTCCTGCAGAAAGTTATGACGGCCTGCTTCTACATTGATTGCCGCCGGGACAGGAGCCCAAGACAATGAACAACAAGGCACAGTGGGAAACTTACAATGAGTCTGGAACCAGGTGCTATGAGCAAGGCCGCTACGCCGAAGCCGAAAAGCTATTCTTGGCTGCTATCCGGGAATTGGAAGAATTTGGGCAACAGGACACTCGTCTGGCCACTGTCCTTAATAATCTGGCAAACCTCTACCACAATCAGGGCAAATATGACCAAGCCGAACCCCTTTACCATAGGGCCCTGGCCATGCGGGAAGAGCTTCTCGGACCCCAGCACCCCCTGGTAGCCCAGAGCCTTAATAACCTAGCGGCCCTCAACCGTGACCTGGGGAAGTATACCGAAGCCGAGCCGCTTCTCCAGCGCTCCCTGGCCATTAAAGAGAAAACCCTGGGACCATGGCACCCAAGCGTGACTAACAGTCTCAATAATTTGGCAGCGCTCTACTCTGCCCAAGGCAGGTATAGTGAAGCCGAACCCCTTTTCCAACAGTCCTTAACCATAAGAGAGCGGACTCTGGGGGCAGAGCATCCAGCCATAGCCGCGGGTCTCAGCGGTCTAGCCGAACTTTATTGCGTCCAAGGCAGATATCTTGAAGCCGAGCCGCTCTTCCGGCGCTCCCTAGCCATTCGAGAAATGACCCTGGGACTGCAACACCCGGCCGTAGCAACTGTTCTTGAGAGCTATGCGTCTTTACTAAGGAAGATGGATCGCGAAGCCGAGGCAACCGCCATGGAAGTCCGCGCTAAAACCATCCGGGCCCAGGACCCCCAAGGAAACCCAGGCCACTAATTCCTCTGCACAGTGGCTTGCTCCTACATGCTTCGTCGTGTTTGAAGTGAAACCGGGTTAGCCCAAGGCGCGTAGGAAGTACTTGCGCAGGAGGTCGAGGATTTCCTCGCGTGTCTCGTCCGATACGCCCAGAAAGGGCCGGGCAGGGATGTCCCCCCAGGGAATCGGCCCCCCGCGTCTGGTCTTGTCATACTGGCCTTTGCGGGCACCGTATTGCTGGGTGGGGGCATGGTCAATGATGGTGCCAGCCTGGGCGGTGAGGGCGTCGGAGGCTGTGGTGATGGAGCCGGACAGGCCGCTGGCCCCGGTGATATTGAGGATCTGACCGGGCCAGGTGCCCTGCTTGCGCCGCCGCTCTCTAGTCACCTTGCTGAGGTTCGGCCACGGGGTGCCGTCCGGGGCGGTCTCCTTCTCGAAGGCTCTATCTACCCCGGCTTCTAGCGCTGCGGCGATCTTTTGCATGACCGGGCGCAGGTCTTCCCCGGCTTGGGCCAGGCGCAGCAGCCCCCGGCGAATCTCGTTGTCGTCAAATACAATGGCCATTAGTCACTCCCTCGTTGTTTGTAGGGGCGGGTTTCAAACCCGCTCTCTGTAGGGGCGAATCTTGTATTCGCCCTAAGGCCGGACTGGGGCGAGCCGAGCCGCAGCCCGATATAGCCCGGAGTTTTTGTGGAGCCCCCTCCATCACCTGAGCCCCCTCCATCAGATCCAGGCGGATAGCAAACGCAGGGAGGGAGGTCACCCCGGTCGCCCTCGACCCAGGAGTTGCAGCGGCAGGACCAACTATAAGGCTGATCTACCCAAAATGGCTCCCAGGCGGTGCAGATCCAAGATTCCATTCTGCTCGGCAGCTGACCGTTCTCATAGCATGATGAGGCGGCGGTCGCGGCGGGCCAGCAGAGCCCACCGCCAACAAGAAAAATCAACAATATAATAACCGCATACATATAGGGCCACCTTATCTGGCAATCACAAGGATCACTACTACAACATCCAAGGAGAGGCAGAACCCTACCAGCGCCTCCTCAATAAGGCGCAGGCGGCGGGGGGCTTAGCGTCGCTGGGCAGTAAGAACCTCCCCACAGGCGGTGCAGATGACTCCCCACTCGATACTACGGGACGGGGTCCGGCACACCTGGACGGACCGGAACAAACGAGCACACCGGCTATGAGGTCAACTGGCAGCTGGCCGATATTCTGGCCCGCCGGCGAGGGCTGGAGGACGAGGATTTTGAGAAAGTGCTGGGGCTGGCCCGAGAGATTAACCAGCCCAGCCGCGGAGAAAAAGGGTAGAGGCGATCCTGCGGGCAGGATGCCCGACGTGATCGCCCGGTGGGTGGGCACCGGCAGCAGGGCGAATACAAGATTCGCCCCTACTTATTCCCTCTCCCCTGGAGGGCTCACGGCACGACAGTTTTGGGCAAGAGGGGGAGATGGGGGACGAAGGCGAAGTCGGTCCATAAGGGGCGGCCGAGGGCGAGCCGACGGGCGAAGAGGCGCAAGCCGAGTTGGAGGACACTGTATTGCCAGCGATGGCCGCGGGTGAGTTCGCGCCGCAGCACCCGCGAGCGCACCACGTGGGTGCCTAAGCTGCTCATCCAGGCCGATGCCAGCGCCAAGACCAACCAGAGCCGATTCGCGTGGGCGGGGCGGCGCACGTGGCTGCGCTGCCAGTGCCACCCGCTAGACTTGAGATCTTTGAACGCCGCCTCTTCCCACATCCGTATCCCATACCAGGCGGCCTGCGCCTGGGGCCAATTGGTCAGTAACAGCCACGGCTGGGCGGCGCGCCGCCGCCACTGCCCCACGACCCAGTAGGAGCGCCAGCCCGCGTTCTTGAACACCTCTACGGCCCCGTGCCACCGCTTGCCGGGGGCCGGCACCAAGGCCCCAATCTCCACCTCCTGGCCACCGACTTGGACGTGCACCCGCCGTTGGACCCGAACCAGGAAATACCACCCCCGCTGGGCAATCGCCTCCAGCAGGGCGGGACTCGTGCCCAGCCCCCGATCCGCCTGCACGAGGATTTGACTCTGCGGCGGGAAGACCGGGGCGAGTTGGTCCAGCAGGTGCATAATCAACCCCACTTGCCCCATCGGCCACGCCGCGGGCCGATAACACCACCACGCCACCGGTAAGGCCCGGCCCCGATAGGCAATGCTCACGACCATGGCCTTGAGATGCTCCTGTAAGCTCGTCTCGTCCACCAACAAGACAATCACGGCGCGGGACCCCAGCCGGGCCACGATCCAGGCGGCCAGCGCCGTGGCCCCGGCCTGCCAGTCCACCCGCGGGTTCGCCACAAACCGCTGCAAGCGCCGCTCCACCGTATCCGGTTTCCCCCAATGCGCCAGGGCCTCCGCCACCCGCCGCAACGTACACCGCCGACTGGCCACAACTCCCCAACTCAACGCCGCTAGCTCCTTCGCCTGCGACGCCCGGAGATGTGGAAACTGCCGTGCAATGCGCGCACTCCACTGATATACTGCCCCCTGCTCACTCATGGCCCCCTCCTGCCTTGCTTGGGATGGTTGCTCACCCAAACATGACCCGACGGGGGCTCATGGGTCAACCCGCTCCCTCCCAAACTGTCGTGTCCTCAGCCCTCTAGGGGAGAGGGTGCCTGCCCGCAGGGCAGGCGGGTGAGGGAGACCTTCATCAGGGCGAATACAAGATTCGCCCCTACAAAAGGGAGATGCGATAGCGCGGAGGCCCGGCGCAGAGGGGCCCGAGTCAGGATCGGGAAATCTGGAGATGAATCGTAATGGTGCTTGCCTGTCTGCCGACGAGGCCGGGGGGTGGAGGAGGATCCCTGGGCAGGATAATACGCCGCAGCAGAAATCTTGCGGAAATGAAACCGGCATGCCCAAAGACCTCACGCTGACCATTCAGATTGACGACCAGGGCAAAAGCGGCGGCCAGATGGGCGGCAGCCGCTGAAAACTACCCTGAAAACTAATTTTCCATTTTGAATGTCATTTTACACTACACAACATTACCAAACCAGCGGCTGACCTACGCCGCCGGCTGATCTATGCTGCTCTGTACTAGCTCTAATCAGCTTATGGGGGGAATAGTCTCATTGTGGGGTTGTTTGGCCTAGCCTTCTAGGACATTATATCTATCTCTGTTAGCTATTGGGTAATACAGGTAAGGTTGGAGTAAAGTGTGTACATAGAAGTCAACTACCCTTCGGCTGAAGACCGATGGGCTTATAAGGAGGGACTGGTATGATTCACCCGAAAAAGGTTGGCCATGTGGTGTTAAAGGCGCGGGATCTAGAGCGGGCGGAAAAGTTTTATACTGAGGTTCTAGGATTTGAGGTTGTGACCCGACTAGAGCGTCCCCGCGGGGTATTTTTTACCCTGGGAGAGCAGCACCATGATCTAGCGGTGCTGCAGGTTCCCTCGGAGTCAGAGGCACCAAAAGAGGATCAGGTGGGGCTCCACCATGTGGCTCTGCAGGTAGAGAGTTTTGCGGAGCTAAAGGAGTGCTACCAGACCTTGAAAGCTCATAATGCCACTATCACCTCCACCATCGACCACGGCATTACCCGGAGCATTTATTTCCTCGATCCAGAAGGTAACGGCTTTGAGCTGTACTGCGATATGGGCGAGGATGGCCTGGAGCGCATCCGTCGGGGCGATGCCTCGGCCCTCACTCCGCTCAATCTAGAGGCCTAAACAAACAAAGCGGAAAATGACGGACCTTTCAACCCTTGCGGGTCAACATGTACCAGACCCTCAGCCGCTGACACTCTCCAAGACTGGGATTGCCAAGGCGTCCACTTGCAAGAGGGACTGGTCCTGACCTTCTACACTGCAAACGCTAAGTCGCTCGAATCCTGGCTGTGGGACGCCGCTTGCAGCATCCGTGGGGCGCAGGACGCGCCCAAGTACAAGGACTTTATTTTGCCGCTGGTCTTTGCCAAGCGGCTGTGCGACGTGTTTGACGATGAAGTGAACCGGATTGCTGAAAAGGTCGGTTCGCGTAAAAAAGCCTTCGCACTGGTCGCCAGAGACCCAAAGCTGGTGCGCTTCTACCTGCCACTAGAGCCGGATGACCCGCAGGAGCCGGTCTGGTCGCTTATCCGCACGCTGGCAGACCGCATTGGGGAGCAGCTCACCTCCACTCTGCGGGAGATAGCAAACGCCAACCCGCTCTTGGAAGGGATTATTGACCGCATCGATTTCAACGCCACCACCCACGGCCAGCGCGATATTGACGACGACCGCCTGTCCAACCTGATTGAGAAGATCTCCGAAAAGCGGCTGGGGCTGGCCGACGTGGAGCCCGACATCATCGGCCGCAGCTACGAGTACCTGATCCGCAAGTTTGCCGAGGGCTCGGGCCAGTCCGCGGGCGAGTTCTATACCCCCAGAGAGGTCGGCATGCTCATGGCCAAGATCATGGTCCCCGAGCCGGGCATGACCATCTATGACCCCTGCTGCGGCTCGGCGGGTCTGCTCATCAAGTGCGAGCTGGTGATGGGGGAAAACGGCAGGACAGCCGGAGATGGGCCGCTCAGGCTCTTCGGCCAGGAATATACCGCCAACACCTGGGCAATGGCCAACATGAACATGATTATCCACGACATGGAGGGCAAAATTGAGATTGGCGACAGCTTCCGCAGCCCCAAGTTTCGGGACAGGGACAGGCTCAATACCTTCAATCGCGTGCTGGCCAATCCCATGTGGAACCAGAACTGGTTTACCGAGCAGGACTACAACAACGACGAGTTGGGCCGCTTCCCCCAGGGCGCGGGCTTTCCGGGCAAGCAGTCGGCCGACTGGGGCTGGGTGCAGCACATCGCCGCCTCGCTCACAGACACGGGCCGGGCCGCCATTGTACTTGATACCGGCGCGGCCAGCCGGGGCAGCGGCAACGCTGGCAAGAACAAGGAAAAGGAAGTCCGCAAGTGGTTTGTGGAAAACGATCTGATAGAAGGCGTGATCTACCTGCCGGAAAACCTGTTTTACAACACCACCGCGCCGGGCATCCTGCTCTTTCTCAACAAGGCCAAACCGGAAGCGCAAAAAGACAAACTGTTGCTGGTCAACGCCTCGCAGGTCTTTGCCAAGGGCGACCCCAAGAACTACATCTCTGAAGACGGCCTTGAGCGGATTGCCTCGACCTTCCTGAACTGGAAAGAAGAGGACAAGTTCAGCCGCATTGCGGACAAGGCCGAGATTGTCAAGAACGACTACAACATCTCTCCCAGCCGCTATATTCATACCAGCGAAGCCGAAACCTACCGTCCCATTGCGGAAATCGTGGCCGAACTCGACGCCATCGAAGCCGAAGCGCGGGAGACGGACGGGGAACTGAAAAAAATCCTCAAGCAACTCGGGGCGGTCCGGTAAAAAGGGTTGAAATTGACCATTTATGGTATATTTTTAATACCGTAAATGGAATTTGAATTTGACAAACGGAAAAGCGCGGGCAACCTCAAGAAGCACGGCATAGACTTCCTGACCGCTCAATGGCTCTGGGAAGACCCTGGGCTCATTGAGGTTTCGGCCCAAACAGTGGACGAACCGAGACGGCTTGTCATTGGTGAAATTGCAGGCAGGCATTGGTCCGCAGTAATCGCCTACCGCAATGAGGTCATACGCATAATCTCAGTCCGACATTCACGCAAAAACGAGGTGCTTCTGTATGAAAAAAATAACCGCTAAACAGTTCGACGCTGCCTTCGACAAGGGCGAAGATGTGCTGGATTTCCTGGATATGTCCACAATCCGGCGCCCAAAACAACAACTCAAGCGGGTCAACGTTGACTTCCCGGTATGGATGATCGAACGGCTCGACCGAGAGGCCAAGCATCTGGGAGTCACGCGGCAGTCGATTATCAAGGTCTGGCTTGCCGAACGACTGGAACGCTCAACCTTGACGGAGGCGGCTGGGACACCAACGGAATAACGGGAATTGGAATTACGAATGAAAGCGGAGGAAACGAGGGGCGGACTTTCCAGTCCGCCATTGGGGGAAGGGGATAGGGGATGAGCGACGCCGTTCAGCTATCCGATGTTGCCGAACTCGACGCCATCGAAGCCGAGGCGCGGGAGACGGATAAGGCGTTAAGGGAAATTCTGGAGAAGATCGGGGTGTGAGCAAACAGAGCGACATCCAGAAGGACGTTTAATATGGGAGACCCTTTAGACGAACTGACGATACGAGGATTCAAATCTATCCGCAAACTGGAAAATTTCGAGCTCAAGAGCCTGAATGTGTTGATTGGCGCCAATGGGTCGGGCAAAAGCAACCTCATTTCCTTTTTCCGCCTGCTGCAAGCGATCATCAATGGACATCTGAATGACTACGTTCGAGACAGCGGGGGTATCAGTGACCTGCTCTTTAACGGTCGCAAGGCCACCCAACGTCTTGAGTTTGAAACTCGCTTCAGGCTACGCGGATACCGTTTCAACATTGAACCCGGACCAGCGGAAAGTTGTGCGCTGACAGACGAAGCTCGTTACTATAAATACGGACAGTCGGACTGGTGGGAACTGGGAAGCAGCCCGGATGGGCAAGCCTTGCTTGTAAAAGAGGCTACTGGAGAGTCCCGCGACGCCCAATACAGTAAGCCTGTATATGAGTCCATATTGGCATGGAAAATCTATCATTTTCACGACACAAGCGGAACGGCAGCGATGCGTCACGCGGAGATCGTACAAGACAACAAGACGCTACGTTTCGATGCCTCGAATATTGGACCATTCTTGCTGAGACTAAAAAACGAGGATGAGGAAACTTACGAAGAAATCCTTCAGGCCTGTAAATTGGTGATTCCCTATCTCGATGATTTCCTTCTTGACGTGGAAAGCTTTGGACCGAAAAAGAAGGTTGCGCTTTCGTGGCGCACCAGGGGTTCGGATTATCCGATGCAACCGTATCATTTCTCCGACGGCAGTATCCGGTTTATCTGCCTGGCAACCGCCTTATTGCAACCCACCCCCCCCTCTTCCTTAATTATTGATGAACCGGAGCTGGGATTACACCCCGCGGCAATCAGCATTTTGGCAGAACTGATTCAAAACACCTCGAAGCGCACACAGCTCATTGTGGCGACACAGTCACCAGCACTTATCGACAACTTCTCGGTTGAGGATGTCATTGTGGTCAACCGGAAGGATGGCGCATCCACGTTTGAACGCCTGAACGAAGAGGATTATCTAGCATGGCTTGAAAGCTATTCCGTAGGCGAGCTCTGGAGTAAGAACGTCATCTCGGGAGGGCCGGTTTATGAATAGGCCCGTCGAAGTAGTAGCACTGGTTGAAGGCCCAACCGAGAAGATTTTTATCCAAGATCTTTTGTGTCCTTATCTGGCGCAGACGGAGGTATACATTACCCCGATTATCCTGACAAAGCCCGGTCAAAAGGGCGATGATGTTCGTTTTTCACGGGCCAGAAATGACATTGAGCATCATCTCAAGCAAAGAAGAGAAACCTGGCTGACGCTGCTTGTCGATTACTTCGGCATTAAGGGCGATTGGCCCGGCTACGAGGAGTCAAAACGCGAAACACAACATGCATTGAAGGCACAAGTGATGAACGAAGCAACCCGGAAGCGGGTAAACAAACTCTTCGGAGATCAAGATTCACAGCGGCGATTCATACCGTATGTTTCGATGTTTGAGTTTGAGGCACTACTCTTCAGTGACGCCGAAATTCTGACGCGAAAGTTGAATGTTCGGCAACAATATGTGGATGAGATTCTTTCTCAGTGTGGCGAACCGGAGAAGATCAACGACAATCCCCAGACTGCCCCATCCAAGCGGCTGGAAGTCTTGTCTGACCGATTCAGGAAGACCGCGACTGGTATCAGCATCGCTCGGGAAATTGGCATCGCTAGAATGCGAGAGTCATGCCCAATCTTCAACGAATGGGTAAGCAAATTGGAGAACTTGAGTCGCTGAGCATAGCTGCATCGCCGAATATGACGCGGTAAACGTACAGGAGGTGTGACATGGGCACTATCAAGCCGGTCCGCACCGAGACGGACTATACAGCCGCGCTCGCCCGCATTGACGAGCTGATGGACGCTGAGCCCGACAGCCCAGAGGGCGAGGAGCTTGATGCTCTTGCCGACCTGGTCGAGTTGTACGAAGCCAAACACGTGCCGATGGGGCATCCGAGCCCCATCGCTGCGGAGGATGAGGGATGACAACCTCTGAGATCGGGTGCTACCCAACCGATTGGAATATTGATCGGATTGACTCTGTTTTCGAGATTCAACAAGGAAAACAGGTGTCGAAGAAGAATCGTGTTGGAGATAACCAGCGCCCGTTTCTTCGGACGAAAAACGTCTTCTGGAACCGACTCGATTTTACAGAACTGGATCAAATGAACTTCACTGAGGCAGAGGAGTCCCGCCTCGTGCTTCGACCAGATGACCTTCTTGTCTGCGAAGGCGGTTCCATCGGCCGCACTGCCCTCTGGCAAAGCGAGGTCAGAGATTGCTACTACCAAAACCATCTTCACCGCCTCCGTTCGTTGAATGGACGTGTCGATCCCCAATTTGCGGTTTACTGGCTCTGGTATGCCTTCGAGGTCGGGAAACTCTACTTCGGGCGCGGCAACGTCACGACGATTCCAAATCTCTCCGGCTCAAAACTGGCTGAGTTGCCAATTGCTTTCCCCCCACCCCCCGAGCAGAAGAAGATTGCGCGCATTCTTTCGACAGTCCAGCGGGCAATTGAAGATCAGGAGCGGATCATTCAGACCACCACCGAGCTGAAAAAGACCCTCATGCACAAGCTCTTCACCGAGGGCACCCGTGGCGAACCGCAGAAACAGACTGAAATCGGGCCTGTGCCGGAAAGTTGGGAGGTAACTACGGTTCAGGAACACTGTATCGCTTCCGCTTTCGGTCCAAGGTTCAGCTCAGCTCTCTACTCGCCTGACGGGAACATTCTCACCCTCCGCACAACCGACATGGAGGATGACGGGCGAATTGATTACGACACCGCTCCGAAAGCGCGACTCGACTACTCCAAATTCGAGAAACATTATCTGCAGGAGGGAGACATCGTTGTTTCACGTAGCGGCACCTGCGGGATCGCAAGCGTGTTCGAGGGGCATCCGATGCCGGTATTACCTGGGGCATTCTTGATCCGTCTCCGAATGAAACCTTCGGTGCAGCCAACTTTTCTTCGACATTACATCAATTCCCCGGTCGGACGGCCACACGTCCTACAGCTAGCGCAAGGAGCTATTCAAAAGAATATCTCTGGGACACGTCTCGGAGGGCTTTCTATTCCGCTTCCACCGTTACCTGAACAGGTGGAAATAGCCGCTGCAGTGAAGACGATCGACCAGAAGCTGAAAAACCACCTCAGCAAACGCAAGACCTCCCAAGACCTCTTCCGAACCCTCCTTCGCGAACTAATGACAGCAAGAATCCGTGTGGACGAGCTTGAAGTGTCCGGGAACCTCTGGCAGTACAACTCTGCTCTTGACATCTGTAACGCATAAGTTACAATATCTCTGTGGTCGAAGTCGTCCATTACACCGCTGCTAATGGTCGAGATTTGATCGGCGACTGGCTGAGCGGTCTTCGAGACCAGAGAGCAATGGCGCGGATCGCGGCGCGGGTAGAACGCCTCGAACTCGGTTTGCTCGGTGACTGTAGATCACTCAAGGGTGGGGTAAGCGAGCTTCGGATTGACTACGGCCCTGGATACCGAATCTATTTTGCCAGGACGGGAAAGACCGTAATTTTACTTCTGTGTGGGGGCACCAAGAGTACGCAGAAGTCTGACATTGCAGAAGCGAAGGCGCGGTTAAAGAACTGGAACCTGAGACGTTGACAAATTGTAAGTGAGACGAATTATGAGTGACAGGACGATGAAAAAGGTAAAGCACAACGACTGGCTGCGTGAACAGCTCAGAGATCCTGGTTTTGCCGCCGAATATCTGACAGCAGCAGCAGAGGACGAAGAGCCAGCGGTATTCCTGCAAGCCCTTCGTAAAGTCGCTGAGGTTCAAGGAATGGCGGATGTAGCCAAACGGGCGGGGATTCCACGGGAAAGCCTGTACCGCATGCTTTCTGCAAAGGGCAACCCGCGTTGGTCAACGCTTGCACCGGTCGTTCGTGCTGCTGGATTGAAGCTCGAAGTGATTCGGCCATAAATGAGGGTATCCGATGCTGAAACCCACCGAACACAAAACCGCCCAGGCCCAAGCTTCGTTAATGGGGAATTATCAGTTAGGAATAACGGATGGTTGATAAAAATATTGGCACTGCCGCCATGTGGACGCAGAAATCATGAAACCCAGTCGTAATACCGTTTTGAGATTGTTGCGTGAGAGCAAGCCGGCGCTTAAGCGCGAATTTCCTCTTTCGCGTCTTGCGCTTTTCGGTTCGGTGGCCCGGGATGAAGCAGATGAGCAGAGCGATGTCGATATTCTCGTGGAGGTGGAACCGAGCATCGGCCTGGGTTTCGTCACGCTGGCAGAGCGTTTGGAATCTCTGATCGGGCACAAGGTTGACTTGGTGTCTCGTCGTGGCATCAAGCCGCTTCTTTTGAACGGGAGTTGATTGATATCTGAACGCGACAAGGTCAAACACAACGAGTGGCTGCGTGAACAGCTCAGAGACCCTGGTTTTGCCGTCGAATATCTGACGGCAGCAGCAGAGGACGAGGAGCCAGCGGTATTCCTGCAAGCTCTTCGGAAAGTCGCCGCTGGAATTATAGCATCTTTCATTTGGGTAGGCCTCTGTTGATGAGCCGGGTCCCTGTTTTGTAGGGGCGATCGCGGGCATCCTGCCCGACGTGATCGCCCTCTGGGCAAGCTCGCCGGCGGATCGGCGAATACCAGATTCGCCCCTACCCTTTGTGGTGATAGGAAAGCGCAACCTTTCTCAAATGCTGATGTCCACTCAAGGGCAAACCGCTATAAGAATCACGAATCACGAATGAAATCTGATAATCCGGTGCGGAAGAAAAGGACAAGCGCATGAAAAGTCTGATCTGGTTATCTTTTGATCTCGGCGTATCGGGCGATTACGAAGGCATGTACGCCTGGCTCGACGATCACCAGGCAAAAGAGTGCGGGAGTAGTGTCGCGTGTTTCCAGTTTTCCTGTGATGGAGACTTAGCCGAATCTCTCAAGACCGAGATAGAAGACGCGGTCTCGCTGAACAAACGCTCACGGGTCTATGTCGTTTACAGGGATGGAGACAAACTCAGAGGACGCTACATAATTGGTGGACGGAAAAGCGCTCCCTGGGATGGCTACGGAACGCACGAAGCGCACAACGATGACGAGGAATCCTAGCACGCTTCTGGTGGACTCGGGTTTCTTTATCGCGCTCTTCGACCCGAGAGACCAGCATCACGCCGTTGCTTGTGAAAAACAAGAATGGCTGGAAATGCTTTCTGTTGTCATGCCATGGCCAATTCTGTACGAGACCATCAATACGCGGCTCGCCAGGCGGCCGGAGAGGATTGCACGGTTTGAGAGCCTTATGCGTGCGCCCGAGACAGAGTTTCTCGATGATTCCCCGTATCGACTTGAGGCGTATGAGGACACGCTTGCACGAGCCAAAGCGCAACGCAACGCCATGAGTCTTGTGGATTCTGTACTTTGCGCAATCCTCGCCGACACGAATGTCCGTATAGATGCGCTCCTGACATTCAATCTTCGTGATTTCGGTCACATTTGTCGTGTTCAAGGGGTCGAGTTGCTGTGATAGTGAACAGACCTGTCGCGATTTCTCATTCCCATGCGTCCCACCGAACATAAAACCGTCCAGGTCCAAGCTTCGTTAATGGGGAATTATCAGTTAGGAATAACGGATGGTTGATAAAAATATTGGCACTGCCGCCATGTGGACGCAGAAATCATGAAACCCAATCGCAATACCGTTTTGAGATTGTTGCGTGAGAGCAAGCCGGCGCTTAAGCGCGAATTTCCTCTTTCGCGTCTTGCGCTTTTCGGTTCGGTGGCCCGGGATGAAGCAGATGAGCAGAGCGATGTCGATATTCTCGTGGAGGTGGAACCGAGCATCGGCCTGGGTTTCGTCACGCTGGCAGAGCGTTTGGAATCTCTGATCGGGCACAAGGTTGACTTGGTGTCTCGTCGTGGCATCAAACCGCTTCTGTAGAAGCGGCTTGAACGGGAGTTGGATGTCTGAACGCAACGTGGAAGTATTGCTTGAGGACATCCTGCAGGCGATGAGTAAGATCGAGCGCTACTGTTTGGGATGGAGATGATTCTGGAACAGCGTGTTCCAGAACTGAGGGAGGCCCTGCGGCTGCCTGTGAGAATTAAGAATTAGGGATGAAATCCGATAATCCGGCGCGGGAGAAGTCGTATGCTTTTGCGTTGCGGATGGTGAAGCTGTATCGCTTTTTGTGTGATGAGAGGATTATGGGTGAAGACGCTCACTCTGGCTAACCACGCTCAGAAAAAGCTCCTCTCCCTCTTTGGAACAATGAGGTAATGGAGAATCTTGACGGGGTACTTGAAGCCATTTGGGCGGCTCTCCAACACAGGAAAAGAAGGTGAAGTGCAGTCTTGTCCTCACAGTGACCTGTGGCAGTGGCACCCTCACCCGCCTGCCCTGCGGGCAGGCGCCCTCTCCCTCCAGGGAGAGGGGATGACAGATGAAGAGAAACTGTTATGCCGAAGCCGGGCGAACATAAGACCGTTCAGAGTCGCATCCTGAAGTATGCTCAGCAGATCGGCTGGACCTTCGTTCCGCGGGCCGAGGCGGAGCAGCGCCGAGGAATTAAGAGAATCAAGAATGGGAGTCTGTTCTTTGACGACCTGCTCAATACCAAGGCGCGGGAGTTCAACCCCAAGTACAGCGAAGCCGAAGGCGTGCTGACCGGGCGGCTGCAACGGCCGCCGGCCAACATCTTCGGCAACCGGGAGTTCCTGGGGTTTCTACGCAATCAGACCACGTTCTTCTGCGCGGAGGAAACCCGCGAGCTGGACCTGAAGCTGATTGACTATGAGAACCTCGACAACAACGTCTTTGAGGTCACTGAGGAGTTTGCCTGTTACAACGGCCACTATGGCACGCGGGAGGATGTAGTTTTTCTTGTCAACGGCCTACCCGTACTGGTCATCGAGTGTAAGAACGCGGACAAAGACGAGGCGATTGCCCTTGGCGTGGACCAGATCCGCCGCTACCACAACGAGACGCCCGAACTGTTCGTGCCGGAGATGGTCTTCACCGCAACCGACGCCCTCGGCTTCTCCTACGGCGCGACCTGGAATACTGTACGCCACAACATCTTCAACTGGAAGCACGAAGAGGCCGGGCAACTGGAGAACAAGGTCAAGAGCTTCTGTGACCGCCGGCATGTCCTCGACCTGCTCCAACACTTCATTGTCTTTGCCGAGAAGGACGAGACACTGAACAAGTACATCCTGGCCCAACACCAGACCGGGGCCGTAGAGAGGGTGGTTGACCGCTGCCTGGATACCGAACGCGCCCGCGGGCTGGTCTGGCATACCCAGGGCAGCGGCAAGACCTTTACCATGATTAAGGCCGCGGAGCTGCTGTTCAAGGCGCCCGAAAGCGAAAAGCCCACCATCCTGCTGATGGTCGACCGCAACGAGCTGGAAGACCAGATGCGCAAGAACCTGGCGGCGCTGGGGCTGGGCAACGTGGAGCATGCCAGCCGGATCAGCACGCTGGTTAAGCTGCTCAGGGAGGACTACCGGGGAATCATTGTCACCACCATCCAGAAATTCCGCGACATGCCGGCAAACGTCAACCTGCGGTCTAACATTTTCGTGCTGATAGACGAGGCCCACCGCACCACCGGCGGCGACCTGGGGAACTTTCTGCTGGCCGGGCTGCCCAAGGCTACCTACATTGGCTTTACCGGCACGCCGATCGACAAGACGGTGTACGGCCGGGGGACGTTCAAGACCTTCGGCTGCGAGGACGACCACGGCTATTTGCATAAGTACTCAATCGCCGAGAGCATTGCCGACGAGACCACGCTGCCGCTGTACTACAGCTTGGCCCCTAACGAGCTGCACGTCCCACACGAGACGCTGGACGCCGAGTTCCTCTCCCTGGCCGAAGCGGAAGGGGTGGCCGACATTGCAGAGCTGAACAAACTCCTCGACCGGGCCGTGAACCTCAAGAACTTTCTGAAGGGCAACGAACGGGTCAATACGATTGCCCAGTATGTTGCCAAGCATTTCACCGAGAACGTCGAACCGCTGGGCTACAAAGCCTTGCTGGTCGCCGTGGACCGACCCGCCTGCGCCAAGTACAAGACCGCGCTGGACCGCTACCTGCCGCCGGACTACTCGGCGGTAGTGTTTAGCGGCAATCACAACGACCCGGCCGAGCTGAAGAAACACCATATTGATGAGAAGAAAGAGAAGCAGATCCGCAGGGACTTTGCCCGATTCGGCACACAGCCGAAGATACTGATTGTCACCGAAAAGCTGCTAACCGGGTTCGACGCGCCGCTCCTGTACGCCATGTACCTGGACAAGCCCATGCGCGACCACACGCTGCTCCAGGCGATTGCGCGGGTGAACCGGCCGTATGAGCACAAGGCCGCGGGCATGGTCAAGCCGCACGGCTTCGTGCTCGACTTCGTGGGCATCTTCGACAAGCTCGAAAAGGCGCTGGCCTTTGACAGCAACGAGGTCAACGCAGTGGTCAGGGACATCGGGCTGCTCAAAGTCCTGTTCAAGAATAAGATGGAGCACAAGGCGCCCGAATACCTCGCGCTGATTCAACGGAGGTTCGACAACCGCGACGTTGACGACCTTGTCGAACACTTCCGCAACAAGGAACGCCGCAAGGAGTTTTTCAAGGAATACAAAGAGATCGAGATGCTGTACGAAATCATCTCGCCGGATGCGTTCATGCGCCCGTTCATCAACGATTACGCCACGCTTTCGGCCATCTACAACGTGGTGCGCAAAGCCTACGCGACCCAGGTGTACGTGGACCGCGCATTCCAGAAAAAGACCAACGCGCTGGTGCAGCAGCACATTGGAACGAGTTACATCCAGCCGGTTTCCGAGTTTATGGGGATCAACGAAGACACGCTGGAATGGATCACAAGCAAGCGGGACGGCGAGGGGACCAAGGTTATCAACCTGGTGAAGAGCATTGTGAAAAGCGCGGAAGAGAACAGCGAAGATCCCTTTCTGATTGCCATGGCCGAGCGGGCAAAGGCCGTGCAGGAAAGCTACGAAGAACGCCAGAAGAGTTCGCAGGAGGCTCTGGACGAGTTACTTGCCGGAATCAAGAAGGACAAACAACGCAAAAAGGAGCAGGCGGATAAGGGCTTTGACGGCCTGAGCTTCTTTGTCTATCGCAGCCTGCTCGACGCTGGGGTGAACAACGCTGAGGCCGTCAGCACCCAGATCAAGACGGCTTTTGCCGAACACCCGGACTGGCGGACGAGCGAGGCCGAACATCGCGAGCTGCGTCAGAAGGTCACCTTTGCTGTTTACGCCGACATGGACGACCTCGACCACGTTGCGCACATCGTAGATACGCTGTTTTCACTGTTGGACAAGAGTACACGCTCAAATGAGCATGACGATCACTGACAAGGACGAATTCAAGGAGCGTGTGCGGCTCTGGGCCGAGAAACTCGACGCCCGGGTCACCTCGGTCTCGGTCCGTCCCATGACGACCAAGTGGGCGTCATACTCCACCAACGGCCGTCTGACCTTTGACGCCTTGCTGCCGCTCCTTCGAGGGGAACTCCAGGACTATGTCATCGTCCACGAGCTGCTGCACTTCCACACCCCCAACCACGGCAAACTGTGGAAGAGCCTTATGCGCGCCCACCTGGGTGACTACGAAGGGCTGGAAACCGAACTGAATGAACAGGCGCATACCAGGGGATAGGCATTTGTCCGAAGCCATGCCTTTCCCGCTCGGTGAATGTTGACAGAAGAAGCGGGGCAGCCGATTTCTGAAGACCATTATTCCCAGTCGGAAAGCAACTCAGGAGTATCTCGTATGAAACACAAGCAACTCCAACTGGACGAGGAGGAGCGGCAGCTCCTTCAAGACTTCGAGCGCGGAGAGTTTGAAAGTCTTAAAAACTTCAGACACGAGAAGCGTCAGCTAGAGGCTACGGCAAAAAGGGCTCTCCAGAAGAGAAAGCGCATCAATATTCGCATCTCAGCCCGAGACCTGGAACAGCTGCAAAAACGAGCGGTGGCAGAAGGGATGCCCTACCAGACCCTCATTGCCAGCACCTTACATAAGTTTGTGACTGGTCAACTCAAGGAGGCGAAGGGGGAGGGGTAACGGCGCGGCGGTATTGCCCAAGTCGATGCTGATTTACCTTGACGCGCAGTTCAAACTCTAGCTTGAACAGATCGCTCAGAAATATGACACTGAGATTTGGAGAGAACGTGCAAGATATCATTCCAATAGCTGAGAAGAGGCGCACAAGCTACGAGAACTTCGAGGCGGAGTGTCCCTCATAAGGACATTTTCGATTCGTCTGGTTGCGTTCAGGGTAAGGGTAACCGCTGACGGAGTAAGGCCGGGTTACCCAGCCTTTTGCCTTAGTCTCTGGGTTTCCTCCCAATCAATTTCCAGATCCTCAGTCAGGATAACCCGGTATTCCTTCTTAGCAGCTTCAAGGGAAACATACCCGCCTTGTGCGTCCTGGCGAACCAGCTCAGGATCGCGCTCCAGGGGAGAGAAGAACCCCCCGCCGCCAGGAAGCCTGAGAACAACTTGCTGCTCTGGAGAAAGCAAATATTTCGCTTTAGGGTGAGGGCGGGTATCATCGGCAAGATAAAAATCTCCACACTCACCGTTTTTTCCTCCAGCAAACCCCAGGGCCGGAAACTTCAGACGATCATACATGGCCGAGTGAACTACAGGTTCATCCGTGCGTAGCCTCAGGACCATCTCCTGTCCTAGTCCCCCACGAAATTTTCCCGGGCCGCCGGAGTCAGGAACCAGTTCTCTTTTTTCCATCAATATGGGAGAAACGTTTTCAATTATCTCTGCCGGCACGCCTTGGATACCACTGGGAAAGGCAGTAGCCGAGATTCCGTCTTTGTCAGGCCTGGCCCCCATACCGCCAGAGGAGAAGAAGACATAGGCAAAAAGCTTTCCACGCTCATCCTTGCCAGCAAACTGCGTGATCCAGATGTTGGCTGCCCCATCAGCAATGACCCGATCAGGAATCGCCGGCGCTAGCGCACCAAAGACGGCGGTGGAGAGAAAGTGGCCCAGGATGTGCCTGCCACCGACCGGGGCAGGGAACTGACAGTTTAAGATAGAACCAGGCGGGGCATAGATATCGATAGGTCGAAAACTACCCTCGTTGTTGGGAACGTGTGGAGAGATGGCGCACTTTAGCGGGTAGGTGGTGTAGGCAACGCAGTAGGGAAAAGGCACATTAATGCCCCGGTCACACTGGGGGGAAGTGCCGGTGTAGTCCACCGCCAGCTTGGAGCCGTTTATAGTTACTGCAATCTTGACCTGGATGGGCTCGTCAAATCCATCCATGAAGATTTCGTGCCGGTATGTCCCATCGGGTAGCTCGGCAATGGCCTCGCGCATAGCCTTCTCCGAGGTCTGCAGGATAGCTACAGAGAGGGCATCCAGTGTTTCCAGCCCATACTCCTCCATAAACTCCAGCAGCTTTGCCCCTCCGACCTCATTGCCTCCCACCTGTGCCATGAGATCTCCCTCGACCAAGTCCGGCATGCGCACGTTCTGCTTGATCAGACGGAAAAGATCCCGATTGGGGTTACCCTGCTGGAAAATTTTAAGGATGGGCACATAGATGCCTTCCTCGAACACTTCTCGAGCATCAGCTCCCAGCATCCGACCCCCAACATCTACCGCATGGCAAGTATTGGCAAAGAGAGCAATCGGGGTTCCCCGCCAAAATACCGGAGTCACTACGGTAAAATCGTTGAGATGCCCAGAGGTCAGCCAGGGATCATTGCTAATGAGGCTATCACCCTCCTTGAGGGTTTCCAGAGGGTACTCTTTGAGGAAGTGGCGTACCGCCATAGCCATGGTGTTGATATGGCCCGGAGTACCAGTCACCGCCTGGGCAAGCATGTTGCCCTGGGGATCAAAAATACCGGCGGAGAGATCGCCAGCCTCCCTGACCACAGTGGTAAAGGAGGCATTCATTAACGCCGTGGCTTGTTCGTTGACAATAGAAATAAGTCGGTTCCACAAGATCTCTAAAGAAATGGGGTCAATAGTTGTCATAGACCTTTCTTTCTGTCTTCTTACTTTTTACTTTTGCCTTTTTACTGGTTAACCCGGCAAGGTAATGATTAGGTTATTCTCTTCGTCTACCCTCACTCCTCCCCCAGGCCCAATAACAACAGTGCACTCTCTTTCCTCAACAATGGCCGGACCAGTGAACATAGCATGGGGAAAGAGAAGATAGCGGTCATAGACCGGGCAAGAGGTAAATCCGTCTGTTTCCGGGAAATAAACCTTTCTCTCCCCCTTATGCGCAGCCGCCAGAGTTCGGCCCTCAGCCGCAGATGCTTGCAGGTTAATAATCGGCCGCGGGCCGGAAGCAACCACTCGCCAGTTGACAACCTCCACCTCCACATCAGGATTGAGCCGTTTGTAAAGGCGTTGATACTCCTTGTCAAACACTCTCCGTAAGCCCGGCAGATCGTTTCTGTTCAAAGGGCTGGAGGGAAGCGGAACGCGAATCTCAAACCCTTGCTGGAGGTAGCGCATGTCCGCCGAGCGGGTGAGGGTGATATCTCCTGTTACCCCGGCTTCATAGAGAAGCCGCCGGCCCCTCTCTTCCATGTTAGCAAAGAGGTTGTTGAGAAAAGAAAAATCAAGGTCTGAGAGCGTAGACATATAGGTCTGGACGAAGTCGAACGCTATGGGGGCCGTGAGCATACCAAAGGCAGAAGTCACCCCAGCGGCAAGCGGGCAAATCAGAGTTTTGAGCCTGAGCCGCTCTGCTACCCGATAGGCATGTACCGGACCTGCCCCACCAAAGGCAATGAGTGAATAGCGACGAGGATCTCTCCCCTTTTCCACCAAGTGAATGCGGGCCGCATTAGCCATGTTCTCATTAACCACTTGGTGGATTCCCCAGGCCGCACGCATAAGGTCTACGCCCAGAGGATCAGCCACTTTTTCTACAATCGCTTGCTTGGCCTTTTCCCGGTTGAGCTGCATCTTACCGCCAAGGAAATAAGTGGGGCTGAGATATCCCAGCACCAGGTCGGCGTCGGTAACTGTTGCATCTTCCCCTCCCTGGTCGTAGCACGCTGGACCAGGGTCGGCGCCGGAACTGTTCGGCCCCACTTTGAGTAGACCAAGCCTGTCCACCCGGGCAATGCTTCCGCCACCCGCCCCGATCTCGATCATCTCGATTACCGGGACTTTGAGCGGCAGCCCACTTCCTTTCTTAAACCGGTATACCCGAGCCGCCTCAAAGTCGGTTGTTACCAGCGGCTGGCCCTGCTCGACAAGGCAGATCTTGGCCGTAGTTCCACCCATATCGAAAGAGAGCCCATGGTCCAGACGGTTTCGGACACTGTAGAAGCTGGCTGCCAGAGCTCCCGCGGCAGGTCCAGACTCAATCAGGCGGATGGGATATTCACTGGCAACCGAACAGTTTGTAATCCCGCCGTTGGAAAGCATAATGTAAAGTTCTCTACGCAGGCCCAAATCGCCAAGATCCACACTCAGCTTATCCAGATACCTCTTGGCCAGGGGCTTGACATAGACATTGGCAGCAGTAGTGGAGGTACGCTCGTATTCTCGAATCTCAGGCATGACCTCACAGGAGAGGGAACAGGCGGTCTGCGGGGAAAGCTCCGTAAGGAGCTGTTTGATGAGAAGTTCATGGGCAGGGTTGCGAAAAGAGTGAAGAAGGCAGACGGCAACTGCTTCTATCCCATCACGGATAAGCCCTTGGATCACTTCCCGGACCTCTTGTGGATCCAACGGGCTAAGAACCTTACCCGTGTGGTCAAGGCGCTCGGTTACCTCTCTTCTCAGATATCTGGGAACTAGCAGTTCAGGATTTTCTAAAGAGATATCATAGATATCGTAACGCCGCTCCCGGCCAATCTCCAGTGCATCACGAAAGCCGCGGGTTGTAATCAGGCCAGTTTTTGCTCCCTTGCGCTCAATAATCGCGTTGGTAATAAGTGTGGTCCCATGCACGGCAATGGCTATTGCCGCCGGCGGGATGTCCTGTTCCTCAAGTAACCTCCGCAAACCAGAGACTACTGCCTGGGCAGGATCCTGTGGGGTAGTAAGGACCTTACCAATAGTGACTGCACCCGTGTCTTCCTCAAGGAGGAAGATATCGGTAAAAGTACCACCAATGTCGATCCCGACTCGGAATTCTGGCATGGAGGGTCAATCTTCGACTTCAACCACTGCCTCAATCTCTACCGGTATACCAAAGGGAAGCTGGTACATGCCCACAGCGGAGCGAGCATGACGGCCCGCATCACCGTAGAGCTCACCAAGGAGGTCCGAGGCACCGTTAATAACTTTGGGCTGATCGTGAAAATCCTCACTGCAGTTGACAAAGCCAAGAATTTTGACAAATCGCTTAACTTTGTCGAGATCGCCTATCTGCTGTTTGATTGTCTGCAATATGTTAAGCGCAACCTGCTTGGCAGCCTCGTACCCCTGCTCGACGCTTAAGTCCCTTCCCACCTTTCCTCGCATATACTGTACCTTGCCATCCTTCTCAAAAGCCGGACCGTGGCCAGAGACAAAGAGCAAATTACCGCTACGTACCGCTGGAACATAGGTTGCCACCGGCACTGGCGGTGAAGGAAGGGTGAGTCCCATCTCTGCAAGTTTATTTTCAACCTTCATCCTGCCTCCTTTCTCCTCCAGGATAAATAGGATAAACGTTTTTCCCGCTAGTAGAGGCAATCCCCCGTGGTTGCCTCAGAGCATGGCAGGCACAGGGGCCTACCCCTACGAGCAAAGAACCGGCCCTGAATTCGGGCGCATCTAGCCTTGGTCACTGCTCATGCGCATCCTCTAATATCAAAATGCGCTCATAGATACAATTTTCCACAATGCCATTTTGATATGAAAAGAGAACGGGTATTAGCTGGCAAGAACGCTCTGAGCCTGGACCAGAATAGCCTAAAGCAAGCAGAATCTTTGTCAACAAAATCAGGCGGGACGGCGAGCAAAGATATGAACCGTTTTTAGAGCGCCTGACCGCCGAATCTCTTGCTCCCAAGCTAGCCTTGTTTGTACCCAGCGAAATTCCTTATCTTGTCCAAACCGTCTTTCTAAGAGTTGATCAAGACGTGTGCGCGCAAGCTGTACAATGTGGGGGCTCTCTTTTGCCAAGGGGGTGACATCATGGACCTCGATGTCAACAAACCCCGCCGCTTCAATAGCGCTGAGATAGGTCTCTAACGGGGCAAAGTGTTGAGCCAGGTCTCCTGCATCCATAGGGCTTATGGGCACTGTTTCCTGCATGGCAAGACGCCCGCCTGGGCGAACCACCCGGAAGGCCTCGCGGAAGACCACGCGTTTATCGGGCATTGGCCGGATCGACATTACGCTCCAGACATGGGTGAAGGCTTTGGCGCGAAAAGGCAGAACTCGGGCATCAGCGGCGTAAAAGTAGACCTTGTCCTGCAAACCTATCTTTTGCGTAAGCAGAGTGGCGGTTGTGACCATAGCAGAAGAAAGGTCTACTCCTGCAACCCTCACTCCATAACGCCGGGCAAGCCAGCGGGCTAGGCCACCTGGACCTGAACCCATATCCAACACGAACTCATATGTGCGGAAGATGCCCCTACTGGTTAGATGATCAAGAAGCTCCAGTCCTCCACCACCGCTTAGGTGGTCAAGCCCAAAATAGGGAGCCTCACGTGGGGAGGGCACAGTTTTGGCCAGCTCCCGCGTCACCTGCAAAATGGCCGCCCCAAGATAACCAAGTTGCGGCCCGTAAAGATCCTGGAGTACAGAGGAATCCACGTGTCCGTCAAATAACTCCTTCCTCTTTGAGCCCGGCTAGGTCTGCCCGAGTGAGCCCAATGAGGGCACCGTAGACCTCTTCGTTGTGCTGGCCAAGAAGCGGAGCAGGTTTGACCTCTGTAGGAGAGTCAGACATCTGCACCGCGCAGCCAGGCATGGTAAAAGCGCCGCGGGCAGGGTGCTCAATTGTTGTGATCATCCCGCGGGTCCGCAAGTGCTCGTTGGTAAGAATATCTCCCGAATCGAGCACCGCCCCGCAGGGCACCCCAGCCTTGCCCAGAATTTCCATTGCTTCAAACTTGGTACGTTTCTCTGTCCAGGTCTTGATGGCGGTGTAGACCTCGTCAAAATGCTTGTTGCGGGAGCGCTGATCGGTATAACGAGGATCGTCGATAAGATCAGCCCGATCCATTGCCTTGAGCAGGCTTTCCCACATCTCCAGGGTAGAGGTGATGATGTAGACATAGTCATTAGAGCCGCCGGGATGGCAAGGGTAGAGGTCGGTAGGAGCCATCACCGAGATTCGGTTACCGGTTCGTTCTACCGGCGAGCCAGTAAGATAGTGACCGAGCATGGCCACACGGCTGAGGTTGACCACCGCATCCTGCATGGCTACCTCAATGTGCTGTCCCTTGCCCGTTTTCTCTCGCTGGAGGATAGCGGCAAGCACGCCAATAGCGCAGTGGATGCCAGTGCCTGTGTCACCAATGGTAGGACCCGGCCTTAAGGGTGAAGAGCCGGGAAAGCCGGTGACGCTCATTGCTCCACCTGTAGCCTGAGCGATCATGTCAAAACTCTTAAACGAAGCATAAGGGCCATAGGTACCAAACCCTTTAACCTGGGCATAAACAATGCGGGGGTTGAGCGCTTGAACCGTGTCATATCCTAAACCCAGTTCCTGGATTGCTCCTGGCCCATAGTTTTCGATCATTACGTCAAACTGGGGAACCATCTGCCTAAAAATAGCTTTTCCCTTTTCACTCTTTAGATTCAACGTGATACTTCTCTTGTTGGCATTGAGCAGCAGGAAGTAGGGAGAGTCTAAACCGGCTTGATCAGTGATAAGGTAACGCCCCTGGTCTCCCCCTTTCGGAGACTCCACCTTCACCACCTCGGCGCCAAGAAAAGCAAGGATCTCGGTACACGAAGGCCCGGCCTCGAACTGTGTGAGGTCAAGAATTTTGATGTGATCTAATGCCTGCATACTTTGCCCCCCCTTTTGTCTGAAAGTGCTAGGTTAACTTTACCCTCTTTCGACAGGAATGCAAATCTCTTCCCATTCTTCCTAGTTGTCAGTGAACTAGCCTTCTGTACTCAACGCTATGTCATTCGTAACCTGTCTCTTTTATAGCGGTTTGCACTTGAGTGGACATCAGAATTTGAGAAAGGTTGCGCTTTCCTATCACAACAAAGCGTAGGGGCGAATCTCGTATTCGCCAGCCCACCTCACAACATCTCGTAAGGGTAGGGGCGAATCTCGTATTCGCCGACCCGCCCGCGACCTTGCACAGTGGGCGATCACGTCGGGCAAGATGCCCGCGATCACCCCTACAAAACAGGGACCAGGATCATCAATAGTCCCCTACCCAAATGAAAGATGCTATATGCCCAAAACCTTGCTGTTGTAAACCAGACTTGGTACAAACAGACCTTATTGTATCAGACACACTGCCTGGAGGTTCCAGAAAACAAGGAGAGCGGCATGAAGCAAGAGAGCGCCCAAGAGATCGCCAGGTTCGTTGCTGTACAGCTCAGCGTTTTTGTCCTTGGTGTGTACAGCCAGGAGGTCTGGGCAGCACAAAGCGCGGAGGAAAAATCCGTTGGTCTGGCAACGGCACAGACTGTTCAGGCTAATAATGACTTTGCCATTGCGCTCTACCGGCGTCTGTCTCAAGAACAAGAAAAGGACAATCTGTTTTTTTCGCCCTACTCCCTGTTCAGTGCTCTGGGCATGGTCATGGAAGGGGCACGCGGAGAAACCGCCCGACAAATGGGTGAAGGCTTGCGGTTTCCCGTAGCGCTACAACGCTCCGGTAGCAACGGACAGCCCTGGGATACCACCGTCATCCATACCGGTGTGGCCGACCTGCAGCAGCGGCTGACCGGCGGTCCAGCAGATCCCGCCCAGGCGCAAGACATAACAAACAGGCTTACCAAATTGGAAGACGAACTCGACACGCTCAACCAACAGCCGGAGATCTGGTCGATTTTCAACCGCCTTGCTGACCTTCTTGGTATGCTGCGCCAGCGCTCGAGCCATGAACAGACGGAGATGGATCACCGCGCCCTGTCTGTTACAGCTGAAATCAACACCTTGCGCCAACAGGTGAATCAGTATGAACTCCGCGTTGCGAATGCCCTGTGGGGCGAACAGACTTTTCCCTTTCGTCCACAGTTTGTGCAGGCCCTACAGATGGCTTATGGGGCGGTCAGCTTTCCGGTTGATTTCCTGCAGGCTCCAGATACCGCTCGTCTCCAGATCAATGCATGGATAGAGCAGCAGACGAAAAACCGGATTCGGAATATGCTCCCACCGGGAAGCGTGGATTGGGCAACCCGGCTGGTGCTGACAAACGCGATTTACTTCAAAGGCAATTGGGATAAACCGTTTCAGAAACAGTACACCAAGACGGAAGACTTCACGCTTTTTGACGGGCTTCAGACACCGATGCAGTTGATGAGCACTCAAAACCCCAAGACCGAAGACTCCACAATGAGCGCTCAGAAGAGACATTTTCGGTATGTGGAATTAATGCCTGACGGAACAAAACGAGAACCGGTCTATATCGACGAAGCCCCGGGCTGGGCACTTCCCCCCAATCCCGATGGCTTTCAAATGTTGGAGATCCCTTACCGCGGCAACACGCTGTCAATGGTGATCCTCCTGCCTCGCAGCCACAACGCTATACACAAGCTTGAACACCGCCTCACAGCCGAAGCCTTACCTACTTGGCTGGCACTGCTCTCTCTTCAGGAAGTGCACGTCTATCTGCCCAGGTTCAGGATGGAAACCAGCTATAGTCTCACAAATACGCTTTCAGCCCTGGGCATGCCGGCCGCCTTTCAAGCGGGCGGATTTACCGGGATAAGTGACGCACCACAGGCGTCTGAGCTGGCTCTTTCGCAGGTTGCCCACAAGGCATTTGTGCAAGTCGATGAGGAAGGGACCGAAGCGGCGGCAGCAAGCGCAGCGACCATGAGGATGGTGGGACTCCGTCTATTCTCGCCAACCCCGGTCTTTCGGGCCGACCGCCCCTTTCTCTTCCTCATTCGCGATAGTCAGACTGGAGCGGTGCTGTTCTTGGGACGGGTAATGCGGCCACAGGATTCATGATGATCTCACCCGGCTTGGTGACGAGTCCGAAGAAGCGGCCGGAAAGGTGTAAATCTTCTTGTCCGGCGATGTGTGGCGATCAACTTTCGATCTACCGAGCCGACAACAAGCAGCACGAGCAGATTCGCGTCTATGAACGCTTCGGCGGGGCGCATCGGCTCAATTCGAGGCGGGCAGAGTGCGATGGGTCATGGATACGACACGCCCGGTATGGTCATCAATTTGAACGACCTTGAAGGAACGCCGCTTCCATTCGAGGTGAGCTCCGGTGGCGGCCCTTTTCAACTCCGCCGCGAGGCCCGGTTCCACTCGATCCCACGGTCGAGAGAAGCCAAACGTTACTTTCCAGGCTTTTTCCGCGTCGTCGAACACAACCTCTTCGAGACCTATATTCTCGATGCCATCGTCGGCAAACAGTTCGGCGGTGTATTTTCTTGCCGTTCGCACGGCTTCTTTCACGTCCATTTGAACCTCCAACTCCGTGGTTCCATCAGTGGCAGGGGCCTCGGATTACGCGCCGTTCATCCGACCTCCCGGGCTTGCAATGCCGGGAGTGCAGGGGGTTTAGCGATCTTCAAAAGAGAATTGGAACGAGTACGCTTTTAAGGATAGATTCGGCACCGCCTTGGCCGCATAAACAACACGATCATGGAAGTCGTGGGCGATCAATATCCCTCTGACCGGTCTTCCTTCGGCATCGATGCTCCCCATGTAGGACAAAATTTGAGAGATGGCGTCGAGTTGTGCCGTACCGGCTTTAAGCTCGATAACCACCAGTCGCCCTTCATTATCCTCGGCTGTGATGTCGACCCGACCAGCCGCCACGCTTCTTTCGCTGCCGCCGTCAATAATATTGAGGCCCGGCTCCAACTGGGCAATGCTGATACGCAGGGCGCGTTGAAGGTCTCTTTCGAGGCCGAACTTGATCTGCTCTGGATCGTCACTTTCCTGAATCTCAGGCATTTCTTCCGCTTGATCGTCTGATGGTTCTTGCCCAGATCGAGAACGGAAATACGGGTTGATATGTTTATTTTGGTAATCGAAAATACTGCTCAGGTTTTGCAACTCTCCGACTCGGCCTCGCCGAACTTGGCTGGATGAGGGGTTAGCAAATTCACCGTCTGACTTTAGAAACCACTTTCGTTCCTCAGCTACTAATCGAGTGACGCCGTGTTCCTTCATCAGTTCGGTCAGCGGAGAGACACTCTTGGCCATGAGCCAGTAATCGTCCCTTTTGTGCGGTTGCAGAATATCCCGCTTTTCCAACTCAGACGCCGAGAACCCTTTCAGAAATGTTCTAATATCCTCTTCCATGTCGCGTACCCTCCTGTTTGGATTTGCTCTCTGGCGTCAGCCGTAGGTTAGTCACCTAACAGCCTCGCATGACGAACTACGCTTATTTTGGTCGGCGAATCGGTTCGCGAGTGTTGGGGCATGACCATAATGCCGAACTTCATCACTGCAACTCTCTCCTTGCCTCATGTATTCCTGAGACATCGTAATCTCTCAATCCCCCACTATTCAAGCCCAAAGGCGACCAGCGCATCGCCCAGGTTATTGGGCGCCTTGGCCCGTCCGTAGCCACCCGCGGCAACAACAATATACTGTTTCCCGCCCGTGCGCGCCCGATAGGTCAGAGGAGTGGCCTGACCACCGGCCGGCAGACTGCCCCGCCACAGCTCTTCGCCGGTCTGGCTATCGAAGGCCCGTAGATAGTTGTCAAAGGTCGCGGCAATAAAGACCAGGCCGCTGCGGGTGACAAGCGGACCGCCGACGTTAGGAATCCCGACTTGACCGGGCAACGAGAGTGGACCCAGGCGGATCACGCCCAGCGGCACCTGCCAGCGCAGCTCACCGCTGACCAGGTCGACGGCGGCAAGGCTGCCCCACGGCGGGGGGTTACAGGGCAGACCCAGCGGGGACAGAAGTATTTCGCGGCGTAGCGCATACGGCATGCCGTGCTGAGGCGCGATCTCGACACCGGGGTGAGCGGCACGTTCGCGTTCGTAGTCCTCGGCCGCAAAGAGCCGCACCATCCAGGGCAGGTCTTCGGTATTGGCGATCAGCAGCTGTTGCTCCGGATCAAACGCAACGCTGCCCCAGTTTGACCCTCCCCCATTGCCTGGGTACATTAGCGTGCCCTCGCGGCTTGGCGGGGTGTACATGCCCTCCCAGCGCAGGGCCTCCAGCTTGTCCCGACACACGCCACGGTCCCACGGGGTCAATCCCCAGGCCTGCTCAGGCCGAAGATCTAAGCGCACCAGCGGCGGCGGCTTAAGCGGAAAGGGCTGGGTAGGCGAGAGACGCTCGCCCGGCACCTGACCCTGCGGGACGGGTCTCTCCTCAACCTCGAACAGGGGCTGACCGGTCTCGCGATGGAGAACAAACAGAAAGCCCATTTTTGTGGCCTGGACCAGCGCGGGAATGGATTGCCCGCCACGTCTCAGGCTGACCAGAGCGGGTTGGGCCGGAACATCAAAATCCCACAGGTCTCGATGCACGGTCTGGTAGTGCCAGATAACCTGCCCGGTTGAAGCCCGGAGCGCCACGACCGAACTGCCATAGTAATCGAGATTCGAGTCGCCTCGGTAGTAGTCTGGCGACGGATTGCCGGTCGGCACAAAGACGAGGTCGCGCTCGGCATCAACCGACATGGGCGCCCAGACGTTTGGCGTGCCCAGCGCATAGCCCGCCGAGCCGGTGTTGTCTTTGCTGGGCACAAAGTCGGGCGGGGCAAGGTCCCAGCTCCAGCGCAGCTTTCCGGTCCGCGTATCATAGGCCCGCACCACCCCACTGGGTGGATTGACGCGCACGTTATCGGCCACCGCCGATCCCACGATCACCAGATCATGAACAATCGTTGGCGGTGAGGTCACCTGATACTCGCCCCGCCACAGGATATTCCCAACGCCGGGATTTAGATCAACGATGCCGTTGTTGCCAAAGTCGGCGCACGGCGTGCCGGTGGCCGCATCCAGGGCGATGAGGCGCGCATCGTTGGTGGCGGTAAAGATACGCCGCTGGCAGGCAGACCCGGCCTGCCGGTCGGCGTCTAGCCAGCTTGAGACCCCACGGCACACCAGCTGGTTAGCGTACTCTTCGGACAGATCGGTGTGCGGGTCATAGGTCCAGCGCTCCGCACCAGTTTCAGGATCGAGGGCGATCACCCGGTTGAAGGGCGTACAAAAGTAGAGCGTCTGGTCGACCATAATAGGCGTGGCTTGAAAGGCGCTGGTCGACGGAATCTGCCCCTTCCCGTCCGACAGGTCTCCGGTGTGGTACTCCCAGGCAACCGCCAGGCGCTTCACATTATCCCGGGTGATGTCGGTAAGCGGGCTATAGCGTTGGCCGCCCTCATCACCGCCATAGGCCGACCAGTGGCTGGTCGGCGCGTCGGAGCGAGGGATGAACGGAGCGGAGGCTGAGGGATCACAGGCGCTGATGAGGGTCATGAGCAGGACACTGGCAACACCCCAGCCCAAGCGTGTGTCCATGCCTATGACCTCAAGCATGAAGCTTTCTCCGAAATTTTTCCTACTTCCGTGCTTCGGCAATATGGTGTCGCGCGGCGGCCAGCGCGTTTTCATCCACAATGCCCGATACCGCCTCAAGCAGAGCATCGACTAGACTGTCATCGCCCCCAACCCGTAGCATGGCTTTGTAGTGAAAACTGATCTGGGGTGCCCCCTGGGCAATCAGCGCCCCTAGCACAATGGCTTCACGTTCGATCAGCGACAGTCCGGCTCGGCCAAACACCCGACCAAAGTCGTCATAGCGCACCCATTCGGCCAGTTCGGGACTGATCTGAGTGAGCCGCTGGATAAGCCGTTTGGTCTCCTCACTGCCGCCGGTCAGCCGCTCTTGAACTCGCATCCCACGCTCGCCCCAGATAGTCGTGGCGTACTCCGACCAGGGTTCGGTCGGCTGCAGGCTTTGCCCTTGGGAACGTTGGCTGATGTAGTCCGGATACACCTGCTGAAAGCGTCCCAGCGTGCTCAGGGTACGCGGATAGCCGATGTAGGGCAGCAGGTTTAAGACGGTTTCATACATCTGTAGTTCGCTGAGTCCGGCGTCTTTACCCTCGCTGAAGAGCTGCTCGGCGGTGTCGAAGCGGCCCGAGGCGCCGGCGGCGGATATTTTGCACAGCGCGGTGAGAGAGGTTTGCTGATACGACGCGCTCTGGGCCTGAGCAACAAGCGGCAGCAGGCACAAAATCCACACCAGTCCGAGTGTCAGCATCCCGCTTGCCCGCCAAGCACCCGTCTCTTTTTTCCGCTTCTGCATACGCCCTCCTTGTTGTGAGCCGAGTATACGTCCATCTTACTGCAAATGATTGTTGTGTGCCAAGCGCTTGTCGGCCACCCGCTCGCGTAGTATATAGCATCTTTCATTTGGGTAGGCGTCTGTTGATGAGCCTGGTCCCTGTTTTGTAGGGGCGATCGCGGGCATCTTGCCCGACGTGATCGCCCACCGTGCAAGGTCGCGGGCGGGTCGGCGAATACGAGATTCGCCCCTACCCTTTCTTGTGAGGCGGGCTGGCGAATACCAGATTCGCCCCTACCCTTTCTTGTGATAGGAAAGCGCAACCTTTCTCAAATTCTGATGTCCACTCAAGTGCAAACCGCTATAAGTGCAAGATCCTATAGAAACAATATTTTGCGGCTACTAGGCTTTATCGCTCAGACAGCATAGAAAGCAGGAGCGTAGGGATATGGCTAGGGTTCATCTTCTTCTGGTTCGTCACGGGGAAACCATCTGGAACCAGGAAAATCGCTGGCAGGGACAAGCGGACATCCCGCTGGGCAAGATGGGAGTGAAGCAGGCTCGGAGTCTGGGGCTACGGTTGCGCGCAGAGGGCAACCCTATTGCCGCCGTCTACACCAGTCCTCTCTCCCGAGCTTTGCGTACGGCTGAGATTATTGCCGAGGCTCTGGATCTAGAATCCTTGCCGGCTCCCCTCTGGGGTGAGATGAACATTGGAGCGTGGAGTGGCCTTACCGTTGGAGAAATAATTGCCAGGTATGCAGAGGAGTGGGAGCGACTGCGGGCAGGAGAAGACCTGCCACGTGGAGGGGGAGAGACGTTTGCTCAGTTTCAGGGGCGAATCCTCCAGGGAGCAGAGCTATTGGCAGAAAAACATGCACAAGAGCGGGTAGTAGTGGTCACCCATGGCGGACCGATTCGGGCTTTTCTGCTTCACTGCTGGGGCTTGCCGGTAAGCCGCTTTCGTGAGGTGGAAAAAATCGGCAATGCTTCCCTCACCGAAGTTGTCTTCCAACGGGACAAGGCCATTGTCCAGCGGGTTAACGACATGACTCATCTGGAAGAAATAGGGACGAAACCTACGTTGGCGTAAAGCGGCGAGAAGTCAATCCTCTGGGCTTATCCTTGGACCTTACTAAAAGGGAAAGAGTTTGCCAAAAAAGCTATTTTGCTCCTCTTTACGTCTTTTCTCGCTGAGCGACTCCTCCTCTTCTTCATCTTGGTCCCAGTAGTTAAGAGGGTTGAGGCGACTGAGGAGGCTAGGTTTAGGTTTTTCCTCCACTGGTGAGGGTTCTAGAGCCTCGGGAGGGATATTGGGAATTGGGGTCGATAACTTTACCTGAGGCGCGCTCCCTCCGGCATAACGGGGCAAGCAACACATCTCAGTTGTGCAGCACGACTCTTTCTTCTCGCAGCACTCTACCTTGGCGGTAAAGAATTTTTTTTGCGCCCAGCCACAGCCTGAGAGAGTCAGGCCGAGAAGGATGAGGGTTAGAGCTTTGCTAATCATGGCTGCCCACTCCTCCCCTGTAGAAAGATTATCGGTGTTAGCCCACGTCCTTTTCCGCTGCAAAGCCAAGGCAACTCAACCTCCCTTTTAGCCGAAGTATAATCTCTTTTCAGTTAGTTCCTTTTTCTGAGGTTATCAGCCTCCATTGGTTTTAGCTAGAGGGATGGAACGGTTGAGCTAAGGCCTACTTACAAGATCGCTAGATACGGAGAGAGAACACATGTTGTCACAGCAGTGTACGAATCTTCTGGGGTTCGATTTAGTCTGCCTTGCAAAGATGAGGGAAACGATCTATTGTCTCGGTGCTGTCTGGAGTGAGGTTCGGGCAGGACCTCGGTAATGATCATTTGGTTGCGGCCAGCTGCAGGCCAACGCGCGGCCAGGGAGGTGAGATATGAGTAGCACTGGGCATCGAACAGGAGCACAGATACGGGCACAGCTGTCGCACCCCGTTATTGATGCCGATGGGCATTGGTTGGAGTTCGGGCCATTGGTCCGCGAAGAGCTGAGACGGATTGGCGGAGACAAGGCTGTCGAGGGGTTCTCGATGCTCCCCAAGCTGATCGAAAAGCACTTGGTGATGTCTGTGGCCGAACGGCGTGAGCAACAGGTTGCGCAGCAGGCGTTTTGGTCCTTTCCGACCAAGAATACGCGCGACCGGGCAACGGCGATCATGCCTCGGCTCCTGTATGAACGCATGGATGAATTGGGATTTGACTTCTCAGTCATGTACCCCACGGGAGGCGGGGGACTGCCAATGATTCCGGACCCGGAGCGCCGTCATGCTGCCTGTCGGGCATTCAACATCTTTAGTGCTGAGTATTTTGCTGAATTCTCCGATCGGATAACGCCGGTTGCACTCATTCCCATGCACACACCGGAGGAAGCCATCGAGGAAATCGAATATGTGACCTCCCAGCTGGGTCTGAAGGTTGTGATGCTCGGCAGCCTCATCCAGCGCAACAGCCCAGCCCCCGCCGCTATGTCTCAAAATGTGATGGGCACCCTGGGTTGGCGCGATGTGCTTGGGCTCGATAGTGCGTATGAGTATGATCCAGTATGGGCAAAATGTGTGGAGTGTAAAGTCTCGCCAACGTTTCACTCTGGGTCGCGAGGGATTGGCTTGCGCCTGTCCCCGAGCAACTTTGTCTACAATCACATCGGTCATTTTGCGGCAGCCAGCGAAGCCGTGTGTAAAGCTTTGTTCCTGGGTGGAGTGACCCGGCGGTTTCCCCAGCTCAAGTTTGCCTTTCTGGAGGGTGGCGTGGGATGGGCGTGTCAGCTCTACGTTGATCTTATTGAACACTGGGAGAAGCGCAAGCTTGAGGCCCTCGAAGAAGTTAATCCTAAAAACCTTGACACCGCCTTGCTTGTGAAGCTAGCGGAAACCTATGGCGACCCAAAAATCGCAGACGCGCTGCAAAACAGTGACGCTGCATTCGACACGGCCATGCCACCCAAAGGCTCGACTGAGATCGGCGGTATCGACACCCTGGATGATTTTGCGGCGTGTCAAATCGAGCGCGTGGAAGACTTCCGCGATCTGTTTGTGAAGAATTTCTACTTTGGCTGCGAAGTTGATGATCGGATGAATGCATGGGCGTTCAGTCGGCGCAATAATCCGCTTGATTCCCAGCTGAACGCCCTGATGGGCTCGGACATTGGGCACTTCGATGTGGCAGACATGGCCGGGGTGCTGGCTGAGGCCTACGAGCAGGTCGAAGACGGGCTGATGAACACCGACGCGTTCCGCGATTTCACCTTTACCAATCCGGTCCGCTTTTGGGGAGAAGCCAACCCCGACTTTTTCAAGGGAACCGTGGTCGAGGCAGCAGCGGCACGGGTGCTTGCAGACAGCACTCCTGTAGTGGGGCGAAACGGGTCCGTTACGGCTCAGGCTGCCAAATAGCGATCCCAGTCGTTATACGCAGGGGAAGCCTTCGAAGTAGACAGACCCGGCTACCCAGCCGGAGTACTGAAGGAGGAAGACCTCATGCAGTATGACCCACTCAAAATGACCGCACTGTTATGTGCGCTTGCCCTATCTACTGGATGTGCCACCGTTGTCAATGGAACAACTCAATCTATTGGAGTTAGCTCCTCTCCTCCTGGGGCAACGCAGTCAATTCCTCACTAAAAAGGGGGGATCATATGAAGGGGAAAGCAATGACTGCTGCCCTTATTGTGGCAGTTTGTGCGGTATGTCTACCCGCTCTCATTTACGCTCAACCGATGGATTTTCCCTCAGAACTTCAGTTGAGCACAACGGCTACGTTTGTAAACCCGAGCGTTCCTAGCTCAAGGAACGACTCTTTCAGGGTCACCTTTTTCCCGACTAACCCAACAAGGCAGGGTAGATTCACATTCAGGAGCTGTATGATTAGCGGTGCCCCGGCTAGCAGAGCGATCAGGGTGGGGAATTGCAAGTGGACGGAGTTTTACGACAAGGGGCATCAGCTGCTGTTATTCACCTTCAACTGGCAGGCCTCAAGGGATCTGGGGACCAGTGCGACATGGGGACAGTTCTGTTTACTGAATACGTCTGGCCAGG
Organism: uncultured Binatia bacterium (SeqCode); assembly: GCA_965220955.1. GTDB lineage: Bacteria > Desulfobacterota > Binatia > Bin18 > CBDCRK01 > CBDCRK01. The sequence continues at coordinate 45,299 of CBDCRK010000044.1, read as the reverse complement.
GGCAGTGGGTGCGGTTTTTCACTTCAGATGGAACTCCGTGGAATGTAGTAGGGTCGGCCAGTGGATCTCTGACTCACTCAGGCTCAGGGGGAGGCCCCGGGGGAGGCCCATCAGGAGAGAGGCTGACTGCGCTCCTTGGCACGTGGAGCTTTTCCTCCAGTCAGGGTCAGCATGAAATAAGGTTCAGCAGCATAGAGGAATTAAGTGGCATCCAGGTCGCTGTAGGCATGGCCGAATCAAGGTATCCTGCCATCGGCGCCCTGGTGAAGGATATTGTTCCCAGTCTGGCCTCTATTGTAGAGTATGGGATTTACTGGGAATCTCCGATTCGCTGCCATGTTTACGGAGTCAATCTCACGTCGGCAGTGGACGCATCAGGGATATATGCCTTCGCAACAAAAAGCGGTGGTTCCTGCGGAGAGTTTAGTAGAGACTACCCTGCTACAGGCGTCCGTACCCGTGCACCCAGTCAGCAGGCAGGCTCTGGGCAGACCTGGCAAGGACTGACAACAGGCCAGCAGTATGAAGCCCTGGATCTGCTGGATGGCCTGTCTGACATGCTTAATGAGCTGGAGGAGGAAGACTTATCTTTCGAGTAAAGCCTTTGTTGGTGCCATGATAACGTTGAGTGCCGCCCAGATCACGCAGGGTAACGGCACGGATCGAATACGTTCGACCACGCCTTTTATACCCGCTACGGTGCCAACATCACCCACGGACAAACTGTCCTCATAGAGCATAAACAAGCCATTACGGGTCCTGTGGGGCCGCCAAAGCCACTGGCCAACTCTTCAATGTCCTGGTTCACCTTAACAATACGCGCCAATCCCGGGGCATGTTGCTCAATGGGCATAGGGTTTCTCTCCTTTTATCATCACTTGCAACAGCAGCGGGCCACGACTATAATGGCCGCCAGCCACTCAGGCCGCCAGCCACTCAGGCCGCCGGACACTCAACACGTTTCACAATACAGGAATGCCGGGGAACCACGCCGTCCACACCATCCAAACCTGTCGCACAACGTCAGCAAACGAAGAAAGGACACCTGATGTACGCCATATTCGTTACCATCAAAATCAAGCCTGGATTTTCCGAACCATTTAAGGAAGCCAGCTTAGGAGACGCCCAAGGTTCGGTACGGGATGAACCAGGCTGCCTGCGGTTTGACATTCACCAGAGTCCATCTGATCCCAACACCTTCTATTTGTATGAAGTGTATGAGACGCAGGACGACCACCTCAATGCCCACCGCAACGCCCCGCACTACCTCAAATGGCGTGAAACCGTCCAAACCTGGTTCGACGGCGATCCACAGGCCATTCCCATGACCACCATCTTCCCTTCGGACGACGGTTGGAGGCAGCAAAAGCCACACTTACTAAACTGGTAGTCAACGCCAAGAAGCCAGTCGTTATCCAGCCATCTGCAAGTGGCGGCCAAGCAAGTCCAGGACCGCTTGTGCCGCTTGGCGCTTGTTGCCATCGCGGTCGGCCGCGTTGGTCTGAATGCGTTCAGTCACTTCCACGTCGTCAGGCCCAGCCAAACCAATGTAGAAGGTCCCGATCGGGATACCGGGTTGGCCACCGGTTGGACCAGCGACCCCGGTCACCGAGATGCCATAGTCCGTACCGGTCAGGTCTCGCACGCCCTTGGCCATGGCGCTCGCCACCTCAGGACTCACGCTGCCCTTAGCGGTATACACATCGTCAGGGACCCCCAGGATGCTCTGCTTGAGGCCGCCTGTGTAAGCGATAACGCCACCAGGAAAGTACCTCGAACTGCCCGGCACCGTGCTGAGCAGGTATCCGACAAGCCCACAGGTATCGGCCTCCGCTACCGACACCCTTTTACCCTGAGCCACTAATTGTGCGGCAATTTCTTCTACGGTCATGATGCATCTCCTTTAACGTGTTCTCTGCTTATCTTGCCCATCACACGGAAGGACGAGCATGCCGAAGGGAAACAGCGATGGGCACCTGCAGGATCAGATGCCTTGGATGGGGTCTTGGGCGATGTGCTGGAAGCATGCTGCCGACGCGCCAGTCGATGACGGTGAGCACGCCGGCAAAGCACCGCTGAGCGGTTCGAACACCTCTCCGTAGAGTTCGCCCGACAGATCCACCTCTTTGATCACACCGTCGCTGAACTCGACTCTAAGTCGGTACGCTTCTATGGGGCTCACACCCGTCACATGTAAGAACATATATCTCATTGTTCGGTTCTGCGAGCTTGAAGCACTGACAGTCTCCTTTTCAGGTCGGCTATTTCCTTCTTGATCTTGCGCAATGTGGTTAACCGGCGCCGCTTTCAGCGGCGTTCGAGTGCAGCACCTTGTTAGGCGTAAACCGTGCGACTTGTCTCTGGGGCCGATTCAGTTTCCCCACGTGGTCAGCTTCCCAAAGCCTTCGTTGTTGCCAGTAATGATGACGTTGAGTGCCACAGGTCGCCCCTCTTTGCGTTGATGTTAGGCAGCAGCTTGCAAAATGAGCAAGAAATCAGCGCGCCATGTCAGGAAGTCCGCGACATAGTTGTAGCCGCAGACCTTTCTGAGCCCACGGCCCTCGGTGATGTCGAGCACTCGCCCGCCCCGCGCTCGCATCTCGCGCGCATCGCTGGCGGGATTGAGCTTCATTTCAGCACCAGGTGGGAAGACGTAGTCACACGCGAACAACACGTCATGGTGGATGTACATTGTGTAGCCAGGCGTATGGCCACCGATATGATACGCCTCAAGGGAACCGCGTTTAAAGTCGCCACTGAAGGGATGGTCGACGGGATGATTCCGGGCAAGCGGATGGCGCGCATCGAGTTCGTGAATATAGACTTGCGCATCCCAGAGCTCGCGATACTGATTAGACGCACCCATGAAGTCCTTATGGGTGAACAGAATCGCAGCAGCCGGCTCAATATCGCGATTGAAGGCTGATGGACAGTCGATCCATACCGGACCCTGATCGGTTTCGACTCGGTAGGCAGCATGCTCAAGTCCAAGACGTGGCACCGACATCAACTGCATGACTTGGTCAGTCACCTTCGAGGGGGTCACACGATAGAGCTGTTCGGCTTCCTCTGAGGTCACAAACTCGTCATGCTTCGCCCCGCAGAACGGACACACATCCGGCCGGTTTCCAATCATGTTGTACCCGCAGACCTTGCAAACCCATTGTGTCATGGGGAACGTCCTCCTCGCTAAGATGGAACATCGTTTATAACTTTAACCCGTCAGGCTGTGATCAACCGAATCATGAATCCGCTCTTGTACAGCTGAAGTCAGGACATATTTGATAATCTAGGTTCCGAACAAGGAGTCTGGCAAGCTCGACGGGGTGGTCAGAGCAAAGCAAAAACCCTCGAACTTACACTTAACCGGCACTCTCTGTTGTCTAGCTTCACACCACCACCCGGGGCGCTTTGTAGCACTCGCGCCCTCTCTGGCACCAGGCCATGTGGACGGCAACCCCGTCAGGACCGCAGGTGTCCATCGAGCGGACACACCAGAAACGGGTGGTCTCATCGTATTCAGTCGGACCCAGACGAAACGCACCCTGAGAGCGCAGGAAGCGGCATGGCTGGCGAGCCGCACGCAGGGGAGTCAGTTGCATATTGTCCTTGCTAATCATAGCGCCATCACCTCCTCATCTGCCGGTAACCGGCCCATAGCCTTAAGCACCGTTCGGCGAACCAGCTCGGCCAGAAGCGGGACTTTGTAGCCATTGTGGGTCAGGGGTAGGGCTCCGTTAGTTGCAGCCTTGCCAGCCTGGGCAGCAGTCTTTTCATTAATAGAGTTGCCGATTAAGACTTTCTCTGCAGGGGTCGAGCGCAAGGGCACTGGAGCTACTGAGCCTAAGACAATCCGGGCATTGCGTATTTTTTCTCCGCTCAGGTCCAATACTACCGCAGCCTCAACCAGAGGCCAGTCAAATGACTGCTTGTGCTTCAAATTCATATAAGCGCTACCTATGCTCTTAGGCAGAGGCGGAACAGTGATGGTGGTTATGATTTCACTGCGAGTCAGAATGTGTTCGCGTTGTACGTCTTGCTCCGGGGTAAGGAATAAATCCGCTAGAGGAAGGGTTCGCTCCTTACCTTCCTTGTCCATCACCTGAAGTGTGGCGTCATAGGCCAGCAGCGGCACGGCTGCTGCCGAGGGGTGAGTGCTGGCGCAGGTCTGGTTACCGAAGATGGAGTGATAACGGTTCTCTCCCTCCAGGGCAAAACAACGCTTCCCGCCTTTCTTGCGGCAGAAGTAGTCTTCTTGGCGGAAGTACCAGCAGCGGGGCCGCTGGCAGAGGTTGCCACCGATTGTGGCCAGGTTTCTAACTTGCGGTGTAGCAGCACTGGCCGCCACCTGCGTGAGGGCAGGCCAGACTTTCTGTACGTTGGGGTGAGTGGCAATCTGCGCAAAGGTTGTCAGGGTACCCATGCGAAGAGCGCCACTGCTGCTGTCAATCTCAACCTTTTGTAGCTCCGGAATCTGACTGATGTCTACAACCAGCGCTGGAGTGACCAGGTGTTCTTTCAGCAAATCAAGCAGGTCTACCCCTCCGGCCTTGAGCATAGCCTCTGAATTTTCAGCCAGGGCCGCGGCTGCAGCCGCAGGGGTCTCAGCCTGCATGTAGGCAAAGCGATGCATACTTCTCCCTCCTACACGCGAGCCTGCCGGTCGCGTACTTCAAGAGCGGCTAATACCCGGGCCGGAGTAATCGGCAGCTCAGTGATCCAGGCTCTCGTAGCATTGTAGATAGCATTGACAACAGCGCCAATGGTTGCCACTTTGGCTGGCTCGCCAAGGTTACGGGCATCAGTGTTAGTCTGGCCCTGGTAGACATTGAGAAATACGGTTTCAATCACCGGCATCTCCCGGGGACCAGCAAGCTTGTAGAACAAAAAGTCTGGGTTCAACATCCGGCCCTCTAACTCATCCATGACTCGTTCCTCGAACAAGCCAAAGCTCAGCGCATTAATAATCCCGCCCTGCAGCTGGCTTTCGGCTAAGAGCGGGTTGAACACGCGGCCGCAGTCTTGCACGGCAACAATCTTTTCCACCTTAATCTGGCCCAGCCGCTCATCCACACTGACCTCGGCAAACTGCACTCCGGCCATAAGATCTTGTCCCATTGACAACCTAGGAAAAGATACCGCCGGACCACTGTAATCTTCAAACCGTTCTCCCAAGGCTGCGGTTTTGCCGCCGGGCAGCAACGCACAGGCCTGCTCCCATTCCAGCTTTTGTCCGGACTGAGCTACAATCTGGCCGCCAAGTTGCAGGGTAAGGGTCTCAGCTGGTACCTCAAGCTTGCGCGCAGCCTGTCGCAGTAGTGTTTGCTTGACTCGATAAGCGGCTTGTCGAGCCGGTGGAGTAACGGTGCCAGTCAACTTGCTTCCACCCGGTGCCGGAGAGTAAGGATAGTCGGAATTCGCCAACCGTACCTCGACTTGGCGCGCTTCCAGACCCAATTCCTCAGCTACTGCCTGGGCAATCACTGTGCGTGATCCTGACCCAGGAGCCGAGGTGCTGGTAAAAGCCGCAACACTGCCGTCCTTGTTAACCTGCACCTCAACCTGAGCCCCGGGATTGTAAACGCTATACCACACGCTATTGGCAACGCCGAGGCCGCGTCTTACCGGTCCGTTGTCAGCCCCAGCCTTGGGGTTGCGCCGTTCGCTCCAGCCAATGCGCTTGGCGCCCATGCGCAATTCCTCGGCTCGCCAAGGTGTGCGGCCGCAGCTATTGTGCAAACGAAATTCCACAGGGTCCTGGCCCAAGCGCTCGCAGAGCATGTCGACCGCTACCTCCAAGGCAAAGGCGCCCTGCGGATGCCCAGGCGCGCGAAAAGCACAGCCAGGCCCGGTGTTCATCAACACATTATAGTCGGCAGCATGCACATTAGAGCAGTCATAAATACTGAAGAAGGGCCCGGAGGCACCAGCGCCAAAGCTAACTCCACCCGAGCCATGGTTGACCAACTGAACGGCAGTCAGTGCTCCGTCATGTGTACCGGCTAAACGCACTTGCATGCGGTTTAATGGTCGGTTGCCCCCTACCAAATGTTCGTCTTTTCGCGAGAGCGCAATCTTGACCGGTCGTCCAGCCTTCCTGGCTAGGTGGGCAGCCATAACCGTGTAAGGTAAGCTTGAGGATTTAGTACCAAAGTGCCCCCCCATAAACTCGTTGGTCACACGCACATGCGAGTGAGGCAGGTCAAAATGGTCGGCCACTTCCGCCCGCGTTCGCATGACCGACTTGGCCCCACAATGGACTACTAAACGGTTGCCTCGCTCCCAATAAGCCACGGCGGCGTGAGTTTCTAAGCAACTATGGGTCTGTACGGGCGTGTAGAACTCTGCTTCCACTACAGCATCGGCTGTCTTTACTGCCGACTCTACCTCTCCACGATTTTGGCCAAACAGTGAGCCATACGATGGGCCAAAGACATTGCCCCGTTGGGTGGGTCCGTCAGCAGCCCAGGCATAGGCTACACGCACAATGCTGGTGGGCGCTTTAACATTAGCTCCCGGCGTGTTAGCGCCACCGGGCATGACCACAGGGGCATCTTCACGCATTGCCTGGGCCAGAGTAACCACAAAGGGCCCCGGCTCATACTCTACTTTGACAGCTCGGACTGCGTCCTCTGCCTGCTCCAGTGTATCTGCCGCCACAGCCGCAAGCTCGTGGCCCTGAAACCGCACCTGACCACGGTCGAGAACATAGACTGCGCGCACGCCCGGCATCTTTTCAGCAGCAGACGTGTCTACCTTACGAACTCGTGCGGCCGCATATGGGGAGCGTACAACCACCCCATAGAGTAGACCAGGCAGCTTGAGGTCGCGGGTATATTGGGCCTTGCCTGTAACCTTGTCGTAGGCGTCAACCCGTGGTACCGCTTTACCAACCACGCGCAGCTGGCTGTCCGCATCCCATGGCTGTAGCTCGTCATCAGGAATGGTGCGTTTGACTTTAGTGAATTGATTCTTGTAGCCGACTTTGAGTTCAACCTCCCGAGCCATGGTTTACCCCCTCACCAAGTCTGGATCCTGACCAGAGGCAGCTAGGACTGCGGCAAAGACATGTGGATAGGTACCGCAGCGACAGACATTGCCGCTTACCGCAGCCTTGATCTCGTTGAGGCTGGGCTTGGCCGTGCGGTTCAAGAGAGCACGGCAGCTCATCAGCATACCCGGTGTACAGTAACCACACTGGAGTGCGTCGTGGGCAATAAAGGCTTCCTGAAGCGGATCGAGCACACTGTCAGGTTTAGCCAGTCCCTCGATTGTACGGATCTCTTTACCCTGGGCAGTAATCGCTAAGAGCAGGCAGGAAACTACCGGCTCGTTATCAAGCAGCACAGTACACCCGCCACAGGTACCGCGGTCACAGATCACCTTGGTACCTGTGAGGTCAAAGCGATCCCGTAGAGCATCGGCTAGGGTCACACGTGGCTCCAGGCGACCGAAATAGGTCTGACCGTTAATGCGAAAACTCATTGGTACTGGATCAGGACCAACAATCTGCGTAGAAGGTTTTTTCTCTTCAGCTTTGGCCTGGGGCAGCGACAGGCGCGCCGCTGCTAAGCCAGCAGCACCTGCACCAGCGCCTTTGAGGAAAGAACGCCGGCTGATGCTCAGGCTAGTGTTTTTGTTTTGTGGAGGACTCTGGGCAGGATCCTTACCCCTTTTTCGCATACGTTTACCTCTTTTTCTTCCTGACGGCTGACCGCTTATGGTGCTATTACGGGATTATCCAATACTCCAACCCCTTCCACTTCGATCCGTACCGTGTCTCCAGGTTTGAGAAAGCGCGGTGGGTTACGGAACGCCCCCACGCCGGCCGGGGTCCCGGTAGTGATCACATCTCCGGGTTCCAGAGGAAAGATATGGGACAGGTAATCGATCAAGTAATGAATATTGAAGATAAGGTACTGGGTGTTGGAGTGCTGCATCTCCTCCCCGCTTACAACCGTACGAATATCAAGAACATGGGGGTCAGGTATCTCGTCGCGGGTAACAATTGCCGGGCCAAGAGGGGCAAAAGTATCGAACGATTTGCCTACGCCTGGACCGCTACGCCGCTGATAGTCCCGGCCGCTAACGTCATTGCAGATCGTGTATCCGGCCACATAGTTGAGAGCATCTTCAGGTGGTACATCCTTGGCTCGCTTGCCAATGACCAGAGCCAGCTCGCCTTCAAAGTCCACCGCTTGGGTGACTTTGGGAATACGAATAGGTTCACCAAGGGCAATCACTGCCGAGGTTGCCTTGGTAAAGACCATGGGATACTCGGGGGTCTCGCGCCCGCCCTCGGCAGCGTGGTCCTTATAGTTGAGGCCAATGCCAATGATCTTACCCGGCTGTGGCACCGGCGCGCACAGATGCACGTCGGCCAGAGGAATGGCTTGACCTTTAGTTGCCGCATTTTTTGCCTGCTCTATGGCTGTATCCCCCTGTTGTAAGAGGGCAAGCATATCTGCTGGCAGGTTTCCGCTGGAAGCAGAAGGTAGATCAATCACACCTGCGTCGGTTAGGACCCCGGTGCTACGTTGGCCACCATGTTCATAAGTCACCAATCGCATAAATTTCTCCTCTAATACCATGGGTTTTGACCCGTGACTTGTACCATATTCTTCTAGGCAGGAACAAGACAAGCGGTTACCACGAAATCAGTAGAACTGAGTGGCGTAGCATGGATCATCTTTAAAAGTCGCCTGTTTATTTTCCTAACCTTATTCTATGAGCCACACGGAACACATCTTCGGGCGGCTCACCACGCCAGATTAAACTGACCTCGCGCGCCATGAATGATAAAGGTTGCCAGGCTGATTGCAGTGCCTCCTGTAACTTCAACATGGCCGTTTGCCCCCGCACCTGACCTACGCTCAGGTGCGGGGTGTATCCATCTTTGTGTTTCCTAACGTCATCGCAGTCTGGAACCATGCTCCAAAGCGTTGTCTGTAACTGAACCAGCCCTTTCTTGGGTTCTGGGATCAGCCAGAGAGTATAGTTCTCCCGCCTGTGCTGAAAAAAAGAGAATGCCACCAGTTTAACCCTGAAAGTCTCGATGTTCTGGCAACGCAAGGAAAACTGCTCGACCACGGTTGCCAACTCTTCCCGTGGTCGAAAGGGATAAATCAGGGTAATGTGGGGCATCCAGCGCTTGACATGCCGATCATACTCCTGCCGAATTGCTTGGATAGGTGGCCATAGACTGGTAGGAGGAATAATGACAGCTGCTGTTGTATAAGTCTTCTTGCTCACAAGCAAACCTCATAGGTGGGTAACAGATGTTTGATTATTATTGATCCTCAGTCGTGCCAGTGCTAGCCTCTGGACATGTGAGGCTTATCTCTCCTATAGGAGGATGGAGACAACTAGGGCAGAATCCCCTAGGAAATACTGTATTGTTGGCATAGGCGAGAGCAACCTGTCCAGAGACCCTGGAGCCCCGCCTGAGGCTCTTTTTGCAACGTGTCCTTTGATCCTAGAAGCTGGCTGGGCATTGGGCACAGATAACGGAATCCTATGACTAAGATTTGTGGCAACTTGCGCAAGATGGCAACCGCAGCAACAACGCCGGTGGCGTATAGCCTACCCCTGAGTGATCCCCCATTACCTCTTAACACCTCCCTAGGCAAGACAGTCAGGATTGAGGCCCTGGGAGAGATCCACTGCATCGCCTGTAGCCGGAAAACCCATAAAAGTTTCAGCCAAGGCTACTGTTATCCCTGCTTCAGATCTTTGGCACGTTGCGACCTGTGCATTGTCAAGCCCGAGCTTTGTCACTACGCCCAGGGAACTTGCCGAGAGCCAGACTGGGGACTGGCCAACTGCATGCAGCCTCACTATGTTTATCTGGCCAACTCGTCTGGGCTTAAGGTTGGGATCACCCGCATGAGTCAAATCCCAACCCGCTGGATGGATCAAGGCGCGACTCAAGCTCTGATCATTTTTCGCGTACCGAGCCGTCATCAAGCTGGGTTAGTGGAGGTGGCGCTGAAGAAACATATCTCTGACCGCACCGACTGGCGTCGGATGCTTACAGGCGAGTCGGAAGCCCAAAACATGCACGCCAAGCGGGAGGAGCTGCTTACGCTCTGCCATGCTGGTCTTGTAAAGTGCGCAATGACCTCAGCAGAGAATACGCTTACTCCTCCTGCAGAGGAAGAGGTACAAACCTTCACTTACCCAATTTTGCAATATCCCACTCGGATTAAAGCCCACAACCTGGATAAAAAAGCCGTGGCTGAAGGCACGCTTTTAGGCATCAAGGGACAATACCTGATTCTGGACACGGGGGTTCTCAATATCCGCAAGTTTGCTGGCTACTATGTGGCGGTATCTATGTAACCAATTCCACAAAGATCAAGATTATCTGGCGGGATCACCCAAGGCTTGAGATTTCTTTGTAAGTCGAGCCCGCGGTCGGCAGGTATTGGTAATGAATTCTACTGACTCGCTGGATATGTAATACAGTGTTCATACATGTCAAGGATACTGCTCGGACGCTGCGCCCGTGCCGTTCGGGAACATTCGTGATAAGAAGATAAGAACATGCTTGGCCTTCCCAGAACTCTCTCCGAGGGGGGGGAATGGCTACGCCCTCTCCCCTGGAGGGAGAGGGCGCCTGCCCCGGGCATCCTGCCCGCCAGGGCAGGCGGGTGAGGGGGAAATTCAAACTGATACACTACCACATGGAGAGGACGACATGGCGACCTCGACTCAACTGACTCCCGACATCATTCAATGAACGCCGAACACCTGCTCACCCACTTCGGCCGCATTGCCAACGCCCCGGACGCCATTCCGCGTTTGCGGCGATTCATTCTTGACCTAGCGGTACGCGGAAAGCTGGTAGAGCAGAACCCGAACGATGAGCCGGCGTCGGAGTTGCTGAAGCGGATTGCGGCGGAGAAAGCACGGCTTGTAAAGGCGGGGGAGATTCAGAAGCCGAAACGGCTTCCTGCCATTGACGAACCGCCTTATCCGCTTCCGGATTCCTGGTGCTGGTTACCCATCCGCGAAGTAACCAGCGATCGTGGGCAGTGTGTGCCACAAACCGCGTTCACATACATCGATGTTACGGCTATTGATAAAGAGAACGGCCTCATTGCGAATCCCAAGATGCTCCATGCAAATGAAGCACCAAGCCGAGCACGCAAGATAGTTCGGAAAGGCGATGTGGTTTATTCGTGTGTGCGGCCCTACTTATTGAATGTCGCTATTATTGAAAACGCCTTCGACCCACCGCCTATTGCAAGCACAGCTTTCGCCATACTGGATGGGCATGGCTTCGTTTTGCCTCGGTTTCAATGGATTGTATTACGCAGTCCGTTCATGGTCTCTTGCGTGGAGGAAGAAATGCGAGGTCAGGCATACCCAGCCATCAATGATACGGATTTCGCCCGGCTGCCCTTTCCCCTCCCACCCCTCGCCGAACAACGCCGCATCGTCGCCAAAGTCGATGAACTGATGGCCCTCTGCGACCGGCTGGAAGCCGCACGAACGGAGCGGGAAACCACGCGCGATCGGCTGACGGCGGCAAGCCTAGCCCGCCTCAACGCGCCCGACCCCAACCCGGTGGTATTTCAGAACCACGCCGCCTTTGTTCTCAATAACCTCACCCCACTCACCACCCGCCCCGACCAGATTAAGGCGCTACGTCAGACCATCCTCAACCTCGCCGTGCGCGGGAAGTTGGTAGAGCAGGACCCGAACGATGAGCCAGCGTCGGAGTTGCTGAAAAAAATAACTGAAACCCGGAGGTTTCTAATCGCGGAGCGCAAAATGAAGCGCTCAAAGGATTTTCCGCCAGTAGAGGACAAAGAGATCAAGTTCGGTATACCAGCGGGATGGGCCGTCACTCGTATGGGCATCGCGTATGACGTTCGTGATGGAACTCATGACTCACCTAAGTACGTTGATGATGGGTAACCACTTATTACTAGCAAAAACCTGTCTTCCGGGCACTTATCCTTTGACGACACAAAATTGATCGGCAGAGAAGACTACATTAAAATCTCCCAGCGATCCGCAGTCGTAAAAGGCGATATACTTTTGGCAATGATTGGAAGCATCGGAAATCCAGTTCTTGTCGATACCGATCAACCATTCGCAATCAAAAATGTCGCCCTTATAAAATATTTTGACCCGAGTTGTTCTGATCCCGAATTTTTACGGTTTTTCCTTCTAAATACTGCTAATGAGATGAAGGATCTTGCCGCTGGTGGGTTGCAACCGTTCGTCTCACTCAGTTTCCTACGAAATTATCCTATTGCTATCCCTCCTCTCGCGGAACAACGCCGCATCGTCGCCAAAGTTGATGAACTGATGACGGTGTGTGACCGGTTGGAGGCAAGCCTTGCTGCGGGTGATGAAACGCGGGGGCGGTTGGTTGAGGCGGTGTTGTATGAGGTCCTAAAGCAAGACGGGAGCCGCCAGGAATTGGCGTGCTGACGAGAAGTTATCCTAAAACTCTGAACAGGATTGCATTTTACGCATCCCTCCTTCCAGTTTTGTTCAATGCTCCAGCCTCTTTCTGATTTCCACTTCGGCGTCTTCCCTCTTTGCATCTCGGTCATAGCTGGCTGAGATACTTTCAAGGACACCTCTGACATAAGGATAGTCGAAGGCGCGTAGCTTTGCCCAGCCCCGGTACTTTGCCTGGGTTGAGGGGCTTTTCGCCCATCTAGGGCGATTCTAGGCTAGATCCCGCACAATTCGGGCACCTCGCTACACTTGGCTTTCCTATTTGGCCGAGAACGGCCGATCTCTCTTTGGTGCAGGGTTTCGTCGGGGAAAAATTAGCTACTTCTAGCGGTCTGCACTTGAGTGGACACCAGAAGTTGAGGAAGGTTGCGCTTTCCTATCACCACAAGGCGTAGGGGCGAATCTTGTATTCGCCGTCCCGCCCGCGACTATCCACAGTGGGCGATCACCAGGATCGCCCCTACAAAATAGGGACCAGGATCATCAACACTCCCCTACCCAAATGAAAGAGGCTTTAACATGTCACAGCATTGCCTAGGGGCGAATCTTGTATTCGCCTGCCCGCCCCAGTCCTTCCTGAGCGGGCGATCACCAGGATCGCCCCTACAGAACAGGTCACAACAAGGCGTAGGGGCGAATCTCGTATTCGCCTGCCCGCTCTTCCGACTGCTTTGTGAACCCTCTACAAATCCAGGGATTGTATTCAACAGGCTGCATGCAACAAAGTGTCTTGCCAGTTGGCCCCAGTTTTGAGATACTTAACGGTGTCTCAGGGGAAGGGAAATCGGGATTGGAAGCGCCTCAGCGTTGCTGTTACCGACAAAGAATCCGGGGCTGTTGTTGAATACAAGGTCCACCTCTACCGGCAGACAGACGGCTGGTATGATGAGGTCCGGTATGACAGTCACGAAATCAAAAAAGGGAGAAAAGTTTTAGCCCCTCACCTGCACCTTAAACTTGCTACCTCTTTTAAGGAACCACAGGCCGGAGAAGTCGAGCTGCAAGAAATCATTGCCACCATTTTGCCGCAGCTCAAGGAACTCACCGGATGAGTCGTGTTGTTGTCATTAGCGGAACCGAAGGGAAACAAAGGATAGACTACTCAACGCTCTCTCCTAAAGAAATAGACGCAAGAGTCAGAACCTACCAACGGCAATATGGGAGCTTTCGCAAGTTCCTCCACGGCTATGACTGTGAATCCAGTTCACCGGAAGACTATGTGACCCTTGTCGACTGGGAGTCGCTTTTGGTCGAACAAAAGGCGAGAAAGCGGAGTACAGCCAGACTCTCCACTAGCGCGCAGAAGAAAAAGAAGAGAGGATAAGAATGCTGGAGAGGATCGCCTCTGCTCCCATCCAGGTCCGATGACAACCCAGCGGTCGATTTTGGCAGCCTGGATAAAAGCCCACGGCTTACACGGTATCATTCTGGACCAAGAGGCCAACGCCCTTTGGGCGTTTGTTCATGGTATGACCTCACTGGCTCTTTCAGGCCGTTTGCCGTTCAATGAACCGCGTGAGATCTATTTTATCAATTTAATAGACAGCAAGGAGCAAGCCATGAGTCGACCGTTTCCTGATAACCCTTTTCTACGTGGTAACTATGGCCCCTGGCCTATGGAGGGAGAGATTCACGACCTAGTGGTAGAAGGGGAAATCCCTCATGAGATTGACGGAACCCTCTATCGCAATGGCCCTAACCCCCAGTTTGCGCCGCGTGGCCGTTACCACTGGTTCGATGGTGATGGCATGATCCACGCCTTTACCATGCGAGATGGCAAGGCCCATTACCGTAACCGATGGGTTCGAACCGAGCGCTTCGAACTAGAACGAAAGACAGGCGAGGCTCTTTTCGGTGGGCTCAGCTCAATGGGTGACACTGATCCACGAGCTATGACCGCCTCTCCCAATGCTGCCAACACTAACATTATTGTCCATGCCGGAAAACTGCTGGCACTCTGGGAGGCAGGACCACCTCACGAGCTCGATCCCCTAACCCTTGACACCATTGGGCCATATGATTTTGTTGGTAAGCTTACTGGCCCCATGACCGCCCACCCCAAGATTGATCCTGAGACCGGGGAGCTACTCTTCTTTGGGTATAGTCCCTTTCCTCCCTACCTCCGCTACCACGTTGCTTCGGCGCGGGGAGAGCTAGTGCGTACTGAAGAGATCAACGTACCTCTTCCAACCATGATGCACGACTTCATCACTACACGGGACCACGTCATCTTCATGGTGTTTCCGGCTACACTCCGTGCGGAAAACCTTACTACCGACTCACCCATCCGCTGGGAGCCGGAGCTGGGAACCAAGATCGGAGTCATGCCCCGAAGCGGTGGAAGCAGCGATGTGGTCTGGTTCGAGACCGATCCCTGCTATGTTTTCCATCCCATGAACGCTTACACCGAAGGGAATCGTGTTATTGCCGACGTTTGTCGCTTCCCACGGCTCCCCCTCTTTGACAACGAAGGTTCCCCAGAGGGACTCGAAGGAGCATCGGTACCGCTCCTTACACGCTGGACATTGGACCTGGTTGGCGGGGCAATGAAAGAGGAGCAGCTTGATGATACCCCGGTCGAGTTTCCCCGCCTCGACGAGCGCTATACTGGCCTTGGCTATCGCCATGGCTACGCCGCCGGGCGTGTAAGTTCCGCTGCCCAGGCGGACCCTTTTAACGCCATTGTCCACTATGATCTCAAGACTGGAGCACAACGTACGCACGACCTGAGTCCAGCAGCCTTTACTTCAGAGGCCGTGTTTGTGCCGCGCTCGCCCCAGGCACACGAGGGAGAGGGTTTTCTGCTGGCGGTTGTCTACCAACAGGAGGAGGGACGCAGTGATCTGCTAATCCTGGATGCCAAGAACGTTGAAAGCAAGCCGCTAGCCACAGTAAAGCTTCCGCACCGAGTGCCTTACGGCTTCCACGGCAATTGGGGTCAGGGGCTGTAAATCAGATCACAGGCCACGGGTCAATTGATGTGGTCCGATTTAGCATGGCCGCTACCAACCCAAAGCATAAGAAGGTCGCCGGGGGTCGGCTCCGCCATGCAGTACGCCAGTTGTTGGATCCACTACAATGCAACAAACCGCACCAGCTCTCCACACCCACTGAGGCCACTGGTGCACCTGGTGCCCAAGGGCCGACAGCGCCGTGCCCGTCTCTTGGGGGACCCGGCCTTCAATGTTAAGCCGGCCCGGGTGGTAGGAATGGGGCTCAAAGGAGTCAGGGAAACTGTAACTGGCAAACCGAGGCGCCTCGACGGCCTCTTGCGGGTCCATGCCAAAGACAACAATGTTGAGAAAGGTCTGGAGCATTGCCTGCGGCTGGACATCTCCCCCTGGAGTACCCCACACCATAAAGGGACGGCCGCCACGTAGGGCCAAGGCAGGGTTCGGTGTCAAGCGAGGACGCTTGCCCGGGGCAACACAAGAGGCCTGGGCCGGATCAGTCCAAGATTGCGAGCCACGGGACGACGGGCACAAGCCAGTTCCTGGAATCACAGGGGTGTCAGACGAGGTATCACTGGGCGTTGCCGAAAAAACATTGCCATAGCGGTCCACTACACATACATAGGAAGTGTCCAGGCCTGACAACGCACCAGCCCGTAGCTCCTCGCTTATTTCCCCACCCTGGACAACAGCACCTGGGCCGTTGGGGTTCCCTGCCGGCGGCATCTCGGGCCAGGCCTCATTTTCGCGAATAAGGGTACGGCGTTTGTCAGCATAGGCTTTAGACAGCAGACCTTCCATGGGTACTTTCATAAACCGGGGGTCGCCATAGTATTGGTGGCGATCGGCAAAGACCAGTTTGAGGGCCTCGGCCACGGTGTGAATATACTGTGGCGAGTTGTGACCTTGAGCCTGGAGTTCATAGCCTTCCAAGAGATTCAGAGCCTGTAACAGGACCGGGCCCTGGCACCAAGGACCACAAGTGTAGACCTCGACATTACCGAACGTTGTCCGTACAGGCAGCTCCACTTCGACCCGAAACTCCGCTAGGTCCTCTGCGGCCAGAAGTCCTCCGTTGTCGCGGTGAAACTTCACAATGGTGGCTGCAATATCACCCCGGTAGAAGGCGTCCCGGGCGGCTTGCAGCCCGACCTCCCGGCCCTTACCTCGAGCACCAGACTCTTCGTCCACCATATATTGTAGTGTCCGCGCAAGATCTGTCTGCCGGAAGACATCGCCAGGCTCCGGCGGTCGACCATTAGGAAGGTAGATAGCGGCGTTAGACGGCCACTGGCGATACTTATCAGCGTTGACTCGGAGCTGGTCGGCCATGAAGGGGTGCATAGGAAAGCCATCTTGTGCCAAGCGGATGGCAGCCGCAGTCACATCACCGAACCCCATGGTTCCATATCGCTCCAGGGCAGTAATCCAGGCATCGGGGGCACTGGGCACCACTGTTCGCAGAAGGCCCTCAGGAATCCGTCCTTCATACCTATCGCGGAATAGCTCCAAAGATACCGCCCGTGGCCAGACTCCCAGACCGCTGATCGTTACTACCTCACGCCGGTCAGCCAGGTAGAGAATGATCGGGGCTACTCCAGCCACATTCACCATATCGCTTTGCAGAACCCCCAGGGCAATTCCGGCTGCTACTCCCGCATCGACCGCGTTTCCCCCTGCCTCCAAAATCTGGAATCCAGCATGAGCAGCCAGGTAGTGTCCGGCGACCGCCATATGACGTGTTCCCATAATAACCGGCCGGTGCGCTGACATCGGCCGTAACTCAGTCCCAGTGTCGGACAGACTGTCCAGTGGCATTGTGCTTCCCTCCTTTTGCTATGTGCCTGCTTATCCGCTACCCAGATTCTATCTAAGAGCGCCTAATAAAATAAACCCCGGCGGAAAGAAAACAACGGGAACCCGGACTGGGCACATGCTAATGCCCACCATAGGGAGCGTCCACCTAGCTTAGGACGTGTTCTAAGAGGTCTCAACCCACATACAGATCTCCTTATGGATTTTTACCGGGGAAGTCGCACTGTGGTTTTACATGTTAAGTCATGAGGAAAAGGCGCGCTTGTCTTGTCCCTAGAAACTTTGTTATACCTCCTGTGCGTCTGCCTGGAGCTAATAAAGGGGAGAAAGCTATAGCCTTATATCTTGATGAAGTATGGATCAAAAACCCGAATCCCGAGAGGGTCAAAGAATTTGCTCGATTGATCGGCGCAGCGTCAAAGAGCCCCGCGTCTGCCGGCGCTCCGCAAGAGGTTAGGTTCATCGCCGGACCGTGGGCATCAAACGAAGAACCGAAGGTCATTTTTGTGGTCGATATTCCCGACCACACCCTAACCTTACCAAGTGTTTGGCCGGATTGTTTCGCAAGGATTAGTAGAAAAGCGTCGCCTGACCCCAATTGTGGAGTGGAGCGAAGTCGAGAATCGGTTATTCTCGTGTCACCCTGTCCCTGAACTTTACCGGTTGGCCCAGCGCCACCAGAAACATAACGCTCTTTCCCTGTGCATGCGGTGAGAAAAAGTCTGTCACATCGTCGTCAAAAAAGGTCAGGCCAGTAGCCCCAAGGCCCTGTGCGTAGGCAGCCAGGTAGAGTTTTCCGCCTATAATACTAGCCTCCAGTTGGGCTGCTCGATAACCCCGGTTGCCGAACCGCTGCAAAACGCGGTCGAGATCGGCCAGGAAAAAGACATTCACGCTGGCATCAGCGGATAACTCCTGCCCCAGACCTAGGTATCCGGCTTCCTGTCGAAAGGAGCCCTCCTCAAGCAACTCAAGGGCCTCTTGATCCTTCCGCCATACATAAGTACCAGCTGGCATCCCGTCCACCGCCTGGACAATAAGGTAAAGGTCGTTGAGCTGAGGACCTTCAGGAGCAAGGAAATCTGCGGGGATGCTTCGTGTGGCCCGGTGCAGTAGGGTGGAGAGTCGGGCAAAGGAAATCGGTTTGCGGGCAAAGCACCGGGCAGAGCCCCGCCCTAGGATTACCCCTTCTACCGTATCCTTGGGTAGCTCGCTGTCATCCTGAGGCTGTAGTGGGAAAAGACGACCCGAGGGCTGAGGTGGCACGACCTGCGGTGGTGGACCACGCCAAGTTCTTACCTCGTTTTCATCCGCCAGCGATGAGGCCGCATGTATGGCCTGGATAGCAGGATACTCAACCTCGGTCTTTGATAGCGGCACGGTTGGCAGCGCTAAAGTCCCAACCTCGGGGGATGGACGGGGTGGCATATCCGGGGCGTGCCCCAAGGCTACCAGGGTGAGGGCTACCTCGCGCTCGGTATCTAGGTCCAGCAGCCGATTCACCTCAGCATCAACAAAACCATTAACCACCTGTGCTGGCATTTCACGGGCGGCTGCTACCGCTAGCAGATTGGCCAGGATCGTGCCTGTGTCCCAGTAGCAGTGCCGGTAAGTGCGGGCTTGGTACTTCCAGGCATTGCGCCAATAGGTTCCCGTGCAGATGAGAATCGCCGGAGCGCTGGCTACAGCCGGTTCTCCTGCACTCGCATGGATCAGTGCCTCGCGGTAATCTCCCACACGCAACCGCCGCAGGGCAAAGTCATGGGGCCCAAAGTGATACACGCCCGCCTCAAGGCCAGGCAGGTCACTACAAACAAGATAGAGATCAATATGGTAGAGTGCGCCGGTACAGGCCGCGGCCCGAAAGAAGATCTCTCCCCCGGGAGAAGTCCTCCGTTTAGTAACCCCGGCAGAAAAGTGCAGGATCCTTGCCAAGTCTTCTAGGTCTGGGATACACTTGCCACCAGCATAGGAACCCACGGCGGAAATGGCCGACAGGGCCGTCATCTCTGAGGATAAGAAGTTGCGCGGCAGGGAAGTGGGCTCCAAAGAGGAGTAGATTTTGAAAGGTAGGGGTTGGTTCTCCCAGTCCAAATAATGGGAGTTGGTGCGAATACTCTGGTAAGAATGCTTGGTAGCGCTGTGATAGGCCCAGGTAGCCTCAAGGTGGCGGTTGCTCATGCCACTACTCTGCTTTCATCCTTACATCAGACCAAGCTCCAGCTTGGCTGCATCGGACATCATTTCTTGGTTCCAGGGTGGTTCAAAAACCACTTCGACGTCAGCGTCCTTGACGCCTGGCACGGTTAGAATTTTATCTTCCATATCCATTTTGATTACCTCACCCATACCACAACCCGGGGCCGTTAGCGTAAATTTCACCTCAACCCTATTCCCGCCCTCAGGCAAGGGCATGACCTGGCAATGATAAATGAGGCCCAGGTCAACAATGTTGACAGGAATTTCAGGATCGTAGCACGTTTTCAATTGGTCCCAGACTAACTCTTCAACATCCGCAGGTCCCTCCGCTGCAGCGGACGTCCCAGCCTGGGGCATTGTAGAAGTCTCCATACCAATAGCATCAACGTCCTCACCGGCAATGCGCACCATATATCCATAGTTGGTCATTACAGTGTAAGTGCCGCCGAGCGATTGTGTGAGCATCACCTGGGTACCTGTGGGAAGCACGATTTTCCTACCACTAGGAATCTGGGTGACCTCGCAGTCACGACTAAGTGTTAAAGGCTCGCTGTTTTTCATTTGTTTGTTCTCCTCCACCTTACTCCGGGTTCGGTCTCTCCCCAAAGGTTCACTCTGTTGAGACTGATGTCCCGTCCCCTTTCAGCGCGGCACGCAGAGTATGCCATGCCAAAGTTGCGCATTTTACCCGGGTAGGAAACCCGCACACGCCCGAAAGGACAGCCAGTTTTCCCAGCTCCTGGGGATCGACTTTTGAGTCCAGCTCTCCAGTGAGCATTTTATGGACTCTATCAAAAAGGACTTCGGCTTCGGACTGGCTCTTGCCCTTCAAGCTAGTTGTCATCATCGAAGCCGAGGCCTTGGAAATGGCACAGCCCAAGCCTTGAAAGCTGATATCCCGGATCATCTCATCTTCCAACCGCAAGTAGATTGTGATCTGGTCACCGCAAAGGGGATTGTAGCCCTCCGCCTGCCTGTTGGCATCTTCCAGCTTCTGGAAGTTACGCGGCTTTTTATTGTGATCAAGGATAACCTCTTGATAAAGTTCGCTTAAGTCAGACATTAGCCGAACACCTCAATAACTTTATGGATTGCCCTAACCAGGGCATCCACTTCCTCCTTGGTGTTATAGAAGGCCAGTGATGCTCTAGCGGTGGCTGGCACTCCGAAGCGCTGCATGACTGGCATGGCACAGTGATGGCCCGCGCGGATAGCAATCCCTTGCTGATCCAGGATTGTGCCGATGTCATGCGCATGTATTTCGTCAAGCACAAAAGACAAAACCGACGCCTTCTCTTGTGCGGTTCCAATAATGTGCAATCCCTCAATCGTAGAGAGGGCTTCTGTTGCATAAGCGAGCAGGTCATGCTCATAAGCGGCAATGGGCTCCAACCCGACCTCACTCACATAGTCAATGGCCGTGCCCAACCCTATGCCACCGGCAATATGGGGCGTGCCAGCCTCAAACTTGTATGGCAGTGTGTTATAGTGGGTCTTCTCAAAAGTGACTAAGCTAATCATATCGCCGCCCCCCTGGTATGGGGGCATGGCCTCAAGCAAGCCAGTCTTGCCATATAGAACACCGATGCCGGTGGGGCCAAAAAGCTTGTGACCGGAGAACACATAAAAGTCACAATCCAGGTCCTGGATATCCACCGTCATATGAGGCACCGCCTGCGCTCCATCGATCAGAACGGGGACACCGCGACTGTGCGCCATCTCGATAATCTGCTTGATCGGGTTAATGGTGCCAAGCGCGTTTGACATGTGAACCACAGCCACAAATTTTGTTCTCTCGCTGAGAAGGCTCTCATATTCATCCATGAGCAATTCGCCATGGTGGTTGAAGGGAATAACACGAAGCTTAGCACCTACCTGCTCGCATACTATCTGCCAGGGGACAATGTTGGAGTGATGTTCCATGGCAGAGACAACGATTTCGTCGCCCTCCTTGATAAACGTCCGGCCGTAGCTCTGGGCAACTAGGTTGATACCCTCTGTGGTGCCACGGGTGAAGATAATCTCTCGGGCGTCCGAGGCGTTAAGAAAACGCCTGATTTTGTCACGGGCGCCCTCATAGGCCTGGGTAGCCTGCTCGCTTAAGAAGTGGATGCCTCTATGAATGTTGGAGTTTTCCCTCGAGTAATAGGTATTGATCGTATCAATGACAATCTGTGGCTTCTGGCTTGTGGCGGCGTTGTCGAAATACACGAGCGGCTTTCCGTGGACCCGTTGTTTGAGAAGAGGAAAGTCCTTTCTGAGCCTTTCTACCTCCAAAGAACAAGGCTTTCTCCAATCCGGAACAACCATTTCATGGGTAACTCTCATGGTGTTTCCCTAGTCTACAGAGCCTTTTGCAGCTTTGTCACCAATAGATTCTCAAGCCGGGCACGGATCAACTCAACTTTCATGTAGCTGATAATCTCGTTGGCAAAAGCATAGGTTAGAAGGCTACGGGCAGCCTCTGGGTCAATGCCCCTGGATCGTAGATAAAAGAGCGAATCCTGGTCAAGCTGACCAATAGTCGATCCATGGGTACATTTCACGTCGTCGGCATAGATTTCTAACTGCGGTTTAGTATCAATCACAGCATCCTCGGACAGCAGCAAGTTCTTGTTCATCTGCCTGGCATCGGTCTTCTGAGCAAGCTTGTGCACATAGATTTTCCCGTTGAAGACTCCCGTTGACCTGCCATCGAGAATGCTTTTATAGAGCTCACGGCTGCTGCCGTGCGGCTTCACATGGTCGATCCTGGTGTGGTTATCCACATGCTGACGCCCGCTCACCAAGGAGAGACCGTTGAGCGCACATTCAACGCCCTCTCCCGCAAGCACAGCATTCACATCGTTACGCACCAGAGCACCACCCAAGGCAATGGAATAAGATAAGAAATTGCTGCTGCGGTCCAGATGGCCCTGGAGGGTGGCAATGTGAAAGGCTTCCTCGCTCTCCAACTCCAGTTTGTAATGGTCGATCACGGCATTCTCGCCCGCAATAAGCTCGGTCACCGCGTTGGTGAAATAGACACTATTCTCCAGACCAATATAACTCTCGATAATTGTTGCCTGGCTGTTGGAACCTGCAATAATTAGGTTGCGGGGGTGCAGTATAGCAGACTCCCCATACAGGATCGAGACAAACAACAGGTGAATCGGTTTCTCGACTACTTTTCCTTTGGGGAGGTAAACAAATGCCCCATCCTCCATGAAGGCGGTGTTAAGGGCAGCAAAGGCGTGGTCCTGGTAACTGGCGTATCGAGTTAGGTGTGGCTCCATCCAGGCTGGATCGGTCTTAAGGGCTGTAGCTAGACTTTCCACTTTCACACCCTCTGGCAACGACCGGAGTGACGAGAGCTCACGCGAGTAACGACCATTCACAAACACGAGTTGGACGGACGCCGACTCCCCAAGAGTGACCGGGGCAAGTGCCTTGGTGGTTATACCGTCGAGCCCGTATTTAGCCAGCCGGAAACCGACCTGCGCAATTGGGTCCACGCTGGTATACTTCCACTCCTCATCTCGAGTAGTAGGAAACCCCAACTCAGCAAAGCGGGAGATAGCTGCCTGACGAATTTTCTGGACCCATGACGGGCCCTGCACCGCTCTGTTCTTCTCAAACCAGGCGAAATCCGCGAGGTAATTGTCCTTCTCGGTCAAAGCTTGAACCATGGCGCAGGCTTCCTTCTAGGCGACCGTTGGCTGGATGAGCTCAGCTTCCGCCTTGACCCAGTCATACCCTTTTTTTTCAAGCTCTAGAGCCAGTCCTTTACCACCGGACTTGACAATACGACCATCGAAGAGAACGTGTACATAGTCGGGGGCTAGGTAATCCAGCAACCGCTGATAATGGGTGATAACGAGCATGGACCGCTCCTGGCTGTGAAGCGCATTGATGCCATGGGCAACAATTTTCAGAGCATCAATGTCCAGGCCGGAATCGATTTCGTCCAGGATAGCAAGCTTGGGATCCAAAACCGCCATCTGGAAAACCTCGTTACGTTTCTTCTCACCACCGGAGAATCCCTCATTAATCGGGCGGTTGAGGAAGCTCTGGTCCATCTCTAGGAGATTCAGCTTCTCCTTGATCAATGTGAGGAAGTCCATAGCGTCGAGCTCTTCGAGGCCACGGTACCTAAGCATAGCGTTCAGCGCTGCCTTCAAGAAGTAGGTGGTGCTCACCCCAGGGATTTCGACCGGGTACTGAAAGGCCAGGAAGATTCCTTCACAGGCACGCTCTTCCGGGGACATCTGCAGAAGATTTTTCCCTTCATAAAGGACCTCGCCAGTAGTGACCTCGTAGGTATCCCGGCCACTTAGAACATGCGCCAGGGTACTTTTGCCCGAGCCGTTGGGGCCCATAATTGAGTGAACCTCACCAGCGTTCAGCTTTAGATCGACACCCTTGAGAATTTCCTGGTTGTCTATCTTCACATGTAGATTTCTGATTTCGAGCACGGTTCACCTTTATAATGAGTCGCTTAGATAATATCAGCCAACGCCGCCCTCAAGACTCACTTCCATCAACTTCTGGGCTTCCACAGCAAACTCCATGGGTAATTCACGAAAGACCTGCTTGCAGAAACCGTTTACAATCATGGAGACCGCATCCTCAGGGGAAATCCCCCGTTGCCGGCAGTAGAAGAGTTGATCCTCACCAATCTTTGAGGTCGAAGCTTCGTGCTCTACCCGCGACGAAGGGTTTCTCACCTCAAGATAGGGGAAAGTATGAGCACCGCACTTGTCGCCCAGAAGCAACGAGTCACACTGTGAGTAATTCCGAGCGCCGGTAGCTCCCTTCATGGTCTTTACCAGTCCGCGGTAGGTATTCTGCCCGTGGCCCGCGGATATCCCCTTGGAGATAATCGTACTTCGAGTGTTTTTGCCTATATGAACCATCTTGGTGCCAGTATCGGCCTGCTGGTAGTTGTTGGTAAGAGCTACCGAGTAAAACTCCCCAACCGAATTGTCTCCCTGTAAGAGGCAACTCGGGTACTTCCAGGTAATCGCTGAACCGGTCTCCACCTGCGTCCACGAGATCTTGGAGTTTTTGCCAAGGCACTTGCCACGCTTGGTGACAAAATTATAGATTCCGCCCTTACCGTTCTTGTCGCCTGGATACCAGTTCTGGACGGTCGAGTACTTAATGGTAGCGTTGTCGAGCGCGATCAGCTCTACAACCGCGGCGTGCAACTGATTCGTATCCCGCATTGGGGCAGTGCATCCCTCCAGGTAGCTCACAGAGCTGTCCTCATCGGCAATGATCAGGGTACGCTCGAACTGGCCGGTATCAGCCGCGTTAATACGAAAGTAGGTTGACAGCTCCATCGGGCAGCGTACGCCCTGGGGAATATAGCAGAAAGATCCGTCGCTGAAGACCGCAGAGTTCAAAGCAGCAAAAAAGTTATCAGCGTAAGGTATAACCGACCCAAGATACTTCTGGACCAGCTCCGGATGATCCTGAACCGCTTCGGAAAAAGAACAGAAGATAATGCCCAACCCGGCCAGTTTCTCCTTAAACGTAGTTGCTACAGAGACACTGTCAAAGACCGCATCTACGGCAACCCCCACGAGCATTTCCTGCTCCTTGAGCGGGATACCCAGCTTTTCATAGGTAGCTCGTAGCTCCGGGTCGATTTCATCGAGGCTCTTCGGCCTTTCCTTTTGCTTGGGTGCGGCGTAATAAATAATGTCCTGGTAGTCAATGGGTGGATATTTAACATTTGCCCACTGCGGCTCTGCCTGCGACTTTTCCAATTTCGCCCAATACCGGTAGGCCTTCAATCGCCAGTCCAGCATAAATTCAGGTTCGTTCTTCTTTGCCGATATCAGGCGAATAATGTCCTCATTCAGCCCACGCGGAATAACTTCCGACTCGATATTGGTCACAAACCCGTACTTGTATTCCTGGTTTGTCAGGGATTCTATTGTGTTCGTGGCAGTCGCCATAGTGTCCTCCTAGTCACAGTTCGCCTCGAGGTTCCGATCTTCTACTGCGGCCGCCTACGGTTGCGCGCCGCTGCGGCTCCCACGAGCAGCAAAACCCTGGGATAGAGGGTACGTCATTTCTAAAAGGGTGATGTTTTCCAGCGTCTCCCGGACTACTTGATTGATTCTTTGCCAGCTGCCTCCGACCGGACAAAGCTGCTCCAGCTGGCACTTGCCGGGGATGGTGAAGCTACATGTTGTGAGGGCGATTGGTCCCTCCAAGGCGCTAATGACTTCGGCCACTGAGATGTCCTCGGGTTGCCGTGCCAAGCTGAACCCGCCCTTCACACCGCGGTGGGCAACCAGCAACTCTTTCCGCGCCAGCACCTTTAAGATCTTGCTCACCGTTGGCAGCGGCAAATGGGCTTTAGCAGCTAAATCCCTGGCATTGTGCATGGGCAACCCCCGGTCTTGTGCAATGTGTATCAACAGCATAATCCCGTAGTCTGTTAACCTGCTCATGCGAATCATAGAACTTAACTCCCGATCTCAGCACACACCATTACTATTTATATTTTATTATTGTTACTTTTATAAACAGTACTGAATTAGTCCTATTTACATTAATAGAGAGCCTTTCCCCTTCTGTCAAGGGTGCTTATCTAAAGGTCAAGACCACTACTGCCAATGGTGGGCTCACCTCCTCTGACTCTTTTCCTCTATTCCCCCCCTAAGGGTCAAACGAATAGTTTCTGACGAATATAGTCGGGGTCGATCCCTAAGGCCTGGCAAATAACGACAAAGGACATGGTCCCGGTTCTCTCCTGAGAGGTGAGCCACTCTTGGGCTTCACGAAAAAGCCGTTTCCGCCGAACCCCTGAAGCCAAGCGGTATCGTTGAAAGTCTTGTAGAGCGCTCTCAAGAACCGCTAGCATGAGCTTCTTTTCAGGTGTTAGACCCCCTCCACCCTGAACAACACTGAAGTACTGAGAGGGCAGAAGAATATCAGGGGCAAAGAGACGAGAGGGTGTGCCTTCCTCGTCCCCGTATTTCAACGCAACAGCGGAATTTTTTAGCATCAGTACTCCCAAGCCTATACTGTTAGGGAACTTTCGCTGACCTATTGAGCAGCTCGGACGTGTACCTGCGGCGTAGTCTGTCCGCTTGCGTAGACTAGATTCCGCGAGCGCAGTTTACGTAAGGCCCTGTTCTCTAATTGACGGATGCGCTCCCTGGTTATGGCAAAGTGCTCTCCTATTTCCTCTAACGTATGCTCTGTGCAGCCAATGCCAAACCGCAACTGCAAAATCTCAGCATCCCGTGGGGGAAGAGCCGTTAGGAACCGTGCTGTCTTCTCACGTAATTGCACACTGGAAACTTCTTCCTCCGGAGAAGGAAATGTTTCGTCCACAATTACATCGTATAGATTCCTCCCTCTTCCTTGGTCAGAAGAAGAGTCTAGGGAAACCAGATCAGGAACCGTTTCTAAAACTCTGCGCACCTGGTGGTGGGGTATCTCCAGAAAAGCAGCGATTTCTTCTGTCTGCACCTCCCTTGCCAACTGCCGACTCAGATAACGGGAAGCCTGAGAGATCCTGTGGGTCAGCTCGATAACATGAAATGGTGTGCGAATGGTGCTGGCAGAATTGCCAGCAGCCCTAGCTAGAGCCTGCTGGATCCATAGGGTTGCATAGGTCCCCAGCTTACACCCCAAGCGGTAGTCAAACTTCTCTACTGCCCGCATGAGCCCTATATTGCCCTCCTGAATAAGGTCAGAAAAGCTCATGCCTCGACGAGCATGTGTCCGGGCTAGGCGAACAACAAGACGGAGGTTCGCCTGAATTAGAGTCTGATGAAGCTGTTGGAGACGCTCCTGCTTTTGACCAATCACCACCAAAGAAGCACACAGTTCTTCTGCTGTGATATCTAGATTCTTCTCCAGTTCAATGGTCTCTCCTTGCATTGCCAGGGGCTGAACCTTAACCTGCGCTCCTACTGTCTTAGACACATCCCGGGGTTCCTCCAGCGTCTTCCTGACTTTGGGATTTATCCGCCCGGGCCATTGGCAGGATTCCTTAAGACTCACATGCCACTTCTGCATCTCTTGTACTATGTCATCACGAATCCTCCGACCTAGCGAGAAAGCACGAAGACGTTCCGTCAGCTGTTCATAAATACTCTCCAGCTTTGCTGCCACCCTCCTTTGGGCCGAAGAAGAAGGATCTGCTTGAGATAGCGACTCTAGGAATTGCTGCATATTGGTGATCTGCTGCCGTAGCCACACCATCTGCTCCAGAAACTTGGTGGGCACTCTAGTCCTTTGTCTTGTTTCTGTCCTCCCTTCCTCTTTATCCCCCAATAGATCACGGATCCTCACCCTCCCCTGTCGTAGTTTATTCTCCAAAGCCTTGAGATACTCTAGAGCAATAGGAGAGCGAAAGACTTCCGCGTTCAGTTCTCTTTCCTCAGACCAGAGCTGTTTGGCTAAATCCTTTTCCGCATCCGGGCTAAGCAAAGGGAATTCCCCCATCTCCCGCAGGTAGAGACCCATCAGATCATGAGAAACCTCGGCTGTGTCCGTACCAGAGTCTAAAGGCTCACTCTCCTGTTCTTCCAAGCCCACCGTGGCTAATAAGCCGGCGGGGCCGTGGAAGCCCTCAGTTTCTCCGGCATCCAACAAATCGCCAGCCTCAGCAAGCCCACCGGAAAACTCGCCCATGGACAAGCCGTTGATTTCTTCTTCGTACAGATCCCGTGTCCGCGGTGCAGTTTCCATCCTATAGCCCAGACTTACCAGCCGCTATCAGTCACTCCAATAGCAATCCCGACAATGATTTCTCTTGTTCTCACCTTAGTTTCCGACATCTACTTTTTTTCACTTGTCCCCTGGCCTTTATGCCCTCTGACACTCAGAGCAGGCACACAAACTGCGCAAGAACTCAAAGGTGTAGATGCCGGTTTGATGTCCATCTTTCCAGACCAAGTTGAGGGCATAGTTTCCCACCTGGCTGACACTCACCAGCTGTGGGTCTTCCACATGGAGGAAACGCCGTTCTCCCTCATGCCCCTGACAGACCGCACAAGGGCACCAGCCACGTAGGTATCCCAGAGGATAATCACTGAGATGGTCATCATCCCAAAGAACACGTACAAGTTTTTCTTCCTCTATGTGATTAACCAGTGCAAGGTTAGGCACAGCGTCTCCCCCCTATGACTTGCGACTATCGCTATGCGGCTTTAGCTCGTTAAAGTCGGCTCCTTATTTTGGAGAGTCGCCCCGTCAGCCTTTACAATGCGGGTAGCAATAGTACGGAAAATTTGCGCAATCGGATGCTCAGGATATTGGACCGCCAGGGGCTTACCAGCATCACCTGCGACACGCAACTCCTCAATAATAGGGATCTCGCCCAGCACCTCCAGACTCGTCTTCGTGGCCCCGCCATGACCAAAAATATCCTCTCGTTCTCCACATTGGGAACAGAGATAGTAGCTCATGTTCTCAATGACACCGAGGATCGGCACATGGACCTGGCGGAACATAGCAATGCCACGATTGACATCCAGGAGAGCCACATCTTGAGGAGTGGTCACAATGATTCCCCCGTTCAAAGGCACTTCCTGAGCGAGGGTCAGGACTGCATCACCAGTGCCCGGCGGTAGGTCTACCACCAGATAATCAAGCTCCCCCCAGAAGACATCCTTGAGGAACTGACGGACAATGCTCATGACTATGGGACCACGCCAGATCACCGGGGATTTGTTGTCGAGGAAAAACCCCATTGAAATGAGGTTGACCCCATACCTCTCCACCGGATGAATTTTTTTCTCCTGAGACATGCGCGGCTGGGCCTGTGTGCCCATCATAAGCGGAATACTAGGACCGTAGACATCGGCGTCGAGCAGCCCAACCCGATTTCCCAGGGTTTTGAGCGACAGGGCCAAACTTACCGCCACAGTAGACTTACCTACCCCACCCTTGCCACTAGCCACAGCAATAATACGCTCGACTCCAGGAAGCTCAGCCTGAGCCCCAGCCGGGGAAACACCCCGCTGCTCTGGTACGGGCTGGGGACGAAGCACATGAACGGCTACTTGCCCTACTCCGGATAATGCGGAGAGAGTCTCATTGACTCTGCCCGTAATATGACGGACGACCTCTTCCTTAGCACTGGCCGCTCGCAGGTGCACAATGACGGTATCTCCACTAATCTGAATTTCCCCAACCAGCCCTAGAGAGACAATGTCCCGGTTGAAACCGGGATAGGAAATACGCTTGAGATGTTCACGAATTTCTTGTTCGTCGATCATGAATGCTCCGATTTAAGCTTTAAACTCTCCTTCTCTTTAGTTGTATAACAAGAGTTTATCCAGCATATCAATCTGAGCAATTGAATTAAAACGAGAAGGAACCTTAATACTGATCCAGAATTCGTTACCTTTTCGCATTACTTGAGGGCAGGCTCTCTACAAGACTCCTAGCTGTTTTATTGCTTCGGACAACGACTTCTCGTTGTGGGATTGGATGTCACAAGGAGACCAGAGAATAATCGTTTCTACTTAACACTTAAAATGGGCACAATATAGACGTATAAAGTCTATATTGTCAAGGCCCATTCTTTCTTGAAGCTTGGTTAAGACTTGCTTCAGGGCTGAAGAAGAGCGATTTTAACGTCCATAACGTTTGTGCCGGTGGGACCAGGGCAAAAAAGATCGCCAAGGGCAGAGAAAAAATAGTAGGAGTTATTATCAGCAAGAAAAGCCAAGGGATCAAGGCCTTTGCTTCGTGCACGCCCTACAGTCGTACCATCAACAAATGCACCGGCGGCGTCTGTAGGTCCATCGATCCCATCAGTACCAGCACTAAGAAGCCTCCACCTCTCTCTTCCTGCCAGCTCACATGCAACAACCAGAGCAAACTCCTGATTACGTCCCCCCTTGCCCAGACCTGTTACCCGAACCGTTGTCTCCCCACCGGCAAGAAGACAAAGGGGTCTTTCTTCTGACTCTGAGGCTTTACGCAGAGCTTGAGCAAAATCACGGGCAGCCTCCCCTGTATCCCCTTGAAGTTGAGTATTAACAACCCGAGGGGTATAGCCAAGAGTTTGGGCAGTCTCGACGGCGGCATCGAGTGCCAAACGATTGTGGCCAATGAGAAGATTATATACACGAGTAAAAATAGGGTCGCCCAATTGGGGCGTTTCAGGGATACGCCCCTCTATGCCATCCTTAAGGTGTTGGAGAACAGATTTCGGGAGTGCTCCAGCTAATCTATATTGTTCGACGATCCCCCACGCCTGGGCAAAAGATGTGGGATCAGGGGTAGTGGGCCCCGAGCCAATAGTTCCCAGGTCATCACCAATCACATCAGAGATAATCAGGCTCGCAAGCGTTGCAGGAAAAGCCGCACGGGCCATCCCGCCACCTTTGATCTGGGAGAGATGCTTACGCAATGTGTTCATTTCGGCAATATCTGCCCCACAGGTAAGAAGAAGGTGGTTTACGGTGATCTTGTCTTCCAGGGAAATGCCAACGGCAGGTCTAATTAACAAGCTTGAGGCTCCACCCGTAAGGCAGAAGAAAACTAGATCTTGCTTCTCCGTCTTCTGCAAGATCTCCCATATCTGCCCTGTACCCTGTAAACTGCCCACTGTAGGTAAGGGATGACCCCCCTCCGTCAGTGTGATCCGATCAGAGCTCCCCCCCTGTCCCACAGGCACAACCACCACTCCTGCAGCAAGTTGCTCGCCTAAAACCTCCGTCAGTCCTCGGGCTAGGAGGCCAGCTCCCTTCCCTCCTCCAACAACGTAGATCTGCCCAACTACAGGTAAATCAATCACCCGTCCATCAACAAGAATTTGCCAGCCTTTTTTTGTCTTTTGCACATGCTCTTGGACTAGGCGGACAGGATTAACCGCCCTGACCGCATGTTCAAAGAGGGTTATGAGATGTGCGTGTGGTGGGGTCGTCACTTATTCGGCAATTGCCGGAGTGGGACTAATAGCGGCAGCTCTTTAGGAACCTTTCAGGAACCTTCCTCATCAAGATCAACAATGCTCACACGACGGTAAGCCCGATCCTCTTCAAAGCGGCGATGCATTTTAGCCTCTCTCTCTCTTTCACTCTGACAGGTAAAGCAGAGGCGAGTAAAGGGCATAGCCTCCAGGCGTTCCTGAGCAATTTCTTCTTCACAGCCCTCGCAGATCCCATACGTGCCATCGTCGATTCTCTCCAAAGCATCCTCAATCGCCTGGAGTTTTTCCCGGTCCCGGTCACTCAAAATGAGATTAATCTCCCGGTCCCGCTCCTCGCTGGCAATGTCATAGGCGTCCATTCCTTCCTCTTGGCTTCCCTCTCTGCCTTCTTTTAACTCAACCTCAAGGTCTCTGAGGATGTGGCGCTTTTGACCAAGGAGGATTTCTCGTGATCTCTTGAGGAATAACTTTCTCATACCTTGCTCCTCCTAAGGTAGGGTGTTTGAGCAATCTAAAGATGAAGTCAGCCGAAGTCAACAGGCTGGGCTGCTCTTTGCCCTCAATAAATAAGCGGTATCAGCCGCCAGGTCTTTCGCTGGTACCTCCTATACTCATCATCGAACTCCTCCACAAGGAGGCGTTCCTCATCTGTAATTCGCCAGAGGACACCCACAAAATAGCAAGGGAAACCAACAAAGATAGTTTGACTGCGAAAGACAAGAAAGACCCCTACAAGCGCCAGGAGAGAGCCCGCATAGATAGGATGGCGTACCCAGCGATAGAAACCTGAGTCTATCACCCGATGTCCCTTGTGAATAGTAACAAACCCACTGAAAAGAGGGCCGAGCTGAGCCATAGCACCAAAGCGAGTCACAGTTCCCACCACAACAAAAAATATTCCGGTGTAGCGGATTGTGCTACTCTCGGCAAAGACAAAGATCCCTCGCCTATCCGCATAAGGCAGCAACCAGAAGGCGGAGAACACAGCCAAAAGGGCAAAAAAGGTTGCCGATCTCTGCCGTCGGATTTCCTTCTCTCCTGTGGCAAAGAAATCAAAAGGAACAAAGAGGAACGCTACGGCGGCAAGAGCTATAGTTGTAACCAGCCCAGCCCGAGCCGGGTGGCTAAAAAAGTCGTACCCACCACCCCAGCCGTAAATCATCAAACCAACGGCAAGAAGCAGAAAAATGAAGATCTGTAAGGTTTTAATCTCTTTCCATTACCTCACATAAAGAAGCGGAACAGCCACAGCCAGAGCAAGGGCGCAAACCCCAAGAAACACTAATACTCCCCAATAGACAAGGGTCTTCTCCAGCTGCAACGGAGTACCGCAGTGAACACACTTAGAGAGGTATGAACCACCGGTGAGGTAGACACGGTTTAGTTTCCGGCACTCCGGACAACGAGGCTTTGGACGACTGCGCAAGAGGAGCGACAAACGAGACACAAAAGCCACTCTTATAATAGCATTTTTTGTTATTATACCATGAGAAACAGGTTCCGTCGAGAACAACTTTGACCTAGCTCGCCTCTTCATCTATCCTCATTTAATAAATGTAGAATGACGCGGCAGAGGCCCCTCTCCAACTTGTTGAGGGACTTGCAGGCTTGTGCCTTGCCTGGATTAACAGAAAGGAGGGCTCCATGAACCTCGAGACTATTTTTTTTGAGAAACAGAATGGCATTGTTAAGCTCACACTCAACCGACCACAGAAACTCAACGCTCTCAACGCTCGTCTGGCCGGATGAGGTGGCCGCCGTTTTGGACAACATCAACCACGATCCGGAAAGCCGGGTACTAGTGCTCACCGGGGCTGGCCGGGCGTTTTGTGCTGGAGCAGATGTCGGGATGATGTTGGGAGGCAGCCAAAGCGAGCAAGAGGCCAAGACCTGGGGAACAGACCAGAACCGACAGGGGTTGCGCCTTGGCTTTCAACGGATCACCAAAGGGCTGTGGGACCTTAACATTCCAACCATTGCCTCGGTAAACGGCGTAGCTGTGGGCGGTGGATTTGACATGGTCTGTGCTTCCGACATGGTCGTGGCCTCAGAAAACGCCCGCTTTTATGGTCGCTTATACCCGGCGGGGTCTTTTCCCTGACCTTGGCGGATTTTGGTTTATTCCTCGAGCCATTGGTATCCTCAAGGCTGCAGAAATGATCTATACTGGTGATTTTATAGAGGGACAGACAGCAAAAGAATGGGGGCTCCTCAACTACCTTGTAGAGCCAGAGAAGCTGGAAGAAGTTACTATGGATCTCGCCCGTAAAATGGCAGCTGGCCCCCCTATTGCCAATCGCCTCTCCCGTCTCCTCATGCACAAGGGGCTCACCATAGACCTGGACACTGCTCTGGAGTGGTCCGCCACTGCCGCCATGATCACCGAGACTTCTGAAGACCATAGAGAATCGGTTGAGGCGTTTCATGTGAAGCGACCGGCAACCTTCCGGGGAATAGGCTGTGGCCGTGATAGGCGTAAAAGATAGAGGTCTTCTCCCAGCAAGTACCATTTACCTACTGTAGGGGCAAGAGCTGTGGGTTTAAAAAGTCTGTGGCCTTTTCTGTGCTTTTTTGCCTTTTTCCTCTTGAGCTGTGAAAAGCCCCTGCGTCTTCCCTACATTCCACCCGAGCTGCACAGCTGGCCTAAACAGTACAAGGGGGTGAAGGGACTCAAGCTTCACGTTTTTATCACCGGCTCGCTTGAGGTACCCCAGGCATTCCTGGGGTATGGGGGAAGCTGGCTGCGCCGGCATCAACTCGATATTCTCGCCTTTCTTATTGAGCACCCCCGCCAGGGGCTCACCCTTTTCAATACCGGCCTGAACCGTGAGGTTGCCAAGAATCCCGAAAGATATATGGGGCCGTTACTTTTTGCACTGACTAGGCCAAAGATGGCCGAGGGACAAGACCTCCTCTCACAGATCGAGCAGGCAAACCTGTCCACAGAGGAAGTCCGGCGCATTGTTGTTTCTGATCTTCGCTTTAACCACACGGGAGAATTGGAGCGATTCCCCTCTACCGAGGTGATAGTCACCCAGATAGAGTATGACGTTGCGCAAGAACGACGCAGTGACCTCCTTTACTGGGAGGGCGAATACAACCACGTGGATAGTTGGAAGTTTATCGATTATACTCCGGATCAGCCTATCGGAACTTTTACCTCGCATATAGATCTCTTTGGTGACAGAAGTCTCATTCTTATTGACGCCGCTGGTGCCACTCCAGGAAACCAAGCTCTGCTTGTGCGTCTACCCTCGCAACCAGTTCTCCTTTGCGGAAGCCTGGCACTGATCAAGGAGAATTACCTCTATGCAGGTATACCCCGCTTACTCTTTAACCGTGAGGCCTGGTGGGAAAAAATCTGGCGCTTGAAAAAATTTAAAGATTTGGTCCCTGAGCTACTCGTTTTTCCTGACCACGACCTCAAGACCATCAAGAACCTGGGGGCAAAAGATGTTATTGTCCACTCCTTTGTAGAGGAGAAAGAAAAGGAAAAGGACAAAGAAAGGTAGAACCTTCACTCCAGTCCCTTCGACCCTTCGACCAAACTCAGGACAGGCGGCTGCCGCAGTTTTGTAGGTGAGGGAGTCATTGATGGCCAAGGCTTTTGGTTCCCTTGCCCTTTGGGGACAAGGGTCAGGGTGAGAGGAGTAGTAGAGTAGAAGAAATGGATCTAGCAAAACTATGGTTTGTTGTTCTTGCCCTTGTGGGAATGGCCATAGCATGCAGCCCCCCTTTACCCGAGAGTGAGTCGCGGGAAGCCAAGCTCTATCATAAGAGATGCTCTGGTTGTCACCGACTCTATGCACCCGGGGTTTTGACAGCCGAGACGTGGAGTTTTATGGTTGCGCGTATGCAGAACGAGTTCCGCCGCCGAGGCATTCCACCCCTGACCGAAGAAGAGAAAAAGGCTATCCTCAACTATCTCCGGCTGCACAGTGCTAAGGGTTCATAAGGGAGGCGTATGCGTGTTCATCGAGCTTCCGAGAGTGTTCTAACAATAAAAACAGACCTCCTTATACTTCCCGTTTGGGAGGGAGAAGTCCACATTTGCTGGATCTAGAGCGGTAATCACTTCACTAGAACTTTAGCAACAGGGGCCTTGAGTTCCGCAAAAGGAATTGACGTTTCAGAGGCTAAAGATCTAAGAGTGACGCCTTCCAGAGCTTGGCGAACGGCTTGATCACGGTTGTGAAGGATACCTGAAACAGAGTTCCCCTGTTCGCCGGTGGACTCTGCGGGTTCTGGACCGCGTAGGGCGTCTAGAACCTCGATCACTGTCACTTGCTCTGGAGGACGCCCCAAGGTAATCCCTTGAGGCTCCGCGGTCCGCAGGAGAGTGCCACGCTGGACAAATTCGTCGATGAGATCTTCCAGGCTGGATAGAGGCATGCCCAACGCCGCGGCAAGATCAGCCGGGCACCAGGGAGGCTTCCCCAAAAGGTAGCAGCGGGTCACCCTAACCAGAGCCAAAAGGGCAAGCCGCTCCCGGAAGAGATGGCACTGTTCCTCACGGGACACTCCCTGCCGATAGGCGGAAGGGTGCTGGTGGAAGTAAGCGACTTCCCCCCCTACCAAAACGATCAGCCACCCTACATATAGCCAGTATAGAAAAAGGATCAGAATAGCAAAACTTGAATAAATCGCCGCATAGCGAGCTGAACTGGTAACGAAGACAGCGAACCCAACCCCGGCCAGTTGCCAGAGGATGCCTGCCACAACCCCACCGACCAGCGCTGAGGTAAGACGAACTCGAGTGTAGGGAATAAATCGGTACAGAAACGTAAAAGCAGCGCAAAAGAAGACGAACGGCATCAGGTGGGTCACCCTGATCATATTGAAGCCCGAGGGTGTGATTTCAAGGATACGCTGAACAAGCCAGTAGCTCTGGGCTGAGGCCGTGAGAGCAAAGGCCGTGAAGACCAGGACCGGTCCCACCAACACCACACTGAAGTAGTCGCTAAACTTTCGGGCCAGACTGCGGGAGCGTCGCACCCGCCAGATGTGATTAAAGGAATCCTCAATTCTATCAATAAGGGAGATAACTGTGTAGAACAGAACTGCCACGCCCACCACTCCGAGCACCCCGACTCGCAGGTTGTTGACGAACTCGATGATTCGACTGGTGATTTCGGCCCCCTTTGGGCCAAGCGGTTCGAGCGTCTGGGCTAGGACCGGCTCAAGCTGGTTCTGGATCCCAAACGCTTTGAGCACCGAAAACGTCACGGCGAGGAGTGGAACCAGAGAGAGGAGCGTGGTATAAGTTAAGCCCCTGGCCCGAAGGCTTAGCATGTCCTCATGGAACCTTTCAACTGCTACAGCCACCAAGTGAAGGAAATGGCTCTTGAGTTGGGCCAGGGGGGGCGAAAGGGTTTTCAGGTCTAACTGGAGGATTCTCTTGATGTGAGGTCTAGGGTTCAATTAGTCTTCCCCCTCAAGAAGCCTCAGAACGGCAAAGCCCAAATTGGTTACGTGTTAGCTGCTAAACCCTTGTCTCCCACAGAGAGGCTATTGGCGTCGAGCGGCTAGCCTTGCCTCTTTCTTAATAGTGAAGGTAAGATCGCTCGGGAACATCGCTCTACCTTCTATAACGTCTACCTGGGTAAAAGTTTAAAAGTTATGGTTGCCTGGCTTCCTTTCCTGTGGATGCCTACATTCCTTAGGGTCACATTATATCGCCTATACCCGCAAATGGTTTTCTGGAATCGGTCTCTATCTTGAGCGAGGATCACCCCAAACTCTACTAGCTTATTGGCATTCGCCTCTTCACATCCTCCTTCCCAGGCTCGCCGAGTAGGTGTCTAGCCAATCTCTGACTTCTGCCGCGTTCAGATGCAGAGTGGGAGAGGAAGATGAAAGGGCAACAGCGGCTAGTTCTCCTGATTTCTCTTTTACCCCCCTGAACTGTAGAACGGCTTCAGCTTCAGCGATCTTTTCTTCTGGCATAAAAGCCACCTCCCTGGCTCGTCGAGGCTTTAGCGCAGAGGGTTCCGACTTAGCGGTTGTCTTGGCCGCAACCTGAGGCTGAGAAGCTGAAAGCCTACTTTTCTCTTCCTCCGTGGCTAGATCAAGGGAAGCTGGGACTGTTACTGAAGGTTTACCCCTCTCTACCCCGGCCAATCTCAGTGTACCGACTGGCCCCCTCCTCTCTGCCCCCGGAGCCTTGGCCATTTTGTACGCTTGCATGATTATGCTCCCTTATCGCCCGCAGCCCATAGGTGCAATAGTCCCCCTATCAGGTAAGGCTATAAATCGCAGAAAATCGGCTCATCTCCTTTAGAATATCCCGTAGAATATCCCGGCTAGTCGCTCCCTCAGAACGCTGCCGTGGATGATATGATAATGACCGTCGGCGATCGGCGCATTGTCGGCCAGATCAAGCCGCGCATAGAGGCCCGCAAAATCTACGAGGCGGCCCGGGCAGCCGGGCATATTACCAGCCTGCTTGATCAGGAGCGACCTAACATCTTCACCCAGTCTGTTGCTAACATCGAGCCAGGGGAACAATCCTGCTTCGAGGCAACATCACGGCTGGACCCTTCGAGCGGCAAATCCATGTACGCCCGTCCGCCAAGTCGACCCAGAACGAGATCATAACGCTTGGGGTCGAGTTCCATCTGATGACACCATTCACCAGCTTTGTGGCAGTCGACAAAATGACCACCACTGTGGGCGGCAAGCCAACAACAATCTCTGTGCCGGTCGAAATGCCCGAGGGGGTCAGCTACGAGGGAGTCTTCGGCGATGCTATAACGGCTGGATTCGCCAGCCGCCACCCCAGCCGTGCCGCGAGTTACCGCCCACAAGCTCTCCTGACAAAGCCATCAGTTAGCAGCCACACATTATCCTCAGCTAAATCCGTAGGAATTCCCCATGACCCTGCTGTAGTTATTCAGCAAAAAGAAGAGTCCGCCAAAGGGGCAACCGGCAAGCGAGATCTAGCCAGAATCGTCCATGCCAAACTAGCTGAATCGCTGCACGGTTTGGCGAAGAAGGTTACCCAGCAAGGCAAAGAAGACAACCTCACCATTGGTAAACTGCGAGTGATTGATTACAAAGTGGATGTGATGATCTACCTCCGTGATACATTGGCCGGGACGATTGAAACACTCAAGAAACTTGGCTTCGTCCAGACCGGTGAGAGTAAGGCTGTCCACCTGCTGATCGGTACCACTGACGTTCATAAGCTTGAGGAACCCGCAACGCTCGACACGGTTATCCACATCACGCCAGTTGCCGGGTAGGTAGAAACCACAAGATATAAACGGCGCCCCTGATAGCATTGACCATACAGGGGCGTTCATCATTTTGACTTGACGTTTACGGGTCCGGCTAGCAGTCTATGCCTGCGGCCACCGGCCTACGTGAATCTCTATATCCGTGGAACGGGCATGTTCTTCCAGCTTACGTCGGAGATATTCTTTGAGAGCAGAGCGAGTGGGAGGGAAAAGCAATCCTAGGCCAACGGCATCCGTCAGGATCCCAGGGGTGATGAGCAAGAGCCCTGCAGCCAGGATCAGCACCCCATCCACCAAGTCGCCCGTAGGAGCAATCCCTCTGCTCAAGTTCTCCTGCATATTACGCCAGGTTCGCCAGCCTTCTAGACGGGCCAGATAAGCGCCTATCACGCCGGTTCCCAGAACCAGTAGAATAGTCGGACCTGCTCCCAGATAGGTTCCCACTTTGATGAGAAGATAGAGTTCAATTAGAGGGAGCAAAGTGAACAAAAGGACAAGACGGAAGAACATGCTAGTCCTAGCTAACCATAGACTAGAGATCAGGTCAACCAAAGCAGTTGGTCAAAAAAAGCAGTTGACAGAAGAGGACCTTCGGAGATATGTGAGGACACAACCAGCAGCTTAATGTAACACAATGAGGAGGAACAAGAAGATGGAAATTAAAACCGAACGAGTGACCACAAATGCTAACGGACAGACCATGGGTGGCTACTTGGCCCGGCCAACCGCAGGAGGTCCATACCCTGGAATACTAGTCTTTATGGAAATTTTTGGGGTCAACTCTCATATCCGCAATGTCACCGAACGCATTGCGCGTGAGGGATATGTAGCGCTGGCTCCCGACTACTTTTACCGGACAGGACCAGGTGCTGAGTATGGGTATGACGAAACCGGCTTCAACGAAGGAATAAAGCTTGCGTCGGCTCTCAAGGCTGAGGAGATGATTGCTGATGCCAGGGCCGCCTATACCATTCTCAATGACCAAGCGGATGTGAAGAAGGGAAAAATTGGCTGCATAGGCTTCTGTATTGGAGGGCACATGACCTATCTCACCGCCTGTGAGACCGAGGTTAAGGTCGCTGCCAGCTTCTATGGCGGTGGGATTGCCGCAGATCAGGCTCCAGGAGGGGCTCCATCTACGGTCGGGCGTACTTCGAAGATAAAGGGACGCATCCTATGCCTCTTTGGTGCCAAGGATGCTTTTATTCCCATGGATCAGGTGGAGACCGTCAGGTCTGCGTTGCAGAAGAGCAACATTCGTCACGAGGTTATAGTTTACCCCGAAGCGGATCACGGATTCTTCTGCGACCAACGTGATTCCTATCACCAATCCTCAGCCAACGATGCCTGGGAACGGGTTAAAAAACTCTTCGCCGAAGAGCTAGCAGGATAGACTGGCGTTTTTAGCGTAAGCAGAAGGCAGAATGCCGCCGTGTTCAGCACTGCACCCAGAATAAAACAGGATAAAAGCGGCGGCATAACTGCCGGTCACGTCATAAGGGCGTGCGCCGAGCTCATCAGGATAATACCGCAGCCGAGCAACCAGCCTGCCAACATAACCACCACACGCGGTCCCCAACGGTCGGTTAGCCTACCCGTGACCACTCCCAGGCCACTATAAATAAAGACATAGAGCGAATACGGCAGCAAGAGGCTGGTGCGACTCCATCCCAGCTCAGCCGAGATTGCCGGTAGGAAGATACCAAAGGTATACTGAATACCATAGGCCACACACAGAAACCCAGCCGAAGAACACTCCCTGCTGCTGTTCTCCCTGGTGGACCGCAGATCGTGGGCTGTAAGCGGCCGTCCTTTCCCCCTTGGTGGTCTTTTGTCCATCCTTTGCTGGCACGGGGGGCAACCTACCATAGAGGCTTGGACGGTTGTCAAGGAGCATCATAGTTGCTTGGCTTTACGGAGATAGGATCGCTCAGGAGCATGGCACAGCGGGCCTTACCTGTGGTAATAAGCATCATACGGTGCATCTGTATCCGGTCGTCGGGGGTCAGCATTTTAGGAGAAGTGGAAGGATTGATGACAGATAGTACGAATGCAATTTACTGCAGCAAGATCATCAAGGCAGGTGCTCTGTTGGCAGATACGAAAACCCTACTGGCTAATTGGGACGAGGCGCTCGCGGTGTCGGAGAATCTGGATCGGTTTCGGCGGGATAACATCTTCGGCAAGGCTTCACGATCTCGGGTTGAAGATATTCTGGCGATCTTTCGTCAGCGCTATCTGACCGACGAACAAGTGACAAAGGCTCTTGTCATCCTCACCAAAGGACAATTTTCCAGGCAGGGATTGGACCTTGTTCTATATTTTCACGCAGCACAGGCTGACCCTCTCCTCCATGATGTTGTCACAGAAGCGCTCGCACGTTTTCTGTCGCAGGGAAGGACTGATGTCACCGTAGAAGACATTCAGGCGACCGTCGCTCACTGGGTTGATGAGGGAAAAACGACAAGCCGCTGGTCTGAATCGACGATCCTTAGGGTAGCCCAGGGACTAATGGCTACATTGCGGGATTTTGGCCTGCTACAAGGCGCAGTGAACAAGCGTCTGGCGCCGATCTACTTGCCAATAGAGGCATTTGCCTACATTGCCTTTTACCTGCGGCGGCACCAACCGTCAGGAGAGCGCCTAGTTGTAGACCCTGGGTGGCGCTTGTTTTTTCTTTCCCCCTCAGCGGTAGAGCGCTTCTTTATGGAAGCCCATCAGCGTCGTCTGCTAGAGTATTATGCAGCAGGGTCGATCGTCCGCATCACGTTTCCGACAGAGTCACTCGTGGAGTATGCCTATGCTCTCGTTGAAAGAACGCATTGAGCTGTTAGAGCAAGATCTTTTGGCTAAGCCCCCTCGGGTCAGTGTTTATCGGGATCTTCCCTTTGCCATCCTTCGCTACAATCCTCGCGAAGAGTGGGAGCTTCGGCGGGAGGCACGTCATCTAGCGACGCGCCTGGAAAACCACGGTTGGGAGGCAGTCTCGGTCTCGATGGGTGACCTCTTATGGGAAGCGATCGATGCTACTGAGGGGGTCCAGGCGGTCGTGGCCCTAGAGCTGAGCCGCGGCTTTGAGGCTGCCCAGCAGCAAGTAACCGCATACCTATCTGATCCCGATTTCCAGCCCTTGGCCGACCTCGTGGCAGAGCGTCTGGCTCCCCTGGATCCCAAGCGGCACGTCGCGTTCTTGCTTCGGGCGGCGGCGATGGCCCCGACCATCTACCACATGTCACGGCTCCTAGATGAGATGCAGGGACGAACGGAGGTAATCACTGTTCTCTTCTATCCTGGGTCACTTGAGGGAACC
This sequence comes from uncultured Binatia bacterium (SeqCode), assembly GCA_965220955.1. Taxonomy (GTDB): domain Bacteria; phylum Desulfobacterota; class Binatia; order Bin18; family CBDCRK01; genus CBDCRK01. The sequence continues at coordinate 3,410 of CBDCRK010000044.1, read as the reverse complement.
ACGGGCCTCCGGTTCATGGATCTCCCGGACCGAGAAGCAATGGGTAATTATCGGGTAAAGATCTACGGGTAGGAGGTCGGTTCATGGACGAGAATTTGCGCGGTGTTATCCACGATATGACGCTTCGGGCGCGAGCACTCCTAATGACTGAGGCCCGGGAGCTCTTGGAGGGGACTTATGGCCTGGATGTGAGCGGCAACTTAGCGCCAGCGGATCGGCTTCCGGCCTTACGGGATGATCCTGAGGCACAAGAGACGCGCCGGCGGCTGGAACAGTTTCTTGAGGATGAAGCCAAGGCGGGCCTCAGAGGCCGACAGGCTGTTGAGAAGCTTACGAAGGAGGTGGCATTTACTCACTTGAACCGCTTCGTGGCCTTTAAAATGCTGGAGGCCCGTAAGCTCACTAGGCAGACCCTGGCCAGAGGGACCGAGTCGAACGCCTTCAAATTTTACCTTGTCGAGCATCCAGAGGAGGAGGAACGGTGGAAGGCAGGAGACGTAGACACCGTCTACCGACATTTCTTGCTCTGGCAATGTGCGCAGATGGCCAAAGAGTTGAAAGTGCTCTTCGATCCGCACAACCTGGCTAGCCATCTCTTCCCGCGCCCGCGCACTTTGCGTGAACTGATAGAGATGCTCAATGCCGCAGAGCTACAAGAGGCATGGGCTCCAGGGAATGAAGAAACCATCGGCTGGGTGTATCAAGGTTTCAATGCAGAGGAGCTGGAAAAAGCCTTTCGGGAAGCTCGGCTGTTGAAGAAGAAGTTCGAGGCCCAGGACATCCCGGCTGTCACCCAACTGTTTACGCCGCGCTGGATCGTGCGTTATCTGGTCGAGAATACCTTGGGCCGGCTCTGGATCAGCATGCATCCAGATTCTACGTTAGCCGACAAACTTGAATACTTGGTACCGTTTCAATCTTCACCTACCGCTCTGACCAAACCAGCGAGCGAGATTCGTCTGCTCGATCCGGCGTGCGGTACAATGCACTTCGGGTTGGTAGCGTTTGACCTGTTCATTGAGATGTACCGTGAAGAGCTGGAACACGCCGGTCAGCCCGGTTGGCCCGATGAGCCGTCGGTCGCAAAGGAGGAGGATATACCGGCGGCAATCATCCGCAACAATATCTACGGCATCGACATTGACCTGCGCGCCGTGCAACTGGCGGCACTGACATTATACCTCAAGGCCAAGACGTTCAACCCTAAAGTTCAACTGGACGAAAGTCGTCTCGCCTGTGCGGATATCCACATGCTTGATGGCAACCGACTCCAGACATTTCTTTCCGAGTCGGGTATCACGCGTCCGATCTATAACCGTATCCTCACCGAGCTGCAGGATCGCTTGAAAGATGCGGAGCAGCTCGGCTCGTTGCTGCGATTGGATGATGAGATTCATGCGTTGGTCGAACAAGAGCGATATCGTTACGAACGTGAAGGCCGTGAACCAGATTTGTTTGGTTGGTCAAGTGAACAATTTGAAAGCGAAGCAGGTCGCCGGGAGTTCTGGGGAATTCTCGAAATGCAGATCGGCCAAGCGCTGGACGCCTTCGCACGTCACCAAGCTGAACAGGGCCAGGATCAATCTTTCTTTGTCGGTGAGACGACGAAGGGTTTGCGGTTACTGGAGGTGATGGCTAACCGCTATGATATAGTGGTGACCAACCCACCGTATATGTCCCAGCGGAAGATGAATGACATGCTTAAGAAACTTGTTGTTGACGCGTTCCCCAACGGGAAGGGCGATCTGTACGCAGCCTTTATTCAGCGTTGCTTGGAACTTGCTACTGATGGTGGATACGTGGGCATGCTTACCATGCACTCATTTATGTTCATCAGTTCCTACGAACGACTTCGACAGTGGATCCGCAATCGTGCAATAATCGAGTCGTTGGCGCATACTGGTCCTGGGCTATTTGACGTGGGGAACCCGGGTACACTCCAGACTGCTGCGTATATCCTCCATCGCGAAGCTGAAGAGGAACTTAGACAGTGTGCGGTAGGAACATACTTTCGCCTAGTCAAGGAGCCAAACGCAGAAACGAAGCAGCGTCGATTCGAGACGGCGCTAGACCGGCTACGAGATAGCGAGGATGGTCTGGTTGTTTACCGCTACCGCCAAGCCGACTTCGATGCCATCCCCGGCAGCCCTTGGGTGTACTGGATCACGCCGGGGTTGCGATGGTTGTTTGAGAAGCTGCCCAAGTTGAAGAACATCGCACAGCCTAGACAAGGCATGGCAACAGGCCATAACTTTCGCTTTCTACGTTTCTGGTGGGAGGTTGGGAAACAACGAGTAGGATTTGGCTGTACTTCCCAAGACGAATGCCAAGCACGCCCTGAGAAATGGTTCCCCTACATGAAAGGCGGTTCTTTTTGTAGTTGGTACGGGAACCAAGAATATTGCATCAACTATGGTCGCAATGGCTATGAAATTAAGGCATGGGCTGATCCTCTCTATGGGAACTCAGGTTGGTCTCGGATAATCAAATCGCCTGATTTCTACTTCCGCCGTGGAGTGACGTGGACGGACCTGACCTCCGGCCGTTTCAGCGCACGCCTTTCTCCTGGTGGGTTCATATTTGATGTGTCGGGTTCTTCTGTCTTTCCTGATGATGCCTCATTGGTTCTAGCTGTGATGAATTCTCGCTTTGCTCAGTATGCTTTGAAGCTCATTAATCCAACCGTCCATGTTCAGGTTGGCGACTTGGCGCGGCTTCCTATCCCCCCAACATCCAGTCACATACTCCAAGCATTGGTCCAGCAGGGCATCGCACTGACCCGTGCCGACAGTGAAGAGGATGAGGTCACCTACGACTTCATCGCCCCACTCTGCGAAGGCTCGTTGGACGAAACGTTGTATTCTTTACGCCTTCGCGCTGAGAAACTTGCCAAGGTCGAGCGACAAATCGACGAAGAGGTATACCAACTCTACGGCATCAGCGAGGAAGACCGAGTGGCAATTGAAATAGAGCTGGCAGCCCCAGTCGTGACAAGAGATGAAGGCGAGGACGATGAGGACAAAGCGGCGGCAGGCAGCGAAGAGGGGATGACGGAGGACGCACTATTGGGGCGGGAAAGTCTGGCGCTACGCTGGATTGACTACGCCGTTGGCATCGTTATGGGTCGTTTTCAGCCTGGTGTCGAGGGTGCCCTGGGGCATGGGCGGTTTCCCGCTGAACTGGCAGGGAAGCTACGCGAGATTTCGGACGATGACGACATTGCCGTCCTCGACTCAGGCCATCAGGATGATCTGGCTGCCAAGGTAGAGCAGGTGCTGGAGCTTATGTTGGGTGAAACCGGAGCGGTAGAGGTGACCCATACGGCCCTGGGCAACAGTAGAGATCCCGCGGCGCTCTTACGGCTTTACCTGGAGCGGGATTTTTTTAAACAGCACATCCAGCAGTACCGT
>CBDCRK010000043.1:0-35945 GCA_965220955.1 uncultured Binatia bacterium (SeqCode) | reverse complement strand
GTACAAACGGAAGTCCCTGTAAAGGATGGTACCGGCCGTGTTTCTGACCCACAAGCAGAATTTCAGTCTAGGGCGACAACACGAACTCGTGATGGCGATGAGATCCCCACAGGACGGGCTGATTATGTTTTATTCTCCCAGAACGGGCGTCCCTTAGCCGTTATTGAGGCAAAAAGAGCCGCGTTTCATCCTTATAGAGCCAAACAGCAGGCGCTTCCTTATGCCAAGCAAATAGGAGCTCCGTTCATATTCCTAACTAATGGTGAGCTGATCTATTTCTGGGACTACACTAATGATGATGCCCGCGTAGTTAATTCTTTCTACTCCCGGCGCGACCTGGAGCGGCTTGTCTACTTGGCGCCAGGAACATAAACCTCTCGCCACCATTCCAATTCCTGACTATTACCTGCGCCAGGGGGAGCAGCGTGCCATTCGTCCCTATCAGAAGGAGGCAATGAAGGCACTTGATCAGGCAATTGAGCTGGGCAAGCGTTGCTTCTTGATTAAACTTCCCACGGGAACCGGGAAAACCGATATCACCTGCCTGTACTTGAAACGCCTCATCGAAGCTGGACGGGCTGAGCGTATTCTGTTTCTTGTAGACAGAGAACAGCTTGCCAAGCAAGCCCTGGAGGCGCTGCAGGACATTCTTAACCAGCATAGCAGCTACTGGCTGAAGCCAGGTATTGTTCGCCAAGAGCAAGAGATCACTGTATGTTTGCTGCAAACCATGATTAACCGCTATGAAGAGTTTACCAGCGGATATTTCAACGTTGTCATCACCGACGAAAGCCATCGATCGATCTATGGCGCCTGGCAAACGGCCCTTACCCACTTCGATGCTCTCCACATTGGATTAACGGCCACGCCGGCGGCCTACATTGAACGCAATACCTTTGGCTTTTACCAGTGTAAGGACGGGGAGCCCGATTTCTCCTTTTCCATCTTGAGAGCCTTTGAGGAGGGCTATCTGGCGCCCTACAAGTTCGCCGCCGGCATCACTGTGCTCCTTGCTGAAGGCGCGGACGTGGATGAAGAACATTACGATCCCGCTGAATTTGAGCGGAAGTGGACTAACGAGGACACCAACCGCAAGATGATGGCGGAATTCGATCGTTTGGCCTGGGAGAATTACAGGGAACTGGCTCCCGGACAAAAGATTGATCCTGGGAAAACCATTGTCTTTGCGATTACGAAGCATCATGCTACCCGTCTAGCCGAGCACCTGAACGTGCTGCACCCTGAGCATCAGGGGCGTTATGCCGAGGTCATCACCTCAGATGTAGCCGATGCTGACGATCTGATCAGAAAGTTTAAGTATGAGGATTATCCTCAGATCGCCGTTAGTGTTGGCATGCTGGATACGGGTTTTGATTGTCGGGAAATATTACACCTTGTCTTGTGTCGCAGAGTCCGCAGTCCCATTCTCTATCAACAAATGCGCGGCCGTGGTACCCGAACAGCGCCGCACATCCAGAAACAGAAGTTCGTTATCTACGACTTCTTCGGGAACCATAAATATTTCAATGACAGCGACATAGACATTTTTACAGGAACCGGTGGTGGCCAGGTTACCAGCGGTCCCGAGACTCCGTCTAAAGAGCCGGGTAACCTGGTGGAAGTCGGTCTTGAGGATGAATGGCTCCAGGCAGTAACATATGTCGAGGTCGGCCCAGAAGGCGAGCGCGTTGACAAGCACGATTACGTCACCAACTGGGAGCGAACCATCCAGCAGGCGGTGAAGGACGACAAAGTGATCCGTAAGGTTCGCGATGATGATCCGTTGTCTTCTGAAGAAGAGGCGGAACTTGCCAAGCGTCTCAATAGTCCGGAGATGTATTTTAATGAAGACAACCTCCGCCGGGCGTACCGGCAGCCAGGAGGAACGCTAATTGACTTCATCCGCGCTGCCCTGGGGCGTTTTCAACTCAAGAGTCGCGAAGAGGAGCTAACAGAAAATTTCCAGGCCTGGCTGGTCTCCAAGAACCTTAGTCCGGAACAGGCCCAATACCTAACGTTCCTGAAGAATCGCGGCATTGTGCGTGGTAAGATTGAGATCGGTGACCTCTTTCAGCCGCCTCTGTCTGTACTGAATGCGGCTGGATTAGGCGTAGAACTCTTCGGCGAAAAGGGACTAAAGGAAGTTGTTGAGGACTTAAACGCCTCAATATTCCAAAAGCAGGTCGCGTAAAAGGGAGCACTATGAAAGTCAGAGCAAACTTTATAAAGCACGGGAAGTGGTGGGTGGCCTGGACAGAGGATGTCCCAGGGGCGCTTACACAGGGCGCGACGCTGGGAGAAGCGCGGGAAAACCTCGTTGATGCCATCCGTATGATCCAGGAACCAGTAGATTTATCGCAGCTTCCCAAAAGCAAGGTTGTGGTCAAAGAAATTGAGGTATAAATGTTGGAGTGCCTGACCCCAAATGAACCAGGATATTCGTAGAAAATTAGATCGTATCACCGACATTCTATGGGCTGGCGGTGTCACTAATCCGGTGACCTATATTGAGCAGTTGTCGTACTTGATCTATCTTAAGTTGCTTGACGAGGAAGAGTTCAGCCGGGAGCTGCAAATGCGGCTAACCGAAGGAAGCGGTCGTGGTAACGGTGTGTTGCTCTATCCCAAACAGGCTAAGCGCTACCGCTGGCAGGAGTGGCGCTTTAAGAGCGGCACTGCTCTGCGGGACTTTGTACGTGACGAGGTCTTTCCCTACATGGCCTCGCTCGTCAAAGAAGAATTGCAGATTGCCGAATACTTCCGGGATGCTGTGCTAGAGGTTGTTGACCCCAACGTCCTCAAGCAGGTTGTGGATGAGATTGACGGTATCAGCTTTGGCAGACTAGGCACGGACGTTAAGGGTGATATTTTTGAGTACCTCCTGACCCATCTGGGCCAGTCGGCGCTCAACGGTCAGTTCCGGACCCCACGCCAGGTCCGCACCATGATGGTCGAGCTTGTTGATCCTGACTTGGGTGATACGATCTATGACCCGGCCTGCGGCACTGGCGGTTTCTTGATTGATGCCGTGGAATATGTTCTTGCCAAATACTCGACCGAACCTCACAAGGTACCCATCTACGGCGAGGAATGGCTGGAGAAGCGTAGTCAGTCTATCGAAGAGGCAAAAGCTGATATTCCAACGTTGCAGACCTATCGCAAGGGTCCGGGAGAAAAGATGCCCGACTGGGGTCTTCTCGAACGTTCCATCTATGGCATGGATGTCTCTCGCCAGATGATGCGTATTGCCATGATGAACCTGGTCCTCCACAGCATCCGCCATGCCGCAGTGAAACGAGCCAACACCCTGTCGGAGTTGGGCGGCCTGAGCGAGGATGACCTGCGCCGCAAGTACAAAGTCATTCTATCCAATCCCCCCTTCGCCGGGGTACTTCCCAAAGAATCCATCCGCAAGGACCTACCGACAAACTCGAAGAAGAGCGAGTTACTGTTTCTTGGCGTAATGATGGAGGCGCTTGCGCCAGGGGGACGTTGCGCCGTTGTTGTGCCCGAAGGGCTGCTTTTCGGCTCGACCGGTGCGCATGTAGAATTACGTCGCAAGCTAATAGAGAACTACGATCTTCTGGCCGTGATCTCCCTTCCTGCCGGAGTGTTCAAGCCATATGCAGGAGTCAAGACCGGCGTGTTGGTCTTCCGCAAGCCTGTAGGGGCGCAACGTGCTGCGCCCGATTCCAAGAACGTGTGGTTCTACGAGGTCAGATCTGACGGTTTCGATCCAGACAAGATCACCGGTGGTGGGCGACCCGAAACGCCGGAGCGTAATGACATTCCTGATCTGCTCCACCAGTGGAAAGCGTATAAGGAATCCGGCTTTAAAACCCCATCCGGCATTGAAGCAGGGACCCTCTTAGAGCTGGGCAGTGAGGAGGCCCGCTGCTGGTGGGCAAGCCTTAAAGTTGTTGCCGACAACGACTACAACCTGGCTGCCGGGAGATATAAGCCCCAGGTAGCCGAGAAAGCGCCAGAAGAAGACCCGGCGGAACTGATCCGCGATGTGCTCCGCATCGAAGGGAAGATCGCCGAAGGGCTGGAGAGACTGCTTCAGGATGTGGAGACGGCGGAGTGAAGTGGATCGATCTGCAAATCGGGCAGTTATGCCTTCCCACAGAACTGCGTGACCCGCAGACTGTACCCGATGCACCTTTCAAATACATCGATATTTCTTCTGTTGATAAAGACCATAAGGCAATTATCTCTGTTCAAGAGCTGTTTGGACGTGACGCACCCAGTCGGGCGCGGAAGGTGGTCCGTACAGGTGACATCTTGGTTTCGACTGTGAGGCCCAATCTTAATGCAGTCGCGATCGTACCTGGCGACCTAGATGACCAGATTGCCTCAACGGGTTTCTGTGTTTTGCGACCTAATACTCAGATCGTTGAAAATAGATATCTCTTCTATCGGACTCAGACCCCGGAATTCGTGTCTTTTCTAATCTCCCGTATGCGCGGAGCAAGTTATCCTGCTGTGACCGACGGTGTTGTAAGAGCTGCTGGAATTCCCCTCCTTCCTCCTTCCGAGCAGCGGCGGATTGTGGAGATTCTCGACCAGGCGGACACCCTGCGGAAGAAGCGCGCCGAGGCCGAAGCCAAGGCCGAGCGCATCCTGCCTGCCCTCTTCTACAAAATGTTTGGGGATCCGGTGACGAATCCGAAAAGATGGGCTATCGCAACATTACAAGACGTAACAAAAATTATTTACAGATATCCGACTTTTTACGGTCAAGGTTATGTTGAATTTGGTGTTCCTGTCGTGCGTATTAGCGATATACTTCCGAATCACGTTCTAATACGAAACGTAGACCAGTACGCGAAAGTCCCAAAAGAATTCTCCGATGAGTTTCCTTTAACTTTGTTAGAGCCAAAAGATATTGTAATGGCAGTACGAGGCGATACAACGGGGAAAATCGGTCTAGTGCCAAATGAGCTAGCTGGCGCTAACATCAGCCCTAATCTTATACGTATCAGTCCGGACACGGCAAAAGTCAAGCCATATTACTTATTCACGTACATGCTATTAGCAGGTCACAACTTCAGTTCGTTCATCACAAATACTGCGAAAAAATCTATAACAGCAAGAAACCTGAAATCTACTTTAGTGCTTGTGCCACCCATAGGCGTTCAGGAGTGCTTTGAGTTGGGAGTCTCTAATATTCTGAAAATAGATGAGAGTCGACTTATCAGCTCCGATCAAATAGAGAAACTTTTTTTAACTCTCCTCTACCGCGCCTTCTCTGGCAACCTTACAGCCAAGTGGCGTGAAGCTCACATGAAAGAGCTTCTTGCCGAGATGGAGGAGCAGGCCAAATATTTCACGACATCCAACACAAACGATCATCGGGAAACTGCGGATCTGCAAGAATCTCTCTTCTGAGGGGATCGAGATGGCGACACTGCAATATGAGAAAGAGCTATTAGAGGAAATTCGCAATCTTCCTGTAGAGCAGGTGAGAGAGGTTTGGATTTTGCGACCTTCCTGCGGCAAAAGCTGCAACGCGAAGGAGCCCGGTTGCAGAGAGAACGGGAACAGGCTGCTGAGCGGATGGGGGCGAGGCGGAAACGTGTGGGTCCCGTAGGTATTCGGGCAGCCGACTTGGTAGAAGAAGGAAGAACGGCCTGCGTGACCGCGGTCCTGAGAGAAGAAGAAAGGCTGTGAAACCGTTGGTAGTGGACGCCAACGTTGCGGTGAAGTGGCAGTTTGATGATGAAGAAAATAGGCATAGGAGCAACAATGTTATCAGAAGATTGGAGAAAACGCATTGTTATTGACCCAGACATTCATCATGGGGTGCCTTGTATCAAAGGGACGCGGGTGCCGGTGAGTGTTTTGGTAGGCAGCATCGCTGATGGGGATTCGATAGACGACCTCCTGGCGGCATATCCGCATTTAACCCAGGAAGATATTCAGGCAGCGTTGAAGTTCGCCGCTGAAGCTGTTAGCTCTGCGGATTTTATTCCTCTGGTAAGTCAGGGGAAATAATGTCCGTCCATCTTAAAATCGATGAAGATCTACCTCGACAAGTAGCCGATCTTTTTGCTGAGCGTGGCTATGACGCCATAACGGTTGGAATGCAAGGATGGTCGGGGCTTCCTGATAGCGAACTCTGGCCTCGCGTACAGCAAGAAAGCAGATGGCTGATCACTGCTGACAAAGGGTTTGCAGATTTACGTACTTATCCTCCGGGCAGTCATGTTAGTGTCCTTCTGTTTCGTTTGGACGAAGAAAATCGACGAGGATATCTGGAATTGACCAAGACCGCCCTCCAGCAGCTAGATTTGGAAAGACTTACAGGGGCTGTGATTGTAGTGGCCCGCCGCGGTATTCGTATTCGTAAACCGTAAGGAAAAAAGGTGCTCACCGCTCTTCGCCTGGGAAACTTCAAGGCTTTTGCTGAAACGCAGCGAGTGCCTATCCGCCCGCTGACGCTCATCTTCGGAGCAAATAGCTCTGGGAAATCAAGCTTGATCCATAGTCTTCTGTTGGCCAAAGAGGTTATAGAGGGCAAAGAAGCAACGCTGGACGTATATCGAACCGATGCCGGAGGCGACTCTGTAGACCTGGGGGGCTTCCGCCAGTACATCCACAGACGTGAGGCCATCCTGCACGACGGCACCCAGGTGTGAAGTCTCATGTGAAAAAAAGACATAGAAACTTTCCCTGCCAGCGGAATGTGGTTGGTGTGAAGAAGACCAGAGTTTCTGGTTTCAACTAGGAGTGCGATTTGCGATAAAACGGTACAGAGAAGGAGACAAAAGGCCATGTCTCTACGGATTGCTACACTAACCTCTCTTTTCTTGTTTTGCCTGATTTGTCCCGTGCACGTATCTGCCCAGGGGAGTGGTTGCTCTGTTCCGAGTGTACAACCCTCGCCCCTGATCCGTCTCACCGGTGTGCTTGAGCCTACCTCTAAACCGCAAGCTTCTATCCCTCCTATGCTCACTGTGTGGATCAAAGGGGAGAGGTGGACCTTGAAGGTAGCCAAAATAGAGTCTGTCATTGCAGCCTACCAAAGCCTGGACCATCTGAGGGAAGTCTCCCTGCTTGGGCTTCGGCTTATTGGTAAAGAGAACCTTCTGGCCCTGCTACAGAGTAAAGAAGGGCTAGGGGAGACTCTGGTGATCGAAGGTTGGCTGCAAGCTAAGGCTGGGGTGCTGCGGGTAAAATCCGTCCGGACAGAGATAAGAGATAAGACCGAAGAACAGGGAAACCTGGACCTTAGCTTCTAGTTCTCCGTTGGCAAGGCTTGCGCTTCTGAGGTAAGCACTCAACCTCTCTATCTCTTTGCCTGATCCTCATAGACAATGGCTATGCCGATGAGCGAAAAGTCGTACTCACCTATCATGGTGTGGGGTTGACGATTCACCATCCAGGTTGGATAAGAGTCCCGGTAGGTACGTACCGTAGAACTATCAACAAATGTTATAACCGCGTCGGCCCCAAGGCCGCATGCTTCTTCTTTCATTTTCCTTTGCATCTTCTCCATCCGGGCTTCATCACCGCGCACAGCGATCTGGGCAAATGGCTTATGAGGAAGTGCAGGAGGAGAAGTAAGCAGCTCTACTGGGCATTCCTGATCGTGAGGCTCTGGGTAGACCGGAGCTGTCAGGTCCACACGGGAGGAGAGAGGCCTGGGCAGGGAGAAGCACCCCGCTATGGCGAAGGAGAAAAACACGAGCAAAAAGCCTGCCCCGCCCTTAGTTTCCACTTTTCTTAGCATCATCTGTTTGCTGATAGGCATAAGCCATATACTCCTTGTGTTCCTCACCCTTATGGGGAAACAACTCATGATGCAAGTGGTCTAGAGGGTGATAGAGAGCCAACCGGGTAGCCCTCACCCCTGATCCCTGTTACAATAGTTCAAAAGCTGCAAAATCTTATAGAACGCGTCTCAAAATCTCCTATCGTGTATGTTGTTGCTCTGAGCAAAGCGAAGAACCCTGCGATTGCACTCGGAACAGGTCTGGTCGTTTGCGACCTCTCGCCGACTTTACCCTGAGATCTTGAAAGGCGTGCCGAAGCCCTCAGGGTAACAGGACGGATGGTTTTGGGAATAGACTCTTAGGTATTCCTCTTTCATGCTGCACCTTATTAATCTTTCCATGTCTTTTGGTGGGCAGGATTTGTTACGCAACCTTAACTGGCACATCCGTAAACAGGACCGGATAGGGCTAGTAGGGGCAAACGGGAGCGGCAAAACGACGCTTTTAAAGATCATTAGCGGACAAATGGAGCCTGACGCCGGGCAGATCCGCCAGGCCAAAGAGACAACCATTGGCTACTTGCCCCAGGAGGGGCTCGATATGGTAGGGCGAAGTCTTTTTGCCGAGGCCCGCTCAGCGTTACCGCAGCTTACCGACATTCAAGAAGAGCTGGCAGAGATTCAGAGCAAGCTTGGACGCGATGGGGCAGAGGGGAACATACCCCTCCTCCTACGTTATGGTGAGTTGCAGCATCGGTTTGAGGAGTTGGAAGGTTTTCGGGCAGACGCTGAGGTGGCAAAGGTACTGCGTGGTCTAGGCTTTGATGAAGACCAGTTTGACCGGCCTACAGAAACCTTTAGCGGCGGCTGGCAGATGCGAATTGCCCTTGCTAAGCTCCTCCTGCAGAAACCGGACTTATTGCTCCTTGACGAACCTACCAACCATCTTGATCTTGACTCCCTCATTTGGCTCGAAGGATACCTTAAGGCTTATGAAGGAAGTGTTATTGTTGTCTCCCATGACCGGGCTTTTTTGGACCGTTTGATCATACGTATTGTTGCCCTGGACCGCCGAACACTTACCGAGTACTCGGGCAATTACTCCAGCTTTGAAAGGCAGTACGAGCATAACCTCGAACTCTACCTCAAGGCCTATGAGCAGCAGCAGGAAGAAATCGAGCGAGTCCAGCGCTTTATTGACTCTTTTCGTTACAATGCTCGCAAGGCCTCACAGGTACAAAGCCGGGTTAAGTACTTGGAGAAAATTGAGCGCCTGGAGCCGCCCCAGGATAACCCCAGAAAGGTCCACTTCGCCTTTCCATTGGCTAGGCGTAATGGCCGAATTGTCCTGGAGCTGGAAGGTGTCAGCAAACGTTACGGAGAACTGGAGGTTTTTAAAAACATTAATCTAGTCATTGAACGTGGGGATAAGGTCGCGCTTGTTGGCATCAATGGGGTGGGCAAGTCTACCTTAAGCCGGATCATTGCTGGGTTGGAAGAACCTACGAGCGGGAAGCGGCGAATAGGCTATCAGGTAGACTTCGACTATTTTGCCCAAAGCCGAGCAGAGAAGCTGCAGGGCGAGCACAGTGTCTATCAAGAGGTGATGCAAGGGGCAAATCTGGAGATGGTGCCTAAGTTGCGCGGCCTTCTGGGTGCCTTTCTCTTCTCAGGCGAGGACGTGGAGAAAAGGGTAGCGGTTTTGAGTGGTGGAGAAAAGAGTCGCCTGGCCATTGCCAGGATGCTCCTGCAACCCGTAAATTTTCTTATCCTGGATGAACCAACGAACCACCTTGACATTCGCACCAAAGACGTACTCAAAGAGGCGCTCCAACAGTTCACGGGCACGGTTCTTATTGTTTCCCACGATCGCTATTTCTTGGATGGTTTGGTGAACAAAGTTATGGAAATGAAAGCCGGTCCTGAGCCGGGTCGAAAGGACAGCGTTCTGGGCGTCTATCCTAGGACATTTGGCGAGTTCCTGGAATGGAAGGAGCGCGAAGCGGAACAGGGAAGAACACAAGATGCCGAACACAGGATAGAGGGTGGTGAAGCAAAGTCGTTAACCTCAAGTACTGGCTATGGGTCTCCGGCGCTAGAGACCGAGGTCACAAGCGATGGGGTCAAACGGGGCAGAGTCCTCCGTGAACAGCAGAAATTTGCTCGCTCCGAGCGACAGAGGCAAGAAAAGCGTATTACCGAGCTGGAGGGGCAGATTCAAGAGCTAGAGGGTCGCAAAGCTGAGATCGAAGCGCTGCTCGCCAACAGTGATCTCTTTACTGACCACCGGCAGGTCCAAGAGGTTACGGATGAGCACCAAAAGGTTGTTGAGGATCTCGAGCAACGATTTGCCCAGTGGGCAGCCCTAGCAGAAGGAGGAGAGAATTAGTGGCGGACAGGTGATTCTCATGAGAAAATCATTGTATCTTGCGCTTGCCATACTTACCCCGCTTGGGGTGATCGCGGGTCTTGCTTATAAAGTGCAGATAGAAGAGATAACCGATCCGATTTTTCTTCTGCTTCTGGTTTTAGTGCCAACATCGCTATTTTCCTGTGTGATTCAACTCCGGCGGGTGTTTCCCCCAGCCAGGATCGGGTTTGCCTGGCGAGAGGGGAGTCGGGCCAAACACTGGGAGCAAGCATTAGGGGGAGCTCCTAATCATATGCGTCAGGTAACCTCTCTTGTAATCCCCATTCGGCTTCTGAATCGGGATTCTGAAAAGAGCTTGACCCTGCTTGATATCAGGGTCAAGGATACTCTCTCAAATACAATGCTTAGCCCTCCTCCACCCACACGCATTGCTATTGGCAATGAAGCACGCTGGATGCATATGGCCTGTGAAATGGTCTTTGCCGAGGTGTTTAATGCCGCAGATACCATTTTGCCACCGGCATCCTTTAAGGACAGTGTCTTAGTGATCCAGGAGAACGGTCTGCACCGAGAGCGATACCGGTTAGATGTTCGCTTTGTTGATAACTATGGGAGAAAGTATAAGCAGACGATGGCCTTCAATGTTGCAGAACACGGCTATCAGTATGAAACCACCGAACAGGTAGGTGGACTGCCAGTACAGAAGAGCGTGGCTGGGTAAGACCCGGCCGGGCAATCTAGCCACCATCCTGGAGGGGCGATCCTGGTGATCGCCCTGAGGGAACCGCAGAGAATGGGGCGAATACAAGATTCGCCCCTATTTTTCCGGCACAATGCGCAGGAGGCGGTCGTCGTCAGGCTGTGGCTGGGCACGGCCGTCACGATTGCTGGTAGTAAAGTAGAGGGCCCCATCAGGCCCATCAGCTACCTCACGAATACGACCAAAAACATTGGCCAACAACGCTTCATGTGACTCCACGCTGCGGTATTCCGGCGGCTTGAGTGCCACCCGATAGAGGTATCTACCGCGCACCGCGCCAAAGAAAAAGTTGTTCTTAAACCCGGAGAGCCGGTCTCCCTGGTAGAAGGCGCCGCTTGCCGGGCCGTTGGCTGGCGTGAATTCAAGCAAGGGGCTTTCCATGCCGGTCCGTGTCTCTTGATGGTGGATCATAGGCCAGCCGTAATTCTTTCCGGCTTCAATAAGATTCATCTCATCACCGCCGGGTGCGCCGTCAAAGCCGGAAGGTCCGTGCTCAGTGCTGAAGGCAACTCCAGTCATGGGATGCCAGTCAAGCCCCTGGGGATTACGATGGCCTAAGGAGAATATGGGTGAGTTGGGAAAAGGATTATCCGAAGGGGTGGTTCCGTCGGGGTTTAAGCGCAGAATCTTGCCCGCCATGCTGTGCATTTGGGGAGCCAGGTCGCGGTCCACAGCATCGCCAGTTGTAACATAGAGCTTTTGATCTGGACCAAAGCGCACTCGGCAGCCATCATGAAAGCGAGCGCCGGGAATATCGTCAAAGATAGTCTTGGGCTCCACGATTTTGCCTGAGTCCTCACGGTACCGCACTACACGGTTGATTAGCGTTCCATGTTGGTTACGAGCGGTATAGCACATGTAGAGCAGATGGTTCTCGGCAAACTGCGGGTCCAGGGCAAGGCCCATAAGGCCACCTTCACCAATGTGGACAACTTCAGCAATAGTCCCTGCCGGCTCTGGACGCAGCTTTCCGTTCTCCACTATCTGCACTCGGCCAGGCCGCTCAGTAACAAAAATCCTACCGTCAGAAGCAAAAGCCAGAGCCCAGGGAATCTCCAGATTTCCGACCACCACCTCCACGCGAAACGAAAACCCGTCCTTGGTTTGGTAGGTGGTTTGTGCCTGGGCCAACCGTACCGTGCATGCCATGCTCAGAAGAGCGGTGAAAAGAACCATGGACTTATTGAGAGACTGACGCATACACAATCTCCTTAATCACTATTCAGGACGAAAGACCTCTGGTAGTACAGCAGGCATAGTGCTCCTAACGAAATCACTAACGTTGCGGGTCACGATCACAGAGACTCCAGCTTCCTGGGCTGCTGCATGACTGACAGCGTCTTCAAAATCTTTAGGTTCCGCTCAAAGCCCGCCGGACTGCCACATCAGTTATAGGGGCTACACACATCTTCGACAATAGGTCAGCAAGAACACGCCTGCTTTTTGCGGAGCTAAGCCGTCTCTGGAAAAGATAGGCAAGTGTGGTGACAGCATGCCCTGTAATGTATCTCTCTACTTTCCCTTGGCCCACAGCGTCAAGGGCCGCCGTTGAGGCAGAGAAGTAGGGTTTCGGTTTCAACAGGACGTAAGGAATCTTCATCTCCAAATAATGACAACAAAATTGTTGGCATATATTGACAGATGTTTCGATTTTTCATAGTTTGGCAACAAAATTGTTGGCAACAAAATTGTTGGCATAAACTTATGAATAAACTGAGACTAAAACGGGCACTTGGTAACTGGGCGGTCGGGGACAGCTTCTGGGACCGAGAGCAAGAACTCGAACTCTTCATCGAATATCTTAAGGAAGGTGCCCACCTATTGCTGGTTGCTCAAAGACGGATTGGAAAGACAAGCCTAATGCGTGAAGCAGCCCGGCGCATGGAGGACCGCTACTTGTGCTTACATGTGGACCTGCAAAAGGCTGAGCTGCCCGCCGACGCGATCGCACAATTAGGCGTCGCCACTCGCCCTCACGGTTCACTCTGGGACAAGACTGAGGGCGTTTTTGCGAACATTTTTAGTAAGGTCACCGAACACATTGAATCGCTCCAGATCGAAGACCTCACTGTCACTTTACGCAGCGGTCTCACCGGAGGCGACTGGCAAGCAAAAGGCGATAGCCTCTTCACAGCGCTTGCTGCGTCCGAGAAACCTGTGGTGGTGTTCTTCGATGAGGTGCCCATTTTAGTGAATCGCTTGCTCAAGGGTGCCAACTATCAAATCACTCCGGAGCGCCGACGGCAGACAGACGCCTTCATGTCATGGCTCCGTGAGAATAGTATCCGCCACCGAGGTAAAGTGCGGCTTGTAGTGACCGGCTCCATTGGCCTCGAGCCAATCCTTCAACAGGCTGGGCTCAGCGCTACGATAAATACATTCACTCCTTTCGATTTGAGCCCCTGGACCTCTACTGCCGCTGCAGGTTGTTTACAAGCACTAGCAAATGAGTACAACCTCACCTTCCACCCAGAGGCCATAAAGCAAATATTGGAGCGGCTCGGGTCCTATATTCCTCATCATGTTCAAATGTTTTTTGACCATGTCTATCGGGCTTGCAAATTACGTAGTCTCCAAGAAGTCTCAGAGGAGTTGGTGACGGAGGTATATGAACGCGAAATGCTCAGTACTCGAGGCCATGCTGAATTAAGTCATCTAGAAGAGCGCCTGAAAATGGTGCTCGGTCCAGAGCTCCATCCGCTGGCTTTGGATCTCCTTTCGGAGGCTGCAGTGACTAGCCATCTCACTACGGAAGCCGCCGAGATCTTGTGCCAGGAGTATGCTCTTGAAAGTGAAAACCGGCGCTCCGCTGATATCCTGCGCGAAATCCTGGGCATTCTGGAACACGACGGTTACCTACGCAAAGAGGGAGACGCCTACAAGTTCGTCTCAAAATTGCTGAAGGATTGGTGGAAGGCACGTTTTGGCTTTAGCTTTCTACCTGCCTGCAAACGGAAGGAGTAAGCTATGGCTCTGCCCCAGCTCAAATACAACCCGGGCTTTCGTGGTGACGAGGAACTAATCCGCTCGTTCGTTGTGCGGGAGCATTACCTCGAATTGATTTTAGAAACGCTTCGTGAAAATACCGGACCATCCAACCAGCACGTTCTTGTGATAGGCCCACGCGGCATTGGTAAGACCATGCTGGTACTCCGGGTGGCTGCAGAGGTTCGAGCTAACCTAGCCCTAAGCAGCCAATGGTTCCCCCTTGTCTTTCCCGAGGAAGCGTATGAGGTATTGAGTCCAGGCGAGTTCTGGTTAGAGGCCCTGTTCCATCTAGCGGATCAGACTAAAGACTCACGCTGGTACTGTGCATACAAGGACCTGAAAGCGGAGCATAGTGAGAACCGATTGCGCGAGCGTGCCCTGGCCCAGTTGATGGACTTTGCAGATGAACAAGGCAAGCGCGTCCTGCTGATTGTTGAAAACCTAAATATGCTTCTCGGGGAACAGTTAGGAGGTCATGATGATTGGGACTTGCGGCATACACTACAGAACGAACCACGCCTGATGATGCTTGGTACTGCGACCACTCATTTCAAGGAGATAGAAAGTATTGACAAAGCATGGTTTGAGCTTTTCTCATTCCATGAATTAAAGCCGCTGGACCAAAAAGAATGTCGAACGCTGTGGGAGGCCGTCTCGGGGGTCAAAGTACTGAGGTCTCGCTTGCGGCCTATACAAATCCTGACTGGCGGCAACCCGCGTCTCTTGAAAATCCTTGCTGCCTTCGTAGCAAAAAGGTCCTTCCGGGAACTCATGGACCACCTTATCCAACTCATTGACGACCATACAGAGTATTTCAAAAGCCACCTTGACAGCCTTGCCGCTGCAGAGCGCAAAGTCTTTGTGATCCTCTTGGATTTCTGGAGTCCAGCAAACGCCCGAGAGGTCGCGCAGGCGGCCCGCATGGAGGTGAGCAAGGTCAGTGCATTACTTCATCGGTTAGTCGATCGTGGAGCAGTAATGGTTGTCAACAGCTCCAGCCGTAAAAAGCTATACCAAGCGGCCGAGCGTTTGTACAATATTTACTATCTACTGCGCCGACGAGGTCATCCTTCAAATCGCGTCCGCGCAGTAGTCATCTTTATGGTGCAATTCTACGAAGGCGAGGAGCTAGTGAAATCTGCTGCAAAACTTGCTGAGGAAGCTGGCCGGCTTGATCCTGAACGGCGCGAGGACCTTTACTGGGCTTATCAAGAGATTGTCAATTTGGCACCGCGACCTGAGCTTAAAAGAAGAATTGTACAAGCTACGCCAGACGATTTCTTCACAACTTCAGACATTCCAGACTCGGTGCGCAGCCTTGCAAATCTGCTGGGGGTTGAACAGCCCGAGCTTCCTTACAAGGCCCAGACAAAGATGCCTAGTGAGGAGGATGGGGCTTTTGCTGTGGAACCTCAAGATGCTGCCGCCTGGATCCAGCGTGGTGACGCCTTGCAAAAGGAACCAGAGCGGCTCCACGAAGCAGAGCAAGCCTACCGTGAAGCCCTCAAACTTGATCCTCATTACCCTGAGGCTTGGGCTAGTTTGGGCGAGCTTCTGCACGAACGCCTAGATCGTTTTGAAGAAGCGGAACAGCTGTATCGGAAGGCGATTGAGCTGGAGCCGGATTATGCCTGGGCTTGGGCAAATCTTGGTCGGCTATTGCATGAACACCTAGCTCGTTTTGAAGAGGCAGAGCAGGCGTATCGGAAGGCGATTGAGCTGGAGCCGGATTATGCCTGGGCTTGGGCAAATCTTGGCCGGCTATTACATGAACACTTGGAGCGTTACGATGGGGCAGAACAGGCGTACCGCAAGGCGATCGAGCTTATACCCGACTCTAGCTGGGCTTGGTCGCAGCTAGGCGTTCTTTTGCAAGATAATTTAGAGCGCTATGAAGAAGCCGAGCAGGCATATCGGAAGGCGATTGAGCTGGAGCCGGATTATGCCTGGGCTTGGGCAAATCTTGGCCTGCTATTGTATGAACACTTGGATCGTTACGAAGAAGCCGAGCAGGCATATCGGAAGGCGATTGAGCTGGAGCCGAACGTTGCGTGGGGCTGGGCAGAACTCAGCCAACTTCTCCACCGGCACTTAAAACGTTACAATGAGGCGGAGCAGGCATATCTCGCTACTATCGATCTGCAGGGCAGGAATTCCTGGGTATGGCCATTTCTCATCGAGCTTCGCTTGACGCGTGGAGATGATCCCCAAACCGTATACCATCAAGCCCAGCAGTATCTGGAGCAGTCGGAAAGAACTATTGAAAATCTAAACGATCTCGCCTGGGTTTTCTACGAAGCCGGCTTAACAGACTATCTTGCAGACGCGGAGCTCTGGGCACAGGAGGCTGCAGATAAAAAGGCTGATGATTGGAATGTGCTGCACACTTTGGTAACGATTCTAGGAGCTCGGGGCAAGTGGAAGGAAGCATTAAAGCTGGCACCGTCTTTCCTAGATACCGCTGCAACCGAAGAAGATGTCATCCGGTGCGCGAAGGAATTCCTTATTCCCGCCGCCGCCGCTGGCTACGCCAAAGAGATCCTAAAGATGGTTACTGAATCGCAAGCCGCAGAGATAGTAGAGCCACTAACGGTAGGTTTGCAGATTTTCTTGAACGAGTAGAGCCACTAACGGTAGGTTTGCAGATTTTCTTGAACGAGCGCCCGCATACTGCGCAGGAGATCTTCGAGATCGGGCAAGATGTTGCCCAACGCATCCGTGAACAACAACAGACAGATCAAACCAGGGGATCTTGATGTGTTGAGTTAGGTTTCAACCGCTTGGTTGATCAATGCCTCTACCTCGGTTGCCTGGGACACGTCCGCTTTAACAAAGATAGCTTCACCATTAGCTTTCTTGATCATACCTACGGTTTCTTCACCACCCTCAACGACTACGTCGGCAACAACGACCTTGGCTCCTTCCCGAGCAAACATCAGCGCAGTAGCCCGGCCAATGCCCGCGCTTCCACCCGTTATTAGAGCAACTTTGCCTGCCAGTTGTCCTGCCATTTTGCTGTCTCCCTTTAGAGTGTCTTAACATCCCACCGGCAGTGTGGTTAGGTTGTCCAAGCTATCACCCATTTTCTACCTTCACTGTGCTACCCAGCCACCGTCCACGGACATAGTATGACCGGTGACAAACGAGGCGGCATCCGAGCATAACCACACCACAGCCTCGGCAACCTCTTCTGGAGCCGCCATCCGTCCAACGGGCTCTTGCGCGGTAAGCTGGGCCTCGAGCTGTGGATCTTTGTTAAGGAAGCGTTCGACCATGGGCGTGCGGATAGCACCCGGACAAACCGCATTGACCCGAATGCCTGCTTTAGCGTATTCCAGAGCCGCGGTTTTGGTCAGCCCGGCCACTCCATGCTTGCTGGCAACATAAGCTGGCAATCCCTGGCCAGCAACCAGACCCATTACCGACGACGTATTAACAATGGCTCCACTGCCCTGCTTGAGCATCTGAGGAATCTCATGCTTCAGGCATAGCCATACACCTTTAAGGTTGATGCTAATAACCCGTTCCCAGTTCTCTTCGCTGCACTCGGTGGTAGAAGCTGTTATTCCCTCAATGCCCGCATTATTGTAGGCACAATCTAACCGCCCGTAGGTTTCAACCGCTTGGTTGATCAATGCCTCTACCTCGGTTGCCTGGGACACGTCCGCTTTGACAAAGATGGCATCGCCACCGGCTTTCTTGATCATCCCTACGGTTTCTTCACCGCCATCAACAACCACGTCAGCCACCACGACCTTGGCTCCTTCGCGGGCAAACGTTAGGGCAGAAGCCCTGCCGATCCCCGAGCCGCCGCCGGTTACTAGAGCAACTTTACCTTCCAGCCGTCCTGCCATGTTGATACCTCCTTGATTTGTGTTTGCTCTTACCCCAATGGATATTCGTTGGTAAGGGCACTATTTTGTAAGACTCCGGTGGATGGTTGCAATCCATCGGTCAGTGGGGATGAACCCGGATCCCCAGGTTTGCCATTTGTCAGGTAAACCTTCGGCCTGGATTTCATCCAGGTTCTTGCCCGCAGCCACCTGCTGACGGACTGTGTCCGTTGTTTCAACCAACATGCGATGGTAGGCTTTTAAGCCATCCAATGTAGAAAGCGGTCCATGGCCAGAGACAACCTTGACCTCAGGGTGAAGCTGGTCGATGACTGCCTCAATGTTTTTTGCCAGGCTTTCGACATCTCCACCACTGTCAAGGTCAACAAAGGGAAACCGTTCGGGAAAGAAATCGTCTCCCATATGGACAACGTTGGATCCGGTAAAGAAAACAACACTATCCCCATCCGTATGGCCCTGGGGGAAATGAATCACTTTGATTTCTTCCCCGTTGAAATGGACCGATAGGGAGGCATCAAAGGTAATAACGGGCCAGGCTTCTTTAGGTTTAGGCGGAATAACCCGATTGCGGATCTTTTGTTCGGTCATCAGTCGCTTACGGACATTGGTATGGGCAATAACCGGAGCTTCGGGTCCAAAGACTTCGTTCCCGCCAGTGTGATCGCCATGCCAGTGGGTGTTGAGAATAAATTTTAGCTTGCCGCCACCAAGGTCCCTAAGGACGGCTCGAATTTTATCCGCCAGTGGAGCAAACTGGTCGTCTACCAGCAGAATACCGTCAGATCCTACGGAAACGCCAATGTTACCGCCCGATCCTTCCAGCATGTGAATGTTACCGTTAACATGGGTTGCCTTGATTTCGACTTTGCTGAAGTCTTGCTGGGCTAGGGCCAGGCCGGCACTTGAGACCAGCAAACATATAGAGGTGATCAAAGAAAAGAGTTTCATAGGCTGCTTCCTTAAAGACATGTTATTCAGCCTTCCTATCTCAGCCCGCGGAAGAAGGCGCGGATATCCTCAACAATCAGTTTGGGCTCTTCCATGGCCGCAAAGTGCCCGCCCCTGGGCATATCGGTCCAGCGCTGGACATTGTACACTCGCTCTGCCCATTCCCTGGGCGGCCTGGCCAATTCCTGGGGAAAAGAGGCTATTCCTGTGGGTACGGTAATGCGTTCGTCCTTGTCTAGCCGCCACGGATGATGACGCATCTCATAGTAAAGACGGCAGGCAGAGTTAATGGTTCCGGTCACCCAGTAGATCATAACGTTGGTTAAAAGCTCATCCTTGGTATAAGACTGCTCTACATCACCGTTGCAGTCACTCCAGGTACGGAATTTCTCCACAATCCAACTAGCCAGACCCGCGGGCGAATCGTTGAGGCCATAGGCCAGGGTTTGTGGTTTGGTTCCCTGAATCGACTGGTATCCGGTTTCCTCCTGACGCCAACGGTCCATGTCTTTTAGCCAGTTCTGTTCGGCCGTAGAGAGGTTCTGGCGGTTTTCTGGATGGGGAGCGGCGCCCACCATATTAAGGTGGATGCCAATTAGGTTTGCGGGGAAAGCAAAGCCCAGGCGTGAAGTAACCAGCGATCCCCAATCTCCTCCTTGAGCACCATAACGAGAATAGCCCAGAATGTCGGTCATCAGATGGGCAAACAGATCAGCCATTCTCTGAACATTCACTGCTCGCTCTTGGGGAGGATCGGAAAAGCCATAACCGGGGAGCGAGGGAACAACAATATCAAAGGCATCGGCTGGATCCCCGCCAAAACTTGCCGGGTCGGTCAGAGGACGAATGATTTTGGTGAATTCGCAAAACGACCCTGGCCAGCCGTGGATAATCATAAGGGGTAGGGGCTTGGGCCCTTTCCCCGGCTCATGGATAAAATGAATGCCGGTCCCCTCAACAGTCGCGCGATAGTGATGGAACTCGTTAAGCACCCGCTCCTGAGCCCGCCAGTCGTACTTGGTTCGCCAGTATTCGACCAGTTCTTTTGCGTAAGCAAGGTTGGTCCCATAGTCCCAAGCAGAATCAGGGATTTCTCCTGGCCAGCGAATGCGGGCTAAGCGCTCTTGCAAATCGCTTAGCACTTCTTCGTCTACGTGAATAACAAATGGCTCGGGTTTTGATGACTGTGGCATCCGTTCCTCCTTGAAGGCAATAGGTGATTCTAAGATGAAAATCCCCCCTCCCTCCCTTTGTTTCTCTCTTTCCATTACCCCATTCCTGGGGTGGAGGCAAACTCTCGCCGGTCAAGGTAATGACATTTACCGCGATGTATTTTACCGGTCGTGCGGGCGGATGTAGCGCTGATAGATTTTGGGTAGCTCGCTGGGCAGTGAAGCAATGTCTTCAATTACCAGGTAGCGGGAAGGCTGGCACATCTCTCTAAGATAATCATGGCCGGCTTTGTCTACAGTGAGACAGAAGGGGAGAATCCCTTCTCTCTCCGTCTCCTTTAGGGCTATCATGGTGTCGCGGAGGCCATGGGTAATGGAGCGTCGGTCGCTGCCATAGTCAACGTCCTGGGGAAAGCCATCGCTGAGCAGAACGAGGAGTTTGACCCGGCAGGAGAGATCCTTCATCTTCTCTACGGCATGACGGAGCGCGGCCCCCATGCGAGTACTACGTTTGGGCTCGATAGCACCAATGCGACCCTTAACTGCGGGAGAGAGGCCCTCGGAGAAAGATTTGACATGGTAGAACTCCACATTGTCCCGACCATGGCCGGAAAAGCCGTAGATGGCATAAGTGTCACCGATCTCTTCCAGCGCCTCGGACATAATAACCAGGGCCTCTTTAGTAACGTCGATGATACGTCTGGGCTTGGGCTGTGTTGACATCGGCCGCTTCTTCCACAGACTCAGCCAGTCATCGGTATCGTCATCGGTCAATTCCTGCTTTTGCGGCTCCAGCGGCTCATCTGTGGAAGCGCTCATGTCTAAAAGAAACAATGCGGCAACATCCCGTTCGGTTTGCCGGCGGGCCGTGTACAGCTTGGAAGAGGGGGTAATGCGTGCGCGGATATCAACCGCGGCGGTGACCGTAGCGTTGAGGTCAAAATCCTCACCGTCCTCCAGCCCTCTGATTACCCGGTACATCTCCGGTCGAATGCGCTGGAATTCGTGTTTCACTGTTGGCATGAGATGAACATAGGCACTCAGTGTCTTGTTAAAAAACTCACCGGAGTCACCGGTAGGAGTGATTTCTCGCAGACGGCACCAACGCGGGCGATAGTCGGCAATGAGGTAATCCCATTCGTTATAAAAAAAGAACAGCGCCTCGTCCCGTTCAGGGCGGTGAGCCCCTTTGCCGCTACCCTCTTCTGCAGGTGCAGACACCTCCTTATCTTTCTTGCCACTGGGCAGCTTGCCAAGGAGGTCGCTAATGTAGAGCCCCTGGGAAGCGAGGTCTTCCCCTTTGCCTTGACGGATCTGTAGATCTACCCCAGCCTCAATCAATGCCTTAAGTTCCTCGGGTGAGAGCGGTGAGCCCCCTTGCTCCTCGTCTGTCTCGGGGTTGAGTTCAAGCTTGGGCAGCTCTGGAAGGTCACCCGGAGGTTCGTTATCATCAGGTTCGGGGTCTAAGAGGGCGTCTCCTGTGGCTTTGTCCATGAGTAAGGCGGGGAAAGAACCCTCGCGGGTAGACCGGGCTGAAGAGAGGATAGAAAGAAAGCGCAGGTAGAATTCCGTGGCCTGCAGCACGGAATCGTACACCGTAGTGTCAACGTTTGATCGGGACCGGAGAGAGAGGGAGGAAAGGAGAGAGACAAAGGCAGGGGGGAGGAGATGGGGGAGCGATAGCGTTGCTATCCAGGCGAGGTCGTTTTCAAGTCCACGGTATGCTTTACTCAGCCTAGCTGATATGCGCTTTGCCTCGATAAAGAGGAATAGGACCTCGATAATCTCCGGGTGGGGAAACAGACTGAAGTAGTCTTCCAAGCCACCAGAAAGCTCACCTTCAAGGCCTGTCCTGAGCTCAGTCGAAGGACTTATCCTGAGCTCGGTCGAAGGACCTGCGCTGGGCCTAATTGAAGGGTCTGCTAGCTTCTGCACTGCGTCCGGTAGCAAGGGCCAAAGCTTGGCCAGGGAAAAATCGTATGTACCAAACTCGCGCCGGCCCGCCTGATGCGCAGCCAGGATCCGATAAAGACGGAAGTTCTCCTCATATGTAGGAAAGAGATCCACGCGAGCGGGGAGGGGGAGCTCACCTGAGGAAGTAGGGTTAATCTCAAGCGGGGGAGGGAATAAGAGTCGGTCGGTTTTCTGGATTCCCGCCGAAGTGCCGGAGAGCATGTGGATGTATTTGCGCAGAAGTTCTCCCACCTCTTCCAGATCCACACCTGGAGAGGCGTGGCGCAATACCTTGAGACTGGTGCTTGACTCTAGGGCAAAGAACGCCACGCCGGCATGGGGGTTGTCCTGGGCAATTTCCTCCCCCTTTTCTAGCCACATGGCAATCTTCTCTTTTCCCGCCTCCTCGTAGGCTCTGTTGAGTGAGCGTAGAAGTGGTGGAACACCGGTAGGGAAAGCTTCGGCTAGCTGCTCAATACGGTTGAACAACCCTTCCTGCTCAGAAGCAGGGATCCCTTTGATAGTCGGGACCAAGTGGGGAAGAAGAGGAGGGAGAGACACTGGATCAATCCTAGCCACAGGCGCCAGGCACCTAAGCAACAAGGGCTGAAGCGATGAAGTCAGGCGGCTCAGTACCTGAGGTAGATGCCGGTACAGGTCTTCTGCCGCCTGTGGAGAGAGGGCAGCCGCATCCTGAGCCGTGCGTAGGAGAGAAAGACGCTCAGCAATAGGAAGGCCAGCAAAGCCAGGGGGAAGAGTAGAAAAAAATGTCCACGGGCCTGACTCCTGCACAGCCCCCCCCAGGCGGGCCCACTGGCCAAACTCTTCGTAGCTCAACACTGGGAGCGCGACCGCGGCCGCCTCAAAATAGGAGACCGCAAGAAATTCCCCCTTCCATCCTTTTACTCCGAGGAGCTTGAGTCCCTGGGTAGCCCACTCTTGTAGGAGTGTAAGTGGAGGTCCAGTAAGGTGGGGAAGAAGAGGAGCCGTGGTCTGGAGAAAAAGGGTACCAAGCCGGCGTGAAGAAGAAAGGACCTCTCTACCAATATGCGTCCATCCCTCGGCAACCTCTAGGCCAAGGTGAGAGAGAGCCTGAGGGTCAATACCAAAATAGGCGCTTGCTCCTTCCCGTGAAACCGGCTCCGTGGCAGCTAGTCTTTCACCAACCCTCACCCAGCGGGTAAAAGCGCGGGGAGCAAATGTCCGCCAAGCGCTGACCGCGCTGCGGCAGTATGCCTGAGCCAGGGTAAGGGAAATATGGGCAAGGCGATCGCCAATAGAGAGAACTGCATCTCGCTCCTTTGGATCCAAGGTGTCAAGGTTAGCAAGAAGCCGCCGTCCGCTCTCATCACCGAGTAGATGGCGGCTGTCAAACCAGAGGTGGCGGAGGGAAGCCATGGATACAGGTAGAGGGGAAGCCTACTCAACGAAGGTGAGCCAGTGGAGGTATTTGTTGTCCTTCCCTTTGGCAATGTCAGAAAAACGCTGCTGCAGGGTTTTGGTCACTTTGCCGGGGACCACGCCACGAATCTTGCGATCATCCACCTCACGAATCGGTGTAACCTCGGCGGCAGTACCGGTGAAGAAAACCTCATCAGAAATATAGACCTCATCTCTGGTGACGCGCTCTTCAAGCACCTGATAGCCACTATCGCGCAGCAGAGTAATAACCGTATCACGGGTAATACCGGGCAGAATTGAGGAGGAGAGAGGTGGAGTTTTCACTATCCCTTTGCGAATTACAAAGATATTTTCTCCTGGCCCTTCAGCCACATACCCATCGGTGTCAAGCAATAAGGCCTCATCATAGCCTAGATCCCAGACCTCTTTGCCGGCCAAGATGGCGTTAAGATAAGTTCCCACAGCCTTGGCCTTGGTCATAAGGGTGTTGACATTGAAGCGCTGAAAAGAAGAGGTCTTTACCCGAATACCATGCTGCAGCCCTTCCTCTCCCAGATAGGCCCCCCATGGCCAAGCAGCAATAGCTACTCGGATGGGATTGGTTCTGGCATGTAGACCTCGATCTCCTTCGCCAACAAACACAATCGGACGGAGGTAACATTCTTTGAGCTCATTGGCCCGCACTGTATCAATACACGCCCGGATTATTGTCTCGGGTGGAAATGGAATCTGTAGACCGAGGATGTGAGCGGAGTCAAAAAGTCGTTCATTGTGTTCGGGCAGGCGGAAGATAGCGGAGCGACCATCCTTGCAGGCATAGCAACGGATTCCCTCAAACACACCCACGCCGTAGTGTAGGGTGTGGGTAAGCACGTGAACATTTGCCTCGGCCCAGGGGACAAAGTCTCCGTCCATCCAGATTTTGTCACTATTCACTGTTTTCTCCTCCTTGCCAGAGACCTTTGAGGAACCCTTTTGTGATAAGCCCTTCGGGGACCCTTCGGGGACCCTCTTCGTAATCAGAACCTACATGGAAAGTCAACGGGATTTACTATGTCTCTTCTTGCCAAACCAGCGGCTGTAACATCCCCGGATCTCCTCTCGGCGCCTCTCGTAGTCGTGTAGGAGCTGGTGAGTGACACTTCCCCCGCTGTATCCCATACGGCGGGCAAGGGCAAGAAGTTTCTTGTCATCTCGTACCAGAGCCTCTACTGGCTGATCGCGTTCGATACGTAACCGGTTCTCAAGCGTGCGCAAGAAATGGTACCCCTGGCTGAGAAGGGTGAACTCGGTTGTTGACACAATGCCGCTTGTGTGCAGGGCCTCCAGAGCGCGTAGCGTTCCGCGCTGGCGTAGGTGGGCAAGGCGGTGCCCGTGGCGGAGTTGGAGCATTTGCGTAAGGAACTCGATGTCGACAATCCCTCCCCGTCCAGTTTTAATATTGAGATGCCCCTTGTGTTCCTGTGCTAGCTCCTCCTCCATGCGCATGCGCAGGCGGTGGATCTCAGCTATTCCTGACGAGGTAAGGGAAGAATTGTAAACATACTCCTCAATGATCTTATCCACTTGTGCGCCCAGGGTTGTATCCCCGGCAACGGCTCGGGCTTTAATGAGTGCCTGGCGCTCCCAAAGCTGAGAGCTGCTTTGGTGATAGTTAATAAAAGCGTCGAGCGAGGAGACCAGAGAGCCGGCTCGACCGGAAGGACGCAGGCGTGTATCGATCTTATAGACGTAACCCTCTTTGGTCCGCACTTGCAGTGTAGTGATCAGACGCTGGGCGAGCCTGGTGAAAAACTCATGTGCGGTCAGGCTATGGGCAGCCTGTCCCTCCTCTGGTTGATAGATAAAGATGAGGTCAAGATCGGAGTTATAGTTGAGCTCCTCAGCTCCCAACTTACCCATGCCAATGACGGCTAGGTGCCCCGGTGGGGTGTCCATCCGATACTGTGCAAGCAGTGCTGCCAGTGCATTTTGGTAGGCACCTTCCAGACTGACCTCGGCCAAGTGAGAGAGCTGACGGCTGACCACGGCAGAGTCCAGAAGGCCGTGGATATCGTTGACGCCAATACGCAGAAACTCTTCGTTGCGATAGCAGCGCAAAATGTCTAGCTGCTCTTCGTAAAGAGAAGAGGCCGCAAGCCGAGAACCTAACTCTGCGGCCATAGTCGCCTTGTCCTTGTCTATTTGTACCAAGTCTACCCGCACCAGGTTGTCGAGCAGCTCCGGGTGGCGGAGGAAGAACCGTGAGAGGTATTCGCTAGTGCCAAACAGCCCCACCAACACCCGCAGAGTAGAAGGATTCTCCAGGAGGAGGGAAAGAAAACTTGAGCGTGTGCCAATAGTAGCTATAAAATCTGCCATATGGCTTAGTGCCAGGTCTGGATCAGCTGAATGACAGATCTCATGTACCAGAGCCGGAGCCAGGGTATAAAGAATTTTTTTCCGTCTGGGGGAAGAACGGGAGTGGGGTGGGCCGTTGCGAAGCAGCCGCAGGTGCTGGTAGCTTTCGGTAATGTCGTGGAAACCGAGCTGCTGTAGCCGCCCCAGTGTTCGTTCCTCGTAGTCCAGCTCGCGGAGAAGTGCCTCTGATTCTTCATCTGACTGCTTGCGGATTTCTTCCTGTGGGGTGTAAAAGAGATGAGCGAACGCCTCCTGTACTACCGCAGTATGGCGGTATAAATCCTCTTGGAACTGCTTTACCTCATTTCCTGGGTCCTGCTGGAGGTGGTAGCGCAGGCGGCGGGCCAGAGTGCCAATGCTATCTTCGTCCGTAGGCAGGGTGTGCGTTTGCCCATCCTGATAGATCTGCAGGCGGTGCTCCACAGTGCGCAAAAAGCGATAGGCATCCTGCAAAGCTTTGCCTTCGGAGGCAGAGGTGTATCTTGCCTCAATCAGGCGGTCGAGTGCTTTTAGGGTGTTTTTCTCCCGTACCCCTGGGTCTTTGCCGCCATGGATGAGCTGGAGCACCTGGGTAAAAAACTCAATCTCCCGGATTCCTCCTCGTCCGAGCTTAACATTGATCCCCTTGGGCAGCTTGGTCTGCAGGGAGCGCTGAACAAGGGCCTTCATTTCCTTGATATCTTCAACCGTGGTGAAGTCAAGATAGCGGCGATAGATAAAGGGATCGATCTCCGCCAGGAAAAGTTCTCCCAGATCTTTCTCACCGGCCACCGGCCGGGCTTTGATGAACGCAGAACGTTCCCACATCTGACCCCGGGACTCGTAATACAGGAGGGCATTAGGGAGAGAGTTCACCACTGGCCCGTTAGCCCCATCTGGCCGCAAGCGTAGATCCACACGAAAAACCCGCCCAACAAAGGCTAAGTCACTCAGCGCATGAGTGATTTCCTGGGCAAGACGGGTGAAAAATTCCCTGGAGGTGAGGTCCCCTTTCTCCCCGCCGCTACTCGTTTCCCCATCTCGCTCATAGAGGTATATAAGGTCAATGTCGGAGCTGAAGTTGAGCTCTTGCCCACCGAGCTTTCCCATACCGAGAACAACAAAGCCTGCTGGCTGCCGCTTTCCTTCTCTCTCAGTCCATACCTCACCATAGGCATGACAGAGGTCTTGTCGGACCTGCTCGTACGTGACCTGCAGGGCCGCCTCGGCAAGCGTAGCCAGCTCCAAGGTTGTTTCCTCTACTGAGGTGTAGCCGAGCAGGTCTCTGGTGCCAATGCGGAAAAACTCCTGGTTACGATATATACGAAGCTGAAGTAGAAAATTTTCTTCCACCGGGTTCTCCCCAAGTAGGGCACGCAGAGAGGAAAGATGAGCTTCAACAGTCTTCGCTTTGGTCTGGCGGCTAGTGAGAAAAGCTGGCTCCCAGTCTGATTCTTGGCTGAGAAGAACGGTGGCGAGAAACTGGCTTGCGCCCAGAATAAAAAGAAGATCGGTAAGTAGCTGTGTAGAGCCAGGCACCACTCCCTCACCTATACCGTGGGATAGAAGGCGGCTGAGATTTGCCGCCGCTAAAGCCGGGTCAGGCGCTTGGGCAATGGCATACAGGGCCGCGTCCCACCTTTCTCCTAGAATGGTTCGTGCGGGCAGAAGGGGCTTAAGGACCTTGGCAGAGAGGACAGACGCAAGGTTCGCAGCTGAGGAAGGCATGCCAAAAACCCTAGCACAAACAGAATAGGGACGACAGTGAGACAAACCAACGCACTGTCTTTTATCTTTACTTAGGTGTTGTTTCTTTTGCGGGCTATGTAGATCTTGCTTGTCAATGACCA
Source organism: uncultured Binatia bacterium (SeqCode) (assembly GCA_965220955.1). GTDB lineage: Bacteria > Desulfobacterota > Binatia > Bin18 > CBDCRK01 > CBDCRK01. The sequence continues at coordinate 8,552 of CBDCRK010000043.1, read as the reverse complement.
GCTAATGGAAAGGTCTATGCAAGGACTTAACTATGAGAGACCTTGGCATTGCCGAGGATCATTGGCCTGTGTTATTAAAACAATTTTTCCACATGTAGGAGGAGAGGATGACTGCTTTTAGCGATCGTATGATTCGCGCTGCCAAGCTAGATGTTGACCTATATGAGGAGGTTGAGGCTGACAAGAAAGCATGGGGTCAAGCCATGGGGGTGGTAGTCCTCTCCAGTATTGCAGCCGGTATTGGAAGCATGGGCATGGGTGGGCTTGGCAGGATTTTGCCGGCAACGATTGCCGCCCTTATCGGGTGGTATATCTGGGCCTACCTTACTTACTTCATTGGCACAAGATTCCTCCCAGAACCACAGACCAAAGCCGACCTTGGTGAGTTGTTGCGAACCATCGGCTTTTCCAGCTCCCCTGGGTTGATTCGAGTATTAGGCGTCATCCCGGGCTTGGCAGCAGTTGTTTTTCTTGCCTCCTCGATTTGGATGCTGGTGGCCATGGTGATTGCGGTCCGGCAAGCCCTTGATTATGAGAGCACCCTACGCGCTGTAGGAGTTTGTGTGATTGGCTGGATTGTTCAATTGTTCATCCTTGGGTTGGCGTGGTCTATTTTGGGTGATTTCCCAAAGCAGATCTAAGGCTCCCAGTATGATCCCAAACCGTCGGCAAATTCCACAGCAGTTTGTCCTATTCATACTCGCCGGCATGGTTGCCTTTGGCAGTTGGGATGTAAGCTGGGGGCAGGAGAAAGCTAGAGTCCAGGTGTCCTTTGAAGAACAGCTGGTTGCTACTGTTCCTGAGGGAGTCGGATGGTCTTCTGAGGATTTTTTTACTTTTAGTCCGGATGGTCGGCGGGTAGTTTATACCATCCAGTTGGGCAACAAACACTTTATTATGGTTGATGGGCGGCGCGAGGGTCCGTTTGATGAAATAGCCACCCCGGTGTTTAGCTCGGACGGGAGTAGAGTGGCGTGCATAGGCTTCATCAGTCATCGATGGGTGACCATTGTTGATGGCAAGCGTAGCCCCTGGTTCGAGATGCTCCACCCACCGGTATTCAGCCCGGACGGAAGCTCCGTGGCCTATGGAGCACAGCAGGAGGAAAAGTGGTCGATTATAGTAGACGGTAAAAAAGGGCCAGCTTTTAACCATGTGGGTCCGCCGGTGTTTAGCCCGGACGGCAAGACGGTTGCTTACGCCGCTGTGGATGAAAGAGAAAAGGGCTTTGTGGTTGTGGGCGAGGAGCAGGGACCAGAGTTTGACTGGGTGTGGACACCGGTTTTTAGTCCTGACGGAAAAACAATTGCTTATCCGGCTATGGAGGACGATAAGTGGATACTGTTAATGGGTCAGGAGAAAGGCGAGGCTTTTGACTTTATCAGTCATTTAACTTTTAGTCCTGAGGGGAGCAAGGTGGCATACGTGGCCAGTCGGAGGGGAATCCAGTTTATTATTGTGGGAGAACAACGAGGACCAGAGTTTGATCGGGTTGGTCGTCCGATCTTTAGCCCGGATGGGAGCAAGGTTGCCTATGTTGCCCAAGAAGAAGAGAAACAATTTGTTGTTAATGGAGGCCAGAAAGGGGAAGCGTTTGATTTTATCGAGGATCTTGTCTTTAGCCCAGACGGCCAAAGGATTGCTTATGTAGTCACACAGGGAAGAAAAGATTTTCTTGTAGCGGGGGGGAATCGGGGACGGGAGTTTGATGTTGTCAGGGAGCCTGTTTTCAGCTCTGATGGCAGCCAAGTGGCGTATGCTGCTCGGCAAGGAAAGAAGTGGTTCCTTATGGTAGGAGAACAGAAAGGGCCGGAGTATGATGGGGTAACATCACCAGTTTTTAGTCCTGATGGTCGTTGGGTTGCTTATGGGGTCCGAGCGGGACGAGAGCTATGGTGGAAGGTGATGGAGGTCAAATGATGGCGGGGAAATTCTCATGGAGTGGCTTTTTCATTTAGGCGTAATCCTGCTCGCCGCCAAACTGGGGGCGGAAGCCATGCAGCGGCCCTAATGTGTGTACTGACCATTGTTATTGTACCGCCGTTGTTGCGGGCCCTGGCTCCCCAGGCGCAGACAATGGGTGCAAACGGAGAGACCCTCAAGGTGAGTGAGGAGGCCTAGCATGGTCCGGGTACGGGACTGTTTTCATAGCATCAGTACAGGGGTGGACATGGTGTTGCCCGATGCCCCCATTGATGAGGTAATTGCCAGCGTCACTCGCAATCCCGCCTCACGATCAATATTTGTTGTTGACCAAGAGCAGCGTTTGCTTGGTATTATTAGCGTGCAGGAGATCCTGAAGGTGTTAGGGGGGCGATATCTACCCGAGGGCGGCTTCCGGTCGTCAAGGGAGCTTCTGGCCACGCGAGCAGCAGACCTTATGGGACCACCCTATTGGGTCAGCCCTGAGGATGACATCAAGGAGGGGTTGAAAATCGTGGTACAGGACGAAGTCTATGATATCCCTGTGGTGGAAGGTGGTCGGGTCATTGGTAACCTCGACTGCCTGGAGATCATTGTTCACTGTCGCTCCGTACCGTAATCGCTGTGTCCCAAAGCTAAATCATTTTCACGTCGCGGGCAAACCGCTCCATCATGGGAATCATCTCCTCATAGGTGCGGGCAAAGTTGAAGAAGGCAAGGTAGAGGTATGTGGCCCCGAGTTCCTGGTACTTGGGAATATCCTCGACCATGGCCTCAGGCCTTTTTCCGCGGGGAGAGACACACAGCGTAATGGTAGACAAATCACGCCCGGCCCTGACCGCCCGGTCCTTGAGCTTCTCCAGGCGCTCGGCAAACTCTTGGGGACTGAATACTACCGCAGCCCAGCCGTCACCATATTCTACTATTCGCCGTAGGGCCGGGCCAGTGTGGCCGCCGAGCCAGATCGGTGGGTGGGGTTTCTGTACTGGCCGGGGCTCGCAGCGGAGGTCAGAGAATTTGTGGAAACGGCCATTGAAGCTAGGATTGTCACTGGTCCACAACTCCTTCATAACCGCTACGGTTTCATCGCTCAGAGGCCCGCGCTCACTAAAGGGCGCATTCAACACCTGGAACTCTTCTTCCATCCAGCCTACACCTACCCCCACAATCATCCGCCCAGCCGAGAGTACATCGATTGTGGCAATGGTTTTGGCTGTAACCACCGCATTACGATGGGGTAGGACCAACACCGCGGTGCCCAGACGCACTTTGTTGGTACAAGCCGCCACAAAGCTCAATACGCTCAGCGGTTCAAGCAAGGGCTCCTGTGGGTTGAGCGGAAAAGAGCCGCTGGGACTATACGGGTACTTGGAGGTAATATGCAGCGGGGTAACAATATGGTCCCCAACCCAGACTGAGTCAAAACCTAGAGCCTCGGCGGTTTGGGCCGTAGTGCGAATATGATTGAGTGCGTCACCGCGGGCAAGCGGGCCAATGTGGGGTAGAAAAGCTCCGTATTGCATGAGTTTCCCTCCTAGGGTTCCAATCAGGCCGACACCTCACACACCAAACACGCTTCCGGATTATTCTGTTCAGCCCGGATGCGGTCCTCTTCTGTCTGATACTGTGGGGTATCATGGCGCGGTATGCGCGTATCGCCCTCCATCATAGCCATACGCTTCCAGACATCATCCTCGGACCAGCGAAACGGCAAGGTCTTTATCGATCCCGGTGTGGTCAGTGAGGTAAAACCGTCAAGCGCCTGGACAAGAATCTCTCGCTGCAGCTCAGGCTCATGTAGCTTACCAGTTGTGTGGCCAAGTGGATAATCGAGAAACGCTGCACGTGGCGGGTTAACCGCCCTGGTGATATCTAGCGCGCTGGTCATGCTCAGCGTAGGAATCCCAGCAGCTTCAGCATGACGGGCAATCAGTCCCACGGACTGATGACACACGGGTCAGACAGGGACCAGCAAAGCCACATCGACTTTTTCTGCCAGCAGTCGTTCAGTGAGTTGCGGGGCAAGTTTATCTTGCACGCGACGGGAAGAGTAGATCCCGCCCATGAAGGTATAAGCATGGTCAGCAAGTTCGCCAATAAATCCTTCCTTGACCAGATTTCGCAGGGTGTCGATGGGAAAGACCACGTTTGGGTCCTGGCGTGCATCGGCTTGGTCATAGGCAAAGTGAGCTGTACGGAGGTCCTCAGTTCTTACATTCGTAGGGATGGCCCGAAATGACGCGTCATCTTTGAAGTGAAAGGCAACCTGGCCGGTGACGTAGATCCCACCGGAGGCAATCAATCCCAGCCGGCACTTGGATAGTGGTTTGTGCAGTGGCTGCCACGGTGGCGGCTCTTCGCTGTGCACCCACTGGTAGGGTTTGTAGCCAAGCTGGGCATAGGTGTCGGTAATCCGTTGAATGTACTCGACTGCCTGCATAGTCACCTCCAGGAACCCTAACTTTACGGTTTTCGCGTAGGAATGCAATGGTAGGAGGCATGTCAAACGATACCTTGATACATCTACTGTAGCCGGGCAAACACGCGGCGAAGAAGTAGGACCCTTGTGCCTTGGGTATGGTTGTGCGAGAAGGAAGCGATTTGGAGATTATACCAGTTCCCTTTTCATATAGGCCATTCCTACTACTACGGTTCACCCTTCGACTTCGCTCTCGCAGAGCCTGTCCTGAGTTTATCGAAAGGCTCAGGCGGGGGGCCGCCCCGGCGAACGGGGGTTCTGGGATAGGGCCGGTCCCGTTCGTGCTGAGTTTGTCGAAGTACGAACGGCCAATGGCACAGTTGATTAACGATTTGGAGATCAGACTGTGAATCAGCGAATTTTCTACACACTTAACCTTGCCATTTTTACCTCTATGCTGGGTATGGGCATTGTCATTCCTTTTATGCCTATCTATGCCAGGACGCTGGGGGCAACCGGCATCACCCTCGGGGTCTTTTTTGCCAGCTTCTCCCTGGCCCAGATGCTTTTTATGCCTACCGTTGGTCGGCTTTCGGACCAATGGGGACGAAAGGGTTTCATTGCTGTAGGCCTTTTGATCAGCAGCCTTATTTCTTTCTGGTATGCGTACGCCCCTAATATGGTCTATCTCATTATGTGCCGTTTTGTTCAGGGAGGGGCCCTGGCCATGATCCTTCCCATCTCTACTGCGTACGTGGGCGACCTTGCACCAGCAGACAAGCGAGGAACCTACATGGGGATTTTTCACTTGTTCCTGAGCAGTAGCGTAGGCGTTGGCCCGCTCATTGGCGGCTGGCTCAGCGACGCCTATAGCATGGAGACCAGCTTCTATTTCATGGGCGGTCTTAACGCCCTGGCCTTTCTCTTTGTGCTCTTTTTCTTACCCACGGCCCGTGGGTCTGACGGCGCCTCTGCACACCAGTCTTCTTATTGGGATCTCTTGCGTAGACCTGGGGTAATGGGGCTGGCTCTTTACCGCATGGCTAATGCCATACAAATGGGGCTGTGGTTCTCTTTTCTTCCCCTGCTCGCCGCTGAGATGCTAGACCTGAGCAAATCTCAGATTGGCTATTTGATGGCGGTCTATATGCTGGCGAGCTCTCTTGTGCAAGTGCCCGCTGGTCATCTGGCTGATCGGGTGAGCAAGCGCGCGCTTATTGTGATCAGCAGCTGCCTAGGTTCGTTTGTTTTGATCACTGTTGTCTTCGCTGAATCCTTTACTCACCTTTTACTCATTGGCAGCGTCATGGGGGTCATGAGTGCCGTTTCTATGCCGGCGCTAAACGCGCTGGCCGCCGATGAGGGCCAGAGTGGTGGCATGGGAGCCGTGATGGCGGTGATCAATATGGCTATGAGTGCCGGCTTCATGATTGGACCAGTGATAGCCGGCGTGCTTGCCGAGATCTATGGCCTGCACTCCCTTTTTGTTTTTGGCGCTATAGTCGGGCTGGTTGGTACAGTTTTGTTTGTCCGCTGGACCGTAGAAGAAAAAACAACAGCGGCGGTTGTTGCTCCCGAATCGGCAAAGAGCCAGGCAGAGGTGAGTTAAGCGGAATAACGAAGCTTAGTTCTCGAAAACCCGATCCATCCGCTCAAAGCGGCGGCGGAGGAAAGGACGAGCCTCATCATGCGTGAGGATATAGAGCTCGCCTCTCTTTACGGCGCGGACAACCTTCTCTGCCACTTCGTCCGCTTGAATAGTCCGGCCGGCAAAATTTTCCTGGGCGTCAGGAGGTTCTGGTGGCTGCATCTCAGGCCCGCCAAACTCGGTGGGGCGGTTGCGTTCTGAATGATTAATATTAGTTTCAATCCTCATCGGGCACAGAACCGAGACGCCGATCCCATGGGGTCTGAGGTCGCGGGAGAGACACTCAGAAAGCGCTACTACCCCATACTTGGTCACGCAGTACACGCCCAGACCCTCGTTGGGAACAAGTCCTGCAAATGATGCCGTGTTCACAATGTGCCCGCCCTGGCCTTGCTCGATCATCCGGGGAACAAATGCCTCCACACCGTGGATCACCCCCCAGAGGTTCACGCGAATCAACCACTCCCAGTCTTGGTGGCGCATCTCCTGGATTGGCCCGAAGACTGCTACGCCCGCATTGTTGAAAACCAGGTGTGCACCACCGAAACGCTCAAATGTTTTCTCCGCTAGCGCTTTCACCTGGCCTAGATCGCCAACGTCGGTCTGCACGCCCAGCACCTCGGTGCCCAGGCCGTGAATCTCCTTCTCCGCGGCATCCAGAGGCCCTTTCTCGATGTCCGCAAGGACAAGGCGCATACCCTCACGGGCAAGCTGGCGTGCCGTTGCTAGGCCGACGCCGCTTGCCCCACCGGTGATGACCGCCACCCGTCCGGCTAGATCTTGCATAATCTGCTCCTTTGTTTGTAAGTTGAAACCTATACCGCACTCACCAGAAAGGATGTAGCATGCCTGAACAACTTATTGTAGGACCGACTTCCCATTACTATTACTCCCAGCGCCTTAAGCTTCACTATGTAGACTGGGGTAACCCCGACAAGCCTCTCTTAGCCCTCATCCACGGTGGACGCGACCATGCCCGCAACTGGGACTGGGTCGCCCAGGCCCTACGTGACAACTACCATATTATTGTCCCTGACCTGCGTGGGCATGGCGATTCTGAGTGGGCCCGGGGCAGCGAATATGCCATGATTGAATATGTTGTGGATATTGCCCAACTCTTGGCTCAGCTTGACACCTTTCCCGTAACGCTAATTGGCCACTCGCTCGGTGGCGGTATTGTTCTACAGTACGCTGGTGTCTATCCTGACAAAGTGGCCAAGGTTGTAGCCATTGAGGGTTTAGGCCCACCTCCTCTCATGCTTGAGCAGCAGCATACGTCTGCTCACGAACGAATGCAGGATTGGATTGGGCAAATGCGCGATATGGCTGGCCGGCTACCCCGCCGGTACAAGACCTTGAACGAAGCGGTTAAGCGTATGCAAGGGGCCAACACCCATCTGAGCAAGGAACAGGCTTATCACCTCACCCTGTATGGCACCAACCGTAACGAAGACGGCACTTACACCTGGAAGTTCGACAACTATGTGCGCGCTCGTTCTCCGTATCGGTTTAATGTTGAGGATGCATCAGATATCTGGAGCCGGATTACCTGTCCGGCGTTACTGATCCGGGGGGCTGAGTCATGGGCCTCAGACCCGGAAAAAGACGGCCGGGCCAGGGCGTTCCGTAAAGCCCAAATTGTGACCTTTCCCAATGCCGGGCACTGGGTCCATCACGACCAGCTCGATCATTTTCTGCGAGTTTTGCAGGGGTTTCTTGGCAGCTAGAATACTTTATTGCTTTCCTACCTCTAGCTCTACCTGCTCCTCTTCTGCCCAGCCTCTTGTTAAAACCCCTCCAACTGAGCCAGCCGTTCGCGGTGAAACGTGGCATCGCCAAAGGCATACTCGTTCCACTTGGCCCGCTTAAACCAGAAGTGCATGTCATGCTCCCAGGTAAAGCCAATGCCTCCATGCATTTGCACGGCTCGATTAGTTGTACGGCTATACACATCCGAGAGTCTTGCTTTGGCCAGCGCGGCAGCCCGCGGCGCCTCGCGTGGTTTGGCATTAAAGACATGGGCCGCATACCATACCAGGGCACGAGCCGGCTCGATTTCGCTTGCCATCTCTGCCGCCATGTGCTTAAGCGCTTGAAATGAGGCAATCGGCCGGTTGAACTGTGTGCGTACCTTGGCATACTCAACCGCCATTTCCAGGGCTTTCTGCGCCCCGCCAAGACTGTCTGCAGCCAGAGCAACGCAGGCCGCGTCTATAAGGCGGGCAAGGATTTTCCAGCCTGTGCCCTCGTCCCTAAGCAGGGCATCCTTAGGCACAACCACATCTTTGAACTCCACGTTGTAGACCCGTCGCGTGAGGTCAAAAGTTTCCAGCGGTTTGAGTGTGAGGCCGGGCGTCCGCGGCTCTACCAGGAGTAAGCTGACTCCATCTTCGCCGTACCCGCTTGTACGCGCGGCCACAAGTATGAAGTCCGCCACCGCGGCAAAGGGAACAAACATCTTGGTACCTGCAAGGTTATAGCTATCTTGGCCTTTCTTAGTCTTGAGCGTGACCCCCCCAGCATCGAGTCGATCGCTTGCTTCGAGGAACGCCAGCGTGCCTA
>CBDCRK010000042.1:0-36071 GCA_965220955.1 uncultured Binatia bacterium (SeqCode) | reverse complement strand
TTGAAGCGGATACAGGAGATTCTTTCCGCACCAAGTCCCTATGGTACCATCAGGGAGGCAGAGGGCCTTATCAGTACGGTCACCGGCGTTAATATGGCTCTTATCACCGAGCGGCGCAAGCAAGCCAATGAGAGCATCGATGCTTACATTGCCACACTTACGAAGGATATCGAAGCGGCTAAAGCAGACGCCGGACTGCGTGCGGTATGTTTGGATCCCTTAGAATCGTTCCGCGGGCAGGTCGAGACAGAAGAGAGCCTTGCTCATATGGCCCAGGCCGAGGCCGAAGCGCTAAAGGCACTCGATGCAGCGAACCTGCGTCTTGAAGACTTTGCCAAGAGGGTCGCAGAAGGAGAAGCAACCACATCTTACAAGAAGAATCGGGTCATTGAACCAGCCAAGCTGGTGGAGGTCGCCTATCTAGAGACCATGGACGACGTGAATGTCTTTGTTGACACACTGCGGCAGGAATTAGAGCAGGCGATAAGGCAGAATGAACGGGTGCAAATTCGTTAGCAACCAGAGCGGAGACACAATGGAAGAATCGACCGGAACAAAGATCGAAACCCCTGTGGAACTAGTAGCCTCTGTGGCTGATTTGCGGTTTCCGCCAAAAATCGATGCCCATCTTCAAGCATTGATGGATCGCAACACGGAGGGCCAACTGACGGAATCAGAGCGAGAGGAGCTAGAGGCGCTTGTTGAGTTAAGTGAGACGATTTCGCTACTCCGTGTTCAGGCCTTGCGCGTGCTTGGTCGGCCCCTGCCATGAATCGTACAAAGTTGAAAAACTATGCTCCTCAAGCCCGCCGTGACTTTATTGCAGCGGTCACCGATCGGGCGGTGTACTATGGCCTGACCAAGAACAAAATCGAGCCGATCACCGAGCAAGGGGATGTGGCCATCATTGGGGGCAGAGCTTTCCCTCGGGCGGTGGCGGCGAAGCGAAGGCGGCTGGAAGAGCGCATTGCTCGTCAGGGGTTCGATCAAGTCATGGAAGCCATGGCCTATACCTGGTTCAACCGACTGGTGGCCATTCGCTTCATGGAGCTGCACGGCTACCTCGATCATGGCTATCGGGTGCTGAGTCATCCCGAGGGGAAGACGACGCCTGAAATCGCAGAACACGCCGAGCATGTCGACCTACCGGGATTGGATAAGAATAAGGTCATCGACCTCAAGCTCGATGGCACGAAGGAGACTGAGCTGTACCGGTTACTGCTTATCGTCCAGTGTAATGCCCTGAGTACGACGATGCCCTTTTTGTTCGAGCGAGTCGATGACGAAACGGAACTCCTGCTCCCCGACAACCTGCTGCATTCTGATTCGCTGATCCGTAAACTGGTGAATGAGATTGATGAAGAGGACTGGCAAGAGGTAGAGATCATTGGCTGGCTGTATCAGTTCTACATCTCGGAGAAGAAGGATCAGGTCATTGGCAAGGTGGTCAAGAGCGAAGACATTCCGGCAGCTACGCAGCTATTCACTCCCAACTGGATCGTTAAGTATCTGGTGCAGAATACCCTTGGTCGGCAGTGGTTGGCAACGTATCCTCAGTCTCCCCTGCGGGAAAAGATGGAGTATTACATCGAGCCTTCCGAGCAGACGCCAGAAGTGCAGGCCCAGCTAAAAGAGATCACACCCGACAGCCTGAACCCCGAAGAACTCACCTTACTTGATCCCGCCTGTGGCTCTGGTCACATCCTGGTCGAAGCCTACGATCTGCTCAAGGCGATCTACCTGGAGCGAGGCTACCGGGCCAGGGACATTCCCACGCTGATTCTGCAAAAGAACCTCTTCGGCCTGGAGATCGACGACCGGGCAGCGCAGCTTGCCGCCTTCGCCCTCATGATGAAGGGGCGAGCGGACGACCGGCGGCTCTTTGAGCGGGGGGTGAAGCTCAATGTGATGGCGCTGGTGGACAGTACGGGCTTTGATGCGGAGCGACTGGCGAAAGGTGTGAAGCTTTCTGACTACGGGCTGCAGCCGAGTGACCTCACGGAGCTGAAACGGCTGTTCGAGCATGCCACGACTTTTGGCTCGTTGATTCAGGTCCCGGAGGATCTGGCGGCGAAGCTGCCAGCGCTGAAGCAGCTGAGCGAGGCGACCAGCCAGGATCTCTTTGTAGCGGGTGCACTCAAGCGCTTGGGGCCGCTGGTGCAGCAGACTGAGATGCTGGCCACGCGGTACGACGCGGTGGTCGCGAATCCGCCGTACATGGGTAGCAGGAAGGGCATGAACGCCCTGGTGAAGAAGTTCGCCTTGGATCATTTCCCCGACGCCAAGGGCGACCTCTGTGCATGCTTCATTGAGAGGGGGTACACGCTGGCGAAGGCTGTCGGCCACAACGCCATGGTGACAATGCAGAGCTGGATGTTTCTCTCCTCGTATCAGGGAATGCGGGAGCGGATGCTGCGGGAGAAAGCGATCCGCACAATGGCGCATCTGGGCGCACGAGCCTTTGGGAGCATCTCGGGCGAGGTCGTTCAGACGACCGCGTTTGTCCTGAAGAACCGGTCACCTGATAGCTACAAGCCCGTGTTTTTCCGGCTGATAGAAGGAGACGAGGAAGAGAAACGAACGGCGCTCGCTAATGCCGAGAACCGATTCGACGCGATCTTCCAAGACAAGTTCAAGAAAATCCCCGGTAGTCCCGTGGCTTACTGGCTGCCCGGCAGTGTATTCGACGTTTTCGGACGCTCAAGAAGCGCATCTGAGCTTGCGTCATCTCGAGCGGGAATGACTACCGGTGACAATGATCGTTTCACCCGGCAATGGGTCGAAGTGGACTTACGGTCCATAAAGACCGACTCATCTTCGCTCGATGAAGCTCTCGCCAGTAATGCGAAGTGGTTTCCGTACAACAAGGGAGGCGCCTATAGAAAGTGGTTTGGCAACATCACCTTGACCATTGCATACGATTCTCAATCTCGGTCGATATTGAAAACCTTGGGAAACCATTGCGCTTCTGAGGATTGCTACTTTCAAGAGGCGGTGACTTGGACTGACTTGACGTCCGGGCGACTAGGAGCGCGATTCCTCCCTAATGGAACTGTCTTTGATATTGCGGGACATTGCGCCTATCCAATATTGGATGGCGGTCACCTGATCGCACTTGCGATGCTCAACACCCGATTCATTAACGATATTTCGAAGGTCATCAATGCAACGATGCACTTCCAGCCGGGAGATTTCCGAAAACTACCTCTGCCGAGTAATGTCTCGACAGCAGCTACTGAGCCCGTCGTCCGAAAGTGTATTCAATTGTCCCAAGAGGATTGGAACGCCTTCGAGACATCCTGGGCCTTCCAATCCCTCCCCATCCTGACAGCATTCTCCGAGCCCACGCCAACGCTCGAATCCAACTACACCGCCTGGACCACCGAGAACCGCGAAACCATCGCCAAGATGAAGCGCCTCGAAGAGGAGAACAACCGTCTCTTCATCGACGCCTATGGCCTGGCGGATGAGCTCACCCCCGACGTCCCCATCGAGCAGATCACCCTCACGGTAAACCCCGCCTATCGCTACGGCGGCAACCTCACCGAAGAGGAGCAGTGGACCCGCTTCCGCCAGGACAGCATGGAGGAGGTGGTGTCCTACGCCATCGGCTGCACGATGGGCCGCTACAGCCTCGACGAGCCGGGCCTCATCTACGCCCACAGTCGTAACGAGGGCTTCGACCCGAGCCGCTACACGACCTTCCCGGCCGACACCGATGGTATTGTCCCGCTGACCGACGCCGAGTGGTTCGACGACGATGCCGCCCACCGCCTCATCAAGTTCATCTCGGTGGCCTGGGATGCAGGCCACCTCGAAGAGAACCTCACGTTCCTGGCCGACAACCTCTCGCCCAAGAAGAACGAGTCGAGCCGCGAAACGATCCGGCGTTACCTCAGCGCCAGCTTCTTCAAAGTCCATCTACAGACTTACCAAAACCGTCCCATCTACTGGCTGTTCTCCAGCGGCAAGCAGCGAGCCTTTCAGTGCCTGATGTATCTTCATCGCTACAACGACGGGACGCTATCACGCATGCGAACCGAGTATGTGATTCCCTTGCAGGGAAAGATCGCTTCCCGCATTGAGCATCTTGTAGGAGAAATAGCCTCTGCCACATCAACCTCACACCGCCGCAAACAAGAGAAGGAAAGAGACACTCTCATCAAGCAACAGGCAGAACTCCAAACCTTTGACGAAAAACTCCGCCACTATGCCGACCAGCGGATCAGCCTCGATCTCGACGACGGTGTGAAGGTCAACTATGGGAAATTTGGTGATCTCTTGGCGGAGGTGAAGGCGGTCTGTGGGAAGGAAGAGGAATAAACCACGAAATACACGAAAATACACGAAAAACACAAAATACGAAATACAAAAAAAGGAGAACATAGAATGCCACGCACTTTACCGTTCGACGCTGCGAAAAGCCATTTGCGGGAACTGGTCGAGGGAATGGTTCCCGGTGAAGAACTCGTGTTGACCTCGCAGGGTGAGCCGGTGGCGGCCATCACCCGGCCACCCCGAACCAGTTGGCCGTGTCAGCCGGGCTCGGCGAAAGATACGAAACACTGGATGGCCCCGGACTTCGACGCCCCGCTAGAGGACTTCAAGGAGTACATGGAATGACGCTCCTCCTCGATACCCACAGCGTCCTGTGGTTCTGGTGGGACGATCCACAGCTTGACGGCTACGGGTTAAATCGCATTTGGTAGACTTCAAAGAGTTCCTGCCATGAGGCTGCTCTACGCTTTCTTATCTGTTCACAACTATTAAGATTTTTGATATCCTGCCAATGAGCTTTCAACGGCAGAGGGAAAGTCTATGACAACCGTTACCATTTCTATGCCGGAGTCTTTGCGGAAGTTTGTCGATACCCAGGTGAAACAAAAAGGGTTCGGTAATGTCAGCGAATATTTCCGTGCCCTGGTTCGGGAAGAGCAGACGAAGGAAGCCGGCCGCCAGCTAGAGGCGCTGTTGCTTGAGGGACTAAACTCCGGGGAGTCTATTCCGGTCACGCCCGAGTTTTGGCAGGACCTCAAAGCCGAGGCTGCGAGTCTGCTGAAAAAGCAGCCACGCAAACGCGCGCCACAGCGAAAAAGTGGTAGAAGAGCAAATGGAAACCAAGCAGATCCACAACGCGCTCACCCGGCTATTTGATGACGAAGGTCAGCGGATCGTCTTTTGGCACGATCCGGACCAGGAGTTTCTTGACTTCGTCGAAGCAACGCCCTCCTTTCCGTTCGACAACACTCCGGTCAACCTCATCCGTCTGGACAAGGTCGGTGCCTTGGAGACGAAAATTCGCCTCGAACGGGATGACCCTACGGGTCGGTATCTTCTTTACTCCCCTACTGAGGAACCCGATTACGAAAACGACTGGCTGCTCGACATTCGCCTGTACAGCCGCAGCTTCCGAGCCGATCGGGCTTCCATCATACTCCAAGAGCTTGGACTGGCAAACCAGTACCTGCGCCAGCATCTGGCCGATCGGCGTAAATTCTTCGACAATAAGGAGCGCCTCAAAAAGCTCCAGTCACTCGTCACCCCAGACGATACAGAAGCCGATCTCGACCGTAATATGCTTGCTGTTGTGGTAAAAGCCGATCAGCCAGAGCTGTTTAACATTATCCGTACTCTCTTCCACGCCTACACCGAAGTAGAGGCTGGAGAAGAGCTTGACCTGAACACCCCACCCCCAACCTGGGAACAAGTCGAGAAGTTCGATCTTGATCAACCTTTTTGGTGGATGGTAAAGACAAGCTTTGGCTACAGCGAGGAGACGCCCAGCTTGCGCAACTTTCTTCTGCGCCTCCTGCTAACGGACTATGCCCATCATCTCCAGGGGAGTGTCCCCACCTCGTTGCAACACCTCTTACTGCCTAAGGCAGGTTGGTCTAATACCGTCGTCTGTTTGGCCCAATGGCGAGACAGCAACAGCAAGAGGAGTAGCTATGATCGATTGTCGGCGCAAGTGGCTAAGACCCTCAGGCTGGACGACCACCTGCACGGTCTGGAGATTGACCAGTTGCTAGATGTGATGACGTTTCTGGCCGTTGAGAAAACAATTGCCAGCAGCCTGCGGGACCGGGTGCAGTCCACCGCAGATGCGATTGATGAGGAGGAAGTCCGAACCATTGCCACACGCAGGCAGGATGGGCATTGGGCTGCATCTACCGTGGCGACCGACTCTGAGGTTCCCCGTAAGGCGTTACATGCAGTATACAACGCTCTGGTGGCGGCGGCGGATTTCTTCGCCCTTCGCAATCAGCACCGGCAAGGCTTCGACTTCGACGATGCCCAGGCCATGTATCACGCCTACGAAAGAGAGCTTTACCGTTTCGACCAATTGTATCGTCATTTCTGCGAGGCTGCCGACCATGCCGAATCCCAGGGCTGGGGTATCCTGAAATCTTTAAGGGAAGATGTGGAAGCTTGCTACACCAACTGGTATGTGACCAACCTGACCCTGAGTTGGGGCAAATTCGTTGAGCCGCAGAGCAGTACGTCGCTGCTGACCAGGTGGAGGCTTGATGGCATTCGCAACCAGCAGCGGTTCTTCGAGCGGTATGTCCGGCCACGCCTGGAGGAGGCTGAAAATCGGAAGGTGTATGTCCTCATCAGCGATGCGTTCCGGTACGAGGCGGCGCAGGAACTCGTCCGTGAATTGAACGGTAAGTACCGCTTTCAGGCCGAGTTAAATTCTCAATTGGGTGTACTCCCGTCGTACACTGCTCTAGGAATGGCCAGCTTGCTGCCGCATAAGGTACTCGCCTATAAATCCAACGGTGACGTGCTTGTGGACGGCAAGCCCACATTGTCTCTGGCACAGCGAGACGAAATTCTGCAAACGAGGGGTGGCATAGCGTGTAAAGCTGACGACCTCATTGCCATGAAGAGAGAAGAGGGACGGGAGTTCGTCAGCGATAAGCGGGTGATTTACATCTACCACAATGCTGTGGATGCGGTTGGCGATTCGGCATCCTCTGAGGGGAATACTTTCGAAGGGGTGCGAAAGGCGATCAACGAACTAGCAGCTCTCGTGAGTTACGTCATCAATACCCTCAGCGGCAGCCAGGTCCTGGTTACGGCGGACCACGGGTTTCTGTTTACAGAGACACCCCCCGGCGAGCCGGACAAGAGCAAGCTATCCGAGAAGCCGCCTGGTACTGTGAAGGCCAAGAAACGCTACCTGCTCGGCCTCACCCTGCCGGATCACGATTCAACATGGCATGGCAAGACGGCGACTACTGCTCATGCCGAGGGGGATATGGAGTTCTGGATTCCTAAGGGAGCCAATCGCTTTCATTTCACGGGTGGAGCAAGGTTTGTTCACGGCGGGGCCATGCTTCAGGAGATTGTTGTCCCGGTCATTACGGTAAAGCATATCAGGGGTAAATCAGCCAAGGACACCCAGACCAAGCAGGTCACGGTGCAGGTATTAGGGGCTAACCATAGGATCACCACCCCCAGGCATCGGTTCGAACTGATCCAGATGGAATCGGTCAGTGATCGGGTGAAGGCGGCTACGCTTAAGATAGCGGTCTACGAAGGGGAAGAACCGATCACAAACATCGAGACCGTGACCTTTGACAGCGTTTCCGATAATATGAATGATCGCAGGAAGTGGGTGCCTCTTGTATTGCAAGACCGCCAGTATGATAAGAAAACTCCTTACCGCCTTGTTTTGCGAGACGCCGAAACCGGCATTGAACAGCAGAGCGTGGAAGTGATTATCGATAGGGCATTCACCGATGACTTCTGACATAAATTCCATTGACACAAGTCTCGACGAGCTACTGAATCGGCATTTTGCCGGCAAGGTTGTGCGCAAAGACCTGACCAAGCTCATCAAGGAAGGGGCGAACGTGCCGGTGTACGTGCTTGAATACCTGCTCGGCTCGTATTGCGCCTCAAACGATGACGCAATGATCGAAGACGGCCTGAAGACCGTCAAGCGAGTGCTGGCCGAGAATTATGTTCGTCCCGATGAAGCCGAGAAGGTCAAATCAATCATCCGAGAGCGGGGAAGCCTGAAGGTCATTGATAAGGCAACCGTTAGACTGAACGAGAGGCGGGATGTTTATGAGGCGTTGCTCTCGAACCTTGGTACGGGGGGCGTCGAGGTTAGCAATACCACGGTTAAGGAGTATGAGAAGCTTCTGGTCGGGGGTATCTGGTGCATTGTTACGCTAGAGTACTTTTTCGAGGAGGGCCAGTGGGGATCCCCCTTCATTATGCGTGATTTGAAGCCAATCCAAATGCCCAACATGGACCTAGAGGAACTATTCGCAGGGCGGCGGGCATTCACCGAAGAACAATGGACTGACGTGCTACTCCGCTCGACCGGTATGGAGCCAACACACTTTGAGGAGCGGGTGAAATGGCATCTTCTGGCCCGCCTGATCCCACTGGTGGAGAACAACTTCAACGTTTGTGAACTTGGCCCTCGGGGTACGGGCAAGAGCCATATTTACAAGGAGATTAGCCCGAATAGCATTCTGATCTCTGGCGGTCAGACCACCGTGGCGAACCTGTTTTACAACTTGGCCCGGCACACAATCGGCTTGGTCGGGCTATGGGACGTAGTGGCCTTCGACGAAGTAAGCGGTATCTCCTTTAAGGACAAAGATGGAGTGCAAATCCTCAAGGACTACATGGCGTCGGGGTCATTTGCCCGTGGGCGGGATGCTATCAAC
Source organism: uncultured Binatia bacterium (SeqCode) (assembly GCA_965220955.1). Lineage (GTDB taxonomy): Bacteria > Desulfobacterota > Binatia > Bin18 > CBDCRK01 > CBDCRK01. Next base: position 27,378 of record CBDCRK010000042.1, on the reverse strand, counting down.
GCGAATGCCTCGATGGTCTTTGTCGGCAATCTCAACCAACCTGTTGACACATTGGTCAAAACAAGCCATCTGCTGGCTCCATTCCCCGAAGCCATGATCGATGCGGCGTTCTTTGATCGCTTTCATGCGTACATCCCAGGTTGGGAAATCCCCAAGATGCGGCCCGAGTTCTTTACCAACCAATATGGGCTGATCGTGGATTACCTGGCTGAGTTCATGCGGGAAATGCGCAAGCGCACCTTCGGCGATGCAGTGAATAAGTATTTCAAGCTAGGGCGAGACCTGAATCAACGGGACACCATTGCGGTGAAACACACGGTTTCTGGTCTCTTGAAGCTCCTCTACCCGCACGAAGAGTACACCAAAGATGCCGTGGGTCGCTGCTTGGAATATGCTCTGGAAAGCCGCCGCCGAGTCAAAGAGCAATTGAAGAAGATTGGCGGCATGGAGTTCTTCGATGTCCATTTTAGCTATATCGACCAGGAGACATTAGAAGAGAAATTTATCAGTATCCCAGAGCAGGGTGGTGGATCGCTGATTCCCGATGGCCCGCTGAACCCTGGTGTGCTGCACAGCGTTGCAACTGGCAGCGGGGGGCATCTCGGGCTATATCGGCTTGAAACACAGGTAACCTCGGGCAACGGAGCGCTAAGAACATCTGGCCTGGGATCGAACAGCGCTGCCAGAGAGGCAATCAAGGTTGGCTTTGACTACTTTAAGGCCAATGCCTCTCGTGTCAGTGCATCGGTCAAAGCGGGTGATCATGATTATCACCTGCACATTGTGGAGCTGCATAACACCGGGCCAACAACTACCATGACGCTGGCTGCTTTTGTTGCTCTCTGTTCTGGTGTCCTTGGCAAACCGCTTCAATCGCAGTTGGTGGTCCTGGGCAGCATGAGCCTGGGAGGAAACATTACCCCTGTAGAGAACTTGGCCGAGTCTCTCCAGGTGGCCTTTGATGCCGGAGGTAAACGCATCCTGCTGCCAATGGTAAGCGTGGGAGATATTCCGACGGTCCCTGGGGAGTTATTTGCCAAGTTCCAGACAAGCTTCTATGCCGATCCCACCGACGCTGTGTTTAAGGCGTTGGGGGCAAATTGAGAGACAATCGCCGATCTCTACGAGTACGTCATTCGCAAGAAGAAGGAATTATCAGATCTGATAAAGTTTACTCAATAGGAGGGGGAACTATGGAGCAGAAAATCTTAGTGGGTACTACAGATGGCTTCTATGAAGTAGGTGACAGCCAACGCCGGCAGTTGGCCGGGCACGAAGTGGCCTCACTAGCCAGTAGTGACTCCGGCTGGTGGGCCATTCTTGACCGTCGGGAGGTGTGGCGGTCCAACCCTAACGAAGCCTGGATTAAGGTTACGTCGATCGAGACCTTGAAGGCAAACTGCCTGTTGCCAAGTAGGGCCGGACTCCTTGTGGGGACATCGGATGCCTACCTCTTTACCTTACAGGACAAAACCCTTGAGCCGGTCCGTTCCTTCGAAAAAGTACAGGGGCGGGCAGACTGGTATACCCCATGGGGAGGCCCGCCCGATGTTCGGTCAATGTCGGTAGATCCTTCCGGTACGGTTTATGTGAACGTGCACGTGGGCGGAGTGGTGCGTTCTAGCAATGGAGGGAAATCCTGGGAACCTACCATTGATATGCATGCCGATGTCCACCAGGTTATCTTTGACCCAGGCTCAGGGCAGGTATTTGCAGCTTCAGGGTATGGTCTTGCCGTTAGCAACAATGGTGGTGAGTCCTGGCGATTTGATACCGAAGGGCTACACGGCAACTACCTGCGGGCAGTTACCGCTGCAAGTGGGACAGTGCTGGTCACTGCTTCTACGGGTCCGTCGACAAAGCGTGCTGCCGTTTACCGCAAGCCCTTGGATAGTGCTGGGCCCTTTGAGCGCTGCCAGGAGGGTTTGCCCGAGTGGATCTCCGACAATATCAACACCTTTTGCCTGGCAGCGTCAGGCTCCAGGGTGGCGTTTGGCACCTCTGAGGGGATAGTGTTTCTTTCGCTGGATGAGGGCCAGAGCTGGAATATAGTGGCGGAAGGTCTGCAGCCGGTTCGCTCTGTGGCTCTGGCCTGATGGGGGGTACCTAAGACAACTTACACTAATATCTTGCCCAAGGCATTGAGGAGTTGAAAAATTCCTAATCCAGCAGCAATAAGGACAACCCCAATGCCAAGCAGGTTTGCAACAGTTCCGTTGGTATGCTCCCGTAGTAGGTCCCTGCGGTTCATGACCACCAGAAGAAATCCGGCAATAAGGGGAAGAAGTGCGCCGTTGGCGGCCTGGGCAAGGACAATGGCTGTCACCGGGTTTTGCCCCAGAGATGCTGTGACAGTTCCCATAATAACAATAACAGCCCAGACCGCTCGAAACTTTGGGCTCCGTAAATTCTTCTCCCAGCCCAGAGCCCCTGAGATTGCATAAGCCGCTGCCAGGGGAGCTGTAATGGCGCTTGTCAGACCTGCCGCCAGGAGTCCGGTGGCAAAGAAATACTTGGCCGTCAATCCTAGCAGCGGCTCTAGCTGTTCGGCCATCATGACCGCGTTCTCTATCTTGGCGCCCTGTCCGAATAAAGCGGATGCTGCCGTTGTCACTATGGCCAGGGTAATGATTCCTCCAGTTGTTATTGCGAAAAAGGTATCAAGCCGTGACCGCGCAAGCGCTTGGCGGGTTGGTATGGATTCAGGCCACCTCTCCTGAACGGAACTGGCATGCAAGAATAGATTGTAGGGGACTACCGTGGTCCCTATAAGCGCTATAACCATAACCGGCGACCCTGTGGGGATGCTGGGCACAAATATTCCTGTCACTATGTCTCCTATATCCGGGAGAGCCATGATTGCCGTGAGCAAAAACACAGTGCTCATTGCGGCTACCATCACCACTAGCCCCCATTCTATGACTCTGTATGCCCCTGAGGCTAACAGCAAGAACGCCCCGGTTCCGACAACCAGCGCCCACACTTGCGGAGAGATACCGGTCAAAGCCTCAAGCGCTATGGCTGCCCCGGCTATGTTTCCGGTTTCGAACGCAGCATTTCCCAGGGCTATAGCCACTACAACCAGGAGTACCGCAAGGATACTAAAGATCCGATTCTGGAACGTTGTTCGCAGTGCCTCCCCGAGCCCTGCTCGGCTCACTACTCCAAGCCGGGCGGCCATCTCTTGCAGCACAATGGTAGCAAAAGTGGAGAAGACTATCGCCCAAAGTAAAGCAAACCCAAAACTAGCCCCAGCCATGCTGGCGGTTGTTACCGTCCCTGGCCCAATGAATGCAGCCACTACCAAGAGACCGGGTCCTCCTAACCTGCTCATGTTTTGCCTACTCCGGGGTTGCCGGTTAGTAAAAAGACATGTTTCATTAGACGATTTCTCAAAATGAACTTCTCTAATCTTCTCCTTCCCCTCTGGCGGGGGAAGGTGGGGATAGGGGGGGGGGAGGCTAAGGAGCGTCTATCCGTGCCCCGCGCTTTCTTTTCACCCCCACCCTAGCCCTCCCCCGTCAAGGGGGAGGGAATCGAGGGGGTAGAATCTTTTACCGAAATCGCCTTAGCAGAGGGGCTGGCCTGGGGTCATTCTGCTATGGGCACCTCAATGATCTCCACCTCATCTTTGGCGGCCTTCGATTTAGTAGGTTGGGGAAAATTAATGAGCAGACCAGAGAGGAGGTCGAGTACGCGCAGGTAGTTTTCGATCTGCATCCTCTCTTTGTGTCCCGTACTCTCTACGGCCTTGAGTTCAATAACCAGTCTTTGCTCGCTGGGGCCAACAATGAGATCTGGTTTGCCCTCGCCCACATAGAAGCCTTCATAAAAGATGGGCACCACCCGTTGGGCCTCATAAGGAATGCCCCGCAGCCGTAGAGCAACCTCAAAGGCTTTCTGATACACCACTTCATCAAACCCACTGCCCAGCTTATCGTATATGTCCTGAGCAATGCTGCGCAGGATTTCAAGAAGCATCGTATTGTCCGCCATGCCCACCACCTCCTTTAGCAATTAAACCAGCACGCTTCCCAGTATCTCTAAAATCCTCCTGCCGTCAAGTGTTGCTTGACAGGGGAGCAAGCTTACGGCTAGCCTTAACGGGTCTTTTTTCGGTGTACAAGTCTTTTTCCAGGACAAGGGCAACTATTGTGGCAAAGAAGAGAAAAGCAAAGGAACAGGAAACCTGGCAGGGAGAAACACTTCCCGACTATTTGCGTGAGGGACTGGACATTGTGTTTGTGGGGCTTAACCCTGGTCTCTACTCCGCTAGGGTAGGTCACTACTTCGCCATGCCGCAGAACCGCTTCTGGCGGGCGCTCTCTGCCTCCGGTCTGGTGCCCCATGCTGTTGGCCCGGAAGATGATATTCGCCTTTTAGACTGGGGGATTGGCCTCACGGATGTGGTTAAACGCCCTACCAGCGGTATTCATGAGGTTTCGCGCAGCGAGTTCCGACGGGGAGCCAAGGTACTGCGAGAGAAACTCCTATACCATAAGCCCCGCATTGTCTGCTTTGTGGGTCTTACTGGCTATCGTGTTTGTTGTGGAGCGCTCTCTATGCTGGGACCGCAGGCAGGAAGCTTGGGTGAATCTCAGGTATTCGTTATTCCTTCTACAAGCCCGCGCAACGCTCACTACTCGCTGGATGATATCATCCGGGCGCTTAAAGATCTTTGTCAGTATCGAGACCGTCTCAACAAGGAGTAGTAGCAGTAATTTTCACTGAACTCACGGCTGAGCTGGAAATCTACCAGCTCATACAACAAACCCCGGAGTTGCACCAGCGCATTTCCAAGCTTACTCTGCGTAAGGTCGGACGACTACCCGAGCGCCGTTATGGATAAAAAAACTACGTACAATATTCTCCCAGTCGTGAGCCGCACGAGGGCTAGGATAGGTCTCTTTGGCGAACCGTTTGAGGCGACGCATGAAATCAATCTTCTCCTGTCGTTCCTCTAGAGCCTCCTGGATCATGGTGTCAGGGTCTATGTCCAAGTGTTGACAAAACTCGCCTAAGGCTTTGAGCCGTCCCTCCCATTCAGCCTCACTGAGGTGATAGTAGCGGTTCACATTAGTCATCCATTTTTGGACGGACGCATAAGACTCGATGTTGTCCATAACCGTTTCTCCGGTTCACCTCTGCCCTAACCTTAACTCTGGAGGGCCCGCAGGGATAGACATGACCTAATGGCCCTTTAATAAGACCTTTAATAAGATTGGTGTGACTGTTTTCACTCCCAGGGTCAGAGAAGGGGTGAAGTGCTACTTGGCAACCTTAGAAATAGCCTGGCAGAGCCTGCTACCTATAGGGGAAATCCCATCATACGTGCCAGATGCTTGAGTTCTTCAAAACGGCCAGGCTTGGGCATGGGAGTGCGGATTAGGCCCTCTTTGGTGAGGTCCTCGACCACCTGGGGATCGCGTGCAAATGGCTGGCCGTAGACTCCTTCAAAGTACAAGGTCTCAAACGGGAGCCGTGGTCGCTGACCGCCAGCTTCTCTCTCTTCAGCCGGATAGCCAACCAGCTGTACCCATACTGGCTCCCAGCCGTCCGGTACGTGCAGGATTTTCTTGAGCACCGGGACTTTCTCGGCCGAGGCGGCCATGTGCAGACATGTCCCCAACCCCTCGTTGACAGCCGCTAGCGTGGCTACCGCACAGGCACCTACAGTCTCTTGTCGGGCTACCATATCCGCGGCTTCACGCGGGAGGTTATGAATCAGAGAGTGAATTGCCGGCATCCCTTCTGGTGCGGTCTCGCCCTTGACAATGGCCGAGTCGATGGTCTCGTGCGTCCAGCCGTAAAACGTTGGCAGTGCGCCCAGGTCCACCAATTCGTGAACCCGTTGACGGAAGGTCTCGGCGGTCGAGCCGTCCACATCGGCAAACCAGTAGATCCATACCGGTGCCTGTACATGCGCGCCTTGGTGATTGTCTGCGGCCAGGAGCGCCTCGCGGTCCTGGGGTGAGAGCTTGTCTCGCTCTACCACAATGGCACGCCAAGGTTGCAGGTTGCCTGGGCAGGTTGTGGTTCGTGCCACTTCGAGAATACGCTGAATTTTTTCACGCTCTACCTGGTCCCAAGAACGAAAGATGCGGATGCTGCGTCTTAGCCCACACACTTCCAGGAAATCCATATTTGGCCTCCTTTCGGGTTTGGAGAGTTTAAAAGTAGGGATCTATTGCCCCGCAACTTTTCTGCGTTCCCGCTTGCACGGGAATGACAGAGTAAAAGGGAGTAGCCTGCCCGTCAGGTCAAAGACTTCTGTCACCATGCTTGTATACTAAGCCTCTATGGTGCGATTTAGGCAAGCGGACTTGTCTGTAAAAGCACTCCATTATGGATGAGAAAGCTTCTAATATAGTTGGCCTTCTGCCGCTTCTGAGAGGGGCTTCCTTCACCCTGCTGTTCGAATTCCTGGACTTTTTGCGCGTAAAAGCGTCGCCCCTTAACCCGGATCTTTTTGCCGCCTTCGACGTCCCGGATGCACTCGTCAATAACCTGACCGGGTTCTTTGTCAACGAATGCACAAAACTCTGCGAGTATCGCAATCCGTTGGGCGTCGCTGTCCGGGGATACTCCAGACTGTTCATGCACGCCTTCCAGCCAGGCTTGTACTGTTTTGTCTTCGTGAAGATTAACTGCCATCTTCTTCCTGTCGCTCCTTTCGTTCTAGCCCTGGGTGACCGTCCAATAAGCGGATATAAATCTCTGCTGGCGGAGTTTATACCCGTCACTGATTATGGGCAAGGGTGCGGTAAACAAAATGACAAGCGACGTTACCCAAGGGAAGATAGATGTGAAGAGAGGATGATTAGTCAAATATTTAGTGCGACACCTGCTTTTGTGCTTGCTCGATGTAGCGCTGAAGTAGCAGCTTCATTGTTTTGTAGGGCTGAATGCCAATCAGAGGAAACGCGCCTAGGATAAAGGTTGGGTAGCCAACAACCCCAAAGGTTGTGGCCTCGGCCTCGGCCTCCTTGACCCGGGCAGTAAAAGTACCTGCTTGCAGGTGATGTTCAAGTTCAGTCGTTGGCAGACCTGCCCGCTCAGCAAGAGACAGGAGAGCTTGAGGATCACCGATATCTTTGCCGTCCTCAAACACAGCAGTAAGGATAGCGTTGTGATACTCAGGGAATTTCCCCTGGTCTTTAGCGAATTCCGCTCCCTCAAGAGCGTATGCCGAGTCCAGCCACTTCTCAGGAATACGGAGCGGCACACTAGTCTCACGCGAGATACGAATGATTCTCCCCTGTGCTTGTTCGCCAATGGCTTCTCCATTTTTCCAGCCGGAGTGGCGACGGGAGATTTGTACTCCTTTCCAGAGAAGCTCCACTTCTAATTCTCCCTCTAGCTGATCCATAATCTTTTTGGCAATGTAGCAGAGGGAAGAGGCGTAATCGTAGTAGATCGGAATAATTGCTTTCATCCTGATACAAATACCCTATGATCTGGTTAGTTCTGGCTAGTGTTTGCTAGCAACAGTTGCTTACCCTTTCATTTTATGGCAAACCGCCCGTTCTCTAGCGGGTTTAGAACTTCTGCCGCTGTACTAGAGGCTTTCTGCTACTGCAGGTTTAGCAACTGTTGCAGCTTCTCCCGGTCAAAACCTACCACGACTTCATTGTCAATGGTAATCACCGGGATGGTTGTGCGACCGGTGAGTTGTTTTAAGCGTTCCTGCGCTTCTATGTCTTCAGCCACGTTGTATTCGGTGAAAGCAAACCCTTGCTGCGAAAGGAACTCCTTCGCTAACCGGCAGGGACCTCAAGTGGGGCTTGAGTAAACGGCTATACGCTTTTCCATGGTCTTCTCCTTCACCGGTTTGAAAACTTCTTTGCAAACTTGCTGATTGCTTCCAATCGTACCAATCTTGAACACCAACGTAAAGGATAGAGGTAAGATCCTCATTTTTGGTAAGAAACATGCCTGCCGAAGGTAGTGTCTCAGTTTGAATTTTCCCTCACCCTTACCCTCTCCCAGAGGGAGAGGGTACAGCACTTCCCTCCCCCCTAGAGGGGGAGGGTGCCTGCCCGCAGGGCAGGCGGGTGGGGGGCGCCCGCCGGGCGTGAATCAGTCCCGGATTTCAATGTGAGACACTACTCTGCCGAAGGCTCGCTTGATTGAGTGTGAGGGAAATAGTAGTCTCACAACTTGACCTTGATAGTTGAGGTATCCCAGGTCTTCTGCTGTGATAGTCCTGCCAGAGGACCTTGAGCTTCTTACCTCAAATTCCGCGGTTTGGGGAAACCTCAGTAGGGAAAAGACAGTTAAAGAACCTCAAAGAGGAAATGACCCTCTATCTATCAAGTCCTGACAGAAGTGGGTCATTCGGCATAAAGGAGGGCTGAAGATGTCTTACGATTTGCTCATCAAGAATGGAACTGTGGTTGATGGCACTGGCTCCCCGCGCTTTCGCGCGGATATAGCTATAGCCAGCGGTCAAATTGCTGAGATTGGCAAGATCAGAGAGGGAGCCAAGAAAATTATTGATGCCTCTGACCTGATTGTGACTCCAGGGTTTGTTGACCCCCACACCCACTATGACGCCCAGATCTGCTGGGATCCGCTCATTACTTGTTCTTCCTGGCATGGGGTAACCTCTGTGGTTATGGGCAACTGTGGGGTGGGAATTGCCCCGTGTCGGCCCGAGGTACGGGAGATTGCCGCCTGGGATCTGGTCAACGTCGAGGCTATCCCTTTTGAAGTCCTTGCCAAGGGCATTAGCTGGGACTGGGTGAGTTTTCCTGAATACATGAATGCCGCCCAGAAGCGTGGCTCAGGTATTAATCTGGGGTTCCTGGCTCCACTAACGCCCTTTCGTCACTATGTCATGAGCGAGGAGTCCATGGAGCGGGCGGCAACGCCTGAGGAAATTACCCAGATCCAGGCCCTACTGCGTGAGGCTGTAGCTGCGGGTGCCTTGGGTTTTACCACCACCAACATTCCGCAGCATATTGGCTATCAGGGCCGACCTCTGGCCTGTCGTCGGGCTAGCCGTGAAGAACTTAAGGCCTATGCCAATGTGCTCAAGGAACTGGGTAGAGGAGCGATTGAGTTGGCGCTCACTGCGTCCGCGGGTGAGCTCTCGGAGGAGGAGTATGAGCTGGTTGACTTTCTGCTCACTGAGAGCGGGCGGCCAGTGACCTGGCTGGGGGTAGTCAGCCGCGATGATAAACCCGAATCTGGTCCAGAGATGCTGAACAAGGCTGAGTCGCTTATTAAACGTGGCGGGATCCCGCAGGTGACCTGCCGGCCGTTTGTTATCCAGATTGACCTGCGCAATCCCTTCATTTTTGCTAATCATGCTTCGTGGAATCCGGCATTCAACCGCCCTGTAGAAGAACAGGCACGGCTTTATTGTGACCCTGACTTTCGCCGGGCCTTCCGTAAGGAGCTGGAGACCCCAAGGATATTTGCGGGCAAGTGGGAGCGGCTGGAGGTGAAAGAGGTCAGCAATCCAGCCATGAAGTCTTTAGAAGGAAAGACTGTGGCTGAGATTGCCAAAGAGCGAGGTCAGGACGGACTCGATACCTTTCTGGATCTTGCTCTTGAAGATGATCTCAGGCTTCAATACATTATGGTCCTGTTTAATGCCAACGAGGATCTGATTCCCGATTTGATCACGGACCCACGGACCATGATCGGTCTTTCGGACGGCGGCGCGCATGTGGACATGCTCTGCGACGCTGGTTACTGCACCTACCTGCTGGGCACCTGGGTACGTGACAAACAAGCGCTGACACTGGAGAGGGCAGTTCAACGCCTTACCTCTGAACCCGCCCATTTCTTTGGTATCCAGGGCAGAGGAAAGCTTATTCAGGGGATGGCAGCCGACCTTGCTATTTTTGACTACAACACGATTGGCTCAGGAAAGCGTCCCGAGATGCGCCATGATCTTCCCGGTGGTGGTCGTCGCCTGGTTATGCCAGCCCATGGAGTGCAGTGCACCATTGTCAATGGTGAGGTGCTCTACCAAGAGCAAAAACACACTGGGGCTATGCCCGGCCAGGTTCTGCGTTCCGGCGGGTTATAAGTATTGACTTCCCCCTTCGAGAAAATAAGTTCCTTTTTATCCTAAACGGGCCCAAGAAGGAGGTTGCTATCTATATCTATAAAAGTTAGTCTGAATTTTAGTCTGTAAATATCCAATCAGCCAGGGAGGCCACTCCATAATCTGGCTGCCGTATTGCATTGGACCTTACTTAGTTCACATGAATCTTCTTAGTTCACAACAGCATTTCCCTATGAGTTACTTCTGGGTGATCGGAAGTTTGTTGATCATAGCAGCGAGTATTTTCGGTTTTGTTATATTCGCCAAGGCAGATCAAGCCATTGGCAAGGAGGGATCTATGGAAAAGAAATTTATTAATCCCAATGCCTTATCTAAGCCGCAGGGATACACTCATGCAGTCACGGCCCAGGGCGGCAAGATGGTTTTTATCTCAGGTCAGGTCGCCTTTGATGTCAAGGGAGAGATGGTAGGCAAGGGAGACCTTGGCGCCCAGGCCAAGCAAGCTTATGAAAATCTTAAAGCTGCACTGGCAGCAGCTGGAGCCACGCCTGCCGATGTGATCAAGATGAATACTTATGTAGTGAACTACAAGCCCGAGAACCTCCCTGTGATTAGAGAAGCGCGCAGCCAGGTTTTCTCCCCAGAGAATCCACCTGCTAGCACATTGGTGGGTGTCCAGGCGCTTGCTCTTGATGGGCTCCTTATAGAGGTTGAGGCCATAGCTATGGTGGAATGAGTAGCAATAGGGGAGCGTGCATGTTGCAAGCGTTAACAGGCCTGAGGGTTCTAGACCTTTCCCGGGTTCTGGCTGGTCCCTTCTGCACCATGATTTTGGGAGATCTGGGAGCGGAGGTGATCAAAATAGAACGGCCAGGAAGCGGAGATGATACTCGACAGTGGGGACCACCCTTTGTTGGCGGGGAGAGTGCCTATTACCTCTGTGCGAACCGCAACAAAAAGAGCATCACGGTAGACCTGAAATCCCCCAAAGGCCAGGATATTGTCAAGCAGCTTGCCAGGGTAAGTGATGTGGTGGTGGAAAACTTCAAGGTAGGGGAGCTGGCCAAGATGGGGCTAGGGTATGAAGACCTAAAGGGAGTTAATCCTAGAATCGTTTATTGTTCCATCACTGGTTATGGTCAGACCGGGCCGCATAAAGACCTGCCCGGCTATGACTTCATGATTCAGGGTCGGGGCGGTGTGATGAGCATTACCGGGGAGCCGAATGGGGAGCCCATGAAAGTTGGGGTGGCCATTGTAGACATCACCGCAGGCCTCTTTGCCAGCAACGCTATCCAGGCGTCGCTTCTTGCGCGTGAGAGAAGCGGTCAGGGACAGTACATTGATATATCTCTTCTCGATTCTCAGGTAGCCTGGCTGGCCAATGTGGCAAGCAATTACCTGCTCTCGGGGCAGGTTCCGCAACGCTACGGCAATGCCCATCCCAACATTGTGCCCTACCAGTCATTCCGGGCAAAAGACGGGTTCTTTACCCTGGGTATAGGCAACGATAGTCAGTGGCAGAGACTGTGCCAGGTGTTAGGTCAGCCCGGTCTTGCGCATGACCCTCGCTTTGCCACAAACCCCCAGCGGATAAAACACCGAGAGGTTCTAATCCCACTTCTACAAGAGGCCTTGGTTGCAGGGGGAGTCGAGAATTGGTTGCAGAAAATGACCGCTGCCGGCATTCCCTGTGGCCCGGTGCAGACCATCGATCAGGTATTGGCTGACCCCCAGGTGTTGGCCAGAGAAATGGTGCAGGAGGTTTCACACCCTACCGCTGGACAGGTGAGGCTTGTTGGGACTCCGCTAAAACTTTCCGCCACCCCAGCTGCCTTGCAGGCTTATCCCCCCCTCCTTGGCGAGCACACTACAGAAGTCTTGGGTGCCCTTCTTGGTTATTCTCAGAAAGAGATTGAGAGCCTTCACCAGCAAGGGGTTATCTAAAGGAGAGCAGGCACTTGCCTTGAGTCTGTAGGTGGCCTATGTTTGGGTGTCGCTTATAAAGGGAGGCTGTTCGTTAGAGAGCGGTGAGGGGTGGGAGGTACTTGGTGGGATATTGGCAAATCCCTTCCGCCCGGCCTGATGAAAGAACTATACGGAGGTAGCTATGAAGTTTCTTCTCTTTACCCTGCCCACTGTTCCTGGAACTTTTGCAGAGCGGGAGCAGCTAAGGCCCATTGGCCGTAACAATGACAAGTATCAGGAACTGCTTAAAGAGGTCCGGCAGATTGCCCAGTTTGCCGATGAGGCGGGATTCGATGCTTTTGGGACCACCGAGCACCACTTCCACTCCGAGGGTCTGGAAGCCTCAGTAGCCCCGCTCATCCTCTACACGGACCTGGCCGCCCGCACTAAAAGGATTAAGTTTGCCTCCCTAGGGCTGGTGTTACCAACCTGGGACCCTTTACGGGTGGCTGAGGAGATTGCTGTGCTCGATCATCTCACCAAAGGCCGCTACATTGCTGGATTTGCCCGGGGGTATCAGGACCGTTGGACCAATGTGCTGGGGCAGCATTACCATGTCACTGGTGCGCCAATGGACGGCTCTGAGGTCGATGCCCACAACCGGGCGGTGTTCGAGGAAGTGTTTAAGATCATGAAGATGGCCTGGACCCAGGATACCATCGAGTACAAGAGCCAGTACTATGAGGTTCCAGCCCCGTATGAGGAGGGCATTCGGCGCTGGCCGCCAGCCAAAACCTGGACGGCCCAGTACGGGGCTCCGGGAGAGGTGGATGAAGAGGGGGTAGTGCGGCGCGTCTGTGTTATTCCTAAGCCTTATACCCACCCTCATCCTCCTATCTGGCAGCCTTTCTCCGTAAGCGAGGCTACCATCCGCTGGTGTGCTAGGGAAGGCATTGTCCCCTGGATTCTTATTGCTTACCCGCCCGCCTTCCGTAAGCTGTGTGAGGCCTACAGGGAAGAGGCGACCCAGCATGGACGAGAGCTGGCCCTGGGGGAGAGTGTTGGAGCGTTTCGCTCAGTGCACATGGGTAATACCTATGAGGAAGCGTTCCGCCTGGGGGAAGCTACCCAGGGGGCCGGATTTGTTAACTACTTTGGGGGGTTTGGCTTTTTTGAGGCGTTTCGTTTCCCTGGGGAAGAAGGGGAAGTGCCGGCCAACTTTCAGCGAATGGTGGATGCGTCCTACTCCCTTGTGGGTACGGTGGATGACGTTAAGCGGCAGATGGAAGAGCTGCGCAAGAATACCAATCCGGAGTGGTTTGGTTGGTTTTTTGATCAGGGGCTCATGCCTTGGGATGAAGCCCAGAGACAACTTGAGATCTTTGCTACCAAGGTGATGCCAGAGTTTAGGGATTAGCATAGAACAGCGTCAGTAATCCGCTGGTTTGGTGAGGTTGCGTAGGGGCAGGCCCCCCGTGCCTGCCCACCCCCAGGACAACCACAGGGAGTTGCTCCTACAAGGAAAAACCCATCGAAGTATTTTCGCCGTGTGGATCTAGAAACAGGGAGAAGCGAGGACAAAGCTCATGGCAGACCAGCTTTTAACGGGTCTGAAGGTTGTTGAGTGCGGCAACCTGGTCTCTGCCGCTTATATGGGGAAGCTCATGGCGGACCTGGGGGCAGAGGTGATCAAGATCGAAGAGCCGGGAGGGGATCCGGCGCGAAGCCACGGACCCTTTCCTGGGGGTACTCCTCACTCAGAGAAGAGTGGTCTCTTTCTCTATCTTAACGCTAACAAATTAGGAGTCACTCTAGACCTCCGCCGTCCCACAGGCCAGGGACTTTTACAGAGCCTGACTTCACAGGCAGATATTTTGGTCCACAACTACCACCCCAAGCTCATGCCCGATCTGGGACTTGACTTTGACAAGCTGCATAGGGTCAACCCCCGGCTTATTATGACTACAATCTCTTACTTCGGTCTGACCGGTCCTTATCGGGACTACCATGCCAGCGAGCTCATTGGTACCAATGCCGGGGGTTGGGCATTCTTGAGTCCTGGTGCCTCTGATTATCCGGAGCTTCCGCCGCTCAAAGCCTTTGGCCACCAGGCAGACTTTCAGGGTGGGGTGCATGCGGCCGTGGCTACACTGGGTGCCTATTACCACTGCCTGCTGACTGGGGAAGGGCAGCAGGTAGACGTTTCCATCCAAGAGTGTCTTGCCGCCATTTTAGAGATGAACCTCACTCACTATACCTATGCACAGAAGGAAACCTCCCGCCTGGGCCGCCGTGCAATCTTTCCCTGGTGCATGCTGGATTGCCAGGATGGCAAGGTCTTTGTTATCTGTGTTGAGGAAGATCAGTGGCAACGGCTGGTGGAGCTCATGGGCAATCCTGAGTGGGCCTCCTTGGATATCTTTAAAGATCGTGTCACCCGGGGGCAAAACTACGATGCCCTATTCCCTTTTCTGCAGGAATGGGCGGCAAACTGGAAGGCGCAGGATCTTTATAATGCAGGCCAGAGCCGGCGTATTTGCATGGCACCGGTCAACAGCATGGTAGACCTCATGGCCTCTGAGCACCTTAAGGCCCGTGAGTTCTTTGTGCAGATAAGCCATACGGTTGCCGGCACCCTCACTTATCCGGGGGCGCCTTTCAAGACTTCTGAGGCTGGTTGGGCTATTCACCGTCCTGCCCCTCTGTTGGGTGAACACAACCAAGAGATTTATGCGAACCGGCTGGGCCTTTCTGGACAGGAGCTTGAGGGGTTAAAGAGAAAAGGCGTAGTCTAAGGGCACATATCCATAGAAGAGGACAGAGCCATGAGCAGAATGCCACTAGAAGGGATTCGGGTTACGGATTTTACCTGGGCGTGGGCAGGGCCGTACTGTACTTTGCAACTTGCCCATCTAGGAGCAGAGGTGATTCGTATTGAGAGTGAAAAGCGTACCTGTGTATCCCGGGCCATTCCCTCTTTTGCCGACAATGTGCCCGGACCCAATCGAGCGGGTTACTTTAACCAATATAATCAGGGCAAGAAAGGCCTCCAACTCGACCTGCAGCAACCCGAGGCAGTGGAGATAGCCAAGGGGGTTGTGGCTAAGAGTGATATGGTTGTCCAGAATTTCTCCGCTGGAACCATAGACCGCATGGGCCTCGGATACGAGGTGCTGAAACAGATCAAGCCCGACATTATTATGATTTCCATCTGTGGTTACGGCCAGACCGGTCCAGAAAGAAAATACATGGGTTATGGCCCAGCCTCGGTGCCTCTGGCCGGGATCTCATCGTTAACCGGTTATGCGGGTCTAGAGCCGGCTGAGGTGGGTATTTCTTACGGTGATCCTAATGCCGGCATCTTCGGCTCCTTTGCCGCCATGGCTGCGCTTGCCTATCGTCAGAGGACAGGCAGGGGTATCCATGTAGACCTCTCACAGTGGGAGTCCCTTCTGGTTCTTATGCCTGAGGGGCTGATGGACTATGCTCTCAACCAGACCTTGCCTCCCCGGATGGGCAACCGCGATCTTCTTATGGCTCCCCATGGCTGTTTTCGCTGTAAGGGAGATGATGACAAGTGGGTGGCCATTGCTGTGGCCACAGAAGAAGACTGGCAGGCTTTATGCCAGGCTATGGGCAAGCCGGAGTTAGCTGGAGATTCTCGTTTTGTCACCGCCACCGCGCGTAAGGCCAACGAAGACGCACTAGAGGAGATCGTTGCTTCTTGGACCCGAGAGCGAGACCGCTGGGAGATTACCGAGATCTTGCAGAAGGTTGGGATAGCCGCTTTTCCCTCCATGAGTAATAAAGATTTGGCAACCAATCCTCATCTTGAGGCTCGGGGCTATCTTGTGCAAAAAGAGCATCTCGAAATCGGCAAACGCATACATGCCGGGGTTCCCTGGCAGATGTCCGGCACTCCCTGTGAAGTACGTTCTGCTGCTCCCTGTCGTGGCCAGCACACGGATGAGATTTTACAAGATCTGCTGGGTTTCAGCGCAGAGCAAATCCAGGATCTTAGAGCAAAGCAGGTATTGTATTAAAAGAGGATCGCCCTGACTTACATATCCTCTAATAACCGCCACTTTGCCTGCGTACCTTCCAGTAAGCGGTTGGCTTCGTCAGGCCCATCGGTGAAAGGATAGTAATTGGGAAACGTCGGAGGAGGAAGATTGGTCCAACCCTTGTGGATCGAAGAGATGAAACGCCAGGCATACTCTACCTCGTCCGAGCGGGTGAACAAGGAGGCATCACCACGCAGGGCGTCAAGCAAGAGTCGCTCGTAGGCTTCCGGCGAACGCTGCTGGAACGCCTGCCCATAGAAGAAATCCATGTTGACTTCCTCAAGCTGGACTCTCATACCCGGCTGCTTGCAGGCAAAAGACAGCCGAATGCCCTCATCTGGCTGAATGCGCATAACTAGTACGTTGGACTTTGGCTGTGGAGGCTCCAGGTCGTCATTGTTGGCAAGCTGGCGGAAGAGATGCAGCGGTGGCTGCTTGAACTGCACGGCAATCTCGGAAACGCGTTTGCCTAGGCGCTTGCCTGAGCGTAGAAAGAAGGGAACACCGGCCCAGCGCCAGTTATCGATCTTGATACGCAGGGCTACATAGCTCTCGGTCACCGACTGCGGTTTCACTCCTTCCTCCTGCCGGTAGCCTTTGACAATCTCACCGTTATGTTCGCCCACGCCATATTGGCCGCGAACCGTAGAGGCTGCCACCTCCTTGCGTGTAAGCGGAACCAGAGCCTGTAGCACCTTGACTTTTTCATTGCGGATGGAGCGTGCTTCCAGGGTCGAGGGCGGCTCCATGGCAATCAGAGAGAGCAGCTGCAGTATGTGATTCTGCACCATGTCGCGCAAGACGCCAGCAGTATCATAATAGGCACCGCGACGGCCCTCCATACCCAGCGTCTCGGCCACGGTAATCTGGACGTTATCAATGTATTTCTGGTTAAACAGTGGCTCAAAGATTGAGTTGCCAAAGCGAAAGCTGAGGATGTTCTGAACGGTTTCCTTTCCCAGATAGTGGTCGATACGGTAGATCTGGTTTTCATCCAAGATCGCCGTTACCTCGGTGTTGAGTTTTTGCGCACTTTCCAGGTCTTTGCCAAAGGGCTTTTCGATGATAACCCGCGACCAGGTTTTGTCGTGCTTATCACAAATCAGGCCAGCCGCATGCAGGTTCTGGATAATTGTGGTAAAGAACTCTGGCGCCACCGAAAGATAAAAGAGCCGGTTCCCGGGCAGATTGCGTTCCTTGTCCAGTTTGTCCAGCTTTTCTTTGAGCCTCTTGAACGATGCCAAATTATCGTTATTGCCGGGTTGGTAGTGGAGGGCGCTGACAAGTTGGTTATCAGCCCCCACCACCTTCGCCTTGTCCTTGACCTGCTCCTGCAATGCTTGCAGCATACTTTCCCGGTAGACCTCATCGGTCATTTCGGTTCGCGCCAGCCCCACAACGGCGTAGCGATCAGGCAGGTATCCGGTGTCCTGCAGGTGATAGAGGGCGGGAATCAACTTGCGCTTGCTGAGGTCCCCGGAGGCACCAAAAATAACCACTGTTACCGGGTCCTTAGCGCGAAAGATTTCGTGGCCAGCGTCTGCGGTTTCCTCCTGGGTGATGTGAACTGAAGTTGTCACCTGACCTGAAGTATCCATGGAGAAGCCTCCTCCTCTTTTTACTGGGGCAGCGCGTCTTCGATCACCTGGCAGACACGGTCTAGAAGCCCGCTCTCCGGGGCCTTAAGATGCAGGCGCATGACTCGTCTCTCAGTAGCCTCGAGCGAGGCAAAATCTCCTAGGGCCTGCGCTAGCTCAAGGGTGCCAAAGGAGAAATTTTCCCCAGGGATAGCCAGATCTTCTTTAGGATCCGCCGTGATCATGAGAAAAACCCCGGTGTTGACTCCGCCTTTATGCAACTGACCCGTGGAGTGGAGGTAACGAGGACCATAATCAAACATGGTCGCCACCTGCAGCCGATCGCGTATATAGCCGCGCAGGCGAGCGAGCCGGTTTTCCAGCACCTGGTCAAATGGGAGATAGGCCAGTAGCCCTACATAATCTCCCTTCTGTGCCATCCGCAAGAACTCGGCCACTAGCGTGAGTGGGTTAGCAGCACTCCCAACCCGCGGGCCGATTTTTCCCCAGGTATGGCGATCACAGACAAGCGAAAGTCCGTTAGCCTCAACCTGGGCCACAGGGGTAGGCAGGTTTCCCTTGACAGTAAACTGTGTAAGCAGGGTCTTGGTGGTATCTTTGGCCTGCTGTATATTGGGCTCATCAAAGGGGTTGATATCAAGGACAGCCCCGGCAGTAGCTGTGGCAATCTCCCAACGTACAAACTCGGCGCCAATAGCCCCTGGCTCCTTAAGGTTTATGGTTACCATGGGGAAGCCAGCAGCTCGCAGCCGCTCCATCTTGCCGTCACGGTCGTGCTCTTCAGGGTCCCCGCCGTGCAGGCGCAGGCGGACAAAGAGTCGGTCCTCTCCATAGACCTCGGGCATTCCTAGCGTCTCACCCGCAATGGGCACAATACCAGTTCCCTTTTTGCCCGTTGAACCGGCAATGAGCTGCTCGATCCATAGCCCCAAGGGACGAAGCTGGGGTCCAGTAACAAGTGTCAGTTTGTCCCTACCGTTGCGGGCTGCCACTCCCATAACAATACCCAATGCCACCCCAGGGTTTTGGGCAATCGCCTTGGTAGGACCACAGAGCAAGGCCATACCTCGACCCCAGGCAAGCAGGCTGGGAACATCAATGCCCATCAGTGCTGCCGGCACCAAGCCAAAGAAAGAGAGCGCAGAGTAGCGGCCCCCAATATTGGTGGGGTTAACAAATATCTCGCGGTAACCTTCCTGAAGGGCTAACTCGTGCAGCGCGGTTCCTTCGTCGGTAATAGCCACTAGGTGGCGACCAGGCTGGGTTACCCCTGCGGCTTCAAGGCGGCTGCGGAAGTAGGTAGAGAGCACATTGGGCTCTATGGTAGTGCCGGACTTGCTGGCCACTATAAAAAGTGTTTCTGTCAGCGATAGGCTCTCAGCCACCGCCTTAACCGCGCCAGGGTCGGTAGAGTCAAGCATGGTGAACGTAGGGGCGTCTGGCTGCACGCCAAGAATGGCGCGCATTACCTCCGGGGCCAGGCTTGAACCCCCCATACCGAGCAAAACCACATGCTTAATGCCATCACGCCGTACCCCCTCACTAAAGCGCTTTAGCCGCGGTAGGGCTCCAGTCATAAGCTCGGGTGACTCCAGCCATCCCAGACGATTAGCAATGTGTTTTTGTTCGGCCATGTCGTCTGACCAGATTTCCGCCTGCTTGGCCCACAAGCCCTCGACATAGTCCTGCATCTGTAGCTCGATGTTGTATCTATCGAGGGCCTCGCCCAACTGTGCCCCAGCAACCTGGTAACCTCCCTTCAACAACGCAGCCTTACGCTTGGTGTCGACACCAAGAAGAAGCGTCTCAAAAGAATCGGCAAACGATTTTAATCCCTCTTCCTTGAGCTGGGCGTAAACCTTAGCTGTATCAACGCCTATAGCGCTGAGGCCCTCAAAGACCCGATTTGCCTCCTCCGGGTTTTGATCAATGGTTGGCCGAGCCCGGCCATGGTCGCGAAAAGCTGCCAGAGCACCCGGTGGTACTGTAGTTACGGTCTCCGGCCCTACCAGTTCCTCGATGTAGAGCACGTCACTGTATTTTGGGTTTTTGGTGCCGGTTGAGGCCCATAACGGCCGCTGCCGGCGTGCCCCTTGTGCCTCTAGATCTTGCCACTCCCTGGTGGCAAACATTTCCTGGAACCGTTGGTAGATAAGCTTAGAATTGGCTATAGCAGCTTTACCCTTAAGGGTTTCAAGACCCTGCTTAGCCTCGAGGTCGCGAGTGGTGCGCACAAGCTGGTCCAGGGTTTTGTCCACCGTGGTGTCAATGCGGCTGACAAATACGCTTGCCACCGAAGCAATTTTGCTTACCTCGCCGCCCTGACCGAGCCGGTCTTTAATCCCGGCAATGTAAGCCTGTGCTGCCGCCTCATAATCGGCAAGCGAGAACAGTAAAGTAATATTAATATTGACCCCTTCGCTAATGAGCCGACGTACGGCGGCAAAGCCTGCCTGGGTACCAGGTACCTTGACCATGAGATTATCATGGCCGACGCTCTGCCACAGGCGTAGCCCTTCAGCTACTGTTCCCTCGGTATTATGTGCCAGCGTTGGCGAAACTTCCAGGCTTACATAGCCATCACCGCCGTTAGTAGCTTCATAAACCGTGTGCAGAATATCCGCTGCCTCGGCAATGTCCTGCACCGCTAGACGCATATAAATTTCTTCGGCAGACATATTGTGCCGGGCTAAAATAGCAATCTCTTCATCGTAAGCGTTAGTCTTGTTGATCGCTTGCTCAAGGATTGTGGGGTTAGAAGTAACACCGGCCAGGCCGTCCCGGGTAATCATACGCAGCAGCTCTCCGGAAGCCAGGATGCGGCGACTGATAAAGTCATACCAGACACTCTGGCCATACTGCCGTAGGTCAAGTAACTGGCTAGCCATAAGTTTCTCCTACCTGGGCACGGTAGTCTGCCGCTTCTCTTTACGCCGGACTGCCGTTAGTAACGCGCCCAGGATGTGCTCGACAGTAAGGCCAAACTCCCGAAACAACTCATCGGGAGTACCCGACTCAGCAAAAGTGTCAGGCAGGCCAACAAACTCCATAGGTACAGGATGGCGGCTGGTCACCGCCTGCGCTATGAGCGAGCCAAGTCCGGGACGGCTGAGATGCTCCTCGGCTACCACTATGGCTCCGGTTTCTTCAGCGGCTATCTCCAGGGTCGCCTCATCGAGCGGTTTGGCCGTGTGGCAATCAATAACCCGTACATGAATTCCCTTGCGCTCAGCCAGCTCTGCTGCCCGGCAAGCAAGGGCCACCATAAGACCGTTAGCAATGACGGTAACGTCGTCCCCATCGGAGAGGGTCTTGGCCCGACCAAACGAGAAACGTTCTCCTGGTGCGTAGATCCGTGAAGCCTTGGGCCTACCAACGCGGATATAGACCGGTCCATAGTGTTCGGCGGCTGCCTGCACTAGAGCTTTGGTTGCCACCTCATCGGCGGGAGCAGCAACGGTAAACCCGGGCAGACAACAAGCCAAGGCCATGTCTTCGATCGATTGCTGCGAGGGGCCATCCTCACCCAGGCTGATTCCACTATGGGAGCCAACAAAGTTGGCATTCACCTCCATATAGGCACAGCAAATACGGAGCTGTTCGTATCCTTTACACATAAGAAAGGAGGCAAAACTCGAAGCAAAGGGGATAAAGCCTCCCATGGCCAGTCCCGCAGCAATGGAACACATGTTTGCCTCGGCAATACCCACGTCAAAGAAACGTTCTTTATGTTTTTTGCCGAAGATCGAGGTATAAGTGGACTTGGAGAGGTCCGCGTCAAGAACTACAATCTTAGGATTCTTGTCCCCCAGTTCGGCCAGCGCATGCCCATAAGCCTCGCGCGTGGCCATACCCAGCTCCCACTTGGTCGGCCAGCGTTTGATCATGACCCCACCTCACCGGTAAGCTCCTGTAGAGCCTGCTGGATCTGATCAGGCTTATCAGGTACGCTGCCATGATATTTAATCTGGTTCTCCATATATGAAACCCCTTTACCCTTGATCGTGGTCGCAACAATGACCGTAGGCTTATCTGCTACCTGCTGGGCTTGGTCAAAAGCACTAAGGATCTGTTCATAGTTGTGACCGTCAATTTCCAGGACATGCCACTGAAACGAGCGCCATTTATCCGCCAGGGGTTCCAGGCTGGTAATCTCCTCCACGCTGGCATCAAGCTGTAGACGGTTGTAATCCACAATGGTGCAGAGGTTGCCCAGCTTTTGGTGAGCGGCAAACATGGCTGCTTCCCAGATCTGGCCCTCTTCGCATTCGCCATCGCCCAGCATCACATAGGTGCGTGACGGGCTCCCGCGCAGCCGGGCTGCCAGCGCTGTGCCTACGCCTAGTGAGAGGCCAAGGCCCAGCGACCCGGTTGAAGCCTCAATGAGGCCGAACTTGCGACGGTCAGGATGGCCCTGCAGCGGGCTACCAAAGCGGCGCAGCGAGGTAAGAAGGTCTTTGGTAATATAGTTAGCCTCAGCCAGAGCCGCATAGAGAACCGGGCAAGCATGACCCTTGGACAAAATGAAGCGGTCACGGTCTTCCCACTCAGGATCCTCTGGCTTGTGACGCATCACCTTAAAGTAGAGGCAGGTGACAAGGTCAGCAGCTGAAAGACTGCCTCCAGGATGGCCCGAGCCAGCCGCAGCCAGCATCTCAATAACCAAATGACGAATCTGCTGAGCCCTTTTCTTGAGCTGCGCTACCTCCGTGTTGTGCCCACTCATAGTTTCCTCTTTTTTGGGTAGTTAAGGATGATACTTAGTATAAAACCAAGAGAAAAGATACTAAATTCTCGGTTTATTTGTCAAATGTAAGGAGCAGGTTGTGGTTAATGACTGTATTAGGACTTGGGCGTTAGTGGTAACGCTGGCGTGATTGACTGGTGTCATTTTGCCATTTCTGTTTCCATAGAGTAAACTTATGGCTTATGATTAGGTAGATTCTCCAATACTTTATTAAACCCCAAGCGAACTGACGGCTAAGCTGGCAGAGTTTGCCTCTTTGTTGCAAATACAGTTTTGCCGGCCAGTGAGTTGGGGTGAATACGGACGCAGGAATATTCAAACAGGAGGTGATAGCCATGCAACTGGGAATGGTTGGCTTAGGACGTATGGGTGCGAATATGGCGCGGCGGTTGATGCGAGATGGACATCAGTGTGTTGTGTTCGACCTGAGTGCTGACAATGTGAGGCAGTTGGCGAATGAGGGTGCCGTAGGCACGGCGTCGTTGGACGAGTTTGTTGGCAAATTGACCCAGCCTCGAGCGGCTTGGGTAATGGTGCCGGCGGGTGAACCAACAGAGCAGACGGTTGCGGCCCTGTCAGAGCGTATGGCAGCGGGCGACATTATTATTGATGGTGGTAACTCCTATTACAAAGATGACGTGCGCCGCGCGAAAATGCTGAAAGAAAAGGGTATCCACTATGCGGACGTGGGGACAAGCGGCGGCATCTGGGGCGTGGACCGGGGGTACTGCTTAATGATTGGTGGTGAGGAGGAGATTGTCAAACATCTCGACCCGATCTTCAAAACGCTGGCGCCTGGACGCGGCAACGTTTCACAGACCCCTGGACGCGAGAACAAGGAGGGCACGGCTGAGGAGGGCTATCTTTGCTGCGGCCCGTCAGGAGCGGGACACTTTGTCAAAATGATACACAATGGTATCGAATACGGGTTAATGCAAGCGTATGCCGAAGGCTTTGACATCTTTCGCAACGCTAACTCAGCAACACTGGCCGAAGACCACCGCTACAACCTCAATGTAGCGGATATTGCTGAGGTATGGCGGCGCGGCAGTGTGGTCGGATCCTGGCTACTTGACCTAGCGGCCATCGCACTGCTTGAAAACCCAACACTTTCTGAATACACCGGCTTTGTGCAAGACTCGGGTGAAGGGCGCTGGACCATTATGGCGGCGATTGAGGAAGCTGTTCCAGCCGACGTATTGTCAGCCTCGCTTTACACGCGCTTTCGCTCGCGGCAGGAGCATACCTTCGCCGAGAAAGTGTTGTCGGCCATGCGGCATAAATTCGGTGGGCACCTTGAGCGACCAACCGGAGGATAACTGAACCCTTAAAAAAGACAACGGAGCTGGTTTCCGATAGCCTAGTGCATCGTTACGAAGTCGATAAAGCTGCTCCTGACGGTCTGAGAGAAATGGAAGGAACGTTCAGCGTGTGCACTTTTTGGTTAGTTGAGGCTTTGACCCGAGCGGGACGCGTTGATGAAGCGCGGCTTATGCTTGAGAAGTGGCTTCGGCTTAGGACTGGTCGGCTTATTCAGTATCAGCCTGGTTGTAACGCAGAATGATAACCGTGCTGGTATCTCGCCCTCCCCGGGTGTTAGCCAAATCACTCACGGCGTTACTCGCTCCAGCATCCGGGGAAAAGGGATGGCTTCACGTACATGGTGCAGACCACAGAGCCAGGCAACCATTCTCTCAATACCCATACCAAAGCCGGCGTGCGGTACTGAACCATAACGACGCAGGTCTAGATACCAGGAGAACGCCTCCATAGGCAAATTATGGGCTCTGAGCTTTTCCTCCAGGGCCATAAGGCTGTCTTCGCGCTGTCCACCGCCAATAATCTCGCCAATGCCCTCAGGCGCAAGTACATCCACACACAGAGCCAGTCGCGGGTTCTCGGGGTCGGTCTTCATATAGAAGGCTTTACACTCTACTGGATAGCGATGGATCATGACCGGCCGAGCAAATTCCTCTGAGATGATGGTCTCCTCGTCCCCGCCGAAATCGGCTCCCCACTCGATCTGGGCACCCTGACGTTTGAGGATCTCAATGGCCTCGTCATAGGTAAGACGCGGGAAGGGTTTTCTGACCCTTTCCAGTCTTGTCAGATCCCGCCCAAGATGCTCTAGCTCCTGGCGACGATTGACCAAGGTACGCTGGATAATATACTCGACAAAGTCCTCAGCCAAGTTCATGTCATCGTTCAGGTCAAAGTAGGCTACTTCTGGCTCTACCATCCAAAACTCTGTAAGGTGGCGTCTGGTTTTGGATTTCTCGGCTCTAAACGTTGGGCCAAAACAGTACACCTTACCGAAGGCCATGGCCCCGGCCTCCATATAGAGCTGGCCGCTCTGCGTAAGGTAGGCTTGATCGCCAAAATAATCCACGGCAAAGAGGGTAGTTGTTCCTTCGCATGAGGCTGGAGTGAAGACAGGCGCATCAAGCAGGGTGAAGCCCCGGTTATCAAAATAATCGCGGCAGGCTTTGATAATTTCGTTGCGCACCCGCAGGATCGCCTGCTGTCTGGAGGAGCGCAGCCATAGGTGGCGGTGGTCCATAAGGAAGGCCACCCCATGCTCTTTGGGGGTGATGGGATAGTCTTGCGCGGAGTGTACTAACTGGAGGTCTCTAACAGAGAGCTCATAGCCGCCAGGAGACCGTTTATCTGGCCGCACCGTGCCGGTAACTATGAGGGAGGTCTCCTGCGGCAGATGGTCAGCCCGCTGGAAGATCTCCTCGCTTACCTCGCCTTTAAAAACCACACATTGGAGGATGCCGGTACCGTCTCGTAGTTGTAGGAAGTGAAGCTTTCCACTGGAGCGTCGGTTATAGAGCCAGCCCTTGAGGGTGACCTCCTGGCCCTCATGTTGCGAGACGTTCTCAATATAGACCCACAGCGGCATAGCTGCTCTCCTCCTGGTGTCTTTACTTGTAACTATAGCACAAGGGAGAAGAAGGGCAACTCTGTTCTAAAATAGTCCTAGTGGTCCAAGAAGCATGATTGCCACAGCCACCGGGCTAATAAAGCGGATAAGAAAAATCCAG
The DNA here is from genome assembly GCA_965220955.1 of uncultured Binatia bacterium (SeqCode). Classification (GTDB taxonomy): domain Bacteria; phylum Desulfobacterota; class Binatia; order Bin18; family CBDCRK01; genus CBDCRK01. The sequence goes on along the minus strand of CBDCRK010000042.1, from coordinate 1,993 downwards.
ACCAGATAGGAAATCTGGCGAGTCTCCCCGCTCATAAACTCCTCTCGTCTCTCCCTACTACTTAGCACCCAGCCGGTAAAGAGGGCCACCAGAAGGCCGCCCAGGGGTAAGAGATAGTTAGTGCTGGCATCCATTAGTCCCAAAAAATTTTCGCTTACGGCCGAAGGGATGCCGCAGAGAAAAATGAGGCCTCCCAGCCCCCAGCTTGCCCGGGCTCGGCTCCAGCCCTGTTCATCAATAAAGTAGGCTGCCACAACTTCCAGCAGAGAGATGGAGGAACTCAAGGCGGCAAAGGTTAAGAGCAGGAAAAAGAGGATGGCCACAATCTGACCTAGAGGCAAAAGGCCGAAAGCAATCGGCAGGGTCTGGAAGATCAATCCGGGGCCTGAGCCGGGCTCTAACTGGAAAGTAAAAACCAGAGGGAAAATGACAAAACCGGCTAGAATGGCAATCCCGGTGTCGCTGGCAGCCAAATACAATACCGAGCGGACCAAGTTAGTTTTACGGTTAGTTTCACGGCTGAGATAACTCCCATAAGTAATCATGGTGCCCATCCCCACGCCCAGAGAAAAGAAAGCCTGCCCCAAAGCCGCCAAGATACCCTCGGCGCTTAAATCTTGCCAGCGAGGACGGAGGAGAAAATCGATGCCTTGCCATACTCCTTCAGTGCGTAGAGAGTTAACCAGTAAAAAGCACAGAAGCAGGAAGAGGAGGGGCATCATGATTTTGTTTCCTTTCTCAATACCGCCTTGTACCCCGCGGGCAACAACAGCAATGGTGATAAGCATGAAGACGCCGTGCCAAAAGATCTGCATGGCAGAGCTGCTGACCAGGGCGGCAAAAAGCCCGCCAATATTCTCGGCGGATTTTCCAGCAAAACTGTCCGTGAGGGAAAGAACAATATAATGGAGCACCCATCCCCCCACCACTGCGTAAAAAGAGAGCAGCACAAAGCTGCCCACCACACCCAGCCAACCCGTGGCTATCCAGGGGGAGCGGGGTCGCAGATTACGAAAGGCCCCTATGGGATTGCGCTGGGTGCGCCGGCCAATGAGAAATTCGGCCAGCATAATGGGGATCCCGACTGCCAGGACACAGCCCACATACACCAGCACAAAAGCGGCTCCGCCATACTGCCCGGTGATGTAGGAAAACCTCCAGATGTTTCCCAGGCCTACGGCTGAGCCCATGGCCGCCAGTACAAAGCCCAGCTCTCCAGACCAACTGCCCCGCTCTTGTGCCATCTCTTCTCCCTTCTGTTTTGACAAGGAGATGCCCGGTGGGGCACCCTTTGGGGTTTTTAAAGGCTCATTTGGGGCTTGTCAATGCGTAAGATTTTGCGGATGGTGAAGAGGGGGTTTTGCGTTGGTTGATGTACGCGGCCACATACTCGGAGAGACTGCTGGCAGGGAAGGGGTTAGGACTCTCCTGTGACAGAGGGGGGGAGGGATCTGTTTTCACGGCTCTCTTGCCTTTAGCCGGTTGGACCATGGTGTAGAACAAGCTGGATTCCCTCTGGAAAAATCCCTCGGTGTGCAAAGAGTCGGGTAGACGGAAGTAAGTGTAATCAAGATGGTGGCAGACCTCATGCAGGAGGGTGCGGAGAAAGGTTTTAAACGCTACCACTTGCTCTCGTTTAGCCGTGCGCATCCACACCTTGACGGTATCCGTCCGGCTACCATCATATTGGGTGTAAAGCCCATGGAGCTCCCCGCTAGCATTAGAAGGCCGAACCCCTTCGACTTGGACTTTCACACTTGGCACGTTAAGAGAGCGGCAAATCTCATTGACGATTTTCTGCGTGAGTCCTTGTACTCGCGTGCGGTCATTTTGCTTCAGCGCCTCGGGTAGGGCTGCGGTCGTTTGTAAAAGCTCGGTTGAAGGACGCAGGCGAATAGAAGTAATAGCTGCGCTCTTATCATAGATGCGCTGCCGCGCCGGAGAAAGCCGGTCTCGCCAGTGAGGCATTTTATAGTTCTCCTAACTCTTTTCC
>CBDCRK010000041.1:0-41561 GCA_965220955.1 uncultured Binatia bacterium (SeqCode) | reverse complement strand
GGGGTCGAGCACATCATGGTGTCGGGTATGCCTTTTATTAAGAAATGGTCGGAGAACGAGCCGTTCATGAGGCCGAAGTATTACCTCGACAGTAGTTCACGAGTAAAGCGTGCACGGGATACGGACATCACCGTTGCGTCAGCCATTCTCGACTACCAGAGAAAGTACGCCAATGACCCTGACCAGCTTGCGGAACTGCAAAAGATACACCCATTCATCACGGGTTTTGACGGAACCGATCTTGGGGCAGTCGATCTCATTGTGAAACGAATCAAGGAGTTTCCAGGAATCTGGCAAGGAATTGGCGAGGTGATGTCGCGCCATGATGACCTGACGAACCTGACAACCGGGGAGAGACCCCGTGCGGATCACCCGGCGCTAGTGCGTGTCTGTCGGTTTGCGGGAAAGCATTTTCTGCCGGTAAGCATTCATCACAATATTGCGCCGGTTTCGAGAAACCCGAGTGAGATCAAGCAACCACTCTATCTCGACGAGCTTGTTGCACTGTTTCGTAGTTGCCGTTGGCAAGAGGATGACACCGAATACACAACGAGGTTTATCTGGTGCCATGCGGGCATTAGCAGGCGCGTGAACATTGAGGATCTCCCATTCTGGATAGAAGAAGTCCTCAAGGACTCAGGAGATCAGGTTTATATCGATCTGTCATGGGTTGTATTGGACGATTATATCTACAAGGACCTGGATCGATGGGTCCAGTTGATCAAGCGATACCCGGCGCGATTCATGATTGGATCGGATGCGGTTGGTGGTGCCAGTAGGCTCAAGCAAGAATTCAGCCGATTTGACCGGCTGTTGTCAAGACTGCCCCCGGATGTCCGGGTCAAGGTTGCTCATGACAATTTCGCAGACTTGATGCAAGAAATGGTGGACATGAGAGCCAAGCTAGGGCTGGGCAAAGAGGGGATCATGTTGGATTTCAACTATGAGTTCCCGGAATCTGCCCACACCGGTCGACTGGCTGAATCGGAGTCCTTTGTGCGCTCCCGAGAGAAATAGAAGCCCTCGGCACCACCCGCTTCTATCGAGTGGCCACGGCGTACTTGGTGCTCAACGGGGTGCGGCTCTTATCCCTGGCTTCTCAGGGCGCCCTGCTATGCGGCTTGTGCCGGGGCACTACTCTGCAGAAAGTCGAGCGCGGCAGCATTAAACGCTACCGGGTTGTCCTCAATTATCATGTGACCAGCGTTGGGAATCTCTACCCACCGACTTCCCGGGATGAGTTTCACCATCTTCTCGCAGGTCTCAGCGCTGAGAACATCTGACTCACTCCCACAGACAATCAATGTGGGACAGCGTATCTGTTTCAAGAGGGACCATGTCTGCTCCGACGGTTCCAGGCGAAGGTTGGGATCGAATATGGCTTTGTCCAAACGCCACACGACCTTGCCCTCAGGCGATTCCTTGAGCATCCACCTGAGGCGTGTTTGGATATTCTCTGCGGCGGCCTTGGGGTGACGCTCTCTCAGAAACGCCTTGGCTTGCTCCCACGAATCGAACTCCTCTGGGGTCTTGCCCAGCTCTGTGCGGATCCTTTGCATTCCCGCTGGATCAACCTCCGGGCCAATATCTAAATCGAGGAGGGCAATCACGCGATCTGGATGACAAGCAGTGTAGTGAATGGCATTGAGTCCGCCCATAGAGTGCCCAACAAGGACAAATTTGTCGATTTTGAGGGTGTCAACAAACGCTTCTAAGTCCGAGACATAGGCCTCTCTGGTATAGTCGCCGTCTTTTGCCCAGTCGGACTCACCCCGACCCCGCTGATCCAGGGCCAGCACCTGATAACGATCTTTGACTACCTCTGCGAATTCATCAAACCAATGACCGTAGGCACGCAGGCCATGCAAAAGGACCATTGGGGGTGCCCCTGCATTCCCCCAGTCTACATAGTGAATCTTGAGGCCATTGATAGTGACATACCGGCTTACGGCTTGTGTTTCCGTGCCCATAACTCCCTCCTTTTTTATGGCAAACCCTTCTTGTACAGAAATTCTTGTTGTACAGAAATTCTTGTCACCTGGGTTTCTACTGTGTCACGGTGCAGACACTAACGCAAGAAAATCGGCAGCGCTGACAATAGCAATACCTTGATAATGAACCAGCGACAGTAAGTGGCGCCGGTCGCCCGTTCAGACATACCTTTACTCAAGTTTCAGACTTCACAGCCATGGTTATCTCCTTGAAGGAATTGAAGGAAAGAATTTAGCCTGCTCACCTGTCCTCCTAGCCCCCGCGGGTAGCCGGTGTCAACAGACGATTCTTATTCATTGACAAAAGCCTTCCCTCTGACATACATTCCACAAAAAAGGAGGTGGACCTATGGCTGATATCACACTACCAAAGAGTAAAGCCGCTATCCTGATAATGGACTGCCAAAACGATATTGTTCACGAGGATGGCAAGGTGGGAGGCAGCCTCACCCAAGGGGCTATGCCCAGGATGATTAAAGAAAGAAACATTCTGGGTACTATCAGCAAATTGGCAGCTGCGGGCCGCAACGCTAAGGTGCCGATTATCCATGTCCGGCATGCCTATCGCCCAGATTATGCTGACATGCCAGGTAATGTAAAGATCTTTCAGGGCATGAAGCAAATGCAGGCTCTGCAGGATGGCAGCTGGGGAGCGGAAATTCATGCGGATCTCAAGCCTGAGCCACAAGATATTATCATTACCAAGACTCGTGTGAGTGCTTTTTATGCCAGCTCGCTGGAGGGTATTCTCAACGCTCAGGGCATTACCCATCTGGTGCTTACAGGGATTGCCACCGACGGGGTTGTTGAGGGTACTGCTCGCGACGGGGCCGATCGTGGTTACGAGATTATTATTCCCGACGACTGCTGTGCTGCGACTTCCGAAGAGGCCCATCGGGTGATTCTTGGCGGAGTTCTTTCTTTTCTCACAACCGTGTGTCACGCGGATGATGTTATCAAGGCGCTGGCGTAATAAACGATTGAAACCAGATTTATTGACTCATTGGTTCATTGTTCCATTAGGGTAATGACTCAATGATCCAATGGATCAATAACTCAAAGGAGTATATCCATGGGTAAGGCGTTAACAGGTATCCGGGTTCTTGACTTAACCCACAATCAGGCGGGCCCCTCGTGTTCCCAGATGCTGGCTTGGTTAGGTGCAGACGTTATCAAAGTAGAGGAGCCGGGCAGGGGAGATATTGCCCGGGTTAACCTGCGTGACCGGCCGGACAGCGACAGCCTGTTCTTTCTCTTTTTCAATGCCAACAAACGCAGCCTGGCCCTCAATCTTAAAAGCCCTCGAGGAAAAGAGATCTTTCATGAATTGGTCAAGACGGCTGATGTTCTGGTAGAGAACTTTGGCCCCGGAGCTCTGGAGCGGTTAGAGCTGGGCTATGATGACCTAAAGAAGCTAAACCCACGCCTTGTCTATGCCAGCGTCAAGGGCTTTGGCTCTTATGGTCCTTACAGCACCTATAAAAGCTTCGAGCCGGTGGCCCAAGCCATGGGTGGAGCCATGAGTGTGACCGGATTTCCCGAAAACCCACCAACAATGACTTGGGCTTGCATTGGCGATTCAGGCACCGGCATGCACTGTACTATTGGTATTCTGGCTGCGCTTATGCAGCGCCAAACTACAGGCGAGGGCCAGCGGGTAGAGGTGTCCATGCAAGAGGCCGTGGTCAACCTGGTGCGAGTCAGCTTGCGTGACCATCAGCGTGCGGGCAAGCCAATTGAGCGTAATGGTAACCAGCTTGGCTCTATTGTGCCAGGGACAACCTACCGCTGCCACCCAGGAGGCGCAAACGATTATGTCTTTATCCTGGCGCAGCAACAGATGTGGGAGCCTCTCTTGCGCGCCATTGATCGGGAGGACCTGGTTGGTGATCCTCGCTATAATACCCCGGAGGCTCGCTATGAACGCATCGAAGAGGTTCGGGACTTGATTGAGGGGTGGACGCTGCAAAGGTCAAAGCACGAAGTCATGAGGATTCTTGGCGAGGCTGGTGTACCCTGTGGAGCCTGCCAGGATACCGAGGAAGTCCTCAACGACCCGCACCTCCGTGCCCGAGATATGATTCTTGAGGTTGAGCACCCGGTGCGCGGCCCCTATACCATGGCAGGAAACCCCATCAAGCTTTCTGCCTCTCCCTCAGAGATCAAAACTGCCCCTCTCCTTGGCCAGCACAATACGGAAATTCTTGCCGAACTGGGATATGGCCAAGCCGAGGTGAAGGCCTTGCAAGAGGAAGGAGTAATCTGAAACAGGGTTTCTAGTTCCCCCGGGAAAGTCTTGCCAAAAGTGGACAAACAGCATATCATCGCACTACCAAAGGACACAAATTTTCTTAAATTCTATTTAAGAATACTACACTAAGAAGGAGGACAGGTTATGGTAGATAATCGAGTGATTTCCGCGGATTCGCATTTTGTCGAGCCCCCCAGCATGTGGGCTGAGCGGGTGGACAAGAAGTTTAGGGACAAGGCTCCGCACACAGTGCAGGGTCTCAACGGAAAAGAGGGGGAGTTCTTTGTCTGTGAGAATATCAACCCCTTTCCGGTGGCAGCGTTTTTTGGCGCGGGCGTGCCCTCAAAAGATCTGCCCGAGCACAACAAAAAAGGCATGGATCAGGCTCCGGCCAGTGTCTGGGATCCAGCGGCTCGGATTAAGGACCAAGATCGTGATGGGGTAAAGGCCGAGGCCATTTACACCTCTATGGGTATGCCCCTGTACATGCTGGACGATGTTGAACTCCGGGCAGCCTGTTTTCGGGCCTATAACGATTGGGCAGTGGAATACTGCAGTCACGACCCAAAGCGGCTGTTGCCGCTGGGGCTGATCACGCTGGAAGATATTGAGGCAGGTACAAAAGAGCTACGGCGCGTTGCCAAAAATGGCATCAGAGGCGCCATGATTTGGGCTGAGCCGCCGGAGGATCGGCCATACAACAGTACCGACTATGATCCCTTCTGGACGACAGCGTCAGAACTCAACATGCCGCTCTCCCTGCACATCCTCACCGGTCGCAAGGGGACAGGTGTAGACTTCTTTAGTAATAATCTGGCGTTGCAGGCTTCCACCCTGTACCATGAAGTAGAACGTTCTCTGGCCGTGTTTGTCCTGGGAGGGGTGCTGGAGCGTTTTCCTAACCTGAAGATTATCTCGGCTGAGAATGACGTGGCCTGGATGTCATACTTTATGTGGCGGATGGATCTCATTGCCGGGCGGTTGGGTTTTGTTAGCATGCCGGCGAAGCTGAGCCTGAAGCCAAGCGAATACATCAAACGCCAGGTATATGCGACCTTCATCGAAGAGCCGCTCTTTATTCGCACCCTTGATGTGTACGGGCCGGATAATGCCATGTGGTCCTCGGATTACCCGCACACGGCTGCCACCTGGCCGCGTTCGCAAGAGTTTATTGAGAAAACGTTTAGCCAGCTCTCGGAGACAGACCGGCGCAAGATCGTACATGACACCGCCTCACGGCTGTACGGGATCGAATAATAGGACTGAGCGTTGTATCGTTGTATCAAGGTTTCTATCAAGGTTTCTAGGATGGGTGTGCCTACAACTACTTAAGCAAAGGAGGGTTTTTATGGCACAGTTCGATACAGTTATTAAAGACGGCATGATTATCGATGGGACACGGTTGCCGCGTTACCGTGCCGACATCGGCATCAAGGACGGCAAGATTGCCAAAATCGGCCGCATAAACAGTGGCGAGGGAGAGAAGGTGCTGGATGCCTCGGGGTTGTTCGTTGCTCCGGGGGCTATAGACCTGCACACTCACTACGATGCGCCACTACACTGGGATCCTTACTGCACAATCGGGAGCTGGCACGGCGTGACCTCGGTGACCATTGGCAACTGTGGGTTTGGCTTTGCCCCGGTGCATGCCAAGGACGCGGATCGCGCCATGCGGTCGATGGAACGGAACGAGGCGGTTCCCTATGAAGCAATGAAGGTGTCCATGCCTTTTAACTGGGAGAGCTTAGGGGATTGGATGAACCACATAGATGGCCTCCCCAAGGGAGTCAATATTAGTCAGCTGGTGCCCATCACCCCGCTGGTGAGTTATGTGATGGGGGGTTGGGTGGAGGCCAAGAGCCGGCAGCCCAATGATAAAGAAATGGCGGAAATTGTGAATTTGTTCCATGGTGCTATGGCAGCAGGCGCCAATGGGTGGGGAGCCCAGCGCTTGATCGGCTTTGGCGCCTCAGTACAGCGGGACTACGACGGCTCCCTGATGGTTTCGGACATGTTGTCGGATGAGTTCTATCTGACTATGGCCAAGGCTCTGGGAGAGTATGATAGGGGCTGCATCCAGTATACGCAGGCTTCCGGCAGTCTCGAGGATCCTGTAACCAACTCGAAGGTAGACATGGGGTTTGCCGGACGGCTATCTGAGACCAGCAACCGGCCGGTGATGTTTAACGCCATTGCGGTCATTGACGAAAGGGCGCAAGTATTCCGCAATCAGCTGCAGGTGCTAAAAGAGTATAACAGCAGGGGAGTTCCCTTGATTGGGCAGGCGGTGACCATACGTCTAGATGCCCGCTTTACCTTTGAGAACTGGAACCTCTTTGACAATGTGGAAGCGTGGCGGATAGCAACACTGGGCTCTCCGGAAGAGCGTAGGGCAAAGCTGGCCAACTCCGACCTGCGTCAAGCCATGCGGGAGGAATATGACCAGACTAAGCAGCCCAAGGCCCTTGGCGATATGGCTGACTTCATTGTTACGGAGGTGGTCAAAGAGGACCTGAAGAAGTACGAGGGGCTGTCGGCACGACAAATTGCCGATATGGAGAACAAGCATGTTGTGGACGCGATTCTGGATATCTCCATAGCGGACAACCTGAAGACCGAATGGATCTCGCCTGTGCGCAACGCCAATCCGGCCAACTGTAAGGAGCTGTTGGACTATCCCTATATTGCCGCTGGTATTTCCGATGGCGGCGCACATATGAAGTTCTTGACCCTGGGTGCCTATCCCACGGATCTATTGATGTGGATGGTGCGGGACAATGGCTTGATCACACAGGAAGAGGCCCACTACCACTTAAGCTACCTGCCGGCCTGGGCGGCAGGCTTCAAGGACCGGGGCTGCATACGTGAAGGGCTGGCGGCAGACCTGATGATCTACGATCTCGATAAGCTGAACATTCTGCCAAGGGAGATTGTATACGATGTACCGCCGAATGATTGGCGGCGGGTGCAGCGGGCTGAAGGGTATCGCTGGCTCATGGTCAACGGCGATGTGACCTTCGAAGATGGCAAGTGCACTAATGCCCTGCCAGGCAAACTGATGCGCCGCAGCTAAGCGATTTAGTCGACTCTGAAACTAGACCATAGGAAGGGGGGACTGGGTTATGACCTGGTCCCCTTTTTCTTTTCTGATCGCCGTCGAAGCGATCTCCTGATAAAATTCCGGCATGGGGTCTTCTCAGCCGGAAATTTTCTCTTTCAACCACTCTTCTCGGGACACCGTGAGATAGTTGGGAAGTTGGGTTTGCTCATCAATAAACGCCAACTCAATCTGTTCTTTTGTCATGCCAACTGCGTGCCGCAGGTTGGCCCCGCTGAGGTTGGTCCCGCTGAGGTTAGCCCCGCTGAGGTTGGCCCCTCTGAAGTCTACCTCGCTAAAGTCTGCCCCGCTGAGGTTCACCCTTCTCAAGTCCGCTGCGCTGAAGTTTGCCCTTCTGAGACTGATCCCAGACTTTAGCGCATTCTCGATGCAGTTTTTCAGTAAGAAAGAGTCATCAGCAAAAATAATTTCACTATCCGAATTTTTAATTTCCATGCTTCCCCCTTCTTTTCTTGGCAACGAGCTTTGGCGTGTATAGGCTTATTGCCCTCTTTTTTATAAGCCACAATTTTTATATAAAAGCTACCACCAGATACACTAGTTTCGCAGGGGCAGGTTCCTGTGCATGGGTCCCAACCTAAAGGCAAATGAGAGCTTTTAGTTCCTGCCTTGGGCCTCTGAGTCCCTTTCCCCCTTGCGGAGGAAGGTTAGGATAGGGGGTATACACAAATGGTAGAGGTCCTTTTGGCCCCCTCACCCTGGCCCTCTCCCGCCAGGGGAGAGAGAATTCATGCCTGTTCTGCAGGTGAAATACCTTAAGTTGTGATCCATGGCCCCGTGCCTGCCCGTTTGGTTTGTTGTAAGGGGGCAAGCAGGGCTGCATGCTGAGTGCAGCCAAGCAAGGAGGATACTATGGCAGAGCAACAAGATCCGTCGGGGAAAAAGGGGGGCAGGTCTCTCTCTTTCCTTTTAGGCCAGATATCCAGAGGGAGTCAGAAGGGTCCTAGGACAGCTGAAGAGCTAGAAACAATGGTCAGGGAGCTGAGGGATCGAGAGCTGATCAAAGAGTTGACCCATTGCTATGCTCACTGTGTCCGGCAGCATGATGTGGAGGGCGTGGTAAAGCTCTTTGCGGAAGAGGGAGCAGTGGAAATGGGTTCGACTGTGGTCCAAGGCGGGCCAGCGCTACGGCAATTTTATACCGAGACACTTCCCAAACTGGGGACCCCGTATGATTTCCTCCACAACCATGTGATCGAGCTGCACGGGAACCGAGCCACAGGGGTGTGTTCGGTAGAGATCAAAGGCGTTCAGGGCGAGAAGAGCGTAATTGGAGCCGGTCACTATGAGGATGAGTACACCAGAGTGGGAGAGGCATGGAAGTTTCAGCGCCGCAAAATCACTCTCTACTACTTTGTCGGGCATGAGGAAGGCTGGGCCGGGGAGAAGGTTACAGTCCGGCTGTAAGGGACTTACCCAAAATAGGCCAATGGGCCAGGCCGCCCACTTTCCCAAGGTCTTGCTTAAAGCGGGCAAAGCGGCGTATCATAGCGGCACCCGCGAATACAGGTTGTTTCTTATTAAAGGGTAAACCCAATCAAAAAGGAGGTTGAGTCATGGCAGAGTTTGATAAAATTATTAAAAACGGCACGATTGTCGATGGGACAATGGTGCCGCCCTACCGTGCCGACCTTGGTATTAAGGACGGCAAAATTGCTAAAATCGGTCACCTGAACAGCAGTGATGCCAAAGAGGTGCTCGATGCTACCGGGTTGATTGTTGCTCCTGGGGTTGTAGACCTACATTGCCACTATGATGCGCCGGTATTTTGGGACCCTTCGTGTTCTATTGGCAGCTGGCATGGAGTAACCTCAGTCACCAATGGCAACTGTGGGTTTGGCTTTGCGCCGGTACGTCACAAGGACGCGGACCGCTCAATGTTGTCAATGGAGCGTAATGAGGCGATTCCCTATGAAGCCATGAAGGCTACCATGCCCTTTAGCTGGGAAACCTTCCCGGAGTGGATGGATCAAATTGATCGTCTGCCCAAGGGAGTCAACATGATTCAGTTGGTGCCCGTCACTCCGCTGGTGAGTTATGCCATGGGGGGCTGGGACCAAGCCAAGAGCCGGCAGCCCAACGAAAAGGAGATGACCGAAATCGTGCGTATACTTGATGAGGCTATGGCAGTAGGCGCCAACGGGTGGGCAGCCCAACGCCTGACTGGCTATGGAGCCTCGGTGCAGCGGGATTATGACGGTACCCTCATGGTCTCGGACATAATGTCAGATGAGTTCTATCTGGCCATAGCCAAAGCTATGAGTAAGTATGATAGGGGCACCATCCAGTTTGCCCAGGTGTCCGGTGCCATCGACGAAGGCACAGAAGGTCCACGACGGGATGTCAATTTCGGTGGGCAGTTGGCCGAGGCAAGTAAACGGCCATTGATATTTAATGCCGTAGCCGCGATAGACGAGCGGCCGCAAGTGTTTCGCACCATGCTGAGCGTGGTGGATGAGTACAATAAGAAGGGCGTCCCCTTGGTTGGGCATGCGGTGACGGTACGCGTGAATTTCCGCTTCTCCTTTGAGGACCAGTGGAACCTCTTTGACAATGTGGATGCTTGGCGGGAGGCAACGCTAGGGACCGCAGAAGAGCGTAAGGCGAAGCTGAATAATCCTAGCCTGCGCCAAGGAATGAGGGAATCCTATGATCGGACCAAGCAGCCCAAAGTCCTGGGTAACATTGCCGAGTTCGTTTGTCGCAAAATATCCCGCGATGATTTGCGGAGTAAGTACCAGGACCGGACAGTGAAGGACATTGCCGAGGCGGAGAACAAGCATGTTATTGACGCGCTTTTGGATGTCTCAGCAGCGGATGACTGGAAAACTCAGTGGCTGACGCCGGTACGCAACCAGAACCCTGAGAACTGTAAAGAGATGTTGAGCCATCGGACAGTCGCGGGCTTTTCCGATGGTGGTGCCCACACCAAGTTCCAGAACCTGGGCTCCTTTCCCACGGACCTGTTAACCTGGATGGTGAGGGACACGGGCTCCATTACTCTGGAGCAGGCCCATTATCACCTGAGCTATATGCCAGCCTGGACGGCAGGATTTAAGGACCGTGGCTGTATCCGCGAAGGGATGGCAGCGGACCTGATGATCTATGACCTGGAGAAACTGGCGATTAAGGAGCCTGAGACTGTATACGATGTGCCACCGAATAATGATTCACGGCTGGTGCAAAGACCAGAAGGATACCGCTGGATTATGGTTAACGGCCAGGTAACCTTTGAGGATAGCAAGGAGACTGGGGTTTACCCGGGTAAGTTGATTCGCTGCAGCTAAATCAAGTCCGTAGGGCGGTTTCGCGAACCGCCCTTACAAATTGCGCGTCTGTTTCCCTCTCCCCCAGACGGGGGAGAGGGTTAGGGTACAAGCTGGCCCCCTGTTTCTTTTCTGATCCCTCTTTAAGCAATCTTGTCGAAGAACTCCAGCTCTGGCTTTCCGTCTATCAGATCCGCAAGATTCACCCCTAGCTCTTGCAGGTGCTTACGGTGGACATCTAAGGCAGCCTCGTTGGTGTATTCCTCGTAGAACATAAAGACCTGGGGATTGTTCTTGGAACGGTGCATAACATAGGCATGGTTGTCTGCCTCTTCCCGGACTTTGGGCACTACGCCCTTCATGGTATTGGCAAACTCGTCTTCTCTGCCTGCCTTAATGGTAAGTTTTGCTGTAAAAGTTAGCATCACGGTCTCCTTTCTTAAGAGTAAGGTTTATTGCTGCTGTTTTAATTGCTAGGCCAGTGAGTGCCTATGGAAGATGATCCGACGCTTCTTCAATCATCTCGTCTAACTTCTTGGCTGCGCCGTCCTCCAGCTTAGTCCTCTGGGCAAGAATCGCTCCCCACGAGTCACCCTCGTACTTGTGAAACTGGGCTGAGTTCCACAGCTCTGCGCGTTTAAATGACCTGGGACAGTGGAAGAAACACTCATCCACCTTTACCTCAATGGCCATCTGTGCCGGGCGACCGCGAGCGCTGAGCTGCTCCAGAATAGATGAGTCGTCTACAATTCTGGCTCGACCATTGATTCGCATGGTCCACTCCTCGCCAGGAATGAGGAATAATAGGCCAATGTGGGGATTTTCGATGACATTGGAGATGCTCTGAAACATCTTGTTGCCCGAACGATCGGGCAAATAGAGGGTGTGCTCATCGGCTATCTCAATAAACCCCGGGGGGTCCCCTTTGGGAGAAGCATCACAGCGACCTTGGGCATCGGCGGTGGCCACAATAACAAAGGGACACTGAGCAAGGAACTTGGCCGCAGCCTCGTCAATGAAAGGAAGTTTATGCTTAACAGCTAGATCCTCCGGTGCACCAAAGCGCTCGGCAAGTTCCTCTTGGCTTTTGACAGCCATTTGCGTATCAGGTGTACTCATAACAGCCTCCTTTTTTTGCGAAAGGGCTAACCCTCTTCACATAGTACAAGTGACCTGAGAGATGCAAGGGTCATTGGCTGTCTAGTGCATAATCAAGACACCTATTGTGCTGTCCTACAGATGGCACAAAGATATTGGTTGAAATTGCACTAGCAATCGGACTGATCAGACCATTTCCACACCGCCCCAGACCACAGCTAGGGCGGTTGCGCCATTCTTTGTTGTCACCGTGTGAGTGCAGCCGTTCGGCCGGTAGTTCGCATTCCCGGTGGCAACCTCACCCGCTTCATCGGCGTTTGCGCCCTCAATGATAAAAATTAGTTCGTCACCAATATGGCGATGGAGGGGCAGTGTAGCCCCGGGCTCAAAGCGCACCAGCATGGCACGGCGCTCGCCCGCCTTATCTTCCCAAATCCGCTTCTGGCGAACGTCCGGACGGGCCTCTACCCACTCTAGCTCACTCAGCGTAAAGATTTGCGAGGGTGGTGCACTGCCAATCTCTGTGGCCGGTTCAACCCCGCCGGTGACAATAGCCAGAACCGTGGCCCCCTTCTTACTTGATACAGTATGGACGCAGCCGTTCGGCCGGTAGCCCATATTCCCAGCAGTTACAGCCCCGGACTCATCCGAGATAGCTCCCTCAATGACAAAGAGCAGCTCATCGCCGACATGCCGGTGCATGGGAAGCTGGGCACCCGGCTCGATGCGACTAACAACTGCCCGACGTTTTGTCTCCTCATCCATCCAAAGCTGCTTCATACGTATCCCGGGCTGCACCTCCTGCCACTCCAGGTCGCTGATCGAGATAATTTGCGACAGCGGACTATCTTTTGTTGCCATGGTGTCCCTCCTTTACAGGGTATTCTTTGTTTGGTCAGCTTAAACAGCCGGACTCTCGCCGTCAAGCAGGCACACTCCTTTCTTTAGAATCGCACCCGCACTCCACCAAACGCACCAAAAGGAGCCCCGGGACCGAGGAAACGCTCCCGCCCAGTGTTATCAAGGGTGTTCTCAAAGAACGCTCCATAGCTTTCGTACTCTTTATCAAAGAAGTTTTCAAAGCGCAGGAAGACATCAAAGTTGCTAGCACAATACTCAAGCTGGGCATTAGCCACAAAGTACGGGTCAAGCCGATCACGTTGGTTTGCCTCGTCCCCGCGCAGATACTGAGCGTCTACATAGGCCCCGTCAACACTTACCCGCCATTGCGGGGTAAGCAGAAGCTCAACCCCACCGTTGAGGCGATGAGGTGGAATCAGAGGCAACCGATCTCCAGCCTTTACCTGCGCCAGGCGTTCTTCGTTAGCAAATGTGAATAGCTCAACGTCATCCTCAAAGGTAGCATTGGTCAGGGTATAGTTGGCAAACCAACTGCCCCAGCCCCAGCTTCCTCGTAGCAAAAACTCAATGCCTTGACGGCGGGTGGAGTCGATGTTCTGGAAAAATCCTAATACTCGGCTTTCCGGTTCATTGCGGAAGAGGATATCATCCTTGAGATCAGTGCGGAAAAAAGTCAAGGTAGCGTATAGAGCAGGCGTGAGGGACCAGCGCAGCCCCGTTTCCCAGGTTTTTCCCTTAACCGGATCAAGTGGAGGATCGTCTACAATGGCAGTAGGGACAGGACAGGGCGCCTCTGGGTTAGCGCAGGTTAGTTCGATTGCTGTGGGTGCCCTGTAGCTCTCACTGTAACTGGCGTACAGGCTCAGTCCTTTGGGCAACGCATAGGTAGCCCCAACTGCTGGGTTAAAACGATCAAACGTGTGACTGCCGCTAGCGTCTGTTCCATTGTAATCATTGTTGTCTCCGGGCAAACGGTCTTTGATCTTGAGGTGTGTAACATCAAACCGCCCGGACACGGTTACTGCCAGCCGCTCGATGGGCTCTACAGTAACCGTTACAAACGGCCCTCCTGCATGGGTCTCTGTCTTGATATCGGTTTCGATCTCAAACTCCTCTTTATCTTCCTTGTTGAAGATAGACAAATCATCCTCATCCTCTCCAAACCCATTGTTGTCTTCCCCTTGCTCCCGTTCGGCAATGAGATGATCAAGGGTTGCTCCCGTGTAGTCCGCTCCTATAGTGGCGGTCAGAGGCAAGCCAAACAGCCGACCCTGGTAGGCCAGCTGTAGGGCGCTTCCCCAACCTTTTTGGTTGGTTCTAGCATCAACATCCTCATCCACATCGGCGTTAAACTGGTCAATATCGAGAATCCGTCCGTAAAGATTGGCCGAGAGGGTCAAGCCTGATCCGAAATCCCGGCGGTATTCTCCGTTCAAAAACCACAGGTCCGGCTCAAAGCGGTCCGGATGAGTAAAAACAGCCGAGCGATCTTGCTTGAGCCGGCTCTCAGGCAGTGGGCCATTGCCGGTCAACCGGTTATTTACATGGGTTAAAGACAAGGTAAGATCATTTTGGTTGTTTAAATAGCCCACTTTTCCGAATAGCTGGCCAACATCACTCTTGGAAAAATCCCGATAGCCGTCTTCTAGAAACAGATTTCCGGATAGAAAGTAGTCAAAGTTACCCTGGCTGCCACCAGTTTGCAGCAGTGAACGGAAGCGACCAAAACTGCCTCCCCACATCTCTGCGGTGGTGCCTGGATGCGTAAAGCCGCGCTTGGTGCGCATAACCAGGGTACCCCCCAGAGTATTACGACCATAGACCGGGTTGGAGCCAGGGACCAATTCAATCCGATCAATGGCATCAGTGGGGATTAAGTCCCAGTTGACCTGGTCAGCCAGTGGCTCATTGACTCGCACGCCATCAACAAAGACACTCAGCCCAGGTGGCGTTCCGATCAAAAACGAACTGGTAAAGCCGCGATAAGTGAGATCAGGCTGAAACGGATTATTCTGGACATGTGTTAGGCTCACCCCAGCCAGGTCTCGCGAGAGAAAATCTGTCAGGTTTAACGCTCCCCGAGCAGCCATACGTTCACTTGTAGTGACTTGCACATTTACCGGGACCTGTTCGAGCGGAACTGAGAGGCCCATTAATGGAGTTGTTCCCTGTACTTCTATTTCAGGGAGAATGACCAACGGGGAGATTTGGGCGAAGATGGGAGAAACGAGAAGGATAAAGAACACCAGCCCACAGCTCAGCCGGGAAAACATCTGCCACAGGCGTAGGGGGTGAATCTGTTCTGCCCTTTCTCTAAGGAATATCTTAATCTGAACAACAGGCCCCACGACCGGTTCGTTGTTGGTAGTCTACCACATTTCCCCGCCCATCCAGCTCCAGGTGGCAGCAATGCAACAAGGTCTCTTTGAGCTTCTCTCGGCCCCGCTGTACTCGCGACTTGGCCCCGGAGACGGATAGCCCTAGCCGCTCACTTACCTCTCGCTGTGTTATGCCTTCAAGTTCAGCCAGTTCCACTGCCGCACGATATCTGTCCGGCAGGCCTTGTACCATCTGACCCAGCCATCCTGCCACTTCTTCGTTGTAGTTGGCGTCGGGCTGGTCTTGCGAGATGTCAATAGTGTCAACCAATACTTCTTTAGGAGGACCTTTGCGGAAATGGTCCATAAGAGTGTTATAGGCAATGCGGTACACCCAGGCGGCAAGTCGCTCACTCTCCTGGAGGGAGTCGATGCCATTGTGGATGCGCAGGAAGGTTTCCTGGAGCAGGTCCTCGGCCAGTTGATCGTCAGCAACACGCCGGCGAAAGAAGCTACGTAGCTTGCGATGGAGTTCCTGCCAGACCTGCTCCGTTGACACAGTCATAACAGACCTGCTTATGAGCAGCACGCCTCCGCCGTGGAGGAGGTAGAGGGCTGGGCCGTCTCCTTGCCTGTACAGCAGGAACTGGCCGTGTTCTTAATGTATTCCTGGGCGTCAGCATCCAGCACTACAAAAACCTCCCAGGCGTTGCCATCGGGATCAGTGACCCACGCCTTGTCTTGCACAGCATAGCAGCACGTGACGGAGTCTTCCAGCGTAGTCTTCAGTCCCGCGGCCTGTAACCGTACAGCCGCTTGCGCTACGGCCTCTGCGGATTTGACCTGAATGCCAAAGTGCGACACCCGACTAGGCAGAATCTTCTGTTCTGGGTCCTCATTGAGGGCCAGGTTAACCGGAGGATCGGTCACCTCAAACTTAGCATAATGCGGTCGGACCTTAGTCGGATCCTGGGCAAAGAGGCTGCGGTAGAACGCAATAGAACGCTCCAGGTCGCGTACCGTGAGGCCCATATGGATGCGGGTGGGGGTATTAAACTCAACTGCCGATTGTGGGTTCATTATCTACCTCCTTCATCAAATAATTTCTGTTTAGATAGACGGATAGGCAGGGCAAATGGACGCAATGAATCCATCTTTTTCGGCTCGCCGTAATCTTGACACCGGAGGATTTAATCCGCCGTTATTGTAAGCAGACAGCCCCAATCTGGGCAAGGGCGTAGCTGGGCGGTGGGGCTGTAGAGCACAGGGTAGGCTGGGGTCAAAGCAGAACGGTCCGAACGAATTTCTCGAACTCTCAACGGGCGTGAAACTGACCTGCTCCATCCTTCGGAAGTGTGGCCCGGGTCTTAGCCGCTCATTTCACCGCAAAGCAGAGCTGCTCGGGCGGAAAAGGTCGGGCACTGATCTGCCTAGAAGTGGTACTTGAGGTTCACGCTGGCGCCGAACATTTCGATATCAGGGGTTCGCATCAGGCCCGACACCGGTTCGCTGCCATCGCGTCGCAGGTTGGGCTGATGACTGCGCAGCGGATCCCAAATGACGTCATCGCGGAAGGACTCGAAGTTGACCCAGCGGCCCTTGACGCCCAGAGACACCGACTCGGTGAGCGCAAAATCTACCCCGAAGAGCACCTGATAGCCGAAGAGTACGTCGTTCAACTCACCTTGCGCGCTGCTTGTTGTTCCAGCTAGGTTCCGACGGACCTCGGCTGCGTTGGGCAGACCGGCGCCCGTGGCGATCTTGTCTGGATCGGCATTCCTCGCCCAGACGCTCCCCCAGTCCGCCTCCGTGAACCCCACGCCAACGCCAAACCCGACATAGGGAGTGAAGCGGCTCCTGTTGAGAAAGTCGAAGTACAGATTCCCGAACAGGTTATGAGCAGTCAAACTGCCGAGGCGCTCCTCCGCCCGCTGAATTTCCCCCTCGAGCTTGGCGAAGTTATCGCCTCTGGCGTTGGTAACTGGGATAGCCTGATCGTATTCCGAGTCCCGGTAGAAATACTCCAACTCAAGACGGAACTGGCCCAGCAGGCTATCCGGGTATGTCTCCCGCAAGCTATAGCCCACCGCCGCTCCGGCCAGAATACCCTCGGCGCTGTCGAACTTGCTCTTCCAGCCAGTAGTCTCACCGCGGTTGGGGGCGGTACATCCCGGCACCGTCGCGTACTGCGGGTTGATGAACTGGTCGCACACGCTGAGCCGGTCGTTGCTTTTTCCAGCAAAGTCCGGCCCTGGGGCAAAGTTGGCTCCTAACTCGCTGCTCAGATAGAAGCCCGAACCGGCCTGGGCCAGACTGGGGGCGAATGGACATGTTGCGATGAGGCAAATCAAAAAGAAAATCACACCTTTCATGCTCTCCTCCTCCACACTGCTGACCGCGCTGAGTAGGGACACAAGCCTGTCTATCAAAACGGACTTTTCGAGTCAAAGAACGCCGTCAGTTTGGCGTTTCTGATAGCCGAGGGGTCTCCCAACAGTTATAGACGTGCATTGCCTTGGCCCCGGATTTCATTTCACCGCAAAGCAGAGCTGATCGGGCAGAAAAGACCGAACACCGCTCTGCCTAGAAGTGGTACTTGAGGCTCAGGCTGACGCCGAACATCTCAATGTCGTCGACCTCCCGAGAATTCTCATACTCGGGGGGAACCTCGTGACTGCGCAGCGTATCCAGTCTGCCGTCATCGCGGAAGGTTGTGAAATTGGCCCAGCGGCCCTTGACACCCAGAGATATCGCCTCGGTGAGGGCGAAATCCACCCCGAAGAGCACCTGATATCCGAACAGTGTGTCGCTGTTTGTCGTCTGTAAGCTGCTTGTCGTGCCGGCCAGGTTTTGACGAATCTGTTCTGCATTGGGCAGGCCGGCACCCGTGGTGATCTTGTCCGGATCGGCGTTCCTCGCCCAGATCCTGCCGTTGTCCAGATCGGTAAACCCGACGCCAATGCCGAACCCAACGTAGGGCGTGAAGCGGCTACTGTTGATGAAGTCATAGTACAGGTTCCCGAACAGGTTATGAGACGTGATGCTGCCGATGCGCTCCTCCGCCTTTGCAATTTCGTTACTGAGCTTGTCTCTGGCGACTCCCGAGCGGCTGAGAATCGGGCTCGTCTGGTCGTACTCCGACTCCCGGAAAGAAGTACTCCAGCTCAAGCCGGAAACGGCCCCACAGACGGTCAGGGTAGCGGTCCCATAACCGATAGCCTAGAGCCGCGCCAGCCAGGATACCCTCGGTGCCGTCGAACACGCTCTTCCAACTGGTGCCGGGGCCGGGGCAACCCGCCATCTGACGGGAACTCTCCAGCGGATTAATGTACAGATCGCATACGCTACCCCCATCGGTGCTGTCTCCGAGGAAATCCAACTCTGGGGCAAAGTTAGCTCCCAGCTCGCTGCTGAGGTAAAATCCCGAGCCCGCCTGAGCGAGGCTAGGTGCAAAAGCCCATGTTGCAGTGACGAAAATTATGACTGAAAACATGCACCTTATTTTTTCTTCCTCCTTTTCTCTGCAGAATCGACAGCGCTAAATATGAGGAATTTTACCAGCCGTCGTTTATCCCAGAAACAGTTTGGTCCTCAAGGTATAAGCTCTGGTGGAATTGTACGAACAGTTCGCGATCCCACCCAAGAAGCGTTCTGAATTTTCCCCGCTCCAAGACGGTTGCCAGCTTCTGTAACCTCCCGCCATACCGCGTCTGGGATGAGAATGTATCCAACAATTTTTTGCAGCAAATCAAGCTCCCCGATACGAGCAAACGCAATCAGAGGAGTCGTGTTACTGACAATCATTCGATTAAGACTCTCGTTGTGCAGCCTTTACTTCTGCCTTTGCATCTTCGACCGAGAGGTCAAAAGCAGGAACTCCCCTCGCGTTGAGGGCATCGAGAAAGTCCAGGCGGTTCATGCCGGCAAACCTAGCGGCCTGCCCCAAGGACAGGCGTTTCTCCTCGAAGTAATGGATAGCCGCAACCAGCTGTATCTCTTGGGACAGTTCAGCCGGCCGCTCGCGGAGGATGAGGAGTAAATCTTCAGGAATGTCCAGAGACACATTTGGCATGATTTTTTACCTCCGTACTCTGTTGGGAATCAAGCTCCTACGGTCTGAGAGATTGACTTCCTTTCTTAAAAGGGCGCCTGGCCGCGATACGCTCTACTCGTTGCATTGGTCCACCACCTTTCCTCCTAATGATTCGCCCGCAGGTAGCGGACAATTTCCATCATTACCTTACAGTCAACTTCGTTGTAGCGGACGATCTCATCCATCAGCGGCAACTCGGTCATTGGCACGCCCTTCTTCCGCGCCTCCTCGTCGCAGCGCCACGCGCCAACCATCGCCCCCAGGCCGTCAACGGGGCTGTCGGTCCAGTTGGTTTCGATACCATCCTTCACCTTGCCCATGGCTCCGGGGGCAATGCCCTTTCCAGTCAGGCTTTTCTCCCAGCTTCATATCCCTGGATTACTCCTGACGCATGTGGAAGTGGTGACTGAGTTGTACACTACTCAGGATTTTCATCAGTCCTCGTTAGCCAGTCTAGGGGGATTCCTCCAGAGATTTCAGAGTTCTTCCCGCTTTGTCAACTAACTCACGTGGACCGCTGGCGGACCGACCAAGCACAACACCCGCCGCTGATGATGATGATGTGAAAGGGACATCGCACTCGAAACGATACCGAGAGTTCTGCCAAACCAACGCTCCTTCTCGCACAAGCTCTGCACGCCGGCGCCTAGTCGAGCCTGGCGTTGATTTAGTCTCATTTGCAGCCTCAAACGAACCCTTAAGGACAACAATCCCTTCAGGCTTGACAATCGCGCGAGCCTCGGCCCCGTGAGCCCCACTGATGCGAAACTCATGTTCGGCTAAAGAAGCTGATTTATGTACGCCTTCCGGATCTCTGGCAACATTCTGATAATCCGAACGTGCAGCCTGTAAGGCTTCACCAGAACATACCTTTTCATAGCTGAGGTATCTTTCCAGCCTATTTGCGGCGTCTTCGATATTTCGCTCAAGAAGATCGAGCTTATAGACCCGCCGCTCATCGTAACGCCCCTGCTCACCAGGAAGGTAAAAGCTCCACTCTTGGCCGTCTGTCAGGATGGCCATAGGCACGCCCGAGTGGAAGGCATATTCAAAAAGCTGCTTGTCAGCTCCGTCCGAAAGCCCGACTTTCTTGACCTCGACAAACACCGCAGGACGGTTCGCTGGATAGCACAGCGCATAGTCAACACGCCGTCCTTCAAGTGAGAACTCGGGGACAACAACACGAGTATTAAATACAGGCCACCCGAGTTCATGCAGCGCCGGCAAAAGGATGCCTTGGGAAACGGCCGCCTCGGAAGGGAAAGCGCCGCTTCGCAGTCCTTCTCTCACTTTTTCAATGTGGTTTGAAATGGCCATTCGCGGTCCTTCTTTATTGCGCCCGACTGCGTAGCCGGTTGATGCACGTATAGGCCAGTATATACGTCAAGACGAAGCGCTGTAAAAGATGCCCGCGGTCAGTCGTCCTCGGTGCGGGCATCTTTGGAGCTTCAATCGCCTTTCACTTGTCACAGCGGCCGGTGCGAAAATTGTCGATATAGACCAAAGTGTCTATAACCGCTAGGTCAATCCTCCCCCTCACACCCCGTCATGGACAACTGTTGCGGTCGCCCTTACCAGAACAGTTAAAATTGCTCCACGGCTGGACGAATGTCGAATTCCTGCATCCAGGTATCGCGGGGCTGGGCCACGGCCTGAGCCACAACCTTGGCAATAGAACGGGAGTCAAGCATCCCTGGTCGTACTTCTCTGGAAGTCCCGAGCGGCACATTATCAATGCCACCGTCAATGATCACATGGAAAACATGAATCCCCTGTGGGCCAAACTCGCGGGCGTTGCACTGCGCTAGGGCGCGCATGGCAAACTTCCCCGGTGCAAACCCTGATGAGCGAGCATAGCCCTTTACCGAGCTTGTGGCCCCAATATACACAACTGTGCCTCCGCCATGAGCCAGCATGTCAGGAATTGCCTGCTTGGCGCACAGGAACGGCCCCAGAGCAGAACCACGAAAATTATGGGTGAAATCCTCAGCTGTAAGGTCGAGAAACGAACCGCGCTTGGCTCCCGAAGCATTACAGATCAACAGATTTACTGGGCCCAACTCATTGCGTGCCCGAGCAAAAGCCTCGTTCACCTGGCTTTGCTCAGTAATGTCTACAGTCCAGAATACACAACGTTCGGCCAGGGGCCCGAGTCCGGTACGGATCTGAGCCAGGGAGTCTTGGCGGCGAGCTAAGGCGACCACCCGATAGCCTTCCTGAGCAAAGATCTCGACAAAACGCGCTCCGATTCCTGGTCCCACACCAGCGACCACTGCCACTGGATCCTGAGTTTGTGCCATAAGGTTACTCCTTTCTGCTATAGTTGATTCTGTTTCCTATCTCGGCCAGCCTGCTTTTAGTACCTACCTTGAGACAATCAGGGTTACGCCTGAAGGCTCTCTTGTAGGCTGCCGTGGCCTCTTCATACCGCCCAGCCAAACAATGGGCAAGGCCTGGATGTAATTCCAACGTCTCTGCTGAAAATGCGTTTGACAATCTTGATCGAATTGTTCATTGTGCCTCGGGAGAGGGCAGTCTCTGAGCCTGCCATAGAACCAATAAGGAGGGGACTCATGTTCAGGATTGGCAAGCTGTTCCATCTCACCCATGTGGTGAGCGATCTCGATGCCGTCGATAAATGGTATGATGAGGTTTTTTCAGTGTGGCGCTTCTACCGGGCCTACATGAAGCCAGCAGTGCGGGAAGCTTCCCTGCTCACCATTGGTGACTTCGTTATGGAGCCGGTGCAATTGGCCCGCGTACCTGGAGCAGAGAAGTCTCCCATTGGGAAGTTCTATGCTCGGTTCGGCCAGCGCTTCCACTCCATCGCCTGGTATGTGGATAGTGTGGAGGACACCTCTACCCAACTCAACCAGCACAATATTCGCCTCTATGACTTGGTGGGTAATGTTGTCAAGGAGCCGCAAGGGACTGAAGCGGTTTGGACCCACCCCAAAGACACGCATGCGCTGCTGGAGTTCGCTCACATCGGCAACTTCACTATAGACGCCCGGCTGCAGCCGGGATGGTCGGCGGCCTTCTGGCGTGATCAGCACCCGCTGGGAATCGAGCGAGCCTCGCACATCACTGTGCTGGTCAGAGACCTAGCCGAGGGTAAGGCCTTGTACCAGGATAGGCTAGGAGGAAAGCTGATTCATGAAGAGGAAACATCTGGCCAGAAAAGGAGCGCCTTTTTTGCCGTAGGCGAAGATACGGTTATAGAGGCAGCCCAGCCGCTGTCTGCGACCAGCCCCGAAGGTCGCGACCTGGAGCAGGCTGGCGAGGGCATCTATGCGGTCACTTTCAAAACTAGCAATCTCAAGAGGGCAGCGGAATTCCTGCAGTCCAAAAAGCAACGCCTGGAAATGCAAGGCACAGATTCGCTGGTGCTTAACCGGGAGGATTCTTTCGGCATGGTGATCGGTTTTACCCAGCGCCGGGTCCCGAACGACCTAAGATAACCCCGGCCCTTCCCTTTACACTCTGGACGGGCCACACCTAATCTGAGCGCTTGTATTGCTTCGCTCTGGGTGCTTTAACTTTAGAGCGAAAGGAGGACGGACCATGGCTAAGTTTGAGGACTATGCAAATAAGTATAAGCACGTGCGCATAGAACGCCGCAACGGAATTTTACAGATGCAATTGCACACAGATGGGGGAACGCTCAGATGGGGAGAAGGTCCTCACTCTGAGTTGGGTAAGTGTTTTTACGATATTGGCAGCGATCCCGAGAATAAAGTCATTATTATGACCGGCACGGAGGACAAGTTTATTGCCCGATTTGCTCGGGGCGACCAATGGGAGATTACCCCGCAAGCCTGGGATCATATCTATTGGGACGGGAAAAAACTGTTGATGAACCACTTAGATATCGAAGTGCCAATGATTGCCGCGGTGAATGGCCCGGCAACAATCCATGCCGAACTGGGAGTGTTGTGCGATATTGTCCTGGCTACCGAGGATAGCATCTTTCAAGACGCCCCGCATTTCCCCAATGGAATTGTACCTGGCGATGGGGTTCATATTGTCTGGCCGCTCCTCTTAGGCATCAACCGGGGACGTTATTTCCTCCTCACCGGGCAGCAGCTATCTGCCCAGGAGGCTTTGAACTTAGGGGTAGTCAACGAGATCGTGCCGCGTGAACAGCTGCTTGCCCGTGCCTGGGAACTGGCCGAGCAGATTGCTAAACAACCTCCCCTCACTGTCCGCTATGCCCGTGTTGCCCTTACCCAGCAAATCAAACGGTTGATGCTTGACAACCTTGGCTATGGTTTGGCGTTGGAGGGAATGGGAGCAATCGATCATTGGCCGGGTGGGAGAAGGAAGTAAAAGGGGAAGGACCAGGCTACTGGCGTCTCAGATGGCGCGACTTATGCTTTGGGCGCAAAGAAGACCAGGGTGCGGGCTTCAATGCTCTCACGGGCCGGAGCCTCGGGTGGGGTCGTTGGGTCGTCAAACCCAGTGTGACCGGTAAATCGCGCCCGGCCATCATCCATGGAATCGTACCCCTTGAGGAGCAAGGCCTCGTTCTTCTGCATGTGCGGGAAGTAGAACCAGTGGTGATTGGGGTTGAAGGCGACCATGTAGACCTCACCTGTCCGGTCGCGATACTTCAGGTCCATGGGTACAAAATCCTGTGGCGCCATGCTTTGCGCATCGCACACCGCCAGCGGACTCTCCTCCACAGGCCCTCGGATTGGCCTCCACACGTTGATCTGCATAAATCGATGCTGCAGCCGCGCCTCGGCCTCGTCTGCCTCCAGTAGGTCCCGCACCCGCTGGGGACCCGAGCGCAGGGTGTAGTCATTATGCGTAATCCGCGCAGGCTCTTGCGCGCCGTTCTCACCCCGTTTTGCCATAGGGGTACAGCGCACGTTGTGGTCGAATACTACCACTTTCTCTGCGCCGAGGACTTCCTTCAGCAGTTGCTCCACTTCTGGGTAATAAACGTCCTGCACTTCTTGCGCGTCATAGAAATTAACTATCTTGGTCTCGTGGTGCGTCAGCTGGAAGCCGCTCTTATCTAACGAGAGTTTATCCAGGACGGCTCGGCCGTCATAAATGGGCATTGTGTGTTTGGCGGACTCCCCCGTCCTCTGGGGAATGCCCGGTGGGGGTGGGTACAAATAGTACACGGGCTTCTCTCCCGTGTCTTCTATGTAATTCAGCGAGGCTTCTACATGCTTGAGACTCTTCACTATGTTGGTATCCATGCCCATTGTCCTCCTTTAGAGAGATTAGGCCTACAGAGATTACACCGAATCCCCCCCTTTGGTACAGCCGGGTTGGCTTGGGTTTGAGATTTCTTCTCCCGCAATACAGCGAGGCCCATTGCTCTTTGACCTTTAGATGTCATCCAATGGAAACACCGGACGCCGGATCTTCTGGTACGGCAGCCGAGAAAGAATTTGCGTTGCCAGACCGGGCGTATCCACATCAATGAACTTGCGCGCAATACCGGCAAATCCTGCCCGGTGCTGCAACTCGGCCTTGCATGCCAAAATCTTCCGCTCGGTTGGCTCAATGCCCAGACTGCGGAAATGGTTAGCTTCAAAGACAAGCACCGGACGCGAAGTCAGAATAACCTCGATCCCACCACAGTCGAGCACTACCGTAGGCCCACGATTAAACGTGAGGGCAATGAAGGCGGTTCCGGTTGTGAAGACACCCTCATGGATTGCGCGCACTCGGCCACTAATCTGGACAGGATCACCGTGAAACTTGTCTACCTTGCCACCAACCGTGAGTGTGATGTGCTTGCCAATGCCGGCTTGGATTGCTTGTTGGACAGCGGCAGGGTCAGCAATGTTGCCAATGACAGCACCCTGGGCGTTCTGTTTGAGCAGTTCCGCCAGCAGGGCGGTACCATCACCCGGAGTACCCGCACCGCCACTGTCTGCCAGGTCTCCAAGGATCACCGGTCCCTCCTCGGTGGCCATGGCCTCTCGTACCGCTTCTTCAACAGAAACCATGTCAGTATGAAATGCCTGCCGTTTGGCCCAGCAAGCCTCTTTAATTTTCTCAGCAATATCCTGGGCGAGGTTCGGTTCCCCGTCTGTTGTCACCACCATACTGATGCCGGTCTCAGGAATCTCCGAGCAGAAAAAACCCCCCAGCAGCGAGACATCCAAGATCCGGGAGTCGCTGACCGCGAGATTCTGAGCCAGACGCATGAGATGCTCCATTGGCCAGCCGGGTGCAATGTAGAGTTTCTGTAGGGCCGGAGCCATTGCTGGTTGTGCCCAGGCACAGGTTGGAGTCAATGAGCCATCAAACATGCCAGCCATGACCTGGGCGGCCCGCCGACCAACGGGCACAAAGTCGTAGTGAGGGTTTGTCTTCACACCAATCAACATGCTTGCCTGTTTCACCATCAGGGGAGTGACATTGGCATGCCCATCCAAAGACGCCATGATGGGGACCTTTTCCCCAAGAAATTCTCGTAAAGCAGCCAGCAGATCCCCTTCACAGTCATCTAGATGCTCCGCTGCTGCGGTCCCATGGAGTTGGAGGAATACGCCATCCACCGGACCGGCTTGGCGCAGCAGCGTCAAAAAAGTCTCTTTCGCCCACTCATGGGCCTCCTTGGTGACTTTGCCACTGATGCCAGGAAAAAGAAACTGCAGAGGAGCGACCTCCCAATTCCGTTCTCGGGCACCATCGAGAAATCCAAAGATGGCACTGTCACCACTGCCAGCCTTGAGCAAGGCATCCCCCGGGAGAGTGGCATGCTGAAAACGTTCCAGACCCATACGTTGAGTCGCAAAGGTGTTCACCGCAACAAGATAGCCGCCAACTGCAACACGCATATGGAATCCTCCTGTTAACTATGTGATCTTGCAGAGAGCCGTGAGACCCCCCTAGAAGAGTTTTTAGTGGCGGGCCAGCGGACCGCGTAACAATTGGCCAGGGAGGGCACCGGTGTGTTCGTTGTTGCGCAGTACAACCTCACCATTGACTACAGTGGCAAGAAGCCCGCTTGCTTTCTGCTTCAGACGCCGAGCGCCAGCAGGCAGGTCATAAGTCAGTTCCGGTAGCATCGGCGTGATAGTGTTGGGATCGAAGATTATCACATCGGCAGCCCATCCCTCACACAACATCCCGCGTCCAGCTAAACCCCAGTGGGAAGCGGGGACAAAGCTTAGCTGCCGCACGGCTTCCTCCAAGGTCAGCGCCTGTTTCTCCCGCACCCAGTGGCTCAACACATGAGTCTGCAAGGACGAGTCCATGATCTGGGATACATGGGCACCGGAGTCCGAGAAAGTTATTACAGACCGTGGGTGTTTCATCATCTCCAGTACATGGTCCTGATTTTGGTTGATCAAGGGTTGTAGAAAAAATTGTTTCAGGTGCTTGTCCAGCGCCAGATCGATAAACACCTCCACCGGATCCTGATTTCGTTCGTCGGCAATCTCGGCAACCGAGCGGTATGGTGGGGTTGCTTTATCCATAACCAGCAGCCACCTGAAATTGGCTGTGCGCGGTTCTGCTCCGACCCCACGGTTTTGGTCCCGCGGTGTTCGGCGAACCGCTTCAACTAGCTTATGACGTGTTTCCGGATCTTGCAACATGGCTTCCTGTTCCCCTAGCGGCAGCTTGCGAATATCACGCCATACCGGCAGATGATCGAACGGTGTAACGGTCTCAAACGACAGCACTATGCTCAATGGGCGGCTGTGTACCTGGATGAACATGCGCCCACCAGCAGCAGCGGTTTCATCCGCCAAAGTAAAGAAGGGACGCCAAAGGTCTGGCGCTTGGTGGCTGCTGAACATGCCAAAGGTGATGGGCACGCCCGTGTCTACAGCCAGAGCTTTCAGACGACCGAGGTACTCGTGGATCCGTTCGCGATCGAATCTGGCGTCTTCATTGGCAATTTCAAACACACCAGCGTTCATTTCTCCCATAACCCCCACCAGTTGTCGAACCTCTTCCCATGTCGCCAAGCGGCTGGCAACCGGTTGGCCATCCGGTGTCTGATGGTTGTAGGTGCGCGAGGTGGTAAAGCCAATGGCTCCTGCTCGGATGGCATCTCGCACCTCCCGCTTCATCGAGTCAAGGTCTTCAGCACTCGCTGCTTCACTAAACCCCCGCTCTCCCATCACATAGGTGCGCAAGGCCGAGTGGCCAATATAAGAGGCATAGTTGATGCCTTTGGGCAGCTGCTCAACCGCATCCAGGTATTCGGGATAGGTTGTCCAGCTCCATTTGATGCCAGCTTCCATGGCCTCGGGGGCAATATCTTCGGCCCGTTCCAGATTGCGCATCACCAAGAGTTTATTCTTCTCACTGCAGGGAGCCAGAGAGAAACCACAGTTGCCCATCACCACGCTGGTAATGCCATGCCAGCACGAGCAGGTACCCAGGGGATCCCAGAACACCTGGGCATCCATATGGGTATGGGCGTCAATGAAGCCCGGCGCTACTATATGGCCCTCGGCATCGATGACCTCCTTGGCGCGATCACGGATCTTGCCAACAGTAGCAATTTTACCCTGGGTAATACCCACATCAGCCCGAAAGCGAGGGAACCCTGAGCCATCGACGAGGGTACCGTTGCGAATGAGTAGATCGTATTGCATCCTTCCTCCTTTTTCGTGTCACTGACGCTGATGAGCCGATAGTCTCGGTCAGTCTGTTACAGAGCGAAAACCTGGCGGCAAGAGGTTATGCTCTTTGGGAACAGGTTTGCGCATCTATAGCCCATTAGTGAGACAAAAGGCAAGTTGTTTTCGCCAAGCCTCCATATCGCCGATCGCCAGAGCCCCAAGTCTTTAGAGTTATAAGCACCCTCTTCCCCGGAGCCCGTGTATCATAAAGGTAGAAAACCAGATCTAAATCTTGATTTCTTATCAACATAGCTTATCATTTTTTTATAGCTAAGAGAAAAGGAGACAACTGTGCAAGTGAAACAAAAGGTTGGCACTGTCTTAGATGAAAAGGTGATTACTGCACTGAAGGTTATTGCGGCAAAGGAGAAAAGAAGGCTCTCGGATGTTATTGAAGAAGCTCTAACACAATACTTGCAGAAAAAGCAGGGAAAAGTGGTTGAGCGAACCCAAGGAGCGATACCGGCATCTCCAAAGATAGTAAAAGCTATTTTAGAGGAAGAGTCATTCTATGAGGCTAAGTGAGATTCAAGCAGAAGAAACAATTTTTATCGATACGAATATCTTTGTATACCATTTTACGGGAGTTTCTGACGAATCTACTTTATTTCTGAAACGGTGTGAGAACGGGGAGCTGGCAGGGGTGACAGGAATGAATATCCTTATTGAAGTGCTTCACCGCCTTATGATGGTTGAGGCAGTAATAAACGGATTTGTTCGACCTGGAAACGTGGTTAAAAAACTGAAGAAGAAACCGGACATTGTCAAAAAGCTTACAAGATATCAAACTCAGACGTTATCCATTATGGACATGGGAATTACGGTGCTTCCTCTAGCGAGGGAAACTATTCAGTCAAGTTTTCGCTTCAGGGAAGAATGTGGGCTTTTGGTAAACGATTCTTTTACAGCGGCCATGATAAATTTAGTAGGTATGGTCAACCTGGCTACTATGGATAAGGACTTTGAAAGAGTTGAAGGAGTGAGAGTTTATAGCCCCCAGGACATACTAGGATAAAATAAGGTGAGACTGTAGCCTTGTTACAGAGTTTTACCCGATATGATTCTGGAGTGCTGTCTTACCTCTCGGGCAGACGTGCTGGTAACGGGAGATAACGATCTACTGGCCATCGACGTTGCTCGTTGTCAGAGCGCTAAGTCCTTAGGAGCTGCGGGCAATGGTGAGCTTGAGTCGTCTGTGGCAGAAACAGGGCAAGAAGAAAGAGGCCCGGCAGAGATTTACAACTAGTTCACTGAGGGGTTTGACACGGTGGACTTGAAAGAGGCGAGAGCGCTGTTAGAAAAGCTAGCATCAACGACGACGGTAAGGAGGGATTTAATATGAGTGAGAGCCCAAAACTACGCTTTGGCCTGTGGTACGACTTCCGTAATCCTTCGGCTTGGAAACGACCCTATGACCAGGTCTACGGCGAGATCTTTGACCAGATCGCCTGGGGCGAACACCATGGCTTTGACGATATCTGGCTTTCTGAACACCATTTTATTGACGATGGATACTCACCAGCGCTTATGCCGATTGCTGCGGCTATTGCCGCCCGGACAAAAAAGATTCGCATTGGCACCAGTGTGGTACTCTTGCCGTTTCACAACCCCGTGCGCTTAGCTGAGGATGGGGCCACGGTAGACGTAATCTCCGGTGGACGGTTTGAGCTAGGCGTGGGCGTGGGCTATAAAGTCGAGGAGTTTGAGGGCTTTGCTGTTTCCAGCAAGGAGCGTGGTGGCAGAACGAACGAGGGCCTGGAGATTATCCGCCGTCTGTGGGAGGGGGAGACCCTGACCTTTCAGGGCAAATATTATGAGGTCAACAAGGCAAAGTTGGCTCCCGAGCCTATCCAGCAGCCTAGGCCACCGTTATGGGTTGGCGGATTTACTCCACCGGCAATGCGACGCGCCGCCAAGTATGGGGACGGGTACATTGGCACCGGGCCCATCAAGGGGGCGTATGAGCAGTATGTGAGTGAGTTACAGAAACTGGGCAAGCCAACCAACAATATCAAACTTGCCGGTGGCTTTGCCTGGCTGATTCCGGCCGCAGACCCGGATAAGAGTTGGCACGAGGCTGCGGACCATGTCCTTTATCAGATGAACGCCTACTCCGAATGGGGAGAGAAGGCAGGCGTGTCCATCATCCCCCGCATCCGCGACCAGGCTCACCTGCGCGAGCTGGGGATATTTAATGTGGTGGACGTGGATACCTGCATCAAGATGATTCGGGACTATGCCTCTGAGGTGCCATTGACCCACTTCTATTCTTGGACACTGCCGCCAGGGCTGCCGGCTGAGTGGGCGCAACCACACCTGGAGTTGTTTGCCAGCAAAGTGATCCCGGCCTTTCGTTAACCCACAGGAGCCGGGTTGGAGACTACTCTAGCGCAGGTTTCAAAGTCAGAGCATCCTGGGTCACGGATAAATAGAAGCTAGGTGTTTCGGTCCAAGAACCGGTATTAATATATCGTACACCATCGACTTGAATGTCTTCAGGATAATGGGTGTGCCCGCAAGTTATGGCGGTAAACTCATTAATAGTATGCCTGTTAGGCACTCATACGGGATGCGGGGGAGGAGGTATAGTCAGTACTCGAACATGCAAGTAGAGTTTCTGCTGCTGCTTCACCGCCACGGACACAGTCGGCAATGCCCACCCCTCGATAGGCGCTGCCAGCGAGCGTTAACCCTGGGTGGGATGCCAGCCTTTTCTCAATAGCCTCAATGCGCTTTAGGTGTCCGACAAGATATTGCGGCATTGAGCGGGGGTGGCGGAAAATGCGCATAAACCGTGGCGGGGTATGGATGTTAAGCAGCTCCCCCAGCTCCCTACGCACAGTCTGTTCCATCTCTTGATCGCTGAGAGAAAAGAGTTCCTCCTGTAGG
Source organism: uncultured Binatia bacterium (SeqCode) (assembly GCA_965220955.1). Classification (GTDB taxonomy): domain Bacteria; phylum Desulfobacterota; class Binatia; order Bin18; family CBDCRK01; genus CBDCRK01. The sequence continues at coordinate 11,067 of CBDCRK010000041.1, read as the reverse complement.
GCACCGCCCACAAAAGCGCGCAAGAGCACATGCCCTTCTGGAGCGCGGCCACTGTATTTCACGCTAGAGAAAGTGCAGGCAATGATGGAGCAGTTTTCACTCCGGGGAACAACAAAGCCAAAGCCGTTAAGCGGATGCACTACCTGCTCTCGACGAAAAGCTAGGCTCACGGTTGCCGCCGAGCTATAGGGGATGCGGTCCAGGCTGTCGGCCAGGTGAGGATCGAAATCCTGCACCAAGCGTGCGGTTTGGTAGGCCGGTGTAGCCAGCACAACCCCATCGGCTGTCAGCCCTGTACCATCGGCTAGTTCAACCATCCATCGGCCCTCATTGGGTAGCACCCTGGCTACCTTGGTATGACACTGGACCGACTCGGCGGGAAGGCTGTTGGCAAGCCCTTCGGCGAGCCTTGCTGCTAAGGCATCGACCAGTTCTTGCATTCCCTGGCGGAGAGTAACAAAGAGGCCCCAACGTGCACCGCTCGCCCCCTGCGCCTCTTGGGGCCTCTTAAGTCCGGCCTGCCACATGGCACGGATAATACTACCATGATCGCGTTCCATCTGCAGAAATCGGGGCATGGTAGCAGCCAGGCTCAGGTGATCAGGGTCAGCAGTGTAGATCCCCCCTACAAGCGGCTGGGCTACGCGCTCCAGAGCCTCTCGACCTAGACGGCGCCGAACAAAAGCTCCCAGGCTCTCATCGTCTTGGTGCACAGCACGAGGCAAAACCAGGTCGAGGGCCATCCGTAGCTTGCCGGGCCAGGAAAAAAGGCGTGAGCGTGCAAGCGCTCCCATCTTTGTTGGGGCTAGCAGAACAAAACCTTCAGGCAGCGGTTCCAGCCGCCCGCGGTGAACAATAAAAGTGGACCGATACTCGTTCCGTGTCCCCATCAGATGTGATTCCAGACCTATCCGTTGACACAGTGCCAAAGCCCAGGGTTTCTCTGAAATAAACGAGTCAGGACCTACCTCAAGGAGAAAGCCGTCTTGCTGTTCGGTGGCAATGGTTCCACCCAGACGGCCGCTGGCCTCGATAAGCGTGAGGATTGGTGGCAAGGGGTGTGACGGGCTTAACTCAATCACCCGATGGGCTGCAGCTAACCCGGCAATGCCACCACCAATAACCACAATGTGCGGAGATTGCGAACCCGCCATGCCTATGCTCCCGTATTTTGCTTGATTACTCTATGCACCACATTGGCCATCATACGAATAAAGGTAGGATGGTCATTTACAGTGGCAGCGCGGATCTGACGCAGCCCATGGGCCTCAGCTATCTGTCTGGCCTCGATATCGAGGTCATAGATCACCTCGATGTGATCGCAAACAAACCCAATGGGAACAACCACCAGTTCCTTGGATCCTGTTGTGGCAAGCTGGGAAATAACCTGGCCAATATCCGGCTCTAGCCAGGGAATTCGTGGGTTCCCACTGCGACTCTGATAAGCAATAGACCACCTAGCATGTCCGACTTTTTCTGCTACCAGGCTGGCTGATTTGCTAACCTGCATTGTGTAGACGGCAGTGCCTGGCATAGCCATAGGAACACTGTGGGCGGTAAAGACCAGCGGTGTTTGTGCCCGGCGTATGTCTGGCACCTCAGCCAAAGCAGCGCCTACCAGCTCAGCCATAGTCTCAATAAATAGCGGATGATCATGCCAGCCCGGTGTAAAATCAACCAGCGGAGCATGCCCGCCCAATTGCTGGCGCGCGACTTCGACATCTTCCCGGTAGCGGTTCCAGCCTGCATGGCTCTGCTGGGCCGAGAGAATAAACCCAAGAGCTCGGGAGACTCCATCCCCAGCCATTTGGGTGAGTGTTGTGTGGAGGTAAGGACTCCAGTTACGCATGCCAATGTATACGGGCAGCCTGGGTCCATTCTGTTCGAGCAGCTCTTGTAGCGCCTGCGCCTGCCGGAAGGTCATTTCGTTGAGTGGCGACCGGCCGCCGAATAGTTCATAATGGCACACAACTTCCTCAAGGCGTTCTGCTCGAACCGGCCGGCCTCTAAGCACATTAGCCAGAAACGGGCGGACGTCTTCCATCTTTTCCGGTCCGCCAAAGGCAATCAACAGAACTGCGTCATAGCTCATGGTGCCGTGTCCTGCGCAGTCAGTTCGTGCACAGCGTCCACCAAAGCAATAACGTTGTCCATCGGTGTTTCTGGAAGAATCCCATGCCCGAGGTTAAAGATATGTCCCGGACGCCCGCCAGCGGCTTTGAGAACCCGCTGTGCCTGGCGGCGCAGTTCGTCACGAGGGGCGAATAAGGCCACAGGATCGAGGTTTCCTTGTATGGCTACATTGTGCCCTATCCGTTGCCAGGCCTCAGTAAGATCAATACGCCAGTCCACCCCGATCACGTCGCCTCCAGCCTCACGCATGAGTTCAAGGAGCCCAGCAGTACCGGTGCCAAAATGGATCACGGGCGCCCCGGGGGTAATCTTGTGAATGAGCTCTTTCATAAAAGGAAGAACAAAGGTACGGTAATCCTCAGGGCTTAAACAGCCAACCCAGGAGTCAAACAATTGCACAGCCTGTGCTCCTGCCACAATTTGTCCATTTAAATAGGCTGTAATCGCCCGAACCAGTCGCTCCATCAATGCCCGCCAGGCTCCGGGATCACGATACATCAAGCCCTTGGTATGGATATAATGGCGAGAGCCGCCCCCTTCGATCAGGTATGAAGCTAGAGTAAAAGGGGCACCAGAGAAACCGATCAGCGGAATCTTTTCGGGTAGATTCGCTCGTGCTTTGCGAATCGCTGCAAAAACAAACGACACCGATTCTGCCGGGCTAACTTCTGCCAGCCGGTCGACATCAGCGCTTTGACGCACAGGATTATGGATTACTGGGCCATTGTTCTTGGCAAATTTCAGTCCTATCCCCATAGGCTCAAGGATCAAAAGAATGTCGGCAAAAATAATAGCGGCATCAACGCCAAGCCGTTCCACTGCTGATACAGTGACCTCGGCAGCCAGGTCGGGACTCTTGCACAAGGTTAAAAAAGAGACCTTTTCGCGCAGGGCCCGATACTCGGGCATATAACGGCCAGCTTGGCGCATTAGCCACACGGGCGTGTATGCTGTGGGTTCACGGCGACACGCCCGCAGAAAAGGGGAATGGGGGATGTCTAAATGCTCCATTAAGATTCATTGTACCTTCTTTATCAAGGCTTTTCTAGGAACAGAGGGCTTATTGAAGAGTGACTAAAAGCAACGCAGTTTCGTGTGGAGCGTGACAAGTCGTTGCCTGGCTGACTGCTGAGAGCTGATGACTGAAAACTCTTTAATTGACACTGACCCTACTTCACGTTAGGGAGGGGGACTTATGAGCAAATACCAGAAGATTAGAACTTTATTACCACTCCACGTTACAGACAGTAGCTTAAGTCGGCGCCGGTTTCTCAAGAGTATCGGTGCTGCCTTAGCCGGGGCTGCGGCGTTTAATGGTGGACTTCTGGGTCGACATGGGAAAGCTGTGGCTTTGCAAGCAACGGGAAATCAAGCTGCCGAAGGAAAAGAGGCTCCTACAACGTTAAGGGAGGAACACATGACTCGTTTTGGCATTCAGATTGAGCCCCAGTTTGGCTTTACCTACCCCGAGGTGGCTGAGATTGCCAAAGAGGCTGAGCGTGTTGATTTTACCGCCCTCTGGGCCTCGGATCATATCTTCTTTGATGACCGTTCCGAGCAACGTAACTGCCTGGAAGCCTGGACCCTGCTCACCGCCCTGGCGCCTATCACCACCCAGCTACGTCTGGGAACCCTGGTGACCTGTAACTCCTACCGTCTACCCAGTTTCTTGGCCAAGATAGCCGCTAGCTTTGATCATCTTAGCAACGGGCGGCTGGAGTTTGGCATTGGCGCTGGCTGGAAAGAGATGGAATACCGGGCCTATGGTATTGACTTTCCGTCGGTAGGGACCCGGCTGGCGCAGTTGGAAGAGGCGGTACAGCTCATTCGGCTGTTGTGGACCGAGGAACGCGCGTCTTTTAAGGGGATTCACTACCGTCTGGAAAATGCGGTTTGCGCGCCTAAGCCGGTGCAGCAGCCGCTTAAGATCTGGATTGGGGGAACAGGGGAGAAGAAGCTTTTGCGCATGGTGGCTGAACACGCGAATGGCTGGAACATGTTACCTGGGGTGCCGCTGTCCGAGGTGAAAAGAAAGATGGAGGTGCTGCAGCGTCACTGTGATGCCGTGGGACGGGATTTTAACACTATAGAGAAGTCGTTGTTCATGGTAGGGTGTGTGGTGGAGCGTGAGGAAGAATTAGATAAGCGGGCAGCAGACTGGGATAAGGCTGTGCCGGGATCTACTGCGGCACTGCGGGGGGGCCGGATGGTGGGCACGGCTGGCATACCGGACCGTGTGGCAGAAACGCTACGCAGCTTTCAGGAGCTTGGGTTTAACTATTTTATTGCTATGTTTCCCTACCAGCAGGAGCGTGAGATGCTCCAGCGATTTGCCGAGACCGTTATGCCCCAGCTGCGCACTTGATAATAGCAACAAAGAAACCTGAGAATCCCTTCTTTGACACTTTCAAACCTTGAGCAATCAGGTCTTTCCGTGCTAGCCTGCCAGTGGCGAGATAAACAGTGAGACCCCAATAAGCTTCCAACTGGCAGTAACAATAGGAGGGAACAGTATGGCACGTTCTGTACGTGAACCGGACGAAAAACGGTGGGTCAAGGTTCCGGGCGGGGAGGTGCAGACCTTTAGCTACGGCCATGGTGACGAGATTCTGCTGTTCCTGCATGGTGGCCCGGCGATGCCGTCGCCGCATATTCGCAACACCCACTCCTGGTTGGTTGATTATGGCTTTCGGGTAGTGAGTTGGGATCAACTCGGATGTGGTGAGTCCGAGATTCCGGACAATCCGTCCCTATGGAGCCCGGAGCGCGCCTGCGAGGAGGTCGAGGCGGTGCGCAGTGCTCTTGATCTTGGGGTAGTACAGCTCTACGGTCATTCCTGGGGAGGGATGCTGGCCATTGTCTATGCGCTTGCCTATCCCAACAACATTAAGAGCCTGGTGATTGCCAGCGGGATTGCCAATGTGCCGTTTCACCAGCAAGAGGCAAACCGTATGCTCGCCGCTTTCGGGCCGGAGTTTGTGCAGATGCGACTGCGCCACGAGTTCAACGGCACGACTGATTCGCCCGAATACCAGGCGGCAGAGGTGCTGCTGCGCTACCGCCATATCTGTCGTATGCCCTACTGGCCGGAGGAGATGCAGCGCGACGTTGAGGCCATTAATCCCCAGCCCTTCATGGTCATGTTCGGTGGCAGCGAATGGCATGTTGGCGGTACGCTGAAGAACTGGAACCTTGTTCCCGAGATGTATAAGATCAAGTGTCCGACTCTAGTCCTGGTCGGCGAGCATGACGAACTCCCCCCGCAAGAGGCTTGGGAGATGCATGAGGCTCTGCCCAACTCCCGTTTCCGTATGTTTGAGGGCGTGGCACATATGCTTATGTACGAGTGCCCGGAAGAGTACGACCGAGAATTACTCAGATTCTTCCAGGAAAACCACAGCTAACGCGCAGGGGAGGAAGCTATGGCGCGACCCCGCAAGTTTTCGTTTCCAGACGGTCACTGGAATTGGCCGTTTAAGGCCTGCTTCAGCCACGGCGTGCGCAAAGACGAGATGATTTTCGTTGGCGGCCAAATGGATCTGGATCCCCATGGCGAAGTTCTCCATCCGGGCGATCTGTGGACCCAAACTGACTGCGCTATGCGTAATGTGGAGACAGTGCTCAAGGATCTGGGTGGGGATCTTAACGACGTGGTTAAGCTGGAAGTCTATTATGTCAACAAGCGCGAGGTTGACGAGGCACGGGTGTTGGAGGCCCTACGTCGGTTTTTCAGCGTTGAGGTGCCACCGGCTCTATATATTGTGCCGCTGCCCCAGCTGGCGCTGCCGGGAGCAATGATCTCAATCGAGGCCATTGCCATGCGCTATGCTGGCGGCATGCGGATTCAGCGATCTGCCGCAAATCCAGAGGGACACTGGCCCTGGCCATTCTCGCACGGTATCCGCTGCGGCGAAATGATATTTGTGGGCGCGCAGATGCCACTCGATGCCAGCGGCAAGCAGCTTTATCCTGGCGACCCGGTCGAGCAGGCCAAGATCAATATGGAGAATATTGACAAGGTTATGTGCGGCTTTGGCGCCGACCTGGAAGACATCTATAATATTAACACCCGCTATGTTGGCTACGGCACCGCTGAAGACTGGGCACGGGCCGGCGATATCCGCGCTAACATTTGGCAGACCTCAGGCAAGAACGGTACTGGCGTCCCGGTCACGGACCTGTTGGAGGACGGCATGACCATCCGCCAAGAGGCCACCGGTATGCTCGGGCTCGACGGGCGCCGGCTGTCGCGTGATCCGGTCTATCCAGACGGCAGCTGGAACTGGCCGATCCCGGTCTCGGTGCAGCAGGGTGTGCGTGTTGGCAAGATGATGTTTGTTGGCGGCCAGGTCTCGGCTGATGAACAAGCCCGGGCGGTCTACGCCAATGATTTAGGTGCCCAGACTGCGGCGGCCATGAAGTTCATCCGCCGTTGCGTTGAGGATGCCGGCGGTAGTATCTACGATGTGGTTAAGTGCAAAGCCTACTACAAGACCGATCCCGGCAATCCTATAGATCCTCTGGTGCACAACACGGCCATTCGCTCTGCCTTTTTCAATGATCCCGGTCCAACCCTGACCGGAATCCCACTTGCCGCCCTTGGCCTGGAAAACCTTAATATAGAGATTGAGGCGGTGGCAATGATTGATTAAGTCAATTATTGCAAAATATTGGTCAATGCATCAATAAGACGCCTAGTATCATCCTCCGTGTTATAATGAGCAAAACTCAATCTGAGAACACCCTCATTGGTATCTATGCCTAATTTTCTCAACAATCTATATGCATAAAAATGACCATTTTTAGCTGCTATGCCTTTATTTGCCAATAACGAGGCAAGTGAGGACGATGAAAGGGTGGATGAAACCAAAGAAATATTAGCTTCACGGCCTGCTATGCTTGATTTTCCAATGATTCTAACCGGCAATTGATTGAGCGCTTCGAGTAATATTTTACAGAGAAATATTTCGTGTTGATTCATCAAGCTCGACACTTCAGATACTTTTACCTTCAGTGTCTTATCAGACACACCAAAGTGATGATTATGTAGGATGTGAAAAAACTCACCTAGCCCGGCAAGAGCCGCAATCGAAGCGTGATCGGGGCCTGCTGCATCTAAATGAGCCCAGGGTTTTTCAGTGTTAAAAAAATGACATTGTGGTGCTAGTTCATCCATAAAATCCGGTGCTACACACATGATGCCTAAATGAGTGCCATAAGTTTTATAAGTGCTGAAACAATAAACATCTGCCTCAACTGAGGATAAGTCAGGCCAGCAATGGGGGGCATAGGAAACGCCGTCAATGACCACTTTTGCTCCGAAACTATGCCCTAAGCGAATAATTTCTTGAATAGGGTTAATCGTTCCAACAATATTAGAGCAATGTGTCACACATACCATTTTCGTCCGCTTATTCAGTAGTTTTGCCAATTCGGCAAGGTCAAGCTCACCATCTTGCGCGTTGGCTAGCCAAAAGTGCAGGGTTGCCCCTGTTTGCTGAGCAACTCTCTCCCAACCGCCAATATTACTTTCGTGGTCTTGTTCAGAGACAATAATCTCATCCCCCTTACTAAGAAAGGCGCCACAAGCAATGCTGAGGGTATTGATATTTTGGGTAGTTGATGGACCAATGGTAAGTGTTTCTATAGGCACGCCTAATAGCTCAGCTATAACACTACGGCCTTTATCCATTTGTTCACCAGCTGCAGCAGCAAGTGCGTTATCACCATAGGGCTGAACTTTGTTAGTGCGATAAAAATAAGTCAGTTTATCGATCACAGAACTGCAGGAAAAAGTCCCACCGGCGTTATCGAAAAAGGCCCATTGTTTCGACCGATCCAAGGCAAAAAAAGGAAATTGTTGACGTGCAAAATCGACATCAAAGACGGTTTGATTGGCTTTAAGCTCCATAAATATTGCTCTCCTTCGCTCAGTGGTGCACTTGGAACTCTCAGAATTGCAACCTCTGTGCGCCGTCGAGTCTGCCCAGTTCGCGGTCAAACGTGCCAAGTGGCATATGGCCAGCCTTCCGAGCTACTTCCAGCACCAGGCAAGCAGAGAATCCGAGCTTCGGCTGTTTGCGAAAATGCTCCAGCGCTGCTGCTACCGCATCCGCGTCTTGCACTGTCAGATCTCTGTGGTTGAGGAACATCTCGACTGCGGTCGCAATGGCGGCTGGGCCTAGGTCGTACACTGAGGCTAGCACCCAGATAGCCTCGGCAAGCACAAGATGCGACACCCATGCCCCCTTGGCAATGAACGCTTCGGCTGCCGCCACTTGCTTGGCATCATCCCATGTTGCCAGCCGTACTAACGCGTTGGTGTCAACGGCGTGCATCCCGTCCCTTCATATAGCGTTGTACCCCCTCCTTCATCGCCGTAAGCGTCCGTGGCTTCGGCGGCTTGGGAAACAAGGCTCGGTGGATGTCTTCCGAGGTGTAGCGACCCACGCGACGGACCACAATGTTCTCCCCGTCTTCGTCCCATTCCAATACGGAGCCTGGGCCAATGCCAAGCCTCCGGCGCACTTCAGCAGGTACGGAGATTTGCCCTTGAGCAGTGAGTTTTGAGTATGCAATCGTCATGATGATATACCAATTACCATGGTAATGAACAAGGAGTAATCTGCCCCACGTCCGGCCTCGCCGTTTAGCAACAGTGCTATTCCCCGCGGCCTGACGCAGCCTGCTCAGCCGTTGCGGACTGTGTAGCAGGACGCAATCGGAGTGTCGCAAAAAGTTAGGTAACCTCTAAAACTTAATAAACATGCAACGTCCCCGCTAATTTCTCTAACGCCGAACACTGAGGGGCGCGAACGCAGTGAGCGTCCCGTTCCAGTGTTGAGTTAGACGCCGCTCTGCTTGCCGGGCAACGTTGCGCTTTTGACCACCCCACTTTACTAAGTCAATATGCATGCCTGACCCTATTCTCTTTTGGGCCAGAAACCCAATACTCATCTCTGGTCTCTGGATCAAAATGATTACCGCACCCTCGCGCACCAAGCAACGATTGCGAAAGGAACGAGATTTTCGGTAGGCGTCTGTCCTAAGTTGACGCCCTTAAAAGCTTGGCTTGGTCGAAAATGGAGTCAATTGGAGCTCGTGCGTCCAACAGGATTTGTCTTGGGTGTGTAGATAATAGAAAGCCTCAGCAATCTTAACGGGATTCATTATCACTTCAGGCTGCTGCTGGGCTCTCGGCAGGGCTCGGGTGCCTGGAGAGTCGATGAGGCCGTCTATTACAACGTTGGCCACATGCACGCCATGCTCGGAATATTCCTCCGTCAGCACCTGCGCCAGCGTGCGCATCATCACTCTCGGATAGTACAGCGACTGTCCCGTCAGTCGCTTTCGTCCGCGCAAGGACGACGAGTTATTAGAAATGAGAAAAGAGCCTTTGCCTCGCTCTCGCATGGCGGGCAACACCTCCTTGGCGACCAAGAACGGTCCACGGCTGGCGATGTGCTGCGCGGTTTCGAACAGTTCGACCGGGATGTGTTCAAGCAGTTCTTTCTCTGGCGGAAGGTCACGCCCTTCCAGGTAGCCCGCGTTATAGACCAAGACATCCGGGTCGCCAACTTGATCTCGAATCTGGGCGAACGCCTTTGATATGGAGTCGTGCGACACCAGGTCCAGCTCGACAATCATGCCTTCGCCGCCTTGCTCTCGGATTGCCTTCTCTAACGCAGACGCATTGGCGGCATTACGGGTTGTCAGCACAACGAAGAAGCCCTCCTTGGCAAACTTTTGGGCTATGGCACCGCCTACGCCCCAGCGCACGCCGACGGGCATGTTGCTGTCGTCGATCACCTTACCGTGCGCCAGTTTGGTATTGCGGCCATCTGACTGCCACTTGGATGTCGCCCCCACCACAACGGCGACCGGTTTACGGGTCGAGTTCATGTTGGATTCCTTACGGGTAGTGATGTCCCTGTTATGCTGGCCCGCTCATCTCATGGTAGTGTTGCTTCTGAAACACTTACCATCCCGTAGAGGTCAACGCAACCCATGGTCATACGGCGTGCGGTGCCACCTCTGATTGGCTGTGTTGACACCCTCCAGGGGCCTCACTATGATGCCTACGAGTCCAGGATAGCTTCGATCAGGAACGCCATCAACAGGAGACGGCGACATGGCCTATGACACTATTTTGTATGAGAAAAAAGGCAAGATTGCCCATATCACGCTGAACCGGCCCCAGATTCTCAACGCCTACAACGACACCATGGGCGATGAGCTGTTCCATGCGCACCGCGAGTTTGATCAGGACGACGATCTACACGTGCTCATTATCTCAGGTGCGGGGCGCGCGTTTTGCTCCGGGGCCGACGTCAAACAGCGCCAACTCCGTCCTCTTGACGAAATGAAACGCCTCGGAGGGCCGGCGGGGGGCATCAAGCCGGCGGGAGGATTGCTCGGCCTGGGCCAGACGGTAAACTGGAAGCCGGTGATTGCGGCAGTGCACGGCTATGTGTTAGGAGCCGGCTTTGGCTTGGCCATGGCGGCCGATATCATTGTTGCGGCCGAGGGGACGCAATTTCAAATCCGTGAAGTGCAGCGCGGCATTGCCGGGGCACAGCACTGGGCCACCACCTGGTTCTGGGGCGGCGGCCGCTTCGCCACCGAGATCGCCCTGACCGGCCGGTATTTTTCCGCTGAGGAAGCGGCACAGTTCGGCATTGTCAACCGAGTCACACCCCCGGGTGAGGTGGTCGCGGGGGCAGAGCAATTGGCGGAGGAAATCATGGCCAACCCGCCCCTTTCTGTACGGGCCAATGTGCGCGTGTCACGCTGGTTCGCCCGCCGCATGGAAGACGAGTGCACCTATCACACCGGCGGCTTGGGGTTACACCTAACGGAGGATTTTCGGGAGTCCGCCCAGGCCTTTATCGAAAAGCGGCCGCCTGAGTTCAAGGGACGATAGCGGACAATGCA
>CBDCRK010000040.1:0-39366 GCA_965220955.1 uncultured Binatia bacterium (SeqCode) | reverse complement strand
CTCATCAGGTCCTAGGCGAAGCGTCAGACAGCGAGCTTTGCTCGTAGCGCTCCACCAAAGGGTTATCTGCCGCTTCCTGGTCAATCAAGGTTTCCAACTCTGCCCGCGCAAGCTGCAGGATCTTGATCGCCTGCCGCAGTTGCGGGGTCATGACTAGCTTCTGGGTAAGCTTTTGTACGAGTTTTATTTCTAAAGCCATATTCTATTTAGCTATCCGCTGTCAGCCCTCAGCTATCAGCCAAAAAAGGAAGGGATCCATTATTAAATCAATTTCTCCTAATCCTAAAAGCTGACGGCTCATCGCTTATAGCTGACAGCTATTTTAAAGGGCGAAATTGCTCCCCGAGATAGACCTGCCGTGCCCTCTCGCTAATGGCAATATCAATACGCGTGCCCTCTTCAAGCACGCTCCCCTTGTTGAGAATATAGGCCCGGTCACAGATGCCTGGGGTTTCGCGTACATTGTGAGTTCAGTCCTCATTGTTTAGCATCACCCTTCCAGAGATAGAGCTATCAGACAGAGACCGCCCGTGACCTTGCTACGCCCCTCATCAAGAAAGACTAATGGTCTCTCCTTCTATCTCCATGGCTGGGCCCTTCAGCACTGCGTTCCCGCTGAGCGTCACTGTACGGCTCTCCTCCTCAAACATGGCTTTTTCTCCCCCGGCCTGGCGGTCTTCCTTAGTAACTACCACATTGCCCGTGGCCACTACCTCCCTTAGCCTCTGCCCCTCGTCCTCTTCTTAATAAGTCACCGTAAGCACGTCGCTGTGGATCGCCATATCACCCTGAGTAACCACCACGCTGCCACGATATAACGATACGCTTCGCCTGGTAGTCAAACTCCAAGCTGTCCGCCTAGATGTAGATCGGCTCGCTTCGTGAGGTAAGAGAGAAGGTGTCGGATAGGTTCTTCCCTCTACCCGCGCCCGGGTACTGCTCCGTATCTACCCCTTTTGGCTTCTCTTGAGATCCTAGACCATCAGGGGAGGGCACTAGAATCCAAAACAGCAAGTTACAAATGAGCAGGCAAATGGACAAAACCATGACCTATCCCGGTTGCGGGACAAGCCCGCTATCTAGCACTTCGCTTAATTCCAGCCTATGGCCGGGCCCGTTCGGGGACCCGCTCGGCTTCGCCTCGCTGACTAACGCTGCGCTAAGGTGATTTTCAGAAGAGATAGTACCGAATAATAGGCCCAAGTGAATGATCAGGTATAAGGAGGGCGAGGCAGCATGTGGAGAGGGAATCGTTGAGTAGCGTGGCTCAGCCCCGGGCAGATTCAAGACCTGCGGCTGGCGGCCTCGAAGATGACGGGAGCGGCGCGGCGGGCCTTTGAGGCCGAGATGACAGTGAAATACTGCCAGGGCAGCGCCCGGCAGGCGGAGAGCGTGTGTGGCTGGAACCGTGAAGCGGTGGCAGTGGGGCTAGCGGAGCAGCGCAGGGAGATCCTTTGTGTGAGAGCGCAAGCGGCCTATAGTGAACGCCCGCGGTGGGAAGAGAAGCAGCCGCAGGCCGCCGCCGCGCTGAGGGACTTAGCGGAAGCACATGCCCAGCAAGACCCAACGTTTCGCAGTACGGGTGGCGTATACGCGGCTGACGGCGCAGGCCGCATTGGCCGCATTGCGGGCGCAGGGCTTTGGCGAGGAGCAGTTGGCAGCCCCCAGCACTATGGCGGGAGTGTTGAACCGGTTGGGGTATCGGCTGCGCAAAGTGATCAAAGCCAAGCCCCGCAAAAAGATCAAACAAACCGAGGCGATTTTCGACAATATTTAAAAAAGACCCCACGGCGGCCTCAGCCCAGACCGTCAAGCGCTTGAGCCTCGACGGTAAAGCCAGGATGAAAATCGGGGACTTTCCGCCAAGCGGGCGTCCGCGCGGCGATCACAAGCGTGCGATCACGATCTGGACTCTCAGGAAAAATACCATCCGTGTGGCATCCTCGACGAAGACCAGGACCAACTCTATCTGAGCTTTGGCAGTTCCGCCAAGACCAGTGATTTTATTGTTGATACGCTGGCGACGTGGTGGGATGGGCTGGGGGAGTCTGCGCAAGGGTTGATCAAGCTGGTCCAGCTCAAAATGGATAACGGGCCAGAAAGTAGCGGCATGCGCACACAGTTTCTCCACCGTATGGTGCAATTTGTCGAGCAGATCGGTATCCTGATTCAGCTGCTCTATTACCCGCCCTATCACAGCAAGTACAATCCGACCGAGCGGTGCTGGGGTATTTTAGAGCTGCATTGGCATGGTACACAGCTTTTTGATAGCGAGACGAGGCTCCAATGGGCCAAAACAATGACTGGGAAGGGGTCTCAGCCAGTGCTCTCCCTCAGCCGCACGGTCTACCACACAGGCGTGTCGCTGACCAAAACCGCCATGCGAGCGGTCGAAGCGCGCTTGGCGCGTAATCCCTTGTGGCCCAAATGGGACATCTTGATCCGCCCGGCTGTGATGACTTAAACTGGGATAATCCTTTTCAGACTTCACCTTAGCTGGACTTTATCCATTAAGGATCTATGAAGCTAAAACAAAAGGCAGTATAAGCTAACGACCACTCCGCCAAGAGAGGTCTGATAGGCTGAAACTGCCTTTCGAGTTGACAAGCCTGATTATAGAGTTTGCTCCATTGTTTTCCAAGGGCGTTTGGGAACATGCTAAAGTGCTCATTGTCGGCGCGTTGCTCGCCCCCGGCAAACGCACGGTCAGTGCGACCTTGCGGGTAATGGGGTTGAGTGAAGAGAAGCACTTTCAGAATTACCATCGGGTGCTCAACCGTGCTCTGTGGTCTAGTGTGGGGGCAAGTCGTATTTTGCTCTGCCTGTTGCTCAAGGTTGTGGTTCCCCTAGGGGTGGTGGTCTTTTGTCTGGATGACACCATTGAGAGGCGAGGTGGGGAAAAGATCAAAGCCAAGGGGATCTACCGTGATCCGGTGCGTTCTTCGCACTCGCATTTTGTTAAAGCCAGGGGGCTGCGGTGGCTTTGCTGTGCACTGCTGGTAGAAATTGAGTGGGCTAAGCGGGTGTGGGCGTTGCCCTTTCTGACGGCTTTGTGTGCTTCGGAGCGCTTCTACCACCAGCGTGGGCGTGCACACCATAAACTGACCGAGCGTGCCTAGCAGGCCATTGAGTTGGTGCGTCGCTGGCTGCCGGGGCGGGAGAGGGTCTTTGTGGCCGATAGTAGTTTTGCCGTGATCATCTTGCTCAAGCGGGTCAGTGAGCTCAAAGGGGTCAGCCTGATCACCCGGCTGAGCCTGGATGCAGTCCTGTACGACCCCGCGCCAGAGCGCCGGCCAGCTCAACAAGGCAGGCCACGGCTCAAAGGGGCGCGCCGTCCCACCCTCCAGCACCTGCTCAACCAACCCCAGCTCACCTGGAGGCAGCTGAGCATCAAGAACTGGTATGGGGGTAGAGAGCGCAGAGTGGAAGTCTGTACGGACACCACCGTTTGGTATCACACCGCCATGCCTCCCGTTCAGATTCGCTGGGTGTTGATTCGTGACCCGCAGGGCCAGTTTGACCCTCAGGCTCTGCTCTGGACTAATCTGGCCCATACCCCAAAACAAATCCTGCAGTGGTTCGTGCGTAGATGGACCCTGGAAGTCACCTTCGAAGAGACGCGAGCGCCCATCTGGGCTTTGAGACTCAACGACAGTGGAACGACCTAGCCATCGCTCGCACCACCCCAACCTTGCTGGCTCTGTATGCCTTGGTGACCTTGGTGGCTGGGCACTGGATCAAGATGGGCACCAAAGTAGTGCGCACGGCTGCCTGGTACACCAAAGAGCAGCCTACCTTCTCTGATGCTATTGCCTTGGTGCGTAGACATTTGTGGACTCAGTGCCATTTTTCAACGTCGACTCTAAACAGTGATGTGATTAAAATCCCGCGCTCATTGTTTGACCGCTTAACTGATGTAGTGTGCTATGCTGCATGATTGGACAAAGTCCAGCTTAGTTGCTTACTGTGCAAGCTCGGCTCACTGCGTTCGCTCACGGACGCTTCGCTTAAAGGAAGAGCACCGCGTAAGAGATCACCGCGAAACGCAACTGTCGCCGACTCATTCTCTCTACCTTGGAGTAAAGATATTACACCTCTTCTCTTGAAAGCAAAAAGCAAAGGGAAAGAAGTCAGTAGCTCTTCATATACTTCTGCCCTTTGCCTTCTGCTTTTACTGCTCCCCACAAAAACATAGAAAAAGTCCGAGAGAACGACCGACACTGGACGAACGAGCAAAGGGAGGAGATAAGATAGGCAAGGAGAGAAAAGGTGCTCAAATTGCGCAAGCAAGGTTGGCCAATGTGGCGCCTCGCTAACAAGGACTCCAGACTTGACAGCACAAGACAGAGGGCCTAGGGTTTTAACTATGACCGAACGAGAAATATTACGGTTTGAATCCATCTTTGACCTGTTGACCCGGTTGGATTTTAAGGAAGACCAGGAAAGCGAGAGAATGATTGCCCCGGAGGGGACGAGGCAGGTTGCTTTTGAGCAGATAGGGGGCCGGACAGTGGCCGAGTTTGTCAGATGGGGCCTTAAGGACGGCCTCCTCTTGCGCCACCTGACAGGGACACCCCAGATACCTATTGAGGTTCGTCTCCTGGGGAAACCCAATCTCAACCTTGTCCATTGACTACCTCCACGAGACCTCGTAAAGAATCCTCTGTATTATCAGGCACTGCCGATGAACCCCCAAGGTGTCGGGAAAATTGCCCCCAGAGACGCTTCCCGCTGCCCCAACTTTAACCACAGGCGGATCAATGTGCCGGTACGGTATTGCCCCAAGTGTGGCAATGTGGTTAACGTGCAGATCCCTGCAAAACGCTGTAGCGAAGACAGTCACGCCAGGCGACGACGTGGTAGGGATAAGTTCTGCGTAGATTGTGGTACGCAGCTCATCAAGTGATACGACCTCAACAAGATATGGCTTATGACGGGGAGTGAAACACTGCGCGCGTATTGGCGCGTTCTTTTCTTCTTCGTCATGAATGGTGAAACCGCCCGGAGAGTGTGGAGCTGCCGTGACCATGAATAGCATCGACCATACCAAGCAAAGGATCAGAGCCGTTGTGTCCGGGTCCAGTGTGCCGGAAGACCCTCGCCACGCCGAAAACACCCTTGAATGGCTGCTGCGGCTCGAGCCAGACGCCGATGAGGCGCTGCAGATCGTCGCCCTCGGGCATGATATCGACCGGGCCGTCGAGGCGCGCAAGGTGCAGCGGGCTAACTTTACGGACTATGACGTGTTCAAGGCCGCCCATGCCCGCAACGGTGCGATCATTCTCAAGGAAATCATGGACGAGGGCGGTGTGCCTCAAGATATCGCCGAAGAGGTGTGCCGACTGGTGTGTTGCCATGAGGTGGGCGGTGACCCCCGCTCCGACCTTCTCAAGGACGCCGACAGCATCTCTTACTTTGACGTTAACCTGCCCCTTTATTATGAGCGTAACGGCTGGGAAGAAACCAAGCGGCGCTGCCTGTGGGGGTACCGCAGGCTTTCCCCCAGGATGAAGGAGGTAGCTCTTGTTTTGATGAGGGGCTTTTTTGTTGGTAAAGAGGAGGTGATCCGCGAGGTGTGCCACGAGGCGCAGGGATAAAATAGAGGAACTGATCGGCTGGAGTAGACGGTTTTGAGATTGTAGGATATTTTATCAAGGTATGAGTAAAGCAGACAACATTGAGGTAACCGGGATCGTCCTGGAAAGTCTACCTAACGCTATGTTCCGCGTCGGGCTGGATAACAAGCATGTGGTCCTAGCCCATGCTGCGGGCAAGATGCGTAAGTACTACATCAAAATTCTGCCAGGGGACCGGGTCACTATGGAGCTTTCCCCCTACGATTTGAGCCGGGGAAGGATCACCTACCGCCATCGCTAGGCCTCAGAGCCAAGCAGCAAAAATATAGAGTTCTGTCCCCGGGCAGACCGTCCCGGGGAGAGGTTCTTTAACGCCGACAGGCAACTCTATGTAGCCAAGAAAGGCGGGAAAACGTTGATGGTCTACCTTGGTTTTGTGTCGATTCTCCTTAAGCAGAGGCTTGGTTTTGTGGGATTTTTTGCTTTTGCGAGCTTTTTTGAGTGGGGCCTGCATAAATACTTGATGCATCGACCTCTGTGGGACTATCCCTTCCGCGCTCACGCGCTGGTCCATCACCAGGTTTTCCGTGCTGACAACACTTACCACCTCCGGTGTGAAGCCGACAAAAAACGGGGTAAGGTTACCTTCGCCTGATGGAATGCGCCCCTGCTTATAAGGATCATAGTGAAATTTAGCTCGCCGCCGTCAGCCTTCCTCGACTCTTGCAGGATAAAGAAAAAAATGACAACTGGTGGGGGTAACCCCCCGTGGTTGCCCGGAGCTGGTTGCGAGATACCGGAGGAATTCAATGCCGATCACAGTAGGAACCCTGGGACCGTTACTTGCAGTCAACCAGCGTGGCAGAGATATTGTTTTTTCCTTTGAAAGCTCGGACCTTATCCTCACGCCTATTCTACCTAACGTGATTCGTCACACTTGGGTACCTACACATTGGCGGCTCTACACCCAACGAGGGATAGACTCGTATGCGGTCTATCGCCGCCATTGGTCTGCAAGGCTAGCCATCACCCTCACCGAGACGCCTGCGACCGTGCGCGTGCAAGTGGGAGAACTATTGATCGAGGCCACACGCAACCCTTTTCGTCTGCGTTATTTTACTGCTGATGGTCGTCTCTTTCTAGAAGAAAAAGATGAAGGTGGGCTGTCCTGGTCGTATTGGGAGTATACGTTGCGCTACCAGCTTGCTGCTGAGGATCACTTCTATGGCATGGGACAGGCAAATCAGCTTATTGACCATATGGACCTCGACCACCGAGGACACCTGCGAGAAGTCTGGAACCAGCATCCCCCGCCAGCGGCAACCATCTTCCCCTCACTTTTGAGTCTACGCGGGTACGGACTACTGGTTGACAACCCGCAGAAGGCAATCTGGGACCTGGGCCACACTGATCCACTGACCTTTTCTTACCAGGCCCAGGGTGGGGGGCTGCAATACTATGTTCTCTACGGGCCCGACCTACCCCGCCTTTTACACACCTTTATGGAGCTAACCGGGTTTCCCCCTCTCCCGCCACGTTGGGTGTTCGGACTATTACAGTCCCGTTATGGCTATCGCAACCGTGAAGAGTTAGAGACCACTGCTCGGACCTTCCGCGCCAAGGGGCTGCCGTGCGATGCCCTGATCTTAGATGTATTTTGGTTTCAGGAGATGGGAGATATGGCGTTTCAGCCTTTTGACTGGCCTGACCCGCAAGGCATGATTGCCCAACTCAAAGATCAAGGTTTTCAACTCATGGTCATCGAAGAGCCCTACCTCACCATCAAAAGTCACAATTACCCCGAAGCTCTAACCAAGGGGTATCTGGCCAAACGCTATGACGGATCGGTATATACGTTTGACTTTTGGCCAGGAGAATGTGCACTGATGGACTTCTCGAACCCTGAAACCCGTGCTTGGTGGGCAACCAAACACCAGCCCTTGCTTGAGCTGGGAGTAGCTGGTTGGTGGACAGACCTCAACGAGCCCGCCAAACACTTTCAGGATATGGCCCACCATGCCGGGCCAGCGGCAACAGTCCATAACTTGACCGCCCTCTGGGTACACCAGGCAGTCTTCGAGGCGCACCAGCAGTATGCCCCTGAGCAGCGCGTATTTATCTTCAGCCGCTCAGCGTTCCCTGGCTCCCAGCGTTATGGGGCTGGGCTATGGTCAGGAGATGTGGATATGACCTTTGCTGCCTTGCGTATGCAAGTAGCCCTGGGTCTTAATGTTGGCCTAGCCGGCATCCCACTATGGGGTACTGACATTGGCGGTTTTGGCTTTGCCGGGACATGCACGCCTGAGCTCTACACCCGCTGGTTCCAGTTTGGTGTTTTCTGTCCATTGTGCCGCCCCCATGGGGATCAAACCCAACTGCGCGAACCCTGGCAGTTTAGTCCCGAGGTAGAAGCAATGTGCCGCCAATACCTCTATCTGCGCTATCGTCTTCTGCCCTATATTTACTCTGCGGCCTACGAGGCTTCTAGCACTGGCATGCCCTTCATGCGCCCGTTGGTGCTAGAGTTTCCCGCGGATCCTCGGGCGTTGAATCTGAACGATGAATACTTATTTGGTCGTGAGATACTGGTTGCCCCGGTATTAGAAGAGGGAGCGACGGAACGCAATGTCTACTTACCTGCCAGCGTCTGGGTAGACTTCTGGACCGACACGGTCTATACGGGTCCTTGTTCTCTGACGATTCCAGCGCCGCTGGACACTCTCCCCCTGTTCATCCGACAAGGTGCTATTCTTCCCCTGGGGCCGGAGGTACAGTACTCAGGAGAACATCCGCTGGATCCTCTAACTCTGGAGGTCTATCGCGGCGTCGATGGTTCCTTCACCCTGTACGAGGACGACGGCAAGACCACCCATTATCAGACAGGGGCCTACACGCTTACCCCTTTTCGGCTGACGGAAAGCGCGGGAGTTTTGACATTTACTGCAGGAGAGGTACAGGGGAACTTTCCCAGCTATGAGCCCAAGCGAACCTACCTGCTTAATATTCATCAACAGCCGACAGTGCATGAGGTGAGAGGGAACAGCATATCCGTCCCCTCTCTGGATACTGCCCAGTCCCTTGATCTAGCTACGAGCGGCTGGTGGTGGGACGCGGCCAAGAAAATCCTGACAATAAAACTTCAGCGGACGGCAGAGACCCTAACTGTTGAGGTCAGATGAAGAACCCTCTCCTATTGACTGTCATCAGCTACACTGCTTTTTCAGCAAAATATCTCGGTTTTATACTAACTCGTCCAACAATGCCTGGGCCTCCTGCAAATCTACCGTGTCAAATCCCTCAGTGAACCAGTTATAAACCTCAGACAACAGACTATGAGCTTCCGTCCGCTTGCCTTGGCGCTGCCACAGGCGAGTAAGGCTGGTTGAGGCTCGCAACTCTAAAGACTTTGCTTGTTGATGCCGGGTAATATCGATAGCCTGACGAAAACACTGCTCTGCCTCTGACTCTGGGCTCTGGACACCAGAGTGTAATAACAGCTTCCCCTTGAGCCGGTACAGTGAGGCCCCATAGTAACGCTCCCCAGTTTTATCCACCAAAGCCAGCGCTTCAGCTAGCACGCCCAGCCCTTCCTCTGCCTGTCCTACTTCCCTTCACGGTTCTCTACCAGATACCGCAGCGCTGCAAAGCTCTTCGGCCGCAATGCAACCACTTCCTCACCCCGCCACAATCGCTCATTGACCAGGTCCAAACGAAAGGGATGGAAGACTATTTGTCCCCCGAGATCCATCTTTCCCCCCTTTTAATGACGGGGCATCAGGAAGTTCCCGCGTTGGACACCCATGTAACAGGGGGAGCTATAATCGAGTTCATTGAGGATAGAACGGTAGCAGAGTTTCAACTCGGGGTTCTCGGCGGCCCAAGGGTAACGCAGGCACATATTCACTGTGCTCCCCTGGACGCGAATGGACCCGTAGTTGCCTTCCTGGCCGGATTTCATGAGCTGGGTTGGAATGTAAACGGAAGGTGGATCCACAACGTAATACTGACGGATGACAATATTATCCCCACTATCCCTGAGGATAACCCTACTTGCCCCCATATCATCGGGAATATAGAGAGCCTATTTCGGGCAATACATCAAGGCAACACTTACGTTAATGTGCACACAGTTGACCACCCTGACGGTTTGATCCGAGGCCAACTCGAGGAAGTCGAGCAGGATTGACCCTTTCAAGAGAGTAGGGTTTAGGAGGGAATTAAAACCAGGTTAACCCCTGACTACGTTTCGCTTCGGACTCATTGGGGGGCAAGGACATCAAGAGCTCTGTAGGTAGCTGACAGTCTGTCCTCGTTCACTGGACTCACAGCCAGGACAGGCATCTTGGCCCCAGCTTGACGAAACGCTTCCAACTGCTCCTGACACTGTCTGGGCGGGCCAAAGACACATACCTCCTCAATCATTCTGTCAGTCACTAATTTGGCAGCCTCACGTCGGTTGCCCGTTTGCCACGCTTGCTTGAGAGCGTTCACTTCCTCAACAAATCCGCATCGCCGCCACTGCATACGATAGAAAGGAAGCTGGGCAAAGAACGCCAGATTATAACGGGCAGCGGATCTGGCTTGTTCAAGGTCTTCAGAGATAAAGGTGGGAATACTCACAATACAATCGAGTTGTTCCGCATCTTTTCCAGCTCTTTTTGCCGCATTCTTGGCGGCTGCAAGCAAACGAGTCAGGTATCCTCGGGCAGGAAGGAAGGGCATAATACCGTCAGCTAACTCCCCTCCTATCTCCGCGGTCTCTATGGTCACAGAGGCAACGTAAACGGGAACAGGATACGGAGACGATCGTGGATGGAAAAACGCGCCAACAGGCCCTCCGGCAAATGCCTTCTTCAGCGTTTCAACGTACGTACGCATATACCTACGTGGCTCTTCCATCTTCATGCCAAGCGATTCAACAAGCGGACGGTGACTGACA
This sequence comes from uncultured Binatia bacterium (SeqCode), assembly GCA_965220955.1. Lineage (GTDB taxonomy): Bacteria > Desulfobacterota > Binatia > Bin18 > CBDCRK01 > CBDCRK01. The sequence continues at coordinate 28,851 of CBDCRK010000040.1, read as the reverse complement.
CCCAGACCCAGAAGCAGGCGCCCACCAGAGAGGTCAGCAATGGTTGTTGCAGTCATTGCCGCCAGAAAAGGGTGACGGAAGTAGATATTAGCAATGTTGGTACCGACCTTGATCCGCGAGGTCCCAAAGGCAATCGCCTGCGCACAAGCGAGGGCATCCCCCCTCCCCTCATTGACCAGAACCGCAGCAAACCCTTTTTCCTCCGCCACCTGCCCCAGACGAATAAATTCCTGAGGCGAAGCTTCTGTGGCGGTTGACAGCACAACCCCCAAATCTGGCATCTCCCTATCTCCTTTTTAGTTTCGCTGCCACCCCGACCTTTCCCGTCTTACCCTTGTCACTATTAACTCCAACTGCTCACTCGCCCGGCTGGCCTGAACCAGCTTCGCCCCCTGTCGGAGAAACCACCCGGCTAATTAGCATACCGGCAGCAGTGTCATAAAACACTGCCTCGTCGCTGCGAATCCCTACAAACTGAAAGCGACCCGGCTGCGGGCGGAAAGCAAGATAAACAAGTAGCAAAATAAGGATGCCTATCTCCAAGGCCACAATTCTGAGCAGCCTTTCAACCCCGGTTTTTTCTCCCGGGGAAACGGTCTCAGTTGTTCTGCGTACTTCATCCTGCATTGACGGGCTTCTGGCCATAGTCTTCTCCTTACCGCAGGATCAACAACAGCTTAACGCGGGCATGACATCCTTTTCCACAATGATCCTTGGCCCAGTGTCTCCTGCAGTAGCTCTCAGTAATCGGCTGCTAGTAATGTCTCTTGTGGTGGCTTTGCCTTCGGCGATCAATTTTCAGCGGTCTTGTCTCAAGGAGTAAGAACCATTATTATATGTATTATATAGTAGGTTTCCAATAAAGAGCATCTATGAACAAATTAATTGTGTATTTGAGCCTTCTTGTTGCTCTTATATTGAGTGGGTGTGTAGGAAGAGAGCGACCAGCCCGCTTGCCTTCTCAGGGACCCGTCCCAAGCCAAGCCCAAGGAGTTGGGTCCTCGTTTCCCCAAGAACCCTCATCCCAGGAAACAATTTTTAACTTTGAACAGTGGGCCGCTTCTTTGGACCAGGCCTGAGCCAGGGCAGAGCATTGACCCCTAGAATGATCCCTTGTCAGTTAGCGCCGAAGCCTGCTTCACCCTTACTCAGGCGCAAGGCTAACTCTAATTTCTTGACCCTCCCGATGCACGCGTAAGGTGATCTCCTGCCCTTCCTTTTCGGTGATTCTGTCTCTAAAGTCGGTTACCCCATGTACCTCTTTATCCTCGATGGCAAGAATCACATCTCCGCGGTGTAAGTCCGGTGCCTTTCTCTCATCTCCTACGTCTGAGACAAGAACTCCAGCTTTCCCAGATAGGTCAAAGTAGGCAGCCAGCTCTTCAGTGAGGTTCTGCACCGTAATCCCGCGCACCTGCTCAGTGGAGATCTTACCCCTGACCTCACCCAGGTCAAAAACACTTCTCCGTTCCATCAGAGACTTGGCTACAAAGATCGGCTTGTGAAAGCGTAGTGCTAGGGCGATAGCATCACTGGGTCGGCTGTCAATTTCAATATGCTTATCCCCATTGGTCAAGTAAATGCGGGCATAATACGTATTTTCCTTAAGTTCACTGACCACCGCCTTGTCAAACGCTACTCCCACATCCTGCAGAATAGTCTTGAGAAGATCATGCGTAAGAGGCCGGGGAGATGTCACGCTTCTCATCTCCATGGCAATAGCCTGTGCTTCAAATGCACCTACCCAGATGGGCATGGCTTTTTCCTTACCTTTGTCTTGTAAGATCACTACTGGCGAATTAGAGAGGTGATCAAATCTCACATTACGAACTTCAACCTCCACTGTCTCTACCACCTGCTCCTCTGCCTGACATGAGGAAGTAAACAGACTCAAAATTGCGGCAACAATTCCTATGTGTATCACTCCCCTACCCATCTCCCAAGCAGTTGCCCGCTTTCCTGTGGTTGTTGCTTTCATGTTGGACCTCTCTTTCTGACAACGTGCGTCAGAATGCATACGTGCGTCAGAATGCATAAAAATTCATTCTACTCAAAAAAATACCTGGCGCAACTAAGCCAGGGATAAACGTTCAGCTCAACAGTCAGCCATCAGGAAGAACAGGAAACTGCCCTTTTAGGCACCCAGGAGAAGGGTAGATGCTTCAGAAAGAGAGGCAGCAGAGGAAAAGCTGAGAGCTGATGGCTAACAGCTTACTTCACAGGTACCCGCGCAGTCCACGCTTCTCTAGCTCCTCTACCACTCGCCTCACCTTCTGTGCCTGAGAACGTTGGCACACTAAAATTGCATCCCCGGCGTTGATTACTATAACATCCTCAACCCCAACAAGGACAACCAGACGGGAGGGACTTAGGATAACGGCTCCGCGAGTGTCAATGAGTACCGCTTTTCCTTCCACGGCATTGCCCGCGGCATCTTTCTGCCAAAATCCTGCCAGAGCATCCCAACTCCCTATGTCCGACCAGCCAAAATCTCCAGGGATCACTACTAGGCGCAGAGATGAGTTCGTCTGACACACCTTTTCAATGACCCCATAGTCGATGGAAATCGAGGGAAGGCGTGGGTACTCGCTCCGTAAAGCCCGAGCTTTTTGTTTTTGCGATCCACCCACACGGGCAAGACCACGATATACAGAGGGTAAAAACCGTCTGAGAGCCTGGAGAATATTCGGGGCCTAGAACACAAACATCCCACTATTCCAGAGATACTCCCCGCTAGAAACAAACCGTTCGGCCTGTCTCCGGGAAGGTTTCTCGTGAAAGCTCCGTACCCACAAGGCATTTCTTTTCTCTGCCACCTCTGCTCCGGCGCGGATGTATCCATAACCAGTCTCCGGATGATTAGGGGTCACTCCAATGGTTACCAAACACCCTTGTTCCCGAGCAGTAGCAACCGCAGTCTTAAGCGTCATACGGAAAGCCCGAGGATTACCAATGGCGTGGTCAGCAGGGAGCACAATCATCACCGCCTCGGCACAATGGCGCTGGATGTGCAGGGCAGCAAGGCCAATACAAGGAGCAGTGTTTCGACTGCAGGGCTCAAGCAGGAGGTTTTGCCGTGGCAAGGTTGGAAGGATGCAGCGTACGTGGGATGCATGCTCCTGTCCGGCCACAACCACAATATTCTCCCAAGGGACAAGCGGGCGTAGCCGGCGACAGGTTTCTTCCAGCATGGTTCGGCGATGCACAATAGGAAGGAACTGTTTAGGGAAGAGGCGGCGGCGCAGCCAAAAACGGCTTCCCACCCCTCCAGCCATAATCACCGCATAGACTTTATTCTTTTTCAGGGCCATTTATTGCCTCTAACCATACTCTTCTGCTAGTATGTTTTTGGCTTATGAGCAAGCATACTTCTTTGGATCGTCTGCAATCTTTTTTCCTCCAGCTTGCCCGCAAGAGCTTCTGGGACCTCGGTATGGCTGATGACAAGGTGGTTGAATACGTAGCGGGAGTACTCACCGACTTTGCTCGAACTGACAGCCTTTACCGTATCCGTTCCACTTCCGGTCGTTCCCTCGACAGCGTAGTAGAGATTTTGACCGAGACTCAACCACAAACCTTACAGCAATCGCAGATGCATCAGGAGCGCGAGGTCCGTAAATACCTTGGAGACTACACTTTGTTTATGAGTGGTATTTTCCGTACCCATGTTGAGAAGAGTGGAGTGCTCGACTACTATATGGAAGAGGGCCGGCGGTCATATTGGAAAGTTTCACAGCTCGACCTGTCACTCTATCGTGCCGGCTTCTTCCTTTTTCAGGAGCTGTCCAAAAACTTTGAGTACTACTCTGGCGCCCTTGATTATATGCGCAAGGCCCACTTCGCGTCTCCGCCAGGCGAAGACCCCTTCGGGCAGTTCCTTAAGCAGGTTGAGGGGTGGATTAAAACCAGTCTCTCAAACAATTGACCGACCATAAGCACTCAGTTGTCAGCCATCAGCCTTCACCTATTTCTCTTAACCCCATGCTCCCTCGCCGGTTGATAGTACCAGGGGAAGTTTCCCCTTTACGTCTTGACACTTTTCTTGCCCTCGGTCTCACTTATCTTTCTCGCCGTGCAATTCAGGAGTTGATCAACACTGGACAGATACGGATCAATGGCCGTAAGGGCAAGAAAGGACAGAGGCTGGTCGCCGGAGATGAAATCCTCATTCTCCAACCTCCAAACCCTTACCTCCAACCCAACCCCTCCCTGCCTGTACGTCTGCTCCATACTGACGAAGACCTAGTTGTCCTGGATAAGTCTACAGGTATTCCCTCCCACGCTCTCCGCTATACCGAGATCAACACCACCGCTAACTTTCTTGTGGCCCACTTTCCCGAGCTCGCCCAGATAGGCAAAAATCCTCTTGAGGCTGGGCTTGTTCACAGACTCGATACTACTACCTCAGGCCTGCTGGTAGCAGCAAGGAATGCTCACGCCTATGCTTTGCTGCGAGAACAGTTCACACAGCAAAAAGTCTACAAGGAATACCTTACTCTTGTGGAAGGAAGGGTCACCCAAGCAGGGGATATTGTCCTTCCTCTTAGCTCCTCCAGCCGGCACAAAAGTAAGGTCTCCGTTGTCTCAACCGGACAAAGCAAAGAAGCAGTGACCTACTATACTCCCCTGGAAACCTTCTCTGGCTTTACCTTGCTCCGTGTTACCATTGTCACTGGTGTGCGCCACCAGATCCGCGCCCATCTTGCCGCTGTAGGCCATCCTATTGCCGGGGACACTCTCTATGGTCAATCGACTACACCCTTTGCCCGCCTCTTTCTTCATGCTGCCGTCTTAGAGCTTACCCATCCCCGCTCCAGACAAAAGGTCCATTTCGAGAGTCTCCTACCAGTGGAGTTACAGAACATGCTCTTGGCTCTCCGTGGTGGAAGTGTGGAGTGAGCTATACCATTATAAAAAGGCCCTGCAGGACAGACCTACAGGGCCCTGAGGTGGTATAGAAAGAGAAATTATGCTGCGGCCTGGCCATCCTTTCCTTTTTCTTTAGCACAGGCGCTACAGAGGTTATTAATGTTATTGGAGTCCTCTACAAGGCCGTCATCCATGTTGTGGCAGACTTTTTTGCACTCCGCGCAGATGAAGTAAATTCCCTCAATGGTCTTGTTAATTCGCTCTCGATTGAGAACACGTCCTTTGAGTTTTTCGATGCGAATCCCCAAAAGCTCTTCGTATCGCCGTTTGATCTTACGTCTGCCAGCCTCGTCCTTTGGTAGTTCTTCCTCATCCTGTCCTTCCATCCCTTCCTCATCCTCAAAGATATTGAACCCTTTTTTCCCCTTGCTCTTCTTTGTCCGCGGCATACTAGTTTTCCCTCCAAATGCTGACAAAGTCTTACAACATAATGATTTTGAAGGTGCAATAATAATGCCCAGCAGGTTAACGCCAGCCGGACTTTTGTTAAAAGATAAGATAAGGGATACATCAGTGTCAAGGGGACTTGTTGTAGGAGATCTTTATAGGTAGGGTTTCAGCCTCGCATGGCAGAACAATCACGCTCGATTCTCGAGGATGGCGAGGCTGTCCTTCTCATTGACTCTAAAGAGCGAGAATACCTGAAGGTGTTGAGAAAGGGGGGCCGTTTCTCTATCCGTGGGGGCACGTTTCAAGCCGATCTCCTCATTGGCCTTGAAGAAGGCTCTCTGGTCCATAGCTCCTTACGCGAGCCCTTTTGGCTCTTCCGGCCCACTTATGCCCAGTTGGTCCCTAACCTCCCCCGTCGTGCTCAGGTCATTTACCCTAAAGATATTGGCCCCATTTTACTCTGGGGGGACATTCATCCCGGAATCACGGTATTGGAGGTCGGGGTGGGACCGGGAGCCCTAACTATAGCGCTCCTGCGAGCCATTGGCAAAGAAGGAAGACTTATCTCCTACGAAATCCGTGAGGATTTTTGCCAGATGGCGCGGGAAAACGTTCAGCGCTTCTTTGGCGCGTCGGAGAACTGGACTTTGAAGCTTGCCGATGCCTATGAAGGGATCGAGGAGCAGGAGATTGATCGGGTAGTCATCGACGTGGCTGAGCCCTGGCGTGTGCTTCTTCATGCTGCGCCAGCCCTACGACCCGGGGGAGTGCTGATCGGGTTTGTCCCCACGGTTGTGCAAGTGAAAGCTCTGGTTGATGCTCTACGTGCTCATGGACAATTTGCCGCCATCGAGGTAATGGAGAACCTCTTGCGTTTCTGGCATGTCAAAAATCTCTCCGTCCGTCCTGAGCACCGTATGGTGGCGCATTCCGGCTTTATCATTGTGGCACGGAGAGCACAGGGATGATCTCACATCCGCAGAGGGATAAACAACAGGATAGCCAGGTTAAAGAGAACCAGAGCCGCAGCCAGGATCACGCAATACCCCATAATGTCACCAAAGCGTAAGCCGGCAACGCTCAGAAGGGGAATGGCCCAGAAGGGCTGGATAAGATTCGTTGTCATATCCCCGTAGGCATAGCTCATGGTTACAGTAGGGACGGAAAGACCCAGAGTCTGACCAGCAGGAATAAGATACGAGGCCTCAACAATCCACTTTGAGCCGCCTGAGGGAATGAAGTAGTTGAGAACCGCCGAGTAGGCATAGACCACCAAAGGGAAAAGGCCCGGCGACTTGATGCTGGAGAAAAGACGGGCGAGTGCCTGGCCTAAGTCGGTATAGACCATCAGACCAAAGATACCGGCATAGAGGGGATACTGAATAACAATACCCCAGGTATACTTTATGCCCTCCTCACAAGCATTAAGGAAAGACTTGGGATGCCAATGGAGGAGGAGACCAGCAGCAAGGAAAAGGAGGTTGTAATTGTTAATTGTCCATGCCCGCCCGAAGCCTACGTCTCTTATCTGCCAGATGAAGTAGACAAGCATTGCTCCGCTCACAAGCACCGACCATCCCGGCCACCACTCCAAGTACTCCGCTGGGGTCATGTGAGTGGGCTTTTCCTTTTCCAAATTGCCAACACCTAGACTCCCTGCCCTCTCGGGAGAGAGAAGAAACGCATCCTTTGGCGCTGGCACCAGCGCAGCTATCACTAACAGCCCAACTCCTGCTGCCATAGCCGCATAGAAAAGGTTAAAGGGAGCAAAGAGGGTGCGAGTGGTAGGAACCACATCGGGCAAAACGTTCGCTTCGATGAGAAAGTTGTCAGGAGTGGCAATGATAAGCGGAGCCGAACCAGACAGACCTGTGTGCCAGACAGTACCTAGACCGATATAAGCGCTTGCCACCAAGAGTCGGTAATCCACCCGCTGATTTGCCCGCACCACAAAGGGCAGAAACGCAACCGAGAGCACCAGACTAAACGCCCAGTTGATCCAGGCAGTCAGGATGGAAAAAAGGCCCATGAGCACAATCGCCTGACGGGGAGCGGTAGGATTGGGCCTGGAAGCGAGCCAGACTAACACTCGTCTCAGTGGCAGGGAGACAGCGCAAGCATAAGCCGCCACCATCATCAGCGTGAACTGCATGGCTAGAGAGAGTAGCGTCCAAAGACCGTTACCCCAGGCCGTAAGGGCTGAAAGTGGCGAAGCTTGTCCTATCCCAATAGCCGCACAGGCAACAACAAGAGTTAAAATGACCGCAATAACCCAAGAGTCCGGCACCCACCTCTCGGTCCAACGGGTCACGGCTGATCCCAAACGGGCTACCCCCCCCATCTCAGACAGAAACAAAAACTTTCCTCTCCCTTCTTCTCTATCTCTGTCCCTGTCTCCATCTTTTTTGTCTCTGTCTCACATCTCTATTCCTTCTACTACGGTTACTCGCTAGAGGTAGCGACTCCGCGACCCAACATACGGTTGCCAAAAAAAAGATCCACAAACGCTGTTCGGCGACTGCGGTCCATAATGAGTAGCCCTATACCGAGAACCAGATACACAGCGGCATAGGCATAACGAACCTCAGGAGCTGTTGACACTAGCTGGGCCAGCTCGGCTGCCCAGGAAAGCAGAAACACCGCGCCAAAAATAGCGCCTCCGGCTGAGAGAGCCTCCCAATGTGGAGTTAGGTGAAGACCGCTGAAACGAACAATGATCCATTGAAGAGTCAGAACTACTGCCACACCAATTCACAGCCAGTTTTTCACTGTATCTCTCTCCCGCCAAAGTCTCATTACCCAGATTGCTGCCAATAGTACCCGACAGGCATACTCGGCCGCAAGGTCGTAGGAATGACCCTTGGGGCTGGAGGTCTCTCAATCGTTTACGATTATGGAGCGAGCAGCCCGCTCTGGGGGTGGGAACAAATACTGAACCGAACGGTGAAAACGTGCTCTCGGGATTGACCTGTGGGGTGAGGCGATGTTTAGTTTAAAGTAAGAAGGCTATATCCCTAGCTCGGTGAGGAGCCTGGAGTTCCTAGTCCACCCTTCTTCAACCTTAACAAAAAGTTCCAGAAACACCTTAGTGCCGAAGAATGTTTCTAACTCTACTCTCGCCTGCCGACCGATTTCTTTAATGCGTCCCCCTCTGTCGCCAATAATAATGGCTTTTTGCGAAGATCGCTCTACACAGATCCTGGCGCGAAGAACAATAAGGTTTTTCTCTGGTCTTTCCTTAAACTCTTCTACCACCACCGCCGTAGCATAAGGCACTTCTTGACGCGTGAGGTTGAACAGTTTTTCGCGAATGATTTCTTGGGCCAGGAACCGCTCGGTCTGTTCTGTCAACTCATCGTCGGGGAAGAACGACGGACCTAAAGGAAGATGGGAGAGGATGGTGTCTAAGAGGTCAGAAATATTCTCACCCTTGAGCGCACTCACCGGCACAATCTCTCTATCAGGCATAAGCGCCACACATTTCTCCATAAGCGGTAGGAGCGTCTCTTTCTTGACTAGATCCACCTTGTTGAGAACCCCAACCGTTGACGCCTTAGCCCGTAGGAGAGTACGGGCAATCTCTTCGTCTTCTGCTGCTAAGCCCTTTTGGCTATCAACAAGAAAAAGAATGAGATCGGTCTCATTAAGTACCTTAAGGGCGGTCTCTACCATTCGCCGGTTCATTAGACCGCGCGGTTTGTGGATACCTGGGGTGTCAACAAAGATAATCTGCGCTTGAGGGAGGGTTTTAATACCAGTAAGGCGGTTGCGCGTAGTTTGGGGCTTGGGGGTTACAATGGCAACTTTGCTGCCAATAAGCTGATTAAGAAGGGTAGATTTGCCCACATTGGGCTGGCCAACAATCGAACAAAATCCACACTTGTGCTCAGCCAATGAGGTAGAAGGTAAATACTCAGCTATCCGCATTTAACACATTATGAAGAAAAAACGACTTTTACCCATCGACGGCGGCCAACCTGAAGGATTTTTTCCCCCTGAGAAGGTACCTGCAAATCAGGGTTCTCCACCGGTACTCCGTCAAGCCGTACTCCACCCTGCTGAATTAAACGCCGCGCTTCGCTGTTCGATTTGACTAGTCCGGCTACCGAGAGAAGACGACTAATCCACACCTCTGCCTCCCCTCCCTGCCAAGTTAACATAGGCACCTCCTCTGGCAGCTCGTGACGTTGAAAACGGCGAGAGAAGTCCTCGGCCGCCCGTACTGCTGCCTCAGAGCTATGAAAACGTTCGACTAGCTCAAAGGCGAGCCGCTTCTTTGCCTCCATCGGATGAACCTCGCCTTCCTGAATACCCCGAACTTCTCTCACTGTCACACGGCTGAGCAACTCATAGTACCGAACCATAAGCTGGTCAGAGATCGACATAGCCTTGCCGTATATCTCTTCTGGTGTCTCAGTAATGCCGATGTAGTTCCCCAGGGACTTGCTCATCTTCTGCACTCCATCTGTTCCTTCAAGCAAGGGGATAGTAAGGATCACCTGGGGCTCCTGCCCGTAAGCCCTCTGTAACTCCCGGCCTACCAGCAAGTTAAAGCGTTGGTCCGTCCCTCCTAGCTCTAAATCTGCCTTAAGAGCCACTGAGTCATACCCCTGTAGGAGTGGATAGAGCAGCTCGTGTACGCCAATGGCCTGCCCATCATGAAAGCGCTTGGTAAATTCGTCACGTTCGAGCAGTCGGGCCACTGTATAGTGCCCGCATAGCCTTACTATCTCTGCTGCCGTAAGGGGATCAGTCCACTCAGAGTTATAGCGCACCTCAGTGCGCTGGGGATCAAGAATTTTAAACACCTGCTGGATATAGGTCTCGGCATTTTGTTGCACCTCCTCACGGCTTAAGGACTTTCGTGTCTCCGAGCGGCCGGTGGGATCACCAATCATGGCCGTAAAGTCACCAATAAGAAAAATGACAATATGCCCAAGATCTTGAAACTGCCGGAGTTTGTTGAGCACCACAGTATGCCCTAAGTGCAGGTCCGGAGCAGACGGATCAACTCCAAGCTTGACTCGCAGGGGCACGCCAGTGGCATATGAACGCTCAAGCTTACGCACCAGCTCTTCTTCAGGGATAAGGTCTGTTATCCCACGGCGAATTTCTTCAAGTTGCTCTCTGACACTTATCATGCTTGTTCCTGCACCCACATTCGTGCGTTTCAGCGGGCGTACCTGCGTTTCAGCGGGCGTACCTGCGTTTCAGCGGGCGTACTCCATAGCTCGGGTTTCACGAATCACCGTGACTTTGATCTGACCAGGATAAGTCATGTCATTTTCAATTTTCTTGGCCACTTCCCGAGCTAGCATCAGTGCATCACCGTCCGTCACCGTACGCGGCTCAACAATAATACGGAGTTCACGCCCTGCTTGTATGGCAAAGGACTTTTCCACCCCGGAAAAAGAGTTACTGATCCGCTCCAGATCTTCGAGGCGGCGCACATAGTTCTCCAGCATCTCCCGGCGGGCGCCGGGACGAGCACCAGAGAGAGCATCGGCTGCGTCAACCAGCGGGGCAAGAATTGTCTCCGCCTTTACCTCCTCATGGTGGGCAGCAATGGCATTAACGATTTTAGCCGATTCCCCGTACTTACGCGCTAGCTCACCTCCAGTAACCGCGTGCGATCCTTCCACCTCGTGCGAAACTGCCTTACCAATGTCATGCAAAAGCCCAGCCCGGCGAGCCTGTTTTTCGTTGAGCCCCAGCTCTCCCGCCATCATGCTACAGATATAGGCAGTTTCCAGCGAATGCATGAGGACGTTTTGTGCAAAGCTGTAACGATACTTTAGCATGCCCAGAAGTTTTACCAGCTCTGGATGAACCCCATGGATACCCATTTCCAGTATTGCCCGCTGCCCGGCCTCTCGTACGGACTCCTCTATCTCCTGCTCGGCCTTTCTTACCACCTCCTCTATTCTAGCAGGGTGTATACGGCCATCAGAGATAAGTTTTTCCAGCGCAACCCGAGCAATCTCCCGTCGGATAGGACTGTGGGAGGAGAGGATCACCGCTTCAGGGGTGTCATCAATAATCAGGTCAACACCAGTGGCTGCCTCAATCGCTCGAATGTTTCTTCCCTCGCGACCAATAATCCGTCCCTTCATATCGTCGCTTGGCAAATGGATTACCGATACCGTACGCTCGGCAACAAACTCCCCGGCCATGCGCTCAATGGCAATGGTAACAATTTTTTTGGCTCGCCGTTCTGCTTCTTCTCGTGCCTCTTCCTCTATTTGCAGGACACGCTTGGTCGCTTGTTGCCTAGTCTCATCCAACATCTGCTCAAGTAAGGTGCGCTTGGCCTCATCTCGGGTCATATCCGCTATCTGCTCAAGATGCTTTTTCGCCTCCTCAAGAAGATAGGCGTATTCTTCGTCTTTCTTATATGTAACCTTCTCGCGCTCCCGAAGCGCCTGCTCACGGCTAGATAGCTCCGCATCTCGCTTCTCTACCGTCTCTGTTCTCTTGTCTATGTTTTCCTCGCGACCCGCTATCCGTTTTTCTGCTTGCTGTAAGTCCCTTCTACGCTCCCTCACCTCCTTATCAAAATCAATTTTAGCCTGCAGAACATTATCTCTAGCCTGTATTTGGGTCTCTTTGCGTATTATTGCAGCTTCTTTTTTAGCCTCCTCCAGAATTCGCTCTGCTGTCTCTTGAGCAGTGGACACTTGTGCTTGATACCACCGCCGCCGTAAGAGGCCAAACACTATCACACAGACCCCACCAATTATAAAACCAACAGCACTTGGTAACCATATCACCTTGACCTCACCTCCTTTAGAGACAGGAAAAGCGAGCTATCTTGGTCCCATTCATGGAGCAGACAATTACCCGCTCTTCCATAACTATATGTATATAAGGTACATAATGTATATATAGTTGTAGGCGAGTCCTATCCTAGCTCCTTTCTTGACCATTCCACAAAAAGCCCGATCATCATACCCCCTTCCTCACGCTGATTTTCTCTCTCACCTCCTTGGCAGAGACACATAAGTGTTTGTTATGTAGCAAATATCTTAAAGGGGATTTGCTCATTTTCGCCCGCAAGGCTGTGTAAAGAATAAAGAAAAACGGGCGGAGAAAGAAAGGAGAGAAAAACCGGGCAGTAACAGCTTACACCGAAGAGGGAATCCTTTTGGGAATCATTTTCACCTGTGGTTCCCCTAGTTCCGCTTTCTCATCAGCAGGAATTAGGTGAGGCTTTCCTTCTATCTGAGAGATTCTTTCAAGTAGAGAAGCTGAAAGACTATCGATTTGACTGTACACTTCCTCTTCTTGCCGCCTGGCTTTATGATACTCGTCTGCAATGTTAAGGGCAGTCAGGATGGCTATGCGCAATGTCGCTACAGTTTTAGTTGTTGCTGCTACTTGCTGCATTTTTTGGTCGACGTACGCTGCCATCTTCTTCACATACTCTGCCTCATCATCGCTTGTCAGAATGAAGGTCTGACCAAAAATCTCTACCTCTATCGGCCCTTTCATTCCCCTAGCCCTTACAGATCTATACCGTCAAAACAGCCAAGAATATGCTCCAACCGTTCTTTAATCTGGTTACGCTCTTGTTCATATTGCTTGAGAAGATCAGCCAGTTCCTCATAGGCCTTTTCTTTCTCTTGTAAGGATGCAGCAAGCTGATCCTTCTCCGTCCGTACCTGCTCATAGTGGGTCAAAAAGCTACTGATCTTCGATTCAAGAAGCTTTAGACTTTCTAGTTCCATATACCCTCAAAGTGAAGTAATAGTTAAAATTCAGCTTATTGCCCCTCGTCGGTTATGTCAAGGGACGGGGAGGATTCTTGTGCGGAATTGTTAAACAGGGCTGAGACAAACTCCGCCGGGGAAAACTCCTGCAGATCATCCCCTTCCTGGCCGAGCCCAACATAGCGAATGGGTATTCCTAACTCTTCTGTCACCGCTAGCACAACTCCTCCTTTTCCTGTTCCGTCTAGCTTTGCCAGTATTACTCCAGTCATAGAAAGGGCTTTCTGAAAGGTATGAGCCTGGGGGATAGCGTTTTGTCCAGTAGTGGCATCAAGGACCAGCAGGATTTCGTGTGGGGCTCCAGGTAGCTCTCGTGCCACTACCCGTTCCACCTTCCGTAGCTCTTCCATGAGGGGAACTCTGGTATGGAGGCGTCCAGCAGTATCAATAATCACTACATCTATCTCACGTGCCAGAGAGGCGCGAATGCCGTCAAATGCCACTGCCGCGGGTGAAGCATTACTCTGATGTTTGACAATCTCCGCTCCAACCCGCTGCGCCCAGACATCGAGCTGCTCAGTTGCTGCTGCCCGAAATGTGTCTGCAGCTACAAGAAGCACTCGCATTCCCTCACGGCGGTAACGGACGGCAAGCTTAGCAATTGAGGTGGTCTTGCCCACTCCATTGACTCCAATCACCATAATAACCCATGGCTTAGTCATAGGCTCGGCCCTTTTTTCCTCCGGCTGTACAAAAAGGGCCTGCATTTCTGCCTTTAGATACTCCCGCAATATTTCGGCCTCTTGTGCCCCTTCTCGTCGACACCGCTCGCGTACGCGGTCAAGCAGTAGCGCAGTGGTCTTTACCCCCACATCCGCACCAAGGAGCACTTCCTCCAATTCAGCAAATACCTCCTCGCTTACTAATCGACCATGCAAGAGGCCATCAAGCCTCATCACCAAGCCCTGGCGGGCTTTTCTCAGGCCATGCAGCCACCGCCTACTTCCAGGCAAGGAAGCTCCCTGTCCTTGACTTCTCTGCTCCTCTGTTTCCTCACTTCCCTGCTCCTTCTGCCTCCGCCACGGAAGCCACTTACTTTTCACTTTTTCCTTCATCCCATCTGGACCGAGACTACCGTAGAAAAGCCGGGTTCATGCATGGTTACACCATAGAGGGTATCTGCAGCTTCCATGGTTCGTTTATTATGGGTAATCAGGACTATCTGCACTTCCTGGCTCATATCCCGTACCAGCTGGCCGAACCGGGCCACGTTAGCGTCATCAAGGGGTGCGTCGACTTCGTCAAGAAAACAGAATGGACTGGGCCGGATAAGAAACAGGGCAAAGATGAAACTCAGGGCGGCAAGAGCTTTTTCTCCACCAGAGAGGAGCTGAAGCGTGTGCAGCCGTTTTCCCGGCGGTTGCACCACCACTTCTACCCCACTGTCAAGAACCTGCGTTTCCTCTTGTAACACCAAGTGGGCTTTTCCCCCTTCGACTAAACGGCCGTACACCTCCTGCAGCTTCTCGTTAGCCTGAACAAAAGTGGCACGAAAACGCTCACGAGATTCCCGATTGAGCTTGGTGATAGTTCGCTGTAGATCATCAAGGGAACTGCGCAAATCCTTCTCTTGTTCCTGCACAAAACCATAGCGTTCTTCCAGCTGCGCCCGTTCACTGAGGGCAGTAGGGTTTACCTCACCGAGACGGGCGATCTTCTCTTTTAGCTCGGACCGACGTTGCTCGGCCATGTCCCGATCAAAGGAATCTGGCAAAAATAGAGACCCTATCTCCGTCTCTCTATCTCCCTTCTCTGTCTCTTTTTCCTGTCTTAAAGCAGTAAGAGCTTCCTCGATCTCCACCCCATACTTCTCCCGCACCGTCTCCCGTACATGGCCTAGGGCAGCCCGCTTTTCTGCCAGGGCCACCTCTAGTTGGCTCCGTTCATCCCGGAGTTGCTCTTCCTCCTGCCGGAACTCTACCACCAGCTTCACCAAGCGGTGAGCCTCGGTAGTAGCCTCCTCCTGAATGTCTCGCCGGTGGGCATACTCCTGCTCTATTGTCCCTCGCTCCCCTCCCTTCTCGGTTAACCAGCGAGCCACCTTAAGCTGTTCTTTTTCTACACGGACTTGTTCTTCCCCTAATGTCTGACCCTCGCTCTGACAGGAGGTCAAGCGCTGGCTAAGATCCCCTCCCTCCTCCTTAAGTCGGCGCATATGATGCCCGAGACTTTCTCCTCGCTCTCGCCGTTCGGCTACTCGAACTCGAGTCTCATCGCCAGCCGCCCTGGTCTCCTCCGAGCAGGTCTGAGTCCGGGCAATCTCCTCCTGCAGGCAGGTGAGTGCCCCCTCCTGCTCCTGGCGGGCGCTAGCTAGATTCGCCAGCTCCTTCTTGTTCGCTTCTCTTTCCTGGGCAAAGGTTTGTTGGTCAGCAAGAAGTGCCTGACGCTCATACTCAACCCCTTCTTGCCGATCGAGCAGCCGACGATGTTCACCCTCAAGCTGTCCCTGCTCTCGCTGAAGCGCATCAACATTCCGGCTACGCTCTCTAGCTTCTATTTCTAGTTCCTGAATCTCTTCTTCAAGTGTCTGTTGTTTCTTCTTAATCTCCTGGCGCCAATCGGTGAGATGGGCAACCTCTTCTTCTCGGTGAACCATTGCCTGAGCTAATTCTCTAATTTTACGTCGATGCTCAAGAATCTCTTCTGTTGCGGGCGCTTCGCTACCACCACTAACCATCCCCTGGGGGCTGAGCACCTCCCCTCTAAGAGTCACAAATGTGTGTTGGCCGCCATCCTGCTGCCACAGACGCAATCCGGTAGCTAAATCCGACACAACCACGGCACTCCCCATGAGCACCTCAATAATTTCCTGATACTCTTCTGACACCGAGATCACCTTAAGGAGTGGTAACACTTCGCTCTGTCCCGACTCATTAGTTATGGGCAGGGAGAATCCATTATGCCATCGAGGAGTAAGCGGAACGAAACTACCCCGACCACCCTGCGATGCACACAAATGCTTAACCGCCTCCACACCTTGTTCCACGTCGGTCACAATGATGCACTCAAGCTTTTCCCCGAGCACCGCGGCCACCGCCCGTTCATAAGCTTGCGGCACTTCAAACACCTGGGCCATCACCCCAAGAATATTCTGGCGCTCCCCATTTTCCTGCCCCATCATCGTCTGCACTGCCTGTGGATAGTGGGTGAATTTCCTCTCCATCTCTCTAAGCGTTTCCAGACGAGAACCTACCTCCGTCTGCCTGGCCCGCGCGTCTAATAGCCGTTCGTCACATTGCTCACCTTCCAGCACGGTCAGTCGCAAGGCAGCAATTTTCTCTTGCCGCGCCCGTTCTTTGGTCTCGGCCTGCTGATACAGAGAATCAAGACGAGAGCGAGCGGCAACAACCTTCTCCTCGGCGGCAATCAGGTGGTGGGTAATCCGCTCTCCATCTTGCTGCAAAGCAAGCAGTTGATCTTCTGCCTCTTTAGATCGCCCTTCAATATGCAGAAGTGTGTTTTTGACCCGTGCTTCCTGGGTGAGAAGGTCGACCAAGGCAGATTTAATCTCTTCTTCCTGCTCTTCGCAAGTCACAAGTGCTTGCTGCAGGCCGCTTAACTCTCTCCCTATCTCCTTAAGGGCAGCCTCATCTTGCTGAGCGAGCTGCTGGAGCTCAAGCTGCTGCTGGTCTATGCGCGCAACCTCGGCTGATACCTGCTCTTGGCGCAGACTTAACTCCTTTTTCTGCTCCTCCAGTGTGTTTAAGCGCTGGGCAAGCTCTATGGCTTTTTCCCGCAGAAACCCGACACGCTGCTCACCCTGGCTCAGCTCCCTTTCCAAGAGGTGAAGCCGAGCCTCACACCCCCGCATCTCTTCCCCTATACGAGCCAACACCTCCTCACATCGACGGTGGTCTGCTTCCATCTGCAGCCGCCTCTCCCGTACTGCTGTCTCCCTAGAAGCTACCTCCTCTCCACGCGATCCTGTTTCCTCTGCCTCTGCCTGCAGGCAGGTAAAGGCATGATAAGAAAGGAGGAGGTCTACCTCCCTGAGTTCGCGCTGATAGGCCTGGTATTGCTCCGCCTTTTTTGCCTGGCGGCGTAGCGTAGCGAGCTGGCGTTCCATCTCGCGCATAATGTCGGTTACCCGCAGGAGATTGTCCCGCGTTCGCTCAAGTTTACGCTCAGCCGCCTGCCGTCGGCTACGGTAGAGACTTACACCAGCAGCCTCCTCGATAAACAGGCGTATCTCTTCGGGCCGAGCATTAATGAGCCGGTCAACACGTCCTTGCTCGATTATCGAGTATGCCTTGGTGCCAGCACCGCTGCCCAGAAATAGCTCAACAATATCCTTGAGACGGCAGGGGACCTTATTAATGAAATAGGCTGACTCGCCAGAGCGAAAATAGCGACGGGTGATGGTCACCTCGCTAAAACCACCTATCAGGGAGGCAATAGACTCACCATTCGTCCCCACTTCTGGGGTGCCATTTGTCCCGACTGCTGGGCCATTGTTCTCCAGCATAAAGGACACTTCGGCCATACCTAAGGGAGCATGGGTGTCGTTGCCATTGAAAATGACATCCCCCATTTCCTGCCCGCGCAGGTGACGAGGGCTTTGCTCGCCTAGAACCCAGCGGAGAGCATCAACCAGGTTGGATTTTCCGCAACCATTGGGGCCGACAATGGCAGTAATACCTGGCGGGAAAGCAAGAGTTGTCCGGTCTTTAAAGGACTTGAAGCCGTGAAGCTCCAGCTGTTTAATCCGCATCTACCCCACCCCATGCTGCTTATTTCATAATCATGGCTTCCTTGTCAAGGGGAAACCACCATAAAAAGTGGAGGGGGAGATATATAACTACTAGATGTAGTATGAGAAGCAATCGCAGGGGGGTTGCCCTCATGGTCGCTGGCAAATAGCAAACGTTTACGCAACTTAGAACCTCCCCCCCTTTTCTACACACTTCAATTCCTCTAAAAATAGCACAAATAAAGACAAGTAGCACCCAATCCGCTTTGCAGGTCGCCACATGACCCAACGATTTGCCCAATGGCCTTTGGTGCAGATAGAACGGCCGCACCCTCTCCAGACCGATAACGATGGATAGGGATCAATTCATCTGTGAAAGCATTATTCGAGCCCTTAAAAGCGGTCTTGTCCCCGCCCAGGGCATTGAACGTATTGCCGTTGGACGAGACGGTGAGATCAAACAGATTAGGCGTGACCTGGAATTTGCCAAGCAAGGAGGTGCTTGGGTCAAACTTTTCAGCGGCGATTATGGTGTTGGCAAGACCTTTTTATGCAGCCTGGTGCGTGAGGAGGCGTGGAAAGAGGGTTTTGTAGTGTCGGTTGTTGATCTGGGACGCGAAACCCCCTTCCACAAATCCGAGGTCATTTATCACCAAGTCCTGGAAGGGATGCGGACCAATCATTTCCGCGACGTGCCTGCTTTCGAATTTATTGTACAGGAATGGCTCTTCAACCTGGAAAAAGAAGTCCAACGCTCCCGAGGGTTGAACCCCCTGAATCCCGAGCACCGAGCCGAGGTCTCAAGAATTGTAGAGCACCAGATAAACGACCATTTAGCCACAGTCCGGATCTACAATACCTCCTTTGCCAATGCCCTACGGGGCTACTATATGGCCTGCCAGCAGAACAACGAGGTGGTGGCCACAGCAGCTCTTGGCTGGTTGAAGGGAGAGCCAAACATTCCGGCCAACTTGCGCCAAGAGTTCAACATCCGGGGTACTGTGGATAAGGAGACCGCCCTTAATTTTCTGCGCGCAGTGGCTGCTCTCATTGTCAGCATCGGCTACACAGGGCTGGTCATGCTTTTTGATGAAGCCGAGTTGATCCGCGGTATTGCTCGCAGCGACAGCCGCAACGCGGCCTATGAAAACATCCGACTCCTCATGGATAAAACCGCGCAGGATGAGTTTAGTCACTGTAGCTTTATCTTTGCCGGAACCGAGGATTTGTTCAACGATGATGTGCGTGGAATTCCTTCATATCAGGCCCTCCATGACCGGTTGAAGCCAGAGCGAGGCAAACGCCAGAGCAAAGATTTTCGCCAACCCCTTGCCCAGCTTGAAGGGTTTGATAAGCCCAAGCTGCAAGAGGTGGCTGCCAAGGTGAGAGAGGTGCATGGAATCGCCTACGGCTGGCAACCAATAGAGCGCCTAACCGATGAGGCGCTGAAGCGCCTGATTGAGGATGCAGCCGCTCGGTTCGGTGACAAATTCAAAACCGTTCCCCGCGGGTTTTTAAAAGTACTTGTTGATATCCTCGACGAGTTGGAGCAAAATCCACAGCTTGCCCCTGAGGATGTGCTCGTCACCAGCATCCAGGCTGACCGCATTGAAGAAGTTGAACGCGAAGAGGCCCACCTGCTGGATGCCTAGTGGTAGCAGTCCCTGTCCTAAGGTAGAAGAGGCTGCTTTCTACCCTGTCATTCCCGCGCAGGCGGGAATCCAGACATAGTCCGGGCAATAGATTCCTGGTCCCTGAGAAATCGGGGACCAACTTCGCAGCAATGATAAAAATAGTAGAAGAAGCATTGTCAGGTCTGACATAAATACCAGACCCTTCATGGAGCTGCAGTAGGATAGGTCAAGACCCACCCTACTACTTAGTGTCTTGATGCTAGGGGGGCTGATATTAGTCCGGCTACAGGTCGGCAAAATGCGGCATGACCTCTTCCATCAGCAAGCGCTGGGAGTTGGTCCAGCCTTCGTTATCTTCTAGGTGGTCGAAGGTGAGGACCAGTAAACAGCCAAAACCGCCGGTGTCCTCATACATCTGTCCCAGTTTTTCGGTGACCGTCTTGGGGGAACCAACCAACCAGCCGTGATCAACCAAGTACTCTGGTGAGACGTCTGAATCCGGTACCTCAGGGTGATGTTTGAACAGGCTCTTAAAGCCAAAGGAGTCGAAGAGCGGTAGCAGGTATTGCCCGTAGACTCGGCCCAGCATGCCGTTAACCGCTTTCTCTCTGGCTTCATTGTCGGTCTCGGCAATATACACCTCTCTTGCAATACGCCAATCACGACGAGATGGGGTACGCCCGGCTCTCTCCGCACCCTCGACCACTGCCTGCCAGTGAGTAGCAAGATAAGATGGGCTGAGGGCCACACTCATGGGCATGAACCCACGTTCGCCAGCGATCTTCAAGGTATCCGAGCCTGGGGTAACACCAGCGATGCCAATAGGTGGGTGCGGCTTTTGATAGGGCTTGATGTGAAATTTCAGTGTATCCAGCATGGTATCAATACGGTTGACCGTCCAATATTCTCCTTTATATTCAAACGGCTCCTCGCTCTCCCACAGCTTGAGGATAATGTCCAGCGCTTCCCGGGTCATATGCCGGTTCTGGCCGGCCATGCCGTCTACGTTAAAGAGCTTCCAGTCGCTGGGTAAACCGCTTGAGCCCACCCCAAACATAAACCTGCCCTGGGCCATATGGTCCAGAAAGGCTACCCGGTGGGCTAGCTCGACTGGGTGATGGTAGGGCAGGAGGTGGGCACCTGGAGCTAGCTTGATATTTTTAGTGCACAGTAAGGCCTGGGCAATAAGCAAGTCTGGAGCTGGGTTGGGCTCCCAGGGAGCAGTAAAGTGCTCGCCCATCCAGGCCTCGTGGAAACCCAGCTTGTCAATCAGCTGTAAATGATCGAGGTCCCATCTGTGGCCCGTATAAAAATCCCGCTCGGGTGGATGGGATGGCATCATAAAGACTCCGGCTTGCATAGAACCTCCTTATGAACATATTCTAAGTCCAGGAATTTTTTCCAGATGACATACTCCGCGCTTTGTTAGCAACTTTTAGGACATAGAGTACCCTGCCCGTCTCATCTACCCTCCCTCATTCATTGGCTTGAAGCAGAGTTGGGGCAACAGGAGAATTCTAGCGGGCGGCTATTCGTCCCATAGGCTAGTGCTAATGTAGCGCTCCCCAATGTCAGGGAACAGAGTGACGATCCGACCATGGCGCATCTTGCGTGCCATTTGCCAGGCGCCATATAAATATGCCCCTGAGGACTGCCCGACAAAGAATCCTAGCTTGGCCACACGAGGGCACATTTCATAAGCATCTTCAACCCGCACCGGTACCCACTCGTCCACCAGCTCCTGGTCAAATATTTCCGGCATAATATGCTCTGGCCCTAAAGGCTTGAGCCCTTCGATGCCGGGAAACTCTTCGGGCATCACACAGGCAACCCGGATCTTCGGGTTATGGGCTTTTAAGCGCCGCGCCACACCGGTAATAGTACCGCCGGTACCAACACCAGCCACAAACCAGTCGATATCCCCACCGGTCTGGGCCAAAATCTCCTCAGCAGTGGTGTCATGATGGGCCCACCAGTTAGCATTGTTACTGTACTGGTCAGCAAAGAAATATTGATCTGGGGCTGCCTTATGGCGACGATCTACCTCACGCAACGCCTCATCATAGCCTGCCACCGGATCGGTCAAGATTAAATTAGCACCGTGGGCACGGATGCGCTTTCTACGCTCCTCGCTAGAATTGGCAGGCACTACTAGCTCGACCCGACGATTAAGAATTGCCCCAATCAGGGCATAAGCAATACCGGCGTTGCCAGAAGAGGAGTCAAGAATTGTCTTATCTGGGGTCAGGATGCCGCTAACCACTGCCTCAGCCAGTATACGCAGGACTGATCTGTCCTTAACCGAACCACCAGGATTCAAGAACTCACATTTTACCATCAGATCAATGTCCGGCAGCTCACGGCGAAACAACTCAACTGGTACCAAGGGGGTATTACCGATCAGACATAAGAGAGGGTAGTGGCGGATCAATTCCTGGACAGCCTGGGGATGAGGCATAACTCCTCCACTAATGACTATAACTCAACAACTGGCCTCGCCCACCTTGTCCCTCTGGAAACAGGCAGGGCTGGGTAGTGTGGCCGCGTTGTCAGCATAAATGTCAAAGCAGATATCAGCTTCGGCTTATTAACTGGGCATTAGGATGTGTTCTCTCAATATCACGCGTAGCAGCCGCTGGCCACCCCCTTTGGTAGGCAGTATGATACCGACTTCAGGCACCGATATTCCCTACCATAAACAGACGCTATCTATAGAAACAGAAGTCATCTTATGGATAAAGCAGAAATTTTTCTTGCTTCTACCTTATTTTATTTCTAATTTGTTATATATTTGTTCAATCTTCTGCAGAAAAAGTTGATAAAAAATTAACAAATTTCTATCCTCTAATAATGCAAACAGAACAGAGGTATCCTATTAAAATTGTGGTTCGCAGAACAGGGTTGACCCCTCATGTGATCCGAGTTTGGGAAAAGCGATATCAGGCCGTATTGCCAATGCGCACCCCAACCAATCGCCGTCTCTACTCTAAGGCTGACATTGAGCGGCTTTTGCTGCTACGCTGGGCAACCCTTGCAGGATATAGTATTGGACAGATAGCGCAACTCGCCAAAGAGACCCTGTTAGCCCTGATGGACGAAGCAGTTTTGTCCCGGCCACTGCCAAGCCTACGTCCAACTCCAGATGAATCCCCTGCCCAGTCCCACCTCAACGCATGTATGGCTGCAGTGGAGCGGCTTGATGCACAAGCCTTTGAAGCCGCCCTCATGCAGGCTGCGGTTGCTTTTAGCCAGCCCGTTTTGGTGGAGCAGATAATTGTGCCAGTCTTACAGACGATTGGTGATCTCTGGCGTCAAGGATCCTTGAGAGTGGCGCATGAGCATCTAGTGTCTGCAGTTGTGCGAACCTACTTGGGGAATATGAGAGGAGGCTTCGATATTCCAGCATCAGCATCCAGCTTGATTGTGACAACCCCAGCCGGTCAGGTACACGAACTGGGTGCTCTCATGGTAGCCGCCATAGCAGCGTCTGAGGGCTGGCGCATTACCTATCTTGGACCCAATCTACCTGCGGAAGAAATCGCAGGAGCAGCTCAGCAGAATGAAGCAAAGGCAGTAGCCTTGAGTATTGTTTACCCGGCCAATGACCCTCGCCTAAGGGATGAACTTAGCAAGCTACGCCGCTGTTTAGCCAAGGAAGTGATTTTGCTGGTCGGGGGCCGAGCTGCGGGGAGTTATAGGGATGTATTAGGTGAAATTGGAGCGGAAATGCTCAACAGTATGCCGAGTCTTCGTGTTAAACTCGAGTCTCTGAGGTCTGAGTTATAACCCACGGGCAACCCCACATCAGCAGAGCCGGTCCTTGCCTTGTGAAACTCCATTATTTATTGTTCTGTGGCTATGCAAACCCGGCTGTTAATAGTGATGTTATGAACTGGAAGCAGGAAGTCCACGGTATTGAGCAGCGCAAAAGGTTCGCGCTTGAACAGGGTGGCCGTGAGGCGGTCGAGCAACAGCACGCCAAGGGTCGTCTGACTATCCGGGAGAGAATCGCCGGACTTGTCGACAGTGGTTCGTTCCGCGAACAAGGACCGATCGCAGGCCACTCGGAAACCAACGAACACGGCGAGCTACTCTCGTTCACACCAGCGAACTATGTACTCGGCTTTGCGAAGGTCGATGGCCGCCCGTGCATTGTCGGTGGAGAGGACTTTACCCAGCGTGGTGGCTCACCCTCATCCTCCGGCTTGCGTAAGAGCGTGTTCGCTGAGGAACTGGCGTGTCGATATCGGCTCCCCCTGGTGCGCTTCCTCGAAGGCGGTGGAGGGAGTGTACCCCGTGGCGGTAAAACCTCAGGGGGTGACGGCGGCGAAGCCCTGAATGCATCGCCGCGCTTTATGTCCATTATGAAGGCTATGGGCTTGGTCCCGGTCGTATCTGCGGCTGTGGGGGCAGTGGCAGGTTTACCCGCTGCCCGTTTGGTAGCCTCACACTTCTCGATCATGACCCGCGAAACCTCGCAGGTACTCATTGCTGGTCCGGCGCTGGTCGCGCGCGCCTTTGGACGTTCTCCCAGCAAAGAGGAACTCGGAGGTCCACAGGTTCACCTGCGCAGCGGGGTGGTTGATAATGTGGCCGATGATGAGTCGGGAGCCTTTGCCCAGATTCGGCACTTCCTGAGCTATCTGCCCACCAACGTTTGGGAAGCGGCGCCCGTCCTGCCGTGTGGTGACGATCGCAACCGGCAGGAACCGGAACTTATTGAGACTGTGCCACACGATCGCCGCAAGGCTTATAAGATGCGCCGGATCATCGACCACATTATCGACCGGGACTCATTTTTTGAGCTGGCACCACTCTATGGGCGTACACAGATTATTGGCCTTGCCCGTCTCAACGGCCAACCGGTGGGGGTCATGGCCAATGACCCCAACTTCTACGCAGGCGCCATGACCGCAGAAGGCGCACAGAAAGTGAAGCGACTGGTTGACCTCTGCGATACCTTTCACCTGCCCATTGTGAGCCTGGTTGACGAACCAGGTTTCATGATTGGCCCCGAGGCTGAGAAAGCAGCCACCATTCGCTACGGCACCACAACGCTCTTTGCCATCATGCAGTCGAGTGTTCCGTGGGTTTCGGTGATTGTGCGCAAGGTCTATGGTGTGGCCGGAGCCGCTCACTTTGGTCCCGGAGGAACGGTCTTTGCTTGGCCCTCAGCTGAAAGCGGAGCCCTTCCCCTGGAAGGCGGTGTTGCCGTTGCCTATCGCCGCGAGATTGAGGCAGCGCCCAATCCAGAGGCCCGGCGCCGTGAGCTCGAAGAGCAGCTTGCCAGCCAGCGCTCACCGTATGCCCGCGCCGAAAGCTTTGGTGTTCATGACCTTATTGACCCGCGACACACCCGTCCTGTTCTCTGTGACTGGATCGACTGGATCCAACCCCAACTAAAAGACCACTGCGGTCCTCGTGCTTACACCATCCGCCCTTAATGGTGATCGAACAAACCAAATGCTATGTTCTTCGTCAGCGGACCTCTCTGTTTACACATGGTTGCGTAATAAGATCTCCTTGGGGTAGGGGTTGAGATAAGCCTGTTCGTGTATCCAGTCAGGCACCGGATAGCGGCGCAGACGATGCCGCAGAAGTGTAATCGGCACAATGAGGGGTACCAGGCCCTGACAATAGTCTTCGATCACCCCTACAACCTCGGCTTTATCGTCACGGTCCAGATGCTTCTTGAGAAAGCCCATGAGATGGAAGAGGACGGTGGCGTGCTTGCGGTTGGTAGCCAGCGCACTCAGCGCCTGCATGAACCTCCGGCCGTATTCCTCGAGCACGCTGTTAATGCGACGGTGGCCGGCTTGTGCAACCAAACCGCCTAGTTCGGTCTGGGCACGCGGGCTATGAGCCATCAAGGTTAATTTGTGAGCCGTATGAAAAGCCACCAGATCTCGTGGGGTGGCACTTACTTGCACAAGGCGGGTCCAATTGTGATAGGCAAAGATACGCTCAATAAAATTCTCTCGCAGTCGCGGATCATGCAGCCGGCCCTCCTCTTCAACAGGCAGCAGCGGCAGGCGCGTCACTAACTCTCGGGCAAAGATGCCTTGACCACTGCGGGCCGGGACCTTGTGACCATCGTAGACCTTGACCCGGAATAGACCACAGCTAGGAGAACTCTTCTTCAGGATATAACCATGTAGGTTAAGGCTAGCTAACTGCTCCAGGCGCTGGTGAGCCCAGGATTGCATAACCTGGGTGTGGTCCTGGCCTGATTTTGTTACAACTAAACGAGGATTTTCTGCCTTCCCTATCAGATACAAGGTCTCACGCGGCACCCCAAGACCAACCTCGACCTCGGGACATACTGGCACCCATTCCACATGGTGTCCTAAGGTATGCAACAGCAACTCATCTCTTTTATGACCGCCATCAAAACGCACCTCCTGTCCCAGCAAACAGGCGCTAACGCCCAGACGGATATGTGGAGGTAGGGCTGCCCACGGAGGAAAAGGAGAGGTGGGCATCACCGATCTATCCTTTCTTTTCCGCTTCTTTTTCGGTCCACCAGGCAATTTCCCAGATAAACCCAAGTGTTTAATTATTTTGTTGATATTTAGTTTATTATTTAATTATACAAATTATTGACAACATCTTAGTGAATTGCTAACCATTAAGCAAGCACAGTTATGAAAACAAAAACCTTTTCTCTTCGTACACGGATTGAAGCCCCTGCAGAAGAAGAGTTTCGCTTAGCCAGCAAAAAGGAGTTGTACCAATGAAGATCCTGGTAACCGGGTCGACCGGGCTTATAGGTTCGGCGCTGGTTCCCTTTCTCACCACCGGTGGACATAGAGTTGTTTGTCTTGTTCGCTCAACGCCCAAGCCTAGGGACACCAAGGTGTACTGGGACCCTGAGGCGGGAAGTATAGATACCGCCAGCCTGGAGGGGCTAGATGCGGTGGTGCACCTAGCCGGGGAGAACATTGCCGCGGGCAGGTGGACTACCGCACAAAAGGCCAGAATCCGCAATAGCCGGGTCCAGGGCACCCGCCTCCTCTGTGAATCCCTGGCCCGTCTGACCCAGACTCCTAAGGTCTTGTTGTGTGCCTCAGCCATTGGCTACTATGGAGATCGCGGCGAAGAGATCCTCCAGGAAGAAAGCCCCCCAGGTTCAGGATTTCTGGCTGAGGTGTGTTGTGAATGGGAAGCGGCAACCGAACCAGCAGCCCAGAAGGGCATTCACGTAGTTCACCTACGCATTGGGGTGGTGCTTAGCCCGGCAGGTGGAGCCCTGGCCAAGATGCTCTTGCCCTTTCGTCTGGGTGCTGGCGGAATAGTAGGGAGTGGGCAACAATACTGGAGCTGGATTGCCCGGGATGACGTTGTGGGGGCCATTCACCATGCTCTTATGACGGAAGCCTTACAGGGACCAGTCAACGTTGTGGCCCCCCAGGCAGTTACAAACCGTGAATTTACTAAGGTCCTGGGATCGGTTCTGGCACGCCCAACTCTACTTCCTATGCCGGGTTTTGCTGCTCGTCTTGCCTTTGGCGAAATGGCAGATGCACTGCTGCTGGCCAGCACCCGCGTGGATCCCAAGCAATTGCTGGCTGCCGGCTATACGTTTCACTACCCCGAGCTTGCCGGGGCACTACGGCACCTTTTAGGAAGATAGAGAGATGGAGGAGGTCCTTACCAACGTACCCAAGCGTTAGGAAATCCAATACTTCTGGTCCATTGCTGGTCCGGATTTTGGCCTAGCAGCCGATTTAGACAGAGCCTATTTTCATCCGTGGTGGCGAAGTACTACTTCATGAATGACTGATTTAGTAAGGGGCCAAGGAATGTGGCAAACAAATGAAACGAGCAGACAGGGTTATGGCAGCGAAGGGATAAACGGCATGTCACGCCGGCAGTTCCTGGCATCTGCAGCGTCAGCCCTGGTGACCAGCATGACGGTTGGTTTTAGCGGTGCCCTCCGCATAGCCCATGCCAGTGGCTTTGCCGAGTATCTGCAATACGACGGACTCGGACTTGCAGGCCTGGTGCGCCGTAAGGAAGTCAAGCCCGAGGAACTGCTCGAGGCAGCGGTTACCCGGATCGAGGCAATTAATCCCAAGCTCAATGCTGTTGTAACAAAGATGTATGACGAAGCTCGCAAGACCATTTCTAGCGGTCTTCCGGACAGTCTCTTTATGGGCGTGCCTTTTCTCCTAAAGGATCTTGGCGGGACTTATGCTGGCGTGCGGACCACCTTTGGATCCAAGATCTTTGCCGAATATGTGCCCAACCATGACAACGAGCTGGTCAAGCGTTATAAAAGGGTCGGCTTGATCACGTTCGGGAGAACAAACACGCCCGAGTTCGGCCTCAATGTTTCCACCGAGTCCGTGTTGCTTGGCCCCGCACGCAATCCGTGGGACACGGAGCGGTCGACCGGAGGGTCAAGTGGTGGATCGGCCGCAGCAGTTGCCGCTCGGATAGCGCCCATTGCGCATGGCAACGATGGCGGCGGTTCGATTCGTATCCCCAGCTCCTGTTGCGGCGTATTCGGCATGAAGCCTTCCCGCGGCCGTATGCCGACCGGGCCGGAATCGGGCGAGGTTTGGGAAGGTTTTGCCATTGACCACGCCCTGTCTATTTCAGTACGCGACAGCGCAGCGCTGCTGAACGCCACATCGGCTCCAGAAGTGGGAGCGCCCTATGGCATTCCTGCGCCAGCACGACCTTTTGTAGAAGAGGTTGAAGCCAATCCTGGAAAGCTACGAATAGCGTTTTTCACCAAGGGAGCTGCGGCTGGGCCCCACCCCGATTGTGTTGCCGCGGTGAAAGACGTTGCCCAACTGTGTGAAAGTCTGGGGCATACGGTTGAGGAAGCAGCACCTAAGATCGACTATGAACTCCTTTGGCAAGCGTTCGTGCTAGTTGTTTCAGCCCATACGGCGGCAATGCTTGATGGGATCAGCCAACTCACCGGCAAGAAGGTCACGGCTGACATGGTTGAACCCTGGACCTGGGCTGCGGCACAGGCTGGCCGGGAAACGTCGGCAGCTAACTTCGCCAGCACCAAGGCAATCTTCAACATGGTCACACGAACAGTAGCAGGTTTCCTTACCAAGTATGATGTCATTCTGACTCCGACCCTGGGGGCGCCACCGCCAAAGCTCGGCTACTTCGACACGGTGAACCTATCATTTGAAGAGCTTTCGCAGCGCACCTTCGATTTTATTCCCTTCACTTGGTTGCATAATGTGACCGGGTTGCCGGCCATGTCGATCCCGCTCTATTGGAATGCCCAGGGGCTTCCGGTAGGAGTACAGTTTGCTGGCCGCTACGCGGATGAAGCCACCCTCTACCGGCTAGCCGGGCAACTGGAAAAGGCGCGACCCTGGCGCGAGCGACTTCCTACCATAGCCCTGTAACAAATCGCACCAGAATCTGTACTCTTGCAAGCGCCGTCAACTCCACACGCGGGCCGTCT
>CBDCRK010000039.1:0-120121 GCA_965220955.1 uncultured Binatia bacterium (SeqCode) | reverse complement strand
GTGAGGCGCTCCTGGCCGCAGACAATCACCAAGGCGCGCATGTACAGGCACCGGTATGGATCTACTGGTTTGCCGATGTGGACGGCTCGACCGCCGAGACCTTCCGTCAACGGGTTCACGAATTGGTGGACCTGGGCGCACTGCCAACGTTTTACGGCTGGACGCACGAGACCATCGACTCGGCCATTGTCAAGGGCGAGACCGCACCAGAAGGGATGCCGGCAATTCACTCTCTGATTCATAACCTCCCGCGTGAAGCCGCGGATATGGTAGCCCGACAAGAGACTGTAGGTGCCTGTGCGGTAGCCACGCTAGCGGCTGTCAACGAGGGGTTGGGGACATGTCTGCACATGGCCGCCTCGGCCGAGAAAGTCCCGGTGCTCAAGAAAATCCTGCACGTACCGGACGGCTGGGAGCCAGTATGGGTACAACTGGTTGGCTATCCGGCTGAAGAGAGAGAAGCTGGCGGTCAGCGACCACGGCTCCCGTTTGAGACCTTGTACTTTGAAGGAGTCTACGGCCTGCCATTTGCACGCGATCCCCAGGTGGTCGAGGACCTCACCAAAGAGGGCCTAATCCGCACTCCCATGCCCAAGCCTGGCCGTTTTGAAGAACTCAAGCACCTGGCACGTATGATGGGATTTCCCCTATAGGTAGCAGGCTCTGCCAGGCTATTTCTAAGGTTGCCAAGTAGCACTTCACCCCTTCTCTGACCCTGGGAGTGAAAACAGTCACACCAATCTTATTAAGGAGCTCTTAGGTCATGTCTATCCCTGCGGGCCCTCCAGAGTTAAGGTTAGGGCAGAGGTGAATCGGAGAAACGGTTATGGACAATATCGAGTCTTATGCGTCCGTCCAAAAATGGATGACTAATGTGAACCGCTACTATCACCTCAGTGAGGCTGAATGGGAGGGACGGCTCAAAGCCTTAGGCGAGTTTTGTCAACACTTGGACATAGACCCTGACACCATGATCCAGGAGGCTCTAGAGGAACGACAGGAGAAGATTGATTTCATGCGTCGCCTCAAACGGTTCGCCAAAGAGACCTATCCTAGCCCTCGTGCGGCTCACGACTGGGAGAATATTGTACGTAGTTTTTTTATCCATAACGGCGCTCGGGTAGTCGTCCGACCTTACGCAGAGTAAGCTGGGAAATGCGCTGGTGCAACTCCGGGGTTTGTTGTATGAGCAGGTAGATTTCCAGCTCAGCCATGAGTTCGGTGAAAATGACTGCTACTACTCCTTGTTGAGACGGTCTCGATACTGACAAAGATCTTTAAGCGCCCGGATGATATCATCCAGCGAGTAGTGAGCGTTGCGCGGGCTTGTAGAAGGAATAACGAATACCTGAGATTCACCCAAGCTTCCTGCCTGCGGTCCCAGCATAGAGAGCGCTCCACAACAAACACGATAGCCAGTAAGACCCACAAAGCAGACAATGCGGGGCTTATGGTATAGGAGTTTCTCTCGCAGTACCTTGGCTCCCCGTCGGAACTCGCTGCGCGAAACCTCATGAATACCGCTGGTAGGGCGTTTAACCACATCCGTGAGGCCAATCCCCCAGTCTAAAAGGCGAATATCATCTTCCGGGCCAACAGCATGGGGCACCAGACCGGAGGCAGAGAGCGCCCGCCAGAAGCGGTTCTGCGGCATGGCGAAGTAGTGACCTACCCTAGCGGAGTAGAGACCAGGGTTAAGCCCCACAAACACAATGTCCAGTCCCTCACGCAAATAGTCGGGAAGTGTTTCTCCCTGCCAGGTTTCCTGTTCCTTTGCTTTTCTCTTCTTTGCCACAATAGTTGCCCTTGTCCTGGAAAAAGACTTGTACACCGAAAAAAGACCCGTTAAGGCTAGCCGTAAGCTTGCTCCCCTGTCAAGCAACACTTGACGGCAGGAGGATTTTAGAGATACTGGGAAGCGTGCTGGTTTAATTGCTAAAGGAGGTGGTGGGCATGGCGGACAATACGATGCTTCTTGAAATCCTGCGCAGCATTGCCCAGGACGTATACGATAAGCTGGGCAGTGGGTTTGATGAAGTGGTGTATCAGAAAGCCTTTGAGGTTGCTCTACGGCTGCGTGGCATTCCTTATGAGGCCCAACGGGTGGTGCCCATCTTTTATGAAGGCTTCTATGTGGGCGAGGGCAAACCAGATCTCATTGTTGGCCCCAGCGAGCAAAGACTGGTTATTGAACTCAAGGCCGTAGAGAGTACGGGACACAAAGAGAGGATGCAGATTGAAAACTACCTGCGCGTACTCGATCTCCCCTCTGGTCTGCTCATTAATTTTCCCCAACCTACTAAATCGAAGGCCGCCAAAGATGAGGTGGAGATCATTGATGTGCCCATAGCAGAATGACCCCAGGCCAGCCCCTCTGCTAAGGCGATTTCTGTAAAAGATTCTACCCCCTCGATTCCCTCCCCCTTGACGGGGGAGGGCTAGGGTGGGGGTGAAAAGAAAGCGCGGGGCACGGATAGACGCTCCTTAGCCTCCCCCCCCCCCTATCCCCACCTTCCCCCGCCAGAGGGGAAGGAGAAGATTAGAGAAGTTCATTTTGAGAAATCGTCTAATGAAACATGTCTTTTTACTAACCGGCAACCCCGGAGTAGGCAAAACATGAGCAGGTTAGGGGGACCCGGTCTCTTGGTAGTGGCTGCATTCATTGGGCCAGGGACGGTAACAACCGCCAGCATGGCTGGGGCTAGTTTTGGGTTTACTTTACTTTGGGCGATAGTCTTCTCCACTTTTGCTACCATTGTACTTCAAGAGATGGCCGCCCGGCTTGGAGTAGTGAGCCGAGCAGGGCTCGGGGAGGCACTACGAACAACGTTCCAGAATCGGATCTTTAGTATCCTTGCGGTCCTTCTGGTTGTAGTGGCTATAGCCCTGGGAAATGCTGCGTTCGAAACCGGAAACATAGCCGGGGCAGCCATAGCGCTTGAGGCTTTGACCGGTATCTCTCCGCAAGTGTGGGCGCTGGTTGTCGGAACCGGGGCGTTCTTGCTGTTAGCCTCAGGGGCATACAGAGTCATAGAATGGGGGCTAGTGGTGATGGTAGCCGCAATGAGCACTGTGTTTTTGCTCACGGCAATCATGGCTCTCCCGGATATAGGAGACATAGTGACAGGGATATGTTTACCCAGCATTCCCACAGGGTCGCCGGTTATGGTTATAGCGCTTATAGGGACCACGGTAGTCCCCTACAATCTATTCTTGCATGCCAGTTCCGTTCAGGAGAGGTGGCCTGAATCCATACCAACCCGCCAAGCGCTTGCGCGGTCACGGCTTGATACCTTTTTCGCAATAACAACTGGAGGGATCATTACCCTGGCCATAGTGACAACGGCAGCATCCGCCTTATTCGGACAGGGCGCCAAGATAGAGAACGCGGTCATGATGGCCGAACAGCTAGAGCCGCTGCTAGGATTGACGGCCAAGTATTTCTTTGCCACCGGACTCCTGGCGGCAGGTCTGACAAGCGCCATTACAGCTCCCCTGGCAGCGGCTTATGCAATCTCAGGGGCTCTGGGCTGGGAGAAGAATTTACGGAGCCCAAAGTTTCGAGCGGTCTGGGCTGTTATTGTTATTATGGGAACTGTCACAGCATTTCTGGGGCAAAACCCGGTGACAGCCATTGTCCTTGCCCAGGCCGCCAACGGCGCACTTCTTCCCCTGATTGCCGGATTTCTTCTGGTGGTCATGAACCGCAGGGACCTACTACAGGAGCATACCAACGGGACTGTTGCAAACGTGCTTGGCATTGGGGTTGTCCTTATTGCTGCTGGATTAGGAATTTTTCAGCTCCTCAATGCCTTGGGCAAGATATTAGTGTAAGTTGTCTTAGGTACCCCCCATCATGCCAGAGCCACAGAGCGAACCGGCTGCAGACCTTCCGCCACTATATTCCAGCTCTGGCCCTCATCCAGCGAAAGAAACACTATCCCCTCAGAGGTACCAAACGCCACCCTGGAGCCTGACGCTGCCAGGCAAAAGGTGTTGATATTGTCGGAGATCCACTCGGGCAAACCCTCTTGGCAGCGCTCAAAGGACCCAGCACTATCCAAGGGCTTGCGGTAAACGGCAGCACGCTTTGTCGACGGACCCGTAGAAGCAGAGACCAGCACTGTCCCACTTGCAGCGGTAACTGCCCGCAGGTAGTTGCCATGTAGCCCTTCGGTATCAAATCGCCAGGACTCACCACCGTTGTTGCTAACGGCAAGACCGTACCCTGAAGCTGCAAATACCTGCCCTGAGCCTGGGTCAAAGATAACCTGGTGGACATCGGCATGCATATCAATGGTAGGTTCCCAGGATTTCCCTCCATTGCTAGAACGCACCACTCCGCCCACGTGCACGTTCACATAAACCGTACCGGAAGGATCTACCGACATTGACCGAACATCGGGCGGGCCTCCCCACGGGGTATACCAGTCTGCCCGCCCCTGTACTTTTTCGAAGGAACGGACCGGCTCAAGGGTTTTGTCCTGTAAGGTAAAGAGGTAGGCATCCGATGTCCCCACAAGGAGTCCGGCCCTACTTGGCAACAGGCAGTTTGCCTTCAAGGTCTCGATCGACGTAACCTTAGTCCAGGCTTCGTTAGGGTTGGACCGCCACACCTCCCGACGGTCAAGAATGGCCCACCAGCTGGAGTCGCTAGTTGTTAGTGCTCCCACTTCGTGCCCGGCCAACTGCCGGCGTTGGCTGTCACCTACTTCATAGAAGCCATCTGTAGTACCCACTAAGATTTTCTGCTCCATAGTTCCCCCTCCTATTGAGTAAACTTTATCAGATCTGATAATTCCTTCTTCTTGCGAATGACGTACTCGTAGAGATCAGCGATTGTCTCTCAATTTGCCCCCAACGCCTTAAACACAGCGTCGGTGGGATCAGCATAGAAGCTTGTCTGGAACTTGGCAAATAACTCCCCAGGGACTGTCGGAATGTCTCCCACGCTTACCATCGGCAGCAGGATGCGTTTACCTCCGGCATCAAAGGCCACCTGGAGAGACTCGGCCAAGTTCTCTACAGGGGTAATGTTTCCTCCCAGGCTCATGCTGCCCAGGACCACCAACTGCGATTGAAGCGGTTTGCCAAGGACACCAGAACAGAGAGCAACAAAAGCAGCCAGCGTCATGGTAGTCGTTGGCCCGGTGTTATGCAGCTCCACAATGTGCAGGTGATAATCATGATCACCCGCTTTGACCGATGCACTGACACGAGAGGCATTGGCCTTAAAGTAGTCAAAGCCAACCTTGATTGCCTCTCTGGCGGCGCTGTTCGAGCCCAGGCCAGATGTTCTTAGCGCTCCGTTGCCCGAGGTTACCTGTGTTTCAAGCCGATATAGCCCAAGATGCCCCCCGCTGCCAGTTGCAACGCTGTGCAGCACACCGGGGTTCAGCGGGCCATCGGGAATCAGCGATCCACCACCTTGCTCTGGGATACTGATGAATTTCTCTTCTAATGTATCCTGGTCGATATAGCTAAAATGGACATCGAAGAACTCCATGCCGCCAATCTTCTTCAATTGCTCTTTGACTCGGCGGCGGCTTTCCAGAGCATATTCCAAGCAGCGACCCACGGCATCTTTGGTGTACTCTTCGTGCGGGTAGAGGAGCTTCAAGAGACCAGAAACCGTGTGTTTCACCGCAATGGTGTCCCGTTGATTCAGGTCTCGCCCTAGCTTGAAATACTTATTCACTGCATCGCCAAAGGTGCGCTTGCGCATTTCCCGCATGAACTCAGCCAGGTAATCCACGATCAGCCCATATTGGTTGGTAAAGAACTCGGGCCGCATCTTGGGGATTTCCCAACCTGGGATGTAGGCATGAAAGCGATCAAAGAACGCCGCGTCGATCATGGCTTCGGGGAATGGAGCCAGCAGATGGCTTGTTTTGACCAATGTGTCAACAGGTTGGTTGAGGTTGCCGACAAAGACCATCGAGGCATTCGCGTTGATAGCATCCCGCCCGCGGGCAAATGACCCCGACGCCATGTAGTCCTTTAGGATTTGCACTCCATCCTTATCCTTAAAGGAGATACCGCTTACTTCGTCGAAGGCCACTACGTCCCACAGCCCGACTAAGCCGATTGTGTGCCGGGCCAAGTTGTAAAACAGGTTCGCCACGGTGGTCTGACCGCCAGAGATCAGAATGCTATTCGGGCTAATCTCCTTGTAAATATGGCTCTTGCCCGTACCCCGAGGGCCAAGTTCACAAACGTTGAAGTTGTTCTCCACCAGTGGGATCAGGCGGGCCAGAAGATGCCATTTCACCCGCTCCTCAAAGTGTGTTGGCTCCATACCGGTCGAGCGGAGTAGCACATCAGTCCATTGTTCTTCGGTGAATGCCCGCCGCCCTTCGAATAGTTCCTCTAGGTCCATGTTGGGCATTTGGATTGGCTTCAAATCACGCATAATGAAGGGGGATCCCCACTGGCCCTCCTCGAAAAAGTACTCCAGCGTAACAATGCACCAGATACCCCCGACCAGAAGCTTCTCATACTCCTTAACCGTGGTGTTGCTAACCTCGACGCCCCCCGTACCAAGGTTCGAGAGCAACGCTTCATAGACATCCCGCCTCTCGTTCAGTCTAACCGTTGCTTTATCAATGACCTTCAGGCTTCCCCGCTCTCGGATGATTGATTTGACCTTCTCGGCTTCATCGGGACGAACATAATTCTCGGCCAGCACTCGCTTGACGGTCTTCAGGCCGTCTTCGATCATTGCTTCATCGTTTGAGGCGCAATACGAGCCGAGCAGATATTCAAGCACGTACACCGGCACGTTCGCCCCTTCCTTGATGAGCTTGGTCAGGTCTTTGCGCACAACCTTGCCGGCAAAATGCCGGTTCAGCAGGTCGTCGAGACTTGTGTCAATGGGATTTATGTCAGAAGTCATCGGTGAATGCCCTGTCAATAATCACTTCCACGCTCTGCTGTTCGATGCCGGTCCCGGCGTCTCGCAAAACAAGGCGATAAGGGGTTTTCTTATCATACTGGCGGTCTTGCAGCACAAGATGCACCCACTTTTTACGATCATTCATATTATCGGAAACGCTGTCAAAGGTCACGGTCTCGATGTTTGTGACCGGGTCCTCCCCTTCGTAGACCGCTATCTTAAGCGTAGCCGCCTTCACCCGATCACTGACCGATTCCATCTGGATCAGTTCGAACCGATGCCTGGGGGTGGTGATCCTATGGTTAGCCCCTAATACCTGCACCGTGACCTGCTTGGTCTGGGTGTCCTTGGCTGATTTGCCTCTGACATGCTTTACCGTAATGACCGGGACAACAATCTCCTGAAGCATAGCCCCGCCGTGAACAAACCTTGCTCCACCCGTGAAATGAAAGCGATTGGCTCCCTTAGGAATCCAGAACTCCATATCCCCCTCGGCATGAGCAGTAGTCGCCGTCTTGCCATGCCATGTTGAATCGTGATCCGGCAGGGTGAGGCCGAGCAGGTAGCGTTTCTTGGCCTTCACAGTACCAGGCGGCTTCTCGGATAGCTTGCTCTTGTCCGGCTCGCCAGGGGGAGTCTCTGTAAACAGAAACCCGTGGTCCGCCGTAACCAAGACATGGTTGCCGCTGAGGGTATTGATGACGTAACCCACGAGCGCAGCTAGTTCGTTGATCGCCTTTCGCACCCCTTCAAAGGTATTCCCCTCAGTAGGATGCCGAATCGCCAACCGCATCCACAGCATTGTGGTAGATGTAAATCACCCGCTTATGCCGCTAACGAACTCCCGTCCCTCTTCTCTCTTCATGGCAATGAGGTCGTCAGCTTTACACGCTATGCCACCCCTGGGTTGCAGAATTTCGTCTCGCTGTGCCAGAGACAATGTGGGCTTGCCGTCCACAAGCACGTCACCGTTGGATTTATAGGCGAGTGCCTTATGCGGCAGCAAGCTGGCCATTCCTAGAGCAGTGTACGACGGGAGTACACCCAATTGAGAATTTAACTCGGCCTGAAAGCGGTACTTACCGTTCAATTCACGGACGAGTTCTTGCGCCGCCTCGTACCGGAACGCATCGCTAATGATAACGTACACCTTCCGATTTTCAGCCTCCTCCAGGCGTGGCCGGGCATACCGCTGGAAGAACCGCTGCTGGCCAGGCACATTGTAGATCTGCCAGTTGGCCAGCAGTGAGGCGCTACCCCCCGGCTCAACGAATTTGCCCCAACTCAGGGTCAGGTTGGTCACATACCAGTTGGTGTAGCAAGCTTCCACATCTTCCCTTAAAGATTTCAGGATACCCCAACCCTGGGATTCGGCATGGTCGGCAGCCTCGCAGAAATGACGATACAACTGGTCGAAACGGTAAAGCTCCCTTTCGTAGGCGTGATACATGGCCTGGGCGTTGTCGAAGTCGAAGCCTTGCCGGTGCTGATTGCGAAGGGCAAAGAAATCCGCCGCCGCCACCAGAGCGTTGTACACTGCATGAAGTGCCTTATGGGGAACCTCAGAGTCGATCGCCACGGTAGATGCGGCCCAATGCCCAGCCTGCCTGCGTGTGGCAATGGTTCGGACTTCCTCCTCATCAATTGTATCTACGGTGGACTGCACCCGGTCCCGCAGGTTACGGGCAATTGTTTTCTCAACGGCCAGAAACGTCATCACATCTAGCAACTGGTCAATCTCCAGGCCGTGCAGGTGGTCGTCCAGCCTGAGGACCTCAGCCACTTGTGCCGACAATCGATCATAACTACTCCTCTTGCTGTTACTGTCCCGCCATTGGGCCAAGCAGACAACAACATTAGACCAACCTGCCTTAGGCAATAAGAGGTGTTGCAACGAGGTGGGGACACTCCCCTGGAGATGATGGGCATAGTCCGTTAGCAAGAGGCGCAGGAGAAAGTTGCGCAAGCTGGGCGTCTCCTCGCTGTAGCCAAAGCTTGTCTTCACCATCCACCAGAAAGGTTGATCAAGATCGAACTTCTCGACTTGTTCCCAGGTTGGGGGTGGGGTGTTCAGGTCAAGCTCTTCCCCGGCCTCTGCTTCGGTGGAGGCGTGGAAGAGAGTGCGGATAAGGTTAAACAGCTCTGGCTGATCGGCTTTTACCACAACAGCAAGCATATTACGGTCGAGATCGGCTTCTGTATCGTCTGGGGTGACGAGTGACTGGAGCTTTTTGAGGCGATCCTTATTGTCGAAGAACTTACACCGATCGGCCAGATGCTGGCGCAGGTACTGGTTTGCCAGTCCAAGCTCTTGGAGTATGATGGAAGCCCGGTCGGCTCGGAAGCTCCGGCTGTACAAGCGAATGTCGAGCAGCCAGTCGTTTTCGTAATCGGGTTCCTCGGTGGGGGAGTAAAGAAGATACCGACCCGTGGGGTCATCCCGTTCGAGGCGAATTTTCGTCTCCAAGGCACCGATCTGATCCAGGCGGATGAGGTTGACCGGGGTGTTGTCGAACTGAAAGGAGGGCGTTGCTTCGACGAAGTCAAGAAACTCCTGGGCCGGATCGTGCCAAAAGACGATCCGCTGACCTTCGTCGGTGAAGAGACGGTCGAGCGCGGCGGTGACCTGGTTGAAATTGCTCATGGTGTGTTGCTACCAGATGCGAGTTAACCCGTAGGCGTCAAGCTGTGGATCGGTACTGACAATGGGAATCTGTTCGTACAACGACTGAGCTACCAGCATGCGGTCGAATGGGTCTCTGTGGTGAAACGGCAAATCGACGAGCCCGGCCAGGTGTTCGTTGGTGATTTGCAACAACTCGAAGTTGTTACGCACCATGTGTTGGTGGATGAACCCTCGGTACGGCGCTCCAAGGTCCAACTTCTTCAGGCTCACCTTGATGGCGATTTCCCAGCAACTCGCTATGCTGACGAGTTTCCGGTTCGTCGTATCGCAGATGGCTTGCTTGGCCGTCTCGCTTAATTGCAGATCGTCCCACCAGAACCACAGGACGCTGTGGGTATCGAGGAGGAGCGTCATTCCATGTACTCCTTGAAGTCCTCTAGCGGGGCGTCGAAGTCCGGGGCCATCCAGTGTTTCGTATCTTTCGCCGA
This sequence comes from uncultured Binatia bacterium (SeqCode), assembly GCA_965220955.1. Taxonomy (GTDB): domain Bacteria; phylum Desulfobacterota; class Binatia; order Bin18; family CBDCRK01; genus CBDCRK01. The sequence goes on along the minus strand of CBDCRK010000039.1, from coordinate 110,112 downwards.
GCCCGGCTGACACGGCCAACTGGTTCGGGGTGGCCGGGTGATGGCCGCCACCGGCTCACCCTGCGAGGTCAACACGAGTTCTTCACCGGGAACCATTCCCTCGACCAGTTCCCGCAAATGGCTTTTCGCAGCGTCGAACGGTAAAGTGCGTGGCATTCTATGTTCTCCTTTTTTTGTATTTCGTATTTTGTGTTTTTCGTGTATTTTCGTGTATTTCGTGGTTTATTCCTCTTCCTTCCCACAGACCGCCTTCACCTCCGCCAAGTAGATCACCAAATTTCCCATAGTTGACCTTCACACCGTCGTCGAGATCGAGGCTAATCCGCTGATCGGCATAGTGTCGGAGTTTTTCGTCAAAGGTTTGCAGTTCTACCTGTTGCTTGACGAGCGTGTCCCGTTCCTTCTCCAGCTTTCTGCGGTGCGAGGTTGAGGCGGCAGCAGCAATATCCGCTGCAAGGTGGTCGATACGGGCTGCAATCTTCCCCTGAAGCGGGATGACGTATTCTGTCCGCATCCGTGACAGGGTGCCTTCGTGGTAGCGATGCAAGTAAACAAGGCACTGGAAGGCCCGCTGCTTACCGCTGGAGAAAAGCCAGTAGATGGGACGGCGCTTGTAGGTCTTGAGGTGGTCCTTGAAGAAGCTGGTAGCGAAATAGCGACGGATCGTGTCATGGGGTTGTTCGCCACGGTTAGGGCCAAGGCTATCAGCAATGAACTTGAGGTTTTCTTCCAACAAAGCTCCCTCGCCCCCCTGGGGAGAGGCCTGCCCTGAGCCAAGTCGAAGGGGTTGGGGTGAGGGGTCTGGCCATGCCACGCTGATGAACTCGACAAGGCGGTTAGTGGCATCGTCGGAGAACCATTCCGTTTCCATAAGAGGAATGATGCCGTCTTGGTCAGGCGCAAACCACGAAACACACGAATCACGCGAAAAATAAGAGTCACGCGAAAGACACCTATCGCGCGAAGCACAGGAACCACTCGAAAGGCACTCAGTTTTCTTCTTTTCGTATATTTTGTGTATTTCGTGGTCGAAGCCCTTGTTGCCACTGTGAGCATAGATCAGCCCTGGTTTATCAAGGCTGTACCGGCCCATCATGCAGCCGATGGCGTAGGAGATTAGCCGTTTGATATCCTCTGTGCGGTCGAGTTGGTAGAGAGTGATTTGGTCGTCATCAATTGTCGGCTCAATCTCGTCTTCAAGACCATAGGCCATTAACAGGTATTCATTGTTGCGTGCCTCCAGTTCTCTTGTGCGCGATATCGCGGCTTCGTATTCATCTCGCCACGAGGTCCAGGAGCTTACTAACGGTATCGAAACAGGTTTCGTTGGCATCCATGGAATCCGTTCGAAATCCCATGACGTTTCTGAACTATTCCAGTCCCTTTTCGCGAGACCGACTAGTTCTTCAACGTTGGAAATTAAATCTGCGAACTCAAGCACTTCTGGATTCACAGGAAGTGCTTTAAGGCTACCTGGGTTAAAGTCCTTCGGTGCGACAACTTTGAGAAGTGGGTCAACGATTTTTGAGTTCAAGAAGCCGAGAGTACCAAGTAGAAATCTCTCGTGTTTGGCAAAAAGCATAGAGTTCTTCTGATCGAAAACCGCCCCCCCGCAAACGAGCCGAGCGCTGAAGGATTTTGCAATGTTATTGTAGGCAAGACCGGGTAGGAAGTAATAGTCGCTGTTCCTAACAGTTGAACTCCTGTGATCTCGAATCTCTTTGCCGTCGCTTTCCCAGTTAGCGACAAACGAGAGGTTTCCGTACCACTTCCGAAATTCGCTGCCCTTAACGTATGGAAACCATCGTCTGGTCGATTCTCTGGCCGTCTCTGGTGTAGCGCCAAATTCAATATGGTTCACGGCCACTTCACTCCAACTCCGAATGAAGCGTTCATTGTCTCCTGTCTGAAGACCAGTGAATGCCTCGGCAAATTCAGCTAAGCGTTTTCCATTCTTGAATGTTTCCTGAGTTCTCCGGGTTGCGAAGTATGCCATCGATTTACGAGGAAACACGTCGAAAAATTCCTTCTCGACGTCAAATCGAGACGTACCGCTCAATAACAGCAAGCGTTTTGCTTCTGAACTCCTTGGCTCAACAAGCCGGAAGTACGAGCCTGCATGGGATTTAATTGAATGCGGAATCAACACGAACGCACATGTTTGGACTACTTCACCGGAAATCTCGTCAAACGCTCGTGGCCCAAGATGGGCATTTGTAACCAGCGAGGTATTACTGTTGATTACGGATCGGGCGTTATTGAAGTCGTCGCCAAACATCCAGCTATCCATCGTAATCATAGAAATGAAGCCAGTCGGCAAACCCAACGCGACACACCGGTTTATAAATGCAGCGTACAAGTCTTCCGAATATTCTTTGTATTCATTCTTCAAGAAAGAATCGATTGACTCGCAAAGATACTTTCGGTTCATGTAAGGAGGATTGGTTGCAACCGCATCATACTCTCTCGCCAAAACCCCAGCCGGCTCAACGAGCGATAGAACCGACTTTGCTGCTGCATTTTCAAAAATTCCTCCGTGCTTGGCGACTTCCTCGACTCGCGTGGTCATTGCAGGTAGCTTGGCGGCTAACTCCTCCGGGACGCGGATCAGCGAACCGAACGTCTTGCCATGTTCAAACAGGTTGATGAGCGCGGCGACGTCGGCCTGCTTGATATCGCCGGTGCTGCCGTCACTTTCTAGGGGCCGGTTAAGAGCGTCGGTAACCTTCTTGGCATCCAATCCTTTGCTCTCTTGAATGGCAAGGACATTGGGCTGCACTTCTCTGCCAAAAATGCGCCTATCATCAGCCCGAGCCTTCATCATGAGGGCAAAGGCGGCAAGCTGAGCGGCTCGGTCGTCAATCTCTAGGCCAAACAGGTTCTTTTGCAAGATCAGCGTGGGAATATCTCTGGCCCGGTAGCCTCGCTCCAGGTAGATTGCCTTGAGCAGGTCATAGGCTTCGACCAGGATGTGACCGGAACCACAGGCGGGATCAAGTAGAGGTGAGTTCTTCGGGGTTCAGGCTGTTGGGTGTGATTGCTTTTAGTTGAGCCTGCACTTCTGGCGTCTGCTCGGCAGGCTCGATGTAATACTCCATCTTTTCCCGTAAGGGAGACTGAGGATACGTTGCCAACCACTGCCGGCCAAGGCTGTTCTGCACCAGATATTTCACAATCCAGTTGGGAGTGAATAGCTGCGTAGCTGCCGGAATGTCTTCGCTCTTGACCACCTTGCCAATGACTTGATCCTTCTTCTCCGAGATGTAGAACTGATACAGCCAGCCAATAATCTCGACCTCTTGCCAGTTCTCTTCGTCGATCTCGTTTACCAGCTTGCGGATCAGCGAGTCAGAGTGCAGCAGGTTGTCGGGAAGCAGGAGTTCCGTTTCGTCATCGACTCGCTCGAACAGAAAGGGCATCGCCGTACTCAGGGCATTACACTGTGCAATGAGCAGTAACCGGTACAGCTCGGCTTCCTTCGTGCCGTCGAGCTTGAGGTCGATGACCTTATCTTTGTCCAATCCCGGTAGATCGACATGCTCAGCATGTTCTAAGATTTCAGGCGTCGTCTTCCCCTCGGGATGACTCAGCACCCGATAGCCGTGATCGAGGTAGCCGTGCAGCTCCATGAAGCGAATGGCAACGAGCCGGTTGAACCAGGTGTAAGCCATGGCTTCCATGACTTGATCGAACCCCTGACGGGCAATCTACGCTTCTTCCAGCCGCCTTCGCTTTGCCGCCACCGCCCGCGGGAAAGCTCTACCACCAATGATGGCCACATCCCCCTGCTCGGTGATCGGCTCAATCTTGTTTTTGGTCAGGCCGTAGTACACCGCCCTATCCGTAACCGCTGCAATAAAGTCACGGCGGGCTTGAGGAGCATAGTTCTTTAGCTTGGTCCTATTCATAACCACGAAATACACGAAATCACACGAAAAGGGGAAGGCTGCTACTTGACGATCCGTTCGTATTCTAGCTTCGGGGAATGACCGAAGTTGACCAAAAGGCCGAGTCTATATCCTGTCGCTTTTAGATAATTCTGGAGTTGTGCCCGGTATAGGTCTGTCAGTTCGGTGACCGCTTTGATCTCAAGAATGATTTTGTCGAAACAGATGAAGTCCGGCACATACTTCTGTTTGAGGGGCCTTCCTTTGTAGCTCAAGGTGAGCTCTGCTTGCGGTTTGAAGGGAACATCCTGGGCGAGGAATTCTATCCCCAGGCACTCCTGATACACCGCTTCAAGAAAACCACATCCCATTTCCTTGTACACCGCAAAGCACGCCCCCATGATCCTATAGCCCTCCTCCTTATACACTACCTCCATCAGATCCTCTTTGGGATTTTCGTGTCTTGCCTATTTTTCGTGTATTTCGTGATGGCTAATTCCTTAGATACTCCGACAGTTCAGCCGTATTGATTTTATTTTTCGAGAAGAGACCACGAATGTCTTTTGCTTGAGGCAGCTGGTCAGCCGTTGGTAAGATGCGGTGCTGCTCCACCTTGATCGAAATAGGTTGCCCGTAAACGTTGTATCGCACTTCTCCTTCGACGAGCACCCGTTTCCCCAGGGTAGACGCTAGCTCCTCAAGGGTTTTGCGATCGCATACACAACGAATCTTACGCAGCGTAATCATGTCATACACGTTAAAGGCAGTTCCCCCGTGAATGGTCAGCGTCTCCAGCGTTCCTTCAACCGACCCGCGTGCGACAGTGCTTGTGCCCACGAGCTGATCGACGTTTGCAGCGACTCTCTGAGTTACCCGTACTCTTTTGGTCCCTCCTTCTCCTGGATTGCCAAATACGGCAAGGCGCTCGACTCGACCATTAATGATACCGACCAGTCTTTTCGCCCTGAGTAAGGCTCCATCTGTAAAATGCTCGGGCCATTCAGCCGATTTCTCGACGATCTCCATGCCTTTGAGAGCGGAAGCAATAATGACCGGGCTCTGATCAAGAGCATCTTCGCTGATGGGCACAGGAGTCACAGCGAGATTGGCGCTGCCGAGACTAAGGCCAGCAATGACCCACTCGAGATTTCGCGAGCCAGAAATAGACACATCAAGCTCAGACAAAAGTGCAGCAAGATTAAACGCCGCATCAAGGAACGTGCTCAAGGGTATGGCATCACCTCCGAGACTTAGACCTATATGTCGAGTAGCCATATTTCCGCCTTCCTTTTGCCTTTGTAGCTTACCTCTTTATAGATAACCTCCATCTGGTCCTCTTTCGCGCTTTTCATGTCTTGCCTATTTTTCGTGTATTTCGTGTATTTCGTGGTTTATGGTCTAACGAATTTGCACCCGTTCATTCTGCCTTATCGCCTGCTCTAATTCCTGCCGCAGCGTGTCAACAAAGACATTCACGTCGTCCATGGTCTCTAGATAGGACGCCTTCACCAGCTTGGCTGGTTCAATGACCCGATTCTTCTTGTAAGATGTGGTTGCTTCTCCTTCTGCGTCCCTCTTGGCAAAGTCTTCAAGACGCAGGTTCGCTGCATCGAGTGCCTTTAGCGCTTCGGCCTCGGCCTGGGCCATATGAGCAAGGCTCTCCCCTGTCTCGACCTGCCGGCGGAACGATTCTAAGGGACCCAAACAGGCCGCACGTAGTCCGGCGTCTGCTTTAGCCGCTTCGATATCCTTTGTAAGTGTGGCAATGTAAGCATCGATGCTCTCAATGGCTTGCTTGCGCCGCTCGGTGATAAGAGCCATATTAACGCCGGTGACCGTACTGATAAGGTTCTCTGCCTCCCTGATGATACCATAGGGACTTGGTGCGGAAAGAATCTCCTGTATCCGCTTCAAGGCCGGTGCCGCCTGAGCGTTCCCCTCCAATTCCAGCCGGTTGAGACGAAAACGTTCATTCGCCTTGCGAAGCTTTTCCCAGGTGGGTCTTTGGTGTTCGTAGAAGTCCTCTAAGTCATGGAATGGGTCAGCTAGGTCGAGCAGATCATCTTTGCGCTCGTTGAACTGCTCGATGAACTTATAGCTGCTATCGTTGGCCAGCAACTTCCTGATAAGGGCCAGCCCGTTGTCGATTTCTTCCTTACCGGGATAGTCCCCGGTGTCAGCTAAGGGCTTGTAACTGTTTAATGAGGCTTGCCAGTCCTTGAGCTTGTTTTGCAAGAAAGTGAAGAGGCTATCCTCGCCGTCCGGCCCCATCTCGGAGAAAACTTCTTTGCCCAGGCTGCGGGCGTTTTGTAATGCCCTGGGGTCCGAGGTGCGACGTTGAACAAGGGTGATCTTTCGTCGTTTGCTCGGCGTTTTTATGGCATCGTACACCTTGTCAAGGGGAAGCACTGCCCCGTCCATGACCAGACTGATTTCGCCCAGAACCAAAAGCCGGGCAATAAGAATGAGAACCTCCTCATCCAGCCAGCCGTAGGGCCGCAGTGCATATCGATTCTCGATCATATCGTGCAATATGACCTGGCGGTTGGCATTCGTACAGAGTTGGACATAACCACGAAGATCATCAATAGCCTGTTTATTGCCCTCTTCTGTTTCCAGGGCTAAGGTTTGTTGGCCAATGTTGTTGCTGCGAAGGATGGCCTGAATTTCTTTCAACGGCTCAGCATTCGGCCGCTTGATATACCCCATCTTTGTGAATGTGTTCTGGATGAGGTATTCCAGGGCCTCACCCAAAGCTGCTTGAGAAGCAGCAGCTTTTAGTGTGAGCGTTTGACCGGCAACAAAGTAATCGGCCTGGACAAACATATCGCTCAACAAGCGCGTCAGCCGTTCCCGGCGTTCCTGGTTGTTGTCGGAAAAATCCCGGAGAATACGCTTCGCTGAGTCGGGCAGCGTGTTATCGCTCTTTTGTCTAACGTACTTATCGGTTTGCAGGTAGGTACGGAGTTCCCGCCCTAAGCTTTCGTCATTGACAAGCCGGATCAGAACATGCCCCCCCTCACTGCTACTCTCAAGAACGCACTTCCCTTTGTCGTACAATTCGTAATCATTAGCCAAGGGAGTGATGGCCGAGACAAGGAGGGCCCCGTCAAACTGGTTGCCAATGGGGTGCTGGTCACAAAGACGGTTAAAGCTAAAGTCCATCTTGTTGGCCGTGAAGCGATGCTTGCGCTGTTCTTTCAGCACGTCGTTGAAAATGATCTCGCCCAGCAGCTTGGCTTGGGCGCCGCTGTCCAGTTCGACCGCCTTGACTTCCCGGCTGATGTCCCGTTCTTCGTTGGTCAGAAAGAAGTAATTGTCCCCGCTCCGATTGATAAGCGTCTCCTTTTCGAGTCGCTGGAGGCTGTCCTCGATGCGGCGACGCAGGGCCAGCCGGTCGGCGTCGATTTCGTCAATACAAAGGGTCACCAGGTTATCAACGTTGCCCTTGATCTCATCGACGTAGCGGATGAGGAAAAGCACTTGCAGCACATGGATATCAAACGGTTCGAGGCTAGGGTTTGTTCCGGCTTGATCAATCGTTCTTTTGACTGCGGTGTCGAGGAAGCTCTCAATGGATGGATAGAACCGGTAGAGCGGGACCAGTAGACCCACCTCATTGGCGGCAACCTGTTTACCTGCTGACTGGAAGGCATCCAGGATGGATCGCTCACCACGGGAGAGGTGCAGGCCGGTTGCCCCGACTTTACGGATCGCTTCGAAGATTTTCTGAACAAGCTGAAACTGGTAAGGAGCAAAGGGATAGTTCTTAACAAAATCCGCCTCGTCTCTATACGGCCTCAACGTCATGCCAGCGTTGGCGAAAGTGAGCTGGTGTTTGAGAATATCTCCCTTCTCGGCAAAGAGGGATTGGAGTTCGCCTTTGACTTCCTCTCGCTTGGTCAGCAAGCGAGACTGGATCACCTCGTCCACATTGGCACTGGAGAGAGACAAGCGGGTTCTGAAGCGGCCCTGAATCTTGGAGAAGTCGTTGGCCCTGGATGTCTTCATCTCGCCCAGCACAGCATCGATGTCTTCCTGCGAAGTCACTACCACCCAGGCCCGACCACCGCAGATTGTCCCCAGGTTCTCCGTAATGGTCTGCAAATTGAGCATCAAATGGGTGTCGCCGCCGATGAACTGGCCAACCTCATCGACCAGGAACAGGATACGATGATCTGGCCCTTTAGAGTCCAGGTACTCCTTGACCCACTTGCAGAGGTTCTCCACCGTTAGAGCAAAGCTGTCCTCCGCCCCATCAATCCACTTCTCCGCCGTCTCCTGGCTCTGGCCAAGGGTTTCAGACAATGCTTTGATGACCTCATCGCGGTTGAACTGGTAGGCATCACGTTCCTCGACCCATGCGGTGTTGGTTGCGTCTCGGTAGGCAGTATGAAACTGTTCGAGCTTGCCCCTGCTCTCCAGATAGCGCTCCATATGGGCGAGGTGGGGATGGTCGCCGCTGTATCCCTGCATTTCGTTTAAGACTTTAAGGAAGACAGAGAGAATGGCGTCCCGCCCGGCCCGATTGTCGGCCTTGCTGTCGATGTTGAACAGGATAACGTCGGCCCGTGAGGCGACCGCCCGCCTAATATCGCCGAAGAGCATGGCATCCTTGACCTTGCTCTCAAAGAACTCGATGGCCTGTTGACTCTGGCCATTGCTAGAGTGATGGCGGTTACGCAGGAGATATGACAGCACTTTGATAAAATGCGACTTGCCCGAGCCGAAGAAGCCCGACACCCACACACCGATCTTTCCTGACACGTCGGGCTTATGGCTGTGGTCGATGGCATCAAGGTAGGAAGAAAAGAACTGGCGGAGATGACCGTCGAGTTCCTTGGTGACCACGAACTCGTCCAACTCTTGCCACACCGAAGAGTTGTCCAACTGATCGACCTTCACAACACCATTGATGGGACGAGAAATGTCTCGTTCAAACAGACTCTTGATGAGCATGCCTCACCTCACTTACGGCACCAGTTTGAAGGCTCGGTAGTAATTGTTGTTCCTCAGCTTACCAAACAGCCGAAGGGCTTGGCCATCGTAGCGTCCTGGGTAAAACATAACCAGCGGCGTTTGGCCCATGATAGGGTGCAGATTGTTGAGCAGGGAATGCGACCGCAAAAGGGGCCACACGCTGCCAACGCCGGAGATAAAAACCAGATCGTGCTGATCCGGTTGGGCAACCTCGGCAAACGCACCGGCCAGTTTGTTCTCGTGCAGGGGGCCGCTCAGGGCCTTCTGCAAAGCTTGGTCCCCCTTCTGTTGCTGCATTTGCAGCGATTTGTCTAGCAGATTGCGGCTCTTGAGGTAGTCAAGGATGAAATCAAACAGGTTGACATGTTTCAACCGCAGCCCTGGCTTTCGCTTGGGAATTTGATCGAACAGGAAGCGAATGTGGGCACGAACCCGTAATTCTTCTTCAGGAGGATAATCAAAGATGTAAAAAGCGATCTCATTGCCAATTCCGCTCCCGCTCAGAAACGAGTCCGAGGTCACTTTTGGCAGAATCTGGTTGAGTCGTTCGCTAAGGAGGGCACTCATGGGGCCACCTGAAGGCAACGGAGAACGTATTGTTCATTGTGGTCTTGCAGGTAGCGAAGCACCGGGGTCGCAATGTAGACCACCTGAAGCTTTAAGGAACGTATGTCGGCAATGTAACCCGCCTGGGCAAGAGTCTGGAAGACGGATGATCGCAACCGTACCCTTGTCGATTCGTGCCATACCGGCATATCGGGATCACGACCTCGGCAGTCATCCAGAAAACTTTCCCATAACCGGTAAGATAGGGTAGAGCTGAACAAGCGGTATTGCTCTCTGACCACAAGATCGAGGAAATCGCCGAGCAATCGGCTGTGTTTGATGGCAGTGGCCAGGACGGCATGGGTGGCGACAATGCCCGTCCCGTCCCGCACAAGCCGCCACAGATCTACTGTCATCAGTTGCAGTCGGCCCCGAATTAACCTCGCCAGCCGAGTCGCTGTAGCAGGGTTATGTGCCTGGAGGACATTTTGCTTTATGAGGGTCTCCTGCCAGCCCTGTGCATCGACACCACGGAGCAGCAGATCAGCAATGATCCTGCTTTCCGGCACTTTGAGTGACCCCGCTGTGATGTCTGCTTTATATTTCATTACTCTTCTTTTTTCCAATAGGGCTCGTTGTTTAATGGAGGGCTGGTCTCGGCTAGCTGGATAAGGACGCCACAGGCGCTCTTGGGAGAAATAAAGGCATCGATTCCTGAGGGATCATTCAGACGCTTATCCGCTAGGCGCAGCCCCTGCATCTCAAGGTGCCGCACCTTACCGGCCAGATCTTTCACCTGCAGGGTGATGTGGTGGAATCCTTCCCCCCTTTTCTCCAGGAATTGAGCCACAAACCCTTGCGGATCCACCGGCTCCAAAAGCTCAATGGTAAAATCCTCCAGGTCGAAAACGGCATAGCGAAATCCCCCACCCCGGCCCTCGGTGATATAGCGGAACTTTGCGCCCAAAGATCCTTCAAAAAAAACACGGGCCTTGTCAATGCTCTGTACAGCAAAAGCAACATGGTCAAGACGGCCAATCGGTCCCTCTGACATAAAAATTTCCTCCTCTTCACTCACTCTTCTTGGATACATACCATGGCCGTTCGTCCCGACCGGTCAGCCTGTACTCTCTGCCAGTATCCCCAGGGGATAGGCTACCCCAAGGCTCTGTCACCTGGACAGCCCAGGAGCCGATTCACTGGTCTCATTTAATCGCCAGCGGGTTGAGGGGACTACCCACTGCATGAGGAATGCGTAGCGGCGGAGCAACCCAGAGAAATTCATAGACCCCATCGTTGGCGCAATCTTTGGCCAGTTCTTCAAACTGAAAAATCTCACCTAATGTCAGGCCCATGTCACGAATAGCTACTTGATGAAAAGGGATGAACTCGTTATCAATCTCTGAGGGCAGTCGCTCCACAGCAATATTATCCACGGCAATAGAGGAAATCTGTTTCTGGTGGAGCCACTCGGCGGTGAAGAGCGATACCCCGGGCTGAGCGTGGAAGTAATCTTCCTTCTCCTTAGGGGTTTTCAGCGTATACCAATAGGGCACCCAGCCGGTGCGAAGGCAGAGGGCATCGCCCGAGCGTACCTCAGCCTTCTGTGCCTCGCAGGCTCCTTCGAGGTCTTCTACGGTGATGGGATAATCGGCAGGTAAGTGCCCCTCCTTTTCACACCCTTTATAGCGGACCATATCAATAAGCACCCCACGCGTCACAAATGACTGGTAGAGCTTACCAATGTCATTACGCGCAGCGCCGCCATGGGCGGTAATCGCGCTTGTGGGAGTGTCGTTATAGAAGCGGTCACCATACCCCACATGGGCAAGGCTATCCCATTGGGTTGAGCCTTGCAGGTAGGTGCAGATGTAATCGTCGTTAGCAATCGCCTCCCCACCCAACCCCATGTCTTTAGCCGACGCATTGACAACCGACATAAACCGCTGGGGCGGAGTGCGGGTAGGAAAGACCGGGCCGTCTGGGTCCAGGGGAATACAGCAGCAGAACACCTTACCCGTTTTAACCAGTTTGGCCGCAGCTACAATCACTTCAGGGGTGATAAAATTAGCGGTTCCCTTCTCATCCTCTTTCCCCCAACGTCCCCAGTTGCTGATTTTTGGTAATGCTTCACGTCCAGGCATAATCTCTCCTCCTTGGTATTTAAGGGTATTTAAGAAAACCTGCCGCCTCTTATAGCTAATCTCTACAGAAAAAGAAAAGACCAGCACCTCAACCTTCGGAGTATGATCAGTTCGGGGACAAGATGCCTCTCTCCCCGCAGGACCTTGACATGGGACAAAATTGGCACACTCGGGATATAGCCCCAATGCAGGAACTATGGAAAAGTGGCTCAGTCGACTGGTTTAAACTCCTGTTCAGGATGAAATCACTCCAACCGTCTCAAACGCCGAGCAACCTCTCTATAGATCTCTGCCCTCTCGCGTTTGCCAATACCTATCACAAGGATCACCAGCCTCTGTCGCTGGATCTCGTAGACAATCCGATACCCTTTTCTGCCAAAGTAAATCTTGCGATATCCGGTGAGATCGATCCCCATTCGCTTTCCTAAAGGCTCGCCTAAAGGCTCGCCTAAAGGCTTGCCAAGCTCGGGCCTTTGCCCAAGTTTGTCAATCTGCTTAGCCGCGATCTTTTTCAGCGAGCCGTCTCAGAGGACTCAGAATGGGGTGACCGTACTATCGCAGACGAAACACGCTATAGCTCCACGCGCCTTGACGGGAACGTGGCTCTACCATAAAAGCGAACGGAAATACCGGTAGTCGAGTCGTCTGAATAAGGAGGGTGTGATGCCAGGACCCCTAGCAGGAATCAAGGTAGTCGAGATCGCTCAGGAAATTCAGGGACCCTATGCGGGTCTTTTTCTGGCCGACATGGGCGCGGATGTGATTAAGGTAGAGATGCGGGATATTGGCGATCTAAGCCGCTATATGCTGGTCCAACTCATTGCCGGCCCGCAAGCTCCACATGCCAACTTCAGCCACTACTTTCTGGCCATGAATCGGGGCAAACGGAGCATTACCCTGGACCTCAAAGCGCCTGAGGGAAAAGCCGTTCTTCATCGCCTGCTGGAAAATGCCGATGTCCTGGTAAGCAATTACCGTCCGGGTGTCCTTGACCGACTAGGGTTCGGCTATGAGGAACTCTCTCAGCGCAACCCGCGTCTAATCTATGCGTTGGGCTCTTCCTGGGGACCCAAGGGTCCCTGGGTACACCGGCCCAGCCGCGACACCCTGGCCCAGGCCGCAGGTGGGATCATGGCTAAAAATGGCATGCCCCAGGATCGTCCCCTACCCTGCGGGGCGCTGGTCGCTGATCACAGCGGGGCATTAACACTGATGTCCGGAGTGCTGGCTGCCCTATATGCTCGCGAGCAAACAGGCCGGGGACAGAAGGTGGATGCCTGCATCTATGGCACCGTGATTGCGCTGCAGCCTATGGAGATTAACAATCTCTTCTCTGCGGTAAGCTGTTTCCACCAAAGACGGCTGGATTTGTCTCCGACCTCCTCTATAAAGTGATGGGCATTGAGCATGTACTGGACGACTCTTAATGCACGTGACAATATAATCCGGAACTTCCGGGGAGATCAAATTGAGAAAGTTCTTGACGAAGTTTATCCCTACCAAGGCCACTGAGGAGTGGATGACCCTCCTGGCCGAAGCAGATATTCTGGCTACTCCAGTACAGCAGTACAAAGACATTATGCAGAGCGAACAAGCCCTGGAGAACGGCTACATTACCTGGATGGACCATCCCGAGATCGGTCGGGTAAAAGTGGTGGGGACTCCCATCACCATGAGCGAGACTCCGCTTTCTACCCAAACTCCACCGCCAGAATTGGGACAGCACACTGAAGATATTTTGTTAGAAAGTGGTTACACCTGGGAAGAGATTGCCCAGCTGCGGGAGAAAGAGGTAGTGTAAAGAAAATAACCGGCCCAAAGGAGGACAACTAGGCTCTTTGTGTTGAAAGCTATGCTGGCAAAGCCTGAGGGCATGTCGAACAAGGAGTTCTGTGGTGTCTGATTTGGAAGCTGGGATACTCTCATATGGTGACCGACCTTGAGTGGACAGCACTACGTCCCTATGAAAACTGGGCAGAAGATCTAAAAAAGCTTGTCCAGGAGGGATAGAGATACCCCATCACCCAGCGCTCGCCGTCTCCTGCCCCACCCCCTGTCTCTATCCGAGAAACCTCAGAAGCTCTTTTAGGTTGTTTACCCTTTGGCAGTCAGCGGCGGGCGCTTCGCCTCCCCGGCGATCAACCAGGATGGGCAGGATGCCGGCCGCCCGAGCGCCGGCAATATCGGCATGGGGGCTGTCTCCGGTATGAATCACCTGGCCGGGCTCTAGATCATGCTTGTGCAGGGCCTGAGAAAAGATCTCGGGTGCAGGCTTGGCATATCCAGCGTGGCTGGAAATGGTGACAGAAGCAAAAAAGCCATCAATACCCAGCCCCTGGAGAAGGCCAAAGAGACGAGCATCAAAGTTCGAGACCACGCTTAGAATCAATTGGCGCTCTCTAAGAGCTGCCAGCGTCTCTACGGTCTCTGGGTAGAGCTGCCAGGCTTCAGCCTGGGCAAAAAAGGAAAACAGCTCGGCAAAATATTCTTCAAACCGGGGAAATAGGCCCAACGGCTCAAACACCCGCCACACCAGGTCATGCCACCACTGTTTTTCGAGCTCGGCAAGCCGTTCAGGATCTGTGGGAGAAAAAGCCAGGGGAGGAGCAGAAGCGAAGCAGCGGCGAAAGCCGGCCTCAAGATCTTTTACCTCCACTTCTTTGCCGTGCCTTTGCGCGATCTGGCAGTAGGTCTGGCCCACCGAGCCACGCACCGTAAACAGCGTGCCCGCCGCGTCAAAGAAAACCGCTTTAATCTGATTCATTGTTACCCCCCTTCCTTAACCCTCTCCTACCAGCGGCTGACCAAGGACTTGCTGCCTATCCCCTATAGGGCGGTCATTCCCGCAAGCGCGCAGCCAGAAACATTTGAGCGAATATAGAAACAGTTCTCGCGGGGAAGGACTGGGTGGAGGTAAAACTAAGCAATGAGGTCCCTACATTCTCTTCAGCGTGGCATCAACAACGGACAGCAAGGCCTCTAGATCCGCACGGTTATTGTAAAAATGAATCGATACTCGTACACCACCGGCGCCAGAGCAGTAGCGGGCAGAGAGATAAATGTGTTCTTTCTCTAATTCCTGCACAAGCCCTAGAACCTGCTCGCCGTTACCTAGAGGATCAAAAGTAACAATGCCCGAACGCAGGTGGTGGGCCTGTGAAGTCCACACCTTGAAGCCCCGTCGTCTGAGCTCTTCGATCAGCCAATCGCCAAGAGCAAGAATATGCTCTACGGCTTCTTCTTGATCAAGGTGGTTGATATAGGCTAGAGACGCACTCAAGCCCGTACTACCTACCATCTTGGGCATGCCGCTTACATCAAAACGGCGGGCGTCAGGAGAAAGAGGAAGGTCAAGGAAAGGGGTTAGGTTAGGATCAGAGAGAAGCTTGGCCCAGCCACCCGGAGGTTCGGCTAAAGCAAAGAGACCATGTCCTGTCCCTGGCTCCACTCGATCCCACACATTTTTGCTGGCATATAGGAGGCCCACACTAAATGGGGCGTTCAGCCACTTTTGCGCCCCGGCAGCAAGGAAATCAACCTGAAGTCCGGACAGGTCGAGGGGAACCGCGCCGAGTTGCTGGATAGCATCAACAATAAGATAAAATCCCTGCTTTGCGGCCAGCTCAGAGAAGGCTGGTATATCCATGCGCAGGCCATTCACCCACTGCACAGCACTCACCAAAACCGCCCGGGTATTTTTGTCGATTAACGCAGCATAATCGTCTACCGTGACAATCCCGTCACGATGATGGGCAACACGAATCTCGGTGCCAAAGTGGCTCCGTGCGTGCTCGGCAGTAATGGCTACCTGAGGGTACTCCAGGTCGCAGAGGACAATATTGTCCCCGGGTCGGAATAAAATAGACGCCAGGGCCACATTAAGCCCCATAGTCGTATCATCCACCAGGGCAATCTCTTCAGGGGTAACGTGAAGCAGGCGAGCCCCTTCCTCTCGAGCAGAGACCATGGGTCCCCACAGTTGGGCATAATACTCCGCACCTCCCATTTCTCCCGGGCCCTGACCCAGCAGGGCAATGGTCTTTTGGGTTGCCTCCACAGCACTTCTGGGAGGAAGGCTAACACCAGCAGCGTTAAGGTAAACCTGATTTTTTGTTCCCGGAAAGTCCTCGCGGACCTGGCTAATGTCAAACATGTAGAACAGCTCCTTATTAATGATAAAGCACTCTCTCCTCCGAGGTGCAGATCTCGGCAATGAGGTGACTTAAACTCTCGCGCACCATACTCTCATTTTCTTTTAACTGTCGCTCTGTATCCTGCACCAGGCTGCCCTCTCTCCGTGTGCGGGCACGAAAATAGCTGAGCTGCATCTCCAAGCGCTCAGCAAGCAGTTGGTCCACATTGGCAAGCGAGGGCAAACGGGTCCGGCCCTTGCCCATCTCGTCGGCTACGGTCAAGAGGCGGCTTAAGAGGCCGGTGTGATGGTTGCCAATATCGGAGAGGAGATTCATATCTTTTTTGACTGGCTTGAGGAAAAACGCTTCGGCAAATACGTTGACTGCCCCTGCCAGGTCTCCATCCTCAAGAAGCTGGTCCCCGTGACTGCGACGGCTCACCAACCAGCGGAAAGCCGCTCGCTCTGCTACGCTGCCGAGCGACCAGGACAAACCAGAAGAGGCAATAGCAGTAAAGAGAAGAGCAAGAAAATATGCAAGTAAGCCAACTGCAACAACAAGGAACAGGATGGCAAGTAGGAATGTCATGTCCGTAAGAACCTCCCCCTTATGCCGGAGCTAAAGCGTTAAGCTAAATCGAACCCAAGGATTATGATTCGATTTAGGGAATTTGTTGGCAACCTCCACCAAAGAA
Source organism: uncultured Binatia bacterium (SeqCode) (assembly GCA_965220955.1). Classification (GTDB taxonomy): domain Bacteria; phylum Desulfobacterota; class Binatia; order Bin18; family CBDCRK01; genus CBDCRK01. The sequence goes on along the minus strand of CBDCRK010000039.1, from coordinate 93,728 downwards.
AGAGCATAGGTCTCGGTATGATACAAGACCACAAAATCGGGTAACTTCTTTTGACCAGGGTAACACAGGCAAGGGTATTGTTTACAAGGGCTTGGGCCTATAGACTATGGTTTAGTGATCCCTTTACGTGATACTATTCCCTCACATTCCTTTCCTTTTGTCACCCAGGTGCTCATTGTTGTCAACGTTCTTCTTTTTCTTTACGAGATCAACCTGGGGTCAGCCCTAGAGCGATTTCTACTGGAATACGGCTTTGTACCGGCCCGCTATCTCTACTTCTCAGAAACCCAACCTTGGAACTTACCAGCCCGCTTTGGTCCCATACTTGCTTCTATGTTTCTTCACGGCGGCTGGCTCCACCTTATCGGCAATATGTGGATGCTCTGGATTTTTGGCGACAATGTGGAGGACAGTTTGGGCCGGCGCCGCTATCTCTTCTTCTACCTTGCCTGCGGTATAACCGCAGCCTATGCTCAGTACTGGTATGCCCCGCTCTCGGGTATTCCCATGATCGGGGCAAGTGGGGCTATTGCTGGGGTGATGGGAGCCTATTTTGTGCTCTTTCCCCATGCTCAGGTGGTAACCTTTCTGCCTATCTTTTTCTTCATACATATTGTTACCATACCCGCGGTTTTCTTTCTTGGCTTCTGGTTTCTGCTCCAGTTTTTTAACGGTGCCTTCTCCCTCACCACCGCTAATTTTATGCACGGTGGGGTAGCGTGGTGGGCACATGTGGGTGGATTTCTTGCTGGCCTTACTCTTGTTCAGCTGTTTCGCCAGCGTCATCGTCACCATATACAAGCTTGCTGACACGGGCCGTTAGAGCGATTTTCATTTCTATTTACCGAATCCCTTGCTAGTGTAACTTCAGACAACCTCTGGTGCCATTCCTCAGTCCTACCTCCCTCTTGGAAATAAGCAGGGATTGATAAACTCAACCAACAAACCAATCTAAGCAAGATCCTCCCCCCTGTGCAGCTTCACAAGGCTCACCACCAGAGGTAAGTCCTCCTCCCGCTCAGCGATCTCTTCGGTGGTATAGCTAAGGCCGTGGAGAGAAAGCTGGGAGAAAAACGCCCGGGTGTTCGTTCGCCCGGCGTCAGTCAGGTAGGCTGTCCCACCAGGGGCCAAATGGCGGGCAAGGAAAGTAGCAAGGGCGGAAAAAGCTACAGAGTCGTAGACAATCTCGGCACCAAGAATTAGGGGAAAGGTCTCTTGTAAGTTATCCGCATTATCTTGATTATCTTGGGTAAAGTCTAGCTGCCGAGTGGTAAAAAGCGGGCAGCAATTAAGCTGGGCATTAACGGCAGCAAAAGCCAGTGCCTCAATGTCTTTATCAGCAAAGGTTACCTCTCCACCTTGAAGGGCAGCAACTATACCCGTAAGCCCAAGACCACAACCCAGGTCTAGCACTGCCCTCCCCCGGCACTCCACTTCCTGGGCAACATATTGCGCCAGGGTAAGGGCACCCGTCCACAGGTACGCCCAGTAGGGCGGCTCCTCAGCCTCATCCCGGAGAAGGGCCTCTCGATCCACCCAGCGCTCCAGGTCTTTGACCTTAAGGAGGGCAAGCTGCCGGCCGCCAACGGATATCTCAACAACCTCGGTTTCGTAATTCCCGATCTTGGTGGGGAGGTGCAAGGATGCTCTCACTCGGCCTTGAGGAACTCCGAGTAGGCCTGGCTGAGTTCTTGCACTGCCAGCTCATAGAACTGTTTGCCGTGCTCGGGAGTTGCCAGTGAGGGATCAGAGCCCATGCGGCCATCCGGATAACGGCGGCGGAAGTCTATAGCACCGTAGATTCTACCCGCAGGGGCAACCTCGGCGGAGAGGGGCCACTGCTTGATGGAGTCGGGATAGACGTACTGAGTCAGGGCTACCTCGCTGGGCGTGCCATGAGCACCCTCTTTGTTGCCATATAATTCCTTGGCCAGACGGTGGACAGGGCCAAGGCCCCACCAATTGTTGACTTGACACCGTACCCGAGCGGCATTGGTATAGTTCAGGTCTGCCAGGCTAGCATAGGTTTCTGAGAAGGCCGCACTAAGGGTGGCAATATTGCCCCCGTGGCCGTTGATAAAGAAAAACCGTTCAAATCCCGCTTTGGCTAGAGAGAGCAGAGAATCTCGAATGACCAAAATCATGGTGGCAGGACGTAGGCTGATGGTTCCTGGGAAAGCGGTATGATGCAGAGCCATACCAACGTTAATGGTGGGACCAACAAGCGCGCCGGCAGTCTCTCCCACGCCACGGGCAACGGCCTCAGCACAGATGGCATCAGTGCCGATTAACCCGGTAGGACCATGTTGCTCGGTTGAGCCAATAGGTAGGATAATGCCTTTAGACTGTTCCAGGTAAGCTTCTATCTCAAGCCAGGTACTTAGCTGTAACAACATATGATAACTCCTATTTGTTTAAGTACTGCGATTAGTCGAAAAAGTAAAGCGAAGCAGTTATACTCCTTGCTGCTTTCTATACCATTGAGCAAATTATTTGTGCAGGAAGTGACAGGTGATTTTATTTTAAACTTAAGATCAATCAACAAGACCTGACCTCAGTACTTCACGGCCCTATGCTACCCAGTCCATGAACTCGGCCGCATAGCCCCTGTCTCGTCCCCCTACCAAGTACAAGACAACCAACTTTCTGTCGGTGTCAATCGCCGTCCAGGTCTACACGTCACCGGCCATCTCTGGGGCCGCCTTGGCCCGCGCCACGTTCTTCTGCTTCGCATACACGAACGACCAGATTTCATCACACTGGATACTCTGTAAACCGTAGAAAATCACTTGACATCATGGACTTGATATATTATCAACTTTAAGAGTAAGGGGGAGAGGAGATAGGAGGAGGGGTGACCAAACGCAAGGTTTCCGAAATCCATGATCGTCCCCTGCATTTTTCGTCGGCAATGGCCCGGATCCGGACCCTTTGGACGGAAGGAAGTCTCTTGGTGCTACCTCATGCACAGCAAAGAATGAGAGAGCGTGACATGACCACGGACCACATCGGTCAGGTGATCCGTTCAGGGCGCGTCACCGAGTCTAGGAAGCCTGACCCGGGAAGGAATTGGCGTTACAGGGTCCAGGGCCATACGAAAGACGGTGTCAAGGTGACGTGTATCGTCGAGCTTACAGATAAGCTCATTCTGATCACCGTCATAGGCAAATAACAATGAGAGAGAAGGAGACTGACGGGCACTTCTATAGCGACGACTCTAGTGTCTGTAGGGCAGCGTAAGAATTTGTATGAGGGGTGCCTGCTTGTCTGATCGCCCGCCGGGGAACACTGGCGCAAGGGAAAAACGAAGGAGGGCACAATGGCGCTAAAGGCTCTCAAGGGCTCACGTAGCCGCCAGACTATGCTGTGTGAAGAATGCGGAAACGACATGGATAGTCGTAAGACCACGCCTGAGGATGCATACCGTTACGACCTGTGTGGTCTCAATAATATTTTTCTCGTCGGTATTATAGTATACGAATGTGTTGGGTGTGGAGCGGTAATTCCAGAAATCCCGAGAGTTCCAGAATTAAACCAAGTCATTGCCGAGGAGCTTGCGAAAAAACAGGCATTCTTGACGGGACGGGAGATCCGCTTTTTGAGGAATCGGGCGGGTCTGTCGGCAAAAGAATTTGCCGTCCTCCTGGACATTACTCCTGAACATCTTTCGCGAGTAGAGAACGGCCATACTCAGTCCTTGGGTGGAGCTGCGGACAAGTTGGTTCGAGTAGCGGGTACCGGGGGGGGGCAGGTTCCGGAGCTTTTAGTGCGGTTCGCCCAGACCCGGCTGAAAGAAGCGGTCCAACCCTCCGAGATCAGATTCAAACCGAAAAAGAAATGGGAGAAATTTGGAGAAGCCGCATAGAAGATGTTCTCTCGAACTGCTGATCGTGGGGGTCGTGATAGGGTGGCGTATCCTCTGGCGATTGCGGAGACTCCACACCCTGTTGCCGACACCAGAGGAGAACTAGGGCATCCCGCTTTTTCAAACTGATGCACTACCGGTCTTGCAAGGGGCTCACGATGTCACTCCGTGGTCGTCAGGCCAAATCGAGCCCCCGATAGATCATTTCGCCCCTGCGAGGCCCTCGGATCCTATCGAAATAATACCTCGTCCCACACGTCCGGAGCTGCTGACCAGCCTCTGGTTACCGCGCTCTTTTGCAAATTCCATTAGCAAACCGTTAGCAAATGACTTGGGAGGCGGCCTGGGCGAGGCGGGAAAAGCCCCGAAGTCATTGAAACTTCAGGGCTTTTTTAAGTTGCGAAGCTAGGATTTGAACCTAGGACCTCGAGGTTATGAGGCTGACAGTCAAAGAGTCAAGTCAGGGCGTTGGTAGTGATGACAGAGCTGGCTAAGGAGCTGTCAGCTTCTGGTCGTGTGTATGATTCTTGAAATTATGCACATACGAGGTTGCGATGCGTACCAACGTTGAGATCGATGACCGCCTGATGGCAGAGGCATTGAAGGCGGGCGGATTCAAGACCAAGAAGGCCGCTGTGGAGGAAGGGTTGCGCCTGCTCGTGCGAACCCGGGCGCAAGGGCAACTCCGACGGCTGCGCGGAAAGCTGCGTTGGGAGGGCTCGCTTGATGAGAGGCGACGCGACCGATGATCGTTGTCGACCGACATGCTGATCGCAACCTTTTGCCTGGAGAACAAGCATACCCTGCTTCATTCTGATAGGGACTTTGATCCAATCAAGAAGCATCTGGGTCTGGAAACCCTTTAAGCCTAGAAAGTCTTGCAAATGGGGTAGAGGCGTCCGTTAGAACCCCGGATTTCCTTACACTTCATCCGGGCTACATCGCTTTAAATCCCAAAAAATCGCCCGGCATTGCCGCCCAGGATCTTGTCCACCGACTCACTCGGCAACGACGACAAGGTCTCACGCGCCTTCTTGACTGGCTCGACAAAGCCCTCGGCGTGCGGATAGTCGGAGCCAACAAAAAACTTTTCATCGCCGGCAAACTCGACAATCAAGGGAAACATTTTCTCTTCAGGATCACCGTTGATCCAGATATTGCGCGCAAAGTATTCCGAGGCCGGACGTTTCATCTGCGAGGTATGGCCCATGTACTTGTAGCAATAGTCGAGCCGCTCCAACCACTCACCGATCCAGCCAACCATGGCCTCAATGGTTGCCACCCGCAGACGCGGAAAGCGCTCTAAGACCCCGTCATAGACCAGAGTGGTGAGCGCCATACGCGGGTCTTGAATCAGATTCATGGTCACAAACATCATGCCCGGGTCACGATCACGGTACCACTGCCGCCCGGTAGAGTGCCGGTGGCCGGTCAGGTGGATGCCGACGCTGAGGTCCAAGTCCTGCACCGCAGCCCAAATCGGATCGAGGTCCGGATGGCCGAGGCTGTGGCCGTTGACCGGCGCGGCGGCAACAAAGATGGTGCGACAGCCGAGCTTGGCCACCCGCTTGAGTTCCCGCACCGCCAGCTCGGCGTCCCGCAGGGAGATATGGGCGGCCGGAAACAGTCGATCAGCATGATCGCTACACAGCTCAAACGCCCAGGTGTTATAGGCCCGGCACAGCGCGTCGGCGAACACCGGGTCGCCCACCGTGCCCTCCCACAACAGGCCCAGGGTGGGATAGATGATCTGGGCCTGAATGCCTTCGGCATCCAAGAACGCCACCCGTTTGTCCATGTTCTGCCAGTCCGGGCTCAGGGCCAAGTACTGATCAAAATTGCTCACATCTTGTCCGGCCTCTTTTTGGCCGTAGGCCACCACTGCAGCCAGCAGATCGTTGGCATTGACCAGCTTTAGCGGCCGACCGTCCACTAAAATCGTGGCTTTGCCGCTGGCCGCGTCATTCTCAATCCGCATAGCCCGGTCACGAAAGGCCGGGTCAATGTACCGGACATACAGATCGAGCGGTTCCATGAAGTGACTATCACCATCAATAACGCGCATGCTGCTACTCCTTCGATCTTAAACGTAGTGGGCCTCTCTCTTCATATTGGGGAAAGGGGTTTGTGTCAAAGGCCAAGATGCCAGGAGAGTACACCAAGAGGAGAATAGCTATGCCATTTACCGGAGGCTGCGCCTGTAGCGCGATTCGTTACGAGTGTAGTGCCGAGCAAGCCCGACCCCATTTTCACCGAGCAGGGCGACCTGGTGTCCTACCATCTCCACGAAGGCGAGGCCAGCGCCGCCGCCAACACCTACGCCCGACTCAACCTTTTAGAATACGAGCACCACGGCTACCCGGTTCATGAAGACACCGCTTACCCTTTCGCCCTTGGTGGCGTCTCCCCGACGACGGCATGCAGGGCTTGATCGAAGGTCTTAACCTCGCCCACGTTGCGTCGGCGGCAGCTTGCGAGATGGCAGAGGTCTCGGGCTCCCAGCGTGGGATACTGTTCGTGGAGTTGGCGAGCCAGTGTGACATCCTCCTCTTCCAGCGGCCACACTGCCACACGGGACCGAACGATCAGCGCCATCGCCGAGTCGAGCGTCTGTAGTCTTGCGACCGGCAGATAGGCATGCACCAACTCCTGCAGGACCTCCGCCGAGGTACAAAGCGGGGTGCGATTCCGGTTACACTCGACGAAGAACTCCCGTGCGGGACCCCGAAGCGGGTGCGGTCGTCCGACTGCGTACATAAAGACGTTAGTGTCGACAAAGATCACGTGTTGGACGCTCCACGTCTACGCGACTCATCGATTACATCCAAGTGCTCGACCCAATCCGGTTCTGGCGTGGGACCCTCCAACGCGTCGCACCCGCGAAAGAAGTCTTCGAGGTCTGCTGGCGAATCGAAAGGGTCGGACCGCTGCTGTTCTTCAAGTCGCTCACGGGCAGCGGTCCTCAGCCATGCGCTCAGCGTCATACCCTCTCTTCGCGCCTGATGGACAAACCGATCGCGGTCCTCATCGGTAATCACTAGCTGAACTCTGGCCATAGCACACGTCTCTCCCTCCATAAGTGTGTGTATGAATATTACACATCATTCTCGGAGACCTCAACTCCCTGCTCTAACGTCGCTCCAGATATGTATTGAGGCGTCACGCCCACAGAATTCGCACGCCAGATCAGCGTGTCACCCACCGGGTGAGCCAGATGGAGAACCGTAGGCTTGTGGCGGTACAGGACTGAGCCGATCCAAGACGCCTTGGGCGGCGGCTTCCCCGCTACGCACACAATCCGCAATGCCAACCCCACGATAGGCATTTCCGGCTAAGGCCAAGCCGGGGTGGGTCGCTAGCCGGTGTTCAATTGCTGACACCCGCTCAAGATGGCCGACCAGATACTGGGGCATGGAATTCGGATAGCGGGCAATCAGGCGGCCAGTCAGCGCGTAATGGAGCCTGGATGGAACGGAGTGGAATTCGGATTACGCTACGCTAATCCGACCTACGGGGATACGCCACTCACAGCCTCCAGCACTCCTCAATGCGCTGCATCTGGTCAATGGTGAAGCGCAAGGCGCTGACCACATTCTGGATATCCTCGATTTCATCCAGAGTCAGGGTGCGGCCTATGCGGGATGTGAGGTATTTGTCGAGCACCTGATAGCCGCCGATGTGAAACTCCCACACGTCTTGCGGCACGGGAGAGAAATACTGCGTCTTATTGATATGCAGCCGCTCGTGTTGCGGGTCGTAGGCGGGTTTTTCTACGGTGAAGTCGCCGGGGGTAGGCTCTACTTTCAACGATTGCGGGATGGCTTTGAGCAAATGCGCCTGCACCAACTCCCAACCGAGAGCGGATAATGCCTCGAACGTCTTACGCCGATTGACGAACGGAATGCGCGGGAAGTCGATCTTCAGGAAGTCAAGGTATTTCGAGCGGTAGGTCGGGCTGTGCAGCACGGCGTAGATATAGCCAAGGATGTCTTCGGGGCTGTAGCGGTGCTTGTACTTCTTGTCCACAAACGCCCGGAATTGCGAGCTGAAGTTCTCAATCCGCTCCTTGCCCTCGAATGGGTCGGCTGCCTCGAACAGGCCGCCCTTGATTTTCTCTCCTTCCAGCGGCGCATAGAGATAGAGGGGAGAAAGATAATTTACTTCTTTGAGCGACACGGCATGATGCTGAATAATCCGGTCAGTGCAAAAAACGTGTTCCCATTTGCCAGAGACTTCTTTTCCCTTTGATACACATAAGCCGAAATTTTCTTCTGAAAACATATGACGCATAATGTCGTAAACGGGCCAGCCTAAGAAGCCCTTTGATTTATCCGTATGGTAAGTCCATCTGGAGTCGAAAGGTCTGTACAGACAGAGGCGTATGTATTCATTCTTGATTCCGTAATCTCGAATATGTTTCTTCACAAAACTTATCTTGCCGTCCCTGCTGTCTCTGAAATTGTATTTTTCTCTGAGCGCTCGTTCTTCAAGAACGTAGAAATCATCCAGCACTTTATACAAGTCTTCTTTTTCAAAGTGAAAGGCAATTGTATCTCTTTTGCTCACAATGCCGGAGTTATTCACAATAAAAATCTCCGTCACATTCCAGCCCTGTTCGTATTCCTCCCGCAATGCCTCATCCTGCGGAATGAACAGATAGAAGGGCGTGGAAGGCTGTAACTCCTGCCATTCCATGGAGTCCTTTTCAGCTTCAAGCAGCGCTCGATATTTCTCCTTGCGTGTTCCCCACAGGTCGGCGTGATATACGGCCCGCGATAGTCCTTTCTTTTTCACCAGCAGAGAAACCGCCACGCCCTGCTCGATGTCGAACACGTTCTCGTCCTTGCCGCCCTCTGGCGTTTTTTCTTTCTTCTTCGTGTTGCCGTGCAGGTCGAGCATGTACATCCGATTGAAGGTCTGCATCAAGGATTGACGCATACCCCGGAAGGTTGGATTGTCCAAAAAGGAATGGTTGGTGATGATACCGACAACGCCTTCCTCTACCTGTTCCATCTTCCATTGGGCGAAGCGGATGAATTTCACATAATCGTCTTGCAGCCACTTGGGGTTCTTCTCGCCTAACGGTTTACCGTCCACCGTTTTGTAGGTGTCGATTAACTTCGTAATCCATGCGCCGGTGTTCTTGGAATGGCCGGAGTACGGCGGGTTACCAGTAATCACCAGAATGGGCCTGTCCTTGATCTGCTGGGCTTCCTCTACTTCCCGCGACAGGGCTGGCAACAGGAAATTGGCCTGCGGCTCTATGGGTTCCAGGGTGTTGGTGAGGTAGATTTTTAACCGTTCGCCGGGCCGCATGGCATAGCCTTTGTCGAGGAGAAATTGCGACAGCTTCAGATGGGCGACCGTGTACGGCGCAATCAGGTATTCAAAGCCGTACAGGTTTTTCAGCACATGCTCTTTCACGACCTGGGCGCGGACGCCTTCGGATACCGTCCCGAATATCTGTTGCAGCACTTCAAGCAGAAAGGTCCCCGTGCCGGTGGCAAAGTCCAGCACGGTCACACGCCTGCGGTCGGCCAGCCCGTGGCGGATGCCGAAGGTGTCTTTGAGGATGTCGTTCACGGCTCGGATGATGAAATTCACGACCGGCGGCGGGGTGTAATAGACGCCGCGCGCCTTGCGGGTGGCCTGGTCGTAGGCTTTGAGAAAATCCTCGTAGAAATACACATACGGGTCTGTGGCGAATAGCAGCCGTTCTTCCTCGGTGGGAGAAAAGAACCTGCCTTGTCGCTTGGTGAAGGCGAGGTCTTCGTGAATAGCGGCCAGGTCCAGCGTGTTCATGATGCTGAGGATCTCTTCCACCAGCCATTTGATGCCCCGGTACTCGTCCCGTTCCAGTTCGTCCAGGAAGTCTACCAACTCACGGATCAACTCGAAATTGACAGGGATATAGTTCTTGGCGTTTTGCAGCGTCACTGCGGTCTGCTCCCCGGCGTTGAGTTTTGCCAGGAACAGGCCGTAGCCGAGCGTTTGGGCGAAGGCGTCGGCAAACTCCTTGAGTTCCAGTGCATGGAACACGTCTTGCCTGAACACATTGTACAGACCGTAGAGCCGGCCTTCCCGGTGCTCCTTGTCCTGCCGTTCCAGTTCTTCTAACAGGAAATCGCGCAGGTCATGACAGCGCACGGACAGGGCGGTAGACAGCTTTTTGGCGTTTCCCAACTTCTCTGGTGGTGTAGACAGGAAACTGGCAATCAGCCCGGCTACTTTGTCCGCCTTATCCGGGTCGAGTCGCGCCTTACGGTTGCCTACGTCGCTGGGGTAGCAGAGTGTTTCCCGCTTGGTGCTGTGGCCGTCCTTCAACCAGACCCATTCCAGATAGTTGGTCAGGATGATGTTGCCGGAAAGCTTTTTGTACTTGGCGATTTGAGGGGTTTTCAGAACAGCGTCCAAGGATTCGCCGGTATTCTTGCTTTCCAGGTAGCCGACAATCGCTTCATGCCGCTTGAATTTGAAATCCGGCGCGCCCAGCCCGTCCTTGTCTCGCTTGGGTTCGTGGATAAGGCTGATGGCCGGATTCTCAGCGGCAATCACGGCCCTGAGCAGGTTTTCCAGCGGCCCGCGTAAGGTGTGCTCGGTCGCCTCGGACACATCCAGCCCCGTGAGGGCATTAAAGTAGGATTTTAGTGAATCCATCAGTCCTGTCTTTTCTCCCCGCTATCTGATGCAGACTTAGGGTCCTGGCGAGGCGCAGGTGTCGGAACGGATACCGACCCGAAGCACGGCTTCAAAGCGCCGGTTTGGCATGCGGCCTTTCTTCCTGGGTGGAGCCAAGACGGCAAGTCTGTACGTCGATGACCTACAGCGCTGTACCCGTCAAGCACCGGGGAGTTGATGCAACTCCGCGTCTTTTACCACCGAACTCCACACGTGGCAAGACGCGCACCCATCACCCACCAAGCCCAAAAGCCAAGAAGAATCAGCTGCTTACAAAACCTGTTGCCCCAGCTTGACACACTCCGCCAACCCCATAGCCCTTGACCAACTGAGGTTTCAACGGAAGGCTCAGAAAGAGCGTAAGCCCCTTGTTGAACTTTCGCCTTAATTTCGCCTATAATTCGCCGATGGAGGAGGATGTATGAAACAGTCGGTGGTGGCCGAGCTCGGATAGCGGGCAACCAGGCGGCCGTCAGCGCGTGTTGATATCAAGTTGGAGGCGCCATTGACACCGGCGCCATTGGCGTCTATCTTCTTGCCATGAGTTCCCGTCTGCAAACCGTTGTCGAGACACCAGCATATCTCGTGGCGGCCACGGGTATTCTCTCAGACGCCGAGCGGGTCGAGGTCGTCAATATGGTGTCTTTGCCAAGAACCAGAAGGCAAATCTCAGCGCGCGAGAACGAGCAGCGTTGATCAAGGCCGCGAAGCAGATGGTTGAAGATTACAGGAGGCGCAAATGAGCGAGGCATTCGACAAGGTCATGGCCGGGCTGAAGGATGCCCGCGCCTACTTGAACGGCGAGCGCGACGGTTTTGTGGTGCATGAAGTCAAGGTGCCCGAGCCTAACGTGGCCGCCATTCGAAGCAAGACGGGGCTGTCGCAACCGGCCTTTGCCAAGAGCATCGGCGTTCCGCTTGGCACTCTCAAGAATTGGGAGCAGGGCCGCCGGCGCCCGGAGGGACCGGCACGTGTGCTTCTTGCGCTGATCGAAAAGCGACCGTTCATTGTACAGGAAGAACTCACCCGTTAAGTCACATGCTATTGGCGGAACCGGGCAGCCGTTCTCGGTTGCCGAATGCGGCCACTTTATCGCCGAAGAGAAGCCCGAGTTTGTCATTCAGCAAGCTCCCCTTCAAGCCATGTTTGTAAAACAATAGATTGACCTACCTCGGTAATGGGAATGGGGTGCGGAGCAGTCAAGCCAGTGTCAGCGGGACAGTGGAACATAAGGACAGAGGGGGTGAAACACAAAAAAGTGTAAGGGGAGAAGTGTGACCTGTTGATACGGGCCTTCTAATGGGTGACCCCAGATCTTCTACTGCCTGTAATCATGGTCCCGCCACTAACGCGGGGAGATCAACAATCAATTACGTCAATCTGGATACAAAGCTTCTTATAAAGGCGTTCACTTGGTCAGGGACCTCGAGCTGAACGAAGTGACCTGTCCCAATAGCCCGCGCCAGTTCCACCTGCCTGAAACAGGAGTCCACATACGTCTGATCAACGAATTGAGCAAAGACCTTTGCCAGCCAGGGACTGACAATAACCAGGACAGGTTGTAGCATGGCTGCAGCTGGGGTGGCTGTGTCAGCTGCCATGACACTGACCTCTCGCACCCGGACCTCTACTGGAGTGCGACTGGCCTCTTCAACCACAGCCTCGACAAGCCCTTTGTCAGCCTGCGCTCCAAAAAAGCTGGTATACAGCTCACGAAAATACTTCTCCCCTCCCGGGGCCACCAACTTCTCTATAAGCTCCGCGAAAAACCGATCGCGCATTTCACTCGGGTGCTCGAGATCTGCCCCAGGCCCAACCCCAGCATCCACCATGATGTAGGCTTTGACCAAGCCCGGATAGCCCTGACTGAGGTATACCCCGGCGGGTGCTCCGCCAGCGTGAGCAATCGCCACCGCGTTGGTGAAGCCTTCGTGTTGGGCGATGGCGGCGATATCCGCAGCGTGCTGTTGGGGCGTATGCTCAGTCCCCGTAGTGGTGGACTTGCCCATGCCACGTCGGTCCAGGCGCAGAATGCGATGCGACTCCTGGAAGTAGGCGACCTGGGGTTCCCAGTGATTCAGGTTACAACACCAGCCGTGAATGAAGATCAGGGGCGGCTTGTCCCCTCCCTTTCCCTCCACTTGGTAGTACAGCTCTGCCCCGTCTTCGGTCCGGAATGTTGGCATACGCACCTCCTAGCCAGCACTAATGTAATCGTTTGCACAGTAGTGTAATGAACGGGCCAGTAGATTGTCAATAATCAGTAGTTCACGAAATGGTCTCACTGGGCCAGATAAAAGGCGTTTGCGCGCCCTTCCGCGAAAGCTCACTTCTTTTCGGTTTCGTGATCTACTGATATTGATGCAGGTAGAAATGTCTGGGATACGATCTCAGATCAATGTCCCGTACTCCCGGTAAATGACCCGAAAGGGTTAGGTAATAGCGAACCTCCACGTCCAAGAGGATATAAGTTATGGCTTATATCGGTCAAAAGACGCAATGGGGCCCGCCATTGCCTCATGCTCTGGCAATGGCGGACGGGGCGCCACGGGTAGCTTGCTGCCCGTGGGTCAGGGCTACACTACCGGCACCGTGGAATCACTTCTTTGGCGAACAGCTCCATCGAGCGCCTGACGGTAGCATGGTCAATCAATCCCCCCTGGTTGAAGTAGCAGATAAATTCGTCCGTTTGGAATTCGCGCTGCAGGGCCTGCACCCTCTCCACGCAATACTCTGGGTCGCCCAAGACCCCTCCCAGGTTTTCCACCACCTCCTCATACGTAATCCCCTTGAGCCTGTCTATCGCCTTCTGCAGGGCCTGATAGCTCTCGGGGAGAGCCTCGATATCTGGCCTCCGCTGCTCCAGGAAGCTGAAGAAATGCATGAGACTCGCCTCACACTCCCGGCGCGCCTGCTCCCGGCTGGAGGAGACATGGACGGTAAAGGCTACCGCCACGTCTTGCTTCACCTCGGCTGGGAGGCTATCGCGGTGCGCCCTGATGTACTCCCCCAACTTGTCCATTGACCCCGCGATCAGCGGCGTGGCAAAGATCGGCAGCCCCAGGCGCCCGGCAATGGTATAGGTCTCCGGGCTGTTGGCGGCGATGCGAATCGGGGGATGGGGCTTCTGGACCGGCCGGGGAACAACCGGAAGGTCCTGCACGCTTGCGTACTTCCCCTGGTATGACAGCCGCTCATTTGTCCAGGCCTGGCGGATGACCGCAAGGGACTCCTCAAACCGTTCCCGACTTTCTTCTACAGGGACATTATACGCCGCGAAGAAACTCGGAGCCGCGCCTCTGCCCACTCCCAGCTCCAAGCGTCCGCCGCTGAGGATGTCCACCGTGGCGGCCTCCTCGGCTATTTTCAGCGGATGGTGCAAGGGCAAGAGGGTCACGGCCGTGCCCAGGCGAATGCGCTGCGTGCGCTGGGCCGCTGCCGCCAGGACTGTTAGCGGGGAGGCAAGACGGGAGACATTGGGGAAAAAGTGGATCTCGGCCAGCCACGCGGTATCAAAGCCCAGCTTGTCCCCGAGCTCGATTTGCGCGAGGATGTCGTGGTAGCGTTGACCCTCGGACTGCCACTCCGCACACGGTAAATGATCCATAAAGCCAAAGCGCATACATTCCTCCTTTTCGCGCTGGGCGCTTTCCTCCTGCTGCAGCAGGTGTTCCTCGTTGTCATTGTCAACGGTTGATCTCGAAAGCCACAGCTGTAGCGGTTTGCGCCGGCGCCAGTTCATAAGGCGGTGCAAAACCTGCCGGCCTCTGTCTTCGCCCCGACCTACCTCCTTTGTGAAAATTAGTCAAGCGCTCGCCTGAGTCTTGTGCCGAAGAAGAACTGCTTGATACCATCAGCTTTGATGAGCTTCTCATTGACAACAAAGAAGCTACCTATGTGCTCAAGGTGCAGGGTGACTCCATGACTGAGGCCGGCATTAGGCCCGGTGATATGATCTTAATTGTGCATAGCAAACGACACAACCAGGCAGGAGAGCCCATTGCGGTAATCCATAATTTTCCAGCCGAGGTGTGTGAGGTCTGTGGAGAGGAATACTATGCCGCGGAGGACTGGCAGAGGGCTGAGCGCTTGTTTACTCAACCTCCACTCAGAGTGGCTCAGGTGCCGGTCTATGAGCTACGTGGGGCCAAATCCAACGAATAGCAAAAAGCCCCTGTACAGGGGCTTTTTTACTACCATGACTCTGGGGCTGTGGTTGGTTATTTCCTCGTCACACCGGCAGCTTGGTCATCAACTGCAGGGTTTCATCCTCAACACATTCTTCGATCGCCGGTAACCATTTCTGGAATGCAGGGTCCTGCGATGCTGCTTCCAGGGTTGTTTGCACAGCGTTGGCATCCGGCAGCTCCCAGACATCAACAACCGTGTGCAAACGGCCAATAACGTTGAAGTAACTGCCATGGAGCTTCCAACCGCCGTGCTTTTCCAGCAACGGAGCAAGCTCTCCGAGCACTTCGGTAAATTTCTGTACCTTACCTGGCCGCAGCTTGATGTGAGCGAACATATACGGCATAGAGCTTTCCTCCTTTACAAGTAGATACGGTGAACAGTAGCAAAGCCCCGGAAGACCGTCAAGCGTGCGGCGGCCGGTCTTGTGCCTAATTTACTATATTCCAGTTGAGCACGAGCTGGGTGAAAATTCTGCGTTCGGTCCTCCACTCTTTGTTGTTACAAGCCGTACACTCGGGCAACGTTTTCACCCAGGATCTTCTGACGGGTCGATTCTGGCATTGGCTCTACCAACTCACGGATCTCCTCCATGTAATCCCCAGGGTGGTCCGGGTGGGGAAAGTCGGAAGCCCAGAAGAATTTATCGGCCCCAACAAAGTCTACCACATGACCAAACGCCTTCTCGTCCGGATCACCCGAGATCCAACACTGCCGATAAAAGTAATAGCTGGGCTTCTCCTTGAGCCGCACGTTTTCACCCAGCGGGCTATCATACACGGCATCCATCCGGTTGAGCAGGTACCCAGCCCAGCCAGCGCCAGATTCCAGAACAACTATTTTCACTTTGGGAAAGCGCTCAAACAGCCCATACTGGAACATCGCCGTAAATGCCTGCAGCGGCCCTTGGGCCCCATGAACATTGAAATGCCATACCGCCCACTTCTGCATGTCCTTGAAGCGCTGGTGCACCCGCTTAGCCGGCGGTTCTCCACTTGGGTGGATCCCGACTGGAATATCCAGTTCTTGCACCTTGTTCCAGAACGGATCGTAATCCGGGTGAGCATGGGACTTATAGGTTGGGGTAAAGGGAACAAAAAAGGCGCCTTTGGCTCCATGCTTCACGGCCCGTTCGAGCTCTTGGGCAGCCTTGTGGGGATCGCCCATGGAGATATGGGCAATGGGAATAAGACGACCGTTTGAGTCAGAGCAAAAGTCTTCGACCCAGCGGTTATAGGCGCGCGCATAGGCTGCCTGCAGCGCCAGGTCTTCTACCTCTTCGGTTTCCCATATGAGTCCCAGGCTGGGATAGACAATTGCCTTCTCCAGCCCCTCTTGATCCATACGTTGTAGGCGTTCCTTGGGGTCCATTGAGCCAAACGGAGCTTGGTTCACATAGGTCCGGTCGGGACTGGGCCCCATTTCTTCTATACTCTTGCCCATTGCCCCAAAGGATCCCAACGTGCCTGGGAGCATATACTTGGCAGGGCGCCTATCCAACTCAAGCACCTCTAACCCATCAGAGCGGGTGCGGATGCGAATCGCCTGATCCCGATATTGCGGGTCGATGTACTTTTCCCACACATCGGGCGGTTCGAGAATGTGGCCGTCCGCGTCAATCGCGCCGGCATAAGGAAAACCCTTTCGGTTCGTCATGCTATCCTCTCCTTCCTTATCTTTTTGGCTCTTGTTTTGCACGAGTATAGCATAACAAAACATGTTTGCCGACCGTCTAGAGAATGGAACCTCCGAGATCTATTGTTGCTTCCCAGCAAACAAGCAGCAGCTCCTGCCCACAGGCTGAGGGGTTGGGATTAGGCTGCTAGAGAGGAACCCTCTCTAACAGTCCAATCAGGTCAGTTCTTGATAAACCCAATCAGGTCAGTTCTTGATAAACTCGGGTCGGAAAAAGGGGTTCTCTTAGAGCTTGGCTACCCCAGCATGGGCACAGTCCTCGTCCTGCTGTCCTGTGCCTCCCCCTACTCCACAGGCTCCCTCCAGAACACCATTGCGCAGGACAGGAACCCCCCCCTGAGCCACTATCATATGGTCACCCTCCGCAGCTACTATACCCCGCAGGATAGAGCTGTCTGCCATTGGCTGCAGGTCTCCACTGGGCCGGGCAAACCCCGCTGAGGCCACTGCCTTTCCCTGGCACCCATACACTCCCGCCCACAGCGCATCATCCATACGATTGAAGGCTACCAGCCGTCCCCCGACATCACATACTGCTACGCTTATCTTGATATTGAGCTCTTTAGCCTTATCTAGGGCTCCTGCTACAATACGGTTTGCTTCTTCCAATGTCAGTGCCATAAGATAAACCTCCTATCTGGTTATGGGTTCCAGCCATGGTCGAGCTGCTGTTGCCCAAGTTGGCTCTACTTTCTCTTCCCTATGACAAGCAAACACTACTCCTTATGTCCCCCAGTGGTCAAGAGAAAAGAAGGGATTTTCTCCCACAGCTACAGAGCTAAATCGAACCTTGTCTGTTGTGGGGGCGAATCTCGTATTCGTCAATCGGCGCAGCAAGCTTTTCCATAGCCATACCCTTTGACCTATGCTAGGCTTAGTCCTTGCTGAGCAAGGATAAGGGCGTAAGTGATTTTGCTGGGGGTAGGTAGGCCGCAGTCGTGGGAAAAATCCTGAGAAAATAGCCAGGTTATGCTCAAAGACTGAGCTATGGAAAGTAAAGGACAGAGGTTATGGGAGCCAATGTATTGATAATTCGTGAGTTACATGCCCGCGCGGTCAAAGTGCCAATGGCACGACCGCTGCATACCAGCGGGGGGTCGGTTACCATGGCGCCGCTGGTGCTCATTGATCTACAAACCGAGGAAGGGATAACGGGCTGCAGTTATCTTTTCTGCTACGCGCCATTTGTGCTTGAGCCAATGGTGAAACTCCTCCACGCCCTGAATGACGTAATCCGCGGGGAGGTTGTAGCCCCGCTTACCATTGAAGAGAAGCTCCAGAAAACCTTCCGACTTCTCGGCCCGCAAGGCTTTACCGGCATGGCGCTGGGCGGAATCGACATGGCCGCCTGGGATGCCTGCGCCAAAGCCGCGAACCTTCCCTTGGTACAGCTCCTGGGAGGAAAGGGGCGGCCCATTCCGGCTTACAACAGTACCGGACTTGGCATTATTGGGCCTGAACCAGCAAGAGATGAAGCCCAAGAACTGATTGCCTCTGGCTTTCAGGCTATTAAGGTCAGGCTAGGTTATCCGGAGGCAAAAACGGATGTGGCGGTTGTACGCGCGGTGCGGCAAGCCATTTCTGAGGATACCATCCTGATGTCAGATTATAACCAGTCGCTTTCGGTTCCAGAGGCCATCCAACGTACGCGCTATCTGGACAATGAAGGGCTATACTGGATCGAAGAGCCTACCCGAGCTGACGATTATGCAGGCTATGGGGCAATCAGGAAGGAAGCACGGACTCCTATCCAACTGGGAGAAAATTTTTGGGGTCCCCATGATATGGCCAAGGCTCTGGCAGCCGGTGCTGGGGATTTCTATATGCCGGATGTGGCAAAAATCGGGGGAGTGTCTGGCTGGCTTCGGGCAGTTGCTCTGGCTGAGCCCAGCGGGCTGCCGATTTCGTCTCATCTCTTCCCAGAGATCAGCGCGCACCTTCTAGCTATCACGCCCACCTGTCACTGGCTGGAATATATGGACTGGGCATCGCCAATATTACAGGAGCCGCTGGTGATCAAGGACGGATATGCCGAACCCTCCGTTGCCCCGGGTATTGGCATGGCTTGGAATGAGGAGGTCATAGAGAAATATCTTTTGTAGAGTCGGCTAGCAATGAATTACTTCTGCGCCAAGGGAACAGTGGAGTAGAGAAAGTATCCCATGACCAAAAAAGAGGTACTCCAGATCATTGAAAAGGTTGCCAAAGGAAGAAGGACCGGGCTTGACCTCTCCCGTAACCAACTAACCGAGCTACCTGCCGAAATCGGCCAGCTCGCCAATCTCCAGGTGCTTGACCTTGGGGGCAATCAACTAACCGAGCTGCCGCAGGTGATCGGCCAGTTCTCTAACCTGCAGTGGCTTTACCTTGATGGTAATCAATTGACCAATCTCTCACCAGTGATTGGCCAGCTCGCCAGCCTGCAGGTGCTTGACCTTGGGGGCAATCAACTGACCGAGCTGCCACAGGTGGTCAGCCGGCTCACCAACCTCCAGGGGCTTGATCTCAAGGACAATCAACTGACCGAGCTGCCGCAGGTGATCGGCCAGCTCTCTAACTTGCAGCGACTTTACCTTGGGGGCAATCAACTAACTGGGCTACCTGCAGAAATCGGCCAGCTCTCTAACTTGCAGCGACTTTACCTTGGGGGCAATCAACTAACTGGGCTACCTGCAGAAATCGGCCAGCTTGCTCTAACCTGCAGCGACTTTACCTTGGGGATAACCAATTGACCGAGCTGCCGCAGGTGATCGGCCAGCTGGGGCAGCTCCGGATACTGAGTCTGGCTGGTAATCAATTAAGCTCCCTGCCTGAGTCCCTACGCCAGCTCACCTGGTTGCAAGAGCTCTACTTGCATGACAATGCTGGGCTTGGGCTGCCGCGGGAGGTATTGGGCCCCAAACAGTTTGAGGGTACACCTGCCAGGCCCAGCAAGATTCTCGAGTACTATAGGACTACCAGCTAAGCGGTTTCAAATTCCCTCCTTGCAAGCCCGGTCGCCGCTATCTTGTGTGCCCGTCATACTCCATGGGTTTTTTCTCTTCAACGAACCACTCACCTCCGAATCTTGCAAAGGAGGAAGCTGATGCATAAGATGACGGCCTGATCTTAGCAACCCTGCCCACTTTTTTGTTAATTGTATAGAAAAGGAGAGGGGAACGATGTCAATAAGCCTCGCGGGTGGATATGTCTCATTTGCTCGGCGCAGCGTTGTTACCTATGCGTGGACCGCTGGAATGGGCAGCCGAGGAAGCCGAACGGCTGTACGGGCTGCAACAATAAAACAGTCTACCCCGCTTCGCTCCAAAGACCTAATTGCTCCTTATTCGTTGCCGACTTCCAAGTCTGAGAGGTAAACGGAGACCTGAGTAGGAACTTCAGCCTGACCCTATCCTATACCCCAACAACGTGAGAAGGGTATGCCAAACAACGAACTTTTTACCGCGAATCCGCTGAAGATTGTAGGAGTCATGGGGTCCGGCACGGACGAACACAATGAGCTTGCCCAGCCTCTTGGCCAACTTATCGCCCAGCTCGGCGCCAACCTTTTGACGGGCGGTGGGCAGGGGGTGATGAAAGCGGTTAGCCGCGCCTTTTGTCAGGTCCGCGGCCGGCGTGGGGTATCGATTGGGATATTACCTGCGCAAGAGGGTGATCCTCTATGCAGCCCAAAGCCGGGATATCCAAACGAGTGGATCGAAATCCCCATCCACACGCACCTGCCCTACAGCGGTAACCGTGGCACCACTGCCCTGTCACGCAACCACATCAACATTCTCTCCTCTAACGCCATAGTTGCGCTCCCAGGAGGCTGGGGAACTGCAAGTGAAGTGAAGCTAGCCCTGCGCTACCAGAAACGCCTCATCGCCTTTCTTGGAGAGTCAGAACGCATTGAAGGACTGGACTCAGACGTGTCTGTGGTCCACTCACTCGACAAAGTCGAGCAATTTCTCAGGCAAGCCCTGGCCCTCCAGCCGTGACCTTGCTTTATAAAGAGATTGAGAACCCGGCCTCTGAGCTAGAGCAATGACTGCCAGCCACTGCAGATATGCCACAATGATCCAGGCTTGGCCCTTTGCAACCATCGAGTTGGTCTGGTCTGTGATTGCTCTGCGTTGCTGGTGGCGAGTTAGATGGTCGCATGGGGATGGAAAGGGGCAAAGGTTATTGATAACAATTGATAACAGGGGATAGTAGAGGAAGGTACTATGGAAGCAACGATTCGACCCGCTCGTGACAATGAAATGGATCAGTATGGTGCCATTGCCGCCTATGTGTATGCCGGCAGATTTGGCAATACCCCAGATAATATTGTCTCCCAGGCAACGCATCCCGACTGGACTCTATGCGCCTTTATTAACGGTCGCATGGTGTCGACCTTTGCCACCATCCCTTTCACCGTACGGCTCAACGGCAAGGCGGCCAAGCTTGGTGGCGTGTCAGGAGTGGGAACCTTACCGGAATACCGCCGGCGGGGTTTTGTGCGGCAGATCACATGCCGGGCTTTTGCCGATATGCGCGATCGCGGGCAGTTCGTTACCGCTCTATGGGCCTCACAGGCAGCCATTTACCAGCGTTACAGCTTTGCCCTGAGCACCCAGAACCTGGGCTACACCCTCGACCCTCAGGATATCCGATTCACCGTGCCGCACAAGCCACAAGGGACGTATCAACGACACGGCCAAGAAGATGGATTCCCCATAATCAGACAACTGTATATGGACTTCATCAAAACTCGCACAGGTTATTTACACCGTGCCAAAGCCTTGTGGCTCAATAATGCCCTGGCTGGTAATGCCCCCGAGGGCCCGGTGCACCTAGTGGTCTACTCCGACGCGCAAGCCTGCGCGCAGGGGTATCTGGTATACACAGTGCACAGCCAGAAGGTTCCCAATGCCGCCAGGCCCCAAGAAATGGTTATTAGGGACTTTGTCTGGTTAACCCAAGACGCCTACCTGAGCCTGTGGCAATTTGTCACCAGGCATGACCTGGTGGGGCGGGTACGCTATAACACTGCACCGCTTGACGATCCTGCGGCCGAGTTCTTCGAGGAGCCACGTCTGCTCTACCCGCGAGTTGCCGAGGGTATTTGGATGCGGATTATTGACGTGGCCGGAGCACTACAGGCTCGTGGCTATACCACTAGCGGACGCCTGGTACTGGCAATCGGTGGGGATGACATAGCTGATTGGAACAACAGCACCTTCAGCCTGGAAACCGATGGCAATACTACCCAGGTTTCTCGAACGACCGCGGCACCCAACATCAGCCTGAGCATCAAGGCCTTAGCCTCGCTCTATAGTGGCTTCCGCAACGCACGGACCTTAGCCAACTGGGGCCTGCTTACCGGAGATGGGCCCGGTATTGACGCGGCTGACCGTCTCTTTCGTACCCTTTATGTTCCTCACTGTGCGGATAATTTTTAGCGCGCCACCCTATACACTGCGGCCCCTGAGGTATTTTCAATCACGTTGCTGGGCGTGGGGTAGCGCCCCCATCGTCAGGAAGTCGCTATTGGTGTATAGTATTTTTCAACAAGCGAGTCGATTAGGATCGCCTATTGTCATACTGTTAATGAGCTTGTTCTCAAAATATGGAGAAGGTTGTTACCATGTCCAGAGATCTCCCCAAGCATTACGATCCCTCAGCCATTGAGCAACACATTTATGCCCACTGGCTCGAGGCTAAAGCATTTGCCGCGTTTCCCAATAACAATCCCCTGCGCTATGTGATCATGATGCCCCTGCCCAACGTCACCGGGGCGCTGCACATGGGGCATGCCATGGATAATGTCATGCAAGACTTGCTGATTCGTTGGCACCGCATGATGGGGGACAACACGCTGTGGATGGCCGGTACCGACCATGCGGGCATTGCTACGCAGGCGATAGTCGAGAAGAGACTCTTGGAGTTAGAAGGTAAAACCCGCCACAACGTTGGTCGTGAGCAACTAGTGCAACGCATCTGGGACTGGAAAGAGCAGTATCAGAGACGCATTGTGCAGCAGCAACAGAGTATGGGCTGCTCGTGTGACTGGGACCGACAGCGCTTTACCATGGATCCGATCTGTGCCCGCGCTGTGCGCTGGACCTTCTTCAACATGTTTCGTGATGGCTTGATCTTTCGCGGCAACCGCTTGGTCAACTGGGACTGTCAATTGCAAACCGCCGTGGCCGATGACGAAATTGCCTATGAAACAGTGCAGGGCTACTTCTACTATCTATCCTACCCGGTCATCGATTCACAACCCGGCGAGCCTACATCGGTTGTTGTGGCTACAACCCGCCCGGAGACCATGCTGGGTGATACGGCAGTAGCCTGTCATCCCGATCCAGCGGGAGCCCTCGATGCCATTATCAACGAGACCCAGCACAAGTTGGAGCAGGCCCCAGCCAGGGAGCGTGAGGCCCTGACAGAGGAATTGCAGCGTTTGCAGAGCCGCCGTACCACCCATCTGCCAACGCTGTTAAGGCTTACCGAGATGGCGCGTGCGGGCCGCAAAGTCCTATTACCTCTCCTTAACCGTTCCCTACCCCTGATCTGCGATACCTGGGCCAAGCCCGAGCTCGGTAGCGGCTGTGTCAAGATCACACCAGCGCACGATCCCAATGACTACGAGGTGTGGACACGGCACCAGGAGGAAATGGACCTGATTAATATCCTCAACGAAGATGGCTCCTTGAACGTCAATGCTGGTCCTTATGCTGGCCTTGACCGCTTTGCGGCCAGGCACAAGGTAGTCGAGGATCTACAAGCACAAAGCTTGTTAGAGACCATGGAAGAACGTGAGGTAGAGATTGGCCACTCTGACCGCTCAAAGACGCCCATTGAGCCCTATCTTTCCCAACAGTGGTTTGTGAAGATGGGAGATATGCCAGGCGGCATTATCTGCGGTCGCGGCATGCCCAACGAGTTTGTTGCTCCAGGGCTCGCCCAGGCAGCCATAGATGCGGCACAGGGCAACTGGCGCTCTCCGACTGATCGTAAGGTGACGTTTCACCCTGATCCCGTACGCTATGGTAACACTTACCTGCAATGGCTGGGCGAGAAGCGTGACTGGTGTATCAGCCGCCAACTGTGGTGGGGGCATCGCATTCCTATCTGGGCAGGGACTTATAATGGCACCACCTTACCACAAGTTATGGCATCGCTTGTTCCTCATCTTGAGCGGGCGGACCTGTGTGCCCGGCTGACCTGGCCAGACGGATCGAGCCAACTTTTCCTCCCCCATACGCGGCTCGCAGCAGTGGACCATGAAGTGGAAGTACTGGTCTGCCCGCGTGATAGTGATGCTGAGGTGGCGCTGGCGCCAGTGTTCGAAAAGCTAGGGCTGCGGCAGGACCCGGACGTACTCGATACCTGGTTTTCCAGTGGCCTCTGGCCACATAGTACGCTGGGGTGGCCTGACCCAGCCAGCGCCGAAGTCGACCCGGAGCAAGCGTCTCTGGGTAGCCAGAACGGAGGGTCTGATTGTCTCTCGTACTATTACCCGGGCTCATGTCTGGTCACCGGGCGCGACATTATTACGCTATGGGTGGCGCGCATGGTGTTAATGGGGCTATACAACCTGGGAGACGTACCATTCACCGATGTGTTTGTCCATGCCAATATCTTGGACGGCAAAGGGGAGCGCATGAGCAAGTCCAAAGGTAACGGCATCGACCCGGTGGACATCATTGAACAGTATGGTGCCGACGCCATGCGTTATGTGCTCTGTGACATGCAGACCGGCATGCAGGATATTCGTCTCCCGGTGCAGGCCGTCTCGCCGTACACGGGTGAGCTAGTGGATCTAGCAGTCGCAAGCCATGGGAAGAGCGTCTTCACCTACCTATGTCCGAAGACGGGCAAGGAATTTGATGTCCTGGGAACAATGCCCGATGTGCCGTCGGCCAAGTTGGTTAGTGATCGGTTTGAAGTCGGCGGCAGCTTTTGTACCAAGCTGTTAAATGCCACGCGCTTTGCTCTTATGAACTTGGAAGAAGCTGCTTTCACTCCCCGACAGTTCCAGGACTTAACGGATGACGACCGCTGGATTTTGTCGCGCCTGTCGGCGGCTATTACAGCAGTGCATGCAGCCCTGCAAGCCTACAATCCCTCTACGGCTCTTGCTGCTGCTCGGGAGTTCTTCTGGTCCGAGCTATGCGACTGGTATTTGGAGGTCATCAAACCGCGTCTGCGTGATGCTGAGCGTGCCCCGGTTGCCCGGCAGGTGCTGGCCATGGTCATTGATCAGATCCTGCGTCTGCTGCACCCCTTTATCCCCTTTCTGACCGAAAATCTTTGGCAACTGCTCAACGAACGGGTGCCCACTCGGGGAATCGACTCCCCACTACCAGCTTCGCGGCTATTACTGCAGGCGGCCTGGCCTGCTCCAAGCGCGGCTTGGCACCATGCGGCCATCGAGGCGCGGGTGGCCTTCATCCAAGAGGTCATTCGTGCCATTCGCGATATTCGCAGTCGGTACATGATTCCACCGCAGGCCAAGGTGTCGGCTCGCATCCGTGCCGACGGCGATGCAGCTATCTGGTTACGCACTTATACCGATTGGCTTATAACCCTGGCATCTCTGCAAACAGTTGACATTGATCCTCATATGCAGCACTCGCCCGATGCTGCCACCGCCGTGGTGGGACCGGTTGAAGTCTATATCCCCGGAGTGATCGATCCCAGCAAGGAGCGGGCGCGGTTGACCAAGCAGCGTGAGCAGCTTCTCAAACGTATGACCGGATCGCGTCAGAAGCTAGAAAATGAGGACTTTCTCAGGAAAGCTAGCCCGGACGTAGTGCAAAAAGAGCGCGATCGGCTGGCGGAGTGCGAAACGCAGATGCACAACATCGAGATTACCTTGGCGGCGCTCGCATAAATGCAACAGAGTAAAAAGCTGGGAAGCGTTGGCAAGAAAGAGTATAGTGGCGTGATCAACGTGGGCTTGGCCGCGAGCACCTATCTCACTCCGCTGTAGGGCCAATTCCGGCCACAGTTGTCCTATTCATTACACGCCGATACTTGGCCTTATCCCACGTCCGGCCTCGGTGCAGGCAGCAGCGATTGTCCCATATCACCAAATCCTGAGGACGCCACTTGTGCGTATAAACATACTGCGGTTGCGCTGCCAAGGCGGTCAATTCCCTTAGCAGAGCACGGCCTTCCTCAACTGCCATGCCACGAATATACGAAGCGTGAGAACCCGCGAAGAAACTCTTACAACCATTGGCCGGGTTGGTTCGTACAACCGCGTGTGGCACGGGCGGGGTTTCACGTTTTTGTACTTCACTTATCAGCGTTGGGTCGATCAAACCCCGTGAATAGGCAAAGTCGTGGATCGCCACAAGATTCTCAATGCGCTGTCTCATCTCTTCAGGTAAATCGGCATAAGCTGCCCGCTGAGTGGCAAACTCAGTTTCACCACCTACTGGGGAAACCTCACGGCCAGACAGTAGTGAAGCCGTTGCTGGTACCCGTTTGAACGAACTGTCAGTGTGCCACATCTCATTACCAGAGTTGAAGATCATGCGCTTGTCAGTTGGTGAAATGATCTCGTTTGTTTCTTGATCAACGTTGGAGATGTCCGCAATCGCTGAGCCCGCCCCAGCGTTCGACAAGACCGTTTTTTCCAGCCCACCGAAGTTTCCCAATTCAGAGAATCTACCGCTGAAGCGAATTTGTTGTTCATTGTTGATGTGCTGATTATGGAATACAAGTACCGAGTAGGTGTTGAACAAATGGACGATTTCAATCATATCCTTGTCACTGACCCCAGCGGCAATATCGACACCGTGAACCTCCGCGGCGAATGTCTGGGTGAGTTTTGTGAACGTAACTGTCATAGCATTCTCCTCTTACCCTTCTTAAGTGAGCCGTTACCAGATTACTTTTTGTTATAATATTCGCTTAGACGATCATAGGCGGCATTATAAATCTGCATAATTTCCTTTGAGGTTGTAAACTTTTCCGGATCATGAATGAACTTATCAGAATGGTATTTCTTTATTTCCTGGTTACGTACTTTGCGGACCTCGGCCAAGGATGAGGGCGGGGCTAAGCCAAATACGGCAAGATCCTCAACCACTTGTGGAGGTATTCCTGGATAGAAATTGTCACCGGCATCACCAGCAGAAGACTTTCGGCTTCTGGTATAACTCGAATGCTTATTTCCTGCAGAGGTATCCGAGGATGAGCCTCTGTTCCTACGAGGACGGTCTTGCCAGTAATTTGCCAACCGGCTTTGCCAACGGTCTTTGGCCAGAAAGTCTTCGCTATACGGGCCATAAGCGTGGGCAATGCGTACCAGCCTCTTGAGAATATCTTTCATTTTTCTCCTTTAGAAGGTAGCTCATCGTCGGTCAGGATTCCGTTCGAAGCGGGGTAATGAATCCAGGATATCATACCAAGCTGCTTTATGGCTAAGCCAAATATGAGCTTGGGCACGAACTCCGGGATCACTGTCGAGAGTCCCTAGGCGTAAAATCATATAATCAGGATTAGCTTCTGAATGAGCGTATACATGGGAACCGCAGCAAGAGCAGAAATAGCGTTTTTTGCCAGGTGAGGATTCATAGGCGGTTATTGAGTCCTCGCCAACAACAAGCTTGAATCCTTCCTTGGGAACAAGTGCACTGGACCCATAAACGGTTCCGTGGATTTTCCGACATGTCTGGCAATGGCAGTGCATGAAACCTCGGATTTCATCGGATATTTCGAATCGCACAGTTTGACAGTGGCAGCTTCCTGTAATCATTTTTCCCCCTGTGTGGCCAGTAACTGTTTCTCCTTTATACCCTTTACCTCTGAGTGACAAGCAAACCGCCGGCTTTCCAGCTGTGCTCAATGGAGTGGTGAACGGAGTAGCACTGCAGCATCCCTCCTAAAAGACTTTCTTGTCTGGGGGTTGGTAATGGTCTGTCTCACAGAGGCCAATGGGGCCTTATTATCAAAGATGACGGTCTTGCCATGGACTTCGATGCCCAGACGCTGCCATAGCTTGGCCAGATCGACTTCAACCGGTGTTGCCTTCAGCCGGTTGTACAGTTCCGTTAAGACCGGGACACCAGTCGCCTCATCCCCGACCTCAAGGGCATGCTGCAGAGGCCAGCTTGTCTGCATACTACCGCCCGCTGCCAGAATGGCTCTGAGCGCATCCTGTAACCCGTGCTGATTTGCCGTCTGTTGGCGGATTTCGATATCGGCCAGTAGACAGAAGAGTGCCCCTCCCCAATAGGTTCGTCCCCAGGTCGGCGTGTGATCAAGCCCTTTATCTCCGGGTTTGGGCAAGCCCTGGGGTAGACCATCCACCAACTCGCGCCAGACTTCCTCGGCACTTAACTGACCAATCCCCAAACGAGCCAGGGGTTCGACATATGTAGCTATCCCTTCTTCAATCCAATGATGGGTTCTGGGCATATATGGAAAGGCCAAATGCACCATCTCATGCGTCATGACCCAGTCCTTGTGCAGATCGGCTTCCGTTGTGAACTGTCCGAGTGAGACTTTGATGAGTGGCTGGCGACCACCGAAAGTTCTGCCAAAACGGACACCCTTGCCGCCTATGGGGGTCAGCTGCAGGCGCAGGTGAGGTACGGGGAACCGCCCATAGTAGTGGGCAACGGCCCGGGCCGAGGTTGTAACCCAGTCCAGCACCTTGGCTCTTGGTAAATCGAGGGCACCGGGAGCAAAGCTAGCCTCGACCGTCACACCGGCTACTTCGAGCGTCGAGTGAGAGTGACCGTCCTCTTGAGACTGTGCGGCCTGGACAACGGGAGGAGGAGCGATCACACCGAAAGAGCCCAAAGAGAGCAGGCTAAGGACAAAAACAGAATGAATCCCCCCCCTCATTTTGACCCCCTCTTAAGGAGCCGCTTGTCACTTTTCTCCATGGGTAGGTTGCACTTTATCGCATTTTGCGCCTAAGGGAAGGGATAACGCAACAGACAGAAGGAGGATTGCCATGGACACAGCAACAGATGCTTATCGGATCACAACCGTCGAACAACTTCGCACCATTATCGATACTCCTCATGAATTGGTCCCCCACAAGCTGTGGCAGAAGCTTGATGAATCCGGTATTGAGTTCATCAAACGTTCTCCGTTTCTCTTTCTTGCCACATCGGATGCTGCCGGCAATTTAGATGTCTCCCCTAAGGGTGATGGACCAGGATTCGTGGCTGTGGAAGACGAAACTACTCTGCTCATTCCGGACCGCAAAGGCAATAAACTGATCTTTGGCCTGCAGAACATTCTGATCAATCCGCGTGTGGGGACGATCTTCCTCCTGCCGGGAACCGATGAAACTCTCCGCGTTAATGGTATAGCAGAGATCACGTCTGATCCCGATGTTCTCGAACGTCTCTCAGCCAGAGGCCAGCCCGCGGTAGTGGCAATCCGGGTGAAAGTGCAAGAAGTCTTCTACCACTGTGCCAAAGCGTTCATTCGCGCCCATCTCTGGAAACCTGAAACCTGGCATGAGCGGCACAAGATCTCGTTTGGCAAGATCCTCTCCGCTAAAATCGGCGGCGACAACAAAATGGCTGAGGAGATCGACAAACTTGTGGAGGAGGATTACCGAACAAATTTGTAAAGGCCATACTATTGGATGGTGTTGGTGATGGTGTTGATTTGACTGACTCATCGGCATAGACACAGGTTTAGTTTATGGGGCAAGCTTTCGTGTCTAGAGGTGGTGGAGAAGGAACTATTTTCAAGTAAGCCAGGGGAGTACAAGAGTAGAAGTTAAGGACGTTTCCTTTTCCTTACCCAGGGTTACCTATCTTATAAAAGCCCGGACCTGAAGGATGAGCCTTTTTGCCTTAGCTTCTCTAAGACACTTTTAGTTCCACAATGGCGCATCCACTACCATAGCTCGGCCCGTAGGCATGGACTTTGGCACCAGCGAAGCTGCCCCCAAGAGCACCCAGAAGCCACCAGAAGTGCTTGAAGCCCATATCAACCCTGGCTTCTTTGGCGTAATCCGTTATGCCAGTTCTCAAGCCTGCCACATCTCCGTTTTCCATCATGGCCAGGATCTTCTTGTTCCACATGTTGTCATTCTCATTGGCAATGTGATCCTCGGAGATGTCGATTTCGGTTCGGAAAATCGTACCCGACAGCCCGCCAACACCAACAACGGCAACCTCCTTTTTCTGATCCTGCGCTCTGCTCACCGCCATTGCTGCCAGCCTCGCTGTAATAGCTCCGTTGTGATAGATGTTATTGGAGGCTATTACCAGGGGATATCCGCCACCAGGATTGAGAAAATTCGCCATGACAATGGTTCCCGTGTCAACGGGAAAGCCATCATAATTGACGCCCTTGGAGCCGACACCGATTTCCTTTGAGCCTACCACGCACGCTTGGGCAAGCTCCGTGTCGACGGTCAGATCAAAGGGTAGGTCTCCGTACTCATACCAGTTCTCATCGACATGTAGGCCCATTACACGCGGTTTCGTCTGCCAAAGCTGGTCGAGCACCGCGACCCACTGGGTCGAGTAAACCAAAATGACATCCGGGCTCGACTCGGCCAACGCTGCGCCCGCCGTCTTATAGCCTTCCACAAGTGCGTGCCAAGGAGGATTTTCCGGTTTGAGATAAGGTAACGGCGAGCCTGGCACCAGAAATGCGGAAACAACTGCCATTGTGAGTCGTCTCTTCTGTTTCTCTTATGAGAGAGGCGAAGCAAGCCTTATCAAGCTGCTTTCCTGGCCTTACTGGCGAGCCCGGCCTTAGCAAGATTCCACTCGACCACTGCATTGCCGGTGCCAAGAACAGTGCCGTAGCCATGGAGTTCCCCTGCAATCTCCGGGTAATCCATGGCCGCAAACATCCAGGTGAAGGACCCCGCTTTGACTTCCGCAAAGGCTTCATCAATAAATTGCGGCAGCAAACGAAACACTTCTTTAGTATTGCCCTGCCGCATTAGATTGATCATGCGCATATCCCACTTGTAACCCTCATAGCTCTGCGCATGTTCCTTGGACATATCCTCCGGAATGGGCGGCTCCTCGTGGAAATGGTAATGACAGAGAGTGTTGGAGGCCAAAAGTACCGCCCGCCGCCCGCTCTTCTCGATCGCCTTGCGGGTGGCTTTACCTAGGATGTCCATTTCTCCCAGGCCCTCCTCCGTGGTGAAGTAATAAGGCGAATGATTAGCGGAGAGGCCAACTACTGGAATGTCCCACTGGGGCCGCATCATGTGCAGCGTTGTGATCGTACCATAGTCAACGCGAAAGTTAGGATTCCGCATTACCTTGGCAACCAGCCCGGCATCCTGGGCTTCCTTACAACAGGCCTCGGCTAGCTCTACGTCCACCTTGAGCCTAAAAGTGTAGCGGAAAATATTGGGAAAGATGGGGTCCACCGATTTACCACTTAAATGACGCACGCCAAGAAAATGGTGCCCGAGCTGGGTCATCCAGTGCGGTGAGTGTACAAGCAGCACGTCCGGCTTGAGCTCTGCCAGGCTCTTCCGAGCTCTCTCGTACGCCCAGCGTAGTGGCTCCCAGCCACCTTGCGAACGGGGCTCGTTCTGGGGAGGGTTCTCCCCATAGACTAGATGTGGTGGATGGGGTGCTAAAAAGCCAGCAACGATTTCTCCACGAGACACCCTCGGCCTCCTTTCTAGGGTAACCAATGGTCCCTAGCCAAGCTTTTCCCGGTTGAACTACTTGTGCTCAATGGACCTCTATTCGTCCCCTTTTCCAGACCCTACCCAACCCTCCATACCCCCGTAAACCCACAAAAGTCAATAAGCGCACGGCTAATCCCTGAGGCCAATCCACTAAACGTCGCTTTTGAGATGGCGGGTCAGGTACAGCCCGCTCAGGCGCAGATGGGTGAGGTCTTTGGTGCAAATATAGTTACCGTCACCTTGTATTTCCGTCTATTCAAGAATCACAGCGTCAGCCTCGATCTCGATGAGCATATCGGGATGGACCAAGCGCGAGACCTCGACTAGGGTCGAAGCTGGACGGATGGAACCGAAGAACTCGGCATGGGCTTTGCCAATGGCCTCGGTGTGATCAAGGTTGGTGGCAAACATGCGGGTGCGTACCACCTCCTTCATGGTTGCCCCAGCCTGCTGTAAGGCAGCCTCAATGGTTCTGAACGTGTGGATAGTTTGAGCATAGGGGTCGCCAACGCCAGCCACTGTACCGTCAGGCTTAATGGCGGTTGAACCCGAAACAAAAACCATATGGCCCACCTTCACAGCTCGCGAATAACCATATAGCGACTCTAAGGGGGCACCTGAAGAAATATTCGTCCGTAAGTTTAGCGACGTGGTCATAACGCTACTCCTTGCAGATCATAGATTAGGGCCAGCGACTTATGTTCGTACTGCCCTGCCACCTCAGGTTCCATGATTGACTGAGGTTCAATGATTCTTTCTTTGCATCCGCTCCCAATTGATCTTGTTTATAATCATATCTGCTATAGCTGCCTTGACCCTTGTAAGCTTTAGCGACGCTGCCGTCACTCAAATAGGATTAGTTGCCAAATTGCAGCTCACCCCGTGCCCGCCTCTCTATTGCCAGCAAACTGTAGTAAATAAAAGCATTCACCGGCGTTTCTATGCTAACTTTCTGACCTAAGCGTACCACGGCTCCGTTTTGTATCTCTAACTCCGAGGGCCGTCCCTCCATAATATCTCGCTGCATGGAAGCCGTCCCCTCTGCCGGCAAGCTGTCAAACAGCTCGAGGGTCTTATTGATGATCTCTGGTGCTAAGGAAATCTTACATGCCTGGGCAACCTCATAAATCTCCTTCATCGCCTGCTGCAGCATCTGGCGTGTTCCAGGCTGGCTACGAAATATGCCAACAGGAGCCCGGGTTAGTGCTCCTACGCCGCTCCAAGCAGTAATAAACATAAACTTCTGCCACATGGCGGCCTCAATATCAGAAGGAATTTCGACAGTTAAGCCCTGCCTGTCTGCAGGCAGGCCTTGGCCCGAGCAAAAGCCCGATATAACTTTTCAGCACGCTTGCTCAGACGATTATTTAGCTCGCCAAATTGAACCAAAGGCTCTGCCCCGGCGTGACGAATGCAACCTGGCCCAACAATGAAGGCAATAAGCCGACACAAACTGCCCGCCAGATAAGAGAGGAAACCCACCCCGGCCTGCGGCCACCCCTCCCAGGAGGGGAAATAGCGGAATTTTTCTTATCCCCTCTCCCCCGCTGGGCTGAGGACACGACAGTTTGGGAGGGAGCGGGTTGACCCATGAGCCCCCGTCGGGTCATGTTTGGGTGAGCAACCATCCCAAGCAAGGCAGGAGGGGGCCATGAGTGAGCAGGGGGCAGTATATCAGTGGAGTGCGCGCATTGCACGGCAGTTTCCACATCTCCGGGCGTCGCAGGCGAAGGAGCTAGCGGCGTTGAGTTGGGGAGTTGTGGCCAGTCGGCGGTGTACGTTGCGGCGGGTGGCGGAGGCCCTGGCGCATTGGGGGAAACCGGATACGGTGGAGCGGCGCTTGCAGCGGTTTGTGGCGAACCCGCGGGTGGACTGGCAGGCCGGGGCCACGGCGCTGGCCGCCTGGATCGTGGCCCGGCTGGGGTCCCGCGCCGTGATTGTCTTGTTGGTGGACGAGACGAGCTTACAGGAGCATCTCAAGGCCATGGTCGTGAGCATTGCCTATCGGGGCCGGGCCTTACCGGTGGCGTGGTGGTGTTATCGGCCCGCGGCGTGGCCGATGGGGCAAGTGGGGTTGATTATGCACCTGCTGGACCAACTCGCCCCGGTCTTCCCGCCGCAGAGTCAAATCCTCGTGCAGGCAGATCGGGGGCTGGGCACGAGTCCCGCCCTGCTGGAGGCGATTGCCCAGCGGGGGTGGTATTTCCTGGTTCGGGTCCAACGGCGGGTGCACGTCCAAGTCGGTGGCCAGGAGGGGGAGATTGGGGCCTTGGTGCCGGCCCCCGGCAAGCGGTGGCACGGGGCCGTAGAGGTGTTCAAGAACGCGGGCTGGCGCTCCTACTGGGTCGTGGGGCAGT
Source organism: uncultured Binatia bacterium (SeqCode) (assembly GCA_965220955.1). Taxonomy (GTDB): domain Bacteria; phylum Desulfobacterota; class Binatia; order Bin18; family CBDCRK01; genus CBDCRK01. Next base: position 60,322 of record CBDCRK010000039.1, on the reverse strand, counting down.
GGCGGCGGCGCGCCGCCCAGCCGTGGCTGTTACTGACCAATTGGCCCCAGGCGCAGGCCGCCTGGTATGGGATACGGATGTGGGAAGAGGCGGCGTTCAAAGATCTCAAGTCTAGCGGCTGGCACTGGCAGCGCAGCCACGTGCGCCGCCCCGCCCACGCGAATCGGCTCTGGTTGGTCTTGGCGCTGGCATCGGCCTGGATGAGCAGCTTAGGCACCCACGTGGTGCGCTCGCGGGTGCTGCGGCGCGAACTCACCCGCGGCCATCGCTGGCAATACAGTGTCCTCCAACTCGGCTTGCGCCTCTTCGCCCGTCGGCTCGCCCTCGGCCGCCCCTTATGGACCGACTTCGCCTTCGTCCCCCATCTCCCCCTCTTGCCCAAAACTGTCGTGCCGTGAGCCCTCCAGGGGAGAGGGGGCAGCCCGGTAGGGCGACTTGCAAAACCACACCGCGCGTGTTTGGGAGTCCCGCTTGTATGCGGGACTCCACTTTTGATACCATCTCCTCGGCCTAGTCGACCCATTCCAGCCATGTCTGCTATTCCTTTTTGGCCGGTATTTTTCTCACCTCGCTGACCCTGGGCAATGTCGTTGGCATCACCAAGTTTGTTGATCTGGGCTGGTTTGTGATTCCGGCCGGCCTGTTGGCCTATCCGTTTACCTTTCTAGCAACCGACCTGATTAGCGAGCTGTACGGCCGGGATTGGCAGCCTGACGGAAAAGCTCAGGGCTTGGTGAGCGGTTTTAGCGGTTTCCCTGACGCGTCAAATGTGATGTGATGCTGAGCTTAGCATATTCTGGACTGTTCTGAATGGAGGCGCGGCATGCCAACTCTCGATCGTGGTGGGGTCCATATTTATTACGAAACGCACGGCTCAGGACGGCCGTGCTGCTGACGCACGGCTTTAGCGCCACAACCGCGGCCTGGAACCCCCAGGTCGAAGCCCTGTCCGAGCACTATCAGCTCATCACCTGGGACCTGCGGGGTCACAGTCAGTCGGACAGTCCGGCTGACCCGGCGGCGTATTCCGAGGCGTTGTCGATCGATGACATGAGAGCGCTGCTGGATACCCAGGGCGTTAGAGCAAAAAATTCTGAAAATTATTGAGAACCTCTATGAATCTTGCTATGAGTTCCGTCGGTGGCTTCTGACAGCTATCGTGCTAGCATGGTTGCTTGATACTGGCGGCTAGATAGCCATGGGTGGTGTTCTCTACTGCTGGTTTCTCTACAATGTGTGGCCGAAGCTGTGGCCGCGTAGCAAAGAGAAGGATAATGGGGAAGATATGGACGAGAGTTCCTAGGAGAATTGACCTGTGTTTATGGCGTATATCAAGAGGAAGGATAAGCAGAATGAAGTATTTGATTCGGAAATCGGTCATAATCGTATCAGGGTGCGGCATGTTTCTCCTCGTAGCTTGGCTAGCACCATCCTGAGCAAACCCTTGCAAGGACCTCTTCGGCAGTCGGGAACAGGATAGATATAAGCCGCGTTCTTCTGAGGGGCACTACCTGGTCTGGAAACGGCACCAACAAGAAGGAGCAACGCAAACACTTCACGACGGCCCCCCCCGCGACAGACTTCACGGAGAGGTGCAAAGACTTGAATGGAGAATTGGAAAAGCCGCTCCCCGAAGTCGAAATCGCACAGATACCTTTTGGGTTTCGATCCAGGAAAAGACCTTTTAATTAAGGCCGGATGTAGTCTTAAATAACGATCTGGGGAGAGCATGAGCTATGAAGGAAACACCCGAGAGTTGGGACGAGACGAACTCTGTTAAGGCCAATCAGATTTGGGCCGAGTACCAACAACAGCACGATCTTTCCGATCGCTTGGGGCAGACAGCGGGAATTGATCCACGCAGCGGGCGTATATGGTTTGGTAAATCGGTCCGGGACATTATTAATCAAAGAGACGCTGAAGGGCTGCTCTCGCCTTTGTTTTTTGAGCGGATTGGCTCAGAAACCTACTACCGCAAAGGTAATCGCCGGTGATTCTTGGGCGTGTCTCTCCTGAGGGGGAGCCTACTATTACCGTATCGCTTGCTGGTCGAGACTGGGAAGCCATCATCGACACTGGATTGGATTTAATGGAGACTTGGAGTTACCCCTTAGCCTGCAAAACTCGCTCAACGTTAGGTATGTGGGCCGCGTGACTTCTACCTTAGCCGGAGGTCAGATCATCGAGGAGACTCTGTATTTAGTCGATTTTTCTTTTGACGGCCGTACTGTCTCGGCAGAAGCCACATTTGTCGCTGGCGCCCATATCCTCATTGGTACTCATTTGCTGCGGGATTATTCTTTGCTGATCAATTTTACGAATAAACTTGTTCAGTTGGAGCGGGTTGCTTAACACCTCCCTGCCAGACTGAAACAAGACGCCATATCCGGGCCTTTGACCTCGATGTGATGTGGGACTCGGGCATGTTGAATTTGGCCTCCGATCGGGTATTCTGCGACATGAGTACAGATCCTCGCCCAGGCGCCCCGGACGGCATGAAGGTCGATGTGAAGGGCAACGTCTACTGGGTGATGAAGTCGAGATAGTTGTCCTGATGGACAACGCGGAACGAACTGTCGGGATATGCTTCGCTCCAGCCGCGGGGGGTACGGGCTTTGGAGTGAGCGGACCACTTCATTTCCGCGGCATGAATACGTCCTCCCCACTCCTCGACTAGGTCGATCTCTTGACGGTCGTAGGTGCGCCAGAAATAACTCTTGGCTAATCGTCCGGTGTACAGGTTGTATTTCAGCCGCTCGACCTGGACATAGTGGCGGATCAAGGTGGTCTTCCCGACCCGCCTGGGACCGTACACCACCACGACTCTGTTGGCCGCCACGGAGCGTTCGAGTCGTGCAAGCTGAGCTTGGGGTATGTAGGTGTCAGACATAAGACTGAATTTACGTTAATTCAGTCAGTTGTCAAGTTTGAATTAACGTAATATCGGTCCCCACTTATACTTGCCCCCAACGCCCCTATCACGCGCTTACCGAGCGACGCCGGGTCCTGTAAAATGACATTTAAAATGAAAAAAAATGACGCTAGTCCGGGAATGTTGTTTTCCCTTACTCCTGACTGAGAGACCGTATATGTTAATTCCCTTCCGCATTCGTGAAGTTGCACTGGATGATCTGGAGCAGGTCCTGCGTCTTGGGCGTATGCTTGATTCGACTAATTTGCCGACTGAGCGGAACGCCTTAGCCGATTTTATTCAGCGGTCCCGGCTATCTTTTGATGCTCAGCTTCCGGCCCCGAAGGACGGGATATACCTGTTTGTGTTAGAGGAGGCGACAACCAAGAAGATTGTCGGGACCGCGATGCTGATTGCCAAGCACGGCACGCCTGAGTATCCACATTATTATCTCCAGATGGCAACAGACGAGCGTTATTCCAAAACGCTCAAAAAGCTGTTTCGGCATCCCTACCTCTCTCTGCACCGTTCTATGGATGGCCCAACTGAGCTTGGTGGACTGATCGTTGATCCTGCATTTCGTAAAGGACCGGCCAAGATTGGCAAGCAGCTGTCCTTTGTCCGTTTTCTGTACCTGGCCATGTATCCTGATCGCTTTGAGAACCAGGTGCTGGCAGAAATGCTCCCGCTCTTAACCCCTAAGGGTGAAAGTCTGTTTTGGGAGTGTTACGGCAAGCGAGTGACTGGGCTCGACTTTCGCACAGCCGATAAGCTCAGCATCACCGACAAAGAATTTATTGAGGCTTTGTTTCCTTCGGTTCCGTTATATGTGTGTATGCTGCCGGTGGACGTCCAGGAACAGATTGGCAAAGTCGGTCGCGAGACTGAGGGTGCGGTTCATTTGCTTGAGAAGGTCGGGTTGCGTTTTCTGAACCATGTTGATCCATTCGATGCTGGTCCGTTCTATGGTGCCCCCGTTAAAGATCTTGTCCTGATTCAGCAATTTCGCCGCTACCAAGTCGAAGTGAGTCAGACTGATCTAGAGACGCAGCAGACGATTGATTTGCTGATTGGCTGGAAAAGCACGGCCGGATTCTGCGCGGCCCGTATTGCGGCTCAGCCGGATGCCTCGGTGCTGCGGTGCTCGGAACCTGAGGCAGCTGCACTCAACTTAGACAAAGGCATGGAGGTTGGAGCGATTCCGTTCCTGTGAGCCAATGACTGATTCCCGTCTCATCCTGATGGGCGATCCGAGCTATTTTTCGATCGTCGGTGGAGCGAATCCACATACGCGAACGCGATGGGGGCGACGTAAGAAGGTTGATCGTGCTGCTGCTATCAAACAGTGGCATGCGTTTGCCCGAACACTTGGGCAGTACAACGTACGTATCCTCGTTGTGCCCCCTGATCCTACGCTCCCCGGTCTGGTGTATCCCGCCAACGCTGGTTTCCTTTTTTCTCTTGATACTCCGAGCGCCGTGGGGCAGAAGACTTTTTATCTGGCTAACCTGTTGCAGTCTCGGGCAGGAGAACAGCCAGTGTATGCTCAATTTTTGGAACGCTGCGGCTTTCGTCTATTGCGGCTGAAGTCCCGCTTTGAAGGCGAGGCCGATTTTTTCCCAGCTGGAGGACGTTACCTCTTTACCTATGGGCAGGTGAGGGACCAGCGTTTCCGCTTCCGCCTTGGTTGGCCGCCGTATGAAAGAACGTATGGGTTTCGGTCTGAAATTGGTGCGCTCAAAGAATTATGCCCAATCGCTAGAGATGCCGAAATTCTTGCGCTCCAATTACGCGACGAAGCCTACTATCACGGCGATACTACCCTGTGCGCTTTTGGTCCGCAGCGTCAGTTTTTGCTGGCCTATCTTGACGGCTTGATGCCCACCGATGTGGAGCATCTGCAGTCGGCATTCCAGGACAAGCTCATTGCGTTGACAAAAGAAGATGCGGCTCTGTATGCGGCTAATTCATTTACGCTGACCCAGAATGGGACCTCTCACCTGTTTATGCCGGCTGGGGTGAGTGCAACGCTCCAGAAGCAAATCCGGGATCGAGGGGTTGAGCCAGTGCTCATCAATGTGGCCGAGTTTTTGCTCAAAGGAGGCGGGTCGGTCAAATGTATGATTGCTGATCTCGGTCCAGAAGATGGGACTGGGTTGACATCTGAGCAACAGGCTTTTCGTCATGAACAAGATTATCAAACACTTTTCCCTTCTGAGAAAGACGCGCTACCATAGGAACTGAACGTATTTGAGGAAGCGGAGGAGTTCCTGGCAGTAGTAGCTGGGTTGTCCCTCGCTGTGTGGAGGATGGTATGCCGACTCGGCCATCATGCCTTCCCCGCGTCCGTATAGCCCATGCTACTCAGCCTTTTCCCATTTAAGCCTCACCTTGAGCCCATTCAGATGCGTCCAGGGCAGGTAGCCAGTATGCTGGAGCATGCCGACAACGATGCCGGGAGCAATTCCCTGCTCATCGGCGAATGTACGGACAACCAACGCACTCCGGGGCGAAGTTGCAGCGAACCTCTCCCAGTAACTCCGCGGCACCAGCGTGTTCGAAGCCCATTCGTTTGCCTCCGCTTCTAGATCAACAGCCTCATCGTTGACGCCATCAACGAAGACGCCCTTCTTGCTGTGAAGCAGAATGTGTGCAGCCTCATGAAGAAAACTGAACCACAGATGGTCATCCGTCTTGTGACGCGCGCTCAGCTGGATGACGGCTTTCCGTGGAGAGAGCCGCCAAGCGGCTCCGCTGAGCGCCGTCTGCGGCAGAGGCTTGACCAGCGCCAGGGCGACCCCCGACTGATTACAGAGCCGCTGTGCGTGCGCCAGCGCCTTGTCAATGGGCAGACGCGTTAGACCGCGAATCTCTCTAACCATGTGCCTAAACCTGCTTTCGTTATAGTCAGCGCACTCCTGGCTCTCTGCATCCAACTCACCAAGTCGTAACCAGGTCGCCAAGGCCGCCTCATTACTCTTGAAGCTCGGTGAATGCCGATAGGCAACGTTCGCTAGACCATACTTCATGGTCCATGCTTCAATCGCCCCAACTCCGAAGAACGCAAGCAGCTTGGAGACTGCGTCTGCGTCCGATTCCGGCCGACCGAAGCAGCCACGTTTCACGAGTTCACCGACTGGAAAGGCATTCAACCATGCGGCTGATGCAGTCGCACTGGCAGCCTCGGCCTCTCGGGCCCGATGAAGCTGGTAGTAGGACTCGAGGCCAAGCCAGATGCTGGCATCCACGCCCAGCACCTTCTCAAACTGGAGCGCCGTCTCGGGCTCCAGGGGCTTTGCCCCTGGTCGCGGCGTTATCGCAAATCGAGCGCTGGCCTTGGAATCTTGGTGAATGTAGCCCGGATGAAGGGGAACGGAATCCGGGCTCACTACTGTTTCGGTTTCAAAAAGTCGCAACTAGCTAGTTCCGGCAAATTCAGACACCGAGTCTCCGGCTATTCTCGCGTGGTACATCACCCGAACTTCCGTCATATCCCATGGGCAGGCCCGGTGAAGCAGGCGACGGTTATCCCACAGAACCGCGTCTCCTACTGTCCAACTGTGGTGATAGACGCGTGGAGCCTGGCAGGTATGGTCCACCAATGACTGGAGTAATTTTTCAGATTCAGCCGGGTCCAGTCCAGGAATGCCGTAGGCATGGCGGCCAATCAGAAGGGACTTCCGCCCGGTCTCAGGATGCGTTTTGACAAGGGGTCTTAGCGGTGGGTCCTGGCCATGAAAACCATAGCCGCTATAGTCGCTCCCCGCTTTGGGGGTGAAGCCGGCCTTTTCCTGCGAATAATAGAGTGAGTGATAGGCCGACAGAGAGGCAATTTTCTCTTTCGTGGCTTTGTCAAGGGCATCATATCCAGCACGCAAATCAGCCCAGCCGGTTTCCCCGCGAGACAACGGAACAACATGCGCCGTAAACACCGCGCCCTTTGCCTGAACAGGCATATAGGTGCTATCACAATGCCAGCCCATGTTCCCCTTGAGCCCTTGAATGATTCCGTCTGAATCATCTTCTACTCGAAGGCTCCCATCTTTTTTCACATTGCTAATCGCCACAAGATCAAACTCCAGATCACCAAATCGTGTGGCAAATTTCACTTGCTGTTCATTCGATAGATGCTGATCCGGGAAAATGAGCAGCGCGTGCTCAAGCCAGGCGGCGTAGAGCCGGCTGAAGGATGTATTGTCAATTTCGGTGAGCTTTAGTCCGGTCACGATCGCCCCGAAGCTCGCATCGAGAGGCTCAACATGGAAGTCTGTCATCTGTATTCTTCCTCAAACGTTCTCCGAGTGAGCCGGACCTACGCAACCGCGGAACGGTACTCACCCGTGTTCTGGGTCAAGATTCCTTCGGTTGCTTCAGCATGACGCTCGAAAGAAAAATTGTCAATCCATCTCAGCCCCTGCTCCCCTCGGCGCTGTGTGGAGCCTGGCCCCGCCCAGCCCGCCTGGTAAGCCCTCGGCGGTCTTCTTGTTGGCTTTCTAGACAAGTCGGCCCGGTTCTTGTAGTTTGCCGCTATGACAAACACCATTGATATTGATATTCCGTCCCTGCTTGAGCAGGCCGACAGGCGAACCCTGGCGGCAGTTGTGACCCACCTGGCCGCAGATCCGCACGCCGTTCCGGATCTGCGCGACCGAGCCCAGATTGAGCAAAAAGCGGCCGAGGTGCTGCCGGCCTATCTATCGGGCCAGAAAACGGCCGGACCGCCGAGCAACGAGGTCCTACAGGCGGCGATGAACCTGGCCGCCGGCATGCCGGTCGCCCCCGAGTACGGCCCCATGGCGCGTGAACAGATGGGGCTCGGCCCGCGGGGGAAAACCCCGCCGCTCAGCCCACCGGCCGACTTTAGAGTTGTGATTATCGGCGCCGGGGTGACCGGCGTCCTGGCCGGTCTCAGACTCGAAGAACTCGGCCTGTCGTCGTTCACGATTCTCGAAAAGAATCCCGAGCCGGGCGGCACTTGGTGGCAGAACAGCTATCCAGGCTGTCGGGTGGATACGCCCAGCCTGCTGTACTCGTACTCCTTTGCGCCCGATATGGGCTGGCCGGAGCACTTCAGTCACCAGCCCGAGCTGCTGAAATATGTCAAAGAAATCGTTGCCAGCCGCAACTTTGGCGATCGGCTGCAGTGCAACACCGCGGTTGAGACCATGAGCTGGAACGACGAGAAGGCGGTGTGGGATATTGACCTGCGCCGTGGCGACGGCTCGACCGAGCGCATCAGCGCCAATTTTTTGATCGGAGCGACCGGCCTGCTGCGGATTCCCAAGTGGCCCAACATTGAGGGCGTGGACGCCTTCCAAGGCCCGTCGTTCCACTCCACATACTGGGACCACGAGGTCGATCTGAGCAACAAACGGGTGGCGGTAATCGGCACCGGGGCCAGCGCCAACCAGATCGTGCCGGCCATTGCGCCCCAGACCCGCGAGGTGCTGATCTATCAACGCACCCCGCACTGGATGCTGTCGCACCCCCAGTACGGCAAAGCCCTGTCGGGTACCGAGCGGATGCTGATCGACAAGATCCCGACCTATCTGTCGTGGTTCCGCTTCCGCCAGTTTTGGCAGATCGGCGATTCCATCCTGCCGACCTTGCGGATCGATCCCAACTGGCCCTATCCGGAACGTTCGGTGAATGAGGCCAACGACAAACTCCGCGGTCAGATGACCGAGTACATCAAGGCTCAGATCGGGGATATGCCGGCCCTGGTCGAAAAGGTGCTGCCCCAATATCCGCCGTACGGCAAGCGGCTGTTGCTCGACAACGGCTGGTATCAGGCGCTGCGGCGGGATGATGTGCGGCTGATTGATACACCGATTGAGCGCATTACCGCCGACGGGATCACCACCGCTGACGGCCATGAGCCGGTCGATATCATTGTCTTCGCCACCGGCTTTGACACCGGCAAGGTGTTGTGGCCGATTCGGGTCAACGGTCGCAACGGGGTTGATGTGCGCACCCTGCTGGACGAAAATCTCGAAACATATCAGGGCATGGCGCTCGAACACTGCCCCAACCTGTTTATCACGCCGGGTCCGAACGGCACGCCCGGCCATGGGGGCAGCGGTATCTTCTTTGCCGAGTGTCAGATTGGCTATATTATCGAGTGCCTGCGGGCCATGTTCGAGAACAAGTGGTCACGTCTGGAGGTTCGCAGCGGGGCGGTCCAGCAGTTTGTTGACGAGGTCAAGGCCGAACTTGAGCACTACGTGTGGAGCTTACCGGGAATCAGCAACTGGTTTCGGGGCTCGCGCGACCGGGTGACAACGCTCATCCCCAAGCGGCTGGTTGACCTGTGGCAGGAGAGCAAAACGCCCAAGCTTGAGGATTATATCGGCCGCTAGGGCAACCGGCGGTCGGGCGGGGCGGCATTCATTCATCTCCTCATGCTTGATTCTTCTGCCTTACTTAGCTAAGTCTTTTGTAAGGAGAAACGCATGATCGTCAAGATTACGTCAAAGCGCCAAGTCACCTTCCCCGCGCGGGTGCTGGACGCGCTAGGGGTAGGGCCTGGCGACCAGCTTGAGCTGGAAGAAGGTCCCAACGGCTTCGTTCTGCGGCCCCGGCGAATCGACCCTACCCGCCTTGCGCCGTTGCGTACCAAGCTTAAACGTGGACGTAGCCCGTTCGATCTCGAATCGTTCCGCGAGCAACCCTATGACCCGACGCTTCGGGATTGATACGTCCGTGCTTGTACGGTTGCTGACTGGTGAACCCGAGGCGGACTTCGCGTATTGCGTTGCCAAGTCATCGGCGAGGCCTATGTCGCCGTTCAGCATCACTATGAGGTATCCAAGGCAGAGGCCCGTGCCGGCTTGCTCGACGTGCTGCACAGCGGGCTGGTTGCGCCGTTGAACGGGGGTTCGGTTTTTGCTGCCATTGAGGCTTCCGGGGGCGTCGGCCTGTTTGACCGCCTCATTGCCGACGAGTACGCTCGCGCTAGCCTGCAAGTTCTGACGCTCGACAGACAGCTGGCCGCCCTGCCCGATGTGCAGCGGCTGTAGGGTTGTCAAAAGAGCGCACAATATCAAAGCTGACAAAGCCGAGGGCCAGCGCCTGGTAGACAGGACGAACAAACGCTGCGAGCTCGTGTATCAGCGCGTCTTGCCTGATCAGGACCGCGCTACTTGAGGCGCTTTGCCAGTAACGGGCGTTAAACGGGCGCGGGTGGGCAGAACGCGTGTAGGCATCGTCCCCAAGCAAGTGGGGGTGAACTGGTGGATGACGATCTTGAATCGCATTGACATTGAGCGGAGACCGGACTAGTTTTACGTCTAGTCATAAGGCAATCCAGTTTCCGGGAGAATCCATGAGCAGAACATGGCAGGTTCAAGACGCGAAGGCGCGGTTCAGCGAGTTGCTCGAAACGAGCCTCGCCGAGGGACCCCAGATCGTGACCAAGCGAGGTGTGGAAGCGGCGGTGCTCGTGCCAATTGAGCAGTGGCGGAGATTACAACAGATGACGAGACCTGACTTGAAGGAACTCCTCCTCGCGCCGGAAGCGCGAACGGATGCGCTGACGCCACCGCGTCCGAAGCATCGTCATCGGGCGTCCCCGGCCTTCGAGTAGGCCGATGTATCTTCTTGATACCAACGTCGTTTCCGAACTGCGGCGCCCCAACCCGCACAAGGCGGTCCTGAGTTGGATTGCGAATATCCCTGCCGATCAGCTTTTTCTATCGGCGGTGACGGTCGGAGAGATTCAGGCCGGTATCGAGATGACACGCGAGCAGGACGACGCAAAGGCGGAGGAGTTGGAAACCTGGCTCAACAAAGTCCTTGGCTCCTACGGCGTATTGCCCATGGATGCGGCCGCTTTCAGGGAATGGGCGCGGCTCAAGCATCGAAAGTCGGACACACTGATCGAAGACGCCATGATCGCGGCGACAGCCCTGGTGCACAGGCTGACCGTTGTGACCCGAAATGTGCGTGACTTTCGCCAATTCGGTGTGGACGTACTGGATCCGTTCAAACGCTGACAACTGGATAGGTATCCAGAGGAATTTGCTCTACTGAGTAAAAATACTTAATAGAGTAATCAATTCTGATCTCTTAACCCTTGCCCGCCTTTTGGATATTTGCCCACGTATCCCGCAGGGTCACCGTTCGACTAAAGACCGGCTGGCCCTCAACCGAATCCGGATCAACACAGAAATAGCCTAGGCGCTCGAACTGATACCGACTGCCGACCTCCGCTACGGCTAGGCCGGGCTCGAGCTGACACGCCGGCAGCACCTCCAGGGAGTTGGGATTCAGAAAATCGGTATAGCTGTGTCCGGCTTCGACATTGTCCGGGTCGGGTTTGGTGAACAGACTGTCGTACAGCCGCACTTCGGCCGGGATGGCGTGGGTGGCCGATACCCAGTGCAGGGTTGCTTTGACTTTGCGGGCCGCGGCCAACCCACCGCTGCGGGTTTCCGGGTCATAGGTACAGTGCAGCTCAACAGTGTTGCCGCTGTCGTCTTTGACCACCTCAACACACTTGATGATATACGCATAGCGCAGCCGGACCTCACGACCCGGCGCAAGACGGAAAAACTTTCGGGGCGGGGCTTCCCGAAAATCGTCCTGCTCAATGTACACCACCCGCGAAAACGGCATCTGACGGGTACCGGCGCTGGGGTCCTCGGGGTTGTTGACGGCGTCGAGCTGTTCGACACGGTCGGGCGGATAATTGTCAATCACGACCCTCAGCGGACGCAGCACGGCCATGACCCGGGGGGCGCGTCTGTTGAGATCGTCCCGCACGTAGTGCTCAAGCATGGCCATATCGACCACGCTGTTGCGCTTGGCGACACCGATGTTCTCACAAAAATTGCGGATCGATTCCGGCGTGTAGCCGCGGCGGCGCAAGCCCTTGAGGGTCGGCATACGCGGGTCGTCCCAGCCCGTGACGTGCCGGTTGGTGACAAGTTCTAACAGCTTGCGTTTGCTCATCACGGTGTAGGTCAGGTTGAGTCGGGCAAACTCGATCTGTTGCGGGTAACACGGCACCGGCAACTCCTTGAGGAACCAGTCGTACAGGGGCCGGTGGTCTTCAAACTCGAGCGTACAAATCGAATGGGTAATGCCCTCAATGGCGTCAGACTGACCGTGGGTAAAGTCGTACATAGGGTAAATGCACCACATGTCCCCGGTCCGATGGTGGGTGGCCCGACGGATACGGTAAATCACCGGGTCGCGCATATTGAGATTGGGCGAGGCCATGTCGATTTTGGCCCGCAAGACCTGGCTGCCGTCCTCAAACTCACCGGCGCGCATGCGGGCAAACAGGTCGAGGTTGTCCGCGACAGACCGGTCTCGATACGGACTGTTTTTGCCCGGCTGGGTCAGGGTCCAGCGATACTCGCGTATCTCGTCGGCGCTCAGGCTGTCCACATACGCCTTGCCGTTTGTGATCAGGTGCACGGCGTACTGGTACAGCTGCTCGTAGTAGTCCGAGGCGTAGAACAGTTTGCCTGCCAGTCGAATCCCAGCCAGCGGACGTCCTCTTGAATAGACCTCACGTATTCGAGGTCTTCTTTGGTCGGATTGGTATCGTCAAACCGCAGGTGGCACACCCCCCTGTGTTCGGCCGCAATACCAAAGTTGAGACAGATGGATTTGGCGTGGCCGATGTGCAGATAGCCGTTCGGTTCGGGCGGAAAGCGGGTCACCACCCGGCCGCCGGTTTTGTTGGCCCTGAGGTCGGTGGCGATAATCTCGCGGATAAAGTCAGCAGGAGTATTATTCGCGCTCATAGCAACAGCCTCTCGTGTGATCGCTAGGGTGCAGGTCCGAATCAGCGCCGAGCAGCTCTTCAGCGAGGGCAAAGACGCCGGACTCAGCGAGCTACAGATGTATGAAACCGTCTTAAACCTGCTGCCCTACATCGGCTATCCGCGTATCCTGAGCACGCTATGGTGAACAACTATCAGGGTAACCCCAAAGAGTTCGCCCTGGTGGTCCCGGTGCCCGTCATTCTGCAGCGTGAGATGGTGCGCGTCATCGAGCCCAAGGTTGTGAAACACCTGGACGCCTACTCGGCCCCGCGTTTGGTTGAGTATTATGATCCGGATCCGTGTCGCCCGCCAGAGAATGTCCTTTTGGGGGCGTCGACGGGCGCTATTATCGCGGGTGCAGCCGCAGGTACACGGGAAAAAAGCGCCGCAGATCTCGGGGTGAAGGTCGAAGCCGAGTACTCTGTCGCCGAATACGACATTGTCATCCTGTCCGCCGAACAGTCCGATGGTCTCGAAACCTGGCTGCGGCAGAACGACTATAATATTCCGGCCGGCGCGGCCGCAGCCTTGGCACCCTACATCCGCAGCGAGATAAAGTTCTTTGTGGCCAAGGTGAACCTGAAAGAGCAGGCCCAATCAGGCTTCACCTCGCTGCGCCCTCTCCAGTTCGCCTTTGAATCGCCGCGGTTCATGCTGCCCATCCGCCTGGGCATGCTGAATGCCGAGGGTCCCCAGGATCTGCTGATCTATTTTCTCACTAAGCAATACCGGGTCGAAGTCACCAACTACCGCAACCCCAAGATTCCCAGTGACAAAGAGATTCCGGTGTATGTAAAAGAGGAGTTCAAGCAGTTTTATACCGACTTATTCTTAACCGCGACCGACAAGGAAAACCAGCGCGCCGTATTCACCGAGTATGCCTGGAACATGGGCTGGTGCGACCCCTGCGCGGCCGATCCGCTATCCGTCGAGGAGCTCGAATCGCTGGGGGTCTGGTGGCTGCCACAAAACCCTTCCGCTCCAGATTTTGCGCCCCGCATAGTAGGCCTGCCGGTCTTTGTGACCCGTTTGCACGCGCGGTACAATGCTCAGCATTTCCCCGAGGACCTCAGATTCAAGCTGACCAGTGACAGCAGCAATTTTCAGGGACGCTACGTCCTGCGCTACCCCTGGAAAGGAGACGTAGCGTGTCCGGCCGGTGAGGAGTACCGCAGGCAGCTCGCCAAGTGACAACAGACCGCAGCGCTGACCTTGGCCTCGCTCACCGGCTGGGACCTGAGTGAAATCCACAGTCGCATGGCGCTCCAGGTGCCCGACCCGGACCCAAGCTGGACCGAGCGCCTCAAGGCCCTATTCCGGAATTAGCGATCGTAGTGAACTCCCCGGCTCGGGCTGCGTCAATAAACTCGTTGGGAAAGGCAAACCTCGATCGATGCCGGCTGAGCGTCTGAGCGAAATCGCGAATCTCTTCGTCGGTCTGCCAGCCGGGAACTCTCGTCCAGTCGGCGACGATGGCTTTTCCCACGGTCATGGTGCGATCAAGATCTGCCACTAGACAATCGCTTTCGCCAGCGCCCGTTGACCGTCATCACGCGGCCATGGGCTGGACGCGCCCATAGGTCAGCGACCGCCACAGCCACTCCAGCGGGCCGAACCGGTAGCGGCCAAGCCACCAGATGCTGAACCAGATCATGACGATCCACTCTGCCAGCACAATGTAGTAAAGCTGATGGCGCGCTAGTTCGTTCCAGAGCCCAAGCCCGAAATCGTGAAAGATCACAAGGCCGAAGACGCTTTGCAGGATGTAGTTCGTGAGCGCCATGCGTCCGACGGCCGCGAGGCCTTGCCGCAGTCTTGCGAACCAGTCGCGCAGCCAGGCGATCATTGCTAGAGAGACGAATCCCAACGCCATCGACACGCGCCCGAGGTCATTGGTGAACATCGACGCGCCCGACACCCATTGGGGCGCGTAGCCGCTACTGATTTTCATCGCCAGTTCGAATCCGTTAACCGATAGACCGAAGGCGAAACCGAAGACCGCCACCAGCGTGTAGAAACGCACGCTGCGCCGTCCCTGGAAGAAGCCGGTCTTGTAGAGCGCCATGCCGAGCAGCATGCACGCGGCGGCGTCCCAGATGGAGAACATCGGCAGGACGAAGGCGTACACCTCGCCGACCTCCTCGGCGTTGGCGGCGAAGGCCTGGCGGTAAGACCCTTCGAATTTCAACGCCTCCCGGGCCCGGATGCTCTCTGGGGGATGGATCATGGCTTCCAAGTCGACCCAGGCATCGAGCATGGCCCGATCCTCGGCGGAGACGGCTTGGCCGGCCTCGAGGCGCGTCTGCACCGCTTTGGCTTGCACTGGCCCCCAAGAGAGCACAAGGAAGATCGCAGCGTAGGAGATGGCCAAGTAGGCGAAGATGCAGCTCGCGGCGATGCCGAGGCTCTTCGGCCGCCAGTTGCGGCAGAGATACAGGACCATGCCAGCCAGCGCATAGTGGACCAGGATGTCACCCGTCCACAGTAGGACGAAGGCATCGACAAGGCCGATGCCGAGCAGCAAGCACTGGCGGCGGTAGTAGATTCCCGCTCCCTTGAGGCGAGTTTCCCGACTGACTGTCAGGATTGCGACCCCCGCCCCGAACAGCATCGAGAACAACGCCCGCATGGCGCCCTCGATCAAGAAGTCCACAACGAAGAAGACGCCGAAATCGACGCCGCTGACCGCGCCGTCCACGGATGGGTCGAAATAGGCCCGGGACGGTAGCCCGAAGGCCAGAATGTTCATGAGCAGAATGCCAAGTACCGCGAAACCCCGGATGGTGTCGATGGCTTCGATGCGTTCGGAGGGCGCGACCGGGGCGGGGCTTGGCATGGCAGTCCTGTCCAATACAAATTGGTTTATTTATTAGGCAAAGATATAACGATCAGGCTCTGGGCAGGCAAGGGAGCCTGTGTTGGGTGTCTGGGGGCTGATAGAAATGTAGCCTGGATGGAACGAAGTGGAATCCGGGAATGGGGTTTTGTGTCAAAGGCCAAAATGCTAGGAGAGTACACCAAGAGGAGAATAGCTATGTCATTTACTGGAGGCTGCGCCTGTGGCGCGATTCGTTACGAGTGTAGTGCCGAGCCCTTGTTTATGGGCAACTGCCACTGCCGGGAATGTCAGTGGGTGAGCGGTGGCGGACACACGTCGAGCCTGCTGGTCCCGGCCGCTGCCGTCACCATCAGCGGCGAGGTGAAGTATCACGAACGCACGGCCGACAGCGGCAACACGGTCCGCAAGGGCTTTTGCCCGGAGTGCGGCACGCCGCTGTTTACCCGGCCCGCCATCCTGGCCGACAAAATGGGCATCCGGGTGGGCACTTTGGACGATCCCAGCTGGTTCCGGCCGAGCGCAAACATCTGGACCTCCAGCGCCCAGCCCTGGGATATACTTGACCCGGATTTGCCGTCCTATCCAAAGATGCCACCGCTGCCCGGCACCGAATAGCCCGCAACAGCCCTGACGTGGGGGGAGGCGTATGGCCAAGCGTCCCTACGATCCGTACTACCGCAACTTTCCGTCTATGTTTTTTTCTACCTGACCGACCGCAAAGCCAACTGGAGCCTGCTGCTGGACAAGTTGCGGCTGGAGTATATCTAGGCCGAAGCCCAGGAACATATCCCCAAGGACTTTACCCATTTTCGGAATCCCGGATTCCCTAGGTCAATCCCCACCCTCGACCATCCTATCCTCCCGCATCGACGGTGCGTCAATCAGGTTGTACCATGGGAGGCACCGTCTCTTTGGCAGGCGCCCCGGTCGGTATGACCAGAATAATATCCGAATAAGGCACGCGCGGGGCGATCCTGCCCTTGTAGCCCTTTGCCAAATGCACAAGACCGTATTGCTCCAAGGTGTGGAGCGTTCTGGACAGATTTGACTTGGCGCGTCCCGAAATCTCGGACAATTCGGCGAGCGATGCCGGCTCTTCCTCCGCAATCATCTTCAAGAGTGCGCGGTTTCGATCTGATAGTATCTTGGCGAAACTCTCAAGCGAAGAGAACCACACCTTTGTCCTGGGTTATGCGTTGATTCAGATTTCGGGCGGCTGGCCTTTTGGGTTGGCTCGGCGTACACCCGGAACGGGCAATTGATCTGGAAGAAGAAAATCTGATACAAGCACTAGCGTCCGAACGCGCAAGACGACAAGGAGGACAACGCGATGCCGGTTGAAGAAGGAAAAGCCGCCCCGGCCTTTCGCCTCAAAGACCCGTCCGGGAATACGGTTTCCCTCAAAGATTTCAAAGGCCAAGGTGTGATTGTCTACTTTTATCCCAAGGACGACACACCCGGCTGCACCAAAGAAGCATGCTTTTCGTGATGTATGGCAAGACATTCAGCAGCACGGCGCGACGGTGCTCGGAATCTCGCCTGACAATGAGGCTTCACACCAGAAGTTTGTCACCAAATACAAATTGTCGTTTTCCCGGTTGTGCGACCCCGACAAGAAAGTCATGGCCAAGTACGGTGCCTACGGCGAGAAAATGATGTACGGCAAAAAAACGATAGGCGTCATCCGTGGCGGATACGAACCAGGTACGCGCGGTCGCCGTGGCAGCGTCCGTTGCCCCGTGACAGTGGGAGCGTTTCTCGCAGTATTCGGCCTCGTGTTGCTGGCAAACACCGCCCAGGCAGCCATAGACGAGGAGGCTCAGTTTATCCTGAACACCTTCTCGTTTCTCATCTGGGGGGCGCTCGTTATGTGGATGTGTGCGGGCTTCACCATGCTGGAGTCCGGCTCCGTGCGCACCAAGAACGCCTCGGTGATCTGTCTCAAGAACATCGGCCTGTATTCGATCGCAGGATTGACCTACTACTTCATTGGGTACAACCTCATGTACGTTGATGTAGAGTCCTGGATCGGCTCCGCTACCTTCCTCCACGGTCCTTCGGCCGATGAGCTGGCCCTGTTGTCCAGCCAGGAAGGAGCGAAGGCCGCCGTCGTCAAGAACGGCTACTCCACGATGTCGGACTGGTTCTTTCAGATGGTCTTCGTAGCGACTGCCGCCTCGATTGTTTCCGGTGCCCTAGCCGAGCGGGTAAAGCTGTGGTCGTTCCTTGCTTTCACAACCGTTTTGACAGCAATTATCTATCCCATCATTGGCGCCTGGACGTGGGGTGAAGGCTGGCTCAGTCAACTGGGTTTTCAGGACTTCGCCGGCTCCACCATTGTCCATTCGACCGGCGGCTGGGCCGCGCTAGCCGGCACCATCGTCGTGGGGCCGAGAATAGGCAAGTTTCGGCGCGATGGCAGCATCAAATCCACGCCGCCCTCGAACGTCCCGCTAGTCACCTTAGGCGTCCTCATCTTGTGGTTTGGGTGGCTCGGCTTCAACGGTGGCTCACAACTCGCTCTGGCCGGCGTGGTCGACGCGGTGGCGATGAGCAACGTGCTCGTGAACACGAACCTTGCGGCAGCGGCGGGGGTCGTGGCCGCCCTGTTTGTATCACGGCCTCTACTCGGGCGGATCGATCTCCTCGCGGTCCTCAACGGAGCCATTGCGGGCCTCGTCTCGATTACGGCGGGACCGGACATTGTCGAGCATTATTGGGCGGTCATCATCGGGGCGACTGGCGGCGTGCTGTGCCTGGGTGGCATGAAGCTGCTGGAGGTCATGAAGGTGGACGACGTGGTCGGCGCGGTTCCAGCCCATCTGTTCGCCGGTATCTGGGGAACGTTGGCGGTCTGTATCGCGGCTGGTGGCAACTTCGGCGTACAGCTCCTCGGAGTGCTCGCGGTGGGTGTGTTCGTGTTCGGGACTTCTTGGTTGGTGTGGCTGGCCCTGGAAAAGGTATTGGGGGTCCGGGTCTCGCGCAGTGTCGAAGAGATCGGCCAGGACTCGATGGAACTCGGTATCGAAGCCTACCCCGAGTTCGTGCTCATGCTCGACCCGGACGATATTGAGGAACTGCGCAGCGGCGCCCAAACGGCGGCGTCGAGCGAGGAGCGCCCTGATGGCTGAGGCCGGCCGGTCGGGCGGATTGGCAAGCCAGAGGAAATTGCCCAGGCTGTGGTCTGGCTGTGTTCGGCGGCCGCGTCGTTTGTGACCGGGATTCAAATGCCGGTCGATGGCGGGTTTGTGGCCCAGTAAAAAGTACCCCTCAAGAGGGCCGAAAATCCAGACTGAGCCGGACCACTCGGGCCTGCCCATCAGTTCGACAATCCGCTCCTACTGGTTCTCTTCGACCGCCACAATGAAGATTAGCCCGTCTTTGCACTCAAAGATGCCCCACGGATACAGCAACCGTTTTCCCAAACGCGAGGCAATCCGTTCGCTGTACGAGTAGTAGACAAAATTCTGCTCTAAAAAGGCGGCGATAAAAGCCTGGGTGGACAGGTCGATATGTTTCCCATAGCCGGTTTCCAAGGCCCGATGATAGGCGGCCAGGGCAGCCATTGCGCCGGACACACCGCCCTGGAAATCGTACTGATGGCCGGCGGCACTTGCTCTTGAACGCTGTGGCCAAGCTGGTATACAAAGACCAACGGAAGGAAAAAGAAACCGCATGGCAGAGCAACGTTTTTCCCTGATTAGCGATGAATCCCTGGCCGCCCTCCGTCAGCTGATTGAGGTGCCGATTGAGGACTCGCTGGAACCGTGGTGCTACGAAGCTACCCGCGACAACATTCGTCACTACGCCCATGGCATCGGTGACGATAACCCGCTGTGGTGTGACCCCGACTATGCCGTCACAACACAGTACGGAACGCTGGTCGCTCCGCCGTCGTTTGTTTTTCCTCTGAACCGCATCCTGAGCGGTTATGTTGGCGGGCTGCCTGGCGTGCACGCCATGTGGGCGGGGGCCGATATCAGCTGGCATACCCCCATGCTGCGCGGCGACGCGTTTACCACCAAAGCCTGGCTCAAAGACCTGATCGAGCACGACACCCGCTTTGCCGGCCGGGCGATTCAGCAGGTCTACCACGTTGAGTACTACAATCAGCACAAGCAACCCGTGGCTAGCGGCGATAGCTGGTGTTTTCGGACCGAGCGCGATACCGCCCGCGAGCGGGGCACCAAATACACCGAGGTCAAACAACGCCAGCCCGTCAGCTATTCGCGCGACAATATTGCCCAGATCTTTGCCCAGTACGCCGAGGAAAAAATCCGGGGGGCGACCCCACGCTATATTGAAGACGTTCGGGTCGGCGAAAAACTGCCCACCATGGTCAAAGGTCCGATGACGGTGACGGGCTTTATCTGCTACGCCCAGGGCTGGGGTGGTCTGTATATTCGGGCCAACCGTCTGGCCTGGAAGCAGCTCAAAAAACATCCCGGCCTGGGTATTCCGGATCGCTTTGGCATTCCGGATGTGCCGGAGCGGGTGCACTGGGACGGCGACTTGGCCACCCTGGTCGGCACGCCCGACGCGTATGACTATGGACCGGAGCGCACCTCGTGGATGACCCACCATCTGACCGACTGGATGGGGGATGATGGCTTCCTGCGCCGTATTCATGTGGAAATTCGGCGCCATAATCCGGTTGGTGACACCCTGTATATCAACGGTGAGGTCACGCGCATTTTTGAACAAGACCAGGCGCCCTATGTCGAGATTGCCCAGACGGCCACAAATCAGAATGATGAGCTGTCTGTGCGTGCCACGGCCACCGTTCGCCTGCCGTCTCGGACCTCACAACAGCCATAGGAGTAAGCCCATGACAGCGCTTTCATTACCCCCGACAGTCAGCGGTTCGACCCCGGTTATTGGACACGCGCTCCAATTTCTCAGAGACCCGATTCCGCTCCTGGAACGCGGCTATCAGGAGCACGGCTCGGTGTTCTCTCTACGGCTCGGCACCAAGCCTGCGGTCATCCTCCTTGGGCCTGAAAACAACCGCTTCTTTTTTGCCGAAACCGACAAGCTGCTGTCGATTCGGGAAGGCTATCCGTTCTTCATCAAAATGTTCCACGAACGGTTTTACTTCTTTGCCGAGTTTGAAGAATACCTGGAGCAACGCGCCATTATTCTGCCCCGTTTCCAGGGCCAGCAGATGAACCAGTATGTCTCGACCATGGTCCAGGAGACCCGTGATCTCATCGACCAACTGGGTGACAGCGGTTCGTTTGATTTAATTCCGACCCTTGGCCCGGTGGTCATGAATATCGCCGCCCACGCCTTTTTGGGTTCGGATTTTCGGAGTCGTCTGGGCGGTGAATTCTTTGCCGACTTTCGGCGCTTCTCCGGGGGCATGGAAGCCATTCTGCCGCTGTGGTTGCCCCTGCCCAAATTGCTCAAAAGCCAAAAGGCCAAAAGAAAGTTGCACCGCATGTTAGGCCAACTGATCCGCACCCGCCGCCAGCAGCCGGCCGATCCGCCCGACTTTCTGCAGACCCTGGTTGAGGCGCATTTTTCTGACGGCAGACCGGTCGATGAGGAGCTCGTCATCAATTTGATTCTGCTCCTGGTCTGGGCCGGTCATGAAACAACCGCCGGTCATATTAGCTGGGCGCTGATCGACCTGTTGCAGCATTCTGACTATCTGCACACCGTGATTGACGAACAGGACGCGCTCATCGGTGACCGCCAGGACCTAACGATGGCCGATGCGCGTCAGCTGGCGCGCATTGACTGGGCGGTCAAAGAAACCGAGCGGCTCCATCCGGTCGCCTATATTTTGATGCGCACCGCCGCCGAGGACCTTGATATCAACGGTTTTCAGGTGCCCAAAGGCAGCCAGGTGTTCGCCGCTCCGTCGGTTTCTCACCGCATGCCGGAGGTCTTTCCTGAGCCCGGCCGCTACATCCCGGAGCGCTTCTCTCCGGAACGCGACGAGTCCCGCAACCCGCATAGCCTGATTGGTTTTGGCGGCGGCGTGCACCGCTGCGCCGGAGTGAATTTTGCCTATCTGGAAATGAAGGTGGTGCTCAGCCTGTTGTTGCAACACTATGAGTTCAGCCTGCTTAATCCCAATCCCCAGCCGGTGTCTGGCGCCATGACCAAGTGGCCGGCCAGTCCGTGCCGTGTGAGCTATCAGCGGCGACACGGAGTGCCGAAGGTGGAGCGCCAGACTCCCGAGGCGCTAGGGGCTCATCACGCGGCCGCGGGACAGTGTCCGGTGCATCACTGAAGGGCGGAGGAAGCCGCCTCCAGCGATTTTTTAATACTCCCGCGCTCGGCTTGAGGTAGCTCTGAACTATTCGGACGGCTCCAAAGGCGGCCGCCCGCCTTAGGACCCGGTCGCTATGTTCAAGACTTGGTCCTGGATCTCTTCCCTCAGTTTCAGCAGGCTTTTGACAACAGCCCAAACCTTTCGCGCGTCTTCCGGTGTTACCGCGTACTCATTGGCATGGGCAAGACTATCCCTGAGATTTTGAATGTTGCGTAGTTCCTTTTTGCGGCGAGAAAAGGGAAGAGATTTTGTTAGTATATCCGCCTTGTCACAGAATTGAGTAAATAGCAGCGCGTCTACAAAACCATCTTCTTTCTTGCTTTTTTCTTTTTCATCTTTGATCTTCTGCTGCCGACCGCCGCTGAGGGAATCCAACCAGCCTTCGCCAGTCGGAAACTTTTTTTTGATCGCTTCAAACATCGTGATTTCAAGTCCGGTGATGAGCGCAAAAAGGGCTGCACGGACGGGTAGTTTCTGGAGGTCGGACAGGGTGACTAGCCCGACGATTCTTGTTCCTGAAACGACAAGGCGGCAGGGCTTGCAATCCGCTTCTTTGATGAAGTCCAGGATACTCGCATCCGCCCCGATCAAATGCTCTTCCAACAGCGGACAGCAACGCTCTTTGACGTGCCCTGTAAGGGAAGACTCATCAACGAAATCTACGGCATGAAAAAGCCCGACGATTTTGTCTCCTTCATCATTTGTCACAGGAAGATAGTCGTAGCGCTCCCGCTCATTATGATCTTTTATAGCATTTATAACATCGGAAAGAGATTCATTCAGACGGCATGTCTTCAAGTCATCACGTTGGGTCGAAATCAGGGCGACTGCAAGTCCACGATGTAGCGTCTCAAAGGTATCGCCGGAGCCAATTTTCTTGTGGGGCACCCGTAGGCTGGTCATGGCCGCACCACCTCCCTGACCTTATTCTGAAATAGGGGTCGAATAATAATTCTCGGACAATACCATGGCCGTCACGCTGTTCGATCGAGGAAGGCGCGCGGCGGACGGATTATCGCCCTGACCGACGCGCCGTCGGGGTTCTGCAAAAAGAATGGCTTTCATAGAGGAGGCTACTTGCCCTTAAAGCTCGGCTTACGTTTTTCCACAAACGCCGTCACACCCTCGGCAAAATCGGGTGACTGGGCCGAGATGGTAATTGAGCGCGCTTCACTGTGGAGCTGTTCTTGGAAAGAACTGCCAAAGCTCTGATTTAAGAGCAGCTTGGTCCGACCAAATGCCGCGGTCGGTCCTTGGGCCAGCTCATCGGCCAGGCGCATGGCTTCTTCCAGAACGTTTTCGGGAGGGACAACCGCGGTGGCCAAGCCCAGATCGAGCGCTTCCTGGGCCGAGACCGGGGTGTTGCGCATAAAGAGTTCTGTTGCCTTTCCCATGCCAACAAAGCGGGGCAAAAAGAAGGTTGAGCTAGAGTCTGGACTGGCCCCAATGCCAACAAAGGCGGTCACCAGATTGGCCTTGGCAGACATAATCCGAAAATCGCAGGCCAGGGCCAAACCCAGCCCTCCGCCTGCCGCCACGCCGTTGAGGGCGGCAATCACTGGCTTTTGCATTTCGCGGACCAGAGAAATCGCCGCGTGCAGCATTGGGCATCATCTTTTCAAAGCTGGGTCCGATGGTTTGGGTTTGCAGCTCACTGACAAAAAACTTGATATCCCCTCCACCGCTAAAGGCCCGACCGTTGCCGGTCAGAATAACAGCCCGGACCTCCGTATCATCGGCGCACTCCTGGAGAGACTGGCGTAAGCCAATCGACAGTTCGGTGTTCATGACGTTGAACTGCTCGGGGCGGTTGAGGGTAATTGTGGCAACGCGGCCTTGACGTTCTAACACTACGGCGTCTCCCATTGTGTTCTCCTTTTGTGCCTCGGTGTTCCTACCGCTTCCCCGCTTGACTGGGCGTACAGGATCACCGAACATATTCTGGCTGGCTCTGGTTCTATATAAAATTCTGGTTGCTAACGAAAGAGAGGAGTCGTGTATGCCAGTCAAACAAACTACCCCGCCCCAAGCCCACCAGACCCTGAGCAGTGATCCGTCGGTCATCTATCTTGACGTACGCACCGAGGCCGAATTTACCGCCGGTCATCCCGAGGACGCGATTAATATTCCGGTCATCTTTTTTGATCTGGCCACCCGCCAACCCAGTCCGAATCCGCATTTTCAGGCGGTTGTCGAGGCCAATATTGCCAAAGGAGTGGCGGTGATTGTCGGCTGCCAGGCGGGGGGACGTTCCCAACACGCCGCCGAGATCATGGAGCAGGCCGGCTACAGCGATGTGACAAATATGCAGGGCGGATTTGGTGGTGGGCAGAACCCGGCCGGGCGGGCAGTGGTGGGCTGGCGTGATGCGGGGCTGCCGATTAGTACGGATAATGGCGACGGGGTCAGCTACGCCTCACTGGTCGTCAAAGCGGGGGTGTCGTCGTAAGGCTGAATATGTAATGGAGATGTGGCTATGAAAACACTCCCCGCAGAGGTTTCGGATTATGCCAAAACCTCCGAATTCACCGAAGAAACGATACCGAACAACCTGCTGGAATCCCACCGAACCAAGGCTGGGACCTGGGCAAAGATCGTCGTTTTGGAGGGGAAGCTGCGATACCGCATCCTTGAGCCAGAGATTGAGGAGATCGAACTCTGCTCGGACAAGTACGGGGTGGTAGAGCCCGAAGTTCCACATGAGGTCGAAGCCATCGGCAGCGTTCGCTTCTATGTGGAGTTCTACCGCTGACGTTCCTTGAGATTCTGGGTACTGAACTTAACCGATCGGATGGGTCGTTTTCAGGTCGCAAGGGCACTTCACGCAGGATACCTACGGCCTTCCCCAGCCTAATTGTCAAAGTGTTGCAGAAAAGTAGCCTATACGCTACCATAAGGTATGTCTGAGGCGCGATATCGGCGAGTCGTAGCATACGTGGCAGCCGATGGTAGTACCCCATTTGCGGATTGGTTACGTCAGCTGACAGACCGGAAAGCGCGAAATAGTATTCGCGTTAGGATAGCACGGCTCCGCCTAGGCAACCTGGGAGATCACAAATCTGTCGGCCGCGGGGTGTTAGAGCTACGCGTAGATATCGGCCCGGGATACCGGGTGTATATCGGACAAGACGGCTCCCGTTTAATCCCCCTCTTGTGTGGAGGAACTAAACGGACCCAAGCGGCAGATATCAAAAAGGCCCGAGAGTATTGGGCTGATCATATTGGGAGATAAGCGTATGGCAAAGCGAATCGTTCCGTACGAAGACATCCTCTATCAGGATCTCCAAGATCCTGAAGAAGCCGCGGCTTATTTGAACGCTGCCCTAGAGGACGAATCCGACAAGGAGTCAGAAGTCTTCCTATTGGCTCTCCGCGATGTCGCAAAGGCCCGAGGCATCAGACAGATCGCTCTGGATACGCAACTGAGCCGTGAGAGCTTGTACCGAACGCTGTCCCGCAAGGGCAATCCTCGCTTTTCCACCCTTGAGGCTGTGTTGGAGAGCGTCGGGCTGAAGCTCTCCGTGGAGGTCAAGCCCCCAGAGACGAAAGCTGCCTAGCATACCTCCCTTTGGCACAATCGGCCTCAGAACTTTGCCTTGGGCACCGGCAAACCGGGAATCTCTGAACGGGAACGGAAAACCGTGCCCTTCAGATCTCGCTGATCGTTGTTGGCGGTAACAATGTACAGGTCACATATATCAGGACCGCCGAAGGCCACACTGGTGATTGTTTTTGCCGGGATGTTGATCCGCCGATCAACAGTGCCGTCCGGTTTAAAACGCATAACCTCGCCGGAGCCGGCCACCTGTGTACACAGCTTGCCCGCGGCGGCCGTGGCCGGAATGTGGCCAAAGAGGCAGTGCACGGTCCGCTGTCCGCGCCGCACGACATCGTGGTCCAGCACATCGTCAATAATCAGCGGTAGGTAACATTGCCCACCCCGCGCACCGAACGCAGAGCGGCTGAGCCATTCGCGCCACTGCGCCGGCTGTGCGCTAACCCGGCTCGCACCGGGATCTTGTCCTGCGTTCTTGTCTAATTCCACATTCCCAGCAAAAAAATGACACAAAGCCGGGACCGACGCAAATCGCCGCGTGCTGTAACTCTTGCGAATACAGAACGGTATTTGCTATATATGTTGTTGGCCCGACGCTACTGCTATCTCAATTGTTATGTCAACTATTCAACAGCTGCTCGAAGAAAAAACGGCCCAAGCGCTGGCCGCGGCTAGCGGGACCTCGGCCCCTGCCCTGGTCAACCCGGCGGCCAATCCGACGGACGCGCCCGGCGGATGAAGTGCTAGACGAGGAGATGGCATGCTAATCCATAGACTGAAGGTCTCGGGGTTCCTTTCCTTCGGACCAAGCGGGATCGACTTGCCCCTGGAACCACTGAACGTCCTCATCGGCCCGAACGGATCGGGAAAGTCGAACTTTCTGGAGACGATTGCATTGCTCAAGGCCGCGCCACGCGGTATCTCAGAACCGATCTCACGCATGGGCGGTGTTCGTGAGTGGCTGTGGAAGGGATCAGGCGCGCCGCATTCGATCAGCATGGAGGCCATGGTCGACTATCCGCTGGGCGGCGTGCTGCGGCATTCGTTAAGGCTGGCCGACCAGAACGGTCGCCCCGAGGTGACTGACGAGCAGGTTGAGCCCTCGGAGACGCACGCCGACGAGCGCGCCGCCCTGTCCTATTACCGCCCCCCTCAGGATGAGCAGGCCGCGTTAGAAATCTCGAACGCCAACGCAGAGGCGGCGCGATTGGATTCCAAGAGGAAGAGGGGCGCCGGCGAATGGTCGACACCGCGCCTCTTCGCCCGTTCTCGCCCGGGCGCTATCGACTTCGCCAGTGAGATGCAACCCGAGCAGTCGTTGCTCTCGTACGCTGCCAATCCGGATTACCCGGCGCTTTGGCATCTGAAGGAACAGTACGGACGTATTCGCCTTTACCGGAACTGGGCGTTTGGTCCTTCGGCAGAGTTGCGCCAAAACCAGAGCGCGCACGACCGCGCCGACTTCCTGGACGAAGGAGGGCAAAACTTGGCGCTTGTGCTGTCGCACTTCTCGGGAGAGAAAAAGCGGCAACTCGTCAAGGCATTGCAGAAGCTCTTTGATGGCATCGTCGATGTCACCTACTCCGTGGCGGGTGGTACAGTGGCACTATTCCTGGAAGAAGACAACAACCGCGCGATTCCGGCCACTCGCCTATCGGACGGCACACTACGCTACCTGTGCCTACTGGCCATTCTGATGCACCCCGAGCCGCCGCCTTTGGTTGCGATCGAGGAGCCGGAACTCGGCCTGCACCCGGATCTGCTACCCACGTTGAGAGATTTACTGCTCGCAGCGTCCGAACGTAGTCAACTGATCGTGACGACCCATTCGGATGTGCTTGTCGATGCGCTGACCGAAACACCGGAGAGCATCGTAGTCTGTGAAAAGCACAATGGACAGACCGAGATGCGCCGTCTCGACAAGGACGATCTTGCGAAGTGGTTGGAAAAATACCGTCTTGGGGCTCTTTGGACTTCGGGCGAATTGGGCGGAAACCGATGGTAACCGCCAAGCTTTACATTGAGGGCGGCGGCGACTCGAGGGATCTCGGCGCACGTTTTCGTGAAGGTTGGAGCGAATTTTTCAAGTCTGCTGAACTCGGCAGCCAGATGCCGAGGGTTGTGCGGGGCGGCGGGCGCGACAAAACTTTCGACCTCTTTGCCACGGCCGTCGCAGACCCTCGTCCGGACATCGTTCCCCTCCTCCTCGTGGACAGCGAGGCCTCGGTTAAGGCGGGCCGCTCGGTCTGGCAGCACCTGCAAGAACGCGACCATTGGAATCAGCCCGGAGGTGCCGGCGACGGTCAGGCCTTTCTGATGGTTCAGATCATGGAGACTTGGTTCCTGGCCGACCGCGATGCATTGCGAAGATACTTCGGCGCACAGTTTGCAGAAAACGCGCTCAGGCAATGGCCTCAGTTGGAGGATGTGCCCAAGAAGACGGTGCTCGACGCACTCCAGAGAGCTACCGCTAAATGCTCGAAACCCTATGCCAAGGGCAGGGTCTCCTTCGACTTGCTGGCGCAAGTCGATCCAACTCGCGTCGAAGCCGCATGTCCTCACGCCAAAGAGCTTCTGGACCGCTTGAGGACCATTTGATACAAGCTCGGACTATAAATGGGGCGCAAACGCACCGTTATCCCAATCGCTATGTCAACGATTCAACAGCTGCTCGAAGAAAAGACGACCCAAGCGCTGGCCGCAGCCAGTGCCCGCGCGACGCAACGACTCTGCTGCGAATATACAGTGCCATCGACCGGTCAGTGGTCATAGACACCTGCCCAAAATGTCGTGGCATTTGGCTAGACGGGGGGGAGTTTGATGATCTCCTCAAAGTGGTGAACAGAAGGTAAGGGCTAGCCTCTTCTCCGATTCTTTTCACCCCTCAGCGCTCTATTTGAAGGAAAAATCAGCATAGTACTGAAAACCAAGTTGCCCTCATTTATGACCGCCCCCTTAAGAATATCCCTCCTACACATTGCTCCCGTGCCAGGGAATCTTTTGTACAACCGCCGGTTGCTTGCACAGGCGATCAAGCGAGCGGCTGAAAAAGGAGCAGACTGGGCGGTATCACCAGAGCTGGCGGTCTCGGGCTATCAGTTTTCCCGGCTGGTCGGCACCGACTGGATTGCGCCTCAACCCGATAGCTGGATGAGGGAGTTCTGTCAGCTGGTAAATAGGTTACAGATTACGGTCTTTGTTGGCGGTCCTGAGCGAGATAGACAGACTGATAAGCTCTACAATTCCGTTTTTCTCATCAACTCCACTGGGGAGCTCCTGGGGAAACATCGGAAGATCAACACGCGCCCTGACCTCTGGGCCACTCCCGGCGAGACGATCTTGCCAATCCAATGGCAGACCCTCAAGGTCGGTCTGCTGATTTGCGCGGATGCCTATACAAGGCAGGTCACCGAGACGCTGAAGCGGCAAGGGACGCAAATCCTCGTCTCCTCAGCTGCGTGGGGGCCTGGCCTCCACGGTCCTGAGGGCGAGTGGGAACAACGGACCAGGGAGACGGGTCTTCCGCTTATTGTGTGTAACCGCACGGGCAAAGAGGAAACGCTGGATTTTATGCAGGCGGAAAGTCTTGTCATTAAAGATGGTAGACGACTGCTTGCTTACCGTTCGGATCGCTCTGTGGTCCTCACCTTTGACTGGGATGTCGATACCATGTGTCCACTTTCAAGCGAGTTTCAGCGGGACTACCTCTGAGTTGATTCGTGGACGTTCTGGGACAAGCAGGGAGGTGTAGGGCGACTGAAATAAGTACGAAGAAATGGCGGACACATCCGGAGCCCATAACAACAACCAGAAAGGAGGCTGAACCATGAGTCTTTGGACAACCCAGGTTGAAGGTGGGGTTGTGGTTGCAACCTATAATAACCCGCCGATGAATTACTTCTGCGCCGAGGGAACCCAAGAATTTAATGCCCTGATCCAAGCGTGGCGTGATCCAGCCATACGCGCTGTAGTGCTGACCGGGGCTATAGAGGGCAAATTCATTACCCACTATTCGGTGGAAGAGCTAGTTGAACTGGCCAGTAACCGTGAAGGCATGCGTGCCTTAGGAACGTCGCTCACTGCTGGCTACCATGGCATGCTGCTGCGCCTGCGTGATCTGCCCAAGCCCGTGATTGTGGCTATGAACGGCGACACCATGGGTGGAGGCTTCGAGCTCAGTCTGTCGTGTGACCTTCGTATTGGACAGCGCGGCGATTACCGCTTCGGGTTGCCCGAGGTGAAGTTGGGCATTCTGCCCGGCGGCAGCGGCACCCAGCGACTGTCCCGTCTTATTGGCGCCGGCCGGGCGATCGAGTTTGTCTTGCGCTCCCGCGTTGTGCCTCCTGAGGAGGCGCTGGCTCTGGGGCTTGTCCACGAGCTGGCCGACAATGCCCTTGCCCGGGCACAGGAAATTGCCAACGAGATTGCCAGTTTTCCGCCACTGGCCGTGGCCCGCGCCAAGCATGCCGTGTATGCTGGAAGTGATACCCATCTCTCCGCAGGCCTTGATATTGAGAGCTCGGCGTTTCTGGAGACAATGCTGTCGGACGACGGGCTGCTGGCTATGAAGACCTATATTAACCTGCCCTACGAAAAACGCCGGGATTGGCTCGAAAAGCCAACGAATCCTGGGTATAAGGGGCGGTAGGCAGTTCTCATTATCCGGCAAATTCTATTATGTCGGTTCCCCAGCCCTAGGGGTTCCAGGAAAAAGGGAACATGGCAACTTTTTCCCCAATCTGTCAATCCGTCTCTTGCTGGAACGGGGCAACGCGAACGGATTCGAAATGGGTGAGGTTAACTTTTCCTGCCGGGAAACCACGTGGTTTGCGGACATTGGCAACACGGGTCACATGGACACTTACCTGACCAGCATGACGGGCTTTGGAGTAGCCAGCTGCAAGCGAGGCGGCAAAACGCAGGGTTTCCCGCGGCAGGCGATCCAGCCCGGCTGGATTGCGGACCACAACATGAGAACCGGATTCACTGGCCACATGCAGCCAGAAGTCTTTAGGCGAGGCAAGCTTGAACGTCAGCGCATCATTCTCCGTTGCCGTTCGCCCAACCAGGATGACCCACCCCTCAGGCGAGATAAAGCGGCGGGCAATGGATTGACCCTGCCAGACACCAGCCTCGGCGTCAGATGGTTGGGGCAGGCCTTTTGGCTCTCGGGAGTTCATACTGCGGGTGACCCTAGCGAGGGGTTGTTTCCCTCTATTTCCTCTGGCTCATGTCGCGGTTCTCTGGTTCCAAACACTTCCCTTCCCTCTCGATAACCGCCACCCAACCATGTTGTCAAACTGTATGTTTCCGGCACTGACCTCGATCAATTCCGGGTACGCTTGCAGCAGCGCAATATCTATCTGTCCGCTGCCCAGAAAAGCTGGGGAGGATTTTGCTCAAGATCAATCCTTCACTCAACCGCATTTCTAGCCAGGAGCTAGCGCAAGCCTTTCTGGCGGTATGCTAAAAAAGCTGTCAGCAGCCTTTAGAGGTCCAGTCCTATGACCAGACTACGGCTCCTTCAGGATCCACTTCAACCGTAAGACAGAGATTACGGGGGGAAGCTGCACCCTTGCACATTCCCTACTTAAGCGATAGATCATTTCAAGGACAGCCATGACTCTCCGCGGTACCACAGAAAGGGGGTTTTTGTGAGCGTCACTATTGCCGTTATTGCTATCAGCGTCTCCTTCTTTGCCTTTTTTGTCCTCCTTGGCCTTATTATGAGAAGGGAAGATCGTCAGCGGGAAAGAGAATCCCACGCCAGGGCACCAGAAGCCCACCACTAGTATAGGCTGCCCCTTCTCTCTTGACCTATAGAGGGATTGTGGCATTAGAGACTGATTCCGGCCCCAGCAAGGGCGCAGTCTTTTTCTGCCTTGTGAGCACCTTCGTATATTTCTTGCTGAAGCGCTTAGTGCACTGTCCCTACATTCTTTTGCCTTTACTGTGCCACCCAACCGCCATCCACGGACATAGCATGTCCAGTGACAAAAGACGCTGCATCTGAACATAACCACACCACAGCTTCAGCAATCTCCTCAGGTTTGCCTAGCCGTCCTACCGGTTCCATATTGGTGACGGCCTCAGCCAATTGGGGCTGGGGACCCAAAGCCCGGTCAAGCATCGGAGTACTGATAGCCCCGGGACACATCGCGTTGACCCGGATACCCATCTTGGCATACTCTAGAGCCGCTGTCTTGGTTAGACCTACCACTCCATGCTTGCTGGCTACATAGGCTGGTTGATTCTCAATGCCCACAAGTCCCAACGCCGAGGCGGTATTGACAATAGCTCCACCCCCCTGTTTGAGCATATGGGCAATCTCATGCTTCATGCAGAGCCACACCCCTTTGAGATTGATAGCAATGACACGCTCCCAGTTCTCCTCGGTATAGTCAGCTGTCTGAGCTATAGCTCCTTCAGTGCCAGCGTTGTTAAAGCCGCAGTCTAGTCTACCATAGGCTTCAACCGCTTGGTTAACCATTGCTTCTACCTCGGCTGCTTTGGACACATCGGCTCTGACAAAGATAGCCTCACCGCCAGCTCTCTTGATCATACCCACAGTCTCTTCACCACCTTCTGCAACAATGTCGGCAACAACAACCTTTGCTCCTTCTCTGGCAAAGATGCGGGCAGAAGCTCTACCAATCCCTGAGCCAGCACCCGTCACTAAAGCAACTTTTCCTTTCAGTAATTCTGCCATTACGACCCTCCTTTATTTGTTCTCTTCCAGTAAACAGTAGGCCTAGGGCGGTAGTGCTGTCAAGAGAAAATGGCACCTCTTTCAGCTTGCCTTTACTTTGATAGGGGTCGGCTGTAAAGTGGCACCGGGGTGGAACATGAACTATCACGCCGAACACCACGCGTGGCCGGCAATCTCTGGGGACACTGCCGGCAGTCCACAAGCGAATTGCAGAACACCTGGACCATCAGTGCACACCTATCCGCAACCACACTCAGAATGGCATTCGTCACTCCCCGTGCTTAGGTTGGACGTCAGGAACTCTGCATTGAATTTTTAAGCACAAGGAGGTCAAGATGGCATCACCAACCCAAGAACTGCAGGCTGCTTTCAGCGCATGGAAAGACGGGCTCAACAAGGGTGATCTCGACGCGTTCTATAGTTGGATCCATGACGAAGTGGTGATCTACGATGAGGACATCCCATTCCGACTCAGCAAAGCTGACTTCGTCAACCACATTGAGTTTCACAGTCGGGGCCTCTGGGAATTCTTCGAGTGGGTTCCGCGCGAGCTGCGTTTCCAGGGCTGGGGTGATGCCGGCGTAGTCTCAGGTTACGCCATCTTTCGCGGCAAGCCCAAAGATGCCGGTTTCCGGCAGCGGTTTATGGGTTTTTCGCAGACCTGGGTACGAGAAGGCGGCAAATGGCAGCTCGTGTGTTGGCACCAAGGGCCGCTCCACGGACAGCTCGATGGAGCCTCACCGAGCTAGGTGCGACTCGAGCTCCACAAGTTCCAACGGCGCATACCGGATATCGTTGCTTCATCCCTACCAGATCAATTTATTCGGGATCGCGTGGTGCGGTAAGTAGTCTTATGCCCCTGAGAATTGCCTGCACTCGCCTAGCCGAAAGTGTACCGATCTTTTCGCTCAGCTGGGTTTTGTCCACCGTAAAAATCTGAGAGACATTAACCACACTTTGCTTGGGGAGGTTGGCTTCCCCTGGATTGAGGAGCACATTTCCCGGCACCCTAGCGCGTATAAGATTTGACGTCAGAGCACACACTATGACCGTCTTGATCCGGCTGCGGTTAAAGACGTTATTCTGGATAACTACATGAGGGTGGCGGTACGCGGGTTCAGAGCCCAAAGGTTCATCCAGGTCAATCCAGAAGATGTCGCCTTGGTTGATCACCATTCGTCTTGGACAATCCGTCGATGCTGATGGCGCATGCGGCGTTGAAGAACAAGTTCTCCTGGATCTGGAATGTCCTCGTATGCAGTGTTGATTTGCTCAAGCAGTTCTTGGTTCTGAGAGCGAGAGATAAAGTCTTGCAGGGCAAGCGCAAACAAGCGACTGCGTGAGATTTTCATCTCGCTGGCTAAGGCTTCCGCCTGCTCAAAGAGCGACTTTTGCAGCGAAATTGCGGTCTTGACATTCGTCATTGAGTTATACCTCTTTTATTACCTTCAGTATAACCACACATATAGAAAAGTACAACCGTGAGCCGATTCACAAAGCCGAGGAGCGCCGCTCCCAACCTAGGACTGTCACTACGGCCGCAAGGCTGAGGAATGCTAATACCAGCGTTGCTACGCGATCTGTCCTGGGAAAAAGGGCTCCACAGAGGTTCCCGGAGTCATGAATCAGCACCGCCTCAGCATCAACCAGGAGATCCCCGACGAGCTCGTCGACGCCAGCCAGGCCTTCGACCTCGAGCTCAAAGCCGGACAGATCTCGATCCACCACGGCCAGCTCTTCCACTCCAGCAACCCAAATACCTCCAACCGCCGCCGCTACGGGCTGACGCTGCGCTACGTCGCCCCCCACGTCAAACAGGTCGAGATCAGTTCACTGGGCAATAAGTACCCGACCATCCTCGTCCGTGGCGAGGACCGCTACGGAAAATTTCCCCGAGCTGCCGATGCCCTTTCCGCTGGCTTCTTGACATCGGCGAAAAGCGGATTGTCTGTTAAGTAGACGCAAACCCCAACCGATTACGAGGCAGGATTACTCCCTATATCCCAGAGAGGTCAAGAGAAACGGAAGGCTGCAAGTCTTGAGCTAGGGGAGGATAGAGGGCTTTATTTTATGTGCGATTGCTGACTCATATAGAGAGGGAATGGGGTTAGTGTACGTTGATAAGCAAAAAGCCCTGGTCTATCAGGGCTTTTGAAGAGCCACCCATCGGATTCGAACCGATGACCTACTGATTACGAATCAGTTGCTCTACCGACTGAGCTAGGGTGGCGTAAGATTTGTTGAGAAATAGACAAGAGCGCTGAGAAAGTCAACTCACTGCCCGGTAGGCAGGGCGGCCAGGAGTCTTTGGGCCGCTTCCTGAGGGTCAGGAGCAGAGATAATAGCGGAGATCATGGCAACACCATAGGCTCCAGCGGTACACACCTCAGCCAATTTCTCCGTAGTAATTCCTCCAATGGCAAAGACAGGCAGCAAGCTTTGGGCCACGGCTTCCCTGAGGCGATTAAGACCTTGGGGCTCGCCATAGGCTGCTTTGGAAGGGGTAAAGTACACCGGACCAAAAACCAAAAAGTCCGCCCCTGCGGCACCAGCGATCTCGTCCAGCGAGTGCGTGGAAACGCCAATGAGTTTCTCTGGCCCCAGAAGTTTGCGAGCTTCGGTTACAGGCAAAGAAGCCTGCCCCAAATGCACTCCGTCAGCTTCTACCGCTAAAGCAACATCAATACGGTCATTGATCAACAAGCAAGCACCATAGCGGGCGGTAAGATTCCGTAGATCACGGGCCAAAAAGTACAGGTCTCGCCCCCCAAGATCTTTTTCCCGCAGCTGAACCGCTCGTACTCCACCCTCCAGGGCGGCCTTCACAGCCTCAACAAGTGGACGCCCGCCGCTTTGCTTACGATCGGTAACAAGGTAGAGACGGAAGTCAATACTCATGAGGTCCACACTAAGCGATCAGCCTCGGACCCAGGGAAGAGTTATGGACGAGGAGTTGAAGAACTGAAAATTCTTAACTCCTTCTGTGCTGACGGCTGAAGGCTGCTGGCCGAGCAGCTTATGGCTACTGGATCATTCCCTCCAGAGGGCTGGAGGCAGTGGCATAAAGCTTTCTGGGAATGCGACCAGCAAGAAATGCCTTGCGGCCCGCCTCAATGCCCAGCCTCATGGCCTCAGCCATAAGGATAGGGTCTTTAGCCCCGGCAATGGCCGTGTTCATAAGCACCGCATCACACCCTAGCTCCAAGGCCTCAGCTGCGTCTGAGGCTGTTCCTACTCCGGCGTCCACAATCACCGGTACTTTGCTGTGCTCAAGGATAATACGAATATTATAGGGGTTGCGAATGCCCAGGCCCGAGCCAATGGGCGCGGCCAGTGGCATGACCGCGGCGCAGCCAATTTCTTCCAGTCGCTGGCACGTGATCGGATCGTCATTGATATAAGGAAGGACAGTAAATCCCTCTTTGACTAAAGTCCTGGCCGCCTCAATGGTGGCAGGAATGTCGGGAAAGAGAGTCTTCTCATCACCGATCACCTCTAACTTTACCAAGGTTCCCACCCCAGCCTCACGGGCGAGCCTACAGGTCCGTACGGCTTCTTCGGCCGTGTAACAACCAGCGGTATTGGGCAGGATAGTGTAGACTTTAGGGTCAAGGTATTCGAGTAAACTCTCTTTGCCGGGATCAGTGATGTTCACCCGACGCACTGCCACCGTAACAATCTCGGCTCCCGATATCTCTATAGCCCGCTTGGTCTCAGTAAAATCTTTATATTTACCAGTGCCAACGATTAGTCGAGATTGATACTCTTTCCCTGCTAGGACAAACGGATCTTGCATAATATTCCTCCGCAGGACCTATACCCTTGTTATCCTAGTCTACCCCCCACCCACAAAGTGGACGACTTCTACCAAGTCCCCAGGGTGCAGCTCTGTGGTTGCATATTCTTCCCGGGGGATGATATCCCGGTTGACCTCTACGGCAATACGCCGCTTTTTTATGCCCAGCTCGGCAATGAGCTCGGCAACGGTGGTACCTTCTTTTAAGGTCCGCTCCTCGCCGTTGAGCATGATGGTCATTATTTTTTACCATAGTCTTTTCCCTTCTCCTTTACAACCCAGGGTGGTTTTGCTATGTCCCGTTCACTCCTCATAGAAGAAGAGAAGGGTATGAGCAAAATCGTTCGGGCTCTTATAAGTGTTAGCAACAAGCACGGCGTGGTAGAGCTAGCTCAGGAGCTTGTGGCCCTGGGAGTGGAGATTCTCTCTACCGGCGGAACGGCCAAGGCCCTGGAGGAGGCGGGGATCAACGTTGTGCGCATAGAAGAGCACACGGGTTTTCCGGAAATGCTTGATGGCCGATTGAAAACCCTTCATCCCAAGATCCACGGAGGGATCCTAGGGCAGCGGGATAACCCTACTCACCAGCAACAGATGAGCCTTCATAACCTTCCGACTATCGACCTGGTGGCAGTGAACCTCTATCCTTTTGAACAGACTGTGGCCAAACCTGAGTGCTTGCTAGCCGAGGCCATAGAAAACATTGACATTGGTGGTCCTACACTTATCCGGGCGGCGGCAAAAAACTATAGAGACGTTGCAGTCATAATCGACCCGGCTGACTACCCTAGCATCCTTGCCGAAATGTGGGCCCATGATGGGAGTCTTTCGCTGGCAAGCAAATTCGCTCTGGCCAAGAAAGCCTTCCAACTCACCGCCCGTTACGACGGGGCCATTGCCGACTACCTGGGAGGCGTTGATGAGGGGCAGCGTAAACCCTTCAACGACACCCTGCATCTGCAGTTCTTTAAGGCCCAAGACCTTCGCTATGGGGAAAATCCCCACCAAGCCGGGGTTTTTTACCGAGAGCGGGAAATTAACGAACCTAGCATAGCTAGCGCCCGCCAGCTGCAGGGCAAAGAGCTTTCGTTCAATAATATTGTTGATGCTAATGCTGCGCTAGAACTCCTCAAAGAGTTTGTGGGGGAGATTGCTGCGGTTGCGATCAAACACACCAATCCCTGTGGAGTAGCCACCTCTACCATCTCCACGGCGGACGCTTTTCGTAAAGCCTGGGCCTGTGATCCAGTGTCGATTTTTGGCGGTATTGTGGGGTTTAACCGTGAGGTGGACGAAGAGACCGCCCAGGAGATTCTCCGCCTTTACCAACAAGGATTTTTGGAAATTGTTATTGCCCCGGCCTTTTCTGCCCGGGCGCAGGAAATGCTGGTTTCCTCTAAGCGCCTACAAAACATCCGGCTCCTTGAGGTTTCCATGCCGGAGCAACCGCCATTATCCCAACACGAAATTAAGCAGGTGGTTGGCGGCCTGCTGTTGCAGGAGCGGGACCTGGGCCAGGTCAAAGTAGCTGACTGTCAGGTGGTTACCCGTAGACAGCCAGCGCCAGCAGAGTATCAGGCCTTAGACTTTGGCTGGAAGGTATGCAAGCATGTAAAGTCTAATGCTATTGTTTTTGCTCGGGAGGACCAGGTTATTGGTGTTGGTGCCGGGCAGATGAGCCGGGTAGATGCAGCTAAAGTAGCCATCATGCGCGCGCGGGACTTGGGGCTCGACACCCAGGGTACGGTGGTTGCCTCTGACGCCTTTTTCCCTTTTCGCGACGGCGTTGATGTTGCTGCCCGTGCGGGAGCTAAAGCCATTATCCAACCCGGGGGCAGCTTGCGCGACCAAGAGGTGATTGAGGCAGCTAACGAGCATGGCTTGGCCATGGTGTTTACCCAAATGCGCCATTTTCGCCATTAGCTAGTTTTATTACGTATTGCCTACCTGCTCCACTTATAGTTTATTAGTTTGTAGCGGTATAGAACTAAGGGCCTGAGAGGCTAAGGGCGAGGGCCGGTACATAAATTTGGTCCTAAGCCTTAGGCCCTGGGCTATTGGGTAGGTTGGTCAGGAGCAAAGGGGTAAACTATAAACCCTATGCGAGTGCAGGTATGAAAGTTTTGGTCATTGGCAGCGGGGGTAGAGAACATGCGCTGGTGTGGAAGATCAGGCAAAACCCGCGGGTGGAGAGAATTTATTGCGCGCCGGGAAACGCCGGTATAGCAGAGATAGCAGATCTCGTCGACCTGGCCCCAAATAACATCAAGGGGCTAAGACAGTTTGCTGAGGAGGAGCGGATCGCACTGACTGTGGTGGGGCCGGAGCTGCCACTCAGCCTGGGTATAGTCGACGAGTTTGAGCTACATAGGCTAAAGATCTTTGGCCCTGGTCAGAAGGCTACCCAGATTGAAGCGAGCAAAGCCTTTGCTAAAAGACTCTTGCGCCGCTGCAATATTCCCACCCCTTACTTTGGAGTGTTCTCTGATCCTGAGGAAGCCAAGATCTATATTAAAGAGGTTGGTAGTCCCATTGTGGTTAAGGCAGA
The DNA here is from genome assembly GCA_965220955.1 of uncultured Binatia bacterium (SeqCode). GTDB lineage: Bacteria > Desulfobacterota > Binatia > Bin18 > CBDCRK01 > CBDCRK01. The sequence continues at coordinate 21,904 of CBDCRK010000039.1, read as the reverse complement.
CGGTCTAGCCGGAGGCAAAGGGGTACTGATCTGTACTACGGTCAAAGAGGCTTACCAGGCGGTGGATGAGATCATGCGGGGCAAGCTCTTTGGCGATGCCGGAGAACGGATTGTGGTGGAGCAGTTCCTTGAAGGTGAGGAAGCCTCGTTTATGGCCTTTACCGATGGCCAGACTGTTCTTCCCCTCGATCCTGCCCAGGACTACAAGCGGGCCTTTGACGGTGATCGAGGGCCTAACACTGGAGGGATGGGCGCCTGCTCGCCGCCGCCCGTAATCACTCCAGCCCTTGCCACCAGGGTCATGAGCGAGATTATGATCCCGGCAGTAAAGGGGCTGAGGCAACAAGGGATCAAGTATAAGGGTGTTCTCTATGCCGGGCTTATGGTTCAGGGGCAAGAGGCTAAAGTCCTGGAGTTTAACGCCCGCTTTGGTGACCCGGAGTGTCAACCGCTTATAATGCGCCTGAAGTCCGACTTGGTAGAGGTCATGGAAGCAGTGATTGAAGAACAGCTTGATGGGGTAGAGCTTCTTTGGGATGAACGAGCAGCGGTATGCGTGGTGCTTGCTGCCGATGGATACCCGGGAAGCTATGAGCAGGGTAAAAAAATTTCTGGCTTAGGGAAACTACGCCATTGGAAGAAAGGGGCGGTGTTTCACGCCGGGACCGCCAGAAGTAATGGGAAGTTAATAACCCACGGTGGTAGGGTCCTAGGAGTGACCGCAATAGGTGGAAACCTCAGCCAGGCTATTGACGAGGCCTACTGGGCAGTAGAGAAAGTCAAATGGCAGGGCATGTATTACCGTAAGGATATTGGCCGAAGAGCCCTGACCTGACTCTGAGGATGCCGGTGGCAAAAAAGAGATCAACCAAGCCTCCCCGGGTTGCCGTAGTTATGGGTAGCGATAGTGACTGGGAGGTTATGTCTGCTGCGACCAAAAGACTAGAAACCTTTGGCCTTGCCTATGAGGTAACGGTGACATCCGCCCACCGCTCGCCAGAGCGGACGGCTACCTATGTTGCTTCCGCTGGTAAGCGAGGGATTGCGGTTTTTATTGTTGGGGCTGGGGCTGCCGCTCACCTAGCCGGAACCATTGCCGCTCACACCACAGTCCCCGTTATTGGCGTTCCTCTTGCTAGCAGCGACCTCCGGGGCCTTGATGCTCTTCTTGCCACCGTACAGATGCCTGCCGGTGTACCGGTGGCCACCATGGCAATAGGCAAAGCAGGCGCGGAAAACGCGGCTATTGTGGCGGCCCAAATCCTTGCCCTCAACAATAAAGCCCTGGCAACACGCCTGCTCCGCTTCAAGGCCGAGCTGGCAGAGAGAGTGGCAGAGAGAGACCGCCAGCTCCAAGAGAAGGTCCGCCTGTGACCTCCTCTGCTGTGCTGCCAGGCAACCTGCCCCAGGCTCTTCAGGCTCTCAAACAGGGAGGAGTCATTGTCTATCCAACAGAGACCTTATATGGCTTGGGAGTGGAAGCCCTCAATGAAAATGCGGTCAAACGTCTCTTCCGGCTCAAAGAGCGACCCCAAGGAAAACCTATTTCTTTGCTTATTGCTAATGAGGCCATGTTAGAACAGGTGGTAGATGGGATTCCCGATCTTGCCCGTCCATTAATCAGGGCTTTCTGGCCCGGCCCTTTAACCCTTATCTTTCCTGCTCTGCCCATCCTCTCCCCTCTCCTCACCGGCGGTACAGGTACTATTGGTCTTCGCCTGTCCAGTCATCTTATTGCCACTGCCCTTGTTCGAGAGCTCGGCCGGCCTCTTACCACGCCCAGTGCTAATCCTGCAGGCCAGTCCCCTCCGGTTCACCTTACCGAGGCCCAGGCGTACTTTGGCGAGAGCGTGGACTACTATCTTGACGGTGGCGCCCTGAGCGGTGGAATCGGGTCCACCGTAGTGGACATAACAGGTAAAGATCCGGTCCTTATCCGTGAGGGAGTTATTCCTTCTTCGGCTCTTGCTCAGGCCCTTCACAGAACCCTATCAAATCCGTAAAGTTATCCTTATGGTAATGCTAAAACCTTTTCGTGGGCTCCGCTACAATCCAGAGGTTGTTGCTGACCTCCAACAGATTGTTTCTCCTCCTTATGACGTCATTACCCCGGAGTTGCAGGAAGAACTCTACCTACGTAGTCCCTACAACTCGGTTCGCCTCGATTTAAACCGGGATACCGAGCGGTACAGTTTGGCTGCCAGAACTTTTACCGACTGGCTGGCCCAGGGCGTCTTGATGCAAGAGCAAGAACCGGCCCTGTACTTTTATCGACAAGAGTTTACTCATAGGGGAGGGCAGCGCTTCCGGCGGGGAATTGTTGCTGCCATGCGACTAGAAGAGTTTTCTACCCGCATGGTACGGCCCCACGAGCACACACTAGAAAAGGTTAAGACCGACCGCCTGGAATTGCTTCGTTCCTGCCAGGCCAACTTTAGCCCTATTTTTGCTCTCTATTCACGGCCCCAAGGGCCTTTGCTGCAAGAGGTCGAAGAAAGGTTAGAGGCGCCGCCCCTGGCTGACGTGAAGGACAATGGGGAAGTCACCCACCGTTTCTGGCGAGTAACCAATCGAGACATTATCCACGAGTTTGTCCATGGGTTAGCGCAGGAGCCAGTACTTATTGCCGATGGACACCACCGTTATGAGACGGCTCTGCGCTATTGTAATGAGCGTATGGCCCAGGCTCCCACAAACGGGGAAGAACCCTTTCATTATGTCTTGACCTACCTCACCCATATGCAGGAAGAAGGGCTGGTAATTCTTCCCACCCACCGCCTGCTGCGTGAGGTGCCCCTGCCAAGAGCCCCGGACCTGCAAAAAGTTTTGCGGGGCAACTTCCGTGTTACCCTTTTCCCCAAGAATCATCCCGCGGCCTTTTTTGCTGCCCTCAAAGCTCCGGGTCAAGACAGGCGGATCGGCTGTGTGCTGGCTGAGGCCGAGCACTACTGGCTGCTCTCGTTTGATGACCGGGTGCAAAGAGGGATTCCGCTGTCTGATCCTGTGAGGAGCCTGGATGTTGCTGTTTTACATACGGTGATTTTTGAGAGATACCTTGGTCTACCCCCGGCCGTGCAAAAACAGAAGCTGGAATACACAGTTGCTGAAGAAGAGACCTTGCGTTTGGTGGCTGAGGGCAGGTATCAGGCTGCCTTTTTTCTCAACCCTACCACGGTAGAAGAGATTCAGGCCGTGTGTTCGACCGGAGAGATGATGCCGGAGAAATCTACCTACTTTTTCCCCAAGCTGTTGACGGGTTTAGTTTTCTACCACCTTAACAGCGGCTCTCTAACATGAATGACAGCCTTAAAGATGCCATTACCCTGTTCAATCGCCGCGATTATTTTGCCTGTCACGAAGTCCTCGAGGAAGCCTGGCAAAAGGCATCAGAGGAAGACAAGAAATTCTACCAGGGGGTTATTCAGCTGGCCACCGCCCTGCATCTTCGCTTTCACCGTGGTGGGCACCGGGGCACAATCAACCTTCTCACTCAAGCCCTGCTCCAGCTGGAGAACTATTGTCCTCAGTACCAGAAGGTTGATGTGGATACCCTCTACCGGGGGGTCGAAACTTATCTGAAAGAACTAAGAAGCTCCAAGCACGCACGGGCAGGTTTTTTCGAGCGCTTGCGGGTGCCACGTATTCGTTTGCTTTAAGCTCAGAAAGTTCCCTTCAGCACAATCTAGGGCACATAGCGTTGGGGAGGAGTCCACGGCCCTCTCTAGCTTTATCTCTCTGCGAGGAGATCTACTTGTTCTTTCTGCCTTTCCTGTGTACCATTTTGTCCATGTCATCCTTTAACTCGCCTTTTCACAAGCTAAAGCATATCTTTAAATCTACGAACCAAGCCTCTAGAGAGACAGAGAAACCTATTCTGACGAAACCGTCTTTCTCGTATCCCGAGTCTGAGCAAACCCAAGAAGAGCTGTTCCGGCAAGAAATGGCCGATGTGGTGCCTTTGGCCAAGGACGACCGATCCCGGGTCGGGGGGATTCCGCCTGCCCTCTTCGCCCGTCGCCCGCTGATTGACTCTGAGGCAGAAGCGCTGGCAGAACTGTCGGATCTGGTCTCGGGTAAAAAGGGATTTGATATCACGGATACAGATGAATACATCGAAGGCACAATTGTTGGTCTGGACCTCCGTCTGGTAAGAAAGCTGCGGCAGGGAGACTTCCCTCGTCAGGAGCACCTTGACCTTCATGGCCTGACAATCGACCTGGCACAGGCAGAGGTGGAGCAGTTTCTCACCAATGCCGTGCGCGATGGTCTGCGTTGTATACTCATTGTGCATGGCCGTGGACGGAACTCGGCAGGCCAAATCCCGGTGCTCAAAGATCGCTTAAAGTTTTGGCTCTCTCGGGGGAGACTGTCTAAGTTGATTCTTGCTTTTGCAACCGCTCGTCCGCATGACGGTGGTCCAGGAGCTCTATATGTGTTGTTACGACGGGTGCGCAAGGGCAGAGATCCCATTGTGGTATTTGAGGGAGCAAGGCAGGAGTAACAGCGGGGGGAGAAATGGAAGAGAAAAGAGGGGCAGCCCAAGCTGGCGCAGTGCAGACTGGTGGGACAGCCCCAGCTGATTCTCGTTTGATCTATACTGGGGCAGCTGGGGACGTATATACGGTTTCCGCTACTGGTGCCAACCAACAGCGTCTTACCTGGGGATGGGAGGAAGGAGAGCCTACAGGGGAGCCCGAAGGGACCTCCGAGGAGGCATCCGGACAGGGCCTTACCCGCTCCCGGTTGATTTATGTCTGGCCGATGTGGTCACCAAACAGCCGCCAAGTAGCCTGCTTCAGTCTTCAAGGGACAACTGAGTCAGCCGTGCGTACAAGTCTTTATGTGATAGCTGCGGACGGGATTGAATCCTGGCAGCTATGCAGCTTAAGCGAAACGCTGCCCATTTACAGCAGCTGGTCTCCAGATGGGGAATTGATCACCGCACTGCTTCAACGCGAGAGGGGCCTGTCTCTTGAATTGTTTCGCCTTGGGCAGCCCGGTGACTCCTCCTTGCTGTTCAGCGGCTCTCCCCTATTTTGGACGTGGTCTCCACTAGGGCGTTATGGCGCAGCCCATGTCGGCGGCAGCTATCGTTTTTCATCCTCGGCCTGGACTTTTCTCTTTGATGGTGTGTCTGGCAAGGTGGTGGAAGAGTTGACCGCCAGACCCGGGGAGTTTCGGGCTCCCAACTGGTCGCCTGACGGGTCGTACTTAGCATATGTGGCTCAGGGAAGTGATGGACATGACGCCCTACACCTCCTGGATATGAGCAACGGGGAAAAGAAGCTGGTCTGCCCAACAGAGGGGCTTACCACTTTTCTTTGGTCTCCGGACTCGCGCTACCTAGCCTTTGGTTGTGCAACCAGACGCGATCGGTATGCCGCACCATCGCTTTTGTTCTCCGGCCTTAACCTTCTTGATGTACATAGCCAGAACGTGAGGCAGCTGTTTGCCCAAGAGATCACTGCCTTTTTTTGGTCGCCACGTGGCCAACGTCTTCTCTATCTCGACCTTGCCGAGAATAAGATCGGTATGCCGCACCACTGTCTCCGTTGGCATGCTCTAGACCTGGCTACCGATGAGAAGACTCACCTGGCTACCTTTCTTCCCAGCCGCGAGCAAGCCTTTATCCTTTCCTTCTTTGACCAATATGCCTGCTCCCACCCTCTTATCTCTCCTGATGGTGCTTTTCTTACCTTTGCCGGTCAATTCATAAGTGAAGATATGGTTGAGGTTTCCCCTGCTCCTCAGGTTTATGTTCTTCCCTTGGACGGTAGCTCTTCGCCTCGGGTTATGGCTAAGGGTCATTTTGCCTGCTGGAACCTGGTCATGCCAGAGAAGGAAACCGTTTGACTCCTACTTCATTGGCGAACATCTCCCCAAGCGATCACAAGCAACAAAAACATACACATTGAGTGCGGGACCAATATTCGCTTGATCAGGCTCTGAAGTCCACCCCACCGGAAACTTCCTCAACCCTCGCCCCAGTAAGGCTGACCGCGGCCTCCACGGTCAGCCATAAGGCCATGAAAAAAAGCAGCGAGCCAACCGTAAGCAGGGGATAGTTGCCCGTTTTCCAGAAACTCTGTAGGTTTGCTACCATAGCGGTAAGCGTGCTACCGAGCATAAACAGCATGGGAACCAAGGTGTAGAAGTAGGGTTTTTTTTGCTGGACAAGGTAGAGGGTAATCACCAGCAGGGTAAGGCCGGCGAGCAGCTGGTTGGTGGTACCAAAAAGCTGCCACAGAAACAGCCCTGCGGACTCTCCCCCTACCTTATAGAAAGCAAAGAAAGCAATGGCGCCAATAGCCACCAGGGAGGAGACATAGCGGTTATTGAGCAGGGAAAGACCCAGGGTGTCGCCTATCTCGGCAATGTTGTAGCGCAACAGCCGGGTGGCGGAGTCTAGAGTAGTGAGGGCAAAGGAAACCACAATAACCGCAACAAAGATGCTGGCCAGCTCTGGGGCCAGACCCAGCACAGAGACAAAACGGGAAGTGCCGCTGATAAACGCCCCGATCCCTCTGCCCAGCCCCTGGGCGGTGTCCCAGTTAGCATAGTGTTGATGCCAGGCGTTGACTGAGGCAAACCCTGCCGTGCAGGCAAGCACCGCCATAAGCCCCAAGAGCGATTCCCCAATCATTCCCCCGTAACCAATGAAACGGGCATCGGTTTCTTTGTCAATCTGCTTGGCTGTGGTACCGGAAGAGACCAGGGCATGAAAGCCAGAGGCTGCCCCGCAAGCAATCACAATAAACACAAAGGGGAAAATAGAGGGCGCGGCTGGAGGATGAAAATCTACGGCCGGAGCCACAAACTGTGGACGTAGAAGAAAAAAGCCAACGTACATGCTGCCCAGGCCAAGATAAAGAAGCAGCGAGTTGATAAAATCCCGGGGCTGCAGCAGCATCCATACCGGCAAGACTGAAGCAAAAAAGGCATATCCGAGCAGGATCAGACTCCATTGGGCCACCGTCAGATCTCCACCCAAGGGAAAACGGGCTCCCATCCATACACTGATCAAGGTAAGGAGAAAGGCTATAGCCGTAGCCGGACCCAGAGGCACCCTTTTCTTATAAACCAACACTCCCATGGTTATAGCCAGCGCCAGAATAGTAGCAGAAGGAAAAACGGCCTGGGGATAATAGGCTGAGGTAAAGAGGAGGGCCACTACATAGACAAATACCCCCATGGCCAGGGCAATGCCAAAGAAGATAATCAGGTGAAAGAGAGTCTTGGCCCGCTGCCCAATGATCCCCTCGGTCACTTTGCCAATCGATTGGCCCCTAGCCCGCATTGACAGGACTAAGGCACCAAAGTCATGGACACAGCCAATCAGGATGGCGCCAAAGACCACCCACAGAAGTCCAGGGATCCACCCCCAAATGACAGCAATAGCTGGGCCCAACATAGGGGAGAGGCCAGTAATGGAGGCATAGTGGTGACCAAAGAGCACGTAGCGATTAGCCGGAACATAATCAATCTCATCCCGTAGTTGGTGGGCGGGAGTAATAGCGTTAGAATCAAGGGAGAAAATCTTGCCAGCAAGTCGGCGGGCATAGAAACGAAAGGCAAGGGTGTAAACCAGTAGACAGCCGACCGCGACCCAGGCCGCGCTCACGGCATTTTTCCTTGCACCAGACCGTGCCAGTAAAAGGCCACGACTACCAGGGCATGGGAGATTGCTCCCTGTTTGACAAGGGCGGGAATGTTGCTAAGCGGAACCAGGGTTACTTCGGCCTCCTCAGTTGTGTCAAACTGTGGGTCAAATCGCTTGACGGCGTCTTGGGCAAGAAAGGTATGACAACGGTTGCCCTGGATGGCAGGATTGGGATGGATAACTCCCAGAGGCACAATGTTCTCGGAGTCAAAGCCCGTCTCTTCCTGCATTTCTCGTCTGGCCGCGTCCAGGGGAGAGGGGTCGTGCGGATCTACCATTCCTCCAGGAATCTCCAGCGTAATCTGATCAATGCCGTGGCGGTACTGGTGGATCAGGACCACCTGGCCATCGGGTGTTACTGGAATAATGTTCACCCAGTCAGGAGACTCCAGCACATAAAAATCGTGCGTGCGGTTGTCACGAGGCGAGCGATTGCGATCTTTGCGTAAAGAGAAAATACGGCAGGTATAGATGGTTTCCGAAGCCAGTCGCACCCATTTCTGAATTTTTGTCCGTTCAGACATGGGCCGCGCGGGAGGCTAAAACAACCGGCGGTACTCGATTGCGGGACAGCGATCCATGACCACGGTGAGCCCAGCCTCCTGTGCCTTGCGAGCAGCAGGAACATGGATCACTTCTAGTTGCAGCCACAGGATCTGCGCGCCCAGGGCAATGGCTTGGTCAGCAATCTCAGGCACAAATTCCGACCGGCGAAAGACGTCCACCATCTCGACCTTTTCACGGATATTTTCGGGAATATCGCTGAGCGTAGCAAAGCAGGGCTCCCCCAGGATGGAATCACAAGTAGGGTTGACGGGAATGACCCTATGTCCCTTGGCTTGCAGAAGCGCGGCAATACGGTGACTGTCCCGGCCGGGGTCAGGCGAGCAGCCCACCACCGCAATGGTGCGGGGTTGGGCAAGAATGTCCCGGATCACTTCGTCAGGGGGGTTATGAAAGTCGGTCATGGTTTAATGTCCCGATAAGGCGGTCTATTGATTTCTCCAAGCAGTGCTTGATCTCAATCAGGCGGGCGCGAAAGATATCTTCTCCCTGACAGGCGGGGTCGTCGATGTCTCCTTCGTCGCCAGCAAACTCTTTGAGGGTGAAGACCGGCTTCCCTTCAGCCTCAGGATAAACCCTGAGCATGTCTTTCTGCTCTATGGTCATGGTCAGAATGAGGTTAGCTTCAACAATGATATCGCGATGTCGTCTCAGATCGATCGAGCTGAATTCCCCTTCGGCAAGATAGATGTCCTCCTCCTGGAGAACCAGGCGGGCATCAAGCGAAGGCAGCATCCGGTCCCGTGCATAGTTAGCAATGCCACCCGAGCGGACGCGGATGTGGTCAGCCTCTCGCTGGGCTAGCATTTTTTCCAGCAGGGCATGTGCCATGACACTACGGCTGGTGTTAGCATGGCAGACAAAGAGAACCGTGGGTTGGGGCTGGTCAGGCATTGGCGTCATTGGGTCCTGTTAAAGAGGCAAGAAGCCTGGCTATTGCCGCAGATCCCGAAATATTTCCCCAAGGTTCTCCTTTTTGGTGAGACCCTTGGCCAGGACTTCCTTCAGCTGCCCGCCGAGTTCCTCAGGATTCCAGGTGTCTTTCTGTTTCACCGTTGCTACCGAGTGCCAGCCTTGCATTAGCCATACCGTGCCGCCACCCACCCGGAAGACCTCGCCATGCACGCCAGCCGCATCATCACTCGACAGCCACACAATGAGCGGGGCCACGTTACGCGGGTTGAAGAAATCAAACTCTCCCTCAGCTGCATTCATCTGACCTGCGGTCTGTGGAGTAGCATCTACAGTAAGACGGGTACGAGCCATAGGGGCAATAGCATTGGCCGTGACTCCATATTTCTGCATTTCGGCATCAGCAATAATGGCAAGCGTAGCCACGGCTGCCTTGGCCGAACCATAGTTGGTCTGGCCGGCATTGCCCAAAAGGCCGGAGTCGGAAGAGGTATTAATAACCCGGCCGTTGAGAACATTGCCTTTTTTGTGTTCCTCACGCCAGTACTCGCAGACATGGCGGGTGCAGCTAAACGTGCCCTTTAAATGCACGCCCACCACCGCGTCCCACTCCTCCTCGGCCATATTGAAAATCATGCGGTCACGCAAAATGCCAGCATTATTCACTAGAATGTTCAGCTTGCCAAAGGTATCCAACGCACATTCAAGAATCCGTTTGGCGCCTTTATAATCGGCTACGCTCTCGTAGTTCGCAACCGCCTCGCCACCCGTGGCCTTAATTTCATCAACCACAAGCTGCGCTGGTCGGGTGTCGGCACCCGTGCCATCGAAATGGCCACCAAAATCGTTAACCACCACCTTGGCTCCATGCTTGGCCAACAGCAGAGCCTCTTCCCGGCCAATCCCCCGCGCCGAGCCAGTAACGATTGCAACTTTACCGTCAAGTAGCATAGATTCCTCCTTGTGCTTGCGCCCTCTTTGTCTGCCTGAGAAAACCCCCTTTGTCAAGAACTCACATCCCGCCAGGTATGCCTGCTCGTGGCTTCGGCGCGCCAGCTCCCTGAGCCTGCGGATTTTGCTCCCAATTTCCCTTGCCTTTGGGAGCGAGGGGGGATAAAAAGGGTGGGCGTCCAAACTCTTAGTTGTTTATTGCTTGCTCTTCCAACTCTGCCCAAATGGGGTATCTAACCGGGGTAGCTAACCAAGGATAATCTTAAGGGGATATCTTAAGGGGTGTCTTGGGATATCTTATGATATCCGCTCACGGCACTCATCAAAAGAGTATTCTTTTAACAGCATACCATCTCTGAATACTTCTACTAACTCATCCTTGCTTTGGTGCATCGCGCCCTCACCATCATAGGGGATAGTCTCATAGACCCTGCCGTCAGGCCCCTGCTTAAGAGCAAGTTTAAGCCTTCCCGCCTTAGATTTCTTACCCTGATCTGTCACCGGCAGCTTATAGACATCTCGATCCTGGCCATCAACCGTTACACTCGAACACTTGAAGGCAAATTTTTGTGTGTCCCGGTTTAATTTCTGCAAGAGCGCCCCGCCCATACCGAATACTATATTATCTGCCGACCAACCCTTAGTTTTCATGTGAGCCAGTACCTTATCAATCATCTCATAATCAACCCCATCCCCCTGAATCACTCTCACTTTTGGGTCTAAGACTTTGTAGCCTTTGGTGTTAGGGGTGAAACCAAACGCGGCGCCCAAGATCTCCAGCACCGCAACTACAATTTCAGGAGGATAACCCGAGTCTGGTCTGACAACGAGAGTACCGTCACGATGGAGAACCTTATCTCTAAGCTTGTTGCCCCAAATGTCTTTACAGGCGCGGTAGACATCGTAAGAGTCGCTTACCACGGAAACAAATCCGGTAGGAAATTGGTCCAAAATATGCGCCATGGCCTGGTGCTCATTCTCTGCTCCCCACGCCGTAATCGTACTATGCTCGGCCGCGGGTATGGAAAATCCCGGCATGCTAGCCTGGTAATATCTTTGTGCCAGGCTGATTCCAGCCACATTGTCGGTCCCTTTGAAGCTAAGCAGATGAGCGGCTCCCCCAATAGACGCAGATTCCAAAGAGGAAACCCCTCTAAAGCCAAAGTCATGCAACTTAAGATCGATTTGGCTCGGATCGCCGGTCTCTGCCAAATAACGCAATATTAATTGCCTGATATACTGAGACAGGGTGGCTACGGTGCATCCATACCATATCTGTACTAATAGGGTTTCTAAATGATTGGTCAGCCAGAAACAGTTAGGGTCAGTGTTCTCAATAGTTACAAGAACATTATGGTTAGGAATCATACACCCCTCAGGGACAGCTTTAATGCTAATGGGGAGGAAGCCGTTTTTTTCTTGCAGGATATAGGTCCATCCGCTTAGGTTGAAAACGTCCTCTCTGGCGAAATGTTCCTGAGCGAACGATTGAGCTTCCTGGATATGGGATTCTGTGAGCACCTTCCCGGTGAGGTATTTTTTCAGCAAATACTGCAAGCCAAAAAATACGGTTTGGGGAAATTGACCGCCCCGTGATTCAAAATAAGAATAAACCGTTTGGGTTCCAGGAGGATACTGTTTCCAATGAGTAAATTTGTAGCTATCGGTTGAGAGAATCAGATTGATCATAAACCAAGCTCCTGTAAACTAACCTCTTGTTCCCCCATTCCTTCTTCATTCGTGTCGGTGTACAATAAACCCCATATGATTCTATAACTTATAAGTTATAGCAAGATCGAGTACATGCGTGTCGGTGTGGCGGCCGAATGTCGGCCGGCGGCCGAATACCGGCCCTAGAACGTGTAGCGCAGGGAGAGATGCAGTCCGTGGCTTGCCAGGTGCCCCCGCGTCTTGCCTATATCAAGAGGAACCAGGGTGGTCCCGGCTTGATTCACAACCCTTGCAATACCGTTGTCCGTCTCGACCGTGCCGGAATCCGTATAACGATAGGCAACGTCGAGCGTTATTTTCTCGGTCAGCGGTGTCCCGACCCCCGCGGTGAGCATCCAGGCGAAATTGAGCTCTTGTCCGCCCGGCACAATGGTCGCCGTCTTTGTGAACCTCATGCGGGTTTTGTTGATATCGGTGTGAGAGATGCCGACCCCACCCCCGATGAACGGGCTGAACGGACCGAGCTTCGGCAGGCCCAGCCGCGGGAGGTCTACATACGCGGCCAGCATGCCGGACAGGGACGACATGTCCGCGGAGGTCTCTTGCCGGCCCCTGGTCTGCACGAAATTGGCGCGGCCCTTGAAGGAAAAGCTTGGACGGTGTTGAAAGACGGCTTCGAGCCGCAGGGCGTCTGCCACGCCGTAGCCGGCACCGAGCTCGTAGTTGCCCAGCACGCCGAAATCGCCAAGCGAACTCAAGGGCGCCCCGTCGATGCCCGCTCCACAGCCGTACAGGGCCAGCCGCGCGCGGCCCGAACAGTCTTTGTCCTTGAACCGCGTCTCCTCCGACCAATCGACACCGCCCCCGGCCCGGAAGTACAAGCCGTCCGCCTGAGCCGCGGCCCCGGAGCAGAGCCATATTGGCACCGCAATGAACAAAACGACCCACACGGCGCCTTTACGCCTGCGGGCTCTCCCCAGGTCTGCGTTGATAATGTCTCTGTTCGTCATCAATATTCTCCGCACGGTTCATACGCTGCTCGTCCGTTTATTGTAAGAATCGGTTTGGTGCTTTCAGTGACGCGGTCGAAGAACCTCAGCACTATACACGCCTGTGGGTCAATGATCCACCGCACCCGCGCACTAGTCCGCGTCTCAATGTCTTCTTTATCAGGTCAATTTTTCCAACACAAGGAATGACAAAATGAGAAATCAGGTTGGACAAGGAAGAGTCTCAATTTTTTCTTCCTCAAGTCCAAGGCTTCCAACCCAACGACATGCGAGTCCTAGACGCAACGATAGGGGCGTAGCAATAACGCCGTAAATCGTTTTCAGAACCGCCAGACCAGCAGGAACTGAGGCAGGCTTTCGTCGTTCTTCGTGCCAAGCTTGTTACGCCAGTACTGGTACTCCATACCAATAAAAAGCCGGTCAGCCGCTCCCGCCAGCGCCTTGCCCAGATCCAGCCGGAACTGTGGCTGGGTAAAAAACCAGCTTTCGACATGGTTGCCGAATTCGTCGGTACGGCCGTGCACGTACTCGGCATGGCCCTCGATCGAGAAAGACAGGTTGCCAATACTGAAGGGATAGGCCCAGCTGAGGTCGAACATAAAGCTGTCGGTCTGTTTGGGAGCGCCTCCGCGCGAGACTCCGCGACTGTTGTCGATATAGGCGGTCAGGTCGGTATTCAGAAAAGCAAAACCCGGCAGAGTCCAGGCCGCACGCAGACCGGGCAGATATTTGATGACCTTGGCGTCCACGCTGACGTTAATGCCAACGATCAATGAGAAGTCCTTGATTGGCCCGATTCCGAGCTTTTTGTTTGTCAGCTTACCAAGGCTCAGGCTCGGAAACCACTCGAAGTACAAGTCGGTGTTGTTGAAGTTGTCACCCTCGACGTCTTCGATGAAGTCGGCAAAAAAGAAACTCTCACCATACTTCCAGCCCAGAGCATTTTGTAAGGTGAGAATGAAGGTGCTCTTGTTGGCGTCCGAAAACGGATTTTCGAGATGACCATACTGAAAGTGAAGCTCGGTCGTACTCCAGTCGATAATGGCTAACGCCGGCGAGGCTGCCAGTAACAGCGCTATGGCTGAAGCGCAGAGAAAGCGTCTGGGATGGTGGGACACAGCGGGACTTTATGAAGATCGCCGATAAGTAGGGGCGGGTTTCAAACCCGCCCCTACCCTGGATTATTCTATGTTTGAGCAGCTCTTACTGTCTCAATACCTTCTTCCTCAGGTCAATTCTTCAGGTTCGCTCCATCAACTGCTGACGCACATCCTTCCCACCGACGCTTTTCTCAACAACGCTGAACAGGCCCTTGCCACCGCTTTTTCGTTGCCACAGCTCACCAATAGCCCGCTTCTCCGCGGTATCCGACCCCTCTGCAATATGCGCGCCCTTGTACTCGACAACCAGAAGACGCCCGTTGTCCAACACCGCTACGAAGTCGGGGTAGAACTTGTCCGTTGCGGTGGGCAGCCAGAACGACTCTGGATGACGGGCCACATTGCGAGTCCAGCATTTCACGCCGGGCAGGCTGTCGAGGGCCTGGGCGCACTGGACTTCCTCCCCGTTGTCCGCGCCGTCAAAGGCCGGAACCTGATCCGGGCCTAAAAAGTGCTTGCGTGGCTTCCAGCGTCCCCGGTAGCGCCGCTGGTCCCGGTACATGCCCTCCCTAAAGGCGAAGGTGTTGTCAAAGGACACCTCAACCTTGGCCTCGGGCGCAAAGAGATACCGCTGATAGACGCTGTTGCGTTCTTTGCGGCGAATGGCGCTAATCCGGTCTCGTATCTTTCGCGCCAGGATAAACTTGCAACGCATGAGCGCAGCGATATGTATACCGCGCGCGTTGCTCAGGTGGCCCACAAGACTGGAAAGCCACTTGAGCAATGCGCCCTGACCAATGTCGGGCTGGCGCACCTGCCGGTCGAGCCACAGAACCAGGGCTTCAGGTGTCCAGCCTTCCACATTTACGTTCAGCGTGAGTTGTTCCTCCTCACCGGCAAACTGATACCTGACATGCCTGCCGTCAATATCGATCTCGAAGCTGCGCGCTGTCTCACGGATCGTAAATTCAGGCTCGTCCATTTTCGGCGAATGGCTGAGCAGCGACCAGTCGTGATCTTCCATGAACACGTCGGTATCGGCGAACTCAAGCTCCCCCTGGACCTCCGCCATAAGGCGCGGGACTTTGAACGGCTCGCCCCGTTCGGCGGGTGAGAGCTGGTTCTTTACCAGCTTCCGATACTGCTCAATGGCCTCGGCAACATGCTGGCGTTCTGTCTCTGGAATCGCCGCATAGATTACCTTTTCCAGGCGATCATCCACATGGCCGGTAATCGCAATCTCAACCTGTCCACTGCCGGTCTCACGCACCGTCACGCCGTCTCGTTCCGTCTGCTTCAAGGCCGACAGAATCTCCGGCGTCGCCGTGAGCGTATGCTTGAAGGTCGGCTTGGGCTTCTCGCGCGAGCCGAAAAGACCGTCCTCGCCGCCGAGTTCTTCTTGCACCGGCTCAATGTTGTCGAATGCCTCGTCCTCCTCGAAACCCATTGCCACCAGCTTATCCGCCAGCGCCCGCGCGGCCTCGCCAAAAGACGGCTCGGACAGGTAGGCATACGCCCGGTTCAGCTCGGTGGCCTTACGCCGCTTGGCGTAGGGCATGCGCAGCACGCGGCCAAGAAGCTGCTCAACATCCGTCGTGCTATGAATGCGCGAGACGGAACAGAAGAGGTAAGCAAAGGAACAGTCCCAGCCTTCTTTCAACGCCTCGATCGTGATGACATATGCAATCGGGCAGTGCGGGTCGAACAGGTCGATGCCGTCCAGTTCCCGCTGGTCGCCGGTGGCAACGGCGATTTTGCTTGCGGGAATTTGTTCGACATCCATCAAGTACTTCTTCAGCGTCTCGACCGTCACTTCCTGATTCTTTGGCTGGGCCTGAAACAGCACGATGGGCCGGATATAGTCGGCATCGTCCTGGGCGGCCTCGGCCAGCAAGGCGCGGGCGGCAATCGCGCCGTTCACCGCATTCTGCCAGGTGTTGTGCTCGGACAGCATGATCGGCAGCTTGATCATATCCTCGCGTTTCAATTCCTGGGCGGTGACGCTGTACAGAATGTTCGACTTAGGCTGCGGCGTTGCCGTGAACTCAATGATCGCGCATGGATTTACCCGCGCCTGCATCTCCCGTGTCAGGCCGGTAACGGCGTTGTGCGCCTCGTCCACAATCATCAGCGGGCGGTGTAGATGCAGCAGATTGGCAAAGGAAAACTTGACGCCGCCGCTGTCCAGCGTCTCCAGACCCGGCACCGTCTTCGGGACCGTTGAGAAGTGCGGCTCCATCTCCTCATTGTGAGCGTAGACCTTGCGGCCTTCGGTGTGCGTCACGCGTAGCATCTGAATGGTGCCGACCACAATGCAGCAGTGGTCGCGGAGGTCGTGCGGCCGGATGTGGGTGAAGTCGGCAATATCGAACACGCGCACCCGGCCCGAGAAAGCCTCGTCCAACACCTGGCGGTAGGGGTGGCGGGCGTTCTTCAGCGCCTCAACCGTTTGCAAACGGATGGTGTTCGACGGCACCAGCCATAGGACCATTGGATAGTCCTTCTCGATCCAGGCGTTGCGGGCAACGGCAATGGCGTGAGCGCCTAGAATTGTCTTGCCGCCGCCGGTAGGCAGGCGCAGGCAGACGTAAGGAACATTCGGCAGTTCAGCCAGCGGCGCATAGGCCCCGATATAGCGGCCCAGCCGCCCGGCCTGTTCGGGTTCTCTAATGATGACCTCGTAGGCGTTCTTCGGCCCGGCGAGGCGTGCTTCCTCGAAGAAGCGGCGCAGGACGGACAGGGTCTCGGTCTGATATTGCTTCAGTTGCATGGCACGTGTTCTTCCCTCAGTCTTATCCCCTCCGGGGACTTGGAAGCTTTAGCGGCGGGGTGCTGCGCAGCAGCGGGGTGGGTTGCAGTGTCAGGGCCGGGGGGCATCAGAGCCGGCGGGACCCACCCCGGCCCTTCGGGCCACCCCTCCAAGGAGGGGATTGTTATTCCAGCGAAAGCCGGCCTCCATTGCTTCCAGGGCAATATCTTCTGCTCTCGTTCCCTCTCCTCTGGAGGGAGAGGCCAACGTGAGGACTGGCAGCTAGTGCTTGAGGTCTTATCTCTTCTCCCCCGGAGGGAGAGGGCGACTGCCCGCAGGGCAGGCGGGTGAGGGGGACAAACTGAACACGCTCCTTCTTACGCCCTGGCCTGAGAGGAGCAACAGCGCGCTCAATGCAGTGTCTTCCCGGCCTTCTTCACTTCTGCGCGTGCCTCGGCTGCAAGCTCCTTGCAGCGGTCGGAGCAGTATTTACGGTGGGACGCGAACAGCTTCATGAACCGGTGAATCTGCTCTTCACATGCGGCGCAGACCCAATAGTCCCACCGGCGACCCCTACTGTGTTTGTGGATACGGCTATTTATACGACCTCCAATCTTGGCCAGCCATGAACGAGTCATCAAGTCGGCAGTGGAGGGTGTCGGATTACGCTCCGCTCATCCGACCTACCGGCTATCTTCTTCCCTCTGTCTTGTTCCCTCTCCTCCGGAGGGAAAGAGTTTCTGTCCTATCCCCTCTCCCCTGGAGGGAGAGGGTGCCTGCCCGCAGGGCAGGCGGGTGAGGGGGACAAACAACCCGAACCTCATCTCCTTATATCCTTGCCTTTACATCATACGGCAGCTGCTTGAAGACAACCCCCCCCCGTTCCAGGCTCGTCGGGGTCAGCCGCGATTGCTCGCCATAGACCGTTAGCGGATAGGCGAGGTTTTCCCGAACAAAGCCGGGATACGCCTTTACGATTTCCTCACGAATGAGGGCCAGCATGGCGCGGGTCAGCACGTTGCCGACATCTGTCCGTTTGTCGCCCAGGATGCCGTTGTACAGCAGCGCGTAGGCGTGGCCGTGGTGCAGACCGAGCAAGGGCGAATCCCCGTTCCCGCTCCACGGACGCCCGGTTTCACTGAACCAGACATGCGCGGCCAGCACGGGGAAGCGAACGTCTCGCCGAATCTGCCCCGCCTCATCAAACACCGGTGGTCCGAGCCGGTAGAAGCGGAACCCGCCGCCGCCCTGCCAGCCAACGGCTTTCGAGATGCCGCCCTGCTCGCCGTCGATGACCTTGTTCAAGCGGGGCACACAATGCGTCACCGCGTGCTCACCCATCTCAATGCCGATATAGCGCCGGCCCATCTTATGCGCCACTGCCGCCGTGGTGCCGGAGCCAAGGAAGGAGTCGAGGACAAGGTCGCCGGGGTTGGTGGAGATGGTTAAAATGCGCTCCAACAAACCTTCTGGCTTGGGAGTTTCGAAAGCCGCTTTCTCACCAAAAATTTTTTCCATCTCGGAGCTTGCGTGTTGGTTCAACGCGAATCCAGACCATACACTCGGCGTTGTCATTCCTTGTTTTGCTTCAGAAAGGAATAATTTCTTCATCGGCGTCCCGGCCGTTCCCTTTACTCCCCAGTAAAGACGTCCATCCTTTTGAAGGTTTTCCATCTCCTCCTTATTGTGTACCCAATTTCGCCCTTTCCGAGGATAAACATCCTCGCCTGTGTAAGGATTGCGCAGTGGGTAGATAAGGTGCTCAACGTTTCTTCCACCCTTCGCGTTTGCAGTTGAATCAATTTTTCTGAATGGTCCTCTTAGATCGGGTCCGTCTGGCTCCTTGAAAATATCGTATTGGGCATTAGCCTTTTCTGTACGCGGCATCAGGCCAAAAGTTTTTTCGGCAACGGTTTGTTTACTGTCACCCTCTCGGCATTTTGCCCAGACGAGAATATGTTCGTGGACCAGACCGATTTTCCGATCATTTGGCGGGCCGTCTCGCTTTTGCCAAGCAATATCGAGGATAAAGTTTTTCCTTCCAAAGATTTCATCTCCGATTACCTTAAAATAATGTGCTTGAGTATCATCTAGTGATACCCAGATTGAGCCGTCCTCCGCCAACAGCTCACGCAGCAGCTCTAGCCTCGGCCACATCAGCGCCAGCCATTGCGTGTGCTCAAGGTTGTCATCGTAGTGTTCGAATGCAGCGCCCGTGTTGTAGGGCGGATCGATGTAGATGCACTTCACCTGACCGGCGTAGAACGGCAGCAGTGCCTTGAGCGCGTCCAGGTTGTCGCCCTGAATCATCATGTTGCCCGTGTCCGGCTCCCCCGCCGACAGGTCGGGCGCTTCCTCCAACAGCCGATACGGCACGCGAGCGGCGGTGCGGAGGTCTTCGTCTCGGGTCAGCCAGTTCAGGGTGGGCATCAGTTATCGCCTTTGCGATTCGATTGATTCCCTACATCCTTGTTCGGGCCGGATTCCAAAGCAGACATAGGGTCAGATGGACGCGCCAAGACACACTCTGCTGAATATAATTCAGTTTACGCACTAAGTTCATGGTCAATATGTAGAATATCGCATCTTACCTCGAACCGCTTCTTTTCAGTCTCTTGTGGTAGAAAACTCGTCTGTATAGGCGGCGGGATTGGTATAAAAATACGATTCTTCATAACTATGGTACATGATTCGTATGATCCGCCACCAGATTGATTGCTGATTAGGTTTTGCGTTTGCAGATCATAATAGAGACCGAATTCGCCAGAATGATGTTCAAATATGAACAGAGCCTTCTGCCCACCCCAAACGACGGACGTACGGTGAGGCTGGAGAAAAAAGTCTCCCTTTTCTTTATGAATACGATCAGTCAGAGCGAGAAAGCATCTGTAGCTTTTCAGGGACGATTCGTTGTCCTCAATCATAAGAAGTTTTTTGTCAGTCTCCATATCGAGTCGCTGAATCGGCGGCATCGGACCGTATTGCACCTCGATGGGTTGTTCGGTCGTGGATTGATTCTCGATAACATCGGGAACCACATCGCGCACCGCTGCTGCTGCTGCCCTATCAACCACTTGGAAGCTGTGTACCACAACTCTGTTAGCGCGATCCGTCGCCTGCTGAAAATCCAGTTTCCCATCCATGTAGTCCTTCCAAAGGGAAGTTAGGCTCTGTAGGTCAGAAGCTTCGTACTCAAAGATTTCACGCTTACGATGGATTGATTTAAGAAACGCTTCAGCACCTTGCCGCGTAGCGCTTGGCACTAGATCGGAAACGTGGGGAAAAATCATATTGCGCGCAAAGTCCTTTACCATATGACTGAAAGCCATATACTGTTTTTCGTACACCTCCAGTATAATTTTAGTCGTTGTCCCGGAGGGATTGAGGATTATCTCTACCGGGCTTTGACGGTTTGTCACCAGAACCGGCACGCCGTGTGAGATTGTACCGAACCTGATGTAGGTTTCTAGAAAATAGTCCGCCGAGAGAACTGACGCTAAGCGGAAGGCAAGAGCTTTCTCCGCGGTGGTCGTCTCCATCTCTGATTTGTGCTGAAGCACTTTTGGCTCGTCCGAGAGTTCCTCGATCTTGCAATACTTCCGCAGGTAATTAATCTCGCACTTGCGACGCGGCGAACCACGTGTCAGCACGATAATTGGTCGCTCCTCGGAAGCGTGCTTGATAGTTGTGCTATCTGTCCCGGAATAAACAAGAACCGGCACTTGATGTGAACGATCCCGGATATCATGCAAAGGCGCTGTCTCGCCGGGTTCAATACGCACGCGCAGATTTAAGCACAAATCGTATCTGCCCCTACTTGCAGCCCATGCCACAAAAGGCGCGCTGGAGTTGCTCTCTGGTCGCTGTGCTAAGTAACACGAAACAAGTTCGTCTACCTGCGTAGCGATTTTCTGAAGAAGTTGCATACTCTCTGTAGTAAGCGCTTCTCGTCCTGCGGTTGGCTGGAGAAATAGAAGATCGGCAATGCCGCCGAAATTGTAGAATGATGCAACGCTCACAGTCGCAAGACCAAAACCGTTCCGAAACGTACGGAGATTTCCTACTCCCTGCCGCAAAACCATATGACCGCCGAGTTTCTGGTTACCGAATACAATGTTGTGCAGGGCGATCTGCACCTCACCATTCAGCGCCCCGGTAAGTTCTATGTCTGCCTTCAAGCCGCCACCAAGATCGAGTTCCTGATCTGAAATAGACCATGTTTTGTTGAGTCGAGGCACCGACTCTTCGGGAGATTTTCCACTCACCTTTGTACCGTTGACATAAACATCAATCGGTAGAAAGGCTATAAACTGGGAGATGTAGGTCTCTGCGTCGTCAACATTTATGGCCTTATCAGCCTGCATGATAGCGGTTACTGTCGTACCAGGACTTCCTGTTGCCGGGAGCGTTTCAAAAGTTATGCATTCCTCCGTTACGGACAGCGTTGACCTGGCCGCAGTACAGCTTGTGCGTTCGCCCGTTCTTACACTCTCGGTTTCAACAAGCAGGTTTTCAGCGATACCAAAATTCGCCATCGCGCCAATACCAAAGGTTCCTACAACACCTGCTGCCCGAGCTTCCTCTGTATTCTTGCTGCTGGAACCTGCTCGCCAGAAATGATTACGTAGCTCTTCCCGCGACATGCCGATGCCGTTGTCGGAGACACTAATACGACTGGGCTCAATCTTTACAGCGATCCCAGCACCGAACTGCTGGCCCAGATGCCGGCGCAGCAATATCGCATCAAACGAATTCTGGACATTTTCGCGCAACAGAGCAAATGGCGTCGGGTAGATCTGAGCTGCAAGGACTTCGATCATCCGGCTGACTTCGACCGTGAACGGGATTTTCTCTGAAGCTTCGCTCATCGCCTGATTGTCTCCTGTGCTCTAGCGCGACCCCGGAGTTCCGCTACTAGCGGTTCTGAAATCCGCAATTGTTGCGAGAAACGCTCCAAAGTATCAGTTGCGTCGTCGATTTTACCCAAGCTGATAAACGCTTCGTATCTCTGGACAAGTTCCTCAATTGTGGCTGGAGGATTTGTTACTCTCACAATCCCCGTCCAGTTCTGCGCCTTTGTTGCTGTAGTAAGATAAAGCTGGCGTTCGTAGCTCCCTGCTTTCATCTCGAACGACTCAAGAATCGCAACAGCGCGTACCGGATTTCCCGTCCTTGCCGCCACTTCGGCCTCTTCGATAAGGGCTCGTCTCCGCTGAACCTGAGTATTCATCGTCTGTCCGACCGCGTTGCGGGGGGTTTCCCAATTCAGATCAGCGTAACTCGCGCC
>CBDCRK010000038.1:0-34009 GCA_965220955.1 uncultured Binatia bacterium (SeqCode) | reverse complement strand
TTTTGATGTCTGTGAATTAGGGTGACCATTCTCACACCAAGTTGTGATACTGTCTCGTCGAATGAGCGCAACTTGGATTACGGAAGGAATGGTAACCCGATACGCTGGGCTTGCCAAGTCAATTGCTGTCCAGACGGCGGCAACTGCTATGCCAATTGGACCAGCAAGAACACTCAGCCCTTTAACTAGCCCCCGATTCGCGGCGAAAGTCAGACCGCGTCCAAGAACAGTTTTTGCTACAGCGTTGGCGACAATTACGGCGATCCGATAGGCGAGAAACCCGGAGGCTTTAATTGCAGCCTGTATCGCAATAAGCGGTAGCACATTTGGAAGTTTTGAATATTCGAGGCCAAGCTCGTTAAGCAATTTCGCTCTTTCCTCGTCGCTCATCTTGTCCCAAGCGTCCTCTAATATCTTCGTGAGGATCTGAAACTCAATATTCTCCACAGGCGCGGTCTCGTTGAAGTTCACTTTCAATCTCTTTGCAACGTCTTGACAAATTTCGGCATAACGCACCCCGGTGCCACGCATAACATTTGCCAGTGTATTACCACCGTATAGCTGAAGCTCAGCAGCGATGTCGTCAGCGTATTTCAAATGGTCTGGATAGTGCTCCTTGTAGGCATCTGTTAAATCAAGCTCTGAAGAAAAGCGTCCCTCGCCTTTGTTAGTCAGATAGCCAACTAATGGATCAAGCAATTCGTTCGTAGTAGAGCGCAACAGCGGGATGAGGTCTTGATCATCCTCAATCAACGAAAGTTCGGTTTTATGTGGTACGACTGGTAGGTTGCTCATGCTTGTTTCTCCCTTGTTCATCCCGGGATTGGATGGCCTGGGCTTAATTGATTGTTAAGACTTCTCAGATGTTCGTTCTGAACTCGTAGCCATGAAACATAATCTTGCCTTCTAGCTATACGCTTAAGAACTCCCCTTGTAGCCATCGAAGTGCAGAAGGACAGGGCGTATGTTGGGGGGCCACCGATCATGGAGATCTGATTCAAAAGAAGCTCTAGGCTCATGCCCGCCGCGATTGCTCCTGTTGAAACCGCTGTTTCCTCTACGGTGTCTGCTAAAAATCTATCTGCGGTTTTGGCTCCCTTATATACGAGAAAAGCGTTAACTAAGCCATGAAGTGCTGCAACAGTTACACTTGCGCCAAACAACTCCCCGAAAAGATTCGATAGAGCTTCGGGGCCTACATTATCAAACCCCGTCTGAACAACATCTGCTGCTTCAGCCGCAGTCATTTTGATGGGGATGATATTCGCATCTATCCCGAGTTCAGTAGCTCGATCCCTTACTTCTTCTGCAATATCGGCAGGTACAGCGAAATCTATCGCCTTAACGACCTGGTCGCCATCTATGATTGCTGCTCCTTCAGCTAACTTCTGGTTGACCTCTTGCATATGTCTGACAACACCGCCTGCATCGCTATACATCTTCACCTGGATGTATTGGGTAGTGCCATCAGCTTGGTCAATCGCAACATCCCACGCCTCTTGATTGCCAAGCTCCGCAAGACGTGCGGAGAGACCTGCTGCCTCAGCTTCTTGTACAAATTGGTTCTCGCCAATCTGCCCTTTGATTTTGTTGATTAACCCAAAGACAGCACTGTCTCCGTCATGGAGCTTGTCAAGTAATATGTCACGTACTTCATGATATGAATCAGCCTTCTGGCCCATGAGTTTAGAGAAGCTATCGAGAAGCTCTGGAGAGATCTGATCGTTTAGTCCGTCGCCAACCATCAGGTCGCCTAAGACCACGCCGGCTCCGACAGAAGATTGAAGCAGACCATCTAGCTCTTCTTCTTTCTCCCACCTTTCCCCGATTGTTCTGAAGCTTTGCACTGGACCACCTGAGTATCTCTCATAGAATTCTGCTCTGGTTATCATAACTTATCCTCGTGTTATTTGTCTGCAAGCCGTTTCTCAAGCTCAAGAATTCGTTCTAGAGCCTCGGAGAGTTTAGTTGCTAGGAGGTCATTGAATCGATCTTGTTCTGTCAATCGATCCTGCACGAGTTGATACATAGCCTGTCCGCTTATTTCATCAAGTTTCTCAGAAATTTGGCTCCCAATCGCTTCTACTGTTTCCTTCGCTCCGCTTTCTATATATTTACTCTGAACCTCAGTGGCTAAGTCTTTAGCTTTGCTCACGATGTTTTGACTTGCTTGCCCTAAGCCGCTTGCCCCTGCCACGGCAGCCAGGCCCCCGGCCAAGTCCGAAGCCAGGTCGGTATCAGCTACGCTCTTGATCGTGTCTTTTACCCCCGAAAGGGCACTTTTTAGGTCTTTCATGGCTTAAGTCACCTCGCTTATACTCTCGTTCAATAATCTCTGTGATTTGTTTTGTCTGGGCTTCGGTGAGTCTCCAGGGAGCCTTGCCAAACTTCTGCTTTGCCAGCTCTTTTGCCCTCAGTTTTATTTCCTTCATCATCCGTTTTCTTTCCTTGCGGCTCTGAAGGGCCTGAGCTAGGAAAACTATTAAGATAAGATCTTTAACACGTAACCTATCAAAATAGCTATCGTCAAAGGCTCCATAATACACCTCTATTGCTGATATGCTGAAAGTCCGGATCCCGGCTCTGCGGGGGTCATCCGGCTTTTGAAGCGACATAAGAGGCACTCGAATTCTTTGCGGAGCATAAGGCGGAGTATGCGAAGGATAGGGTCAAGGACAGCCTGCGGAGGGAGAGGGGATGCCCGGCGGAGGGAGAGGGCTTTTAAAGAGTAACCACCAAAGATAGCGCGCACTCTTTTTCCGTCTCGGCAACTTTTCGTAGGGCGTTGGAAGATCAAGTCTTATCTCAGCCTTGCAATTCGGGCAGAGAAGTTTCTCTGTCATTATTGTGTACCTCCATTATTGACGAAATCAGGGCTTGTTAATACCCTAATAACCAAGAGTGGTTCATAACCATACAGGAATATAGCAAAAGGAAAATCCTATGCCAAAAGAACTATTCATCGTCGAGCTTCCGGAAGTCCAGGACGAGCAGCTAGACGACATACATTCTCAGTAACAATCACGGCCTCGCGCGACTGCAATAGTGGTACGATAGGCGCCCCGATTTTTCAACCAGGTCCAGCAGATGGTGGTACTGTCTCAAGCAATGTTATTGCCGAGCTTGCGATGTGGACTCCGTTGTTATTCAGTGGTCCTGACCGTAAATCCAATTATATGGACGCGGCGATTGCCAAGTTGACTGACCCCTCTCTAGTGCAACCCTTGCCAACCCCATTGATGACGTTCTGGCAGCAATCAATGTGAAGCTTGTGTAAGGCGACGGAAAGGAAGTGCTCTTATGCGTATGCGACCACTGAACGCGCAGAGCAACCTGGACAATGCCAAACGTGCTCTTGGACGAGAGGTAGGAATGCTGAGAGGATTCGTTGGTATTGGTCTTGGAGCGAACGAAATCCGGCTCTATGTTGAGGATTTCGAGACGCTTGATTGTCAAGTATGTACAGAGTCAGTATGGCAACTACTACGATGGACATGCCATCCAACTGATTAGGACGCCAGGCTTTCGAGTGCTACCCCTCGGGGCACGATGAGTGTCGGTCTGAAGAGCCCGATTCTTTATAGGGAGCAACATGAGGAGATGTACTATAACTATATCTCCCCGAGTCTTGATCGAGCAGCTGAGCGCAATGCCTGCCTCTCGATCACTGGTAGCGACGCGGCCAGAGCTGATTGCTTTGACTCGCTGCGCCCTTTATCTATGCTAAAGTACCTTGGTGAGTTCGTCTGCCTCTGAGTAAGCAAGCGGCACTCTTTTTCCGGCAGAGAGGGCTACAATGCCTTTCCCAGGTCTGACCACACCAACAGGGGTGGCCGTTATTCTCTCATCCTGGAAGACTTTTGCCAGGTTCTGCCAGTTTCTCTCTGCAATTGTGAGTAGCAGAGTGCCAGAGCTAATGAGGCCCAGGGGGTTAAGACCATAGTAGTGACACAGGGCGGTGGTGGACGGCAAAATAGGAATTTTATCCAGGTCAATTTCAAACAGATCCTTAGAAGCTTCAGCCATCTCGTAAAGCCCCATGGCTACACCTCCTTCTGTGGGATCATGCATGGCTGTGACGCCATGCTCAGAAGCTAGAAGGGCTTCCCGCACTACAGAGATGGCAGGGGTCTTACGCAGGGCATAGGCTTCTGTGAGAAGTATCTCAGGAACCTTGTCTTTTAGCTCCTCTCTCTTCTCTACTGCTAGAATGCCGGTACCCTCAATTCCCACAGCCTTGGTTATGACTACAATATCTCCGGGCTGTGAACCAGAAGAGGTAATCAGGTGATTTTTCTCTACTAGGCCATGCATATCGCCAACAACTACCGGTTGGCTGACCGCGGAGGTCACCTCGGTATGGCCACCGGTAACGGCAATGTCCAGCTCTTTACAGGCTGCGTCAATCTGGGTAAAAACCTCTTTCACTGTGTCCTCCACCGTCCCTATGGGAAAGAGCAGAGAAGCCTGAAACCATAGAGGCTTTGCCCCCATCACGGCCACATCGTTGGCGTTGATGTTGACCGCGTACCAGCCGATCTCCTTACTGGTGAAGGTTACGGGATCTGTCTTTGTCACCAGATACCGATCGCCCAGGTCTATGACCGCACAGTCCTCGCCAAAACGAGGGCCAATAATCACCCGTGGGTCATGTGCCCCACTCATCTGGATACAATTTTTCAGAATCTCAACTGGGAGCTTGCCGGACTTGAGCATCCTTTACCTCCTGCTCCTTCTTATTTGTCTACCGTTCTCTCTTCTGCCTGTGGTACTATATTACCATGGTAGAGGAAAAGTTGCGGGATAAGTCCGCTAACTAACGCTCCGCTTGGATCGGCAAAGGAGAAAGATATGACAGAAAACCCTTACGATATGGCACTCAGGCAGTTTGATAAAGCAGTGCGGTATCTTAAGCCCCAGGGCGGGATTCTTGACTTCCTCCGTTTTCCGCAGCGAGAAATTACCACGAATTTTCCCGTAGAGATGGATAATGGCTCGGTTCGGGTGTTTACCGGCTACCGTGTCCATCATAACACTGCCCGGGGGCCAACAAAGGGCGGGATTCGCTATCATCCAGACGTTACCTTGGACGAGGTGCGAGCCCTGGCAATGTGGATGACCTGGAAGTGTGCAGTGGTGGGAATCCCGTATGGAGGAGCCAAAGGTGGGGTGGTGTGTGATCCTAAAGATCTATCGGTGCGGGAGTTGCAAAATCTGACTCGTCGCTATGCTACTGAGATTAGCGTTCTGATGAGTCCGGAAGGAGATATTCCTGCCCCGGATATGGGTACCGGTCCTAGAGAGATGGCCTGGATTATGGACACCTACAGCATGCACCGTGGTTACTCAGTTCCGGCCGTGGTCACGGGCAAACCACTTCCCATTGGGGGCTCTCTGGGGAGAAACGAGGCCACCGGCCGAGGAGTGATGGTAACCACGCTAGAGGCACTAAGGCATAGAGAAATACCTGTAGAGGGAGCAAGGGTAGTAGTTCAGGGGTTTGGTAAAGTGGGTTCTGTAACAGCCCGGCTCATGCAAGAGCAGGGAGGCAGAATCATTGCCGTGAGCGATGCTCAAGGAGGAGTATACAATTCCCAGGGGCTTATTGTTGAGGACCTTTTGCTCCATGTGGGTGAAAGTGGATCGGTGGTTAGGTACCCGCACGGCGAAGGGGTGACCAATGCTGAGATTCTGGAGCTAGAGTGTGATGTGCTGATGCCATGTGCGGTAGCAGGTCAGATTACCGCTGACAACGCTCCCCGGATTCGTGCCAGGATCGTTGCCGAGGGAGCCAATGGCCCTGTTACCCCCGAGGCGGACGAAATCCTGCAGGACAGAGGGGTGTTCGTTATTCCCGATATTCTGTGCAACGCTGGCGGGGTAACGGTGTCGTATTTCGAATGGGTACAGGACCTGCAGTCCTTTTTCTGGAGTGAAGACGAAATTAACCAGAGGCTCCGCCAGATTATGGTCCGCGGTTTTGCTGACGTCCTGCAAACCACACAGGACAAAGGGGTCAATACTCGCACAGCTGCTCAGATTCTGGGGATTTCTCGGGTGGCTGAGGCAATAGCAATCCGAGGGATCTACCCTTAGAAAATAAGCACAGGTGAACGCTTACTTAAGAAGAGGGAGGGGTATTAAGCTCTTGCAGCTTTCTCTCGATGACCTGAATCAGCCCTTCATAGGATGACTTGCTAATGATGCGGCTGAATTGGCTCCGATAGTTACGGACCATGCTCACATTCTCGATAACTACGTCGTAGATCAGCCATATTCCTCGTACCCTGTGTAGTTTGTAGTTGACCGAGAAGGTTTTTTCGTAGGCAGGACTGAGAATCCGGGTATCTACCTCGGCAAATCCGTTGTCGATACGCTCTTGGTCGAAGAAGAACTGCACATCGCTTGTATAACGACTGAGCAGGCCGCCGTAGGATATTTCCACCAATTCGATAAAGAGCTGGATAAACTCATTTTTCTCGTCTTCAGTTCGATTGCGCCAATGGACCCCAAGGGCGCGTTTGGCTATCTCCTGGGAGTCGAGGTAAGGTAGAACGATCTCCTTAAGTTTTTCTATTCTTTCCTGGTGATGATCTTGTTTCTGGTAGACAGGGTCCTGGAGAATGGCAATAGCCTGCTCAGTAGTAGAGCGAATCCGCTCTAAAGGAGACTCCTCAGCCCTGGCGCTGGTGGGCTCAGCCCAGGGGCTGGCAAGCAGAGTCAAGAGGCCAGCACCAATGACCCTCCAGAATACTAAGCGAAGACCTGGCATAAAACTTTCTTTATCCCAAATTCTCTCTCACAGGACCTATCTTATCAATCTTATCAAATTTACTCAAAAATCTCTTCCTCCGAATAGAAGAGGGTCAAAGAGGAAAATTCATTCTTCAACCTCTTTCTCCCGCCTTTGCAAATAAGCGTCCTGCACCGCGCCATAGAGGTCAAGGGCAAACCTATCCACGTCCGCGAACAGCTCTAGGTTAGTAGAGCGATAGTTAACCGTGCTGCCGACCACAATACCGCTCCTCGCCGCAATCACCTCAGTCGTGGAAAGGAGATAGTTCATAGGGTTGAGAGCGCTATCCACTGCAAAGCCACAAGCATCTCGGATCGTGGATGGACCGAAAAACGGCAACACTATGTAGGCGCCCGGCTCGACACCATAGGTTGCCAGGGTTTGACCAAAATCCTCAGGGCTCGCCTCAAGATCAAACCACCTACCTGCTGCGTCAAAAAACCAGCACCCCCCAGAGTACTATTAATGGCAAAGCGCCCTAACTCCTGCCCAGCTCCACGAAACTTGGCCTGAAAGAGGTTGTTAGCAAAACGTTTCACAACCCCAAGATTCTGAAAGAAACGGCCGATCCCACTCTGAACCGCATCAGGAAGAATCCGATCATATGCGGTGGCAACTGGTCTCAGTACGTAACTATCGAGCCGGAGATTAAACCAAAACATTTTCTGGTTGAAGGACTCTAGGGGATCTGGGTAGGGCGCTTGAGCCCGGTTTTCTACAGATTCTTCCTGGTCCTCCATAGATTCTCCGATTTGGGCTATGACCACTGGGGTTCCGAACCCAACAACCAGAACACCTGTCAATATTGCTACAACTATTTTGGCCATTCCTTTCCTCTCTCTCCTCCTACTCTAACTCCCGATTGCTGACCCCTGAAGATAGTTAATCGCATACTTTCATTATACTCTTAATTCCCGCCTCACTCCAGGTCTAGAGCCCAGGGGTCCGAATTTTCTTGCAGGGTGGGCTCTCTGTCTGATGCCCCGCTTCGATCTGGCGTCTCAAGATTTGCGCCAAAGATTAATCCGCCAAGCAAATCCTCAATATCTATGGGTGACTCGGTTTGGCGGATATGGCTACCAGGTGAGATCAATGTTTCTGCCCTCCCGGGAGTGACCTCTATATACCTCTCGCCAATCAGCCCTTTGCTCCTGATTGTAACAACCGCATCGTCCTGCAGCTCAATATCGTGGCGGATCTTCAGAGCCACCCTGGCTTGATAATTCGCTAGGTCGACCGATTCCACCCGGCCGATCTCAACCCCAGCTAATTCTACTACAGCCCCGCTTTGCAGGCCTCCTGCGGTAGCAAAATCAGCGTACACCGTATAGCCCCATTCGCTGAAACCAATATCTCCCAAACGGATAGAAATATAGGTCAGGGTGGCAATGACAACCAGGAGAAGAAGGCCAACCGCCAGTTCCAGGTCGAGCTTTTTCATCCGCTCGTTCTTTCCTCAATTCGCCTCAATGGGGCCCTCAG
The DNA here is from genome assembly GCA_965220955.1 of uncultured Binatia bacterium (SeqCode). Lineage (GTDB taxonomy): Bacteria > Desulfobacterota > Binatia > Bin18 > CBDCRK01 > CBDCRK01. The sequence goes on along the minus strand of CBDCRK010000038.1, from coordinate 25,731 downwards.
CCCTTCCGGCAATAAATTGTTGTACCACTGGATCTGCGGAAGCCTGGATCTCGGCTGGAATGCCGGTGGCAATAATAACGCCCTCGTGTAGTACGGCCACCCGAGTGGCTATAGCAAAGATCTCTGGAATCTCATGGCTCACTATAATAGCAGTAAAGTTGAAGAGGCGGTGCATGTCGAGGACAAGCTGATGGACAGCATTGACCCGAATGGGGTCTAGACCCGTGGTCGGCTCGTCAAAGAGCAGGATGTCAGGGTCAGTGACCAGGGCTCGCGCCAGTGCCACCCGCTTGCGCATGCCCCCGGAGAGCTCTGAGGAATACTTTTCGTCCGTCCCTGATAGGCCAACCTGAGCCAGGCGTTCGTGGACTTTCTGGCGGATGGTTGTCTCGCTCAGACGAGTCTTCTCCCGCAGGGGGAAGGCAACATTGTCAAAGACCGTGAGCGAGTCAAAGAGGGCTCCCCCCTGAAACAATACCCCAAAACGGTTGCGTAGTTGGTTGAGCGCCCGGCCGCGCAAAGCGCTGACCTCAACCCCATCAACCCACACTTCTCCCTCATCAGGGCGCATAAGGCCAATGAAATGCTTTAAGAGACAGCTCTTGCCCACACCACTTTGCCCAATGACCACATAGATTTCTCTATCTGGAACTTCCAGATTCACCCCGGCTAATACCTTATGGCCATCAAAGGCTTTATGCAAGTTGACTACACGGATCATTGTACTAGAACACTGTCAAGAAAGTAGTTCCACACCAGGATGAGCACCGAGCACATCACCACCGCCTGGGTAGTAGCCCTGCTCACCCCCTCGGCTCCACGGGTGGCAAAGTACCCTTTGTAGCAGCATACCCAGGCTACAATCACACCAAACGAGAGCGATTTGTAAATGCCAGTCCAGATATCCGCCGAAGTGACCATATTGCTCATCCCCGAGAAATAGGTTCCTGAGCTTACCCCTAAGAGTTCTACTCCCACAAGATAACCGCCATAGATGCCAATGACAACAAAAATGCTATCGAGAAGTGGAAAGGCAAGAGCGGCGGCCAGCAAGTTGGGGACCACAAGATATTTGATGGGGTTAAGCGCCATAGCCTCATACGCGTCAATCTGCTCGGTAATGCGCATAATCCCGATCTCGGCTGCCAGAGCCGAGCCGACCTGACCGGTAATCATCAAAGCTGAGAGCACGGGTCCGAGCTCGCGGATCAGGATTACCCCCACTCCTGGTCCCAAGAAGGCCTCGGAGCCAAACCGGCGTAGGGTAAAGTATGCCTGCAGCCCTAGTATCAAGCCAGTGAACGCACCAGTAAAAACAATCAAGAGAAGGGGGCGAGCCCCAAAGAAGTGGATCTGGCGGATAAGGCGGCGCCACTGAAAGGGGGGAGTAAAAGCCCACATCAGCGCGGTTCCCATGAAAAGCCCCATACTCCCCATCTCACCCAGGACCTGGAGGGTAACCCGGGCCCATTGTCGCAAAACTGTTAGAGCAATTTCCACAGCCCTCTTTTTGCCCTTTCTCCGTTTTCTGTCCCCCATTTCCTGTACCAGGGAGAGGAAATCCACTAGCACAGGCTTGTTCTCCTCTCAAGGGAGAGCTTGCCAGGAGATCCGTTTCTATGTAATTGATACCCTAATCTAGCATGTGGGTTATAGAACAAAAGACTCTCTGGTAAGGAGGGGGTATGGCAGACAAGGCAATTGAGGCTTTACTGGATGAGCAGCGTCAGTTCCCGCCGCCGGAAGAGTTTCGTCGGCAAGCCATAGTGCGGGAAGAGACGGTGTACGAAAAAGGCAAGAATTTGGAGACCTTCTGGGCCGAACAAGCAGAACAGCTAGAGTGGGCCAAGAAGTGGGACAAAGTGCTGGAGTGGAACCCACCCTGGGCCAAGTGGTTCCTTGGCGGCAAGGTCAATGCCTCGGTCAACTGTCTGGATCGTCATGTGCGTACGGCCAGACGCAACAAGGCGGCTTTTATCTGGCTGGGTGAGCGGGATGAAGAACGGGTGCTGACCTACTGGGACCTCTACCGTGAGGTGAACAAATTTGCCAGCGTGCTCAAAAACCTGGGCATCAAAAAAGGCGACCGGGTCACCATCTACCTTCCCATGGTTCCAGAGCTGCCTATTGCCATGCTTGCCTGCGCTCGCATTGGGGCGGTGCACAGCGTGATATTTGGCGGGTTTAGCCCGGAGTCAATCCGCGACCGTGTACATGACGCCCAGACCAAGCTTATGATTACTGCAGACGGGGGTTACCGGAGGGGAGCGGTTGTTCCTTTAAAGCCAAATGCCGATGAAGCGCTCAAAGAGTGCCCTTCAGTGGAAAAAGTGGTGGTTGTCAAACGCGTTGGGGTAGAGCGCTATGCTGAAATGCAGCCAGGGCGAGACTTTTGGTGGGATGACCTTATGGCCGAGGCCTCTTGGCCCTGCCCGGCTGAGGAGATGGACAGTGAAGATATGCTTTATACCCTCTACACTAGCGGCACCACCGGCAAACCTAAGGGTATTGTCCACACCACGGGTGGCTATCTGACAGGGGTAACAACCACAACCAAGTGGGTTTTTGATCTTAAGGAAGAGGATGTTTTCTGGTGCACTGCCGACATTGGTTGGGTCACGGGTCACAGCTACGTTGTTTATGGACCATTGTCGAATGGCGCTACAGGGGTGATGTACGAGGGAACCCCGGATTATCCAGCACGTGACCGTTGGTGGGAGATTATCGAGCGCTATGGAGTAACCGTCCTCTACACCGCGCCCACCGCCATTCGTTCGTTTATGCGCTGGGGGCCAGAATGGCCGCAAAAACATAACCTCTCAACCCTGCGTCTCCTTGGTAGCGTAGGGGAGCCGATCAACCCCGAGGCCTGGATCTGGTATCACCAATACATTGGACAGGGACGCTGCCCGATTGTAGACACTTGGTGGCAGACCGAAACGGGCATGATTCTTATTACCCCTCTTGCCGGCATTACCTCGCTCAAGCCTGGCTCAGCTACTCGGCCCTTTCCTGGGGTTGAGGCCGAGATATTGAATGAGAGAGGAGAGCCCTCGGACAGTGGCTACTTAGTGCTCAAAAAGCCCTGGCCGGCGATGCTGCGTACTCTTTATGGAGACCCTGATCGCTATGTAGAGGTCTACTGGAGTCGCTATGGCAACGATATCTACTTCACTGGGGATGGGGCTAAGCGGGACGCGGATGGCTACTTTTGGCTCCTGGGCAGAGTAGATGATGTGATCAATGTAGCTGGTCACCGTCTCAGCACTTATGAGGTTGAAAGCTCTCTGGTCGATCATCCCAAGGTTGCCGAAGCTGCAGCTATTGGCAAGGACCATGAGATCAAGGGGCAGGCGATTGCTGCCTTTGTTACGGTGAAGGAGGGAATCGATACTTCCTCTCAACTTATTGACGAGCTCAAAGAGCATGTCACCAGAAAGATTAGTGCTATTGCTCGACCGGACGACATCATCTTTGCCGCTGAGCTGCCTAAAACGCGAAGCGGTAAGATCATGCGCCGGCTTTTGCGCGATGTAGCTGAGGGACGGGCACTGGGCGACACCACTACCCTGGCAGACCCCACGGTGGTGGCTATGCTCAAAGAGCAGTATGAGTCGGAGGAAGCATAAAGAAAACCCAGGCTATATCAGCTTTCCATGACACTCCCTCCCCCTCGGGTTAGGGTAGGGGTGCAAAAGAGAGTGCAGACTTTTCCCTTCCCCCTAACCCTCTCCCTCCAGGGGTGGGGGAGGGCTATAAGGTTCTGCGGGAAATCATTATGGCGCTGCGTATTTACAATACTCTCTCCGGTAAAGAAGAAGAGTTCACTCCCCTCAACCCGGGTAAAGTCAACATGTATGTCTGTGGGGTGACGGTGTACGACCGCTCGCACGTGGGTCATGCCCGGGCCCAGGTGACGTTTGACGTTATCTATCGCTATCTGCGCTTTCTTGGCTACGAGGTTACCTTTGTTCGTAACTTTACCGACATAGACGACCGGATCATCAGTCGAGCCAATGAGCGGGGCATCTCATTCCAAGAGTTAGCGGAGCAATATATCCGGGAGTTTACCGAGGATATGCAACTTCTGCGTTGTCTTAGCCCAACGCATGAACCGCGAGCCACCCAACACATCTCGGGGATGATCGGTCTGATCCAGGAATTAGAAGAAAAGGGATTGGCCTATGCCATAGATGGGGATGTCTACTTTGTGGTGGAGCAGTTTCTGGGCTATGGCAAACTCTCACACCGACGCCTGGAAGAAATGATGGCCGGGGCGCGGATTGAGGTAGATGAGCGCAAACGTCATCCCATGGACTTTGCCCTGTGGAAGGCAAGCAAGCCGGGGGAGCCATGGTGGGAGAGCCCTTGGGGAGAGGGGCGGCCGGGGTGGCATATTGAGTGTTCGGTGATGAGCACGCAATATCTAGGCCAGCCGTTTGACATTCATGGTGGTGGGTCTGACCTGATTTTTCCTCATCACGAGAACGAGATTGCCCAGTCTGAGGGCGCCAAGGGCAGGGCCCTGGCTCGGTACTGGTTACACAACGGTATGGTGACGCTTGAGCAAGAGAAAATGTCCAAGTCTGTGGGCAATATTCTCACCATTCGTGAGGCCATGGACAAAGTGGCGCCGGAGGTGCTCCGCTTCTTTCTGCTCTCCGGCCACTACCGTGGTCCTCTGGATTTTTCCGAGCAGCGACTGCAAGAGGCAGGAAAAGGGCTGACCCGCATCTATGAAACGCTAGCCCGGGTAGATGAGGCTTTGGGAGGACAACTTTCCTTTGCATCTCAACCCTCCGGCTTCGGCGCTCAGGGATCTCCCTTGATTACTTCTTTCTGTGAGGCCATGGACAACGATTTCAATACCACCCGTGCTTTAGGGGTTATTTTTGAGACCATACGGGACCTCAACCGGCGCCTTGATAGTGGCGAAAAAGGTGGCCGGCCAAGACGCGGGGAGCCGCCCTCGGCTCTGGCTGAATTCCGCCAGGACTTAGTCCAGATTGCCTCGGTCTTGGGCATAATGGATGAAGAGCCCACCGCGTTCTTAGAGGAGACCCGACGGCGAGGGCGTGAGCGCTCTGGTCTAGCCCAGGAGGAAATTGAGAGTCTTATTGCCGAGCGTGTTGCGGCCCGTAAAGCCAAGGATTTCCAGAGGGCTGATGCTATCCGTGCCCAACTCGGTCAGCGGGGGATTGTTCTCCAGGACACCCCTCAGGGGACTGTGTGGACGGTAGAGGCAGACAAAACTTAATCGGCCAGCATGTTTAGCCCGGTACAGCCCTGCCCAGAAGTCTTGCGCGCTATGCGCTTGGCGCGCCAAATTGTGCCTGAAAGTCCTGCAGGGCTGTCTCAAAGTTTGGATCGGAGTCGCCGTCAAACTTTTCCCCTGTTAGAGTACGGTTCATGTCCTCTATAAGCTGCCGCCAGTGAGCCAGTTGCTGTGTTGACTGTGTAACCCCCACCGTTAGGTGTTCGCTCATATCAGCGCTAAAAAAGATCAGGTGTAAGATCTCCTGCTTCAAGAGTTTGCGCAGGATCTCGGCGTCTGAAACCTGGCAAGGATTGAGGTAGAAAATTCCCCCCTTGGTGTCCCCAATGGTACGATGTAAAAGATAGGCGAGAGCCACAACCCATGTACCCTGGGGGCTACACCATACAGTAAGATCAAGGGTGAGGGGTGGGTGAACATTGAGAAAAAAGTCCAGGGCCTCCACTCGGACCACCAGCATTATCTCCTCAGCCTCCTCGCGGTGGATGAACCGCGCAGAGTAGAACGGCTCTTCCCGGAGTAACGACCAGCTCTCTGGCGGAATAACAATCCCTATGTTTAGGTTTACCATAACTCCCTCTGCAACGCCTTTGCCTCCTTTAAGTCCGCGTAAGTCCGCGGTGTCAAGCCCCTTGGTAAACCAGCCAGATATCCGCCAGCAGCTATTGTGCTTTCTCTTTCTTAGCCCCGCTTCCGTCACAAATGTCTTAAATGCGCCACCGCCCTTGGCTCCCATAACTTTACCTGCGACTGACGGGCAATCCGAGGCGCAAATCAAAACCTTCCTTAGTTTTTGGTTGTTCAATGCTGCTAGAAAATATTCACTGACTGAATAGTCAGTCAACACAAATTGTTTATAAGATACTTGACGAGGTTGAGAAGAAATAGTATTTCATAGTTTCAAGGATGATACTCGATCGGTATTGGAGAGCCACAAGGACTCCAAACTAAGGAAAGCTCTCATACTCTTAAGCCAGAGTTCTGGGAGCAATGATCGACAAAGGAGGACCCTATGCCAACATATATTTTGCTTAGCAGTTTGACTCCTGAGGGGCGGCAAACCTTGCATGGTAACCCTGACCGGATGGAGGAAGTCAACAAGGAGATTGCCGATTTTGGTTGTAAGGTGATAGCTCAGTATGCAGTGCTGGGCCAGTATGATTTTGTCACCATTGTTGAAGCGCCAGATAATGAAACGATCGCTCATCTGTCGGTTGATCTAGGCTCACGGGGAACGGTGGGTATTACCTCCCTTCCGGCTATGACTACCTCGCAGTTGCGCGATAAACTCAAAGGACCCAAACAGATAGGTCGATCCTAACAACCAGAAGAAAGGAGGAAGAGATATGCTCTACATAGCCTTTGTGAAAAACAAGCCGCGTGCGGTGCTGGAAAATGTAGACCTTATGGCTAAATCGCGCAAGTGGTGGAACGAAGGAGATCGCCCGGCGGGGTTAAAGTTCCTGGGGATTTATGGGGCTTTGGGGACCGAGGTGCCGGACGTGTTTCTTTTTGAGTCGGATAACCATGAGGATATTCGCAAGATGCTTGATTACTGGCAGGAGGTAGAGTTTGAGATTCACCCGGCTTTAGACATGGCAGCAATGTTCCGACAACAGGGAATGAACATATAGCCTAGGGCGGGGTGAAGAAGAAGAGAAGCATAGAGATAGAGACGATTCATCCAGCGCGGCCCGAACTCTGGTGCTGGTGGGGTTAGGGATATTGATCATGGTAAGGCTGCTGGGCCTTCTCCCTTGGATTTATGGCCAGAGGGGAGCCCAGCCTGCCCCGGCTAATTAAAGTGCCTTTACCTCTGGGTACTCGCCAACGTCGAGGCCAAACGCCTCGGCTTGGTTCAGGAGATCAAGGGCGTTCCTCACATGAGCATAATCGATCATCATGCCATCATAGGTGACTGCGGCTCGTCCAGCTTGCTCGGCCTCCGCCATGGCCCGCAAGATTCCCTTGTTCCATTCAATCTCTTCCGGGGACGGGGCAAATACTTCGTTCGCTATGGGCACCGCCGAGGGATGGATAAGCATGGCACCCCGGAACCCAATCTCGCGTCCCCGCTGCAGCTGCGCACGAACCAACTCGGTGTCCCCGACCTCTAGAGACCCACCACCGATTGGATATTCAATTCCCGCGGCTCTGGCGGCAAGAAGGATATGAGAAGCCATATAGAGTGTTTCTAGCCCCGCGCGTGTCCACTTGTAGCCAATGGCCCTGGTTACATCACCCGACCGAGCTCCCACCCCTCCCAAGATGTTGCCTACCCGAGGACAGGCGGTGGCCAATTGATAAGCGTTCATAATGCCTAGCGCGGTCTCTGGCAGGGCCATGATTTCGACTGTGCCAACCGGCAGCCCGATCTTGCGCTCATAAAGCTCAATCCAGGCGTCGACTTTAAGCACCTCTTCAACCCGTTCAAGCTTGGGAATGGCAATAGCAACTAGGCCTGCGGTTACAATGGCCTCAATGTCGTTGGTGGTGAGTCCTGTATCTACCCCGTTCACGCGGACAAAAATCCCCACGTCTTTTTCTCTTAGGCGCTCGATACCGGTACGGACAGTTTTCCTTGCCTCAGCCTTTTCGGCAATGGGTACGGCATCTTCGAGGTCTAAAATCAGCGCGTCTGGCCCGTACTGTGGTGCTTTATCCATCCAGTCGAGACGGTTACCAGGAACGAAAAGAACAGAGCGATACAGCTTCATAAATTTTCCTCCTTAACGAACTCTAACTTCGACACCTATTCCCCCCCAAGCCCTTTCCCCATATTCCTGACACTTTTCTCCTCTATCTTAGACAGATGGTCTCTGGGGGTGAGGGTCTTATCTCTTTGACCCTACCGTTTCTGCCGACTCCTTAGCACAGTAGGCAGAACTCTACCTCTTGTGCCTCGCAGAAATCAAGAGAAAAGGGAGACCTTTATTGCCCCTCGAATACCCTCCGGGCTGAGGCGGATACTCTTGACAAAACAGGCTGCCAATGATGGCTTAGCCCTATGACTGGCGCGGAATTCAAGTAAATCCGCTCTTATAGGACGCCCAAAATGTAAAAAAACTGAGAGAGAAATGAGTAAAGTTGCTTACCATGAGGCTGGTCACGCGGTAGCGGGTGTGCTGATTGGCCATAAAATTACCCGGGTATGGTTGAGGAAAGATAGGCGGGAGTTGGACTTTCAGCTCCTTGGGGCGTGCGAGCTCGACCCTCCGCCCAGCCGGGCTCATATTTCTGCTTTGCTAGCCCACGATCCAGAAGGGTTGGAGAAATACATTATGGTCCTTCTTGCTGGTTTTGTAGCTGAAGCTATGTTCCGCTATGGCACAGAGGTGGACCTTGACGGGATGGGTTTCCCAGGAGAAGTCATTAGGGCGCGCGGTATCAGTGATCGGCTCTTTGGCCAAGACCGGGAGAAGAGAATAGCAAAGTTGACCAACGCCGGGAAAATTCCTGAGTATGGGAATGGCAGGGAGTTAGAGATAAGTTCCCTCTACTTCCAGTCTCTAATGGAGGATACGACCAACCTGCTGAGAGAGCCCGCACATTGGAAAGCCGTCAGAGTTCTAGCGCGAGCGCTGCGTAAGCGGGGGTCTATCCCAGGACGAGAAGTCCATCGGATTGTTGCCAAGGCGATAAAGAATCAGGAGGAGGCTGTCTCTTTATAGCCAGGGTCTTGCGCTCTGGTACGCCGAAGTGTCTTGCTCCCTGTGAGGCAAAGCAGTAGAAGTGCCCAATGAATGAAAGAAATATTGAGAAGGGGGAAGTAGGAAGGAAAGCCCCTAGGGCGACAGGGATGGAAGAATGCCTTTGATACTGCTCGTCGCAAGGCAGGGCTTGAGGATGGTTGTTTTCATGACCTGCGGCATACCTTCGTCACCAACAAGGTGAGAGAAGGGTGGGACTACTAGCGCATCATGGCCATCACCGGCCACAAAACCTTTGCCGTCTTCCAAAGATACAACAACCCCAGCAAGGAAGACCTCAAAGAGGTGGTGCTTGCTCCTCCTCTTCGGAAAGTGGTAGGGTAGGCCGCGGTGAGGAAATTTCCCCACATGTTACACACACAGAAGAAAGCTCCTCAGCGCCATCGTGCTAAATTATTGATTTTTCTATACGCGCCCGTAGCTCAATGGACAGAGCGCCGGGCTTCGAACCCGTAGGCTGGGAGTTCGAGTCTCCCCGGGCGCGCTTATTGGCAAAGTGGCAGCTGGGCATCCCGGTCGGGTAGTGAGGCGCACCATCCTGGGAAGCGAACGGCTAGTCGACCTGCTCCCCGGCGCTCAGCTGCCTCGGATTTGTTAGCCGGCCCATCACATCTCTGCCACTTCCCGCAAAAGATCTGTTTCCGTTATCAGACCAACCAAATTTTCTTCTTCTACCACCGGTAGGCAACCAATCTTTTTTTCTACCATGAGCTGGGCTGCCTGTTTTATAGAGGTATCCGGTGAGACTGTGATGGGATCGCTCATGACCTCTTTGACCGTAACCGTGCCCAGAAACTCTCTCTCGGCTTTCTCCCCATACTTGATGACCGAACCCAGGGAAGCATGAAAGATATCACGCTGGCTGACTACCCCGACCACTTCTCCTTCCTCCATTACTGGGAAGTGACGCGTCCGCTCTAAATTCATAATGTCCCTAGCCAACTGCAGGGTATCGTTACGCCCCAAAGTGGTGACTTCCCTGGTCATGATGTCTCGAACTTTTTTTGTCTCCATAACTGAACCTCCATTCCTCTAAAGTAGTTTTTCTATCTTTCTCTGGGGATCTAACGCCCCACAAAAATCCGTGCCTCAACAACAGCCAATCCTTGCCCCGGCTCCAAGACCTTGATGGAATGCAGAACCTGCCCTGGCGGCTGACGCCGCCACTGGGCGTATGTGACGGCCCGAGCAAGCGCCCTTGCTATCACAACAAAGCGTAGGGGCGAATCTCGTATTCGCCGACCTGCCCGCGACCATCCACAGTGGGCGATCACGTCGGGCAGGATGCCCGCGATTGCCCCTACAAAACAGGGACCAGGATCATCAACAGACGCCTACCCAAATGAAAGATGCTATAAGTCCTCCTCTATCCTTACCTTGCAATCCAAACGATTTATGAGGGCGCTTTTTTATTCACAACCATTACCGGGCAGGAGGCGTGCCGGACTACCCGCTCGGCCACACTACCCAGCAGTACATGTGCAAGACCCGTACGACCGTGCGATCCCATGACAATGAGATCCATCTTCTCTTCCTCAGCGGCGCGACATATATCCCAAAAGGGTTCACCGACCTTTACTTTAGTCTCAATGTTCACTGTCTTCTCTTTGGCTGCCATCTCCTTTAGCTGCTGCTTCGCGTCTTCCTCTCGTCTTGCTTCCACTTGAGCCGTGTTGTAGTAGGCTTCTGTCATCATAGGGTAGGTGGCAGCTGAAACCACATGGAAGAGCAGGACCTGAGCCTGCCATTTTTCTGCTATCCCTGTGGCCCAGTGTAGGGCCTTTTCTGAGTGCTCAGAGAAATCAAAGGGGACAAGAATCTTATGGATCTGCATAGAGCCTCCTTTCTTGCTGTCTTACTTTGCTAAGGTGCAAGACCGAGGCCAGGGTGATTTGGCGTTTTTCCCGCAGTTTCTCTGGCAGATTTCCTAAAAATAAGAAAGCAATAAGAACCCTTTTGCAGAAGTGAGAAAATAGGGTTTGTAAGAGCGGGAAAAGATTCGTCAAATTTTCATGAGCAAGGCTTCACGGTCGGGGCTGTGAAAGGTCGTTTCGTTGAACAACGTTGGTATGGGTCCGGTCTGGAAACCCTGGCTGTAGGCGGCAGCGCTGCCGGCTTGGCTTATCTGGTTGGAGTGCTGCTCAAAGGGCTGCGAATGTCTGAGACAGAAGTGACGAAATCAAGCGAAAACCCTTCGTTTGCTAATTATTCGACCTCGTATGTGTTCTACAAGAATCCATCCTAAGCAGTAGTTTTCCACCTGCTTTTTGGGCTTCATGGGCATATATCCACAGCGCCGTTACGCCGCTGCCGCTGTCTCATAGTATGGTGATGGCAGCATCGGATAGGCGCGGAAGACGTGACGGAACACCTCATCCGAGCGCGTCTCCACTTCCCCGTCCGTGTAGCTGTGCGGCAAACCGGTAGCGTCACTCCAGAGAAAATCCCGGATAGTGACGCGCACTGCATCGCGGGTCGCCTCCTTCTCCCGCCACTGATCGACGCGCAGCTTCTCGGCCTTCAGCGTCTCCAGCAGTTCGACGGCAACGGCCTTTATTCGCCGGATGGCGGATTTACTCAGGTTCGGCTTCTTCAGGAGATCGAAGACGGCCAGGGATTCTTCATCCAATCCCTCCCGGACCGCCCGGCTCTGTTCTTCATCCAACTCCTGGACCAGCCTGAGCAGCGCCTCAAAGGTCTGCTCAATCGTCACGCGGTCCTTCTCTCGGTTGTAGGCTGCAACAATCGCTTCATAGTGTTGCTGGAAGTTCGTGCGCAGGGGGTTCTGCTGCAAGAGCTGTTGCAGCCGGTTTTCGACGACCTGCTTCAAGTTCTGAACGGTCGTCTGCTGTGTCGAACTGCGCTCGAATTCCCGCTTGAGCCGGTCGAAATCGATCCGACTGATGTCGTAGGCTTCCGGCTCTTCCGCCGCCCTATCGGCCGTCGTTGCAATCGCCTCGTCGACCACCTTGTGCAGTTGTCGAATGATGTCCGTGATGTCGGTCTGCTCTCGGTCCTGTTGCAGGCTCTTATAGACGATGTTGATCGCGTCCCGGTCGGCGCGGTAGATGTTCGCGCCCGAGACGTTGAGACATGCCTTGAACTTCTTGAATACTTCGCGGCACATCACCTCGAAGCGCTTGCGGGTTTCGTCGTTCTCATTGGCCGCCTCCTTGCACGCTACAATGGCGGTGTTACGCTTGAAGCCCGTCTTCTGGATGACGTCGGCCAGCGACGCCCCTTGCTTGTCGAGGAATGCCTGCACCAGGGAGATTGCCTCGGCCAAGTCGGCCAGCAGTTCTTCATGGGGCCGCGCCGGTTCAATCTCGCAGCCCCCGCTGTCGGGCCGGGTGCCGGCAAACGTTGCCAGCGCTTTGCGCAGGTGCTTGAGAATACCGCAGTAGTCGACAATCATGCCGTTGTTCTTACCCTCGTTCACCCGGTTGGCGCGGGCAATGGCCTGCATCAGCGTGTGGGCTTTGAGCGGCTTGTCGAGATACAGCGTGGAGAGGCTCGGCACATCGAAGCCGGTCAGCCACATGGCGCAGACAATGGCGATGCGGAAGGGATGCTCCTCCTCCTTGAAGGCCTCGTCCAGCCCCATGCGCTGCATGTTGCGGAACCGCGGCTGGTGGCGCATGGACTCGGGCAGGTCCATGCCCTCCTTGATGAGTCTACGGTGCGGGAGAATGTCCAACTCCCACTTACGGAACTTCTCCACCTCGCCCTGCTCCTCGCTCACTACCACCGCCACACGGGTCTCGCGCATCCAGGCGGTCTGCCGCCGCAGGTAAATCTCCTCTTGTTCGTCGGTAGCCCGCTCCCGCTCAGCTTCCACCTCCTTAATACGCTCGTGCCAGTAGAACTCGATCAGCCTGTGCATCCGAACGCAGGTCACCTTGTCAATGCAGACCAGCATCGCCTTGCCAGTTTCCCAGGTCGCCGAGTAGTGTCGCACGAAGTCCCGCGCCACCTGATCGAGCCGCCTGCCCGCGGTGACAACGTGATAGTCGCGTTTGAGTTCTTGCTCCAGGCGCTGCTCCACGTCGATGTCGTTGGTTTCCAGTTCCTCCAGCTTGTCGGCAATACGCTCGTTGAGGTCGCCGATGGCCACGCCCAGCTTGTCGCCGCGGGCGTCGTAGTAGAGCGGCACCGTGGCGCTATCCTCCACCGCCCGCTGGAAGTCATAAGTCGAGACGTACTCGCCGAAGATCCGTCGCGTGATCTCGTCGTCGGTGAACAGCGGCGTGCCGGTAAAGCCAATGTAGCTGGCGTTCGGCAGGGCGTTGCGCATGTTGAGGGCCAGCGTGCCGTATTGGGTGCGGTGCGCCTCGTCGGTGATGACAATGATGTCGTTGCGCCGGGTATAGCCCGAATCGGGGTCCACATCCTGGTTGAATTTCTGGATCAGCGAGAAGACGTGCGCCTTATGCTGGGCCAGAAGCCGGCTGAGGCCCTTACCGCTGGAGGCTCGGCACGGCTCTCTGTCATGGTCCACCACACCGCAGCCGGCAAAGGTCTTGTAGATCTGGCTATCGAGGTCGTCGCGGTCGGTCAGCACCAGGAAGGTGAAGTTGCCACCCAACTTGCGGTGCACCTTGCGGGTGAACATCACCATGGAGTAGCTCTTGCCGGCCCCTTGCGTGTGCCAGAACACGCCCAAGCGGCCCTGCCGCGTCTCCCGCTTGTGCACCGCCTCGACAGCGCGGTTCACGCCCAGGAATTGATGATTGCGGGCCAGGATCTTCTTCAGCTCGCCCAACGACTCGTCGAAGAGAATGAAGTTCTCCACCAGGTCCATGAAGTTGCGCTTGTCGCATACGCCCTTGAGCAGCGTCTCCATATCGACCGCGCCGGGCTCCTCCTCGGCCAAGCGTTTCCACTCGTGGAAGTGCTCCCAGCGGCTGGTGAGCGAGCCGATCTTAGCCTTTTCGCCGTTGCCGAACATCACAATAGCGTTGTGGTGAAACAGGTGGGGAATGGTATCGCGGTAGTCGGAGTAGTTCTTCTCGAAGGCGGTCTTGAGGTTGCGGTGGATGTTCTTGCACTCGATGAAGAGCAGCGGCAGGCCGTTGACGAAGCCAATGATATCGGCTCGCCGCTGGTAGAGGTCGCCGCGCACCCACAGCTCGCGCACGCAGAGAAACTGGTTGTTGGTAGGGTTGTCGAAGTCGAACACTCGCAGGCGTTCCCGCACCCGCTCGCCCTTGTTGTTACGGAAGGTAACCTGCACGCCGTCGCGTATCAGCGCGTACTTCTCCCGGTTAGTGGCAACGATGGTCTGTGAGGCGACGGCGGCGGTGAGCTGCCGCACTGCATCGTTGTAGGCAGCCTCGGGCAACCCCGGATTTAGCGCCGTCAGCTTCTCGCGTAGCGAGCGCGCCAGCACTACCTCGCGGTCGGAGGCGCGGCCCAGCAGGCTGTCCGGTCCGAAGTCTTCGGTGTTATGGGCATAGACCGACTCCCAGCCGAGTTGGTGTTCCAGATAATCCGCGGTGGTTTGTTGCACAAGAGCGTCTTCGGTGTAAGGAGATGGAGACATATGTAGTGGCGGGGTTCTTATACGTGATGAGCAAGATTCAGGGTAGCGGCTACATTCATGAGTTGTTTATCACGTGTCCACAAGCGGACTGGCTCAGACAGCGCTGTTGCGGCAAGCAGATGGGTATCGACATAGCCGATACCGCGGCCCATCAGTTGATACCGCTCAATGAAGAAAAGCACTTCAGCGTGGGCGGCGGTTGGAGCCTCGGGTAAGTCATTAAGCAGGGTCAATACCTCTTTCCGATTACGCAGGTTGCCGCAAGCTAACTCGCTGACCACCATAGGGTGAATCAGTACTTGGTTATTATACAACAGGTCAGTCAGGCGTATATCCTCAGCACGCAAGTGATCGATCCAGACCGAAGTATCGACAAGGATCATGTCAGCTTGGTCCGTCGGCGCGGGGTGGATTTCAGTTGCGGCTCGCTTCCACCAAGCTTCGCCAAGCGCCGGGCACTTTCCCGTTCGATGAGTGCCTGTAAACCCGCTCGCACCAGCTTCGCCTTCTCTGCAATACCGGTAATGCGCTGGGCCTCTGCCAGCAACCGGTCATCAATGTTCAGTGTTGTTCTCATCTTCCCTCATCTCATTAGCTCATTACACGGGCGTCATATCATACATCACTTGATGGTAAAGATGATGATCTCTCAGAACAAGACTGTCTTCGGTATACGGAGTCCGTTCCGTCCCCTCTCCCTCTGGGAGAGGGCTAGGGTGAGGGCGCGCTTTAAATTCCAGGTTCAATCCCGCTCCCTTCCAGTTGTGCTAACAGGTCCCTGCCCCTGGTGGTCAGCCGGTATTTCTGCTTGCTGCTTGTGGGCTTATCGGGGATGGTCATTTCCAGCCAACCTGCCTCCAGCAGCGGCTTGAGCACTTGGTTCCTGAACTTGGTGCGGTTACTTCGGCCAAGGACCTTCATCAGAGCAGAAATTGTCTTTTCCGACAGGCAGTTACGAAGAATTACAACTTGGTCCCGACCTGGTCCCGACTTGGTCCCAACCTGTTCGGCTGGACGCCTAAATGTGGTAGTCACCCACCTATCTTCAAACTTCTTTTAGGCCAACATTTTGTAGAACGAATCGACAACTTCCTGGGGTGTCTCGTCAAAGTCCGGAGCGATCCAGATCTGCCCCTTCAACGCCCCGAGTTTACGCTTGGTCTTCTGCTTGCGATACGGCTCCAGCCGTAGCCAGGGTTCACCGGCCTTGCAGATTACAATCTCTTCCCCCTGCCAAGCCAGTTCGGCCAAGCGGGAAAGTTGCGACTTCGCCTCGTGCATGTTTACTTTCATGGGCTTCTCCAATAACTAAGGCGAGCTAAGTCTGAAACAGCGTCCCGGCCTTGTCAAGGTAGAGGGCGAAGCGCGATTCGTCAGAGAATACCCCCCCTCAAACGGCTTGAACGCTAGGCAACCAAAGGAATAAAATCTTCGGTTGTCATCGGCTCATAGCTGTTCCAGCAGCCGCGCATTTCAATCAAAACGCGCTGCTTCGATGGAGCGGGTTGGGGATTAACCCGCACTACGTGCGCCTCATATTTACTAGGCCGCTCGGCCATCGCCTTTGTCAAATCATTTATAAGGTAACGCGGTGCCCAGCCGACCATATAGTAGTCTGTCGTCTGAATTTGCGCCGCCAACCCGGTCGCCGGGTTGGTCAGTTCCAGCGTGACATACAGTTTTTCTTTCGGCTTGAGGCGGTCAATCCGCTCCTGTACCAATGGATTGAGGTGTTGCCAGCCGTGCAGAAAGAAGCGGCAAGTGAAGCTTCCGTCAACGTTTTTCTCAAGCTTTGGAAAAACCTCATAGGCGTCCGTTGCCCGGCGGCCTCCGTTTGCCGACAGAATCTCAATGGGGTCGGACCCCTCGGGTAGGTCAAGATTGCGTAGATAGTCGGCGAAGTCTGGTCTTGCCCGATTCATCACTCGGTTTTGGAACAGCGGAAATAGCTCCGAGGACCGATAATCTTCATCCAACCGGGAAACTCGATCAACAGAGGAAACCCCGCCTCCTTCTCCGCTCGTTTCGCACCGCCGGTGTAGCGGAAGCGATAGAGCGGACGTTCGACATCGGCATCCAGCCTACCCACCGGAAACCAGAGCCGACTTTCCTCTCTTTTGTCCTGCCAGGCCAGGAACAACGTCTTCGCACTCATAGAGAAACCCTCCCTAATTGTTCGAGATTATAGCGCGTTAGCGCAATCGCGAATGCTCTGGTTGAAGGGAATATCCAATCGTTGGGAACAGAGTTTACAAGATCGCTCACAGAGCTTTCGTCCAATTTTTCGAGCTTCACCAATGCTGGACGGAAAAGGGCCGGATAAAACCTCACCGCCTGGCGCACCAATTCCCGACCGCCGCGCGCGAACGATTCTGTCACTGATCCTTGCTTTCCCTGAAACTCCGCCAGTTCTACCTTCGCATGTATAATCCCGAGCCGAGACGCCACTTCTGCGGCAATCTTCTCCGCCCAATGCTGCCCGGTGTTGTCTTGAGGGTATTTGAAGAGCCAGTCTACTGCGTCTTCAGGTTTACGATACCAGAACTTCGTCTTGCTCCCCATTTCCTCGGGTTCAAGGACCCATTCCGGTTGCACTTCAACGATTGGGTACGAGTCAGACACGGCGATAGATTCGCACAATCAGCTTCACACCGCTACGGCTCTGTTCATCAAGAGCCGCCCGAAGCCTTCGCTGTTGTAGGCGTAGACCGACTCCCAGCCGAGCTGCCGTTCCAGGTAGTCGGCGGTGGTCTGCTGAACGAGGGACGCTTCGCTGAAGTGGGAAGTCTGAAGGGAGAAGTTTGAAGTCACTGGTGTTTACTCTTCATCTTCTTGATGATGCTGGTCAGTATGGCAATCAATGGAGAAGTCTCCGAAGTTTGGAGTCTGGTGCCCCACAAGACTGCCGCAAAGGCCACCGACTCAGGCGGCGAGTTCTTCGCGGACTTTATCTCGCCCTGACCATGGAACCGGCTGCACGTCGTAGTTTCGCATCGCGTCTAGTACGCTCCCTGAGACCGGATTGTCTGAGTCGTTCAGGATTGCATAGGCACGGGATTCAGGAGAACGAACCTCTCTGGTGTCGATCCAAGAAAACGCTACTGCCTGCGCGGTGTCACGGTTCGGTCGGTTGATTGCGCGCAATACACGCTCCGGCTGGAGTCTCGACTTGGGTATGACGAAATCAAACCGATGATCGTAGCCGCTCTTCCCCGTGAATTTCACGCTGGGCGTATACCGGATGTCGGAGAGATTGAGCCAAGTAACCACGTCTTCGTAGAACAAGCTGGCGATTGTGGGAGATGCCAAATAGAAGAGATCATTGACGGCGAGCATCGCCTGCACAAGATTGTGCTTTCGCAGCGCGAAATTATCCGGTGATGCCCGCACTTCGAGAGCCTTCCTGTTGAGTTGCACACCGAAACCGTTGAGCGTCATCTTGAACAATGCCTGCCGCTTTGCGCTGTCGATTGTGCAGCCGGACTGCTCAAGGTCCTCGATAATGTAACCGTCGTCTGTCAGCACGAATCCCCCGTTATGACGTTTGGCGTAGATCTGGAGGCAGTCGTTGTGGCGATCCAGGTAAGGTGTGGTGATTTCTATCCAATCACCGATCTGGCGGAGACTTGTTTTCTCTCGTAACCAGATCCGGTACTGATCTAACAGTGAACGCACCTCTTCGATCATATGAACAGCCCCCGCCGGATAACGGGCGGTTCGACAATGTTGCAGAACCGCATGAAGTCTTCGAGTGTTCGCCACAGATCGTCCAAGTCTGCAAATCGGTTGCTCGGCACCGGAGACGCCCATTTGTCGTCAAATCCCTCGCGGTAGAGATGGAGATGTGGTGACCCGACCTCCTCTCCATCCGGGTTGCGATGCGGCGCGCCGCCGAAATCCAACCGTACGAGTACCACAACCTGACGGCCACGATTCTGGTAAGTGCCCTTGGCGAGACCGATCCGCGCCCGGCGTATGTCAAGGAGGAATGGCTCGCGTTGATCGGTTGAGACTAACGGAATCGTGATGACTCCTCCGGAGCCAGGATAGTCCCATTCGGTCGCGTCGATCCGGCGTTTCTCCGCCGTGATGAGCGCGTCAGCCTCGGCCTGTGTAAGATTGGAATCCGCCATTCAGGTCGTCCTTCTATTGGTTGGCTCACATCCCGTCATTTACCAATTCTGGCAACAGGGGGGAAGTAACCGTGTATCCGCCCTCAGCTTGGGGCGTCAGAAGAAGGGATACTTTGTAGTCCATATCAACATCTCGTTCATCAGATACTAGCCAGGTACGGTGTCAAGGACAGCAAGACAGGCGATCCAATCTTCACCTAGACAAAAAGCTACGAGCATCCTCTCCAGCGCGAAGTGTGATTCAGGTCACAACCGCTCGATCCGCAGCACCTCTCCTGGAGCAACAGTAATATTTGGCAACTTCGTCCTCCCGAGTGTTTTGAGTCTCCTCTTCGCCACGTTTATTCCCTCTGTTGATAGGTCAATCTTTGGATATTGTTCTTTGATCACGATTCCGCTCTTCAGACTTACTTGGTGAAGACGCGTTTGATAATCTTTCCAAGTCGTTACCCTTTTCCCAATGGTTTCAAACATTTCTTCCAAAGGATGTTTGCCGGTTACATTTTTTCCCAAACATATCACTGGGTGCAGCGACATGGCGAATACCACCGCTGTTCGTACCCATTGGAGTATTTCTACTATCAGTGGCGGTGAGAAAGTGTGTGCCCATTTGCCACCCTTATTTTTTAATCTATATGCTTGCGCTACTCCAGAGTGTGTCCAGTTGTCCAGTTGTCCTTTCCATTCGGCTTTTCTTTCGTGCCATATCCTTAGGTCTTCGTTCTCTCCCATTTTCTTTATGTAATCTTTCGCATTTATTTTCTGCGTCGGGTCGAACGTGACAAAATTGAATCTGTCCTGCCGCCATTTTTCCAGTAGTTTATCTTCTCTAGCCATACACCATAGTATTATTCCTGCGTTCTCTATGGCTTCATTGAGTGGTCTGACCAACGCCGCGCCGCATCCGGGCTTTCCTTTCTTGATTAGTTCGACAATGCATCCGCCTGTGATCGCCGCGTGTCCAAGAAGTTTTACTCCTAGTTCCATTTCCTCCGGGTCTATTTTTACTTCTAGTTCTGCTATCTTTTTTTCCACCCATTTTGCTACGAGCCACGTATCCCTTATTTCTTCGTCCATCCACCATTTGTCGAGTAGGGTCATCTGGTGATACCTCTTTATCTGTTCTATTTGCTCAGCTCTCTTTTCTATTGCTTCATAGAATTCCTTTATCATTTCCGTATCGGAATTGCAGAGAATGCGTTCAACTATTATCGCATATACCCGATTTGTGATCCTACGAGTGAGTCGAGTCATCCGGTGAATTCTGTTTCTCATTTCTACTTCTTGCTTCATTGGACCTGGATCTTTCAGCTTTTCATCTGGAATTGCTCGGCTGGACGAGCGGCTGTTACCTCCCCGCTCATCAGCCGTGGTAGTAGCAGGTCACGGGCTTGGGCAAGCTTCCGTGTTTCGTGCGAGAGCGTGTCAATCTGTCGTATCATCAGAGTGACATGCTTCGAGAACATCCGAATGACGGCTTCATCTGGAACTAGGAAGGGAATCTGTTTGAAAGTATCGCGGATAATTGCGTTGAAGACAGACCCTACAGCCCGGCTACGGAGCTGCTCGACGCCCTCAACAAGTGCGCAGTAGAGGAAGTGCTGGTTGAGAGGCGGGTGAGCAATTAGCGCGTAGCATGTCTGATTCATAGCCATGTCGGTCTGGGCAAGCGTTATCTTGCCAACGGTGCCGCGTGCGGCGACGAAGACCGTGTCCTTGGGATACAATCTGCTATTGCAATTGCGTAGGCCATCTTCCGTCAGGGTCCTTTCGGTGCTGAACGTGTAGAGGCAATCGGTTGCGTCCTTCGGGGTAAAGAAGGGAATGTCGCCCCCCAGTAGCTGGACACGTGTGTCTTAGGTGTTCCACCGCTGAGTACGTCCATCACTTCAAAAGCAGTCTTTTTTCCCCACCCCTCCGGCACACCATTTCTCACCTTGACGTGCTCATGCCCAGGGAACCGAAGCCGCACGAACCACTCTTTGTAAAGTAGCCGCGCCGCCTGCTCCAGCAATTGAATCCGTCGCTGGTTGTTCTCAATAAGGTCGTCGTAGGCGGAGAGTATTGAGGCGATGTGGTGTTGTTGGTTGACATCCGTAGGAACAGTCACCTTGACTCGATAAATGCGTTCGGGAGCTGTATGTCTAACTTTCGTGCCAGTTGCGCTACCGCTGATTTGTCCACGGACTGGTCTAGTGTTGAAGAGGTAGTAGAGAAAATGTTTATCCAGAGCTTTGTTGTCTATTTCCTGAATTAAGCCCAGACGTTGGTTGTGGAGATACTTCCCTCCCTCGGGAATCAACGCAGAACTGCCAAGAAGCCCAGGTCCCTGTTCCGTCATTGCGACGATCAGGTCTCCCTCATCCAAAACGTACTCCTCTGGAATATCTCCTGTATAGAATCGATCCTTATCTGGCCGTAACCGAAATCCACCCTCTTCGTTGAAATTGCCGGGTGTGAGGACAATGAACTCGCCACTGTCAGAGAAATACTGACTCTTGAATGCGAAACCGTGCTTTACCTGAATTGCATCGCCAAGCACCATCTCGTGCCAACTCATCCCCCAACTCCTCAAAGTGCCAACCCATCCCCTCAATCTTCATATTCGGATATATTTTTCAACAAATCTCCGTACATCTCCGGGTCAGGGTCAATTTCTACTACTTTTCCATCCCGCATGACCACAACGCCGGTGCCGGTCTGGTGAGCGATGAGGTGGGCGCGTCGAGCGGCCCGCATGAGAGCGGCCGTCACGCCTTCCGTGTCGGCATCGTCTGGATTTGGAGACTTTTTTCAGAGGGTTCTTTTATCATTTTTATCTGCCATTCACTTCTGCCTATACCCGCCGTCCGCGCGGGGTAGGGCGATACTTCTGATTCCGGGCGTTGGGTGTGTCGGGATACGTCATTTCGATGTAACTGCCCTGCAATGCGGGGAGAAGATATCGTTGTCGCATTGATTTACGGTCTTTGAGCCCGAGCGCCTGTTGAATCTCCTGTCTCGACATTTCGCCTGGCAGCACGGACAGTAACCGCCTTACTTGAGGGGTTACTTGGGGGTCTGCTTGGGGGGTTCGTATGGATTCGAGAATGGTGTCTAACATGAACGCAATGAACGGCGTCTCGCCCTCTGCCGAACTCCGGCGGATGGCTTCGTAATAGTCATCCTGCTTGGCGTGAATCAGGCTTTCCACGGGAATATGAGCGAATAGCGGTTTCCAGCGTGTCAGAATCAGAGTTTGCCAGAGTCGCCCCATCCGTCCGTTGCCGTCCTCGAAGGGGTGAATGAACTCGAATTCGTAATGAAAGACGGAGCCAGCAATCAGCGGAGGCTCGTTGGTACTGCCGAGCCATGCCAGCAGGTTCGCCATGAGTTGCGGCACCCGCCGAGCAGGCGGGCCGATGTGGTGTAGCTGGCCTTGGCCCATCACGGACACTTGGCCGCGGCGATAGTGGCCTGGAGCATCCAGCAGTCCGGTCATCAGCAACTCGTGGGCGCGCAGCAGATCGGACTCGCTGGCGGGATTCATTTGCTGGTATTGGTCGTATGCGCGGATGGCATTACGAACCTCTTGAATATCCCTCAACGGGGCGGCAACAGGCTTGCCGTCGAGAATCGTGGAGATTTCCTCCTCACCCAGGATGTTGCCTTCAATGGCGAGCGAGCCGTGGATCGTGCGGATACGATTGATTCGCCGCAGACGCAAATCCTGCGAGACGCCCACCGCCTCAGCCCGGCCGATCGCCTCGCCAATCTGCTCAATACGGGACAGCGTGTCTGGCGTGATGGTGTATGGTGGCTTATCGATCGTCCCCCTAACGCCCTCCAGCCGGTCGCCAGAGAGACGCGAGAAACTTGAAAACACCCTCGGCCTTTCACCCTTCAAACTTCTCACTTCCAACTTCCCCATACATCTCCGGGTCCGGCTCAATCTCCACCACCTTGCCGTCTTGCATGACAACAACACCGGTGCCGGTCTGGTGGGCGATGAGATGGGCGCGTCTGGCGGCTCGCATGAGCGCGGCCGTCACGCCTTCCGTGTCAGTATCGTCTGGATTTGGAGACTTTTTTTCAGGCATTGCGCCGCTGTTGTTATACCATAACCAATTGTCAACACAGAGTCGGTATATTGTCTTGAAATTTCGGAGACCACTGTCGAAACGGCGACGTATGACCGCTTCGGGAACATGGTGCCCGCCTTGACGCACCCGCAATTGTATCCGCTCAATTGCCTCTTCCGGCGTCGCAAGCGATAGAAATATCAGCCTTACCTTGTAACCATCGGTGCGCCACTGACGAATCATTCTGACATAGCCTCGACCTGCTAGCGTTGTTTCAAAGGCGAAACTCCTTCCCGCGCGAGCATGAGTGGCGATTTCTTCCAGCATCAGCCGCCCGGCACGAATAGCAGCGGTCGCAGGCCGGAAGGGTGACAAGCCCGCTGCTATTAGGTCGGCATTGATAAAAACCGGGCAGTCCGCCTCGTTGGGCAGATATTCCTGCGCGAAGGTTGTCTTGCCGGCCCCGTTCGGCCCGGCAATGATAATGACTTTCTTATCCGGCATTCATATTTCTCACTTCTTCCTTTGGGCAAGCATGGGAAGTCAGGAGACGTGAGCCAAAGTGGAAGCCGGCTGGATATGGGCAGTCAGTCTTTTCTTTTCCTTGGAGAGACTGCGAAAATCGCACTCGACCTGGAGTCCGTGCCAGAACTCGTCCGACTGTCCAAAGAAAGCACCGAAGCGAATAGACATGGCGGGCGTAATCGAGCGTTTGCCAAGAACGATTTCATTGATTGCCCGCGGAGCAACGCCGATCGCACGGGCCATGGCGCTTTGCGAAATCCCCATTGGCTTGAGATATTCCTCCAGAAGAATTTCACCGGGAGTAATGGGATTTTTCATGCCTATACCATATGACGTTATAGGGAATTGTCAATGGTAACCGACAATGGCGACCCGTGCCGGTCCATGCTCTGTCCACTGAAATACAATACGCCACTGATCGTTGATGCGAATGGAATAAAAACCCGCTAAATCGCCCCGTAGGCTTTCCAAGCGGTTTCCGGGCGGAACGGCCAAGTCGTTCAAGGCGCGCGCCTGGTTCATTTGAATGAGTTTTCTCAGTGCAACCCGTGAGATCGCCGCAAAGCGGCGGCTCGTTGCCGAACGGAAGAATTCTTCGGTCTCTTTGTCTGCAAAGGATTGGATCATGAGGAGTTGACATTTCCTGTCAACAGTCCTGTTGTTCTGAACGGCCGCGAGAACCGATAGCACCGAGTCTCTTCTTTTTCATGTCCCCGGCTCCTCAAAGTTGTTCTTGGGAATCCAACATATTCGTAGATACCGTTATCGCCTGACCGCCAACCTCTGGCTTTTCAGACCTGGCACATTTTGCAACTCATTGCCATTTGTCACCAGAACAGCCTGATGACACAGAGCCGTGGCGGCAATAATTGCGTCCGGCAACTTGAGTCTCGATTTTCGTTGCAAGCGAATAGCTTCTTCCTTGACATCCTGCTCAATGCCGTAGATAGTAACGTTGGCAAGCATCTCACGAATTAACGCTTCCTCTGATGGAGTCAGTGCCGGGAAAGACAGCAATTCCATTTCAGTGATGACTGAACACGAGATTTCTCCACGGGGGAGTGGTTCTGCCAGGCGATTGTTGAACAGCAGAATGAAAATGTTGGTATCAATCAGAAACCGCTCGGAGTTCATTTATCCCAGCCACGTTTCCAAGAGTCCCGAAGATCATGTTGCAAGGCGACCGGATCATCAACGTCTCGGAATGCCTGAATCTTGCCGGCGAGAGCTGACAAGATAGCCGCGCCTTCCGTTTTCAAACTTCATACCCCTCTGCTTCGAGTAAATGGTAATCCCGAAGGTGTCTATGTGTTGCTTGAGAGGGGCGGAATTGATGCCGTCGTAGGCTTTGAGGTCGCAGGTCTGCGGAATGTCCAAGTCTTCCAGGTCAAGGGCCAGCCGCCCGAGGCGGCTGTCGTCCATGATGCCTCTTGTGGCCAAGTCGATGTCGGAACGTGAAGTCGCCTTGCCGGTGGCGCGTGATCCGAAGAGCGTGACCTCCGTCAGTTCGGGGTAGGTGACGAAGATGCGGGTCAGCATTTCCATGACGTCGGGAGAAAGGTCTGGCGCTCTCATACTTCCATTGCCTCCAGGCTCAAGCGCTCATAGAGTTCTCCGAGAATCGTGAGGTATTGGCGCTGGACTCTGTCGATGACTATGTCCGGTCAGCCGGTTCACGCCCCATTCTTAACGCTTGCTTCCTACCAGGACTCCGGCCAGTGCTCCGACAGCCGTAGAACCCAGAGCAATGATCGGATCTGGAACGGATTTACCGAAAGAGGCCAAGCCTAAAGACCCAAGCATGGATAGAATCACGGTAATACTCAACGACCAAGCTACGACACGATAAAAATGTCGATCGTTTTCATAGGCGGGACCTGAACGCTTGATAGCCGGGGACCCTCCATCCTCTGACTCTGAGGAGCCCCAATCGTTCGGCTCATGACTCATTCGTCAATCCTATAATGGTAAGACCTTCCATCGAACCATCCTGGTTGCGAACCATTAAAGTGCCTCCATCTTTAATGATGTCAGCGAGCGCTGCCGTGACCGACAACGCGGTACTCACGGTTTGCCGCCTTGCTCCTGGAATGCAGCCGGGCGGTCAACTTCTCTGTATTTTTCGCATCTCGTTCGGTGAGGTTCATGGTGATTTTCATTGGCTCGGCTCCTTTCTCTTCGTTAGAGATCCTTCGTTAGGAATCAAATTTACTGAAAAAGTATGGTAAAAATACGGTCTCGTGTCAACAGTCCTGTCATTTTGCACGGCTGCGAGAACCGGTGGTGCCGAGTCTGTTCTTTTTCATACCTCCAGCTCCTTGAAGTTTTTCTGGATCCTCGCCGCCAATGTTGCCGCTTCGTTGTTGAGGTCTTCCAGCTCTGCATGAATCTTGCGCAGGGTTTCCTTGAAGTCGAAGTCTTTGTCTTCCTCTTCCGGGGCGACACCGACGTAGCGGCCGGGGGTCAGGCTCCAGTCGTTGGCTTC
>CBDCRK010000037.1:0-632488 GCA_965220955.1 uncultured Binatia bacterium (SeqCode) | reverse complement strand
GGAGGGTTAGGTGTTGCTCAGCCATGTCTATTCTGCTGCTACCGCTTTCTCCAATATCTTCTGTATATAGGTGTTTACACTTACCTGACGGCGAGCAGCTTCTAAAGCAATACGGCGATGCAGTTCAGGACTTGTTTGGACCACCAGCTTTCCCCAACATGGCCTCTCTGGTTCCTGTTCTTGTTCGCGGCAGAACTTAAGATACTCCTCTATCGATTTCCGCAGCTCTTTCCGCAGCTCCTCTACAGAAGTACCATAGAACGTAATCACGTCGTTTGTGTTGATCACCGTTCCGTGAAAAGAGTCAATTTCAGGATCAAATTCAAAGACGCCGATATAACCTTTGTATTCAATCATGACATAATCCCTGCGTTTTCGAGAAATCTCCGTAAATCTCTCACTGCACCCTTGTCCATATTAGGACTTGGATGTGGACGATGGAACACGGCAACACGCTCATTAAGCAAAACAGCCACTCTCGATCCCGCACGTTCGCTGATGACAGCTCCCAAGGATTTCAACATTGATTCAACTTCTTGCCATTTGATATTGCCTGATATAGGTTGTGCAAAAATCACGTCGAGCGTTCTTCTATGACGCTTATTCATGATCGCATAATCAGTTTGATTATTTCTAAATCAGCCAAGTATGAACCGTTGGTTCGCCACCAACGATAAAAATCAAAGACTTACGTCCTATTTTTAGAGTAGACCCTAGGACATTGGCACAACTGCGTCTTTGGTTTCTCTGCTTGAGTTTGGTCTTAACCTGTTGGTTTATACAAAGACCTACCCCAACGGGGGCTAGGCCCCGTTTTTCAAATACTCCCCTGCCAAAATATTGGCCGAGGCCGTATGAGGATCGATCTTACCCTCGCCTACCTCGTCGAAGAAGCGAGCAAGCTCAGGATCTTTTTCTACTCGGGCAGTTAGGCGACGACGAACTTCGTATTCAATGCGAGAGAGGAGATCTTCTCGCCGGCGTGCCTTGCGCCTATGCTCCAGCTCGCCGCTCTTCATGAGAAAACTCTGGTGATTCTCGATGGCCTGGAGTAACTCGGTCATACCAACATTGTTGACCGCCTGAGCAGCAAGCACGGGGATTTTCCAGACCGGTCCTGAGGGTCTATTATCCTTGCCGTATTTCAGCTCTAACATGAGCGTCAGCTCGGTCATCATTCGCTGGGCACCGTCGCGGTCGGCTTTGTTGACCACGAAAATGTCGGCAATCTCCATAAGCCCGGCCTTCATCACTTGTACCCCATCCCCGGCCTCGGGAACCAGGGTAACAACAACGGTATCGGTGGTGCCCATAACATCAAGTTCGGTCTGCCCCACACCCACCGTTTCGGCAATAACATAATCGCGGCCCGAGGCGTCGAGAAGCTTAATTACGTCTTTGGTTGCTCGTGTGAGTCCCCCGTGGCTGCCCCGCGTGGCCATACTGCGGATAAAGACTCCTTTATCAAGATAGTGCTGGCTCATGCGGATACGATCGCCCAACAGCGCACCGCCAGAGAAGGGGCTGGAAGGATCAACAGCAATAACCCCTACCGTTTTCTCGGCTTGACGCATCAGGGCAAGAAGTCTGTCGACAATGCTTGATTTTCCCGCCCCTGGAGGGCCGGTAATGCCAATGGTCAAAGCCTTCCCTAATTTCGGACCAATGGCCTCGAGAATCGGTCCGACCTCTTCATTATCTCGTTCTACTACCGTCATGAGGCGAGCAAGCGCTACTTGCTTGCCCGCCAGCATCTCACTAAGGATCTGATCCCATTTCCCCTTTGCCATTAAAAGACAACCTTCTCCTCTCTAAGTTCGGCGATTTCCTCCGACGAAAGACCTAAAAGATCACCAAGGATAGCCCCGTTGTCCTGTCCAACACAGGGAGCAGGGGTGTAGTGCAAGTCTTCTCTATTTATGGCGCTGAAGAGACCCGGAATTCCTCCCGTGGGGACAACTCCTGTTGCCGGATGGTCGATAGGTACAGTGTATTTTCGTTGCTCGAACTGGGGATCAGTACATAACCCCTCTGTGTTATACACCGGAGTTGCCGCTACCCCGGTCTTTTGCAGGGTGTGCATGATCTCTACCGGCTCATGCTCTTTAGTCCAGGACTCAAGAAGAGCATCCAAAGCCTCCTCGTTTTCTTTACGAGCCTTATAGTTAGTAAAGCGAGGATCACTGACCCACTCTGGATGCCCTAGGGCCCGGCACAATGCCTGCCACTCTTCCTCATTGCCCACCGCAATAGCCACCCACTTATCATCGCCCTGGCAACGGTAAACATTGTGCGGAGACATGACATCATCGCGGTTTCCCCTGCGGCCCCGGTCCCGGCCATTAACTGTATAGTCCATCAGCCCCTCCGGGATCATTGACATCACTACCTCGGCCATAGCCAGGTCGATGTGCTGCCCTTTGCCTGTGCGCCGGCGATAGTGTAGGGCCGCCATCACCACATAAGCCATCACCACCCCAATCATAAAATCCGGCCAGGTGCCGCCCAGGCCGCTGGGGAAACCTCCAGCATAGCCAGTCAGGTGACACATCCCCGCGTATGCCTGGGTGTGTGGCCCCCAGCCCACGCAGTTACTCTCCCGGCCAAATTGGCCCAAGGGAGTGCCTGAGAGCATAATAATGTCCGGCTTAATGGCGCAGAGGTCCTCATATCCTAACCCCCACTTCTTCATATTGCCAACGGTGAAGTTCTCGCTCACAATATCACTGCGCTTAACCAACTCTTTGGCCAGGGCATGGGCTTTGGGATGCGCCATATTAAGCGTGATCCCTTTCTTGCCATAGTTAAGACCGTTAAAGAAGGACGAAGCATTGAGGTCCATTCCCTTGCCCGGTAGATGACCAAGAAGCCGGACCAAATCTGGTCGCTGCATAGATTCGATCTTGATGACCTCTGCACCCATTGCCGCCAGCCAGGCCGTGCCATGGGGAACTGCCAGAATCCAGCCAAAATCAGTAACACGGATACCTTCTAATGGAAGCTGTGCCATAAAATTATTCCCCCTTCAGATCACACCCTGTTTCTGTAATTGTTCCAGCTCCTCTGCCTTCAACCCCAATCGCTTAGCATAGATTTCACCGTTATACTCACCCAGTCGCGGGGCCGGAGAACGAATCTGCCAGGGACTAGCGGAAAGCTTGTAGGGGGGCCCTGGAGAAAGGAGGGGGCCGGTCTCTGGGTGATTGACCTCGACAAAGAACTCCCGGTCACGAAAATGCTCCGTCTGCATCACTTCTTCAACACTCTGGACGGGAAAGACAGGAAGGTGTAGTTCTTGACCCCTTTTATAAATCTCGTCCCGATCGTGCTCTACCAGCCATTCCTGCAACAGACCTTTGACCGCATCGGCATGCATCAAGCGCCCTAAGGGAGTTTGAAAAAGCTCGCTCTCCATCCATTCGGGATTTCCCAGCATAACCTTGAGCTGCTGCCAGTGCTGATCAGTAAGGGCCAGGAGCGCAACATAGCCATCCCGGCATGGCCATACCCAGGGCAAGCCCCATTCCTTCCTGCTGGTGAGACGCTGGCGGTTAGGGCCCTCAGGACTTTCGCCATAATAGAAAGGATAGTTCGGGCGGATCATGTTGGCCACGGCCTCCAGCCTGGCCAAGTCAATATGCTGGCCCTGACCGGTAATATGCCGGTAAAAGACCGCACACATAGTGGTTGCAGCCGCAGTCCAGCCAGAGAGAAAGTCAGCCTGCTCTCCTGCAGCTTTGAGTGGCGGCTGGCTTGGAGGATCAGTTACCTGGTTAAAAGGCGTCTCATAACCCACCACGCCCATGTGGTAGCAGTTAAGATCATACCCCTTATAGTTTTTATAAGGACCGGTTTGGCCAAAAGGAGTAATCGAGGTCATAATGAGACGAGGGTTCAGGGTCTTTAGGCTTGCATAGCCGATCCCCAAGGAATCAAGAAGCCCCGGTGGTTGCGACTCTACAAGCACATCGGCATCTTTGACCAATTCACGAAAGAGACGGGTGCCCTCGGGTTTAGTCATATCCAATGTAACACCGAGCTTATTGGCATTGAGATAGAGGTAGAGGGTACTCTTTTCCGGGTGGGACTTATCTGCAGGAAAAGGTCCTCGCTGTCGGGCAACATCTCCCTCCGCGGGTTTTTCAATTTTGATCACCTCCGCCCCCAGGTCAGCCATAACCTTGGTACAGAAGGGACCGGCAACCATCTCACTCAATTCAACAACCTTAAGGTCAGATAAAGCTCCTTCGAGCATGACAACCCTCCTTCCCCAAATCCTAGGGGATAAAGCCAGGCTTTTGGATTTTTGGCCAAGCTATGCCAAAACGACTATATACTTTAAAGGACCAGCTTGATCTAGGGTGGCATAGAGAGATGAAGGACTAGGAGCCCGCTAGGCGGTGCCAATCCGAGCTCAGCTGATAGACCGCGCATCTACTCCTTGAGGGCAAAGACCCAGAGGACGCCCCCTTGGGGAACATAGGTCTTGGTGCCGCGTGCCTTGTCAAGAAAATCCTGCACTCGCCGTGCCTTCTCGGCCTGCTTGGGCTCGGATTCTATGGCTCTTAATTCCGTATTCTGTTGGCGCAAGGATTGTAATTCCTCGATAAGCTGCTCTTTTGTCTTATCTGGGTCTTTCATCTTGCACCTCTAAAGACGGGTTCTTCCCCCTTGCAAACCAAAGGGCAGAAGCCTTCCCTTGACAGATCCTCTACTATTGAGGAAAAGAAGGCAATAACACAAAAAAAGTTAGGAACTTAGGAGGTCCCTATGCAGTTTGGTCTGTTTACCTTATTCGACTTCTTCTCTGACCGTCAGAACGAGGTTGCTTACTACCAGGATACCCTGGATCTTATGATTTATGCCGAAAAGCTAGGCTTTGACTCCGTCTGGGTGGGGGAGGAACATTTCTACTCATTTGGTATTTGTCCCAGCCCTCAGCTCTTTCTTACGGCGCTGGCTCGGGAAACCACTCGGCTTCGCCTGGGCACGGCCATCAGTCTTCTGCCCTTTGAGAACCCGCTGCGCAAAGCCGAGGACTTTGCCATGCTAGACATTTTGAGTGGCGGACGGCTCAACTTTGGCGCAGGGCGGGGAATTATTCCCAAACACTTTGAGGGGTTTCGGGTTGCTCCCCAGGAGAGTCGGGCGAGATATGAGGAGTCATTGGAGATCATACGGAGAGCCTGGACACAGGAGAGCTTCTCTTATGAGGGCCAGTTCTGGCAGGTTCCCGAGCTGTCGCTCTCACCCAAGCCGTTGCAAAAGCCCCATCCGCCCATCTATCAGGGGACGCTAAGTATAGAGTCGTTTGAGGCGGCAGGCAGGAAGGGGGACAATGCCTTTGTGGTGCCCTGGTTGAGTGCGCCTCATCCCGAGGTCAGGAGGCGGGTCGAGAGGTATCGGGAGCTGCTAAGGGAGAATGGCCACAATGCCGACAATGGGCGCAGTGTTTTCATCTTTTTTATGTTTGTGGACAAAGACCGTGAGAGAGCCCTAGCTGAAGCAAGGGAGATTACCGGCAACTATGTCAATCTGGTTTCTCATCTTCTCCCGCGAGAGTTCATTGCCCAGCTTAATCCCGGCGATCCCACTAAGATTTTTATAGATCGCATGATGGCCATGCCGGACGATCTGGACGAGCGGGCGATTGTGGGCACGCCGCAGGACTGCCGCCGCCGGCTGGCAGAACTGCGGGAGGAGTTTGGCATTGAGCATATTGCCTTTTATTTCCATGCGGGCGCTCGGGACGTGGGCCGCGCCCGTCAGGGGCTGGAGTTGTTTGCCAAGGAAGTGATGCCAGAGTTCCGTTAGCCCTGCCCATTTCTTTTCATGACTTATTCGTCTTGCCGGGTTTGCTTGAGCTTCTAGGGGAACTGCCATGTCAGAGGAACCAACAGCCGCGCTAGACAGCGCTCCCAGTGAGCTGCCCGTCTCCAGCGCCGAGTGTGGGTTTCCTGACCCGGGCACACTGCCGGCCTGGAATGTTGGGCAGCTGCCCGACCCGCCAAAGTTCGGGGTTCTGCGCGCCCTGCGCATGATTGGCCCTGGCGTCATTTTGGTGGGTGCGGCCATTGGCAGCGGTGAGTGGCTCCTGGGTCCGGCGCTGACTGCCAAATACGCTGGGACCATGCTCTGGATTGCCACGGTCTCGGTGATTTTACAATTCTGCCTTAACCAAGAGGTGTCGCGCTATACCCTGGCCACTGGTGAGCCGATTTTTACCGCTTATATGCGCTGTTGGCCCAGCAGCAAATGGTACAGCGCCTGGTATCTGGGCCTGGGAGCAACTGGACTTTGGCCGGGGCTGGCCACAAACGCGGCTACCGCCATGGCTGCTGGTCTCCTGAGTGTCCAGCACAATGCCCATGTCATTCCCACCGAAGCCGATGCTTTTTTGGTCACCAGTTGTGCCTACGCCATTTTTGCCGTCTGTGTCCTACTCGTCCTCTTCGGTGGCAAGGTCTATAACATGCTGCAGGTCACCATTACCTTCATGGTTGTCTGGATCTTGGGCTACTTGATCTTTGTGGACGTGGGAATGACAAGCTGGCGCTCATGGGACCTGGTTATTCGTGGCTTCCTCAACTTTGGCTATCTGCCTGCTGGCGAGAAGTTAGACTGGACGCTTATTGCTGGATTTGCCGCCTTTGCCGGAGCTGGCGGGTTGGGTAACGCTGCCATCAGCAACTACGTTCGTGACAAGGGTTGGGGGATGGGCTCGCTAGTTGGGGCTATTCCCTCGGCCGTAGGGGGAAAACAGATCCAGCTCTCTCACCTGGGTATGGTCTTTCCGGTTACACCCGAGAACGTCCGCAAGTTCCGTGAGTGGTGGAAGTTCATTCTTTTTGACCAGGGTGTGATCTGGGGGGGAGGCTGCCTTCTGGGCATTGCCCTGCCTGCCATTCTTGCCATTGAGTTTATTGACCCGGATCTTAACCTTGGCCAATGGCAGGCCGCTGCTTTCCAGGCCGAGGGAATTGCCAAAAGGTATGGTAGCGTTTTCTGGTATCTGACCCTGCTGTGCGGATTCTGGGTTCTGTTCTCCAGTCAGCTGGTTGTTGTAGATATGGTGGGGCGAGGCTGGAGCGACATGATCTGGACTGGAAGCCAGCCGGGGCGGGAGGAACGAGGCCTTGGCACCCTGTGGATGGGTCTGGCCGCTACTGTTGGACTCGTCCTACTTACTGGCCTGGCACCTGCGGTGTTTGCTGGACCCGCATACGCGGTTTTCTCAGCAGTAGCTCTAGCCGCTCTTGGCTTGTGCCTTGTGGGCCGGTGGCGCTGGTCGACTCTGGCTCTAGCGGTCTTAATTGCCTCTGCGGGCCTTGTGTCCTGCTATGTGGTTGCCACAGTCGTGAGCATCTCTAGAAGCCAGTTACTGTTGGCGGCTGTTTTCCTCTATGGAGTGCCAGCGGCTATCTGGTCGGTGCGTAATATTGCCTCCAGAATACAGGCTGAGCAGGTCGAGACTCGTGTGCTGACGCCCCTAGTGATTTTTTACCTGGTCAGTGTACTTGGCTGTGTAGCTATGTCAGCCCTCAAGGTGGGCCAGAGTGTGGGTCCTGATGGTGAGATCTCCTTGCTTGTTGGCTGGAACACAACCGTAAAGGTTTTTGTTTTTGGCACTGCCTGGCTAGTTGGATCGGCCTTTGTCCTGGCCCGCAACATGCAGCCTCATAACGTCTACAAGATCTATTACCTGGCGGTAGGCATGTATGTTACCTGGTGCTGTATTGCCATGCAGATCGTGGCACCGCTGACCATGATCCTGATCATGTCAAACATTGCCGGATTTCTCTTGGCCATAAGCGCATTGCACACACTGTACGTCAACCGGCGATTCCTGCCGCACGAGCTGCGCCCACGCTGGTGGAAGCAGCTCGCCCTGTTGGCCTGTGCTGGCTGGTACTTCTTTATGAGCTTTATGGCCCTGGACGCCCGTTTAACTGCGCAGATCGGATTTAGCCCGCTAGAGTGGCTCAAGAGTTGGAGTGCCTAAATCAAACCTCACAACATGGGGACAGAACTACACTGTTTGAGTATTTATACTCCCCGTTCACTCTGAGCGTAGCCGCGTTAGCGGCGGAGTCGAAGAGCGAGTTTGCCCTAGGTGCGGCAGCCTTCGACTTCGCTTCGCTACGCTCAGGCCGAACGGAAAGAGAGAACATATATTGTCATAGCAGCTTACAAGTGAGGATTCACACTCCATCTTAGATCAAGTCCAGACACGACGGGCAACGTCCACCACCAGCCGCAACTTCGTTTCCTGTGCCGACTCGGTGATCGGATTACCCTGCGCCACTGAGGCAAACCCGCACTGGGTGGAGAGCGCCAGGTGCTCGCGCGGGAAGTATTGACTTGCTTCTTGGATACGAGCCACAAGACCGTCAGCTGATTCAACCGTACTGTTCTTTGTTGATACCAGGCCCAGGACAACCATCTTGTCACGGGAAATATCAGCCAGGGGTTCAAAGGAGCCGGACCGCCAGTCGTCATATTCTAGTAAGAAGATGTCATAGTTAGTAGCTTGCTTAAACACCTGCTTGGAGATGGCTTCGTAACCACCCTGGCTCATCCAATGGCCTGCATTATTGCCGCGGCAGAAGTGTAAGCCAAACGTAACACCTGACGCCTCGGCAATAGCATTAAGCATCTCAACTCCCTCACCGAGCATCCGTTCGGTTGACACTCCACGTGCCTCGTAGGTCTCACGGCGCTGGGACTCGTCAACAAGTGTAGCCAGCTCCGGGGCATCAATCTGGATATACTGGCAGCCAAGGCTAACGAGTTCGCGTACTTCCTGGCGGAGGATATCAACCGCATCGGCAAAGAGATCAAAGGGGTCCTTGTAAGCAGCGGTCGAGTGCTCGGGCGACCAAAAGAGCGCTAGCATCAGCGGACTTGGCAGTGTCATCTTGAGCGGTTTGCTGGTTTTACCGCGGGCATAGACAAACTCCTCGGTTGCCAGCGAGCGACGGCGATGGATCTTGTCAGTGATGCACACCGGCAGCTGGAAGTCCATATCCTCCGCCGGTGTCTGTCCATGCCAGTGCCAGGACGGGGTAGGGCTAGAAGAGAGGCCGTCAATAGCTTCAGTGAGGGTGCCGGTGAAGACAAGACGGCGCATTTCGCCGTCAGTGACAATCTCAAGCCCGACCGCCTCTTGCAGGGCAATAGCTTCATTAACCGCACGGTCTTCGATGCGCTTGAACTCAGGGGTGGACAGAGTGCCAGCCTGCCAGGCTTGCCGTGCTTCTTTTAGATAGGCCGGGCGGAGCATCGAGCCAATCGTTTCGGCGTGATAGATAGTTGTCATAACATACCTCCTGAAAAATGAATCTATCTCTTTTCGCAGTATCCTACCTATTCCGTCTGGCTGAAAAGATCAACATTCGGTGCGAGAGCTGTCCCAAGCCCTGCCGTGGGATTCTTCACCCGCAGTTCAGAATGACCTGATGACGGATTGTCTGTCTGAACTCATTTTGGTATCAGGAGCAGATCATAAGGACCAGTGAAGACGGAGGAGGAAACATGGATTTGACTCATGTCTTGTATGAGGTTACGGATCGTGTAGGTATGATTACGCTCAATCGTCCCGAGGTGCTTAATGCCCTCGGCGGTACTATGCGCGAAGAAATCTTGCAGGCGCTGCAACACTCGGAGGCCGACCCACAAGTTCGTTGTGTGATGATCACCGGGGCCGGGCGCGCTTTTTGTGCAGGCGGCGACATTGCTAACATGGTCGAGCTACAGGCGCAGGGCAACACCGCTCCCATGAAGGAACGCATGGCTGTGGGAGCCAAAGTCCTTCAGCAAATCCGCGGTATGCCAAAGCCGGTCATTGCTGCGATCAACGGAGCGGCTGCCGGGGCGGGAATGAACCTGGCTCTGGCCTGTGACATTCGCTGGGGCTCGGATAAGGCCCGCTTTGCTGAGAGTTTTGTCAAGATTGGCCTAGTGCCGGACTGGGGAGGATTTTATTTTCTCACTCGGTTAGTAGGGACCGGCCGGGCCATGGAAATGATGATGACCGGTGAGCTGATCAATGCCGAGGAGGCGTTGCGCTTGGGGATTGTGAACCGTATCTTTCCCCAAGAGGTTTTTCGAGAAGAGGCCACAAATTTTGTCCGGCGACTAGCAGCCGGTCCGGCAACAACCCTGGCCCAGATTAAGCGGGGGGTATACCTCGGAGCCACAGGGACACTGGAAGAAGCCCTGGAGCATGAGCACCAAACCCAGGCCGAGCTTTTTCTTTCTCCCGATGCCAAGGAAGGAACACGGGCGTTTCTGGAAAAGCGTCCACCCGTCTTTGATTAAGGAAAGTGAGAGTGGCTCTCTGTTAAATCAAAAAGGAGGAACCTCTTATGGCACGTCTTCCCTACTTAGATCGTGATCATCTCCCTGAGCCCGAACACGACATTTTTGATGACCTCATTCGCCAGCGCGGCGGAGTAGGCAATATCTTCCGCGTTATGGCCCATAGCCCGCTACTTTTGCGTCGCATGCTCTATTTCAGCGATGGACTGCGTAACCGTACTCGCCTGGACCCTCGGCTGCGGGAACTAGCCATTATGACCGTGGGGAGACTCACCGAGTGCGACTACGAATATGTTCACCATCAGGCGTTTGCCAAACGCGTGGGAGTGCGACCGGAACAGGTTGAGCGCCTGGCAGCGTGGGAGAGCGACCCGGCTTTTAATGAACAAGAGCGGGCCGTCATTCGTTATGCTACGGAAGCCACCCAGCAGGTGAAAGTATCTGATGCAATCTTTGACGCCTTGCGCAAGTCTTTAGATGAAGAGCAAATAGTTGAGCTAACCCTCAATATTGGCTTTTACAACATGGTTGTCCGTTTCCTTTTGCCCATGCAGGTTGACCTAGAGCCTGGCGCCCGGGAGACGTAGAGAGATCTGTTAGAGCCGGTTGCTGAAAAGTTCGCTGAATAGCTAGGGTCAACCTGCCAATGAAAAGAAGCGCTCTTCTGGCATTATGGGTCTTCGCTTTCTTTTGGGGCGTTGCTGCGCAAGCCGAGGAAGGTTTAGAGAAAGGTATTCAGTTTCTTGATGAGCAAAGGTGGGCTGAGGCAAGGCAGTTCTTCGAATCTGTTGTTGAGAAAAACTCCAATCACTCGTTAGCAACTTTTTATTTGGGTCGAGTTTTTTTTCATCAGGAGGATTACGACAGAGCCATCGTTTTGTTTGGGCGGACGGTGGAATTGCAGGAGGGCCACGCGGACTATCATCTTTGGTTAGGTCGAGCGTATGGCCGCAGGGCGGAGAGAGCCAGTGTCTTTAAGCAGTTCTTTCTTGCCAGGAAAGTGAGAAAACATTTCGAAAGAGCTATAGCCTTAGATCCTGACAACCGGGCTGCTAGGTTTGATCTGGCACAGTATTACCTTCTGGCACCCCGAACTCTGGGGGGCGGTAAGGAAAAGGCAAAGGAGCAGGCCAGGGAGATTAAAAAAAGAAATTTGCCCCAAGGGCACAAGATCTGGGGGATGGTTTATGAGGCTGAGGACCAACACCAGCAGGCAGAAGAAGAATATTTAGCAGCCATTGACCTGGACCCCAACAACTTGGATGTCTACTATCAGTTAGCCTCGCTGTATGAGAAAACCGGGCAAGAAGAAAAAGCGTTCGAGATGTTAGAGAAGCTATTGGTATTAGACCCCAACCATAAAGAAGCAAAGACAGCATTGGCAAAGTTGAATGAGGGGTTGGCTGATAAGCTGCAGTAAGGATTAAATTCTTTAGCCTGTGCCCAAGTCTGGACTCTAAGGGTCTGAGATCATGAAGCTTGCTTTGTCTCTATCCCTTGACGGAACTACATCATGTCAGTATTTCATGGAGCGCATGAACGGCACCATGATCAGCTATGAACAGGAGTTGGCCTGCATCCGAGAGATAGTGGAGTTCCAGCACTATCTGTTTGGCAAGATAGAAGAACGCCGAACTACGCCCCGAGACGACCTAATCACCCACATGGTCACTGCACGCGTGGACGGTTTTGGTGGACGTTCGCTCTCCACCCAGGAATTAATCAGCATGATTGACATTATCTTGCTAGGTGGAATGGTGCGGCAAACCGCGCTGAAGCGCAGTTTCCCAACCCGGACCGCTTCGATGTGCGCCGACCCAATGCCAGAATGAGCGTGGCTTTTGGTGCCGGGGTGCATTTCTGTCTAGGGGCCGCGCTGGCGCGTTTGGAAGGTAAGGTTGCCTTCGAGGCCCTGTTATACCGGCTGAATAACGTGCGACTGGCCAAGGACAAGAATGACTTCCAGCACAACATTAACCCCGTTGTGCGCGGACTCAAGGCATTGCATATCGAGTTCGACCCCGTTTAAGCAGGGGCAAGCGCTGAGCCTATTCTTCCGGCAGAACTACTCGCTTTGGTGCCTTGCCCATGCGGTACAGCTCTCTGCGCCCACGTCGCAGTTCCTCACCCAGCGGATCTTCGTTGTCCTCTTGGCCAGCAACAAACCGGTAACTAGCCAATACATAGGTATCCAGACTACCATCCTCTTCTAACGCTGATTCACTCAAGGCCAGGTATTCACGCATGATAAAGCCCTTGGCCGGCTCAAACGGTTGCCCATCTCCTTTGCTTACACCCGCACGAATTTCACTTTTGGATAATTTCAGGGCAAGAAAACGGCCAATAACAAAAGCAAAGGTTTTATTCTCAGCATAATAACAGAGCCCGCCAAACATTCGCCGCGACGTAACGTCGGAGAGCCCCAGCCGGGTGACCGCCTCCTCCATGGTTGATATATGGGTGGGAGAAGAATGCCGTGATGAGGTCTTGGTGGGTTTAGCGTCTCTTATCCTGTTAGTACGCGACGGCATAAAGTCCTCTACAACAGTGGGGTGATGCAATCGGGAGTGTCGTTCCTGGGTGAGTTCACCAGGGGAGAGACCCCATAGGCTTCCATGGTTTTAGCGGGATATGGAACCAACAGTTGGGTCAACTCCTCAGGGCCTTCAATGGTTTGATCTAGCCACAGGGATTCTGCCTCTTGGGGAAGAATAACCGGCATACGGTTATGGATGGACTCCATGAGGGAATTGGGTGTAGTGGTAATAATGGTACAGGAAAGGACAATGTCACCCGAGGGCGCTTTCCAGGTTTCCCATAGGCCGGCAAGACCAAAGGGCTCACGGGACTTAAGAGTGATAAATATGGGTTTTTTGTTTTTTCCTTCCTTCTTCCACTCATAGAAGCCATCCGCCAAAATTAGGCAGCGTCTCTTCTGCAGCGCCCGCCGAAAGCTGGGCTTTTCTGCTACGGTCTCAGCCCGGGCGTTGATCATGCGGTTGCCAATGGCGGCGTCTTTAGCCCATGAGGGAATCAAGCCCCAGCGTAAAAACCCAGCACGGTTTTCTCCGTCGTTGGTCACAGCAAGTACTTTCTGGGTGGGAGCAATATTGTAGCGAGCATCGTACGAGAGATCTGCGGCCTGGAAGATAAACCGCTCCGCTAGAGTATCAACATCGCTTTTCAGTGTATATCGTCCACACATAATTATATACCTCTACTAACGGAAATCCCAATAGCGTTTAATCTTGAGTTTCTTCTTACCTAGGCCATGGGCTTCATACCAATGTAGCTCGACCCTTTTTCACTAAGAGAGAGACTGATCGGCCGCGGCATAGCTGGTCTCATTTTACCTTGATCCCCCAAACTTTTCTGGTGCGTCGGTGTTAAAAATAATGGACCGCCGTTCCATCTCGGCCATGCCGGTATACCTTGCGCCACTCTCCAGGATAGTGGGCACGGAGGGCAGCAAGTATTTGTTCATTTTTTACCTTCACCTTACGCACACCTCCACGTGCAGGTTTCCACCCGTGGGGAATTCTGCCTGACTGCTCCAACGAGTCATATATCTCGTTGGCTGAAATCTTCATCAAGGATTTTTAGCACCGGCATGTCTGCCTCGTGTCACTTCATCATCGCGGAATCACCGGCAGCAGAATATGAGAGGGGTACCGTTGGTCATGAAAGACGGTCTGCTCGGCCAGCTGGTAGCGAGTGCCTGTGGCTTGATCCTCGCCGGTGTTCAAGTTTCGGTCAAAACGGGGAAAGTTGCTGGAGGAAATTTCTACCCGGATACTGTGTCCCGGCAAAAACACATGGCTTGTGGCCCAAAGATCAATGCTCAACTCGTACACTTGGCTGGAAGTCAGGAAAGAAGGACGATAGCGGGATTCTCGATAGCGAGCGCGAAGGATGCCGTCAGCCAGATTCTGGGCATAGCCATCCGGCCGTACATCCACCAGCTTAGCAGTAAAGTCGGTATCAGGCGCGTTTGTGGCGGCAAAGAGTTTAACTACAACTGGTCCGGTCACTTCCAGGGGCGTACTCAGGGGCTCACTAGTATAAACCAGCACATCTTGGCGCTGTTCTACCTTGCGCTGGTCCTGCACCCCCATGGGAATAATCAGAGTATTACCTCCACAGGTGGGTACAGGATCATTGGGGTCATACACAAAGCGATCAGATGGCTCTTCGCTCGGCCCAACGGGGCTAAGTCGCCCGTCTCCTCTGAGGCTGTTAGCCTTGCCCTGGCTGGACAGATAGTAAGGGGTGTAGCGGGTGCGAGCTAAGGGCCATTCGTTTTCGTCCCGCCAGATGTTCTCCCCCATGACAAAGATTTTAAGAGGCGGCTCCTCCACAATGCCGGTGTTTATGCCCTTGAGCCAGTAATCAAACCAGCGAAGCTGAATTTCATGCAGCTCAATGAGTGCGTTCTCACCAAAGTCAATGTCCCCTGTGCCCCGAGAGGTGGGACTGGTGTAAGGGAAGAGGTGTGCCCAAGGACCAATCAGAAGTTTTTGCTGTGTCCGGGCCTCTTCGGTCATTCCGTGCTGGCGCAGGCCACAGAAATTGGCCAGCCCCCCCTGTAGAAAGATGTCGTACCAGGAAGTGACATGATATATAGGCACGTTCACATTAAAGAGCTGTCTCTCTACATTAACCGGCCACCAATAAGGACCGTCCTCAGGGTGGCGGAGGTAATCGGCAAAATAGCGAGCTACAGGCTTAAACAGCTCACCCCAATGCATTAGGGGCAGACGACGGTATGCCTGGTCCGAGAGGGGCTGGGCAAAGGGGGTTGGGGCTTCTATAAGCTCACGCTCAAGCTTGGGCAAGAGGTCTTCCACCAGCCCCTGACGTTCAATAGAGTCTCTGGCCATCAAAATGGCATAGGGTATTTGCCAGCCTAGCTCAAACGCGCCACCGGTATGATAAATCCAGCTCTGGTCAAAATCTGCACTAGCCGAGACCGGGAAGACAGTTTTCAGGTGGGGAGGGCGAGTAGGAACAAGGAGATATTGCGTGGCGCCAAGATAAGACTGGCCCATGGTGCCCACGTTCCCGTCTGACCAGGGCTGCCCTGCCGCCCACTCTACGGCATCATATCCATCCTGCCCCTCCCAGATAAGAGGATAATATTCTTCTCCCTCTGAGGCAAACCGCCCGCGGGTGTCTTGCATAATCACTACATAGCCACGTTCAACAAAGTAATCGATGTCACCCGGACGAGGTCGCAGATTTTTATTGTAGGGCAAGCGGGAGAGTAGAACGGGAAAGCGTCCGGGCGCGTCAGGACGATAGACATCAGCGTGAAGCACCACCCCGTCACGGGTCTTTGCCGGAACGTCTTTCTCAACCACAACTTGATACTGTGGGCGACTTCCTTGTGACATGGTAGTCTCTCCTTATATTCTTCGGGGCCATCCAAATCCGTGCTAACGAACCCCTCGCTCAGTGTGTTATTTATCCTCTTTACTTATTCCCCTCTTTATCTACAAGGGCAACTAAGCCCGGTTACCAGCGCTCTAAGGATCGGTGTGCTAGCCGTTTTGGTACTCTGTCCTCTTCTGTTTCC
The DNA here is from genome assembly GCA_965220955.1 of uncultured Binatia bacterium (SeqCode). GTDB lineage: Bacteria > Desulfobacterota > Binatia > Bin18 > CBDCRK01 > CBDCRK01. The sequence continues at coordinate 616,593 of CBDCRK010000037.1, read as the reverse complement.
TCCTGCTGCATCAGCAGACCGTTGGGGATATGTACTGTGGAGGGGGGGAAGGCCACCTGAGCCCTATGGGACTCGATGATCTTCAGGATGCGCAGCAAGACGTCTTGCTTGACAGTGTGATAATGAACCCATTCCTTGGTTTTGGTGAAGGTACAGATAAAGAAGTCGAGAGATGACGGAGCGAAGGTATTAAAGCTGACCATTAGTGTTTCATTAGCCTCAATCTCGGGATGTTCGCGCAGCATCTGTTCCACATCCCGCACAATGTCGGCCATCTTATTCGTGTCATCGTAGCGTATGCCGATGGTCTCGTAGATCCGGCGGTTACTCATCCGTGAGGGGTTTTCCACGGCAATGTTGGTGAAAGTGGAATTGGGGATATATAGAGGGAGCAGCTGGAACGTGCAGATGCGGGTGAGACGCCAACCAATATGTTCCACCGTGCCTTCGATATCCCGATCTGGTGACCGGACCCAGTCACCGACGGCAAAAGGGCGGTCCAGATAGATCATTAAGCCGCCAAAGAAGTTGGCCAACAGATCCTTGGCCGCGAAGCCAACGGCGATACCCCCAATGCCGCCAAAGGCTAGGACACCGGACACATTGAATCCCAGCGTCTGCAAGACCACTAAAATTGCCGTGATAATAACGGACATCCGCAGTAATTTGGCAATAGCGTCCATGGTGGTGCGATCATATGACTCGCCCGCAGCCTCTTGCTGAGCAATGATATTGGCCTCGGCCTGGGTTATAAGGCCTACTAGGAACCAAGCCAGCGTTGCAATGACGCCCGCATCCCGGATAGGGCCTATGGCCTCAAAGATCACGGCTCCCGCCTCGAGACGGATAATATCGATGGCAAAAGCCAGGCCAACAACCCAGATTAGCATGGTCAGTGGCCTTTTGAGGGCAGTGACGACCGCTTCATCCCAATAAGTCGCAGTCTTCTCGAGTTGTACCTGAAGCCTGTTCAACGTACGCCTTTGCAGATGGTTGAGTAACAGGGTCACAAAGAACACTACAACGACCTGCAAAACCTAGGAGTCTCTACCAACAAAGCCCAACAACATTTTGGCAATCTCATTCATATCCATGCTTTATTCCCAATAACTGTTTGATTTTTAATAAGGGAATAGCAACGATCCAGGGGGAATTAGGCTAATTCTCCACCCATAACACCCGGGGCTCTCTATAGGCACACAAAGCACCTCTTGGCTCTCTGGTCAAGACTGAGAAATTGTAGCCAAGATAAAGCTTTCCGGCCTAAATCAGACCCTATAAGAGATTGGTATACTCATGGAACGTAACTTGGTATGAGTATATGGTCAAGAACTTTACACTATTCGGACATCCTGTATATAATACTGTTTCACGACTTCGATGTTGCAATGTTTCAGCCTGTTTTCTATAAAGGGATAATCCCTAGCTAACATCACAACATTATCTAAAGCAAATTAGTATAACCCCAAAAAGACAGAAGCGAGATTGTCTATGAGAGAGCGGTCTAAGGTTCTAAGAGAAGTAAGGTAGAGTAAGAGGACAGTGGTTGGCAACCACAGGGTGGCAACCATATGGCCGTTCAGGCCGAACCTTGAAAAGCTAGAGGGCAAGAAGGACGTTAAAGGTCTTATGCCCCTAGCACTTGGACAGTGAGGTGAGCATGATTCTTTATGGCCATCAACAGAAGTTCGTTCTTACCCTTATTCTTGCTGCTCTCATCGGTCCTGCACTCTTTCTTTCTGGATGCGCCCACTATGAAAAGCGAACCATGATTGTGACTGCCTATTCTTCCGACAAGATTAGCACTAATTGGAAACGAGGAAAGATTTTCTTCTGGCGGGCATATGTGGCCAGCGGTCCCAATAAGGGCAGACGGAAGAAAGTAGGCATTACCTCAAGTGGCACCAAGGCGAAAAAGGGCACAATTGCTGCTGACACTCGCTACTATCCCTATGGGACGGTGATGAAAATTCCCGGGTATGGCAAAGGAGTAGTGGAGGATAGGGGCTCTGCCATTAAAGGACCGAGACGGATTGATGTGTATCTCTCCAGTCGTAGAAAGGCTTTGAAATGGGGGAAACAAACCCTGACCGTTAAGGTTAAGAAATAAAAAGCTCTCTGGTACATAGCGGCGTAGATAATCCGCTGGTGCTAGGAAACATTAACCTGCCGTAAGCTGACTTGCACGCGTTGCTTGGCAATACTGAACGTTGTTGCAGCTGAACTCTCAGAAAGTTCGCCAGCCGAGAGTTCGTCTGCCAATGTTTCCTGCTGAATGTAATGAGCATGCTGAGTGATGGCAGCGGCCACTTCCCCGTCCGCAGCATAGTGAATAGTGATATGGTCAGAGACATTGAAATTTGCCTTCTTGCGCAAGTCCTGAATGTAGCGCACAAAATCACGGGCTATGCCTTCGTGGATTAAATCTGGGGTGAGGCTGGTATCTAAGGCAACAAGATAATCATTGTCGGACGCTACCACGAGGCCCGCTGCCGGTACCCGTTCCACACTGAGGTCTTCAGAAGCAAGGGTGATACCCTCACCATTAATGCTGAGTTCCACTGATTCGCCTGCGGCTACTTTTACGCCTATCTCTTCTACGTTAGCAGAGGAAAGAGCTTGCCGAATTTGGGGCAGGCGTTTGCCAAACTTCGGTCCCAGCTTGGCAAGGTTGGGCTTAAGCGCAAAACTTTGCAGGGCGGATTCATTTTCGACAAACTCAAGCTGCTTGATATTCAGTTCATTAAGCACTTGTACCTGCAGACGTGTGAGCACGTCACGCTCACGCATGCTGGTTGGCTTGACCAGCATGCGGAGCAGTGGTTGACGTACTTTCAAGTTAGCCTCGTTGCGCGCTGACAGTGCTAGCGATACTATACGCCGCAGAGTGGCTATGTCTTCAACCAGTTGCTCATCTTGCCATGCTGGCTGTAGCTGCGGATACGCGCATAGATGAACGCTCTCCGGCGTACTCTTGTCCACAGAGCGTACAAGATTTTGGTACAGCTCCTCCGCTGTAAAGGGGAGGATAGGAGCAATGAGCCGCGTCAGGGTTACCAACACCTCATATAGTGTCTGGTAAGCGGCTGCTTTGTCCGCGTCATCTTCACCCTTCCAGAACCGACGACGGCTCTGTCGCACATACCAGGTAGAAAGATCCTCAATGAACTTTTCCACTTCGCGAGTTACTGCCGCCGCGTCGAAAGTCTCCAGGCGCTCATTACATAGCCCAATGAGCTGCTGTAAACGCGCCAGGACCCAACGGTCCAGTTCACTCCGGGTTTGATCTTGATCTGGTTCTGGGGTTGTATGAGGGGGCAACAGAGAAGGCTTGTCCAGATTGGCGTACTCGATGAAGAATTTGTAGCAGTTCCACAGCGTGAGCATCTTGCGTTTAACTTCATCGGCCGGCCCATAGCCAAAGCGGAAGATTTGGTTGAGCGGCGCTGCCGCATAGAGCCAGCGCATGGGGTCTGCCCCCATCTTCTCCGCTGCCTCGTTAAAGAGAATGGCGTTGCCGCCGCTTTTGCTAAACGGGTTGCCATTCTCATCGCGCATCTCTTCATAGGTAAGAACCGATAAATAGGGAGTCTTATTCTCCAGCGTCACTGACATGAAAAGCATGGAATAAAACCACAGGCGTATCTGCTCGCGCATCTCGGTGATGAAGTCGGCGGGGAACCCGCGCTGCCAGGCTGAGCGGCTGTTCTCCGTAGCTTCTTGTAAGCGGATAGAATGAACAGCGCCTTCGCTGCTAAGGTGATCCGGCAAATAATTTAATGTCGAATAGGGCACAATGCCGGCATCCAGCCAACAGTCACCCACTTCGGGGGTGCGCTCTACCGTTGCTCCACATTGGCGGCATTGGATTTTGATCTCGTCAACCCAGGGACGGTGAAGTTCCGGGAGAGCGTCCACCGCTTCGGGATTGAGCGCGCACTCACGCCATTCGGCTTTGGTGCCAATCACCGTGCAATGTTGACAGGCACTGCAGGTATAAAAGGGTAGGGGGAGGCCCCAGAAACGACGGCGCGAGATGCACCAGTCGCCCATATTGTCCAGCCAGCTCTGCATCAAGCTGCCCCCGTATTCGGGGGTCCACTTGACTTTTTGCGCCTCGCGCTTCATAGCCTCGCGCACTTCCGTACAAGAGATGAACCATTCGTCCACTAGGCGGAACACCAGAGGCGTTTTGCAGCGCCAGCAATTAGGGTAGCGATGCTCGTAATCTTCCCACAAAAAAAGCACACCTTTATTCTGTAAACCCTCACGAATAAACTCGGCCGACTCGCTGACATGCTTGCCTACCAGCTCGCCAAAGCCATCCACAAAGTAGCCGTTGTCATCAAGGGGAACGAGGGTATCCAAGTCTAACTGCTTACCCAGTTCAAAGTCTTCAGCGCCGCAGCCCGGGGCAATATGCACAATACCAGTTCCTTCTTCGGTGGAGATGGCATCCCAAGGAATGGTACAACGGCGCACCGACGCCTGCACTGGTAATGCCTCAAAAGGGCCGCCATAGGTCAAGCCCAACAGTTCACGGCCTTTGACCGTTCCCAAGCGCTCGGCGTTCTTAGGGAGCACGGCCTCCACGCGGTCGGCAATAAGGTAGTAAATGTCGCCGTTGAGCCGCATTTGAGCATAATCCATCTCCGGATGAATGGCCAAGGCTGTGTTGGAAGTCAGAGTCCATGGGGTGGTTGTCCATACCAGGAAGTATTCCCGCGTACGTCCATGGATGGAGCAGCGAAAATAGACGGACGGATCCACCTGTTCTTGGTAGGAATCAATCAACTCGTGCTGACTGAGAGACGTGCCACAACGCCAGCACCAGGGCATAACGCGATGACCCACATAGAGCCAGCCTTTCTCGTGGCACTTCTTGAGGAAATACCAAATGTGCTCAATGTTATTGTCATCCAAGGTGAAGTAAGACGTGGGCTTGTCCTGTTCGTTATACCAGCGCATCCACTGCCCCAGACGGAGGGACTGCTGGGTAATGCGCTCGGCGTACTCCTCTACACGGGCACGGCAGGCGCGAGAGAATTTCTCTAGGCCAAACTGTATAATGTCCTGTTTAGAGTTGAACCCCAATTCTCTTTCCACTTCGACTTCCAGCCATAGCCCCTGGCAATCAAAACCATTCTGCCACCTTTGGTTGTAGCCCTGCATAGCTTTGTAGCGACAGTAGATATCTTTGTAAGTTCGACCCCAAGCATGGTGGACGCCCATAGCATTGTTGGCGGTAATGGGTCCGTCAATAAATGACCAAAGGGGACCTGCGGCGTTCTTTGCTTGTAGTTTTTCAAAGATCTTCTTTTCCTGCCACAAGCGCAGGATGTGGTGCTCCATCTCGGGATAATTGACTTGGCCGGTAAATGGTTTAAACATTGTATTGGTCCACCTGAATTCTCAAGTAAATAAGCTTTGTACTACATTGGCATTCAGACCAAGACTTCTCTTTCCTGCAGAGAAGAGATTGCCTCCTGGCTCAGGCCCAGAATATTCCCCAGTACATACTCGTTATCCTGTCCTAGAGTGGGGGCCGGACGGCGAACCTCACAAGGGGTGCGTGACATCTTCCAGGGGATGCCCAAATGCCGACGTTTCCCTACCTCTGGATGTTCTAGCTCAACAAAAAATCCGCGGGCTTCGACCTGAGGGTTGGCCAGAATGTCCCGGCCATCCAGCGCTGGATAGGCTGCTACCCCTGCCTGCTGCAAGCAGTGGGTTGCCGCTTCTGCGGAGCGCTCTTGCGTCCAGGCGGTGATAAGCTGTTCCAAACTATCCTCATTCTCCTTACGGGCTGCCAGGGTGGCAAAGCGGGAGTCCATAGCCAGGTCTGGTTGATCCATAGCCGTACATAGCCGTTGCCATTCCTCATCGTTTCCCACCGCAATGCTAACCCAGCGGTCTTCTCCCTGGCAACGAAACACGTTGTGTGGGGTCATATAAGGATCACGATTGCCCGTGCGCGGCGGCTGAGTACCGTTCATGGCATACTCTATAAGCCCCTCGGGCAGCAGCATGGCGCAGGCTTCCCGCTGGGAAAGATCAATATATTGGCCTTGACCGGTTTTAGCGCGGTGGAGAAGCGCACAAAGTATAGCAAAAGTTCCATGCACCCCGCCGTTGGGGTCTCCGTAGGAAAATCCGGCCTGTTGTGGTCCGCCGCCCTGGTAACCGGTCAGCGATGACATTCCACTAAGGGCAACCTGGGGAGGGCCGTACGATACATAACCTTTTTCCGGGCCCACGGCTCCGTACCCGGAGAGAGAAGCCATAATAATATCAGCCTTGATCTTGCACAGCTCCTCATATCCCAACCCCATCTTGTCCATAACCCCGGCAGCGAAGTTCTCTATAACCACATCGCTTTTAGCCACAAGCTTTTGGGCAATGTTAATGGCTTCGGGTTTCTTGAGGTCAAGAGTCAGGGAACGTTTTCCCTGATTGTACTGATTAAAATACCCGGCCCGATTAATTCCTCGTTCGTTGTCTGCCCAAGGAGGAATAAGACGCGAAGGGCATAGACGGGTGGAGGTTTCGATACGAATGACCTCTGCGCCCAAATGGGCAAGCTGCAATGCCCCATAAGGGCCAGCCCAGGCCCAACAAAAGTCAGCCACGCGAATACCGTCCAAAGGGGGTCGACCCATTAGTCCTCCTTAAATAGTTCCTTCTTGTTTGAGTTGTTCCATTTCTTTTTGGCTCATCCCCAGCTCACCATAGACCTCGGAGTTATGCTGGCCTAGACAGGGGGCGGGACGACGGATTGTCCAGGGGGTGGAAGAGAACCTGTAGGGAGCGCCAGGATAAGTAAACGTCCCGGCTTCAGGATGAGTAATCTCGGCAAAGAATCCGCGTACCCGCAAGTGTTCCGAATCCAGCAGATCACCCATGGTGGAGACCGGGGCAAAAGGGATACGGCGGGCCTGAGCCTGGTGGTATAATTCCTGTACGCTTTGTTCTTTCACCCAGGGTTCTAGGAACAGCTGCAGGGCATCCCAGTTCTCGGCTCGGTCTAAGCGAGTGGCAAAAATTGGCTCGGCCGCCCACTCCGGGCTACCCATGATCTCCATAAACTTTTGCCATTGGTGTTCTTCTACGCAGCAGAGGTAAATCCAGCCATCTTTACACTCCATAATATCGAGGGGTCGAATCGCCTTATTGCCCGTGAAGCGAACAACCACTTGGTCAGCATAGGCAGGCATAATGCCTGCAAATTCCGAGATGCCCATAAGGCATTCCTGAACAGAAAAGTCGATGTGCTGTCCTAGTCCGTTAGAAAAACGGGCAAATAGGGCGCTAAGGGATGCTACTGCCGCATGTGCTCCTGCCTGGAACCCAGCCTGCTGGCCGAAGGGCTTGAGTGGTGGAAGATCTTCACTGCCTGGTCCACCACCATTCAAGTAGCATAGCCCGCCGGCATTCCATAGGTTCAGATCGTACGCTTGGTAATCCTTGTGGGGACCGCTTAGACCAAAGGGAGTAATAGAAGTCATGACCAAGCCGGAGTTGAGACGGGCTAACTTTTCATAGTCCAATCCGAGGGCAGGCATAGGGGCCGGAGAGTAGTTATGAACAAGGAGGTCGGCCTGCGTGACAAGACGCTGAAAAATCTCTTGCCCACGGCCGTCCTCTAGATTTAGAGTAATCCCGCGCTTGTTGGTATTGAGATAGAGGAACAACCCACTTTTTTCCGGATGCGGCATTCTTCCGGGGAAGGGGCCTCTCTGACGGGCCATGTCTCCTCCGGCAGGGTCTTCGATCTTGATCACCTCCGCTCCCATATCAGCCATAAGCTTGGTTGCATAGGCAGCCGAGACCATCTGCCCGCACTCAACAATGTGAAAACCCTCTAGGGCGCCTCCTGGCATAGCATCCTCCTTCTTTCCTTTGCCTTATCCTATCCGTCTTGAACAGGAAAGTCGAGAATTCATGTATTGTGAGCCATTATGGGTCGAATTTTTGCCGTGTGGTACGCAGACCGGGTTTATGGTATAGGCCCGTGAAGAGTACACTTGCTGCTCGCTGAGCAGCCTCAGAAGCAGGGATACGGCCACCGGTCTTAACTTAAGGCCTTTGACCCAACCTTTTGTCCGATTCTCCTCTCCCCTGAGGGGAGAGGACTAAGGTGAGGGGGATAAAAACAGGGCTGGGACCAGCAGAACCCTCACCCCAACTCTCTCCCTGGTAGGGAGAGGGAGAAGGAAACGGAACCAGAAATTTTACCAACCAAGCCTAAAAGGAGGGAAGGCTATGCTACTTAAGGACAAGATTGCCATTGTGACCGGAGCGGGAGTGGGCATGGGCAAGGCCATCGCCCTACGCTTTGCCAGGGAAGGAGCACATGTTGTGCTGGCAGAGATTGATGCTGCAAGCGGCAACCAAACTGCGGCCGAAGTGAACGCCCATGACCGCCGGGGACTGTTTGTCCAGACCGACATGGGCAAGGTTGCCGACATCAACGCTATGGTGGCCAAGACGGTCGAGACCTTTGGTCAAATCGACATCCTGATGAACAATGCCGGCGTCACCAAGAGCCTAGGCTTCTTCGACGTCACTGAGGAAGACTGGGATTGGATACACTCAGTCAATGCCAAGGGAGTATTCTTTTGCATGCAGGCGGTGGCCAGGGAGATGATCAAGCGCAACCAGGGCAAAATTATCAACACTGCCTCCATTGCCGGTAAGGGGTTTCGCGGTACTTCAAACATTTCTTATGCTGGTTCCAAGGGGGCGGTGATTGCCATGACCCGAATTGGGGCTTCCCAGCTGGCTAGGTACAATATTAACGTCAATGCCATCTGCCCTGGGGCTACGCGTACCAGCATGTATGATCGCATCATGAAGCAGCTCACCGAACGCGAGGGGATCAGCGAGGCCGACGCCGTTGCCCGTATGGACGCCTCGATTCCGCTCAGGCGCTCAAACACGGGTGATGACATTGCTAACATGGCGGCGTTCCTGGCCTCGGCCGAGGCCGATAATATCACCGGCCAGTCCTTCAACGTTGATGGCGGGCTGATGTGGGATTGATGGAATGATTGAGTCATTGAGGGGTTGAGTCAATGGGCCAATGAATCCATGAATGATTGAATCAATGAATCGAGGAGCACAATATGTCCCAAGGAAAGGAACACGTTCTCAGTGACCTGCGGGTACTGGATCTCACCCGGGCTCTGGCTGGTCCGAGCTGCACCCGGATGCTGGCCGAGATGGGGGCCGAGGTTATTAAGGTTGAGCCCTCCCCCGGTGGGGATATGGTCCGACGCATCTCTGTCTTTCGCAACAACCGCAGCCTCTATTTTGCCCAGCAAAACCGCGGCAAGAAAAGCCTATGCCTTAATCTTCGCGACCCACGTGCGCTAGCCTTAGTAACAGAGCTCATCCCCCAGGTGGATGTGGTGGTAGAGAATTTTAAGCCTGGGGTAATAGCTAATATGGGTCTGGGGTATGAGCGACTGCAGGAACTTAAATCTGACATTGTTCTTTGTTCGATCTCCGCTCTGGGCCAAAGCGGGCCGCTGGCGGATAAGCCTGGCTATGACTACATTGCCCAGGCCTATTCCGGGGTAACGTCAATGGTGGGAGACCCAAACGATGCGCCCTATATCCCGCTGGTGGGAATGGGGGATGTGAGCACCGGAGTGCATGCGGCCCTGGCTATTCTGGCTGCCCTGCGCTATCGCGACCGTACCGGTAAGGGGCAGCATCTAGATATTGCGCTTCTCGACGTTTACTATCACTATCATGAGGCCAACGTGCATACCTATAGTGGTAGTGAGGGTAAGGTCGAGCCTACGCGTGCCGGCCGGCACATGACCTACGCCTGTCCGGCGGGTGTTTTCCGGGGCAATGGGGGATATTTGGTGATCATGGCTCTTCTGCACCATTGGAAGGACTTATGTCAGGCAATCGATCGGCCGGAGCTAGCCAAACATCCTGACTATGAGACCGATGTCAAACGGCTTGAGCGACGCGATGAGATTGTCAAGATGATTGAGGATTGGCTTCAGACCTTTCCTGATACCACCAGCGCCATAGCTCATCTGGAGAGCTATCAAGTGCCTGTGGCACCGGTACTCTCAGTTGCCGAAACCGTTCACTACCCTCATCATCGTCAGCGTGGCACCATTCGTACAGTGCACGATCCTTTACATGGTGACTTTGACATGCCAGGAATGCCACTCAAGTTCTCGGGGTTTCCCCAAGACCTTCCCTTAGTGGCACCGCTTCTTGGTGAGCATAACCAGGAGATTCTTACCACCTATCTTGGACGCTCAGTAGCAGAGGTTCAACGTCTACGTGAGGAAGGAGTATTGGTTGAGGTGAGTGCCTAAGCCCTAAATGAGGGCTGAGAGCTTACAAAAGGAGAAATCGTCCTATGGAAAAAGACGTAACTTTCTATAGTGCGGGGATAAAACTCGTAGGCACCCTTTATTTCCCGGACGACCTGCGGCCGGGAGAGAAAAGGGCTACCGTGCTGTTCTGTCATGGTTTGAGGGCTAACCGCAAGGTGATTCTGCCCGAATTTGCTAGGGCGTTTAACCAGCACGGCTATGTTGCCTTTATCTTTGATTATCGCGGGTTTGGCGAGAGTGAGGGGCCGAAGTGGCGCCTGATCTCCCAAGAGAGGGATGAAGACATTATCAATGCCACTACCTTTCTCAGCCTACAGCCTGAAGTGGAGGCGAAAAAAATCGCGCTCTTTGGCGTGAGCTATGGCGGGGCCAATGTTATCTCTGCCGGCGCGGCTGATCCTCGGACTAAAGCGGTTGTAAGTGTTATTGGCTTTGGCGACGGAGATCGTTGGTTGCGTAACAGCCGTCGCATGTGGGAATATTTTGCCCTGCGTAAGCGGATCGAGGAGGACCGCAAACGCCGGGTGCTCACCGGTAAGTCTGAGTATGTGGACGCCTATGAGATCCTGATTCCTACACCAGCAGAAGAGAAGTTTTACAGCGGCTCTCTGGCCCAGCTTAAGAGTGAATTGCCGTTAGAAACTGCGGAGGACATTATGTACTATAAACCCGAGGCTACTGTACATGAGATCTCCCCCCGGCCTTTGTTGATTATTGGTGCTGAGCTAGATTACCTGGTAGGGGTGGAAGAGTGCTATAGCCTGTACGAAAAGGCACGTGAGCCCAAGCAGCTGCTTATTCTCCCTGGCGTCTCACATTACGAGACTTATGATCAGGGTTTCGACACAGTAATGAAGGCCAGCTTAGAGCTTTTTGCGTCGTCTTTGCCATAACAATCTCTACATACTGGTAAGGAGGAAAAAGCATGACAACAATCAACTCTGTACTAGGTACCTGTGAACCCAAAGACCTCGGGTTTACGCTGATTCATGAACATCTTACGGCCGGCATGCCCGGCTGGGAGTTTGATAATGCTAGCTTTGACCGCAAGCGTGAAGTAGCCTCTGCCGTAGACAAACTTAAAGAGATCAAAACGCTGGGAGTCTCCAGTTTTGTTGATCCCTGCCCCATGGAGCTGGGAAGAGATCCAGAGTTTGCTGCCGAGGTAGCGGACAAATCGGGCGTGCGAGTCATTATTGCCACCGGCCTTTACAATGACGCCCTGGGTATTCCCAGCCACTTCCGCCTACTGCCTGTGGACGACATTGCCGAGGTTTATGTACGTGAGTTGACTGACGGCATTGGCAACACCGGCATTAAGGCTGGGATTATCAAAACTGCTACCGGTGGTATCCCGGGAATGACTGATGACGTTGATCACATCACCGCCAACGAAGAGAAGACACTGAAGGCTGCCGCCCGTGCTCACAAAGCCACCGGCGCCCCTATTCTCTGCCATAACAACGAGCTAGGTCCTTTTGGCCGGGAGACCCTCGACGTCTTTGCTTCAGAAGGGGTGGATTTTAACCGAGTACTTATTGGCCATGCCTGTGGGGTTGGAGATATGCGTTATTACTTTGACATTCTCGACCGCGGGGCCTGGCTGGGTTTCGACCGGTTTGGCATTGAGACCATTGCTTCAGACAAAATGCGGCTGGCCTCCTTGATTGGCCTTCTGGCTGTAGGCTACGACCGCGTCATGCTCTCTCACGACGCGGTGCACTGCTGGCTAGGTCGGCTGAGCAAAGGGTTTCAAGAGTTTATCGAGAAAAGCCCAAACTGGAACTACGCCCACATCTGTAAAAACATCCTGCCTGCGCTTAGCAGGGCCGGGGTAGGAGAGGGCACCATTCGTACCATGACTGTGGACAACCCGTGCAACTACTTTGGCGGGTAGGCGTCTGATCTTTCTTCTTAATTGAACCATGAAAGGGCAAAGCATTCGTCCAGCAGTTACACAAGGATCGGTGGGGAAAACCTCCACGAATGCTTCACCCCTACTCAGGAAGGAGGACTCCCATGAAGATTGGGCTTTTTATGTTTGCCACACCCTATACCGTAGACTCGGCCAGTCTGGCACGTAAGGCGGAAGAGCTTGGTTTGGAGTCCTTTTGGTTACCCGAACACCCGATTATTCCAGTGCACCATAAAACCCCTTATCCTCTTTCTGAGGATGGCAAGATCCCGGATTACTATGGCCACATGCCGGATCCGTTTATTGGCCTAGCTTATGCTGCCGCGGTAACCAAAAAAATCAAACTGGCTACTGGCATCTGCCTGGTGCCGGAGCATAACCCTCTTGTCCTGGCTAAAGAAGTTGCCACCCTGGATCATTATTCCAACGGTCGAGTCATTCTAGGGGTTGGCGCAGGTTGGCTCAGGGACGAGAGCGAAATTTTGGGTGTGGATTTTCCCCGGCGCTGGAGACGACTTAGAGAAAGTGTGCAAGCCATGCGAGAGCTTTGGACTAAAGAAGAGGCAGAGTTCCATGGTCAGGACATTGATTTTCCGCCAGTGCGCTGCATTCCCCAGCCGGTACAAAAGCCTTGTCCGCCCGTCCTTCTGGGTGCCCATGGGGAGAAAAGTTTACAACGGGTGGCTAACTGGGCTGATGGCTGGTGCCCGGCGCCTTCTTCGCCAGAAGAGTTGCGGAAAGACCTGAGCACGCTCAAGGAATTAACCGAGGCGGCCGGCCGCGACCCCAACAGGTTGGACATCTCTATTTTTCTGGGTGTAACCGAAGAAAGTCCCTGTGCGGACCTGCTTAAGCGGTATGAGGATGCTGGGGCCCAGCGTATCATATTGAATTTGGGCAGGGCAGAGGGCCCCTTGGCTTTTGGTGAGCCCCACTTCTATAAATCCGGGGAAGCAGAGGAAACCCTAGAGCGGCTGGTAGAAAAAAGCCTAGCCAGGATAAGCTAAGAGTACCTAAGGTGAGGTCTTGCCTCTTGTCAAGGGAACCAGTATGGGTTATAAGAAGGGCTCTACTGGTTTTGCCCCTTTAGTTGCCGAGCAGCTTCGAGAGTCCAAGGCCCCTTCGAGCCGCTCAGAGTTTCAGGGCCTTTTTTATGCACCCAGAGGAGGTAGCAATGGCAACGAAGCTGTATGTTGGCAATCTCTCTTACAGTGTAACGCAGGCTGATCTCGAAGAACTCTTTGCCCAGGTAGGTTCTGTCGCATCTGCGAACGTTATTACCGACAGATTCTCTGGACAGTCGCGAGGCTTTGGCTTTGTGGAAATGTCCTCCGACGAAGAGGCGCAGTCTGCCGTCCAACGCTTCGATGGATATGATCTTAAGGGGCGGGCGCTTAAGGTTAATGAGGCACGGCCCCAGACCGAACGCTCTGGCGAAAGGGGAGGGGGGGGCTTCCGTAGTGGTGGCGGTGGCGGGGGATACCGCCGTGGTGGTGGTGGTGGCGGCGGCGGCAGAGAGCGAAGGTGGTAAAGAGGACCAACGCTACGCTTAGTTCTTCGGACGACGGGTGATTGTTTGTAAAATTGTTTGCCAAGACAAAGGAGTAGAGGCCTGCTTGATGCCTACGGCCGCTGGTGCAGTCCCTGATCAAAAAGGGTAAAGAAGCGATCCTGTACCCTCTTTTTTTCAGCCGCGCTCGGCTGGAAAAGCAGGCCGGTACTGACACAGACTAGACCGTTTACCAAGAAACCAAACAGACCTGCATCAATAACCCATAGGTGTTTCCAGCCTGCCAACATCATTACCCCTACACTTAATGTACCAGCGGCAGATAGAGCTGCATAAGAAACCCAAATTTAACAACCGTAAGCCGCCAGAGTGTTGTCACTGGTTGCAAGGATAGAGCGGTGACCACTGTTAGGATGAGTATGGTAAACACCCTGGCGGCTTTTGCTATCTCGTTCTCGCTTGCTTGCGGTCGTACAAATTGACCATAGAGGTCATGTGTGATTATGGAGGAAAGGGTAAGAAGTACTCCGGCTGCTGTGGACATGATGGCTGCGGCTGCACCCAGAAAGACCAGTATGGTGATCCAGTAGGAGGTGCTGGCCCGCTGTCCCAGAAGAAGAGCAAGCACCTGATCCGCCTCGATGGTCCCCAGGTTGCCCAGGCGAACAACCCCCACCAAGCCAATCAGGACTACACAGAGCATAATAAGGAAATAGTTTGGTACCATCATGACCAGACTGCGACGAGGGCTTGCTCGCTTCTGGCCGCATACACGCTCTGGATAATCTGGGGATACATTGCCCCGCCGATGCCAAAGACCAGGGCAAAGAGAAGATACGAACGGGTAAGAACCTCCACGGAAGCTGGCACCGCCACCTTTGCTGGGGCTAGTATCCTTGCATGGCGCACCACCGTTGCAAGACCCCCTTCTGCTTGTACCAGTACCACCGCGGCTACAACAATTGCCGCCAACAGCAAGGTTCCCTGTAGGACTTCAGCCCATACTACTCCCCGCCAGCCGCTTAAGAGCACATAGGCAAGCATAACCGTAAAGATGTAAATGACCCCAGTGGCAAAAGTGTAGCGTCCCCCGGTAAAGCCCACAAAGGCATGCCCCATGGCAGTCGCCTGAATCATGAGGTAAGGAATCGCGGTAAGAATCAGAAGGACGGCTACCCATAAGCGCAGTAGCCGGCTGTTAAAGCGATCGGCATAAAAATCTGCTGGGGTAAGATAGTCATTTTTTTAGCCAGGACGTATAGGCGGGGAGCATAGGAGAGAAGGCCCAGAGTAATGGCAAGGGTAAAAGGGATAAAGATAATTGCCATCAGCCCCACACGATGGGCTTGGCCGGGCAGACCAAAGAAGGTGTTGCCGCTAAACTTGGTGGCAAGCATGGCAAAGAAAAGCACCAGAGCCCCGGTGGTTTTACCTCCGAGGAAATAGTCCCTGGCTTTCCAGGTGTCTGCAGAACGATAGGCACAGTAACCAATTAAGAGATTGCCTGAGAGGTAGATGGTGAGAAGGACAAGCGCGCCAAAGCCAAGACCTGCTGGTGTGGGCATCAGTCTTCCTCTTCTCCCAGGACCGCTGCCGCCAGCCGCCACTTGCACAGGACCAGGTACACAGTGAAACCAACCAACATCAGGGAAGCAGCAAGTACTGTTGCAAACCAGAGGGGGAGACCAAAGACAAGGGGCTTGTATGTCCCAATAAAAAAATACGGTACGCAGAGAAAGAACAGAATCACAACTATAACCCAGATCCATATCTGTGTGGGTTCTTTTACTTTGACACTTTCTTTTTCTTGCATATTGTGGGACATCATATCTTCCGGTTAAGGAAAAGTTAAGCAGAGACACCCCCGCACGAAGAATCCTTTCTCTTGCATCTCTGTTTTCTTAGGGGAATAATGGCGCTTATAAAATAAGGTCAGCTTATTAGGAGGAATATTCATGGAACAACTCAAGGTCTATCATAATCCTGGTTGAGGTCAGTCTCGTGGCGCGCTAGAGATTTTGCGCGAGCGAGGCGTCGAGTTCGACGTTATTGAATATCTCAAGGAACCTCTTGATCGGGCGGGCTTAGAAAAGGTCCTGGACCTGATTCCCGACCTTCCTGCGGATCTGGTGCGTAAAGACAAAAACTTTAAGGAACTTGGCCTGGACGAGAAAAAATACGTGACTCGCGAGGCCGTGGTTGAGCTTCTGATTCAGCACCCTGTGCTTATGCAGCGCCCGATTATAATTAAAGGAGAGCGGGCGATCATTGCGCGCCCGTCTGAAAAAGTTCTGGAAATTCTGGAGTGAAACAAGGGGTTTAATCAGTAGAGTAGGTAGGGGCAGGCCCCCGTGCCTGCCCACCCTCAGGGCAACCATAGGGGGTTGCCTCTACCGGGGGAAAACCATCGCAGGATTTTCGCTGCGCTGATCTAAATCAGACCACAGAAGATTCGTACACTGCTGTGACAGTGAGGGTTCTCTCTCTCCGTTCGGCCTGAGCGTAGCGAAGTCGAAGGCTACCACACCTAGCAAGAACGCCCTCTTCGACTCCGCCGCTGACACGGCTACGCTCAGAGTGAACGGGGGGTATAGGCACTCAAACAGTGCAGTTGCGTCCCAATGTCACATGGTTCGATTTAGAATATTGAGCCATGACGTTTAATCGTTAGGGAAAAACCGTGAGAAGGCGCCTGGCGAGGGCATCCCACGTCTGCGCACACCAAAGTAGTAGCAGCACATTTCGTTGTCCATATCATTACTGAATGTGCGCTGCCGGCCGTCTTCAAAGAGGATGCGGATCAGACAGGTTCCTCCTGGAACCGTAGAAGTCATTTCTTCTACCACCACACCGGTGCCCCACTCCCGATAGGTCCGGTGCATCACCTTGTCCCCCACTCGTAAATATATGCGTTTATCCGATTGCATAGCGGGATCTCTGTTTGGTGTTTTCTTTCTTCTTACCGCAAGAAGGAGGCCACAATCAAGGCTGACCAATTATGCCGGCGACAGGAAGTCGCGAATGAGTGCAATTGTCTCCTGTGGGGCTTCCCAGAAAAAGCCATGACCTGCACCCGACACAAATTTTAAGGACACGCTCGGAATCTTTTCCGCCAGAATGTTGGAGTTAGCCGGTGGCACCAGAATGTCCGCATCACCGGTGATAACTAGAGTGGGCATGGTGATTTGCCCAAGTCGATCGTAGGTGTTAAAGCTCTGGATTGCTACCATCTGTCTGGTCATTACGTGGAGCGGAGTAGGGTGGGTCAGGGATCGCTCAGCCATGCGATCAAGGAAGTCTCCCTCTTTTTCTATAAAGCCAGGGCTAAAGATTACCGGCCACCCTTGGCGCACGGCTTCTTCTCGCGGCATATCCGGTGGGATGTTTACTAGCTTTTCTATCACCTCAGGTGGAGCCTGGATAGCTTGTGATCCCCCACAAAGCGTACAGCCAAGGATCAGTCGCTTGACTTGTTGTGGCTGACGGAGCGCCACCTCTTGGGCAATCATTCCACCCATGGAAACACCAAAGACGTGGGCGTTGGGGATACCCAGGTAGCTGAGCAACCCAGCCGCATCGTCCGCCATCATGGGGATGGTGTATTCTGCGTCCGGCTTGTCGGTAAGGCCGGTCCCGCGGTTGTCGAAATAGATCACCTGGTAGTGACGAGAAAGAGGATGGAGTAACTCCTCTCCCCACATGAACCCGCTGCCGCCATAGCCCATGATCAAAAGCAAAGGGTCTCCCCGGCCTTGGATATCATAGTGGATATTGATGTCTCCGACCCGTGCTATTGGCATGGTTATTTCCTCCTGTAGAAACCCCCTTTAGCACGCTTTGCCTACGAATTGCAATTGGAGAGAAGAAAGCATCTTCCCTCGCTCGATCTAAGACTTATAATGGAGTCTAAAGATTGTAGCCAAAAAAATCTAAAGCAAACATCGGAGGTGGCAGGAATGAACTGCCTGAGCTGTGGGTTTGAAAATCCGCCGCGGTTCAAGTTTTGCGGGGGATGTGGCTCCCCGCTCACAAGGGAGGGGTCGGGTTCCCTACCCCAATTCTTAACCTCTAGTTCTCAGCCTCCTCTCAGCTACACCCCTTCTCACCTAGCCAAGCGTATCCTGGCTGAGAAGGCTGCTATGGATGCTCGGTCTAACTCTGAGGGCGAAAGAAAAACAATTACTGCCCTCTTTGCTGATATCAAGGGCTCTATGGAGCTTATAGAGGATCTTGATCCTGAGGATGCCCGCAGCATCATCGATCCCACCCTCAAGCTTATGATGGACGCAGTTCATGGCTATGAAGGATACGTCACTCAGTCCATGGGTGACGGCATCTTTGCCCTGTTTGGCGCTCCTATTGCCCATGAAGATCATCCTCAGAGGGCGCTTTATGCCGCCTTAAGGATGCAACAAGAAGGCCGAAAATGTGCAGAAAAGCTGCGCTTTGAGAAAGGGCTGAACTTACAGATACGGGTGGGGGTGAACACTGGCGAGGTGGTGGTGCGCTCAATCCGCAAAGACAACTTGCACACAGACTATGTACCGGTGGGACACTCGACCAGCTTAGCGGCGCGGATGGAAAATCTGGCTACTCCGGGCTCCATTGTGGTGAGCGAGCACACTCACAAGCTGACTGAGGGGTATTTTGAGTTTAAACCCCTGGGGGCCTCTCAAGTGAAAGGCGTCACTGAGCCCATCCATATATATGAGGTAGTGGGGGTGGGACCCCTACGCACTCGGCTCCAGGTGGCGGCTAGGAGGGGGCTAGTACAGTTTGTGGGAAGACAGGACGAAATGGAGCAACTAAGGCGGGCTTTTGATTTGGCTAAGCAGAGCCACGGACAGATTATGGCGGTAATGGGAGAAGCCGGAGTTGGCAAATCTCGTTTGTTCCACGAGTTTAAGCTGGTTTCGCCGGGAGGGCGTTTGGTGCTTGAGACTTTCGGTGTTGCCCATGGTAAAGCGTATCCCTATTTGCCTCTTGTTGAGTTGCTAAAGAGCTACTTTCAGATCGCTCCTCAGGACGACGAGCGTAAGAAGCGTGAGAAGGTCATGGGGAAAGTTCTGGCGCTGGATCGCAGTTTTGAGGACACTTTACCTTATCTTTTTTCTCTTCTGGGAGTAGCAGAGCCCAACTCTAGCCTCCAGCAGATGGACTCCCAGATAAAACGGCAGCGCACGTTCGAGGCCATAAAGAGACTTCTTTTACGCGAGAGCTTAGACCAACCTTTGGTGCTGATCTTTGAGGATCTTCATTGGCTGGACAGTGAGACCCAAGCTTTTCTGACCCTGCTGAGCGAGGGGGTGGCCACAGCCCGCATCCTGCTCTTGGTGAATTATCGACCCGAATACCAGCATCACTGGGGTGGCAAGACGTACTACACCCAGCTACGACTTGATCCGCTAGGGCAGCAGGACGCTGAGGAGCTACTCACAGCCTTTTTGGGAGGTGGAACCGGACTCAGCCCTGCCAAGCATTTTAGCTCAGAAAAAGTTGAAGAGGACACACCTTATGTACCCCTACCGCTGGACCTTACTTCCCTTAGGCGGCTCATTCTAGAGAAGACCGAAGGAAACCCTTTCTTTATGGGGGAGCTAGTACAGACCCTGTTTGATCAGGGAATTCTGGTACGAAATGGTGGGGTCTCTTTGACTCGACCTGTTACCGAGATTCAGATTCCACCTACAGTCCAAGGGGTGCTGGCCGCCCACATAGACCGCCTGGGAGTTGAGGGGAAAGAACTTTTGCAAACCTTGGCGGTAATAGGCAGGGAGTTTTCCTTGACGTTGCTCAAGAAAGTGGTGGACAATCCCGAAGAAGAACTTCAGCAGCTTTTGTCCCAACTGCAGGCAGCCGAATTTATCTACGAACAGCCGGCCTTTCCAGACGTAGAGTACACCTTTAAGCATGCTCTGACACAGGAAGTCGCTTACAACACTCTGTTGATAGAGAGGCGAATGGGCTTACACGAGCGCACGGCTCAGACCATGGAAGAACTCTTTCACGACCAGCTTGAGGAGCACTATAGGGAGCTGGCCTATCACTACACTCGCAGCGGGAGTACGGGGAAGGCGGTGGGGTATCTGCAATGGGCTGGCGAACAGGCGGTGCAGAGGTCAGCCTATACTGAGGCAATCGATCACTTGACCACGGCTTTAGATTTACTCAAGAACCTGCCGGATACCCCTGAGCGCACCCAGCAAGAGCTGACCTTGCAGCTTGCCCTAGGCACTCCGCTAGTAGCTACTAAGGGCTTTACCGCTCCTGAGGTGGAAAAAGTCTACACTCGGGTCCGTGAGCTGTGCCCCAGGTGTCAGCCTCCTCAGCTTTTCCCAGTGCTATTTGGCTTGTGGAGGTTTTATATAACCCGCGGGGAGTACCAGACAGGACGCGAGCTAGCAGAGCAGCTCATACGCTTGGCCAAGAACGTGCAAGATCCAGCCTTCTTCCTTCCTGCCCATATGGCATTGGGGGTTGTCTCGTTTCGTCTTGGGGAGTTTGCCTCTGCCCAGAATCACTTAGAGCAGGGAGTTACTTTTTATGATCCTCAGAAGCACCGCCCGGACCAATGCTGTATTTTCCCCTACGGGCAGGACCCTGGGGTGGCCTGCCTGTCGTTTGCAGCCATGGCCTTATGGCATCTTGGCTATCCGGACCAAGCTTTGGAGCGGAGCCACGAGGCTCTCACCCTGGCCCACGAACTGAATCATCCCTTTAGCTTGGCTATTGCCCTACATTTTGCCGCTAGCATCCACCGGCTCCGGCGGGAAGGTCAAGCCGTCCAGGAGCGAACAGAAGCCCTGGTTGCGCTTGCTAGTGAACAGGGGTTTCCATATTTTCTGGCGGGGGGGACTTTTCTGCGGGGTTGGGCACTGGCCCAGCAGGGGCAGGTAGAGAAGGGCATTACCCAGATGCACCAGGGCCTGACCATTTGGCGATCTATGGGTGTAGAGCAGCTAGGACAGCTCTCCGTTCTGCTGGCTGAGACGTATGGCAAAGCGGGAGAGATAGAAGAAGGACTTAACTTGCTGGCTAAATCGCTGGCGGAAATGTACAAGAGTGGGGAGCATTGGTGGGAAGCCGGGTTATATTGGACAAAGGGAGAGCTCCTGCTGGCGCAGGAAGGCAAAAATCAAAAGCGGTTCCCCCGCTGCGGCGTACCGACCGGGACAAAAGGCAAAAGTGGCAATGAATCGGAAGCGGAGGAGTGCTTTCGTCAGGCTATGAACGTTGCCCACCGGCAGGGTGCCAAGTCGTTGGAGCTGCGAGCAGCGGTGAGCCTGAGTCGTCTTTGGCAGCAACAGGGCAAACGGGAAGAGGCTCAACAGATGCTGGCAGAAATCTACGGCTGGTTCACCGAGGGATTGGATACCACGGAATTGCAGGAGGCCAAGGCCTTGCTTGAGGAATTGAGGTGAAGTGAAGAAGGTACTGAGTTAGAGATCAAAGGAGCGTTTGATTTCTAAGAAAATCCGGTTATTGCGGCCGGTGTGGTAGCGGTGGTGAGGATTAACCGGGGCGGCATACTGACCGAAGAACCCAGAACGTGAGCCCACAAAAAAATCCATCCCCAGGGTAAAAGAAAGCAAATCTGTCATTTGATAGCTAATCTGCGGACGTACCAACAAGTCGCCAAAATTGATGCCATAGATCACTATGAATTGGGGAAAGAGGGTTTCGTTCCAGAAGTCTGAGCGTAAAAAGAGCGAAAGGGCATTGCTGACGGTCTTGTCCGGCACATCGCTAGGCTTGCCAAGAATTGCGGTCTGAAAAAATTGGGCATTGAGCAGCAGGTTATCACTCACGGTCCAGTCAAAACCCAGAACGTACAATAGAAAATCGCGTTTATGAACTCCGTCCGGTTCATTGGGGTCCTCAGAGACAAAGTATTTGCCAAAGTTTACAACCCCTTCTCCCCGGATGACAAACACGTCAAAAGCGTAATTGAAACTCCCGCCCAGAAGGTGAAGACGCTTGTGGGTGGGTTCGATGAGAAAGGTATTGGGACCAATAATCCGGCGAAACGGGGTAGGAAAATCGTCCCAAGTATAGAAATAGTTGAGAGATACATCCATGCTGCGCAAGAAACGGGAAACGCGCAGTCCCACCTCGGCATCACTAAAGCGACCGTCTCGAGGCTCTTTCACCTTGGTTACCTGAACCGCAGGGAAGGGAGGGAAGGGCATCTCAATGGGGAGAGCCGGCATAGGGATATTGCGGAACTGGAACTCGCTTCCCTGATCGGCTGCCCGATTGGCTTCAAAGTCAAGCAGGAAGATCCCTTCTAGCGTCCAATTTCTCAGAGCGTAATCGATGCGAGCGCCCCATAGGGGAATGCGAGCATCGATAAAATCATCCAGGATAAACTCACGAAAATCCTGGGGATTGATCACGTCCAGGATGCGCAGACCAAGGGATTCTCCCCACACAATTTGTTGCCGGCCTAGACGCACATCAAAATCCCCCAGGGTGATCTCAAAGTAGAGCTCACGCAGCTCAGCCTCAACAGAATTCCCCATCTCCCAGCGATCTATTGGGGAAGCGTCAAAGTCCCGGATATTGGTCTCCAGGTGATTCACTGGATCAGCCAAAGTCCGGGCAATTATTTTGAGAACTGCCCACTGGGTTAACTCGCTGTCCACCTCGACCTCAAACCAGTTCTGTACCTTGGAGAACTGGCGAGGAGAGTACAGTCGAAAAGCGGTCTCGTTTTCCACAAAACCATACACGTCAGTCCGCTCCCATAGGGCAGCTATTTGTTCTCCTAGGGCGCTGAGTATTCCGGTTTGGGGTTCGTCGGCGGATAGGCCCGCAGCTGTAGTATCCTCTAGATCTAGAGAAGCTTGCTCCCGTTCTGAGCGCTGGGCGGCTTCTGGCGGTGAGGGTTGCTGCGCAAGGGGCTCTGAGGGTTTGGGTACAGGCTGAGCCATAAGTCCCGTTTCGGCTAGCGTAAAAAGCACCTGGGTATGAGCCGCCTCAGTCTTTCCGCCGGGTGCGTTAAGCACCGCTGTGATCAGGGTCCCTTGCTGCTCGACAACAAACGGCGGTACCAATTCCCCTCGCCAGTCCAGGACGAAACGGAGGTGCTGCGGATGGAAACCTACGCGCACTCGCCTGAGCAGCGAATCCTCTACTGGGTAGATGGCTGACGGCCGGGCTTTGACCGGTCCCCTAACATCCACAACTAGGCGGGGAGGAGAGGAAAGAGCAAAGGCCTGGACCGAAGCCGGAGGGCGAGAGAACCGCAAGGCAAGGGTCTTCTGGCTGCCCTCGACCGTGAGCGTTAGCTGGTGCAGGCGTAGCCCAGCAGGGTAAGTCGGGGGCTGAGCAAAAAGGCCCCCCGAATGGGTCCCGGACCACAGCCCTATCCCTAGCACCAGAACCAGAGTGTAGGTCCACGCTTTTGCCCTTCCGGGCTCTTTCTTCCTAGTTGCCCTCATGCCTCTAAAGCTAAATTGCTCCACATGAGAATGGTACAGTGGAAGTACAGTTTTGGAGTGCGCAAGCCATGCTTCGGGCTAAGAACAGGCCAAGCGTGGCTTCACCTACCAAAGGTGGGAGCATAGCTCCCGCACTCCATATTTTATAAGGTCCTCAAGCAAGTGTGCGAATGTCACGCGGTCTAATTGAGGGTTAGTAGATTTTAGGGTGCCCCTTTACGCAACGAACGCTCGGTGAACAGGCTCTCTTTCAGACCCTGGTTAAATTTGACATTGCTCATGTCGAGTTCGGTCCGATGCCCGGTGAGCTGATTCTCCACCACTGTGCGCTTCCAGTTCCAGATGCCATCGATCTGGTTCCATTCCGTGGTCATGATTTTGAGCAGACGACCCTTGCGATCGTAGAACTCAATCTTGGGGATCGTCCAGTTCTCTGAGTTCACCCAGCTCAGCTTTTTGCTGTAGATATAGTTTTCCTTTTTGGCCACCGCCTTAACCACATAGAGCTTAGTGCCATTATTCTGTTCAACGTGGACCAAGGTATGGGTGTCTTCCTCGACCTCCCGATCGCCCATATCGTCGTAGATCATGTCGCTGCCCATAAAGGAGTTTTCCTTATCGCCCGAGGCAATCCGGCGTACCTTACGCAGGGCAGGCAGATAGATCCACTGGTCGTCAGCGGCATTGGCGTCCTCTTGGGACCAATTGAGAAACGTGGTCTCCTTCACGTCTGGGGGTGAGTCAAAATAAATAAAGGATTTGCTCGACAGGCCATCCTTGCCATCATAGTCTTTCCAGTAGCGTAAGGTGAGTCGCTTACGTGTCTTGCCCTTGCTATTGGTTAGAGTCCAAGCGGCCTCAGAGATCTGATCGTCTCCGTCCTCACGCTCATCCACCTGGATAGCAATCTCTAGCCCGCTGGGTTCTCCGGGAATTTCCTCGGCCCCAAGGGGCAGGACGGCCCCAAGGGGCAGGACTCCCACAAACAACAGAGTTGCAATAAAAAGCCTTACAGCTAACATAATCTGTCCTCCTTTCTTAGTGTTGTGCCTTATACTCTGGACGCATTGTTATTGGGGTGATTTTTTCTTCGCCATATACAAAGCGGGGTTTGAAGGCGTTAAGTATGGCTGGCAGCACGGTCATCGACACAAGTAGACAGGCGCCCATGTTGAGGGCAACCATGGCCCCCAGGTAGAAGTTAGGTCGAAAGTTGGAAGTAAGAAATACCAGGTACCCGCCAATGACTACAACTGCATTGAAAAAGATGGCTTTGCCCGAAGTGGTCATGGTAGCTACGGTGATGGCCTCCGGGTCTGTGAGTCCAGCACGCACCTTAAGGCGATATTTGTTGAGAAAGTGGATGGTATAGTCGATACCAATACCAATCACCATCGAGGCGGTAAGCGACTTACCAACCTCAAGGGGAATGTTAAGAAGTCCCATGAGACCAAAGCTGAAAACCATAACCAGGCTTATGGGGATAATGTTGACAAGTCCGGCGGTCAACGAGCGGAACATGATTGCGGTCAGCAGAAAGACTGCAAGGAGCGACGTCACTAGGCTGGAGAGCTGGCCAGCAACCACTAATTCGCTGAAGCGGTGAGTAAAATACCCGGGACCAGCAAAGCCAATGCGAAACCCGCTGTTGGTCTCCCAACCGGTGATGGTTGCTTCAATGCCACCCAGCCAGCGCCCAAAGCGCAAAGAGAGTGGATCGCGCATATTCTCGTCTTCTCCATTGCCAAGGGTAGAGCGCCCAAACTCTTTCACGGCAAAATCTTGAATCTTATGGACCACCCGCAAAATATCCTGGGTACTGTCAGAGCGCAGGTAAAAAGCCAGGTTGGCGTGTTGGTAGTCGTAGTCCACGACTTCGTCGAAGTCATCCGGGTCTCCGGAGAACGAGTACAGAAGCAGATACTGGGAAACCAGGTCACGCGACGTTGGCACTACCTCCATTTCCTGCCGGTCCTCATTCATCACCCGGTTCATACGTTTGATGAACTCAGCGATCGACAGAGAACCTCCGACAATGGGATCTTTTTCGATCTCGACCTGCATGCGGTCGAGCTTGTGCAGCAGTTGGGGATCTTTCAGTAGATCAGCCGCATGCCCCTCGATAGCAACATAGGTTGGCAGCGTGCCCTGGAATTTTTCGCGCAAAGCTTCATCGGCCATACGTACCGGGCTCTGCGGGTGAAAAGAGCGAATCCACGAGCTATTCACCCCTATGCGTTGGATACCTACCAGACAGATGGCCATCAGGATTACGGTCGGGGTCCACACCAGGAAGGGGTGAAGGGCGACGCCGCGGCCGATTTGGGCAAGAGTACGCGCTGCCCAACCAGTAGCGGCTAGGTCCCCACTGCGGCCCATTTGACGACTCAGACCACGGCTCACCTTGGCTGGTAGCATAGCCAGGACAGCCGGGAAGAAGGTCAGTGAGAAGACCAGAGCAACAAGCACGCCAATGGCAGTAAACACCCCGAAGTGGCGGATAGGCAACATGGCAGCGGTGAGAAAAGACAAAAACCCGGCTGCAGTAGTGAGTGCGGTGAACACTACCGGTTGCCACATCTCACGCATTGCCGCCAGTACTGCCTCAGGGGAAGAAACCCCAGGGCGCTCTAATAGTTCGTCGTAGTAACGACCGAGGATATGGATGCCGTAAGCCACACCTATGGCCATCAGGATCACCGGCATCATGGTAGAGATAAAGTACATGGGTATTCCGACCATGGCCATAATCCCCAGCGTCCAGATCGCCGAGGCTAAGACTACGGAGAAAGGTAGGAGCACCCCGCGCAGGCTACGGTAAGTCAGATAGAGTATGCTGAGCACAATAACCAATACCAGGGGCATAAATGCAGACATGTCTCGGCTGGCATCTTCCGAGAACGTTACCTCCATGGCTCCGCGCCCGGCTATATGAAATTCCTCGGGAGAACCGGCGTCTTTCTTGGCTTGGATCATTTCCCGGATGGTTTTGTAAATCGCCGACCGTCTGGCTACACCTTCGAGCGTGCCCTCGGAAGACTCCATCTTGGCCATAATGAGAAGTCCGCCGCCATCCCGCGAAACCAGCCAGTCTACATACATAGAGTTGCCAAAGAGATTGTTCCTGAGGGTAGTAAGCTCATCCTGCGTCTGGGGAATTTCTTCCATGAACGGGTCTACAGCCATGCCGTCTTGGGTACCGGTGATGTTGTCCATAGTGGCCACGCTGGCCACATCCTCATTGCGTACCGCCTTGATCCCAGGGAGAAGCGCAATCTGCTCGGAGAACTCTTTGACAATTCCCAGAGTACGGGGGTTAAAGACGCCATTCTCTTGCGGGTTATTATTCAATACGCCCACAATGATTAGGTCCCGCATGCCAAAGCGGTCTTCAACCAGATCGTTATAGCGCTGGACCGGGTCGTCGGGCGGGATCATCGCCTCCGCATCGCTCTCAAAACGGAGCTTCTTCATCTGCATGCCCAAGGCAACAGTGCAGCCGAGCAGCACTATGATGACCCAATAGCGGAAGCGAATCACTCCACGAAAGAAAGACTCCATTTCTTTCTCCTTATACAATTTTAGCGGTCAGCCATGAGCTTTCAGCTTAACCTTGATCTCTGGTTGTCTAGAGCAGGTAGCTAGCGGTGCACTTTTCTTTTTCCCCACGCTATCAGCCTTGAGCAAGGTGAGGATAAGGTCGGGCAGGGCCTCAAGAAGTTGAGTTCCCGAAAAGCCGGGCTTCACTTTTTCTATTAATTTGTGATTGCGCAGCGTGTGGACAATAAGTCCAATAATAGCAACCGGCACCATTTGGGGGGAAAAGGATTTGAATAGTCCCTGCCTTATCCCCTCTGCCGCAATCTCTTGCAGCGCCAGATGGGCGCGTGAGAACCAGCGCTCCGCCAAGGTGGTGGCAGCCGCGCCATGCTCATCTACGGCTCGCTGGATCATCTGAAAACGCTGGGGATGAGTATGGTAGTAATCGAGAAAAACCTCCACCACTCCATGTACCTTCTCTTCAGGGTTATCACTCCTAGCAGCAATCTCCTCGACCCGAGTCACCACTTCGCTGACTGCGGCTTCAAGGAGAGAGAGGTAGAGATCTTCTTTATTGCGGTAGTAGTGATAGATAAGGGCTTTGGTGGAACCCGCCCGCAGGGCGATCTCACGGATAGGAGTGCCATCAAACCCGCGCTCGGCAAACAAAGCTTCGGCGGTTGCACCAATAGTGGCTCGATGGTCGGGAGAAGAAGGAGTCCTTATTGGTCGTGCCATAATTAAACGGTCGTTCAGTTAACTATAATTAACCGATCGTTCAGTCAAGTACCCTTGGGTGTATAATTGGCTTTCAAGTGGTTGGTGAGGTACCCTCCTTTTCTTCTTTTGCTAATTTCCTTACTCTCTATTTTTTCTTTATTCCCATCTTCAGATACTGTGACATTTTGTTGCTTCGTTTATAATAGACGGCAAATCCCTACCTGCCAGGGCTCCAACCTAGAGGAAGAGCATTAGAGAAAGGAGGGTTTATGGCCAGCGCACAGATCTCAAGAGAAGAGATGCTCAAGCGGATTGCACATTTTAAAGATCTCAAGCCCCTGGACTACAAAGCCCTGGGCATGGAGTATGTCCCTGAAGGCAGAGAAGGCTTCAGCATTATTGGCCAAGTGGCCAAGACTATCGCCCCAACTATCCCTGGTGAGCATGGTTTTACCCTGGTTTTGGACAAGGTCAGTCCGGGGAATGGGGCTCCTGCGCACAGCCACACAACGGTCGAGGTGTTTGTTCCCCTCTCCGGACAATGGGTCTTCAGTTGGGGTGCCCAGGGTCATGAGGAAGGAACCATCCTCGGGCCCTGGGATACCATTTCTTTTCCTGTGGGGGTTCTGCATGGGTACCGCAACATTGGTGAGGAGGACGCCTATTTCTTGGCCATTCTGGGTGGAGCAGGGGTCGGCGAGGTAACCTTTGCGACCCAGGGGTCAGAGAAGGCCACGCCCTAAGGTGTATTGGTAGACTCAGGGCAATCTCAAACCAGCTCTGGCAGGAGATACCTTTATACTTTTATGCTTTCCCAATACAACGGCAAACCATATAACCCAGGGGGTGCATAACAAAATTCTGGTATGTCTGCAGAGTAGAGTGCCAACGGTGGATATGATTGATGAAATCCCCCTTCATTCCCCCCTTTAACAAAGGGGGGAAGCGCACAGCACGGGGGGATTTTCCTACTCCAGGAGCGGGAGGATATGTTGCGCAGGCGAAATGGCCAGGGAATTGGTATGCACCCTAACCCAGGAGGAGGCCAACTCGGTACTAAGTGTTTCTTTACTCTCCTCCTATGGCGACCAGACCTGCCCGAGCGCATTCCACATCTTGCTCCTCCGTGCCCCCACTAGCGCCGACACCGCCAAGCAACTCCCCGTCAATAATCAGGGGTAATCCACCCCCCGCAGGCAGTAGGGGCCGGCCGGCCAGACTGACAATGTTGCTAAACACCTCAGGCCGTGTCTGGGCCATCTCCCCCATCTCTGCTGAGGGCCGGCGTAAGGTGGCAGCGGTGAAAGCCTTGCTCACCCCCGCCCCGGCGGTCAGCCACAGGGCTCCGTCCATGCGTGCCAGAGCTACGGGGTTGCCGGCCAGATCCACCACGGCAAAGCTCATAGTGCAGCTCTGCTCCTGAGCTTTCGCCTTAGCCGCAGCAATAAACTGTTCTGCTAGCTCTAATGTTAATGCCATGAGTTTTTCCTCCTTTTTTTGTTGTTCGTTCTATGGGATGAGAAGGAGCTTGCCAAGACCTTCCCCTCTGGTTTACCCTCACCCTTTCTTTCCTCTACTCGGCCGGTGCTTCCCCCTCTCTACTCCCCTTGCCCTGCCGAAGTCAAGCAAAACGCTCCCACTCACCCAGGAACACCGAGCACATGAATGAAGAATACGTTGCGCAGGCTCACCGCTATCCTTAGGACTGGGGTCAAAGACTATAAGGCTAATCCCTCACCGTAACCCTAATCTTTTCATCAATCTAGAGAGATTCGATTGCGGCAGGTCAAGGAGTTGAGCTGCCTGGGCCTGTTTGCCACCCGTAGCCTCCAGTGCCTTGTGGATCAGGGTACGCTGGAAGGCATTGGTTGCCTCTGCCAGAGGCGAGAGGTTGATAATGGGGCTCTGGGTAACTACGTCTGCAGAACTGGAGGCCTGCTTGTGGATCTCAGCGGGGAGATCGGTCTCGGTAATGCTTGGTCCGGAGCAGAATACCACGGCCCGTTCGATAGCGTTTTGCAACTCGCGTACGTTGCCTGGCCAAGGGTAGGATTGCACTAACTCCATAGCCGGCGGCTCAATGCCCATTGGGGATCGCTTCATCTCACGGCAGTACTGTTCAGTGAAATGCTGGACAAGCACGGGAAGATCCTCCTTGCGGTCACGCAGAAGGGGCAGCGTGATTGAGACCACATTGAGCCGGTAATACAAGTCCTCGCGGAAAGATCCGCTCTGCACCGCTTGGTACAGGTCGCGGTTGGTGGCAGCTAGGATGCGTATGTCGGTGCGGATATCTTTTGTTCCTCCTACCCTCTGAAACTCCCTTTCCTGCAGCACGCGTAAAAGCTTGGCCTGTAGGTTGCGTGCTAGATCGCCAATCTCGTCCAGGAAGATCGTTCCTCCCTCAGCCAGCTCAAACTTCCCCTTCTTCTGGGCTATGGCTCCGGTGAAGGCTCCTTTCTCATGACCAAACAGTTCGCTTTCCAATAAATCGGGAGTCAGAGCCACACAGTTGACCGCTATGAAGGGATGGTCCATGCGCGCACTCCACTGGTGGATGGCCCGGGCCACCACCTCTTTACCAGTCCCACTTTCGCCCAGTAGAAGCACGGTGGTGTTGGTAGCTGCTACGGTGCGAGCCAGACGTAGCACCTCCTGCATCACGGCACTGGTGCCAATGACTAAACGGTAGCGATCCTGGACTACCTCCTGGAAGGCCACGCTGGTATTACGCACTGTGGCGAACACCTTGGCACGGTTGATGGCTATAGCGGCCAATCCCCCGAAGGCAGTCAGGAGCTGGAGATCTTCTTGGGTGAAGCCGTTGGGATTGGTAGTGTTGAGGGCCTCAATTACCCCAATGAGCTGGTCACGCTGTTTAAGAGGTGCGCACAGGATGGACTTTGTCTTAAAGCCGGTCTTCTTGTCGATCCCTCTGAAAAACCGTAGGTCCTGCGATACGTCGTTGCTCACTACTCCCTGGCCTGTCTGTGCCACCCACCCCGCAATACCATGACCTAGATCAACTCGGAATTCCTCCGCCTTCGCCTTGCCCGCCATATCGATAAAGGCTAGTTGCCCTTTAGCTTCGTCAATCAATCCAATGCTACATCCTTCTACCGAGAACAACCGTAAGGCTGATTCGAGGATAGTCTCAAGTAGATCGTTGGGGTCGACTGTGCTGACTAACAGCTGATTGATCTTGATGAGGCCTTCTAAGCGCAGTTGAATTTGTTCCGTTCGTGTGTCCATATCGATCAGATATATCATATTGATAATACGTGCCAAGGACCAAGCAACATTAGGATCGAATTACCTCGACTAAGTAGGCGTGGGTAGCCGTAGATAACCCGTAGATAACCTGGGTTGAAAGAGTTAACAGCTAGAGATAAGCATGTGTATGCACCTAAATAACGATAAGCTTTTTACTAAAGAAAAGGGAGATCGCTGTGGCTAAACAGGTAGAATTCTTCTTTGATTACGGTAGTCCCTTTAGTTACCTGGCTGACACTCAGCTTCCTGCTTTGGCTGAGCGTACTGGAGCCACTGTTCTCTATAAGCCCATGCTCCTGGGCGCTGTTTTCAAAGAAACAGGTAATGCTTCGCCTATGGAGGTTCCTGCTAAAGGCCGTTATATGGGCACGGAGCTGAGGCGCTGGGCGAGGCAATATGATGTTTCCTTTGGAGATAATCCCTTTTTCCCTATTAACACCCTGCGGCTTATGCGGGGAGCCGTGGCCACCCTTCAGGATGGAGGATTTACTGAGTATCACCGGGCCATATTTACCGCCTTTTGGGTAGAGGGTCTCAACCTGGGTGAGGAGAAAGTCATACGCGAGGTGTGGGGGAAAGGAGGTCTTGATGCCGAGCGTATTCTTGCCCGGGTGGATGAGCAAAATGTCAAGGCTCAATTGCGGGCTAACACCGAAGAAGCGGTGAGCCGCGGGGTTTTTGGGGCACCAACGTTTTTTGTTAGAGAGGAAATGTTCTGGGGCAATGACCGGATGATGTTTATCGAGGATACGCTTGAACGTTCTGATTGACATTTTCCTACTGCTTTCACTAGAATCAGCTTTACAGCCCATCCTTTGTTGGGAAGCTTCTTATGGAACCCCATAGCGTTGAGCGCAGGCTTACCGCCATTCTCAGTGCGGATGTCCAAGGCTACAGTCGCCTCATGGGCGAGAATGAGGTGGCCATTATCCGCATTTTTTCTTAAGAATCCTTGCCTCCTCCTTATGGTGCCAAAGCTTCCAGCGCACGTTCGTCTGGAACTAGTCCTCCATTGGGACTGAGGGGTAAGATGCACACATGTGAGGCTCCGGCACTGTAATACGCGGCAATGCGCTGACGCATGGTGTTCTCGTTACCCCATGCAATGATGGTATCGACCAGCCGGTCGCTGCCGCCGTTGGCAAAGTCCTCATTGGCAAAGCCAACGTCTTGTAACCTTTTGACATAATGGTCGATTGATAAATAAACCTGCATGTAGCGACGAGCTGTTGCCCGGGCCTTGGCGGCATCAGATTCAAGCATGACCGCTAGTTCGGCGCAGAGCCACGGGCCAGGTCCCATAGCCGCGCGCACCTGGGCAATTTGTTCAACTGTGGTGAAATAGGTATGCGTGCCCTGGGTCTCGGTTGCTGCCAGTTGCAGCATCTTGGGCATCATGCCTGCCAGCACAATCGGCGGTTCGTGCTGCGGCTTTGGCGCATCATAGGGAGCCGCTTTCATCTTGGCCAGATACTCACGCATGAAGCTGTAGGGTTTCCCATAGGGGATGCCACGGCGCGTGTTCGCCATTTTGTTACTAACGCCTAGGCCCAAAATAAAGCGATCTGCGAACAACTCCGCAAGCGTTCTGGTAGCGCTTGCGGTAGCAGCCGGTTCATACGCGAACACCACTGCAATACCGGTAGCAACCGCCAAGCGGTCCGTTTGACTGAGCAGATAAGAGGCAAAGGAAAAGCTTTCCCGACCGGTGACCTCAGCAAACCACAGGGCAGTGTATCCCAGTTGCTCGACTTTGCGCGCAAACTGGCCAGTTTGCGCGCCGGTCAATCCATCGAGAAAACAGAAGACTCCGGTTTTGCTCAAATCCATAGTGCCCTCCTTAATTGAGGATTGTGCGTAATTTCTCACCTGGGAAGACTACAATCCATAGGGATTTTCACCGAACTCATGCCCAAGTTTAACTGCAGATAATTGGGGCACAAGACTGGAAGCTTCCTCAATTTCCTCTGATCCTCAAGCCACTGTCTTGAGAAATCCCAAGAGCGCCTCGTTGACCGCCGCCGGCCGTTCCATTTGTACCCAGTGCCCAGCCCCGTCAATGATAACCTTGCCGCGCATGTCCGTTACCCAACTATCCATCAGGTCTACCCAGCCGCCTCCCCCAAAGGATAGCACTGGGTCTTTCGATCCGGCGATGAAAAAGGAGGGCCTCTCAATCTTTGCGGTCTCAAGCTCTGGGGTGATCTCTACATTCCGGTCGATATTGCGATACCAATTCAGCGGCCCGCGGAAGCCACTCTGCTGGTACTGAGCCACATAGTAGTCAAGATCCTCTTCAGTCAACCATGCCGGCAATGTCTCGGGATCGATCAGTCCATCAAGGAACTTTGCTGTGGCTGGTTTCTGTACCAGCCACAGTCCCTCGGGCGCATCACCAGAGGCTACAAAGTAGGTCATCCGTAGCGACTTGCGGATATTGGCTTCGAGTTCAGCCTCGGCTACTCCAGGCTGCTGGAAGTAGACAATGTACCAGAAGTTATCTCCAAAGTTCTCTTGGCGGGTCATAACGCCGGCGCGCCCGCGGACGTAGGGCACGCTCATACCCATTACCGCTTTCACCCGCTTAGGGTACAGAAGCGCCGTGTGCCAGGCCACCGGTGCACCCCAGTCATGGCCAACAACAAAAAACTGCTCATGGCCCAGGGCGTCAGCCAGTCCAACAACGTCATGAGTCAGGTTAACAATATTGTAGGACTCAATTGGCTCAGGTCGGTCACTACCACCGTAACCCCGCTGATCCGGAACGGCAACCTGAAAGCCAGCCTCCACCAGAGAGTCGATCTGATGCCGCCATAGATACCAACACTGTGGGAAGCCGTGCAGGAGAATAACCAGGGGGCCTTTGCCTTCCACCACCGTGCGCAAACGGACACCATTGGTCTCGATTATTTGGAAATTACGCTGCTTCATTCTTTTTCTCCTTGGCGTTGATTGTACAGGCTCTCAATATTTCCTTAGGAGCGATTATTGTAAAGGGCTCCTGATACCCATTTGCGTTTCATAAAGTAACATGCCAGTGGCCCTGTTCACCCTTCGACCAAGCTCAGACGGGGGGTCGCCCCGGTGAACGGACAATCAAGCCCAAATCGCTGGAGAAGGCAAAGACAGCTTTTAATTTTGGGACAGATCAATCGTGGCTTGGCCCCGCTTTAATGACTCCACAAAGATCTACCGGGAGATTTCCCAAAAGAGGAGGAACGCAGAGAAAATGGCTTTTTAATATCTCTCATAAAACTCGTATTTCTGCACTATATATTGCGCTATTATATCTTGTGTTGTCTATATATAGTAGTATTTGCGGCAGGTATCAGAGAACCGGGAAATACCTAATCCGCTAACACCAAGGAAAAACTCAAAACAAGAGGAAGGATTATGATTGATCGTTCACGCTCTGGGGTACGTTGCCGTACACTGCGTCAGTTGGACACGGTAGAAGGTATTCTGCCGCGGGACACCTATGGCACGCTCTGCTACGAGACCGACAACCTGGGCCGCCGCCTGGTGTTTGTTGACTGGGACAATGGCATGGAGGTTCTTGTTTTTCCTCATGAAATTGTAGTGCTGGAGGAGGAACCGTCTCAGGTTTGAGGTCGTTTCTGCTGGATCTAACCCCAGAAGGTGCCAGGATAGGTTTTGTATGGTAAAGAGGAAGCTATTATTCGACTGACTCGCAAGGGAGGAATGAAATGGCAGAGCCTGTCTGTATTGTGACCGGTGTTGGACCAGGAACCGGCGCAGCCTTAAGCCGCCGCTTTGCTGAGGGTGGCTACCGAGTCGCCATGCTTGCCCGCAACCAGGAGCGGCTGATGAGTTTGGAGAAAGAGATTTCCCTGACCTCTGGCTATGTCTGTGATGTCTCGGATGAAGCTGCGGTCAACTCTATTGTGGCCGCTATCAAAAAAGACCTGGGCCCACCGGCTGTCCTAATCCACAACGCTGTCAGGGGTTCCTTTGGCACTTTTCTGGAAATTGAGCCCGCCGACCTAGAAAGCAACTTTCAGGTCAACACCATGGGGCTCCTTTACCTATCACGCGCTGTTGCGCCGGTCATGATTGAAGCGGGGCAGGGCGCCATTATTGCAACAGGCAATACCTCTGCGCTACGAGGGAGACCTCGATTCTCTGGCTTCGCGCCAACCAAAGCCGCCCAGCGTATTCTGGCTCAGTCTATGGCGCGAACCCTGGGACCCCAGGGTGTCCATGTTGCCTACGTTGTTATTGATGCGGTTATTGATGTTCCCTGGACGCGCAAAGCGTTTAGCGACAAGCCGGATGATTTCTTTATCAAGCCCACGGCCATTGCCGATACCATCTGGCATATAGTCCATCAGGATCGCTCTGGCTGGTCCTTTGACGTGGAGCTGCGGCCCTTCGGAGAAGAGTGGTAAGCCCAATCGGGTTTTTCCGTCCTGCCGACCGTTAGGTCGCTTCTGGATGGTAAGAAACGCCGCCTTGTTGGTAGAGTATGGAGCGATTTGCTAGTCACAACGGAAGACCTCGGATTGTTGTGATTGGTGCGGGCATTGTTGGCGCGTCCATTGCTTTTCATGTGTCACGTTGTACCGTTAACCTCACTGTACTCGACCACTCGCAACCAGGAACTGGAGCGTCCGGCCACTCATTTGCCTGGATTAATGCTTCATTGGGGAAAGAGCCGGCCTTCTATCATGATTTCAATCGCCGTTCCTTACATATGTGGGACCGATTTGCACGTCACCTGCAAGCTGACATTGATCTTCGCTGGGGTGGTGAGCTCCGTTGGGCCGCCACGGCCGAAGACGCCGCGGTGCTGCGCCATGGGGTCAAGCTTCTGCAGAGTCGTGGCTACAACAGCCGGCTGCTTAACGAAACCAAATTTCGCCAGCTGGAACCCGGGATTCACCTGGACCCCTTCATAGCGGGCGCTTGGAGCCCGGACGAAGGCCATGTGGACCCACTCAAGGTGATCCCTGCGTGTCTCCGGCATGTTCAGGCAAACGGTGGAATAATCCAGAGCAACACGCCAGTCAGTGGCTTCGTTATGGAGGAGGGTAGGGCCGGAAAGCCCGAGGCCAAAGCCGTGCGAACAACACACGGTGAGGTCCCCTGTGATGTAGTTGTACTGGCGGCTGGAGTAGGAACAACCCGGTTAGCAACTAGGCTGGGGATAGAGATCCCTCAACAAGATAGTCCTGGAGTGGTTGTTCGGACTGACCCACGTCCGCCCATCTTCAAAACCATTGCCGTTCTCAACACTCCGCCGTTGGATACCGGCCGCCCAGGAATCCATGCGCGCCAGGGCTGCAATGGTACGGTCATGATTGGTGAGGGCACACAGGAGAGTCTAGCTCGCAACGATTCTCAGGCCCATGCCCATGATCTGCTCGCGCGTGCCACCCATTATATACCCGCCCTTGCAGAAGCGCAGGCAATTCCGGTTCCGGTCGGTTACCGTCCTATGCCCCTGGACGGACTGCCGGTCTTGGGGTTTAGCCAAACTGTACCCAATGTGTACATTGCCGTGATGCACAGCGGCGTGACCTTGGCGCCACTTGTTGGCGAGCTCAGCGCCATCGAAATTGTTGAGGGCACAACAGTTGACCTGTTAAGCCCTTATCGTCTGGAGAGATTCAGTTAGCGCTGACGCGCCCGCTGACCAAAGAGGATCTTCTTGGCATCGTCGCTCATCTCTTGCCTTAGCTCCTGGCCGACGGCGAACCCCCTCTCAACCGCTGGCCGGGCCTTTATAGTTTCGAACCAGCGCTTAAGATTGGGGAACTCGTTAAGATCCTGGCCCCTTCTCTCATAGGCCACAACCCACGGCCACGAAGCCATGTCGGCAATAGAGTACTCGCCTGCCAGGAACTCCATATTAAATAATATAAATCTTTCATCCCCAATTGTCTTCTCTTTACAATTACGTGCGGTTCAGCCGCGGTACACAGCATAAGAACCTAACTCCGAGCTGCCTCTGCGCATAGTTTCATCAATTATTGTTACTGACGTTACTGAAAGGAGAGCTTTATGGCTAGGCAATCTGGGTTCGACCCTGTCAGCACCTATGTATCCCTTAAGGATGGAGGTACAGCCAACCTCATTGAAGTGACTGAGACGTTCTGGGAAGAGGTGATGAGTGGTAATAGGGATGACGCGGTCGGCGAGGGGACGCGGCTTATGACCGCTAATCACTGGACCGAAAACTGGGATACTTGGGAAGTTCATCCGGCGGGAGACGAGATTGTTTTTCTTGTGTCGGGCAAGGTCGACTTTACTCTTGAGGAAGGGAACGGTGAACGGGTGGTAGAACTGAGTTCGGGAACCTATGGTATTGTCCCACGTGGCACTTGGCATACAGCCAAGGTCCGAGAACCCAGTACTGTGATGTTCATTACGCCGGGTGCCGGAACTCAGCATCGTCCCCTCTAGGGCTCGTCGGTTGGGGACGGCTTCACCACTTCCTCTGGGTGATCAGCGCTTGACAGCAATTGCGGTCTCGCCCAGAGAGTGTGTCATCCAGGCCTCTGGATCAGCAAGGGGACGGCTGGCATCGGGGCTGCCAAGCGTCAGGTTGGCACACACCAAAACGCCGCCTGTCCGCAGCCGACGGCGGAGACCCTCGATCAACTGGGGGCTAGGCTCGAACCCGTCGAAGAACGCAAGGTCGTAGGCATTGGTGTCAAGGCTATCGAGAACTGTAATCGCGTCACCTTGATGCACATGGATGCGGTCGCCCACTTTGTGGTCAGCAAAATGCTGGCGTGCGATCTGAACGTGCTCAGGGTCGAACTCAATAGTGTCAATCTGCGCGTTGCGGGCACCATGAGCAAGCCAAAGGGCGCTATAACCGAACGCTGTACCCACCTCGACAATACGCTGAGCATTGACCGCTGCAGCAACAACCCCGAGGAGGCTACCCTTATCATAGGGGTAGGCCCCGCAGCTGTGACGGGCACGGTGGGCATTAGTAGTGGTCAGGATATTAGCAAATGGGTCAACCATAGGGGGAAGTGACATCTCAGGAGCGCTCCTTTCTCCTCAAGGGAGTAGTGGCAGGGATCAATCTCACCTTCTTGTGTCATTCCTGCGAAAGCAGGAATCTACTGCCCAGCGCATTTCTGGATTCCCGCTTGTGCAGGAATGACAGAGCGAACGGGAGCAGCCTGCTCGTTGGGTCAAAGACTTCTGTGGCCATGCTCTGGTATACCAATCCTCTGTGGTTCGATCTAGGTGGCGGACATAGCTTGGAATCAAAGAGCGCAGATCAGTTGGGCGTTTTACAGCTAAGCGAAATGCCCGAGCTGCTAGTGCGCTCTATGGTGGTTGTATAGTTTGTTTGCTTTTTCACATAGTCCACGAATCTTTCAGCGCCGGCAAATCCATTCAGCACATTATGCGCTGTAAAACATCCACCCACTATTAGCTTAGCCTCAGTATCCTGGAAATATTGGGTATACCAATCCTTGTCTGCGTCAGAAAAAACAAAATCAAAGGGGCCTGGCAACTCCTTGACTAAGGTATGGGCATTGGCAAGGCGGGCATCGATATACTGGGATACCCCCGCCTGTTTGAAGTTCTCCAGGGCCGTCTTATAGCGGTCTTCATCAATCTCGATGGTGATTAGCTTGCCGCCGGTTTTGCTTAAGGCCCAGGCAATCCAGATTGCTGAGTGTCCGGTGGAAGTACCGATTTCCAGAGCCTGTTTATAGTTGTTATTAACAATCAGGTTGTAGAGGACCTATCCATCCTGGTAAGGCACGTTGAGATCGCGCCAACGGTCTCTCATAGAATCAAGGAAACCTTGGACTCGGGCATCCAGCTCTTCACTACTTGCGGGCGACTGCGCCTTGACTGCCGTTGCAGCCATAGACCAGACCAAGAGTAAAGCGGCGAGCGCCAGGATTAATGCAGGCAGTTTTTTCACAGTGTCCTCTCGGGTCTCTGCTCCAAAATGTGAACAAGATCGCGAAATTCTTCTACTGTAAAGGGTACCTTTCCTTCTCCTTTTGGCATTGTATCATTTTTTCTTATTTCTCTACAATTCCTGAGCTTAAGCTGATATACAGGTACCTATAGAACTCCACAGCATCGACTAAGGAGAAGACAAGATGGAAAAGCTGAGCGTTATCTCTGCTGACTCTCATATGACGGAGCCACCGGACCTTTGGACCCAGCGGCTGGATAAGAAGTTTCAGGACCACGCTCCCCGCGTTATCAAAAACGAAGGCAAGCCTGGGTACTCTTTTGTTGCCCCAGGAATTGCGCCGTTTCCTGTTGCTGCCGGCTTCTCAACCGGGAGAAGTGGGGAGGAACTTAAAGAACACTTAAAGAAAGGCTATGAAGCAGCTCGCCCCAGCGGTTGGGACCCGGTTGAACGGATCAAGGACCAGGATATTGATGGAGTGGAAGCTGAGGTCATTTACACAACCCTGGGCTTGTCCCTTTTCCAACTCAAAGATGCTGAGCTGCAGCAGGCTTGCTTTCGAGTGTACAACGACTGGGTGGCTGAGTTTCGCTCGCATAATCCCCAGCGTCTTCACCCTGTGGCTATGATCTCGCTGGAGGATATCCCCAAGGCCATTACAGAACTGGAACGCGCCGCTAAGCTCGGCCTTAAGGGCGGGATGATTTGGGGGGCTCCACCAGCAGACAGACCCTACTATAGTGAGATCTATGATCCTTTTTGGCAGGCAGCCCAAGAACTGGACTTGCCGCTGTCACTTCATGTTGTAACCAGCAGGGACGAAGATACCCGGGTGGTTATGGGTGCTGGTTCCAGTGGGCGGGTCAACCTAACTGCCCTGCGGTTTGTCCATCTTATCCACGAGGTGCAGCGATCCCTGAGCAGCCTGATTCTGGGAGGGGTCTTGGAGCGCTTTCCCAGGCTCAAGATTGTGTCGGCCGAAAGCGATATTGGCTGGCTGGCTCACTATGTGCACCGTTTAGATCATGCTTATGAGAAGTTCGGGGCCATGGTACAGGAGCCCCTGCCAATGAAGCCCAGCGAATATGTTGGCCGGCAGGTATGGGCAACGTTTCAAGATGACCCGGTAGGACCGGCAAACTACAAGTTCTTTGGTGAGGATAACTATATGTGGGCCTCAGATTTCCCACATACTGATACTACCTGGCCCAACTCCAGGAAAGTAATTGAGAGGGACTTTGTTGGCGTGCCTGAAGAGGTCACGCGCAAGATTGTCTGTGAAAACGCTGCTAAGCTGTACCATATCGACCTGAACTGACTTTGAAATAATCCACTGATTTTGTGATGTTCCGTAGGGGGAGGTCCCTGTGCATGGGTCCCAACTTAAGGGTAAATGGGAGCTTTTAGCTTCTGTCTTGGACCTCTAGATCCCTTCCCCCCTTGCAGGGGAAGGTTGGGATGGGGGGTGTACTCAATGGTAGAGGTCCTTTAGGCCCCCTCACCCTGGCCCTCTCCCGCCAGGGGAGAGGGAACTCATGCCTGTTCTGTAGGTGAAATACCTTAAGTTGGAACCCACGGCGCCCGTGCCTGCCCACCCCCAGGGCAACCACAGGGGGTTGCTCCTACAAAGGGAACCCTATCGAAGGAATTTCACCGCTCTGATGGGGTAAGGGTTCCCTAGAGCCTAGGTCTCTCCTCTCACAATGCGCAGCATATTGGGTGCACCGGTATGGGCGGTTAGCCCGCCATCCACCACAATGGCTTCTCCAGTAATAAAGGAGGATTCGTCAGAGGACAGAAATAACACTGTATTGGCAATCTCTTCTGGTTCTCCCATCCGCCCTAGAGGATGGGCCTGGGCTTGCATACGGCGAAACTCCTCGGCTCTTTCTCCGCCCAGGAGCTGAGCAACCCGTGTGTTAATGGCTCCCGGGCATACACAATTCACCCGGATATTGTATTGAGCATTTTCCAAGGCTGCCGAGCGAGTCAGGTTGATCACCCCGGCTTTAGCCGCATTGTAGGCTGACATTCCATAATCTCCGCCGGTCCCGGAAATCGAGGCAGTATTAACAATGATTCCTTGACCTTGTTGCCTCATAATCGGCAGACAATACTTCATGCCCAGAAACGTGCTGGTCAAAGTAACCGCCAAGGTGCGATTCCAGCTTTCCAAGGAAGTCTCGTCCAGTGGAGCAAGCTCCCCCAGGCCGGCATTGTTAAACATAATGTTGAGCCGGCCATAGGTGTCAAGCGCCAGCTTAATGGTTGCTTCAATGCCATCGGACTCAGCTGCATCCATTTTGAGGTAAACAGCTTTGCCGCCGCCGGAGTTAATTTCGCTGGTCACCGCCTCAGCCCGTCTTCCGCTGAGGTCAGCCACAACTACGGATGCTCCTTCCTGGGCAAAGCGCCGCGCTGTTGCCGCGCCAATCCCTGCTCCTCCTGCTGTCACGATTGCCACCCTGCCATCAAGCTTTCCTGCCATAATGACTCCTAAGAAACTGCGCTTTTGTTTGTGGTTGTCTGAATGCTGATTGATCTTGGATTTTTTGCGCCTTCATACCTACAGGTTGCGCACAGTGGGCATTACCTCCTGGGCAAACCGTTTCATGCTGGTCATAACCTGGCGATGGGATACTAGCCCTCCCGGGTTGAACCAGCAAATGATTTGATCCATCCGGCACTGTTCATACATTTCTTCGATCTTTTGCCTGCAGATGGCGGGCGAGCCATAGAGCGCCATGGTTGACTCTATCTGTTCCCAGGTGACGGCCTCGACTCGCTTGATAATCTGCTGCAGGTAGTTGTACTTAGGAGAATCGTCCCGTGCGCCCAAGCGCGCTTGGCGGCTAATCGCGCGAAAATAGTTCAGGAAGCTGGACTCTACTTCTTGGCGAATCTGCCCAACGCTGTCAGCAATGTAAACGGGAAACGCCACCGCCACATCCTCTTTTTTCCCCTGATGGGCAGCCGCACGAAATGCCTGACGATAGCGACCAATGTGCTCAGGGAGTTTACGGCTGGCGTTGATTGGAGAGGCTACAAACACTGGATAGCCATGCTCGCCGGCAAAAACCGCTGTCTCCAGGCTGTTGGCAGCGACCCGTAGTGGAGGGTGCGGCTTCTGCAAAGGCTTGGGCACAACGGCGGTCTCTGGCACATGAAAATATGTGCCATCAAACGTACAGGTCTCCTGGGTCCAGGCTTGTTTGATAATGGTCAACGTTTCTTCGAAGCGTCCACGATTCTCCTCTCGGGGAACATCAAATCCCTGGTAATGGATAGTAATCTCCCCGCGCCCAACTCCAAACTCCAACCGTCCTTGGCTCAAAATATCTACCACAGCCGCTTCCTCGGCTGTACGTAGGGGATGCTGCAACGGCAGTAGTGCCACTGCTGTACCCAGACGAATGTTCTGGGTTCGCTGAGCCAAGACCGCAGCTAGGATCAGTGGCGCGGGCATAATCGAGAACGACGGGTTGAAGTGCAGCTCGGCCAGCCAGGCCGTGTCAAAGCCCAGCTCGTCAGCATACACAATCTGGTCTATGGTTTCCTGATAGCGGGTTGCTGCATTCTGTTCAGGCGTACAGGGGAGTTGGTAAAAGAGACCAAATTTCATAGGGGCATTCTCCTTTCCCCTGCTAATCCTCAAAGTTCAGAGGAGGAAAGTCCTCTAAGGCGGCTGCACCTTGGTGGCGAAAACGGGCCAGGCCATCCTCACCTACATCGCAGTAGACTTCTAAGCGGTTGCCCGCGGGGTCACAAAAATAGATGCTTTTGGTGATGCCATGATCAACCGCCCGCACAATGGGGATGTTACGGCTCTGTAAGGTCCGATAGCACTCCTTTAGCTCGGCAAAGCTCCCCACCTGAAGCGCAACATGGTGCAGGCCGACTTGGTTATCCTTGGGGGCATCTGCCTCTGGGGGCACTTCCAACACTGCTAGGTCATGGTGTTGTTCGCCCAGGCTAAAGAATACTCCGCGAGGACGATTGAGCCGGGTGACAACTTCAAAACCCAGTACCTCGGTGTAAAACTTTTCTACCTCCCTAAGGTCTTGGGCCTTGAGAACAACGTGACCAACTTTTTTCGGGTGAATCATACTATTTCCCTCCTTTTTTCTCTCACTGACCGATCGGTGGCAGTAGCCGTAGCTCCTGAAATCGTCTGAACCATTTACGGAACATGTCTTCAGTGTCCATGCAGTCGTGAAACCCTGCTTGCCGCGCCTTGATAGTGCTCACAAGCATGGGCGGTAGAGGTTGTTCCCTGCCGTGGGCAAAACAGAGGTCGGCAAAGATGAAAGACTGGCCAACAAATTCACGCAGGCTAATTGGAGCACGCAGACTATATTTTCGCACAATCTCAGCCCACTCGGCTTCTTTCTTTGGCATTTCCTCCGCCAGCGAGCAAGATTCTGAGGGTCCCACCTCCATGCCTAGAGCCTCGGCAATGGTGGACCAGACATTTTGCCAGACAAAGACATCACCATTGGTAATGTTAAAGATCTCGTTGTGACAGGCTGGTGTTGTTGCTGCCCACTCCAACGCGCGGGCCAGAAGATCCGCGTCTACTGCCTCGGTTACAAACCCGGGGCCGCCAGGATAGGCTAGGGGGAGGCCAGCCTCCCGCCGTAGGGCGGCATAGACACCAATAGCTGGGATAACGTTCATATTGCTCCCTAGGGATTCACCAAAAATAATCTGCGGACGGAAAGCGGTCCAGTGCCAGTCCTTGCCGGTCTGTTTTTCCCGCAGGTAGTCCTCCTGCAGCCAGTAGAAATTCTCATGTTGGTGGCGTGGCCAGCGCTCGCGTGCTGGAGCAGGGAAAGGGGTAATATGAGCCCCATAGGCTTTAGTTCCCTGGAGCAGGGAAACATGCTGCAGGCCCTTGGCTGCAGCCTCCAGGGGTAGGAAAAGGTTGTCCAGCATGGCTAAATTGGTTTCCATCTGGTCACGCTCAAGCCAGCCCTGCACAAGACCAGGTTTTTCGTAGAGCGCAGCATAGGCCACATGGGTAACATCACTCATCCGCCCAAAGACCTCAGCACAACGATTCTTGTTGGTAAGATCAACCGAGATAAGAGTGGCACCGTCCAGGCCCTCTGGTATACGGCGGGAAACCCCGATCACTTCCCAGTCGTTAAGCTTGGCAAAGTGTTGCACAGCGGCAAATCCGACCAGGCCAGAAGCACCAGCAACCAGCATTTTCTTCTTTGGCATTATAGCCCCTCGCTTTCCCTTGGTGCGTCCCAAACTATAAATTACGCCCAGGTCCGTTCGAGAAACGCTGATACCGCTTGGTTAAACTGTTCCGGCTGGTCAATGTTTACTGCATGCCCGGCGTCAGGAATGATAACCTTTGTTGCCCCTGGAATCTTGCTGGCCATGTAGTTCGTTGCTGCCAGGAAAGGTTCATCCTTGGCACCGGCAAGAACAAGGGTTGGGACCTTGATCGACGCCAGGGAGTCGATCACGCGCGCGTCACGCTGAGCCAACATGCCGCGCGCGGCGTGCGCTAGCCCCTGGGCCGACTGGTGAGTGCTGGCAGCCACTTCGGCGCTGCGACCTAAAGCTGCTAGCCCTTGAGTTTCGAAGGTGTGGGCAAAGGCATTAGCGCGTTGATTCCAGGCCCGGCGTGGCGGCTCCTTGCGAAATCCTGGCCCGGTGTCAAAAAGCATCAGGCTCTTGACCCGCTGGGGATATACCAACTGGAAAGCAAGCGACATATACCCCCCCAGAGATAACCCCCCACATACTGCCTCCTCGGTATCACTGGCATCGAGCAGAGCAGCTATGTCGCCAATGGTTGCTTCTTCCGAGTACTCGGCCGGGTTGTCCGGACTATCTGACTGCCCGTGGCCGCGCATATCCCAGAGAACCAAACGGTAGCGCTGTGAGAGAGCGTCGATCTGTGGCTTCCACATCTCGCAGGTTGCGCTGTAACCGTGCGTGAGCAGAACAGCAGGACCTGCGCCATACACTTCATAGTGGATCTGGACATCATTTCTATCGAGAGTGGGCATTGTTGGTCCTCCTCCTATGGCATAGGCTAGCATTTATCCAGTCTCATTCTCTCGTCTTGCCCTTCTTGCTGAGAGAGATGAAGCCTACACTATCGACTATCGACTGTCGACTATTGCAAGACTATGATAGGGATTTTCATAAGCCGTTCTTTTATAAATTTTTACTCGATTTCATCCCTGAGCTTCTTGCTGAATGAACGTTCATATT
The DNA here is from genome assembly GCA_965220955.1 of uncultured Binatia bacterium (SeqCode). Lineage (GTDB taxonomy): Bacteria > Desulfobacterota > Binatia > Bin18 > CBDCRK01 > CBDCRK01. The sequence goes on along the minus strand of CBDCRK010000037.1, from coordinate 571,667 downwards.
TTATACTGAACAAATATTCATATTGCTTTTGCTTTTTTCCTCATAGCCCAGCCTCAGAGATGCCCGTGTTTCCAGGTATTGTCCATTTCAGTGCCTTGGTTGTGGTTCCTAGCATTCTCTGGCGGGTACAGGAATTTTTTAGAGAGGTAGGATGATTACATGACCCGGACATCTTTATGGCTGCTTCTAACCCTAACACTGGCCCTGACAGTTGGTATGTTCACCCGGGCTGCGGCTCAATACATCAACAACAATAATTCTCCTTCACGAACCTGGAAAACGGTGGACGATCTCTCTCCAGAGGAAAGGGAAGCAATTGACCTAGCGAAGGACACCCCACGTCATGCTCAGGTTCCCTACCTTCCGGCTGAACCCTACCCTTTTACTGCCCCCTACACGGCTGAGGAAATGGGCTACCGGTTAATGGAGTTTACCCCACGTACACGTTGGTCAGCCGTGGTGGCAAATACATGGGGATCGATTTCCGACCAAGGGGTTCTCCTAAACCCGGGCCAATCCATTACTTTTGTGGCCTACACAACCGAGGCCCAAGGCGTAGAAGCGGAATTTACCCTAAAGCCTGGCGAAGAAATTTACCGTTCTCTTAGCCAGGGTGTTGCCCCCCCAGCTAGGGAAGGCTCGCAATGGATGGCCATTCGCTACCGCACCGGCCCCGGATTCATCAAGAAACAAGAGCGGTTTCGCTACTCGTCCGCTCTCCGCCGGGTCCGTCACCAGGCTCCTTTCCGACGGCAGAGCAAATTTCCTAATATGGCCCTGACGCCTGACGACACGCTTGGTCGCGACGCCTGGGAGTTTTCCTGGCGGGTGATGGGAACGGATGTTCTTTACCAAACGGTGCGATTTCCCCACACTCGCCCTACGGTTACCTTACGAGATGGCAAGAGCAGAAACTTTCGAGAGGTTCAGACAAGTAATCTCAAGCTTATGGGCGAGACCTATCCCTTTTATACGGCCAATGGAGGGGTAGAGTGCTATGTTGTGGAAGCACAGGTCCGTGAGGAGTGGCTGCCAGATTATTATGTTCCCCGGCTGGTGTTCTGGCTGGAGAAGCGGTCTTTCTTCCCCTTGCGAGCCGAGCAATATGGCCAGGACGGTAAGCTTGTCCATATTGAGGTACGGCTTGCTGAGCTGTTCAATCCCGCTCTACAGGAGCGTGGCTATGGCTCCTTATTTATTCTTCACTGGGATATGACCGACGATATCTTGTCGTATATGGTTAACGACAGCCATCGCCTAATGGAGTGGGACCCTAAAGAGGCATCCGTCTTCTTTAGTCCCGATTTTATGCGCCGGCAGTGGTATCTGGACCCATCTATTAAGAGTCAGGCTAAAGTGTCGCATCCGGATGAGTTCTTCTTGCGTCCGGCCCTCCAGACAGAGAAATTTCCGGGTGAGCGGCCCATTCAATTGTCGGCTGAGCTTGCTGCTCGTATCCGGGCTCAGAATGCGGCCGGCCGGCTGGTGTTCGAAATAGAAGAGCCGCCTGTTGACATGGCTGTGGAGGTAAAGCAAGACCAGGAATCGAAGGCTAGTCAAGTGGAAGACGGTATTGAGGGGCTGACATCTCAGCAGTATACCCAGAGTGCTAGCCAATCGACTTCCAATGCGTTGCGCTAAGAGTTTGTACGGGAAGGCTTGGCCATGGCTGTGGGTTTGATTTTTTTATCCATTGACCAACTCAAAGACTCGATATTCCACGGCCCCCGGCACAACGCGCCCCTCGGCCGCAGCCATAACCCTATTCAGCCAGCTATAGCGGACATCCCCAGTTTCATAACGTGGCTGGGTCATGAAGTAGGTATCTCCATACTCGGTTGCTCCACCCTGGGTTAGGGCAGCCTCCACCTTCTCGTTCATCATAATTACGCCGTAGTACTGTACGTATATGTGTGCGCCATCTTCGGTTTTGAGCGTTGCCCGGACATCAAGGTGACCGACCCCCTCGGCATCAGCCAAGAGCCAATCGCCGCCGCTGGGAAGAATTGTCCCACGCAGGCGCGGTCCCTCGAAGGTTCCTCCGGTGACATCAAAGATAAGGCGTCTCCCATGGGGACCAGCTCCCACTTCTACAGGTTCTTTCAGGTCTGCATGAAAGGTCATAAGTGGTTCAAGTTTCATAACAACCTCCGATCATAAGTTCATTTTTAGGATGCTACCGGTATTTACAAGGCTCTGCGGTTGCATACAATAGCACCCTCTTAGCGGAGAGGAGGAATGAGGGCATGACTCCAGATCGAAAGACATTGATTGGCAAAACGTTTCCGACCGTCACCTATGTCATTCGCGAAGAGGACATTCAGGACTATATCTCTGTTGCTGGCGAAGAACACCAAGCCTTTCTGAGCAATGAAGGAGCCCATACAACGGGCTATGAGCGTCGTGTCATTCCGCCCTCGTTTGCGCCGTTTGTGGCAGTCCTTGCCCTGCTGCGCTCATTTGACTGGAAAGAAGACTTCTTTCTGGACTATCGTACAGGGACCGCTATGTTTGGCGAGCAGGAATTAGAATACGGGCGCCCTTTATATGTGGGTGAGACCCTGACGGTTCAAGGCCGCGTGACCGACATCTATGAGAAGCAAGGGAAAAGAACCTTCGATGTTGTATGGGTCAGCTTCACTGCCACGGATGAGAGCGGAGCTATGGCGTTTCAGGGAGCCCAGTCCTATATCATATTCGAGTGAGGCGACGTAAGGTGACGACTAAGGCATCGAAAAGCAGGAGGAGGTTTATGTCAGCATCCACTTCTCAGGTCCAATCCAGCAGGAATGCCTGGCGTCAAGTCACGCCGGGACACCACGACTGGAACCGTACAGCTCGGGCTGGTGATCCGAACAAGTATTACCTGGTATCTGTTGATACCCATGGGATCGAACCTTTTGACTATTTAGAGAAGCGAATTGAAAAGAAGTATCTCGACCGTGTTCCGCGCGTCAAGGTCGATGATGACGGTTCCCAGTGGCTCATTTGCGAGGGCATGAGACCAATGCTGGTGAGACCAGGTAAGGATAAGCTGAAAGACCTTCCTCCTCGTGAGGAATTCGAGGATCTCGATATCATCCAGCCCTACACTGCCCGGATGGAAGAAGAAGATATCCTCCGCTCACGGTCCGGGGCTGATCTTACACAGCGCGTCCGCGATGCCGAGATGGATGGCGTTGACGCGGAGGTTATCTTCCCGAACAAGGGCCTACTGTGCTTTGCTACCTCCGATCCCCTCTTTCAGCAGGCTATGTTCCGTGCCTGGAATTGCTGGGCCCGGGAAACCTACGCAAATTACTGGGACCGTTTCCTCCCCATGGCCATGATTGCCACAGGCGACCTTGAAGGGGCTATGGCCGAGATACGCTGGGCGGCGGAGCAAGGCTTTAAGGGCCTGACTCTGCCGAACAAACCAATCTTCGGGCCTCTCAAGGAAGGGGAATTGCAATACAATGATAAGTCTTTTGAGCCCCTCTGGTCGTTGATCGCAGAGGTGAACCTGCCAATTACTTTCCACGTTTCGACTGGCCGCGACCCGCGTGCGGTGGGAGGTAACGGAGGCGCCATTATCAACTATGTGTGTCACTCGATGTCAACGGTCATCGAGCCTCTAGTCCACCTGATTACTTCTGGTGTATTTGAACGGCATCCAACGCTGCGGGCTGGATCCATAGAGGGTGGTATTGGCTGGGTGCCGTGGATGCTGGAGACCATGGACTACGCCTACAAGGCGCACCACATGTGGGTTCGGCCAGTGATTCCCGAGCCGCCAAGCTTTTACTATCGCCGCAACTGTTTTTCCGCCTTTATGGAGGACCATGCTGCCCTGGCCCAGGTGGAAGCGCTCGACCTTGTTGGCAACTTTATGTGGTCAAACGACTACCCCCACCACGAAGGTAGCTGGCCCCACTCGGCGGCAAGTATCGAACGACAGATGGGGAATCTCAAGGATGAGACTCGGGTCCAACTCCTAGGGCTCAACGCCGCACAGGTGTTCAAGCTTAAGGTGCCTGCTAACAAGTGCTGAGTATATGGGGGGCTAAAGGACTATCCGAAGTACTCTATACGCACACCATGTAGATCGGTGTAAATGATTAGCTAGGCCGCAGGATTAGGGAGCGGTTTCCGATGGGGTTGCATCCAGAAGCGGGGTCACTTTGATGGCAACGGTTTTTCCTGATTCGACTCGCCCAACACGGGGGCGAAAAAGACCAAGCCAGGCAATCCAGTACTTCTGCTTGTAGGCCTCAGTCATACGTTCAACAGCGGCCCAGTCGTTCACAAATTGGGCTTGCCCAATAAAAGACGGCCCATCCTTACTGCCCACCCATATGCGCACCGGGCTGCCCCGCTTAATCCGGCGGGCCTTGTAGGAAGCCGGACTGGCGGTGAGATAGATTGCCTCCCCATCGTACATAAACCACACTGGCGCTGACGTACTCCACTCGCTGTTTGAACGTTTAGTGGCAACGTAAATGTCTTTAGCCGTTTGCAGGCGGGCCTGAGCATCAGCGTTGAAGGCGTTAGCCCCATGGACCATCCCGATGAGACACAGGCTAGCAACAATGCAGAGTGCGAGCAGAACGTTCATATGTAATGCGGCAGGGTAGTTAGTTGGTTAATGATCTCTATGGACTCTGACATGTCAAGCACACTCAGAGCCCATCAGGGATATCGTTGTGAGTGATCAGGACTTGCTGCCTGCTTCCTCAACCATTGCCTTTACCGCCCGCCAGTCCAAGAGTTGAGATATACGACCATCCTCGGCATGGAAAGCAACGGGTCCGTAGACATTGGCCAAGTAGAGCGTGTCCACAGGATGTGTTGTGGCATCGTGTACAGCTCCAGCTGGTTCATATACCCAGTCCCCTTCGCGGGCAGAGCCACCGCGGTAATCAAAACCGCCGGAGATCACATAGAAATCGGCAGGGCCAATATGCGTGTGCGGTGGATTAACCGTGCCAGCGGGGGCATGGATGAGAGCACTCCAAGCGCCCGTCTCCTCGCTAATCCGTAATATTTTCATTTGGTTGCCGCTGCCGCCATCGATCCACTCCATATCCTTGGTGCGAACCAGCAGCGCGTTAAACATATTGTCCTGATCCTTGTCTTTAGCCATGGTGATTTCCTCCTATACTGATGATCGTTAGGATTGTTATTGCCAGGGGAAAGGGAGAAGTTCAAGGCCTCTTTTCCGTCCGACGAAAAGCCATTGGTGGGTCATGGGTTACTCCCTGGTAAACGGCTAGATGTCCTCGGCGGTGGCTTCTTGGGATTGTTGGGCGCGAATGGCCTTGGCTCGGACTTCTAGAGCTGCTGCTTCGGCCTCGCGGTCCAGCTTGCGCAGTAGAGAGGCATATTTTTCCAGGAGCAAAGCCACGGCAGGGTGATGGGACCCCAACTTTTCCTCGCGTATTTCCAGGGCTCGTTGGAAAAGAGGATCAGCCTCCTGGTGGTTTCCCCGAGCAACATTGAGTTCGGCAAGGCCACATAGACTGGTAGCCACGGTGTGGTGGTTGGGTCCAAAATGCCTCTGTCTGATGGTTAAGGAGCGCTGAAAAAGTGGTTCCGCTTCACTATATCGAGCCTGGGCGGTATAGACCGCCGCTAGGTTGTTCAGGCAGTTAGTCAAGCCCCAGTGATGGGGGCCAACAAGCGCTTCAGCTATAGCTAGAACTCTCAGTAAGAAATCCTCTGCCTCTTGGTATCTGCCCAGGTCGCGGTAAAGCGAGGCCAGGTTATGGAGACTTTGCGCTACTAAGGGATGTTGCGGTCCCAGCTTTTCGTTGCGGATGGCTAGGGCTCGTTGATAGAAGGACTCGGCCTCAGTGAGGTTCCCCTGACTATGGCGGAGGTTAGCCAGGTTGTTGAGAACAATGGCTACCCGTGAGTCTTGGGGTCCGAATTTCTCCACTTCCTGTAGGGCTTCTCGCAGAGACTGCTCGGCTTTGGCATAGTGACCCTGTTGATAGAGCCTGACGCCTATCTCGTTGACCGTTTCCCAATGGTTCTCGTTGCTCATAGTCTACTCCGTTCTCTTTTACTCACCCAGAAGCTGACCTGATATTTTACCTGCCACAACGTCTCCTAATAGCAAATATTCCTCATACCGCAAGGCAAGGGTGGAAGGGGCAGTGAAGTAAGCCGTTAAAGGCTTGAGCCTTTGACGCCTCTGGTCCATAATAAGCCCCGGATTGGCAGTCATTCTTATGACTGGCCGATAACCACAAACTTTCAGGAGGAAGCAACAAATGGCTGGACCAGAAATTGAAAAACTGAAACGGATTTTACGGGAAAAAGCCGTGCCACCAGACGCCCAAATCTCAATTCAGCAGCGCCGTAAGGGCCTGGAAGGCATGTCGTTCAAGGTTGCGGACGATGTTGGGGTGGAAGAATTGACGGTTGCGGGCCGCGCCGCCGAATGGATCCGCGCTCCTGGCACCCAGGGGAGTCGGGCGATTTTGTATCTTCATGGTGGTGGCTATGTAATGGGATCACCAATAACCCATCGTGCGCTTGCCGGAGAAGTTTCGCGGGCGGCCCAAGCAGCGGTCTTGCTCCTTGATTACCGCCTAGCACCTGAAGACCCCTTCCCGGCCGCAGTCGAGGACGGAGTTGCCTCGTTCCGCTGGCTATTGGATCAGGGTTTTGCTGCGAAACAAACGGCAATTGCTGGGGACTCGGCGGGAGGCGGATTGGCGGTTGCCACCCTTATATCTGCACGGGACCAAGGACTGCCAATGCCTGGGGCGGCAGTCTACATTAGCCCCTGGTCTGACATGACCTGCTCGAATGAATCCTACCAGACACGTGCCGAGGCCGATCCCCTGGTTGCCTCGGGCAGTATCAGTGAAATGACGGGTGCTTATCTGCAAGGGACGGACCCTAAGCATCCACTCGCTTCCCCCAATTTTGCGGATTTGCGGGCGTTACCGCCAATGCTTATTCATGTGGGCACAGATGAAGTCCTGCTTGACGATTCCATCAAGCTTGACAAAAAGGCAAAAAGCGACGGAGTGGACAGCACGCTGGAGATCTGGGATGACATGATCCATGTCTGGCATGCCTTCCATCCCATGTTGCCCGAAGGCAAACAGGCCATCGAGCGTGTTGGTTCGTTTCTGCGCGAGAAATGGGCTACGGCCTAAGGGGCTATCAGATAGTATAATACTGACTGACGGCGGCTCTCCCAGTGGGTGGGAGCCGCCTCCACTCTCCTCGGGGTTTTTCTTGTCCTGCAGCCTTTGACTGTATCAGAAACCCTTAACCCCCTTGTCTAGTTGTATGCCAAAGGTATTCAGGGCCATGGACACTAGGTTGTACTGGCCAACCGTGAACACTACGTCCATGAGTTGTTGGGTGTTATAACGCTTGCCCAAGGCTGCCCAGGTCGCATTGCTGATTAAGGCGTCTGCGTGCAATTCGTCAGCAGCCCGTAAAAGGGCAGCATCAAACGGATCCCAGCCCTCAGTGTCTGGGCCTTGCTTGATCCGTGCAATTTCCGCATCCGTGAGACCCGCTTTCTTGCCGAAGATCACATGCTGCCCCCACTCATATTCCGCCTGGCAGAGCCAGCCAATGCGCAAAATCAGGAGTTCCCGTTCTCTTGGTGGCAAGGTCGAGGTATCGCCCATCACATGATTACCCCAGACCCCAAACTTTTTTGAGGCCTCCCAATGTCGGGCGATTGTGCCCAGCACATTGTAAACTCGCCCCTCTCGATGGAAGGGCTCCAGTATCTTGCGTTGTTCGTCCGTCCATTCCGCCTCCGTCAGCGGCGAAATACGCGGTCTTGATAGTTTCATCTCAAGTCCTCCCTTCGGTAATGCTTTACCCTTTCTTTCCTTCCTCGCCAAAGACTAAGCAACATAAGCAAGCCAAAGCCCCAACGCAATCGCTTCAGCAGTAGGTTGGCAGTAATGACTAACAAACCAAATATATCCAGGAGAAACGAGCTCGGTTCGGTAATTTATCTCCATGTAAAGAACTGATCCACCGATCCCCAAAACTAATGACTACAGAAGAGAGCTGCAGAGTAACCCCCAAAAGATGTAGGTATTGGTTGGCACGAAACACTCTGCTCGTCACCATTGCCACAATGACCTGTGACAATCCTGTCTGTAAATTATCGGCCTGGACAACCAGCGCTGGGCGGGTCTTGGCTGTACGTAAGTTAGAGTTAGGAAAGAGCACTAAGATAACATCGCTACGTTTATAGCTTAGTTTTGGCGGTGTCATTATGAGCCTCACCTCGATTCCTGAAATATGATAATGCAATCCGAGTCTCTCTAGGTCAGTACTCGAAACGGCGTATTCCTCTCTTCCCACGCGCGTATTGCTTGAGCCAAGTGTGACACCAGAAAGTCGGCCTCATCGTAGGCGAGTCGAAGCGAACGCTTGATCTCTTCGATTCTTACTGCTTGGGCAGAATTCGTGCCGATCGTCCGCCTAAGACCGATGGATAGAATTCCGACCAAATCCTCGCCGGAGCAAACATGCCAAGGGTCATGGTCTGGATGTTCCAGTTCTCTGATCGCTCTTTGTAGCTCGGCGGAGTCTAGGTCGGGTCTCTGAGAATTGTTCTTGACTTGTTGCACTAACTCTTGGTGGTCGATTGCAAGTCTTCGGGAATCTACACAAGCAGAAAGATTAAGGCCCTCGAACTTCAGCCCGAGGCCTGATTGTCTTGAATACCAGCGGAGGTATCCGATAGGAAGAGCTGTAGTGAGCAACAGGTCACGAACCTTATGCCCCAGTGCCTCGATTTTCTCTCGGCTTCCTAACTCAACCAGGAGTCGGCCCAAAGCGGGCGACTGCAGAAGCATTGTCTCCAGATCGTGACCATCCGGCCTAACTATATTCGGACGATGCTGGCCCGGTTGTTCAAGTTGCTCGAAGTCAGAATCAACGATTCCAAGTGCTCCTGGAAAGGCCGTTTTTTCAAGAATCTTAAGGACCTCATAAACGCTTTCTTTACTCTCCGCAACTATGATATTGCAGGCTCTTGAATCAATAAAGCGCTCACAAAACAATCGATCGTCGCGTCCTTCGACAACTAAAAACGTGCCTTGATGCTGGGATCGCTTCAGCCGTATCTCGTTTGCGATGACGACTGGACGGCGTCTGAGCATCGTCTAACTAGGCCCCTTCAGCTCAGCCGTCAGGTCCCACCGATCGCCAATTATCTGCGGGGAGTGTGTAGCCAGCAAAACTCGAAAGTTCGAAAGCTCTGCTATCTCCTCAAGATCGTCCAAAAACTGCTCCTGCCAAGCTACATGGAGTGACAACTCCGGCTCATCAATGAGAATGAACGAGTTTTCTGAAACCCTAAAAAGAAGATCGTAGAGAATAACGAGTTCGTGCTGCTCACCAGACGAAAGCATCTCTAACTCAAGCGGCGTTCCATCAGAGGTAATCACCCTAAATCCTTCGGGTCCAATAGTGACCCGCTTATGCAAAAACCGAGAGTTTACAATTCGTCTGAGCATGTCAACCTTAGCAAGGACATCGTCGAATACTCCAAGTTTTTGTTTAGCATCTCTGGCGTAAACTGCCAGGACACCTCTTCTCGACTCGTCGACATTCTCGAGAGCAGGAATTCCCAAACCTTTCTGGTCCTGCGCCAGGAGTCCTGCTTCCATCAAGCGTTGCCGCTTTGCTTCAACTTCGGCTAGCTCCCCTCGAAGCGAATCCATAGTTAGATCCGAGCGCGGAGGTTCCTCAACCAATCTCACAGGAAAAGTTCGGTCCAGTGCCTGAGAAAGAGAGCCATACTCTGTGAGGGTTTTTTGAATTCTTTGACCTAGTTCGCCTGAGTATCTCCTCACCGTACGCTCGGTAGCTACTTGAGGTAGAGGGCGATGTGTGTTCGGCACCCTGCTTCGCTCGGTTAGAGGATGGGTTAGGCGCTCTGTGTCGATAAACCGTACCGGAATTGCCTTTCGTATTCTTTGGAGCCATTGAGGCATCTTTGAACCCAACTCTACCTCGATCCTGGGAAGCTCGTCTCTGAATCTCTCGATGACGTCCTCCAACTCAAGTGTCTCACCGGTTCGACGATGCCGCCATAATGACGGACCCACTTGATCAAGAATTGGGATGATCTCTTCTATGACCTCGGTCAGGAATCCGAGTTCTTTTGGACTGATTCGCGGTTCGGGGATAAACGTTTGAGAGGACTTTCCCTGTTCACTGAACTGGAGCTTGAGACTTGTTTGTTGCATGTGAAGCGCCACGAGGCTTGATCCGCTATCAAAGTCGACCTGTAACTTGTGAAAAGGCATCCGGGCCAGTGTTCGTACCGACTGGTTGAACAGCGCGTTGATCATTCGTGGGATCATAGTTTTCCCAAAGCCGTTAGGTCCGATCATAATGGTTATACGCTCATCCGGCCGGAAGACGAGATCGTGATCAAAGCGATCAAACAGGCCACCAACGAGGATCTTGTTAATTTTCATTTTATGCCTACCTTATGCTGCGAGCGGAATGCTCCCTATCCTTGTTTCTAGTTCTGAGACAGATACTCTGCTTTTTTTCCAGAGGCCAAGCCAGTGCTTTACCTTACTTTGGTATTAACGTCAAAGGATCTCGGGCGCTCGCTAATACAAGGTCACGGCGCTAAACCTGCCATTCCATGAAGCTTACCTGCACGCCGATAGCAGAAAGCGCCAAGTCAAACACGCCATTGGAGACGCGCCAAGCAGCTCGTGTGTGAGGCCACCAGCAGGAAAAAGAATCGGAAGAAATAAGAAAAAGGCAGCAGCAAGCGCCTGCGCTAGGCAGAGGCTACTTATCCTGGTAATGCTTTCTGTCTAACTCCGTATAGCCACAAGGCCGTCCACAAGCTAAAGTAGAGAGTGGCTTGATTTACCTCGTGCGCGTAGCGCACGCTACATTAGCTGCTCAACCGCCAACTCCTTGATAATCTCGTCGGGATGGGCAGGGTTATGCATGCTTATAGCGTTACTTCAAGGGTTGCTTTGTTCGAGGCTGAGTCTAATGCTGGCACCCATCTGTTGAGAGACGGGATGGCTAGAGCGTATCGTTAAGCGAAGAAGATTACAACGCTTAAAATCTGAATAACCTTCAGCTGAGCAATACGCCGGCTGTAACACAGGAGTAAGAACTTGGCCAGACCTGAAACCCTGATAAATCGACAAGCCTCATTTCTGTTCGATGAAAAAAGCAGGTTCCGCCTGGCTATCCCTGGATTCTCATCATACTACAGCACAGATCTGGGGGATGCTTACCTAGCAGACTCACTTAAAGTCCTACAGGCGCTTCCTAATGGCTCGATCAACGCTGTCATTACCTCTCCGCCCTACGCCCTTCACTTTAAGAAGGAATATGGTAACACCGACAAACATGATTATGTTGAGTGGTTCTTGCCTTTCGCCACTGAGGTCTTTCGGATTCTGGCTGAAGATGGAAGCTTTGTCTTGAACATAGGGGGGAGCTACGATAAAGGCACTCCTACTCGCTCACTTTACCACTTTAAGCTTCTCATTGAACTGGTGGAGAGGATCGGCTTCCACCTTGCACAAGAGTGCTTTTGGTTTAACCCGGCTAAAATGCCTATGCCTGCCGAGTGGGTAACCGTACGCCGCATTCGGATCAAAGACTCAGTCGAATATGTATGGTGGCTGTCAAAGACGCCATGGCCCAAGGCTGACAATCGAGCCGTGCTAAAGCCCTATAGCAAAGACATGGAGCGGCTCAACAGAAAAGGTTTGAGTCGTACAACACGGCCCTCTGGGCACAATATCAAGCCCAGCTTTAGTAAGATCAACCCGGGAGGATCGATTCCGTCGAACGTTATGGAAGAGGAGCTACCAACGGATATGCTGAAGTTCGGGAACAACGCTGCCAACGATGCCTATACTGAGCGCTGCAAAAAAGCAGATATCAAGATTCATCCTGCTCGCTTTCCTGCAGCGCTGCCAGAATTCTTTATTAAACTCTTGACGGACGAGGCTGATATCGTGCTGGATCCTTTTGCCGGGTCCAACATTACCGGAGCCGTTGCTGAAGAGCTACAACGGCGGTGGATTGCGATTGAAAAGGTGGAGGCCTATCTGGAAGCCAGCAAGTCTCGCTTTGATTAAACCTAGGGATGTGACGCCTAACAGCCTTTGGCTGTCTAATAAAGCCAGCAAATGCTGCAGCTCTCTGTAGCCTAACACTGACACTGCCCAGCAGACCGTCGCGATCAGAGGCGGTCGATCGGACTGTAGATTCCCTTTCCTCCTCGGTTCAGGATGTGTGTATAGATCATCATTGTGCTCACGTCACAATGTCCGAGCAGTTCTTGAATTGTGCCAATGTCATAGCCGTCTTGGCACAGGTGGGTGGCGAACAAGCACCAAAGAGGGTGGAACTTACCGGCTTGCTCCTTGGGGTGGAAGATGGTAGGACGCGGGTTAATATGTGACGAATATATTTGGTCAAAAGGAGGACTGCTATGAGTCGAACATACAATGTCATTGACTCGGATGGACATGTGTTGGAACCCCCCGATTTTTTTCAACAATATATGGATCCCGAGTATCGGGACCGAGCTCCCGAGCTCTTTACCGACACCGATGGCAAAGAGCGGTTGCGCATCGAAGGAAAGGTTCTAGGCGGTCCCAGGGGACTGGGCTTTGCCGGAGCCATTGGTGCCCGGCAGGGGGAGGCCTCAATGGATATTAAATATATCGAAGGCCGGAAGGGTGGTTTTGATCCCCACGCCCGCATCCCTGACCTGGACCTGGATGGCATTGATGCTGTCTTTCTCTATCCTAGTCTGGGCCTGCTCTCAGGGGCTGTGGAGGATCCTGGGCTGGCTGCTGCCATAGGCCGGGCCTACAACCGCTGGCTAGCCGATTACTGCCAGCCCTATCCTGACCGCCTCTTTGGGGTAGCCATGCTGCCCATGCAATCGATAGAGTTGGCCATTGAGGAAATGCGCTATGCCCGCAACGAGCTGGGCATGCGAAGCGGCTTTCTCCGTCCTAATCCCTATAACGATCGGATGCTTGGCCATCCGGACTATGATCCGTTCTGGGCTGAGGCGCAGGAACTCGACTTTGCCATTGGCGTCCATGAAGGCACTGGTGGTATGCCGGCTGCGGGTGTCGATCGATTTGAAGAACTGGCCCCCCGACACATTGTGTCACATACTGTAGAGATGATGCTGGCCAGCTTGAGCATTATCTGGGACGGTGTGTGCGAACGCTTTCCCAAGGTGCGGATTGCCTTTCTGGAGTCGGGGGGTGGTTGGATTGCCCCTTGGCTCGACCGTATGGATCGCCACTTCGATGACCACGGTGTTTTCAGTAAATCCTCTCTGAAGATGAAGCCTAGCGAGTACTTCCAGCGGCAGTGCTGGATTTCCTATGAGCCTGTCGAAGGTAGCCTATCTTATCTGGTGGACTATCTCGGCGCTCACAAGGTGTTGTGGGCCACCGATTATCCCCATCCCGATGGGTTCTTCCCTGGAGCTCCGGCTATGATTGCCGAGAAACTATCGGAGGAAAACAAGCGTAAGGTCCTGGCCGAGAGTGCTATCCAGCTCTACAAGCTGACCTAAACTTGGCTCAGGTTCCGCCAGGTTGTAGAATGGGGAGGGAGCAGGAAGATGCATCCTTTAAAAGACAAAATCTGCGTGGTTGGGGCTGGGGAGAGCCAGTATTCCCGAGGCACGAACAAGGACGAACTGACCTTGTGCCTCGAGGCCTCGGTGCAGGCCATCCAGGAGGCCGGACTCAAGTTTCAAGATATTGATAGCGTTATTATCCCTGGATTGGGAAGCGCTACGGCTGGGGACTATGCAGCCAACTTGGGCATCCGAGATTTACGCTACACGGTTTCCCTCCATGAGATGGGTGGGGCCATGGCCGTGGCCTCTATGGAGGCGGCGGCCCTCGCTTTGGCCATGGGCGTTGCCAACTACTGTCTCGTCCCTTTAGGCTTTCGCGCCTACTCCGGACGTAGGGCGAGAGAGATGTCGGCAGAGGAGAGCACTGGTATCCCTGCTGCCTCAGCCATTCGCGACTTTTACCTGCCCTTTGGCATGATAGCGCCTCCCCAGTTTTACTCCTGGATGTGCCTGCGGCATATGCAGGAATTTGGCACCACTCACGATCAACTAGGGAGCGTTGCTGTGGCTATGCGCAAGCACGCGCATCTCCATGCCAATGCCGTTATGAAGGGTCGCCCTATGACCCTGGAGGATTATCACAACTCGCGTTGGGTCTCTTATCCTTATCACCTTCTGGACTGCTGCTTGGAGACCGACGGGGCCGCGGCTGTGGTGTTGACTACGGCTGAGAGGGCGCGAGATCTGCAACAACGCCCGGTCCATATTATGGGAATTGCCTCAGGACACCCGTATCCTGCCCAGGAATTGCCCAATCGCGAGGACATTCTGACCATTGGGACTACCTTTGCGGCTCCTAAGGCCTTCCAGATGGCCGAGGTTACCCACAAAGACATGGACTTTGCTCAGATATACGATTGCTTCACTTTTCAAGTTGTGCAGCAGATAGAAGAAGCGGGTTTCTGCCAGCGAGGAGAAGGCGGGTCTTTTGTTCAAGGGGGAAGAATAGAGCTAGGGGGAGAGCTGCCAGTAAACACGCATGGAGGGCTGCTTTCCCAGGCCCATGTGGCCGGGATGAACCATGTGGTTGAGGGTGTCCGACAGCTCCGTCACCAATGTGGTGAGCGCCAGGTGGAGGATGCCGAGATAGGGGTGGTCACCGGTTGGGGAGGCCATGGCCACGGGGCTGTTGCCATCTTAAGGAGGTAAATGCATGGCTCAACACCAGCCTTCCTATAATAAACCTTTGCCCCGTATGCGCGGCGCAGTGAAAGAGTTCTACGACTGGTGTAAGCAAGGTGAGCTACGCTTTGTGCGCTGCCAGGGCTGTGGCACTTGGCGCCATCCTCCTCGGCCCATGTGCGATAAGTGCGGCTCGCTGGAATGGGAGTGGGCTAAGTCCAGCGGCAAGGGCAAGGTCTACACCTGGACGGTGACTTATCAGCCCTTGCACCCCGGCTTTGCTGGAGATGTGCCCTATGCGGGAGTCATTTGTGGAGCTAGAGGAGGGGCCGCGAATTGTTACCTGGGTATCAGATGTACAGCCTGAGGAGCTGACCATAGGCCTGCCGGTAGAGGTTTGGTTTGATGATGTAACTCCTGAGGTGACTCTCCCCAAGTGCAAGCGGGCCTCTTAATCCCTACTTGCTTATGCAACTGTTTTGGCCTGACCCCTACACTCTCCTGTGCTCCCCTGGTTGACTCGCTGTCTATTCTTTAGAGCTTGGCCTGGACACTGGACACTTTATCCTCCATGGTCTGTTCTCTGTCGGTTCGTGTGCCAATTTTTATGCTGGTAGAAATTCGGGGTGCCCCCATTTCATGGACCACTTCATGGCAGCGTTTGATAGCGGCAAAGACCGCAGCCCATTCTCCTTCGATGTTGGTGCCATACGCATGCAGTTGGGTCTTAAGACCAGCTTCTGCCAGAATACGCTGGCAGGCTGCAACATACTCAGACACCGAAACCCCAACCCCAACAGGAACAACACATAGGTCAGCAATGACTTTCATGTTTCCTCCACAAATGCTTTCCATAGCCCTTGCTATTCTCATGAACCATGGGCAGCAAATCAACCCCTATGCTATATAACTAGCAGCAAAGATCTGAGAGAAAGGGAATACTTTATGGCAGGACGCGTAGATGGGAAAACTGCACTGGTCACAGGTGGCGGGTCGGGCATTGGTCGTGCCACATCCCTTGCCCTAGCGCGGGAAGGGGCTAAGGTAGTCGTTTCCGATGTTGTTGCCGAAGGCGGCGAGGAAACGGCTAGACTGATCCAAGCTGCCGGAGGGGAAGCTGCTTTTGTCAGAACTAATGTTGCGCAGGCAGCTGAGGTGGAGGCGTTGGTGAAGCAGGCGGTCGGTACATACGGACGACTGGACTGTGCCTTTAACAATGCCGGCATTGCCGGTGCCGCAGCCAGGACCGCGGATTACACGGAAGAGAACTGGGATCAAGTGATTGCCATTAACCTCACTGGCGTATGGTTATGTATGAAATACGAAATCCAGCAGATGCTCAAGCAAGGTGGCGGGGCGATTGTCAACACAGCGTCGGTCGCCGGCTTGGTGGGCTTTCGTAGCGGTCCAGCCTATGTGGCCAGTAAACACGGGGTCACGGGGCTCACAAAAACGGCAGCCCTGGAATACGCCAAAGCGAATATTCGCGTCAACGCAGTATGTCCCGGCGTTATCCGGACGCCGATGTTTGAGCGGGGCTTGAGAGTAAACCCAGGAATAGAGGAGACTATGGCGGCAAGAGAGCCGGTGGGACGGTTAGGGAGACCAGAGGAGATTGCCGAAGCGGTTGTGTGGTTATGTTCGGATGCGGCTTCGTTTGTTACTGGCTTTCCTATGGCGGTTGATGGAGGTTGGATTGCGCAGTAGCACTGTCTTTCCGACCCAACCCCTCTCCCGCAAGAGAGCGGGAGAGAAGGTCATTTATAGCCACCTTTGGGTTACATAAACCTATTGATTGCCAATTTCCAACTCAAGTAACTCCCCATATTTCTTGATGGCCCTTTCTCGCAGGACTGGAATATGGCCGGTGGGGAAGAGACCGTCTGTTCCCTTATACTCGCGCAGGATCTGGCGAGCAACGGTTATCTTATGTACCTCGGTTGGGCCATCAGCAAGGCCCATGACAAATGACTCGGTAATCTGCTCAGAGAATGGCATTTCATTGGAGACACCCAAGGAACCATGGAGGTGGAGCGCTCGGTAAGCCACGTCGTGGAACACCTTGGGCATGAGAGCTTTGATGGCAGCAATATCTTTGCGGACCTTGCGATAGTCTTTGTATTTGTCAATACGCCAGGCAGTGCGCAGCACCAACAGACGAAATTGTTCGATTTCTATCCAGGAGTCGGCAATTTTCTCTTGCACCATCTGTTTGTTTGCCAGCAATTCTCCCTGGGTCTCCCGAGACAGGACCCGCTCGCACATCATGTCAAAGGACTTTCTGATCTTGCCAATTGTCCGCATGGCATGGTGAATACGGCCGCCACCCAAGCGGGTCTGGGCTACCTCAAATCCCTGCCCGCGGTTTCCCAGCAGATTCTCCCTGGGAACACGAACATCGTCGTAGTGGATATAGGCATGATCGCCTTCTCCGTATTCCGCCCCCACGCCTACGTTGCGCTTAATGTTGATACCAGGCGTGTCAGCAGGCACAATAAACATAGACATACGCTGGTAGGGAGGGGCGTCCGGGTCTGTGACCACCATAGCAATGAGAAATGTTGCCCAGCGTGCGTTGGAAGAAAACCACTTCTCGCCGTTAATAACCCAGACATCTCCTTCCAGCTCCGCCCGGCACTTAAACATCTTGGGATCGGCGCCAGCATGGGGTTCGGTCATAGAAAAGCAGGAAACAATCTCGCCGTTGAGCAGCGGCTGCAGATATTTTTCTTTGTGCTCGGCAGTACCATAATGGGCCAGAATCTCTGCATTCCCTGTGTCCGGCGCCTGGCAACCGAAGACAATGGACGCAAACCGCGAACGCCCCAGAATCTCATTCATGAGCGCAAGCTTCAGCTGTCCGTAGCCTTTACCCCCCAGCTCTGGGCCTAGGTGACAGGCCCAAAGGTTTCTCTTTCTGACCTCTGCTTGCAGACGGGGTACAATCTTCTGGTGTTGCGGATTCTGGATGTCGTAAGGGTTTTCCAGGATGTAATCCAGGGGCTCCACTTCCTCACGAACAAACGCGTCGATCCAGTCCAGTTCTTTCTGAAATTCTGGCTCTGTTTCAAAATCCCAAGCCATAACCTAGTCCTCCTTCGTTAGCATAGGTCAGTCAAGAACTTTTCCGTTATATTTTCAGATTAGTCAATTGCGGGCAATGAGGTAATGTTAGAGGTTCGACCGGAAGCGCGGCATAACCTCTTTGGCAAACAGTCGCAGCCCTTCTCGGTCGTAGAAACCTGGGCGGCGCAGGGCAATAATCAGGTGAGTCACGCCAATATCCACATAAGCCTGGACCTGGCGCTGGACAGAGACAGGCTCGCCAGCCAGGATGAGGGCTCGCATCTGCTCCACCGTGAGTGTCTGGACACGGGGAACCTGAGCCAGTAAAGCCTGCACCTCGGCGGGATCTTTCCGCAGATAGAGGGGAATCAGATAGGACTTTTCAATTTCGCCGCAGTCCCGACCAATCCGGCGGCAGTGCTCTTCTAAGACAGCAATCTTTTGTGTCAGGGCTGGTAGCGCAACCCCACCCGCGTTCCACATATTGGCATACTTGGCCACAATCGGCAGGGTCAGTTTCTCTCCTGTCCCGCCAATCATAATGGGTGGATAGGGTTTCTGCACAGGCTTGGGAGCAAAGGGGGCATTGGCCAGTTGATAGTAGGTGCCGTTGAAAGAAGATTCTTCCTCTGTCCACAGCTTACGGATGATCTGTATGGCCTCTTCCAGCTGCTTGGCCCGTCTGCTGGCCGTATAAAGGGGAACACCGTAAACCTGATGTTCCTGGGCAAAATAACCGCTGCCAATCCCTAGGATCAGCCGTCCCTCGCTCATGTGGTCAACCGTGGTTGCCATCTTGGCCAGTAGGGCCGGATGGCGAAAGGTATTGCCCGAGACCACTACGCCAATGCGGACGCGGGAGGTTAAGGCGGCCATGGCTCCCAGCATGGTCCAACCTTCGAGATTTGCAGCCTCAGGGGGACCTACGCTTGGCAGGAGATGATCGTTCACCCACAGGGTATCAAAGCCCAGTTCCTCGACTTCTTGCCATACCTCCCGCAGCTCTGCCCAGGAAACCTGCTGAGGGGCGGTCTGGACACCAAACCGAATAGGATAGCGGCTCTCTTTATTACTCATTTCTGCAGTCCTTTCCGGGTAGCTTTGCTACCAGCGAGCAAGAGGGCAGAGCATAGCTCCACTCTTTGCCTACCCCGTCTGTCCGCGGTATACGGCCCCTTCTGCCTCTAATTTCTCAATTTCTTTCGGTGTATAGTGGAGGAGCGACGTCAGGAGTTCTTCCGTGTGTTGGCCCGGTACCGGTGCTGAGCCCACCACAACCTCGCTCCGGCTCAGCTTAATATTTTTGCCGGAGACGTGAATCGTGTTGGCAATGGGATCGGCCACTTCGACCAACAGCTCGCGTTCGTGCAACTGCGGCTCGTGAGCCGCCGTCGGAATACTGTTAACCGAATTAATCGGGATGCCGAGGCCGGAGAAGGTCTCAACAGCGCTCTGAACGGTCTGCATGGCAAACCAGGCCGTCAGGCGTTCTTCCAGCATTTGCCATTCCCGGGTACGGCCGGCCAAGGTGCGGAGGCGCGCATCCTCGACCCACTCTGGTGCATTGATCGCTTCACACAACCGAGGCCAGATGTTATTGCTCATGGCGGCGATCAGCACCCAACCGTCCTGCGTTTCATAAGTGTTCGTGAGCCCCTGACCATTACCATTCCGTTCCGGGACAACCTCGGCGCCGAGGTAGGCGGCACACTGAATTTCCGTCATTGTGAACCCCGTGTCCGCTAGGCAGACATCGACACACTGCCCTTCGCCGGAGAGTTCGCGTTCCCGCAGAGCCGCCAGGGCTCCAATGGTGCCGTGCAACGCGGTAATACGGTCGATGACGGGATTATAAGTACGCGTCGGCGGGCTGCCGGGGAACCCGGTAAGCGACATCATGCCACTGATGGCCTGCCCAATCGGATCGAAGCCGATGCGGTCGCGGTACGGGCCATATTGTCCATAGGCCGATACGTTAACCATAATGATGCCCTTGTTCAGTTCCCGCAGCTTGTTGTAGCCGAGCCCCATGGCGGCAATGGTGCCTGGACGAAAATTCTGGATGAGAATGTCCGATACCTTCACCAGTTCGCCCACAATTTCCTTACCCTTGGCAGTACGCAGGTTCAGTCCGAGACTTTTTTTGCCGCTGTTGTACTGAACCCAGTAAGCACTCTGCCCCCGGACCTTTGGTCCCACAGCACGGCTTTCGTCGCCGCCCGGTGCTTCGACTTTGATGACTTCCGCGCCGAGACGCGCCAAGACCAGACCGATGCGCGGGCCGGCTTGATAGCGTCCTAGATCGAGAACTCGCACGCCCTCCAGGGCGGTCTTTGGCATGGCCATAATCTGTCCTTTCTCTTGCAGCCTTGGGAGAGTAAGCTGTACAGGGTGACAATATTCTCACCGATCATTTTCGGCTTGACCCCTTCCGCTACGTCCTTGAAGTCACGGGCGATCACCGCTTGGAAATGCGGTCATGTGTACGGCCACATGTACAGTTTGGTCAGCACGTCCGCTTTTGCTCACCTGAACAGCTCCCACTTGTTCAGCAGTATTAGGCAAATTACTCCAGATCTCTACCTAACGCAAAAGGGTAAACGCTGCAAATATGCCATCAGTTAGTCCGTATTGGAGATTTCCGTCTCCCGCCACTCGGGCTCCTCGTTATCGTGTGGGTAACGTAACAAGATCTCGTGCGGCCGATACTGAGATTTATAAGCCATAGACTGACTTTCAGCGACCCAATAGCCAAGATACAGATAACGTAGGCCGTGCTGCTGCGCATAGGCGATCTGCTGCAACACCGAGAAGACGCCAGGCGCTTGAGACCGCCATGCTGGATCGTGAAAGAAATACACACTTGACAGTGCCTCGGGCGTCATATCAGCCAGCCCTACGCCTACAAGACGACCCTGATCGAAGTATAGAAACTCGCGGGCAAAATCCCAGTTACCCAGCAAAAAGCTTTGGACATATGTTCTGGCAGTGTGCCGTTGCTGAGGCCAACCGCGGTGCCCTTGCATATAGGCATGGTAAGCGTTGAACAACTGGATGTGCTCGTTCGTAAGAGTCGGAGGTTGCACAACGACTTCAATATGAGTGTTTCGTTGCAGGGTCCGTCGTTGGCTACGTGAGGGCATAAACGCGTCAAGCTTAATACGTAAACTCCTGCACTGTGTACATGCGGGACACGCCGGTCGAAAGAACTCACAGCCAAAGCGCCGCCAGCCTCGCCGTAGGAGTTCTTCATAATGCTGGGCGGTGAGGTCAAGAATAATCCGATACGCAAGCGAAGCCGTTTCGTCTGGCAGATATGAACACCGATATAGAGGCGTCTTGAAACGTTTGAGTTCGACAATATTGTGATTGGGTTCCATTTATATTCCTGCAAACACACCAGCACGTAATAGAAAATATATCCTATCCATGCGCTATAGTATGCACATGCTCTTAGACAAAGCCAGCTATACGATATTACTAGCCGTTTTTCACGGGGTTTATCTCTCTTTCTTTCTACTCATAAAAAAGCAAGACAAAGCGGCTCATTTCTGGTAGGGACTTAGATTACGAAAGGAGGAAACATTATGGCATATCAGCAACTCAGTGTGGACCAAGTCCAAATCGCGGCCACAGGATTTAATGGGCCAGAGGGAGTTACGGTGGAT
Organism: uncultured Binatia bacterium (SeqCode); assembly: GCA_965220955.1. Taxonomy (GTDB): domain Bacteria; phylum Desulfobacterota; class Binatia; order Bin18; family CBDCRK01; genus CBDCRK01. The sequence goes on along the minus strand of CBDCRK010000037.1, from coordinate 550,169 downwards.
CGCGAGGGGAATGTGTATGGCGGGGGAGCAGATGGAGTGATTCGTAAACTCTCCCCGGACGGTAAGGTTACAGAATTTGCCCGTACCGGGGGCCGGCCGGCCGGCATGGCCCTGGACCGGCAGGGCAATCTTTTTGTCTGTGACCCTGGAAAAGTCGGTGTGCTCAAGGTCACCCCGCAAGGAGAGGTCAGTCTCTTTGCTGATCAGGTGGGTAATCTCAAGTTGACTTTGCCCAACTTTCCCGTCTTTGATGCCGAGGGGAACCTGTATGTTTCTAACTCTAGCGATCTCACGTTCGCGGAGATAGACAAGCTGATGGCTGAAATGCGCAGTCCTGTGCCTAAGGGCGCCCTTGTGCGGCTGCGCCCCGATGGTCGGGGAGAGGTTGTTGCCACTGGTATATACCTGGCCAATGGTACAGCCATCGATCCTAAAGAAGAGGCCGTTTATGTGCTCCAGTCTACCCAGAACAACTGCGCGCGTGTTGCCATGCATAAGGACGGTACCCATGGTAAGCCCGAGGTGTTCGGTGAAAATCTGGGTGGATTGCCTGACGGCATGGCCTTTGATGCTGAAGGGTATATGATTGTTACCTTACCCATGATCAACCGGCTGGTAGTTTTGGATCCCAACGGTAAGCTTTCTATCCTGTTGGACGATCCGGAAGGGCAAAAAACCAAGCAGCCGACCAATTGTGCCTTTGGCGGACCGAACTTTGACGACCTCTATATTGCTCACCTGGAAGCCGATCATATTGCTAAAATACACCTGGGCAAGCCAGGACATCCGCTCTATGACCGACGATAGGAGAGGGAGGAGGAAGCCATGAGCAAGGAATCTTTTACCGTAGCTATCCCCGAGGGCACAATCACCGACCTGCGTGAGCGTCTTGCCAAGGTCCGCTGGCCTAACGACTTTGCCAACTCCCAGTGGGAATATGGCACCAACCTTGCCTATCTCAAAGAATTGGTGGAGTACTGGCACGATGAGTACGACTGGCGTCAGCATGAGCAGGCAATCAACGCCTTCTCTCATTATAAGGCCACCATTGATGAAGTCCCTATCCATTTTATTCATGAGCCGGGCAAAGGCCCCCAGCCCATGCCGCTAATCCTGAGCCATGGCTGGCCCTGGACGTTCTGGGATTTCCAAAAAGTCATTCGACCACTGAGCGACCCGGCGGCATTTGGCGGTGACCCCGCTGATGCCTTTGATGTGGTTGTGCCATCTTTACCGGGTTACGGCTTTTCCACGCCGTTAACTAAAACTGGCATTAACTTCTGGCGCACAGCCGATCTATGGGCCTCACTGATGCGGGATGTTCTTGGCTACCAGAAGTTTGCTGCCCAGGGTGGGGACTGGGGTGCTTTGGTCTCTGCCCAGCTTGGCCATAAGTATGCCGACCAGCTGATCGGGGTCCATGTGAATGTTATGGCGCCTCTGGACATCTTTATCAGCAGCATGCCCGACGAATCAGAGTATGGACCCGACGAAAAAGGCTGGTACGAAAAGAACCTAAACTTTTTCAATGCCGAGAGCGGTTACTCCGCGCTCCAGACCACAAAGCCGCAAACCCTGACCTATGCGCTCAACGACTCGCCGGTCGGCCTGTGTGCCTGGATTTTAGAGAAGCGTCGCACCTGGAGTGACTGCGAGGGGAATGTGGAAAAGCGCTTTACCAAGGACGACCTCTTGACCACCATGACCCTCTACTGGGTTACGCAGAGTTTTGGCACCTCGGCCCGTTATTACTACGAGGCCCTGCATAATCCCTGGCAACCCGCACATAATCGCACCCCTGTCATCGAGGCCCCCACGGGTGCTGCCGTCTTTCTCAAAGAAGTCATTCTTATGCCCCGGCGCTGGGCTGAACGGTACTATAACCTCAAGCGCTGGACGGTGATGCCCTCAGGTGGGCACTTTGCGCCCATGGAAGAGCCACAGCGGTTAGTCGAGGATATTCGGGCGTTTTTCCGGCCATTGCGGGGGTGAAGGAATCTTAAGAACCCCTTACCAATGTTTGACTTAGTAGGGGGAATGAGTTAAGACTCACTGCATCTTGTGGGAAAATAAATTAATATTAAGGAGGAATAACCATGAGTGTACAAGAGCTTGGAGCCATAGCCCAAAAGTTTTGTGATGCCTTTAGCCGGATGGACATGAAGGCTGGTTTGGACCTGTTTGCCGATGACGTGGAGATCTTTGACCACGTTCCTTACCGGTTTGATAACAAACAGCAGTTTGCCGATTTTCTGGTTGGGGCAATGGCGGGCATTGCCTCAGGCAATACCGGCTTTCGCCAACTCTCGTGTCGGGTTTTTAACGAGAACACGGGCGTTATCAATGCCTACGATACGTTTACGGGAGCAACCAAGGATGGTAAGGCCCTGAACATTCACGGGCGGACCACGCTGGTTTGTGCTAAACAAGGAGGGCAGTGGAAGATTGTTAGTGCCCACTTCTCTCCTCTGCCTCATGCCTAATCGGGAGGGATAAGCCTATGACAACGGCGGATAGTGATGTTGTCCGACTTGATGACGCCATCGATTCCCAGAAACTGCCCGGCGCCAGATTGTCGGAGAAAACGTTGCCCGGGTCTATAGGTTAGGTGAGTAAGTGTTCACCGATTGTTCCTGAGTGTGACATTATCTACCGAGGGCGGGAGCACGATTCCCGCCCTTCATTTTTTATCGGCTTCCCAAACAAATGTAGGAATATGATGTGAGCTGACCCAGATCAGTTCTCTTGCCCTTGTGCGACCTCCGTGTCGAATACCCCTGTCAGAACCTTGCCCTTGTGCTTGACCTGAACCCAAAGGCGATACTGTCCCGGCTGTGGGAAGGCATAAGGAAAGGAAACAACGCCGCTAGGTGCCGAGGTGTACAGGCTGCCCTCCATGACCATGGCTGTATCCGACTCCATAGGCCGCATGTCCCCGCTGGTTCTCTCGACTGTGCTGCTATTCTCCTGTTGGGCAAACAGCTGTTGCGCCGCTATTGAAATAGTCCCGCTGGGATGGAGGTGGACAAAGACCGCGCCGTCATCACGCAAGACGGCGGCATGACTGAGCATTCCCATGTAGGGTTCGAGCGTTGCAGGTAAACCATCCGACGTACGCACAACAACAACAAACGAGTCCGTTTCCTGTTCCCAGGTCATAGTAGAGCCGTTGGCTCCCTCGACTCGTACATAGACGCTGTAGGAACCTCCGGTCATTAACCAGAGCTCCGCGCTGTACAGGTGAGCTTCCCCACGGATCAGGACGGCTTCATCGGGTGGAGGAGCGCCTTCTATCCCAGCATCCCAACGGACGGGCTGAACCGTGACCCGCCGTACCTTGTTGGCTTGAACACGGTCGGCTTGAACACGGACCGTGATCTCTGCTAGGCCGGGCACAACCCCCGGCGGGCGGATGGTAACCCGTACGGGATAGGGTCCTGCGTTACCCTTGTAGAAGACATTTGGGCTTCCAACGTGTCCCTATGACACCAGCGCAATAAACAAAATGGCAAGAGCATGCCCCAGTCTCCGTATCACCGCTTTACCCGCTCCATCCAGTTGCCCCACCAGAGGCCAACGCGGACCGAAAAGAAACTGATTACTAAGGCCATACTTAACCCTTGTACAGTCACCGCATCGCTCTCTTGGTTCCAGAATAGGTATCGCCATTCGCCTGGGCGGGAGAAATAAGGCCAATGCGCGTCCCCGGAGAAGAACCAGTTATGTGAGTAGGGTGTCAGCATAAATTCCGAGAAAAACCATTGTCCAATAAAGAAAACACTGAGGAACGCCGTACCCGCCAGGATAACCAGCAGCCCATCCCGTCCGCGACCCATCCGCTGCATGAGCACATCAATGGCGAGTGCAGGTAGGACCAACAGCAGCGGAAATAGCGGCGGCACCATGTGATCAACCGGGGTGTAAATCGGGGCAAGCTTTGGCTCAGCAGGAAAGAGGGGCAAAATCCAAACCATTGCCAGCACCGACCCCATATAAAAGGCTGCGGCTGAGGTGGCCGGCCAGCGCAGCTGCGAGGCTCTAGCGGTTGCCACCAAAATAAGGGGGTAGGCGGCGCAGGAAATCTGGTAAAAGAGGGCCCCGTGCTGTTGGTTGGGAAAGCTATACTCCATTGCTAGGATAGCTTCCGCTAGTAAAAAACCACTGGCCACAAAAAGAAATAGAATACCAAGTCCACGCTCTTGTGCTTTCGCTGCTTGGTTTTGCAAAGCCAGAACCATCAACAGGGCGCCCAAGCGAACGGCTATCATGCCCACGGCAAGCAGGGTATGCGGGGGGCTAAGAATTTCAACATCAAGACCATAGGCGTTATGCCACCAGTCGTCAAAGGGTGCCGAAGTCAGCATGGCCAGGGCGCCCCAGATACAAACCCAGGCACCTAGTGGCCCATAGAATCCCCAAAAGCGAACGGCTGCCGCGCGCTCTTGGGCAGTGCCAGCAAAAGTGGCCTTGAGTACAAGCCAGCCACAGGTGAAACCAGGAATGATCCCCCCTAGGTAGATAGCAATGTGGGCAGGCGTCCAGAAGGAGTCTCGGCCAATAGTCTCGTGCCAGGAGATATCCCACAGTCCTCCAATCAGGATACTCGTTGCCCCCAAGACCACGGCATAGCAGTGCCAAGGAATTGCGGCCGTGCGCTCAATAACGGTTGGTCGAGCCTCAGCTATTGTACCAACAGCGCTTTCCATGAAGTACAACTCCTTTCACTGAGAGAGACGCCTCTGGTTGTCAAAAACACCCTCAACCCTAGCACCTTTACTGATCAAGCCTCAAGCAATTTAGGAAATAGAGGAATAGTGCCATAGACCAGATTGTTGCCAACCCCCCATTGATCCGCAGGGAGGATGTGCCTATGGTGACCACGGTTATACCTGTGCTCCTGGTTTGGTGAAGAAGATCGCTGCAATATTGGAAGTAAGTCAGCCCCATGTCATCGCGCATTGGCCTTTTAACCGACACTCATCTACCCAGTACCATTCGTCAATTATGGGATGAAGTGAAGGAGGCGTTCGCTAGGGTTGATCTTATCTTGCACGGCGGGGATATTGTGACACCCCGAGTCCTGGACTGGTTGGAGGACATTGCTCCAACGCTGGCCGCACGTGGCAACAACGACGGCGGCTGGGACGACCCGCGGATGCAGGACCTGCAGCTGCTCGACCTGGAAGGCTGGCGGGTGGTGATGATCCACGATATGGAGCCCGAGGACCGTTCCATAGGGGATCTCAAAAAGATGTACCTCCAGGGCGAGCATGCTGACATCATTATTACTGGACATACCCATTTTGAACGCCTCGACTATAGGGATGGAGTGTTACAGATTAACTCAGGAAGTCCAACCCATCCGCATCTATGGTCTACGCGCTTGGGAACGGTAGGCCTCCTTGACCTTGCCCCGGGAAAGATCGCTGCTCGGGTGATACGGCTAGGTGAAACCCCAGGCCTGGCAAATCCTGGGAAAGAACTCTGCTTTGAGCTTGACGCGCAGTGACCCCTAGATGAGCCTCCGTACCTCTTGCGTCATACGCTGCAGCGCCCGGTTAAGTAGCCGCTCCAGTTCTCTAACGTCTTCAATAACCAGATCCAGTTCCTGAAAGACTTCAGTCCCTGCCATTGTATGTGAGGCTACGTGCAATTTGGCTCCCAAAAGCGCATAATCTGGGGCGGGGCCGCTTGTGTCCTTCTCATCTATGTACTCCAAGTCAATCTGCTTCACCCTCATACTGTCCCTCCTTGGCTTTGACCCTATTTACGGCCAGTTCTTTTCCTTGTGTCCCTCCTTGCTACTTGTAGAGCGAAAACAAAAGGATGTGGGGCTGATTATCTTTAATCCTACTCGTAGCCATCATACGTTCAGGCCTGTTCCTCGGTGACATAGCCGTTATGTGAGTATGATAGCCGTACGGGAGGGGAGCTGGTGTATTTTTCGAGGCTTCGCCGTCATATGGTAGCCAGGAAAAGTAGAGAGCTTTCCGCTCGACTCCCTTGCCCGGTTCTTTCTGTCCCCAGACTTCCAAGAACACAAGCATGTTTCCTCACTTTTTTGCTGGTACCAATACCCTGATCCCTTCCAGTCGAGAGAAGTGCTTCCGATTAAAGGTACAGACCACTTCCAACTTCTCTTGTGGCATCCATGCCGCTTTGCCATGCATACGACAATGGTACAGAACCTGCTCTGTCAGCGTCGCTTCTCTCCCTGGATCATGAGGTGGTTTGTAGTAAACTTCAAACCTGTAGGACATAGTGATACCTTAATCCTCATACCAACATTGTTGTCTCGTTCAGGACAAGCTCTTACCCCCGTCGACCACAATCATCTGGCCGGTGATGTAGGACGACAGGGAGGAGGCCAGGAACAGAGCAACGCCTCCCATTTCTTCCGGTGTTCCCCAGCGGCGCAGGGGAATCGCTGCTAACGACCCTTCATACCGCTGGGGGTGATCGCGGGTCACTTTGGTGAGCTTGGTATCAACCAGGCCTGGGGCAATTCCATTCACCCGAATACCGTCCCGGGCCCAGGCTTCTGCCAACGTCTTGGTTAGCGTCAACAAGCCCCCCTTACTGGCGCTGTAGGCTGGGTTACCCAGCACAGCATGAAAACTAGCCCCGGAGCCCACAATAATGATCGAGCCCTTGGTTGCCGCCAGCATATCATGGAATTTCAGACAACAGCTCATAACGCTCATAAGGTTTACATCCATCACCTGCCGGAAGCCCGCCATCTGGTACTCGCCTTGTTTATAGATAACGGTTCCCTGAGACAGCACCAGCACATCAAGCTGGTTGAAGGGCGGGTTGAAGGCCTCAACGTTCTTGTCCTCGGATACATCCCAGGGAAAATAGCTAAGGCCTGCGAGGTCTGAGTCCTCCGCCCCGTAGTAGTCCGCGGCCGAGGGTCTAGTCCCGCAGACAAAGACCTGGGCGCCGTGATCACAGAACCGCCGGGCAATGCCGTTTCCTATACCACTTGAGCCGCCTATGACCAGAGCGGTTTTGTTGCTGAAATCTATTTCATTCATGATTACCGCCACCTGTAAAAGGAGATTTGTTGGGGTGATTCACAAGCCGCCCCAACAAAGTATCATGTATCAAGTCATAACTCATAAGGCCAGAACCCATACTTGTGCCAGGAAGGCTAGCAATAACAAAAATTTAGCTCCGACTGGCTTGCATACAAACGTAAGTATGATACATTAGTATCAAACGAGCGTTTGAAATGATTCTCACAGAAAAAAGCAAAACCACCCGCCTTAAGCTGCTGGCAGTTGCCACGGATGTTTTTGTCCACAAGGGATTTCAAACCGCCGGGGTGCGGGAAATCTGTCAGAGGGCAGGCGCGAACCAGGCTGCCATCAACTATCACTTTGGCAGCAAGATGGAGCTCTATAAAGCCGTCCTTACCCATGCCTTCGAAAACGCCAAACCCCCCCGTCCCATGCCTCGGCTGACAGATGCTCCTGGTCATCCTGAGGAGCAGCTGCGTCAATGGATTATCTGGAATGCCGAGCGTATGCTGGGAGGTGGGGGCCATATTGTCTATGAGCTGATTGTCAAAGAGCTGCGCGAGCCCACCCCTGCTTTTGATGAACTCATTGAGCGGTCCATGCGGCCGATTTACGCAGCCGGAGAAGAACTGATTGCTGCGGTTCTTGGCGTCAGTCGAGACAGCGACAGTGTGCAATTGTGTTGTATGAGCGTGTTTGGACAGTGCCTGGTTTATCGCCATGCCCGTCCCATGATCGAGCGAGTCCACCGACAGCTGCAAAAGCAGGCTCCCGGGCAAAATGGCAAGAAGATCTGGCGTTCAAGGATCAACCGTATCCAGGGGTATCTCCAATACGATCCGGTTGAGATTGCCGGCATTGCCAAGCACATTGCCGCCTTTTCTCTGGCCGGGATCAACGCCCGGGCAAAGCGCCGCGGCAAAAATGCTACCAAATGAAATCCGCAACAATATATACTGGCCTAGTGTTCTTACTGCTAGGGTCGGCGTGCAGCCCGTATCAGGTTCGCTCTCTGGACCGACCGGAGGTTATTGTGCCTGGCGCTTACCATCACGCCATAGAAGGGAAACAACTGATTGGAGAATGGTGGAAAGAATTTGGTGAGGCTGGTCTCAACAAAGCTATCGAGGTGACACTGGCTGAGAACCTGGAGCTCAGGCAGGTGTGGGATCGACTAGCGCAGGCCCTGGCCCAGGCCCGCATCGAGGGGGCAGACCTCTGGCCACACCTCGACCTGAATACAGGAGCCTCGCGCACGCGAACGGTCGATCGGGATGCGATTAACCCCCTGGGCCATGAGGGAACCAGGACAGATAGTCTGGAAAACTACTTAGTCTTCACCGGGCTATCGTACGAAGTGGATCTGTGGAAACGAATTGCGTCTCAACGCCAAGCAGCTCAGCTTGAGTACCAGGCCACCCGTCAGGATGTTGAGGAGACCGCCTTGCTCCTGACCGGATTCATTACGGACGTGTGGTTTACCATCCAAGAACAGAAGGCCCTATTAGCTTTGCTGGCGGAACAAGTTCAAGTCAGCCAAACTCTCCTTGATTTGACCGAACTACGCTTTAGCGTGGGTGCCGGGTCGGCAGTTGATGTTCTGCAGCAAAGGCAGCAGCTGGCGGCCACAGAATCGGAAATCCCGGTGGCGCAGTCATTCCTCAATACCTCGCTCAACCAGTTGGCAGTTCTGCTCGGTCAAGCTCCCGGTTCCCTTGACGATTTTGATCCCTATGGCTTGCTACCGGACCTCCCCCCTTTTCCGCAACTGGGTTCTCCAGCCACGCTCCTGACGGCCCGACCAGACCTCCGGGCAGCCCAACTACGTCTTCAGGCTGCAGACTACAGGGTCGCGGCAGCCGTTGCGGAGCGTATGCCTCGTCTTGCCCTCTCCTTGTCCTATGAGTTTAGTGCCCGGAGCTGGTCCACATTTTTTCGTCAAGAAATAGGCTCTGTTGCCAGCGATCTCTTCGCCCCTCTGGTTGACGGTGGCCGAAGACGCAACGAGGTACTGCGCCGGAAGGCTAGGACGCAAGAACTGCTTGACCGCTTCGGCCAAACGTATCTTGATGCTCTTCTTGAAATTGAGGATGCCCTGGTGCGGGAGCATTATCAGCTGAACTTGATCGAGAGCCTTGACACAGAAATTGCCCTGGCCGAGGCAACCCTGCGGGAATCCCGGTCTCGCTATATCCACGGGTTAATAGACTACCTCACCGTGCTTGTTACTGTGCAATCGCTGCAGGCGCTCCAGCGCAGAATGATCTCAGAGCAAAAGGCTTTACTTAGCATCCGTGCCGGCCTCTACCGAGCCTTAGGAGGGAAGTGGCTGGAGGCGGTCGAGGTTCCCTCATCCCTCTGGTTAGCCCAGGCCCAACCGCCGCTGCGCGGGACAGAACCGTGATGGCAGCTGGAAAAACAACCTGGTTTCTAAGAAGGGCCTTGCCGCTGGCGGTTCCGCTCCTTATTCTTGGCGCGGGAGTATTGGGGGCGCGGGCTCTTGTAGCCAGCCGCCCAACGGTTCCAAGAACCACCCAAGAAGCCACTCCTACTCTGGTCGAGGTTATGACGGTCCAGGCCCGAGATGAGCAGGCTATCATCTCTGCCTTTGGCACGGTCCAGGCCCATCGCGAACTAACCGTGCAACCTCAGGTGGGTGGGCGCGTCATTGCGCAGCACGACAACCTCATCAGCGGGGGGTTGTTGCAGCAAGGGGATGTGCTTTTACATGTTGACCCGCGCGATTATCAGTTTGCAGTCGAAACAGAGCGTGGGGCCCTGGCCAAGGCCGAGTTCGAGCTTCAGGTTGAGCAGGGTAACCAAGTGGTTGCGCGGCGTGAGTGGAGCCTCCTTGAGTCGTCCATCGAGACCAGTGAACTGGGCAAACTGCTGGCGCTTCGTAAGCCACACTTACAAGAGAAACAGGCTGCTGTAGCCGCGGCTAAGAGCCGTTTGGCCAAGGCTGAATTGGATCTCAAACGGACGGTACTGACCGCGCCATTCAATGCCTTGGTGCTCACCGAGTCAGTTGAAGTGGGACAGCTGATTAATGCCCAGAGTTCGGTCGCCAGGCTAGTCTATACCGACGAATTTCGTGTTGAGGTCAGCATCCCGATTCATCAGTTGCCTTGGGTTAAGGAACAGAATCACCAGCTGCCAGGCTCCTCTCAGAAATCTTGTTGTTTTCACGGGCCTCTTCTTGATGAGGTCTCCGACCCGCCCCAGGTAAAAGGATCACCGGTACGTATTCTACGTAACCTGGGCAATGGTCAGACCGTCGAGCGTGAAGGTCGGGTGGAACGGCTGCTCGGCGACCTAACCGAGAATGGGCGCATGGCGCGGCTGCTGGTCCTGGTGCATGACCCGCTGGGGCGTGAGCGTTCCAGCCAGGATCGCCTTCCTCTTTTACTCGGTGAATATGTACGGGTCGAGATCGAGGGGCCAGTTCTGCCGGCCGTATTTGTGTTGCCACGAAGCGGCTTGCGCGAAGGTAGCCGGGTCTGGGTAAAGAATACCAACAATGAGTTGGAAGTACGAGAGGTTGAAGTTAGTCTCAGCAGAAAAGATTCGGTTCTGATTGGCAGAGGCCTGAACAACGAGGACCAGATTATTATCAGTCCCCTTCCGGTTGCCCTTCCCGGCATGTTGCTGCAAAGTGCAGCCCTTACCCCAGCGCAATCAACCCCTTCACCTGTAGCTGCAGCGAACCTCAACCCAGAGTAAACGGATAAACCGATAAACCAGGGATAAACAGCAATGGCCGCGGGCGATAACCCCAAAACACGCTCCTTGTCAGGTCCGATCTCCTGGATGGCGCGTAACCATGTAGCCGCCAACCTGATGATGCTGCTTTTTATTCTGGGAGGATTGATTGTCAGCACACGGGTCAAGCAAGAGGTGTTTCCTGAGTTCAGTATCGACATTGTTACCATCTCTGTCCCCTATCCAGGAGCCAGTCCAGAAGAAGTCGAACAGGGCATTATCTTGTCGATTGAGGATCGGGTTCGCGGCCTAGATGGCGTCAAACAAGTCACCGCGGTTGCCAGGGAAGGCTATGGTTCAGTTATTGTTGAGCTATTAACTGGAGCAAACGCGGGCAAAGCCCTGCAGGACGTTAAAAACGCGGTTGATAGTATTCTCTCGTTTCCTGAAGAAGCCGAGCGTCCGGTGGTAAGCCTGGTTGATCCTCGCAACCAGGTGCTGACGATTATGGTGTCTGGCCAGCAGGATGAACAGACACTGCGGGATTTGGCTGAACAGGTGCGGGATGATCTTTTGCAGCGTCCGGGTATTACCCTTGTCGAGCTCGCAGCGGTCCGGCCATTGGAGATTGCCATTGAGGTATCACAACGTAACCTTCGGGCTTATAATCTGACTCTGGCTCAAATTGCTCGGGAGGTCCGCGAGGCGGCGATCGAGCTGCCTGCGGGGGGGGTCAAAGCCGCAGGCGGTGAAATCTTGCTACGCACCCAGGAGAGGCGTGATTTTGCTAGTGAATTTGCGGATATCCCGGTTGCGTCCGCTCCCGATGGTTCGACGATTACTGTAAGTGATATTGCGAAAATCCTTGATGGCTTTGAGGAAACCGACGAAGAGGCTTTCTACAATGGCCAGCGGGCCGTGCAAGTCAATGTTTTTCGCGTGGGTCGTGAAACACCGCAATCCGTCTCGAACAACGTGCGTGCCTACCTCGATGAGGTCAAGCCGAATTTACCGCAAGGCGTCGAGCTAGCTGTGTGGAATGACATGTCAGAGGTTTACCGTGACCGTCTTAATCTCTTGCTCAAAAATGCTGCCATTGGACTCTGCCTGGTTTTGCTTATGCTGAGTTTGTTCCTTGATCCCAAGCTAGCCTTTTGGGTGACGTTAGGGATCCCGATCTCCATCCTGGGCTCTTTTCTGTTCCTCCCGGTAACGGGCGCCTCCATCAATATGATTTCATTGTTCGCGTTCATTGTGACGCTGGGCATTATTGTTGATGACGCAGTGGTCATAGGAGAAAACGTTTATGAGAAGCGTCAACAAGGTCTGCCGTTTCTGCGTGCTGCGATTGACGGCGCCCGAGAGATTGCTGGACCGGTTATCTTTGCTGTGCTGACAAATATTGCTGCCTTTCTGCCGCTCTTCTTTGTCCCGGGAGCGGCCGGCAAGTTTTTTCGCCAGATTCCCGCAATCGTGGTGGCGGTGTTTATTGTGTCTTTGATCGAGTCGCTTTTTATTCTACCAGCCCACCTCTCCCCTCAGGATAAACCCAGTAGATTCTGGATAATAATTGGTCGTCCGCGCTTGCTGTTTGGTAAGCTGCTGCAAGTCTTTATTAAGCGAGTCTACCAGCCCATCTTGCAAACGACCCTTGTTAATCGCTATACCACTGTTGCCATTGGCATCACCATGCTGATTCTGGCAGCAGGGGCAGTGGTCGGTGGCCATATTCAGTTCAGTTTTATGCCCCGTATTGATGCGGACTTAATAACTGCTCAAGCCACCCTACCGTTTGGGGTGCCCATGGAAACATCTCGCCGTGTGCAGCAGCAGCTAGTCGAGGCGGCCCAAGCTACGATCAAAGCCTACGGCGGGTCGGATATTGTTCGGGGGCTATACACCCAGATTGGTTCTGCATTGCGGGAGCCGGGGCCTGAGGGCGGAAGCTCCTCGGGCGCGGGTGGCAGTCATCTGGTAGGCGTACAAATTGCCCTGGTGCCGTCCGACCAGCGTGAGGTGGGGAGCGTGGAGTTCGCCAATGCCTGGCGACAGGCCACAAGTAATATTGCCGGACTGGAAGCCCTTACTTTTGATGCCGAAGTCGGTTTCAGCAGTGGTGGAGCAGTGGACATTCAACTCACCCATCGGTCTCGCCCCACGCTGGAAGCTGCAGCAGCTGAACTGGCGGAGGGGCTAGCCCACTATGCCGGAGTTATAGACATTGACGATGGTTTCTCACGAGGCAAACCCCAACTGAGTTTTACCATTAAACCGGAAGCGCGCAGCTTGGGTATTAATGCTACGGATTTGGCTCGTCAGGTGCGGAGTTCGTTCTATGGTGCCGAAGCCTTGCGCCAGCAGCGAGGGCGCAATGAGGTGAAGGTGATGGTCCGGCTCCCCCAGCACGAGCGACGCACGGTACACACCGTCGAACAGCTTGTCTTACGCACCGACCAGGGTGGCGAGATTCCCTTGATGCAGGCTGCCGAAGTCGAACGGGGGCATGCCTACACCGAGATCTGGCGGCGTGAAGGACGGCGCATTGTTGCGATCACAGCGGATGTCAATGAAAAGGTCTCAAATACTAATACTATTATTGCCGAGCTAACTGCCAAGGAATTGCCGGCCCTGATGCAAAAATATCCTGGGTTGGGCTATGGGCACGAAGGAGAGCAGGCCTGGCAAAAGGAATCACTGGAGGCCATGGGCATTGGCTTTATGTTCGCCTTGCTGGCGATTTATGGCCTATTAGCGGTTCCTTTTAAGAGTTACTTGCAGCCTCTTATTGTTATGCTGAGCATTCCCTTTGGCATTATCGGAGCCGTCATCGGGCATGTGTTATTGGGCTACGAACTTAGCCTCATGAGCATGTTCGGGATTGTGGCGCTGGCGGGTGTAGTGATCAACGATTCACTGGTACTGGTAGTGACGGCCAATCGCCTGCGCGACGAGGAGCAGGCCTCGCCTAGTGAGGCTATTTTTTATGCGGGGGTTCGCCGCTTCCGTCCTATTTTATTGACCTCCCTCACTACGTTCTTGGGCTTGACGCCGATGATTTTTGAGACCTCGTTACAGGCACGATTTCTCATTCCTATGGCGATCTCCATTGGCTTTGGGGTGCTATTCGCCACGGTGATTATTCTAGTCATTGTTCCGGCAGCCTATCTGATCTTGGAGGATGTGCTGTACGTTTTTCGATCGATGAGATCTGGGGTTGAGACAGAAGAGGGGGAAGAACGCCCCAGCGTGGAAGTCGTTCCTAAGGTTGAAGTTGTCGGCCAGGCCGGGGTCTCGTCGGCCAAACCGGGGTTGTCGGCCAAGCCGGGGTCATTCGCAAAGTTGATGCCGCGTAGGTAACAAAGGTTCCTGACACCTTTTTAGAGGTGATACAGGCACTTAGCCTTGTGCTGTAACTCCGCCCGAAAATCTGGGTGAGCAATAGCAATAAGCTCCTGCGCGCGCTGACGGAGGTTTTTTCCTCTGAGTGTGGCAATCCCGTGCTCGGTGACCACATAGTCAACAAAGGCTCGCGGGGTGGTTACCACCGTCCCCGGGGCAAGCGTTGACACAATCCGTGACACCCGCTCTCCCTGTACAACGGAGCTAGCCGGCAGCGCAATAATGGACTTCCCACCTGCGAGGCCAGCCGCAATAGCAAAGGCGGTCTGTCCGCCGGTTCCCGTGAACATCTGTGCTCCTAAGGACTCAGAAGCAACCTGTCCGGTCAGATCAACACTCAGCGCATTGTTAATAGCGGTAAAACGTGGGTCTTGGCAGAGAAGGCGCACGTCATCCGTGTAGTTGAAGTCATACAATTCGAATACCGGATTGCCATTGATAAAGTCTAGCTCTTCAGGGCTGAGCTGGGGATGAAAGGCCGTGCCTACGACTTTCCCGGGGTGAGTGGTTTTATGCTTGCCGTTGAGAGTCCCGGCTTGGACCAGCGCCACAACGCCAGGAGGAATAATCTCGGTCTGCATGCCAAGATCACGTTTTCCCGGCAGATAGTTAGGGAGTGGGCTGGTCATATCGCCAGCCCCAATCTGGATTGTGTCACCGTCTTGCACAAGGTTGTTAACAATCTGCATACAAATCGTATCGATGGCATCCTGTTTCTCTGGCGAGTACACCTCCGGTGTCAGGAGGAAAGGCAAAGGACCTTCTCGTTCGACAAGACGGTCGATGGCCGAGACATGAACACGGTTCTCTCCACCGGTGCGGATAAAATTTGTGTCAATCTCGACAATAACTCGCGAGGCCTGCTTGACCATGAGTGGAGACATGCCCACGCTGGTGCCAAAGCTACAGTACCCCTGTTTGTCCGGTGGAGATACCGTGACCATAAACACATTGAGATCGTTGATGCCGTAGGGAAGGGCTTCGGCACGAAAGTAGGAAACCGGCACATAGTCAAGCCGTCCTTGTTGGAAAAGCGGGCGTTCACGACGGCTTAAGTACCACGACTCCAAGTGAAAGTATTCTTCGATGCCTGGGACATTCCAGTCAAAGAACGAAACCAGGGTATTGAGCCGTAGCCCGCGGAGATCGGCCTTTTTTTCCAGCAAGGCCTGACACAAGCTAAAGGGCGTTCCCAGGAATCCGGCAATGAAGACGCGGTCCGTAGGCTGAAGGATCGACAACGCCTGTTCTGGGGTGACCATTTTCTTGCCGCACATCTCTCGCCAGTTCATGTGTCCCTCTCTTCTTTTCTTCTGTCTCTGTTAGGGAATCAGTACAAGTTTCCCCGTTGACTGCCGGGACTCCATGAAACGATGGGCTTCAGCAGCCTCGGCTAAGGGGAAGGACTTGCCAATGAGCAGCTTGAGCTTTCCCTCCTGCATAAGCTGGAAAGACTTTTCGATGCCTCTTTGGTGGAGATCGGGTATGGCAGAAACCGTGTAGAGGATAAAGCCGCTGACCTTGACAGAATTGGGAAAGAGGACAGACGGGTCGAGAGGAGCGGGGGGGCCGCCGGCGCGGCCATACAGCAGCAAATGTCCAAACGGAGCCAGGCACTTGAGTCCCTTCTCAAAAGTCGGCTTGCCAACAGCGTCAAGGATCAGATCAACGCCTTTGCCATCAGTCAGCTTTTTTGCCTCCTCAGCAAAGTCTTGGGTTTCATAGTTAATCACGGCCTCTGCGCCATACTGCTTGGCTAGCGCCATCTTTTCGTCGCTGGAGACCGTACCAATGACTCGTGCGCCAGCAGCCTTGGCAATCTGCACAGCCACAATACCCACACCGCCGGCGGCGGAATGAACCAGGACGGTCTGATCAGCCGTAATGTGATGGGTGGTGTACAGCATATGGTAGGCAGTGAGAACCTGGATGGGGAAAGCAGCCCCTTCTTCGAAGCTTACGGAGTCTGGTATAGGCATGACCTGGGCTGCCGAAACCAGGGAGTATTCCGCGTAAGTCCTGGTGCTGATAGCGGTAACGCGAGTGCCAGGCTTGAGATGCTCGACCCCAGACCCGACTTCCTCAATGACCCCGGCCGCTTCCAGACCCGGGGTATCGGGCAGCTTTGGTTGCGCGACATATTGGCCTTGGCGGAATCGGGTGTCAGCAAAGTTGATACCAATAGCATGGTTTTTAATAAGGACCCTGCCAGGTCTGATCTCGGGCTTGGGGATTTCGCCCAGTTTCAGCACTTCAGGGCCGCCGAGTTGATCAAACAAAACAGCTTTCATGACTGCCTCCCTTCCATCGAGCCTGTTTGTCTTTCTCCTACCGTAAGGCCGGTGGTGAAGATAGATGGGTCTATGTCCCTTAACTTTCTCCTCTGCTCTGGGAGAGAACGTTACCGGAGTTTTTAGCTATTAGCAATGAGTTATCAGCTGAGAGAGGGGATTCCCTAATCCTCGTTATAGCGAGGTTGCAGGTTCAGCCTATAGAAGCTTGGACCGTCGCGTCGAGCGGAAGCAGCACCCATGTGAGCTTCCTTTGTAAGGTGAAAGGCGTAACCTGCCTGCATCCATTCCGTGATGCGTGGCATGAAGGTCCGACTTGCCAGCGTTGTTTCAAAGGCAAAGTTCTGCCGTTGCTGGGTTTCTGCCCAAGCTCGATGACTAACCGTTGTCATTTTCCCTGGCGCATGAGCGTCGACCGGCTAAACAGCTTGTCTTTTATGGGTCTGTTGTAGAACACCTTGTTGGTCTGAAAGATCGAGGCCCGATCCTGCTCGTAATCAATTGCGAGTTGCACCGCTAGTGCCGGAACCCACTCGTCATTGTTCCACGGGTTAAACTCCGGGTGGAAATACACCAGGAAAAACGTGCGTTTGTGGTTGCCCGTGTGATCATAGACCACAATGTAGAGCGGGACATACGTCTGCTGATCCAGATAGAGCACCCGCCGACTGTAGACCGGATGCGCCCCCTTGGGTGTAGCCTCAACCACGATCGCTTGCCGCAGCTCCCAGGGATCTTGGGGATACCACTTTCCTTTGCCCCCCAAGGTGGGCTCAGCCGCTTTGATGGGACCCGGAACGAGTACAACCTCCTCTCCCACATAACGCCAGGTATAGGAATGCAGATATCCCATATAGCCGTAGGTGTCTTCCAAGAGGTACTCCCCAAAGGCTTGGTAAGGATTGTCCGCCACGGTGCGGGTGCGCCGGGTGCCCGGATCATAGATCCACTGGTCATTAGGAATGGTGTCCTGATCGTGGATTTGGAACAACCACAGCATTCCCTCCATATCGGCCGGGGCGAGCACCCGTGAGTACATCTTAGAGTAGACGCCTTCCTTCTCCCACTTGGCCACATTCTGAGAGGGATCCGGCCGGTGCATCCCCCACTTGAAGGCGACATAAAAGACCTCAGTGCGTGCCGCTTGCCCCCGGTTGTTGCGCACTTCGTCTGTGCTCCACTCCTCACGGGTGTCGCCTTGATCCCGGTAGCGCAGGTTCCAGGCAGCTTTCTCACCGGCTGCGGGATCCTGGGAATCGATAAAAGGAAAAGGCAGGCCCGCAACATATTGCTTGAGTTGCCCCTGGCCCAGCTCTACCTGGGCGGAATGATCGAGGGTGGCCTGAATATAGGCCTGTCTAAGGGGCATATTCGTGGTCGCCTGCACCGTAATCGTAAAGTCCCCGGCCTGCAGATACGTGAGGATCTCGGGCGGCAGCACCGACTGGGCGACCTGAAAATTGCTCTGGTCAATACGCATGCCTGGCGTAATCCCTTCCATCTGGGGTAGACCCTGACGATAAGGATAAAAAACTGAAAGGAGCTTTTCCTGTGCGCCATCCTCCTGAGCCTGCCCCCACAAGGGGATGAGACACAATATAAAAAGGGTTAAGAGCGGGACGTTGCCAAAATGCATCTTTTGCTTCATTTTCTCTTCCTTTCTCTTATGAAAATGACACAGCCATTTCTTGTATCTTTCCTGCGTATTGTGCCCGTGCGACCGCAACGAAGTGTTTTGTTGTCGTATCAATGAATCGTTCGGTCGCTCGCTAGCCGAGCGAGGCTCATTGCAGCGCGGAGTTCCCAGGATTTGGCTTGTTGACGGCGGGCAATGGTGAGAGCTTTTTGAAAGTATTCCTCCGCTTCTGACTCTGGACTTCCGAATCTCATTTGTAGTGGAGCACAACCCTTTTCACGGAGCTGGTCACTACTAGAAATGTGCCTTCGGTACCGGCAATCCTGGAATCTCCGAGCGCGTGCGGAAAACGGTCCCCTTGAGTTCACGCTGGTCGTTGTTAGCCGTGACAACATAGAGATCGCACATATCGGAGCCGCCGAACGCAACACTGGTCACCGTTTTCGCCGGCACCTTTAACCGCTGATCGAGCGTCCCGTCCTTGGTGAAACGGACGACCTCGCCCTGACCGCCAACAACCGCAACCCAGACACCCCCGTCCACATCAACGGTCATCCCGTCGGGCATCCCCTCGGGGAGTCGTGCAAAGAGCTGGCGGTCGCTGACCGTCCGATCCGCACGCACTTCGTAGGCCCAGACGGCGTGCGTGGTTGAATCACAATGGTAGAGGAGCTTGCGATCTGGACTGAAGCCCAGCCCGTTGGTGACCTCAACGCCTTCCCACAGTTTCTTCACCGTTCCCGGCGGATCGATCCGGAAGAGCGCTCCCGGCGGCGGCGTGCTCTTGAAATCGAACTTCTGGATGTCGCAGCCAAATGTGCCGCTCCAGATGCAGCCCTGGTCATCGATTGTGAGGTCGTTGAGCCCGAAGAGCGGCTGTCCCTCCCATTCGGCGAAGAGGTCGCGCAGCCCGCCGGTCTTCTCATCCCACTGGGTGAGGGATTGGCCGGTGATGAGCAGCCCACCGCCCTCGTTAAGCGCAATACCACCAACCCCCTTACGATCCGGGATCAGGGTCTCGATCCGGCCGTCGGGATTACGTCGGAAGACACCGCCGTTGCCGCGAACATCGCTGTAGTAGAGCCGGTTCTGATCGTCGGTTCGTGGACCCTCGACAAGTCCGTAGCCCGTGGCCAGGGTTTCGAATTCCATGCTTTCTCCCTCCTTGCGAGTCTTTGACCTAATTCATCTTGCCGTTGCATACAACGACTAAGGATGGTAATGGTTCTGAGCGCAGAAGACAACAGGCGAATCGGGCTCGGCTTTTACCCATATTACAAAATACTCGATGGGTGGACCCTTGACATCCCCCCGGATGTTGGGCCATAGAGAAGAGGACAGGGGTAGAACCCTATTCAACCAGACTGCAAAGGAGGATCATATGAAGGTTGGTATGACGCTGCAATTGACCAGTTTCGAAGGCAAGCCTGACCTGCAAACCTATCAGGAAGAACTATCGCTGGCAGACAAGGCCGAAGCCCTGGGCTTCGATTCCGTCTGGGCCCTGGACCACCATTTCACCGGCTATGTGATGTCGCCCGACCCCAGCCAGTTACTGTCCTATGTAGCTGGCCGCACCAAGCGCATCGAACTCGGTACAGCGGTGATTGTGCTGCCGTGGCACGACCCGGTCGAAGTGGCAGAGAAGATTGCCCTGCTCGACCTGGTCTCGGGTGGACGCACCATCTTTGGGTTTGGCCGCGGTGCCGCTACGGTTGAGTACGCGGGGTTCCGGATTCCCATGGATGAGTCGCGCGAACGCTTTGTCGAATGCGCTGACATTATTCGCAAGGGTCTGACGCAGGAAAGCTTCTCGTATGAGGGCAAGTACTACAAGGTCCCGGAAATCCAGATCCGCCCGCGCCCAATTTCCCATCCCGAGAACCGCTTCTATGCCTCGTCGGTGAGTCCGGAGTCAGCCGAGATCATGGCCAAGATGGGCTTCGGGGTGCTGATCATTGCCCAGAGTAGTTGGGAAGACACGGCGGCGGATTACCAGCGCTACTGCGACACGGCGCTGTCTAGCGGCTTTCAGCCGCGTCCACCGATCGGGTTATTCAGCGTGCTGGTGTCCGACGATGCGCAAGAAGCCGAGGACTTGGCCCAGGTGCATATGGGGGCGATGTTCGATTCGATCGAGAGTCACTATCGCTTCTCCCAAGGCCATCTCAAGAACGTGAAGGGCTATGAGTTTTACGCCAAGCTGGCGAAAACCTATGCCAAGCTCAACGCGGATGAACAGGCTAAGGCCAAGGCCATCGAGTTTTATCGTAGCCTGCACGCGTCCGGGACCGTCGAGCAGGTGCTGGAAAAGTTCCGCTATATTCAGGAGACGGTCGCGCTCGAACATGTGGTCAACAACTTTGCCTTTGGCGGCCTGCCTGCCCCCAAACTGAACCGCAGCTTCGAGCTGTTCGCAGAGAAGGTGTTGCCGGTGCTGCAGAATGATCCGGCCTTTAAGCTTCCCCAGCAGGCATAGATCCGCTACGCCGAGATCGCGCGGCTCCCCGCTGTGGGCGGGTCTTCCACAAAGCTACTAACGCTTTGCTTGGGACAAAGAGTGTCTCTATCGAGTTGGAAGACTTCGCCCTCGAATGGACTCATCCAATAAGATCGGCCACAACTATAAGGAGCGGCAGAACAGCTTCAAATCTGACGAATTGGGCCAAAAGCCCTCGCCAATCGGTGGGCTGGCGGTGGATTGTCTGATACCGGGCTGACTCGGTGATAGGGGTGGTCAGGAAACGCTCTCCTTTGCAATTTTACAGTTCGCTTTGTGCAGAGATATCCTTTGGCTACTAGCTCAGCCGGCCCTTCACATAAACACCACGGTCACCCAATCCGTGCGCTCTGTCCGCCGTCCACAGGCAGAATGACCCCAGTAATAAAGCGGGCCTCGTCGGAGGCAAGAAAGAGCGAGGCATGTGCTATGTCCCAGCCAGTCCCCATCTTTGCGCCCAGGGGCACCTGCGCATCTCGCTCTTCTCTGAGCTGTTCCTTAGGAATACTCCGGGCCTTGGAGATGCCCTCGATGGCCATGGGTGTATCCATAAGACCCGGCATAATGGCATTCACCCGAATGCCATACCTGGCGTTGCCCAGAGCCATTTGGTGGGTGAGGGCGTTCACTCCCGCCTTGGAGGTTTTATAGGCCAGCATGCCAACTGAGCAGACAGCGGCAATCGATGAAATATTGATAATGCAGCCGCTGCCCTGTTCGCGCATGACCGGCAGCACATACTTACAGGGGAGGAAGACACTCTTCATGTTTACGTTAAGGATACGATCCCAGTCCTCTTCTTCGAGGCGGGTTACCCCGGTATCGCGGTCTCCAATGCCCACATTGTTATGGAGGATGTCAATATGGCCAAAGCGCTCAACACAGGCATTGGCCATTCTCTTGCAGTCCTCCTCTTGTATGGCGTCCGCCTGGAAAGCAACCGCTTCACCACCTTCCTTGGTAATCATCTCGCAGGTATCCTCGGCCGACTCCAGGCGCCGGTCCACCAGAAGGACCCGAGCCCCTTCACGTGCATAGACAATGGAGGTAGCCCGTCCGTTCCCAATGGTTTCGCCAGGCGTTTGGCCGGCCCCAACAACAATGGCAACTTTTCCTTTCAATCGATCGCTCATAAGTCCTCCTCAAGTGTGACCTGTTCACACGCCTATTGTGATTAGGGTCTATACTAGCCCTTTTTCTCCCCCCTTACCCTCTCCCTTGAACTCTTAGGTGGTTTCAAACGTAGGTACATCTTTATCCAGTTGGACACCAAGAGTATTCAACGCCATGGATACCAGGTTATACTGACCCACGGCAAACACTACGTCCATCAATTGCTGGGTATTATAGTACTTGCTGAGCCCCTGCCAAACAGCGTCACTGATATGGGCATCGGCATGGAGCTCGTCGGTAGCCTTAAGCAATAGCCGATCTTGCTCATTCCATTCCGGGGCATCTGGCCCGGTTTTAATTCGATGAATTTCTTCGTTGCTCAGTCCAGTGTTACGACCAATCAGCACATGTTGGCCCCATTCGTATTCTGCCTGGCACAGCCAGCCAATGCGCAGGATCAGTATCTCACGTTCTCGTGCCGGGAGGGTTGACTTGAAGAGAACATGATTACCAAAGACCAGCCACCGGCGCATCAGGTCGGGATGGTGCGCAAGCGTTTTGAAGATATTAAAAACCTCCCCCCGCTCAACCATTGGCTTCAAGATCTGTTGGACAGTCTCGCTCCACTGCTCGGCTTCCAGCGGCTCTAGACGTGGTTTGTTGAGTTTCATACCTTTCTCCTTTTCTTAAAAGTCTTTTACCAGCATGAGGTTCCTCTAATAAAATTTCTCTCCTGATGAAAGCCCCATGTTACTCTCCAAATGGCAACAAGGCTCTGGCCGTGCGTCTCAGATCTCACTGCTTGGCAAAACGCAGGAAATAGTTTTCCTTGAGTCCCTGGATCGCTACCTCTTCAACCAGCCGAAATCCAGTAGCCTCGATTTCTTTAGTAAAGACGATCTTGCCGGCTCGGACATGGTCGAGTACCCACTCCCTTGATTTGCCGGGTATGCGCTCAAATTCGACCAGGACCAGCGTGCCGCCGGGACGTAGGGCTCGGTGGATGGAAGTCAGGGTGGGCTGGGGATACTCAAAGTGGTGATAGACATTGCAGATAAAGGCCACATCAATTGAATTGGCTGGCAGGGTTACCGAATCCTCACGGCTGAGTACCACGGTGACCTGGGCCAGTCCCTTAGCCACAGCGCGCTCACGGATATGTTCGGCAAATTTGGGGGCGATGTCCACAGCATAGAGCTGGCCGTTAGAACCGATTTTCTGTGCAAACGGCTCGACAAACAGACCTGTGCCCACGCCAATATCGGCTACCGCCATGCCTGGCTTAAGCCCGACGGCTTCCGTCATCTTGTGGCGATAGATATAAATTTCACGGCTTTCCCTTTCGAGCACGCTGACCCAACGATTCACATCAAGATCAGGGTTGAGATAACTCTCGTTGATGCCGGGCTTGACGCTTTCTTGTTTTTCTAGTTGGGGCTCAGCCGCACTGTGATTGATGAAAAACAGCAGCGCCATTGTTGGCGCAAGCAAAAAGATCCAGCGTACTCCAAGGGCTTGGCGGCAGTCCCCGGTCTTGTACCTTATTGCTTTCATTGCCATGGTTTATCCCTCATGTAGGTCCAGACCAATGCCTGTCTTCCATTGCTTGTGAGTATTAGCTTCTACTACGTACGAAAACTCGGCATGACTTCTCTGGCAAACAGCTCTAGTGATTGGGTCACTTTTTTCGGGTCGAGCCCGGGGAGTTGGGTCCCCATAACAAAGTGGGTGCAGTAGAACCTCTGACAGAAACGTTCCATCTTCTCTGCCACCTGCTCAGGCGTCCCAATCATTGCCGCCCGGCCAAACCCAGAATGACGCAATTCCTCGGGTCGTTTGAACTGCCAGGTCTCTTTGTCTCCCGGCACGTCGTTGGCCTCGGCTAGGATCTCATTGTAGTATAACATCGAGTTGTGCAGATGCTCCTGCACATCCTCCCAGGCCTGGTCTTCACTCTCGGCTACATAGACCATGCGGACTTGGCCAATGAAGAAGTCAGCCGGGTCCCGCCCGTACTCTTTGAGCGTCTCGGTATACACGCGTGCCGGATCCAGGCCCATAGTCCCCATCAGATGGCAGCCCATGCGGGCAACCCGCCGGATAGCCTTCTCCGCCCGAGCTCCTAGCCAAAGAGGAATACCTGGTTGCTGTACCGGCTTGGGAGACAAGGTCAGGTCTTTGACCTGGGTGAATCTCCCGGTGAACGTCACATTGTCCTCGGTTAGCAGATGCTGGATCAGCTCTGCGCCTTCAGCCAGGCGGGCCGAGCGCTCTTCCCGGCGCAAACAAAGGGCGTCGAATTCTTTGTGCGAGTATCCCTGTCCGACTCCGAGGTCAAAACGGCCATTGGACCAGATATCCACACAGGTGGCATCCTCGGCCACCCGCACCGGATGCCGAAAGGGTAGAAGGAGAACATAGGTGCCAATCCGAATGCGACTTGTGCGTGCGGCAATGGCCGCGGCCGTGGGTAGGGGTGAGGGATTATACCCATCCGCGGTAAAATGGTGCTCCGCCAACCATACGTTATCATAGCCAAGGTCCTCGGCCCGCACGATCTGGTCGAGGAGGGCATGGTACAGCTCCGGGTACGGTCGCCGCCATGGCTGAGGGTTGCGAAAGTCTTGGATGATGCCAAATTTCATTGCGTTTACCTCCCACTTCTATCTTTTCCTATACCTATATTAGTGGCTTACTGTCCAGTTTTGCGAGAAAATAGGACGGCCAAGCCCAAATAATATTGCCGTCTTCGGTGTACCGAACTCCTCGGATCCATTGGCGCGGTATCAGCGAGCGGGCTAGGGTTAAGGACCAGAGGGACGGAGAATCTTATCCAGCTCTTTTCCCAACCGCTCTGCTTCTACTGGTGGCACACGCTTTTCATAAATAGGAAAGAGTTCACGTTCTTCTCTGCGAATGTGACGCTCGAGGAGGTCAGCAAAAGCTCTGAGGTGTGCTCTCAGTCGGGCAGGGTCGTCCTCTGCCTTTGCCATCTCAGCAATAAGAGTCCGCAGCTGCTCATGATTTTCTAGGAGGTCCTCTACAATTTTCTCATGCTTCTGTAGATAGGTTAACAGCGTGGGAAAAAGGATCTTCTCCTCAGCCTGGAAGTGTGGGACCAGGCTCTCCTGGAAGAAGCTCATCGTTTCCCGAGCCTGCTCCTGAGGGTCTGTAGACCAGACGCCTTTCTGTGGCGGGGGTGGCTTGCGTGTAAGACGAAAGGCCAGGGCCAAGCCGTGATGGTGGTCGTGGGAAAGTGGGATAAGACTTGGGTTTCGTTTTCCGGCCATTTTTACCTCTTTGTTGGTTCTAGAAATTTTTTAACTTCCTGCCGCCTAGGAATGGACGGTTGTGCGCCCACCCGGGTGACCGCAAGTGCTGCCGCCGCATTGGCCAGCCTCACCGCCGCGGGCAGTGCCTTATTCTCGGCCAGGGCAGAGGCTAGATAACCCACAAAGGTATCCCCTGCAGCGGTGGCGTCCTGGGCCTGCACAACCAAACCCGGCAGGTAAGCAGTGCCATGCTCTGCTGTATATACTACACCACGTTTTCCCAGGGTAATAATCACTGCGCGGTAACCCGCCTGTTGCAGTAGCCGTGCTGCCTTGCGAGCTTGGCGTGGCGTACCGGTCGGTTGTTCACCGAGCGTTGCGGCTTCCACCTCGTTGGGAACAAGGATATCAACAAGACGAGCCAGACGAGCGGGTAGATGTTGGGCTGGAGCCGGATTTAAGATAGTTATAAGCCCGGCGGCCTTTGCTTGGCGTAATGCCGTTTCTATTGTATCCAGTGGCGTTTCCAGCTGTGCAAGCAACACCCGGCCATGAGGAAGGAGTTCTTCCAACCTGTCCAGGTCACTCGGGGTAAAGGTGGCGTTGGCTCCAGAGGCAACGGTGATCTGGTTTTGTCCACGGCGATCAACTGTGATAAGGGCTACGCCGGAAGGGTTGATCAAGTCCCAGCGCATTCCTGAGATATCAACGCCTTGCTGGCGTAAATAGCGCGCATAATCCTGACCATAGCTGTCCCGTCCGAGTTTGGCGAGGAAGTATACCCGGGCACCTGCTCGCTTAGCCGCGATTGCCTGATTAGCACCTTTGCCGCCAAAGGTGGTAACCAGTTCGCTTCCTAGTACGGTTTCTCCGCCTTGTGGGAGATGTGGGGTACGAACCGTCAGGTCGGTATTGGCACTGCCCACCACAATGACGCCAGCCGGAAGTCTAGTGCCACCCGATCGCTGGGATGGGGAGGAGAGCACGCGCTTGGCAAAGAGGTCGAGCATACGGGGAGCGTCTACCGCCAGGGCTACTTCGGTTAGAGGAGTAGAAGGAGACCGACGACCTGGAGCCCGCTGATCGGCAACAGTCAACCCTACAGTATGTTGGCCACGGGTTTCGACCCGT
Source organism: uncultured Binatia bacterium (SeqCode) (assembly GCA_965220955.1). Taxonomy (GTDB): domain Bacteria; phylum Desulfobacterota; class Binatia; order Bin18; family CBDCRK01; genus CBDCRK01. The sequence continues at coordinate 524,103 of CBDCRK010000037.1, read as the reverse complement.
AAAGGAAGGGCTTCGAGCTTAACCAGCGAGGGCTCCAGAGCTACCGCTACTGCCAAAGGATCGTGCATGGCCATACCCTCGGCCTGCCGCGGCCCGTCTACCAGCTGGCGAGTCATCTGGCGAGTTGCCTGTGCCAGTCTGGTATCAGCCCGGTGTGTAGTCCGTTGCAAAAAATCCCAGGTCAGACGTACCTGATGGGTGATATCCAGGGGAACAAGAATGGTTGGCAGGCCAGCGGTTAACACAATGTCTGCGGCATGAGGATCAACAAAAATATTAAATTCGGCAACAGGGCTGACGTTGCCAGGGACACGGATGGCTCCTCCCATAATGATTAAGCGGCCAAGCTTTCGCATGATATTCGGAGCTTGCTGGATGGCGCGGGCAATATTGGTAAGTGGGCCAAGGGCAATAACGGTTAGGTCTTTGCCATGGGTTTGTACTAGCTTGAGCAGTCGCGGTACCGCCTGCCGATGCACTACTGGCCACCGGGGAGCCGGATAGAGTCGTGTTCCATCCGCACGTTGTAGCTGGGTGAGCCCGCCTAATCCATCGTCTCCATGGAAGCTGGCTGTATGGAGGAGCCGCTGTAAAGGACGGGCGGCTCCTTGAGCTAGTACCGGCCGCGTTGGGGGCTCAACCAACTCTAAGATACGGCGCGCATTGTCTGTTGCTACCTTTATAGGAACGTTCCCAGCAACCGTGGTTATCAGCTCAACCCGAAATTCCGGCGAGCATAGGGCCAGCATCAAGGCCAGTGCGTCATCAACGCCTGGATCGGTATCTATTACTACCGGCCGGGGCAAAGAGGTCATATTCATAATAAGGTTCCCAGCAAAACTTGCAGCTTTCAACTCTAAATCGAACCCTATGACATTGGGACACTCGCTTTTTTGTCATTCCTGTGAAGCTTGTCCCTGAGAAAACAGAGAGCAGGAATCTAGCGGCCCGCCACATTTCTGGATTCCCGCTTGCGCAGGAATGACAGAGTGAACGGGAGCAGCTTACTCGTTGGGTCAAAGACTTCTGTTGCCAGGCTCTAGTGTACCAATTCTCTGTGGTTCGATTTAGACAAATAACCCTAGAACATTCGAGCACAGTCCTGCAACCACCCGGCTTTTCTGCAGGAGTATGCCGGGGCCGCCCCGTGGAGGCCGCTCCAATGAACTCTTTCTCCCTTGACCTCTGTGGGGTGAAGGCGATAGAGTCCGCCAAGAAAGTGAAAGCGGGGTGGCAAGACCCGACGGTAAGAGACGGTTAAACCAACTTTTTTACTAATAAGGAGGAAGAAAAATGCAACGAGTAAGCTTTGGCGTATTAATGGTAGTCTTATCACTGTTTCTCTTGGGGTTTGCGGCAAGCACCTGGTTTGCGGCAAACCCCTGGGCGCAAGACGGAGAGTCGTCTTCCGCGGAGGGAAACCCGGCGGTTCTGAGCTTAGAGATGGCAGAGCGGTTTATTGTTGCGGCCAAGGCCAAGGCTCAAGAGCAGGGATGGTCGATGAGCCTTGCTGTGGTTGATCTTGCCGGCGATCCGGTTGTACTGGCACGTATGGACGGAGCTCGCTGGCTGACCGGTCGTGTAGCAGTGAGCAAGGCATTTACGGCTGCTACCTTCCGGCGGCCTTCAGCAGGGGTGGAAAAGCTTGCGCAGGATCGACCTCAGCTGTTTGACAGCGTTGCCAGACTGATCGACCAGCCGCTGCTGCTTGCGGGAGGTGGATTGCCGCTGATTATTGATGGAAAGTTGCTTGGCGGTGTTGGCGCCAGCGGGGGTACGGAGGAAGAAGATATTGAATGCGCCCGGGCAGGTCTGGCCGCCATAGGCGGGGAGTAGGGGGTAGAAAAGGAAGCGCGTGATGAAGCCTGTTTTTCCAACAGCTGCTTAACGGCGGGTCAAGCACCCCGCGCCCGCACCGCTCGTTCTCCCTCCAGCTCCAGTGTTGGGCACCTCTCGACGAGCACTTGGAGAAATTCTCTCTTGTCCGTTGGAGAGATCAGAACACCAAACCAAGAGCCCTCATACTTGAGGTGCAAGCGATCGAGAGAGCATGCGGGGCTCGACAATGGATTGTGAGAAAGAAAGACCTCCTTGATCTTGTCGAAGCAGGTGGCGAAGCTCTTTGCCTGGGGCAGATTGTAGCGACGAACGTGCTGCTGCCCCGACGTGCACAGGGGATTAGCTCGCGTTAGACCCATCCTTGTTGAAGTGTGGGATAACATGCTTACCCATTAACTCTATCACCCGATAAGCATGATAGGCATCCATCCCCGGCCACCAGATACGAAAAAGAAAATGGTTTACCCCTAGTCGGCGATGGTGGTTCTCAATCTGCTGGATGACATCCTCTACACTCCCCAGGATGAAACGATCCTTGGCCAGGGTCTCAAAGGGCACCCGAAAAGACTCCTGACCGGGAAGGGCCTTGTCCTGGCCCCAGTCCGCATAGGCCTGGTATTTGCTCTCCAGATAAGGTTGGGCCACTCTAATAGCTTCTTCCCGGGTCTGGGCAATGTGCATCTCTTTAATAATGGGAAGTTCAGAAGGCATTGGCTTCCCTACCTGAGCCAGAGTGTCCTTGTAAAGTTTCATCTGGCGCTCAAGGGTAGTGAGGGTAGCATGGGGATTAAGGAGCCAAGCGTAACCCATATGTCCGGCCCGGGCAATAGCCGTGTCGTTATTGGCCGCAATCCAGATAGGCGGATGGGGTTTCTGTATAGGACGGATAGTGCAGACGGCGCCTCTCAGGCGAAAATGCTTGCCAACAAAAGTTACCTCGTCTTCCGTCCATAGCCGTTTGATCAGTTCCAGAGACTCCAGAAAACGCGGTATGCGCTCGCGTCGGTTAGTGTTAAAAGCTTCGTACTCAATATCCCGGTAGCCCAACCCCAGGCCAAATACCACTCGTCCCTCGCTCATGACATCCAAAGTAGCCACGTCTTCTGCTACTCCTACCGGGCTGTAAAGAGGGAGAAGCAAGATCGAGAGAACAAGCTGCATAGGACTGCTGTCGGCTGCCAGTCGTGCTAGCAGGGGAATACTCTGCAGGTTCTGGTAAGGGGGCGAGAGAAAATGCTGTCCACAGGCAATGGAATCAAAGCCAACATCACGGGCTAGATGGGTTAGCTCCACTGTTTCGTGGAACCGTTTGAGCGGCGAGTCGGCTATGGGGTGCTGCGGCATGACCATTATTCCGAACTTAATCAAAGTCTTCTCCTCCTTTCTTCTTCTTACCTTTTGGCTATAGGCAAGCGGCCTGGCTTATCCCGGGCCTAGTGTACTAGACCAATATCCCTTTACAAAGTTTTCGCGGAAGAAGGAACCGTCACTGGGAAATAACCAAGGTAACGTCTGAGCCAAAGGCGAGGAATCCTGCGAAGTGGCAGCGGCATGGAAGCCAAAAAATCCACAATACCGTAGTTCCCAGGCTACAAGCAACCCTCTATTAAAATGGCAAAGAGGATGGGCAAAAGAAAGTCTGCTGGCTTTTCAAACAACTTATGGTAAGGAACGAGGGTAAAGGAAATACCGCCAAAAAGGGGGTCTTATGGATATCAACAAGATTCGCCACTTTGTCGAAAAGGTGTGGACTGACAGCATTATTCCGACTCTAAACGACTATATCACTATTCCTAACCAGTCACCCGCATTTGATGCAAACTGGCAGCAAAACGGCTATATGGATCAGGCCGTTGAGCTGGTTGTCCAGTGGGTTCAGGCTCAGGAGATGCCCGGCCTCAAACTGGAGGTGGTCCGGCTTGCGGGGCGTACCCCTTTACTCTTCATCGAAGTTCCCGGTGATTCAGCGGAGACCGTTCTGCTCTACGGGCATCTTGACAAACAGCCGCCCATGGAGGGCTGGAATGAGGATCTGGGACCTTGGAAACCGGTAGTTAAGAATGGCAAGCTCTATGGTCGCGGGGGCGGGGATGACGGATATGCCGCCTTTGCTTCGCTCACGGCCATTAAGACCCTGAAACTTCAGGGCCTACCTTGTGCCCGCTGCGTAATCATCATTGAAGCCTGTGAGGAAAGCGGTAGCTTTGACCTACCCTACTACATTGAAGCGCTGCAGGATCGCATTGGCACTCCCAGCCTGGTTGTTTGTCTAGACTCGGGTTGCGGTAATTACGACCAGCTCTGGGTTACTACCTCCCTGCGGGGGTTGGTCAGCGGCACTCTCAGAGTTTCAACTCTGACCGAGGGAGTTCACTCTGGTGCTGCCAGCGGTATTGTTCCCTCTACCTTCAGGGTTCTGCGGCAGCTGCTGAGCCGCTTAGAGGATGAAAGGACAGGTGAAATCCTGCCCCGTGGGCTTTATATTGAAATTCCCAACGAGCGCCTGCGGCAGGTGGCCGCAACCGCCCAGGTGCTAGGCCCTACTGTCTATAACGAGTACCCATTCCAAGAAAATACTGTGCCGGTCACTCACGAGACCAGCCAGCTACTTCTTAACCGTACCTGGCGGCCTCAACTAGAAATCACCGGGGCCGCGGGGCTTCCCCCTCTCGACAGGGCTGGCAATGTGTTGCGGCCCGTGACTGCTGCCAAGGTTTCCTTACGGATTCCTCCCACGGCCAACACCGATGCGGCCGTGGACTTGCTGAAGCAACTGTTTGAGAAGGATCCTCCCTATAGTGCCAAGGTTAGCTTCGAGGCCGAACAGTGTGCCTCGGGCTGGAACGCTCCTGCCCTTGAATCCTGGCTGGAGGAGTCTGCCAAACAAGCCTCGCTGGAATTCTTTGGCAAGGAAGCCTGCTACATGGGCGAAGGGGGTACTATCCCTTTTATGGGGATGCTGGGAGAAAAATTTCCCCAGGCCCAGTTTATGATCACCGGTGTGCTAGGACCACAGTCCAACGCGCACGGTCCCAACGAATTTCTCGATATTCCAACCGGTATGAAGCTTACCGGTTGCATTGTTCGTGTTTTGTCGGATCACTTCAAGGCTAAGTGCCAATGAGGAGGAGCCTGAGACAATTCTATAACAAAGGTTCCCGACACCTTTTATTTCATGGCCACATTGTACAAGTTAGCCTTCCTGGCAGCAGGCTTGTTCCTGTTTGGGCTTGGGGCGCGCTATGTGGACCTGGCTTTCTGGCTGGATCCACAGCAAATGGTTGCCGCCCTGGAGCGTAGCGGCAGCCTTGCGCCCATTGTGTTTACGTTAATGATGGCGGTAGCAGTAGTAGTATTACCTATTCCCAGCTGGCCACTGGATGTAGCAGCCGGACTAGCTTTCGGACCATGGCTAGGGACTCTGTACGCGGCTATGGGAGCTGAAATCGGCGGGATCACCAGCTTTCTACTGGCCCGCTGGCTGGGACGGGATGCGGTCGAGCGCTTGCTCGATCCTGATACCTTTCTCTGCCCTGATTGCAGCAGCAAGGTCTTGGCCCGGGCTATCTTTGTAATGCGTCTGCTCCCAAGCTTTTCATTCGATCTGGTTAGTTATGCCGCCGGGCTGACCTCAATACGTCTAGGAGCGTTTGCTATGGCCACCTTCTTTGGGATGTTACTTCCAACGTTCGTTATTGTGTCTAGCGGGCGTGAGCTGCTGCTGGCAGAGGGGGCAACGGGTAAGATAGTAGCCGCCTTGGTTATGGCCACGTTCTTGCTCAGCCCGATTGTTTTGCGTCGCCTGGGCTGGCCGGCCCTACACTGGTTACGCCTGCCGGCAAAATGGAGCGCCAATGTGGCAGGTGTAATCACTGGTTTAGTATAGCAGAGCTGCGGCTGCCTCCACTTCTTGCCGGGCTTGTAGTAGTGCTGATCATAGTCGTGCTTGGAGCACTGCTGTTATAATGGTTATACTCAGCGCATTTCCGCGGGTATCCGTTGCGCCACAACCTGACCGGCAATGAGAGTAGTAAGCGAGCGCGGCACCAAGCGAACCAGGCTTGCGCGTAGCCAGTTAAACCATCCCGAGACTACCGAAGGTTGTTGCCCCAGCGCATCAAGCGCGACCTTAACAACTTTTGCCGGTGATTCCCCAGCGTGAGCGGTCTCACCTGCTACTTCCTGGAACTCAGTTCTGGTCAGACCGGGCTCGAGTACCACAACATCAATTCCCGTTCCTTGCAGCTCACCCCAGAGTGACTCGCCAAAGAACAGGTCGAATGCTTTAGTGGCGCTATAGACCCCGTGCCACGGTAGTGGTTGGCGGCCGGCTACAGAACCGGTGATTACTATAGCCCCGCGCCTACGCGCGCGCATACCGGACAACAAATGGCTGGTGAGCACAACGGGTGCTACACAGTTCAGCTGGATCATTGTTTGCAGGCGTTGGGTCTCTTGTTTGTCGAAGCGGCCAGCGTAACCAAAGCCGGCGTTGTTCACCAACACTCCAATCTCAATGTCTTGTATAGCGCTTGCCAGTTGGTCTGCTCCCTGAGGCTCGGCTAGATCCGCGGCAACTACGCGGGTTGAGACCTTGTGTGCCTTTTCGAGTTCCCCAGCAAGCGCCTGCAGCCGATCTTCCCGGCGCGCGGTGAGCACGCATGACATACCCTCCCGTGCCAGAGCCCGTGCAAACTCGGCACCAATACCTGATGAGGCGCCGGTAATCAGTGCCCATTCGCCATAGCGTTCTGGCAGCGGAGCCCGTTCCCATTTGAACTGATCTCGTGCTCTCCACAGTACCCTTGTAAGTGCGGCTAGGAGGGCGAAAGAAACAAGACCAACGAACCAGCCACTCAAACCACCTCTATAAAGTAGGCTCCACACCAACATGGCAATCGCAACTTGGGCCGAATACACTGCCGCCCAGGGCCACATCCATGAGCGCATCCGCCAGAAGCCGTAGGCACCTGCGGCGTAGATTGCCCAATGCAACGGCTCGGTTGTCTTGGCTGCCCAGCCATACAGCATAAAGCCAAACCAGATTTCCTCGTCTTGCTGGACCGGCTTGGCAAAGAAGTCCCAGGGCATATACACAATAGCCATATATGCACAGAAAAACATCAGCGCGTTCATCCACCACGGCCGCAGACCTAGCCTTGCACGCCACCAGTTTCTCATGAATCCTCCTTGCTACCAAATCTCGCTCACACTCGACGGGATGTTGAGCGTCAGAGACTGTGGCAGGTTTTGATCCATTGCTAAAGATGGTTGAGTCATTGTTCGCTCCTTCAGACTTCCCATATGAATATCCTGCGGTCTGATCTAGGTTATCAGTGCACCAAGACAAGCAAATACGTCAATCCCCCCGGGGGGAGTAGCTCCTCATCATGCCTGTGCTAAGGAATGACTATGAGCACGTATGTTTACATGCGTATTCTCGAGTCGACGCCACACCGCTACGACTTTGGCATCCGCATCCTGTCGCTGAGCCGGATGACCGCCCCATACCAGGCAGCGGCGGATGCCGCCGTGGTTAATGCCTCTGCCCCAAGAGTGTTGGAGATTGGTTGTGGCAGGAGTGATTTTGTTGTCTGAAATATATAGGTCAGGGTTTGGAAGTTGTGAGCCCGTTCAGGAGACGGTCAACAACCGCCCCCACCTCAACGCGGGCTGATTGTGTATCCTCGGCATGGACAATGATTATTGCGGCTTCATTAAGAGCACCGTGGATCATGAGGGCTAGCGAGTCCACGGGCTGTTTCCCAATGTGACCAGCCTCTATGGATGCTTGGAGTCCTAGACGCAGCAGCCCCAGGCTTTCAGTATTAATACGACGCCAAGTTTCCCACCCCAAAACAGAGGGTGCATCCAGTATTATAATACGCCGTATAATACGCTGCACATCAGGTTCCAGGCAGACATCTAGGAACGCTTGGCAGCCAGCGAGTAGCTGCTTCCAGGGATTAGCTTGGGTTAAATCGGTGGCTGTAAGAACTTTCTCCATGAGGTTTTGTTTTGAGTTCTTAAAGACAACCCGGAACAGGCCCTCCTTATTGCGGAAGTGATGATAGAGGGCCCCGCGGGTAACGCCAGCGCGTTGGACAATCTCTTCGGTGGCAGTGTCGGTATAGCCCCGTTCAGTGAACAAGTCTCGGGCTACTTTCACAAGGGCACCCCGAGTCATTTCTGATTGTTGGGCCCTACGTGTTTTGATATTCATACTGCACGCATGTAAGATACCTTCTGTATGTATTATTCCTGCCATCCGTATCCTAATTGAAGTGCTGGAGATAAGCAAGCCCTGAAGAAAGGAGGTCTGTCATGGCTAATCTGGGATGGTTGTTTCTGAACGGACTTATCAGGCCTTCCTGACATATCTACCCAGCCACTGCGCTCATGACGCTAGGAGTAGCTATCACTGTCTGGAGCCTGCACTGGGGAGCTGTAAAATGACATTTAAAATGGAAAACGAGTTTTCAGCGATTTTTGCGGGTATTTTTTGCCTCTTTTGGGGCTATTTCCCTGCCCCTTTTGTCGGCCTCCTGGAGAGCGACTCGGGGTGAGGTCGAGCACCTCGAAAAACAGCTCAATCTCTTGGGGTCGCTCAATAGCCTGAAAGCGCCTGAGCCACTGCCTCAACGGTGGAATCGCCTAAAAAGCCGATTGGGCTGTTGTTGGAGCGTTGAGGGCGCCCACCAGGGCAGCGCGTTTGGGGTATAGGCACCTGCCTCTGGCTAGAGCTAGCTCGACCTTTGCTCGGCCGTTCTTAAAATATAGGTGCAGCAGAACAGGGTCAATCTCTGCTGGCTGATCACCCGTCGGTCATCCACCCGCGTACCCCGTGCATATCCGTCAGAAGTCTCTGAGTCGCGCCGTTGTTTCCGGATCGAGAAAGCCCGCAACCGTGGCCTCGGTTTCGAGCCGTAGGGCGGTGGTGATATCCCGCGCCGCCCCCTGGTTGAGAACGCGCTTCATAGCCTGAACCGCAAGCGGCGGCAGCTCGCTCAGTTTTTCGGCTACGCTTTGCGCCTCTGCTATCAGGCTCTCATCGGGCACAACACGCCACGCCACACCGAGCTCGAGGAGCGCTGGGGCGTCATACTGCTCACCGAAAAACAGCATTTCGCGGGCCCTGTTGAGCCCGACCAAGGCCGGCAGCAGGGAGGTCACCCCACCGGTGACAAAGGCGTTGAGCGACACCTCGGGGAAAAACCCTCTAGCGCTGGCCGCCCAGATAGGAAAATCGCTGGCCGCAATTACGGTATCGAACTTCATGTGTCGCCTTCCCTTCGGTTTGGCGGAATAGTATCCGACCGCTTATCCCTTGGAGAACGGCGTTCCCCATGAATCGGCAAATGCCAACTCCTCAACCGAGCGGCGCGAGATCGGGCCGGGATTGAACAGCGGGACCATCAGGTTGATGTTGTAGTGCTGGCCCTGAATGTTGAGTGGCGCATTGGTCTGCCAGTGCGCCCAGAGAGCCCGGACGGCGGCGATGTATTCGCGCATCCACGGCGCCGGCGCCGACCACTGTATGCCGTAGCGGCGTTGAATATGGCCTCTGACCTGGGTCCCCAGGCCCAGCGTGAAACGCCCCTTGGACAGCTTTTGGATAGTCCAGGCGCTCAGCGCGGTGACCGTCGGGCTGCGCGGAAAGGCCAGCGTGACGGCGGTTCCAAGCCGCAGCCGGGTTGTCGCCTGAGCCGCCAGGGCCATGATGACAAAGGGATCGTCTTTGGTCTCCTCAACCACCAGGCCAGTGTAGCCGAGGCGCTCCAACAGCCGGGCGTCGGCCGCCACGCTGGCGATATCGAGCGGGGTTTCGGGCTCTCGGAGGCCCGGATCAACCTTGCCAAGCGGTAAAAGGGTTTCGAGCTGCATAGCGTTCTCACTATCTGCATTACTGGTGGGACGCAAGGCCGAAGGGAAGGACTCTGACGCGAGCAAGTCACCGGTTGAGTTTGGCAGAATGCCAAGAAGAAGCCTTGCTCCTAGATCGGGAGCAATATATGCTTATCTTATGGAGCCATTTACATTCGCTTTGTTGGCACACATCGAGAGTATGACAAAATAGACGCGACAACGATCTAAGGGGTCAGCATGGATATCAAACCGATCAAAACAGAGGCCGATTATGAAGCAGCCCTCAAGGAAATTGACCGACTCTGGGGGGCGGAGTATGGCTCTCCACAAGGAGATAAGCTTGACGTATTGATAACGCTGGTAGAGGCGTATGAAGAACGGCATCATCCGATTCTCCCCCCCGACCCTATTGAAGCCATTCTTCATTGTCTCGACAGTCAAGGGCTATCTCGGCGTGATTTGGAGCCGTACCTGGGGTCTCGCGCCCGGGTCTCAGAAATCTTGAACCGGAAACGAGCCTTATCGCTGGCAATGATCAGAAAATTGCAAGATGGACTAGGGATTTCCGCTGAGATATTGGTTCAGCCGTATGAGATCCAAGCGGCTTCATAAACGGACAGCGCACACAGGTCTTCCAACTCCTCATCACACAGGAAGACTGGAGAACGCGGCTGGCTGTTCGCTTACCTTCACCCCACAGTGCCACACCGGAGGGTTATTATGGCCGGCACTGCAACGCCCCTCCTGGGCACTGTCCTTTGCCGCTCCAGGGGGTGTACAGGCCAATCACCCCCTGTGGCTGTCCCAAGGTCGGATAGTTCGAGTTAGGCACCGGACAGATAAGACTGATGGGCCCCGGTCTCAGCCGCGGTCTGGATTGCCCCTATCATGCGGTGACGCACGACGGCCGCGTCAAAATCGACGCTCAGGTGAGTCCCCTGCTGCATATCGCTGGCCAGCTGTACATACAGCTGGGCAACGTTAAAGGGCAAGCCCGGCGGCGTTTCAGCCGGCGCCCAGCGATACTCATCAGGAATGGCCAGTGGCGCTAGGCCGCTGTCCTTGCCCTGGCCACCCTGGAGCGTGAGGTCAAGCATCTGCACATGCCCCCCGGCTCCGGTGACCAACAGATCACCGTTGGTGCCGTTGATCTCCCACAGCAGGTTGGTCCCCCGCGACTGACTACCCCGAAAATGGACCGAGGCAACCGCGCCGCCCTGCAGGCGGCCGCTGACCGAGACCTGATCGGGCGATGTGGCGGGCAGACTCTCGTCCGTCCTGGCGATTTTGACCTCTGGTCTGCGGGTTGCCAGCGTCGCCCCAAGCTCCTCGAACTCGCCCAAACAGAAACACATCGCGTCCATGAAATGCCCGCTTGCAATCGTCAGCAAATTTGCCCCGTTTGCCCGGTCCAGGAGGTAGACGGCGGCCGGCTCAACAACTTCGCCATAGGCTAGTCCCGAGGCCACCACGCTGGTGGACAAGACCGTGCCCACATAGCCCTGGGCGACCAGATCGCGCACCCGGTTGATGACCGGCGCCGCACGGGCCTGCAGACCAACCGCGGTACACACCTGCTTGCGGCGGGCAAGCTCGGCCATTTCCCGTGCTTCGTCCAGTCCGTTGCCCAGGGGCCATTCGCAAAAGACGGGCTTGCCCGCTTTGAGCGCGGCCAGAACGAGCTGGTGATGGTGCGGCACCTTGACCGATACGACCACCAAATCCACGTCTGGGTGACCAACCAGCTGCTCATGATTGTCAAAGGCGAGCGGCGCCTTGAATTTTTCGGCGGCCGCGTCCGCCGACTCGCGGCGGCTGGTGCTCACCGCCTGAAGAGTATACTGGGGAAGAGACGCCAGAGCCGGAATATGAGCCCGCAGAGCCCAGCTCCGATCCGGATTTGCCCCGATGATTCCCACCCGTATTATGTCAGCCATAGTCGTGCCTTTCCGTGAGTCGATCTCACATCAGCAGAATGTTGCTCTTATACCACCATCCGATCTTGCCGCCCAGTCCTAGCGCAACGAGAGTCTAAACGAGAGTCTATTTGTTATCCTGGCTTGAAAAATGAACAGAGCTGAAGTCTTCAATCTGCTTCGAGCGCACAAGGCGATCCTTTCGCAACGCTTTGGCGTCACTGAGCTCGCCCTCTTCGGTTCCTTCGCCTGCGATCAGGCTGCCGACGACAGCGATGTTGACATCCTGGTGTGGTTCGATGGCCCGGTGACCTCAAAGCGGTATTTTGGGGTGCAGTTCTCTCCCTCGCGGACTCAGGCAGGCTGACAGCGGCTTGGCCGGGAGGTCAGCTGTGTGGACGGGGCGGGCCTGCCCGCCCGGTTCTTTACTGGCGTTGCCGCCGCAGGCCCTCTGAGTCGTCCAGGCCCATGGCCTTGATCGACATGCTAAAGCGCTCCTGCATCGTCACATCATCCTCCGTCCCGACATTTCGGGTGAAACACGCAAACTCCATTTGCATGCCGTTCGGATCTTTGAAGTAGATCGACTTGGCCCAGTCGTGATCGACAATGTCGGTGACCTCGACGCCTTTGGCCAGCAGCTCTTGCCGTTTTTCTTCCAGGGCGGCCTCCGACCCGGCCTCAAAGGCAAAGTGGTAAAAGCCGCTCGGCACGCCTAAGCCGCGATTGATGCCAGCGTCATACTCGGTTGGCACGCCCGGTACATCTCGGGCCTCCATAAAGGCCAGGAGTTGATCCCGACCGGTATCAAAAAAGATGTGACGGATATATCCGCCCTCGGCGATTTTGATCGTATCGCAGCGCACTGGCTTAAAGCCCAAGACGTTCTCGTAAAAGTCGCGGGTTTTATCCAGATCGAGAGTGGAAAGCCCGATATGAGAAAATCCTTTGTGTGACATAAGCAACCCTCCTTTGTGGAATCATCTATAGCGTGGCAACAGGGGTTTGGCAAACGTTTCGACCCAACGTTTGACTGCATCAACACGATCGGCTAGACAAACCTGCGCGGCTTGCGGGGCCGGCGGCCGAGCGCAAATTCCGGCGGCCGCAGGCCAATCTCTTGGTCGGCCGCAACCGGCGGCGTGAAGTAGCCCAGGGCATAATTCATCATTGTATAGCCGAGCAGCTCTTGCAGCTCCGGTGAGAAATCTTTGGCAAGCTCCGGCGGACAGGACAGGTATTGGTTTTCTTCTTGCCGTAGCCAACCCAAAGAATAGGTGATGTTCAGCCCTACCCGGTCGGCCGAGCTGGTATTGGCACCGCTGCCATGGATGACCGTTCCGGAATATACCAGGACTGAGCCCTTCGACATTTCGGCATAGGTGATTTCCGCCGGAGTCGCCTCTCGCTCCTTGGGCCACTCGGCGCTGCCCGTCACCAGCTGGGTTGCCCCGTTTTGCTTGGTGAACTCGGTCAGCGCCCACAGAGTGTTGAGCTGTGGCTCGAGGTCCTGCAGGTACTGTCCCCACACCAGCCGGTCGCGGTGCAACAACTGTTTCGGCTGGCCCGGCATAAGGCGGATGACCTGGGCCAGATGGAGCTGATAGCGCTTGCAGTTGGGCAGCAGAAACTCATTGCATACGCCCAGAATATTGTCCTGCATGACGAGTTCACGACACGCCGCAGAGCGGGCGATCAGCGCCCCGGTCCGCGTGGTCTGGTGGCCGGAGAACTCGTCCCGACCAACCGGAGTACCTTCAATAAAGGGCATCAGTTCATCTAGGGTGGCTTGGGCCTGCTGCCGACTGATCGCGTTTTCAATGATGACCGCGCCGTCACGGGCTATCGCCGCGGTCATATCCTTTGGGGAAGCGGTTGCGGGTAAGCGAGTCAATTCTTGCATTGAAATTCCCCCTCTCACACGAGCCTTTCATAGAACTCTTTTTTCGTACAGTTTGCAATTACCCCGAGGTCCTTCGCAGCGTCTGGGTCAAGATGTAGGCCAGCACCAAAAGGGCAAGAGTGACAACGTTGCCGATTTTATCGATCAGGGATGGGTACATGTCAAGGTGATACATGTGGTAGGTGAGGTGGGGCAGCTGGGCGGCAATGTGGCTGAACTGTACAATATCACGGGTTGGCGAGTCGCAGCCGCGGCCGAGGGCTAAAAAAAGGGCAGCCCGTCGGGCTGCCCTGTGCTGCGGGTAAGACTGCTACGCGGTGCGGGCTTTGAAGAAAGCGCCTATCTCATCAATCGCCTGCTGCGCTTCGGGCAGAATTGCGGCAAACATGTGCCACACGTGCGGCATTTCGTCCCACACCTTGAGGGTCACGTCCACATCGGATTTGCGCGCCCGTTCGGTGAACCGCGTGGAATCGTCTAGCAAGGTCTCGGCATCACCGACCTGAATGAGCAGCGGCGGCAGGCCGGCCAGATTGGCGTGCAGCGGTGCGGCCAGCGGGTTCTTGGGATCGGCGTCGCCCAGATACAGCTTGGCCATGCCCAGCAGCCCCTCTTTCTGAACAACCGGATCAGCCGCGGCCCGGGTGGTCATCGACTCGCCGGTGCCCTCCATATCGACCCACGGAGAAATCCCAACGCCCGCCGCGGGCAGAGGCTGACCAGCGTCGCGGATGGCTAACAGGGCTGCCAGGGCCAGCCCACCACCGGCCGAATCTCCGGCAATCGCTATGTTTGAAGGACTGATGCCCTGGCCGAGCAACCAGCCATAGGCTGCCACGGCATCATCGACCGGGGCCGGAAATGGATGCTCAGGAGCTAGGCGATAGTTGAGCGACAGCACCCGCGCACCGGCCGCCTTGGAGAGGCGAGAGGTCATATCACGGTGGGTGCCGGCCGAGCCCATGACATACCCCCCACCGTGGACATAGAGAATGACTTTGTTCTTGTCCACACCGTCGGCAACGTGCCATTCGGCCGACACCCCGCCGGCCTCAACTAGGTTACACGACACGCCGCTGGGAACCGGTGCGTCGATCATAATCGCCCGCATTTCGTTCAGATCTTTTGCCGAGCCCATCTTTTCGCCTATCTCTTTGAACATGCTCAGGACCTGTTGCAATTGTTCGCTGGCCATATTGAACCTCCTTTTTGTGGTATCGAACTGTACGTTGTCTCTCATGTATTACTCAGACGCGCCCTTGTCAACTCAAAACACCGGGTCCTGCCTTCTTTCTTTCACCTCCCACTCTGCTAAGATGGCTCCCCCTTCAGCCCCGAGAAAGGAGACACACGATGAATTTGAGACAAGACCGCGCACCAAAAGGCCAAACACGACGCCTGACCTGGTTTGCCGCAGCACTTGGGTTGATCGCCTTCAGCCTCCCCCCTGTTCCCGCCTCCGGCCAGGAGTCTGCCTCGTCAGACCTGAGCGCGATCGATCATGTCCTGACAACCACCCGGAGTGTCCGCCGACGGCTCGACCTCAGCCGGCCGGTTGAGCCCCAGGTGATCGAGGAGGCCATCGAAATCGCCCTGCAGGCTCCGACCGGCAGCAATCAGCAGAACTGGCGCTTTATGGTGGTTACCGATCCGGCCAAAAAGAAAGCCGTTGCCGACCTGTATCGCCGCAGTTTCGAGCGCTATGCCGGGGCACGTCCCAGCCAAACGCCGTCCACCCCCGGTCAACGCATTGCCGTCTCGGCCTGGCACCTGTCAGACCACATGCACAAGGTGCCGGTTCTGCTTATCGCCTGCATTGAAGGCCGCGCCACAGACCCCAGCCCCGCCGCCCAAGCCGGCCTGTACGGCTCAATCCTGCCCTCGTCCTGGTCCTTGATGCTGGCCCTGCGCGCCCGGGGATTAGGGTCGGCCTGGACCACCCTCCACCTTGTGCGCGAAAAAGAAGTTGCCCAGCTGCTTGGTATCCCCGATTCGGTGACCCAGGCCGTTCTGCTGCCAATCGCCTACTATACCGGCACGGATTTCAAACCGGCGCCGCGCCGCCCGGGCCGCGAGCTGACGTATTGGAACACCTGGGGCCAGACTCGCTGAGTCCGGGATGTCCTGCGGTCTCTTAGGCCAAGGGCTCAGGCGCGTGCGGAATCTCCTTCTACTGGTCGGACTCGTGGCCGTAGATAATGGTTGCCCCCTCCTTGTCCTGCAGCGCACGCCGCCGGCCTAAAGACTGGTACATCTCTGACTCATCCACCGCCACCGATGGTAAGAGGTCTTGGTCCATATTGCCCCGGGTGTAGCACGCATCTTGCCATGCAGGAAGAGATCAACAATATCTTTGTTCGCTCAACCCGTATTGAATTAGCGGTCTGTCTGTCATAGGGTGCCTTGTCTCTCAGGCATGGAGGTGATGGATGCGCTGTTGGAAGCGATGTCCTCGAGTGGTCGATTTTCCCCGCTGTTCTGCCCGGACAAACCGGCTATGGCTGATCATTTTTTGTATTATCAGCCTCCTGCTCACCGCTCGACCCGCTCAGGCCAGCCAACTCGGCATTCCGGCCAGCGGGCCAACCGACGGCGGTCTGGCCGGCAATGTGGTCGCCCTGCCAATGAACGCCGGCACGGCTGCGTTCAACAACCCAGCCCAGCTCAGCCTGCTGCCCCCCTCCCTGTCGGTCGGCTTATTGGCCGTGCGTTTTCATCCCACCTATAAAAGTCCCTTGGGTTATGACAGCACCAGCCGAGAACTCCCACTGGCTCCCAACTTTGGCTATGTGACGGACAGCTTTGGGTCGTTTCGATTCGGCCTCGGCATGTATGGCTCGCTGGGCTTCATGTTTAACCATCGGGCCGACCCGGCCCACGGCGTGCCCAATAATTTCTTCACCGAACTGGTTTCCGTTTCTCTGGCCCCGTCGATTGCCTATTCGGTGGGACCAAATCTGCACCTGGGCGTATCCCTCAATCCGACCTATGGCCGCCTGAAATTAAAGACTCCAAGCCCGGTCGGTCGGCTGGATATCGACGCCCGTGGACCGGGGGTTTTTGGGACGCTCGGCCTACTCTACCAGCCGACCAAGAAACTGGATCTAGGTCTCGCCTATAAGACGCCGGGCCATATCTGGATGTTTGGCAACGCCCGCGTCAACGGCAGGGGCGATGATACCACGGTGGGTTTCAACATCCCTCAGAATGTGAAACTGGGCTTAGCCTATCACCTGACCGAGCGCCTGACGATTACCGCTCAGGGGAGCTGGACCCAATACTCGGTGTTTGAAGACAGCCGCCTGCGTTTCGAGAAGCGCTCGTTTCTGGATAGCCCCGCGGTTGGGGATGCCAAAGACCGCTGGCGGGTCGGTGCCGGGATGCAGCTTGAGATTATGCGGGGGGTCAAATTCCGGGCCGGGTTCTCGTACGAACCCTGGGCCATCAAGGATGCGTCCCTCGTCCCAACCCTGGCCGATACAACCGACTATTTATTTCCCATCGGCCTGGCTATCGAGCGGGGCGGTTGGCAGATTGATCTTGGTGGCGGCGCGTCCCATACCGAGACGCGCTACGCGACACGCGACGAAAATCCTCGCGCTCCCGGTCGTTACTCGCTAGACTACACAGTCTTTGGTGTTCAAGTGACCCGTCTCTTCGGGACACCCCCTACTTTTTCAACAACCAGCCGCAGGACTGCTCCTGTGAGCTATGCCCGCATCTCGGACACCTACGCAACGATTTCTGAGCGTAGAGCCGAGACGGTGCTCGGTACTCTCATTAGCCACCCGTCAGCAGATCAGTGTCACGATTTGAGCCCGCTCTACCAGGCTGTGCCGGGTTGTATATCCGGCATTCAGGTCGTCGGTTTTAGCGGCAGCCGCCCATCACAGACAACGACGAGTGTCGACCTCTCGATCCAGACTGGACGGACGGCCCCTCCCCTCGCCCCAGCCTCGGCCGCTGAGGTCAGCGAGGTCAGCGAAGTTATCCTGGATACGCTCATCCAACGGCTGGCGGCTAAGCAGTGCCGGCAGCAGACCCCTGGCCGCGTGATCCTGCCCGGCTGTGTGTAATCCCACCCCCGCAACCACTTTTTGAGGCTTTTTCAGAGAAAGCCCAATCTCGTCGCGGTCTTACAGCCCAAAAAACCTGAGCGACATTTAGGTTTAACCTGAAACTACCTGCACACATGCTCGCGCAAGGTCGTGCCCGTGTAGTCGTCTCGATACACCCCGCGTTTCTGGAGTTCCGGGACTAAGAGGTTCACCACGTCTTCATAATAGTCAGGAGCATAAAACGGGGGCGTAATCTGAAACCCGTTGCCGCCGCCTGCTTCAAGGAAGTGCTGCATGGCGTCCGCCACTTGCGCAGGGGTACCGACTAACGGATTGGTATCGCTCCCGGCCAGATACGTTTTCGCAATATCACGCAACGTGATTGTCTCATCATATTTTTGATACATCTCAAACAAGCCTCTCGTGCCGGGCACGTCGAGGTCCTGGACCGGAACGTCGATGTCAAACTGAGACAGATCGAGATCAAAGTGCATCGACATTTGGGCCAAAGACGCTTCGAGCGGAATCCGGGCACGAATGGCGGCATAGCGTTCACGCGCCTCAGCCTCACTCCCTGCCACGAGCGGCTGGCCGGCCCACAGAATTGGGATTTCGTCCGGATTGCGCCCTAAGCGTTCCGCTCGGCTGGCAATATCTTCACAAAATGAACGCATCTGCTTGATGCCGCGCGCAGCACTGAAGATGCCCTCTGCATGTCGAGCGGCAAAGGTCCGACCCCGGTCTGACTGGCCAGCCTGAAACAGAAACGGACGCTGGCGGACAGAGGGCATTACCGTAAATGGCCCCTGGGTCTTATACCACCGACCCCGAAAGTCGACGCGGTGGACTTTGGACGGATCGGCAAAGACCTTGTGCTCCATGTCCATTTGTACAGCATCCGCGTCCCAGCTGTTCCACAGTCCGTAGCACACCTCCATGTATTCGTCGGCGCGATCATAGCGGTCGTTATGCGCAGGTAGGCTATCCATCCCGAAGTTTTTCGCCTCAGCCGTTGAGGTCGAAGACACGATATTCCAGCCAATTCGCCCTTTGGTGAGATGATCGAGCGTCGATAAAGTCCGGGCCAGCAGAAACGGCGGGTAAAATGTTGTGGACATGGTGACGGCAAAGCTGAGTTTTTTGACCACAGCCGAGAGATAGGTCACCAGAGAGACCGGGTCGTGACTGGGGAATTGAATCGCATAGCGAACTTGATCGGGTTGCGTTCCACCAGCCAGGCTATCCGCGAAAAACAGCATGTCGAACTTGCCGCGCTCCAGCGTGCGGACAACGGATTCCCAGTACTCGCCCTCATACCACTTGTAACGGATCTTCTCACGCGGATAGATCCACGACAGCGGCATATGCGGAGCTGGGGTAAAGAGCGCAAAGCCGGCGAGATGGATTTGCTTGGACATGGACGAATCCTTATGAAGGGTAGCCGATTCTTCTTCTCTACAAGGCTTTAAGGCCTCAGCCCAACTGATACACCCGTGCGGCATTGCCACCCACAATCTTGACCCGTTCTTCTTCGGTACAGTCCGCAAGAAGGTCTCCAAGAAACTCTTGGCTCTTCGGAAAAGTCGATTCTTGATGGGGGTAATCTGATCCCCACAAAAGGCTATCCACGCCAATGACCTCCCGATCACGAATACCCATATGGTCTTCCTGAAAACTCAAAAAGACGTGGCGGTGAAAGAACTCACTCGGCAGGACGGCCTCTTTGAATCGTGCCCCAGCAATCTCCCGCGCGCGCTGTGTGTAGTTGTAATCCATGCGGTCAAGGAAGTGCGGCACCCACGACAGCTCCATTTCTACCGATCCGACCTGGAGTTTGGGATAACGTTCAAACACGCCGCTAAAAATCATGTCGGTCAGACAGACCCGTGGCCAGTGATCCAGATTGACAAAAAAGGAGGGCTTGGCCGCATCCAAGAGGAGCGCTCCCGGGTCATCCGGGTCAGGCCGATTCGTTGTCACATGCAGGCTGATGGGCAGGGCCAAGTCCTGGGCCGCAGCCCAGACGGGTTCGTATTCTGGCCGATCATAGCTCAGGCCTCTCAACGGCTGAATGGTAATCATAATGCCGCGATGCCCCTGTTTGGCGCAACGTTCCATTTCCTTGACCCCTGACGGAATATTGTCAAGGTTGATCATAGCGATCCCCCTGAGACGCTCCGGAAAGGTGTTGCAGAACTCGGCGAGCCAGTCGTTATAGGCGCGAAATAAGACGGTCAGCAACTCGCTATCCTGAATCCGCTGATAGAGTTGCAGCCCAACGGTGGGATACACGAGGCCCATTTCTATGCCATCGGCATCCATATCTTTGATATGCTCTTCCGGGATGTACGCGCCGAGCCGGATATTCTCAACTTTATCTTTAAAGCTCAGGCTATCCGGATCCTCAAAGCGCAGTCCGGCTTGGGCACCGGCCGCTGCTGTCTGGATCTTGATTCCTTCGCAATACCACCAGTCGTCACCCTCTGCTGGGATGACTCGTGGGGCGCGATCGCGAAACTTCTTCTCAAGCCTAGTGGTCCACAGATCAAGAGGTTCATAAATGTGATCGTCCGACGAAATAACCTTGTACTTCTGCATACGCTCCCCTCCTTACGCAAACAAGCGAGTATGCCCGCATTATCCTTCTGGAGGGGCAACCTTGTCAATCGAAAGTGCCACGTCTATTGCGTGCCCACGTCTATTGCGTGCCCACGGCTTGAACCGGGCGTTCAAGCCCAGTATAGGGCAGTCAATCTCTGTCCCAAACAAGGAGGCGTCATGTATAAAGTTGTTGGCTTGCTGAAACGTCCTGAGGGCATGCAGATGGAAGACTTTCGTCGCTGGCGGCTGGAAGTCCATGCCCCTTCACATTCACTCTCATGCGGCAGCCTGCCTCACCCGCGCTGGGGAGACTCTCGGAGGTGCGGGTACCTGCTCTCATCATTGTGGGAGAAGCCGACATACCAGATGTGCATGCCCATGCAGGTGTACTGGAGATAGGCACACCGAGGGCGAAGCGGTTGATCGTACCGAATGCTGGTCACCTGGTGTACGTAGAGCAACCTGAGAGGTTTAACCGAATTGTTCTGGATTTCCTAAACCAGCCATAGAATCTATGGATAGACATAACAAGCCGCGGCAAGGGACGCTCTCCCCGGCTGGATTCAACGGCTTGAAGAGCGTGGATGCACAGTTTACAAATAAGGCCGATAACAGACAAGGCTACTAATGATAAGCTTTGATAACTCAGTGTATAGGGGCCTGGGCGTTGCCTTTGGCCTCAGTCTTTAACTTACTTCCTTAGGGGTGTAAGGTTCAAATGGAATCGGTATTCCGAGTAGGGCATAGCCCCATCCGTCATATGTTGCCTCTCACCTTTGATGAAACCAAATTTTGCAAAGAACCTATGAGCACGATGAAAGCGCGTGTCTGACCAAAACTCGATTTTTGTAAACCCATTTTCTTTAGCCCAGTTAATGGCCCAATTCATCAAGTCAGCACCCCATTTAGATCCTCGTAAGTCTTGGCGTAAGTAAAGGCGTCTAAAAGTCACCAGTCCTGACTGAGCATGGATCGGCAGAACCGCATGGGTTCCGACCATTTCACCCCCAATTTCCAAAACCCTAAAATCGCCGCCTTTGTCTTTATATGACGCTTCAATCCTTAGCAGATCCTGATCCGCACCCTCCAAAAATATTTTGTCACCATATTCACGATATACCGTGTCGATAAACTCAATGATCTGCTGGGAGTCTTGGTTTGTGGCCGGTCGTGACAGGACCATCCCGTCCCTCAACTTACTCCCGTTCCGGTAGTGTAAACGTTGCCTCACCGGTCAGGGTTTTCTCGCCTTTCTGGTTCTCCTGCCAGATTTGACAGTCAACCAGTGGCTCCCCATTTTCGTGATAGGTACGCGTGACCGTGCCCCTGCAGGTCAGTAGGTCGTTGGGAAAGACATTGGCAACAAAACGAATCTTTGTTTTGCGCAGGTCCCAGGGACGATGGAGCCAGTCGGTGAGAAAGCGGTAGAGGTAGGTCTCGTTGAGCGGCCCCTGCTGCACCACATCGGGCAAGCCGCGCTCGTGAGCGTAGACGCGGTCAAGATGAAGCGGATTGGTGTCGCGCAAGATGATGGCAGTATTAATGTACCCGTTACGGTCCATGGGTCCGTAAGTGGCAGGAGGGATTTCCATGCCTTCGTGCAGGTCTGAGAAATACATTTGGGGGCGCGTGTCCATAGTCAGCTCCTTACTTGAACAGAAATGAATGCTATCGCACCATGAGACATGGCTGCACCACAAGTTGCGGCTAGCTATTGTACGTAACCCAAAGGCACTGTAAAGGGCTGCCTAACAGGGCTAGAATAAAAATCGAGCTCACCAAACCAGCGCGTGCAAACCTGAGGGAGAGGTAACAATGAAAAAAAGTGTCGAACGCCCTAACCTGGTCAATGAAATTCCTTGGGCCACGAAATACCTTGGGTGTCCCTTGCTGCTTGTTGTGGAAGCGCGTAGGGAGCAATGAATTAGGGAGATCACCATGAGCCATTTCTTTGCTTACTTATCCAGGATGAAGTTCATTAGGCGCTGGGGGTTAATGCACACCACTTACCCCGAGAACATTCAAGAGCACAGCTTGCGCGTGGCCATGGTTGCCCAGGCCTTGGCCATTATCCGCAACCGAGTATTTGGGGGAGACGTGAACCCGGAAAGAACGGCCGTGTTGGCGTTGTATCACGATGCCAGTGAAGTCCTTACCGGTGATCTTCCGGCTCCTGTGAAGTATTTAATCCTGAGATCAAGACCGCCTATCATGAGATCGAGGCCGCCGCAGGAAAGAGGCTGCTCAATATGATTCCCAACGAGCTGAAACAAGACTATCAGGCGTTCTTCCTTGCCGAGGAAGCCGATTGCGTTCATCAAGACCTGGTTAAGGCAGCGGACAAGCTCTGTGCCTATATCAAGTGCCTGGAGGAGATTGGTGCGGGCAACCAGGAGTTCTCAAAAGCGGAGAAGGCCCTCAGAGCAAGCGTTGAGGAACTCGGTCTGCCGGAAGTGCGCTATTTTATAGATAAATTTGTGCCCAGTTTCAGGCTCACTCTTGACGAACTCGATTGAGATCTTATGGATGTTTCCAAAGGAATTATTGCTGACCTCCTGCCTTGGGTTCTGACCAGCTGGCTCTGTAGAGTAACTCCTCGCCTTGGATATAGCGGCGTAGGTTCTCAATCCACAGTTTAGCAACACGGGGCAGATAGAGTGAGGACGACGCGGCGTTGTGCGGAGTAAGAAAAAGGTTCGGGACATCCCAGAGATCGTCTTCCGTGGGCCAGGGCTCGTTGGGCAGTACGTCAAGACACGCCCGCCGGATCTGGCCCGCTGCCAACGCTTCTTTCAATGCCAATAGGTCGATGATTCCCCCCCGAGCCACGTTGATCAGCGTTGCCGTTGGCTTCATAAGGGCAAATTCGTTCTTCCCCATGAGTTCCTGGGTCTCTTGGGTTAAGGGCAGGGCGAGAACAATAAAGTCAGCCTGAGGTAGGAAGCGCGAAAGCTCTGTGAGGGTGCCTTGATGATCGATATTGGCAACAGCATCTAGGGATCGACGGATTCCTAGAACCTGCATAGCAAAGCTCTTGGCAAATGAGGCGATCTTTCCTCCAATGGCTCCCAATCCCACTATCAATAACGTTTTATCGCTTAAACTCTCAAGTTTGAGTTTCTGCCAAAGATGTTCTTGCTGGCTATCACGGAATTCTCCGAGACGCTTGGCTGACCAAAGAATCAAGCTGAAGGCGAACTCGGCAACCTCAACCGCATTGGCGCCAGGGCTATGGGTTACAATCGTTCCCTTGGCCCGCATGGACTCGTAGAAAAACCCATCCGTGCCGGTGTCTTCCGTGTGGGCCCAGCGGACCGCGGGGATCGTTGTTACTGTCTTAACGAACTCGTCCGTATAGGAGTCACCGGCCCAGACCACCAAATCACAATCCTCAGGAGATTCTGACCACGAGCCGTCCGCCTCAATCAATGCCCATTGGAGGTCTGGAACCACGGCTTGCGCCCAGGCACCGAATTGTTCAAAGAAAGCACGACCAGTAGCAACTTTCATATTATGGCCTCGATTGGGTACCTTATCGGATCTCGGTTGACATCCTCCTGAGAAAAATAAGGCTAGGAAACCGTATGAAGTATCTCCTGGAAGAGGGGTTACGTTGTAGGTGTCTAAAATTGGAAGACTGCCAGCTTATAACATTTATAACCGAGAGCAGCGGCTCCCTTAGCCTCTCAAAGGAACAATCACAAGAGAGACTTACTTATCCTCGTCCCCTAGCGGCCTCACGGCCAGTAATACGGCCGAAGACAGCTCCGCGCAGTACAGAGGTAGCGCCCATATAGTTATAATAGTATAGCTCCCCCATAGGCTCGCCGGCTACATAGAGGCCGGGAATGGGGCGGCCCGAGGTGTGGATGACTTGCGCCTGAGAATTAGCTTTCAACCCTCCAAAGGTGAAGGTGATGCCTCCGGTGACCGGATAGGCCAGAAAGGGGGGAGTGTCCAGTGGGCGTGCCCAGTTGGACTTGTTGACGGCCAAGCCCTTGGTGCACAGTCCGTCTAGCCGCAAGGGGTCGAAGGTGTGTGGCTGGCAGGCGGCGTTGTACGCTTGGATGGTTCGCGCCATCCGCTCCGACGGCACCTGGACCATCTCTGCCAGCTTGTGAATAGTCTCGGCCTCATAGGGTTCCTCTGAGGTACGAATGGCGCGCTTCCAGGCATCCGGGTCTTCTGTGCGCACCTTATTGTCAAATACATTGAAGGCCACCCCACTCTTGTGGTTCAAGATGGCCTTGCTGAATTTAACATAGGTTTGGTCGCGAAAATCCTCACCCTCGTCCAGGAAGCGTTCACCGTGCTCATCAATAAAGAGTCCGAGCTGGAAGATGTAGATGGCTGTCATGCCACACTCAAAGGGAGTGGAGCGGGCGTCAAGAACCGCGGAATGGAAGTCTCCCCACTGCCCGGCGGGTAGGGCGCCAATCTCCAAAGCCATTGTCAGCCCCTCACCGGTATTGTAGCGAGTGCCGCGCAGAATCAAGTTGTCCATATAACGGCCGAGGTAGCGAACGCGCATCTCGGGATTGGCCTCAAAGCCGCCGCTGGCAATAACCACGCCCCCGCGGGCTTTGACCTCAGTGTAGCCCTCGGGTTCCAGTGCCCGCACGCCCACCACACGCCCAGTGCGGTCTGTGAGTAACTTTTCTCCTGCGGTCCCATAGGCCACATGCACACCGCCGCGCTCCAGGTGCCCGTAGAGCGTATGAACCAGCTGCCAGCCACCGCCCACGGGCTGCCGGCGGTAGCCGGCTACATTGGGATAGCCTTTTTCCCACTCTACGCCCAGATTGGTGAGCCAGTCGACCGTGTCCGCGGCATTGTCTACAAGCACCCGGATGAGTTCCGTGTTGGCCCGGCCTCGGGACACCCGCATAAAGGCGTTGAAGAAATCCTCTTTGGTTTGGCCCGTGGGGGAGTAGTCGTCGGGCTCGTGGGGATAGCGGATTTGCGCATCGGCAATGGCAGTATTGCCACCGCGCTGAATTTTCGGGGCCTTTTCCAGCAGAATGACCTCAGCCCCTTCGTGCATGGCAGTAATGGCAGCGGACAGGCCGGCAATACCGCCTCCAATCACAACCACATCGCATTCAACCTCAGGTATAGTCTCCAACATAAGTGCTTGCTCTAAACCCATAATAGGGTTTGTCTAACCTCATTATAGCCCCGTGGAAATCGAGGCTAGGTACGCGCCGGGGCATAACCTAGTCTGCCGACACAGGCAGCCCCGCGCCCAATGGCGCACCTCTTCTGGTGCCCAATGATGCATATTGTCACTCACGGTTTTCCACCTCCTGGGTGCGAAAACGTGGGAACAGTTCAGCCGAGAGCTGTTGTAGTTGTTCCATGAACTTAGCCGGTGGACCAATGGGGATTAGGCTTACGTGCCGTACCCCGGCATCTACATAGCGCTCAATAGTCGCAATACACTCAGACACCGAACCCAGAGCACAGTATCTATCAACCAAAGACTCAAACGACTGCTGGTACTCTGTTGCCAGGTAGTGGGCCGCTTCCCGCCTAGCTACCTCATAGGAGGGGGCAATACAAAAGTACAAGACCAGGCCAGAGGCAAACGTGGTAGTCGATGTATCACGCTTGTGCCAATATTCGAGGGCCTTATCTAAGCTGGCGCGAAAACGCTCAGGCGTCACAAAGTAGGCATACCAGCCGTCGCCAAGTTTTCCCGCCCTTGCCAGCGCTGCGTCTGAGCGTCCCCCAACCCAAATGGGTGGGTAGGGCTGCTGCCTGGGGCGGGGCTCCATTACCACCCCCTCAAACTGATAGAATCTGCCCTTGAACGTAGCCGAGGAACTAGTCCATAGGGCCTTTATGGCCTCAATGGCCTCATTAGCGCGCCGGCCCCGTTCGCGCACCGGTACTCCACAGGCGTCATACTCCTGGCGAAATTCTCCGCCAATGCCTATGCCCAGAATAGCCCGGCCGCTTGAGAAGAAGTCCAGAGAAGCAATGGCTTTTGCTACCAGTGTAGGGTTACGCAAGGGCAGTAGAAGCACACCAGTTCCCAGCCGCACCCGCGTGGTCCGTGCCGCCAAGGCTCCTAACGCCGTAAACGGATCCAGTACCGGACTGTGCCAGAGCACATGGTCACGAAACCAGAGCACGTCAAAGCCCAGCCGTTCGATCTCCTCTGCCCATTCACACAGAGTCGGCCCAGATACCAGTCCGGCACCGAAGCCTCCCAAGATTGTTCCAAATGAAACCTCGCTCATAACATTCCCTGAGGTACCAGAGCCTAACTCAAACCACAGGATAGGGGGACACTGGCGCAGCAGCCGATCACTTTTCTCTCACCTTTAGCTCTGGAAAACTCCCTAACATTACTCAGTGCTACTAGATGTCGCAACCTCACAAGCTTGCCAACAGGCAAGCCCAGGCTTCCGAGCAATACCATAAGTTCGTCTTAGAATTCGTCAGTGAAATCCCAAGCACGGAGCACCCCGGGCTCAAGACGGATGAGCACAAGATCACCCTGGCCCACAGCGTCAATGTAGGCAGCTCCCTGCTCGGCGCCGAGGTAGCGAATGGCTATCCGGCGTATAGTTGCCAACGCGTCATTGCGCACAATCTTTGCCTGACCACGCACTTCGATCCCGCGATAGGGTGGCGTGTCTTCCGCAATAACAATGCTAACACGCGGGTCTCGCTGAATATGGCGTGCCTTGATATCCTCGGCAGAGGTCGCAACTGTAAAGCCGCTGTTGCGCCACTCATGCCATACCGGCGAGAGCAGAACTGTCCCGTCACGAAGGTGGGTTGCCAAGGTTGCACACTTGGCCTGTTCAAGAAAATCCCCCAAATCCTGAGGTTTCAAGTTCTTACGCATCTTTTATTCTGCTGCCTTTCTCGTGCCCTAAAGTCTGCACGGGCCAGTTTCTGCTTCGCCCCTACCCCGGTAATACTAATTCCTGGTATACACCGCGGGCATCCATCTCGCACTCAAGCTCGACCACGGGGGGACGGGCATAGTGCCAAAGGATACCGCAACGGTTAGCGCTCTTTAGAGGAGGAAGAAGGGTTGTCTCCATTAGCGGATGAATGTTGTGAACGGTATAAATCTCAACCGTTGTGACCTCTGCCCAGGTAACCTCCATCTCCTGCAACCGCTCATTCATAGTCTGGAGGACAAACTCAGCTTTTTGGCGCATCCCTGCGGTTGAAACATCTCCATGGCTTATAATCTCAGCTGCTCCACTCTCTCCAGCCCTGCTCACTTCGGCAGATCCGGCCATCATAAAGGTTACACCCAGATGCTGCGAAGGCACAGTGTAGGAAAAACCGAAGACTGAGGGCTCAGGTACCGGGTTGACTTCAATAGCCACATTAGTGCGCGCTACTGGGTTCAAGCCCTCTACGGGCAATCCCCAGCCTTCGAGCTTTTTTATATAGGGCTGATTAAACTCACCAAAACCTTGCAATGAGAGAGGTTTGGGGATGCGCAGCTCCATACCACACAAAGCATGAATGGGCCGCCCGATGCTTTGCAGATGGCGTTCAATCAAATCGAATCCCTTGTGCAAGGGAGGAAACGGGTTGAATGTCACATGTACAACCTCATAACCAGGATGAGCAACCGAACCCGAAGAAAAAGGATCAATACCTTTGATAAACTTATAATTTCCTCTGGGGTTATCCACGATCATAGGTAGCTCCTCCTTAGAGATGGTTTTGCTTTCGCATGACTAAAATGCTTGATTGTCTTAGCAAAAGCAACTAAGGCTTAAAGGGATATTGTATGAGTACCCAAACAGAGACCGTTCCGCCTACTGAGCGCCATGATCCACCCTCTGAGAGGTGTTTGATTGGATTCGTGCGCATAGCGCACGCTACTTTAGGAACCTGAGAAAACCCGGGAGAAAGTAACAAGCATAGTAAACTTATGCTCAAACAAAGGAGGATAGATTATGATCCAAGGAATTCATCATACCGCTATCTCTACTGGAGATTTAGAGCGTTCACTGCGTTTCTATAAGGACCTGCTTGGCTTTGAGGAAGTTTTTGCCTCGGGCTGGGAAGTAGGAGCAGAAGTGGCGGATAACATTACCGGCTTAAAGGACTCATCTGCACGCCTGGTTATGCTAAAGGCGGGCAACGCCTTCATCGAGCTTTTCCAGTATAAGACCCCAACACCTAAACCAGCAGAAGCAATGAGGCCGGTTTGTGATCATGGGATCACGCATCTTTGTCTGAACGTCACAGATATTGATGCAGAATACGAGCGGCTGAAGGCTGCGGGTATGATCTTTCACTGCCCACCCCAAGGAGCAGGAAGCGGAGTGCGAGCAACCTATGGTCGGGATCCTGACGGAAATGTAGTGGAGCTTCTGGAGGTAAAAGACGCTGAGAACGCAATGTCGCTGTAGGTGGGGTAGCCCTGGTAGGAGTAAAGCATTTGCTCCACAGCTGAAAATCTGAGGTTCTCTGGTAGGGGTGGGTTTCAAACCCACCCCTACCTATAGAATCAATGCCTCTTGCGTCCCGCCAAGTTGCAATCTTTGAGTTATTTAGATGTCAGCACTAAGCTCTAATCGAACCCCCTGCCAGCAATGCCCGCGCTTTCTCTTCCACCACTGTCCCCTTGAAAAACTCTGGGTTTCCTTCTCCCCAGAACCGTACCGGATTGGTAAACATGAGGTCGCGGAAATCCTCCTCATTCATCACCCCATCCTCTACCAGTTCGTAGGCCTCGGGTACCACATGGGTCATGTCTGGTACATCAAAGTGACCTACATCTGAGCCAAACAAGGGATGCAACTGAGATCCCAGAGGATTGCATTGCCGGTTGAATGCCCAGGCTGTCATGCGATCATCCGCTTCACAGCCAAAGTAGAAATTATGCACGAATAGCTCTCGTAGGTCTTCTTTGCGACTAATCTGGCAGGCTGAGAAATCGTCCAGGTTCTCTATGCCACCGGTGGCCGTGGCGTCTAGCAGTTCGTCCTTCTCTCGCAGGGCTTGGGCCATCTCCTGGCTGCCATATTGCTCAGCCAGCTCCCTGAGTAACTCCCGGTTCAGATTATGGGGATTGACTGCCTCCAGCCCCTCTGGATTGCGTTTTTCCCAGTGTTCAATGAGATCGGCAAATAGCTGGCAGGCCCATCCCACTCCCCCTTCGAGAAAGGCAAACTTGACCTGGGGAAAGCGCCGGGTTACCCCACCCAGAAACAGCGCTTTACTCACCGCTTCGTTGGCTGCGCCAAAGTGGCCAATGTGGTTATACACAAAGTTCGAGGGTGACACTCGCAGAGCATACCCACGTGAACCCGAGTGGAAGGTAGGTGAGACACCCAGCTCAGCACACTTGGCCCATACCGGGTCATAGTCATACTCACTGTCCAGTCCTAATACATCGCGCCAGGTGGCCATCTCTGCCGCTTCTGGATGTTTTTGGGCAACCGCTGGAATGGTACGACGGATCATGCTGCCCATCATGATCACTTTCAGGCCCAGCTGCTTAACCGCATACTCCAGCTCTTCAATGGCCTCCTCAGGGGTGTGCATGGGGATGACCGCAGCCGGGGTCATCCGATCGGAGAAGGGGCCGAAGTAGTCAGCGCTAAGGATGTTAAACGCCCGGCAGGCGGCTCGGCGCGCGTCCGCATCACCAATGCGCGTTGTTCCCAGACCGATCGTTGGGTAGAGAATTGTGAAGTCAAGGCCCAGTTCATCCATTCTTTCATACATCAGCCGTGGCATCATTGCCGTTGCCCGGTCACGGGTATTCTTAGTGGGAATCGCCCAAAATCCTTGCTGTGCAATCCTGTGATCACGCCGTTCGGCCACAGACATTTTCAGCTCCTTAAGCACCTGCGATCCAAACGCTGAGAACCCTTCAGCGGCGCGGTCTCCGCCAATGCGTCTGAGTTCCTCGCGGATAACTGGCCCGAACTCAAGCCAGTGGCCGTCCGCGTCAATGATGGGGTGATGCACACGAGCACGCACCTCTGAAGCCTTCAAGTGATCGTTACTGCTCATAATTGATCTCCCTTCTTTGCCGGTCCATCCTTCATGTGGCCGATCTAAAATAATTGTCATTTGTACCAGACGTCCTGCAGGCGGGGGCCATCGGCCCACATTAGTCCTGCATGTAAGGAGAAAATAAACGTTTTACCTGTATTTTTCAACCAGCGGTTGTGCGGGACAGAGACGATAAATATTTATGCTAAGACTCCCTCATTGACGACTGCCTCACGCGCTCGCTACCATATTCACCCTAAAGCCTATGGCCAAATCTACCCTATTAAGTGCCCAGCGTCTGAGTAAGACCTATAAAAGCGGGGAGCGAACCATAACCGTTCTCAACGACCTCTCTTTTTCCCTGGATGAGGGCGCTACCTGTGCTATTGTGGGTCCTTCTGGTAGCGGCAAAACGACCCTCCTAGGTTTGTGCGCCGGTCTTGACCGTCCCAGTTCTGGCTTGGTAGTTCTGGATGGCATCAACCTTGATCTTCTGAACGAAGATAAGCTTGCTGAGGTCCGCAATAAATATACCGGCTTTGTATTTCAGACCTTCCAACTCATTCCTACCCTCACCGCTTTGGAAAACGTGATGGTTCCTGCCGAACTTCGCGGCAACACTCAGGCTAAGGTGCAAGCCCTGCAACTCTTGCAACGTGTTGGCTTAGAGGACCGGCTGCACCATTATCCCGTACAGCTCTCAGGTGGCGAGCAGCAGCGAGTGGCTCTGGCGCGTGCCTTCATTAATCAGCCGAAAATTCTCTTTGCCGATGAACCAACCGGTAATCTGGATGCCGAAACCAGTGAGGAGGTCATGGATCTCCTCTTTGAATTAAACCAGATCGCTGGCACAACACTGATGCTGGTAACGCACGACCTAGAATTGGCACAGCGTACTCATCGCGTTATTCGCCTGAAGGGTGGAGCTATGGTAGCGGAGGAGAGGGCATAGAGACAGAAACAAGAGCCTTCTCCTTCTCTGTCTTAACCCATAAAGTCATGATTGCAAAATCAATACAGGCGTTTTTGGCTACCTGGATATGGAAGATGGCTTGGCGGGACAGCCGCACCAGCCGGAAAAAGCTTATCTTGTCGATGTTATGCATTATAGTGGGAGTTGCTGCCTTGGTTGCCATCAGTTCCTTTGGCAAGAATGTAAAAAAAGCTGTGGATCATCAGGCTAAGTCGTTACTAGGTGCTGATCTGGCTATCAGTAGCCGGCAGCCCTTTGCGCAGGCAACCGAGGCGTTGATCGACTCGATCGGTGGAGACCAATCCCGTGAAACAGGTTTCTCTTCCATGGCTTACTTCCCCAGAACCGGAAGCACGCGACTGGTGCAGGTTAGGGCTTTAAAGGGCAATTTCCCCTACTATGGTTTTCTGGAAACCTTACCAAGCACAGCTGCTTATAACTTTAGAAACGGCCCTAATGCGTTGGTTGACGACGCCTTAATGCTTCAATTTGATGCCCAGGTGGGGGATTCTATAAAAATAGGGGCCTTTACTTTCCGTATTGTAGGAAGGCTTAAGAAAGTGCCGGGCGAAGCTCCAGCAGAAGCCCTTGTTGGCCCTCGCGTTTATATACCAATGGCCTACCTGGATCAAACCGCACTCATACAAAGAGGAAGTCGGGTTGCTTATAAGACCCACTTCAAGCTGGGCCCAGAGACCGATGTGGAGCAATTACTGGAAGAAATAGAGCCCCATCTTCGCCAATACCGTCTGCAAAGCGACACTGTGCAAGAGCGCAAAGCCAGTTTGGGAAAGGTCCTGGAAAATCTTACCCGTTTTCTCAATTTGGTTGCTTTTATTGCTCCCTTGCTTGGTGGCCTTGGCGTGGCCAGCGGGATACACGTTTATATCAAACAAAAGCTCAGCACCATTGCGCTCCTTCGCTGTTTGGGGGCCAAAGCCAGGCATACCTTTGCCGTTTATCTCACTCAGGCAACGGCCATAGGGCTAGCCGGTGCTATTTTAGGGGCTCTAGTTGGGATAGGTGTTCAGACTCTACTACCGGCAGCTCTCGGTGATTTCCTGCCGGTGAAAATGACTTTTTCCCTTTCCTGGAGTGCGATTATGCAGGGGCTGGCCATTGGTTTAGGCATCACTCTGCTTTTTGCCCTCCTCCCGTTGTTATCCATCCGCAGAATTTCGCCTCTACTTACCCTGCGGTTCTCCTATGAGGATACGGGATCAAGCTCTAAAGATCTCCTTCGCTGGTTGCTCTACCTGCTGATTGCTGTCTGTATTGGCTCTTTTGCTATGGCACAAACCGAGCGTTGGGTTTATGGCTTAGGTTTTCTTGTGGCCCTGGGGTTGGCGTTCGGGCTGCTCACCGCAGTGGCCAGACTAACCATGGTGCTGGTCAGGGTTTATTTTCCCCACTCTTGGACCTATGTCTGGCGCCAGGGGCTGGCTAATCTCTACCGTCCCAACAATCAGACGGTTGTACTCATACTAGCGCTGGGCTTAGGAACCTTTTTGATTATGACTCTGTACCTAAGTCAGCGCCAGCTGCTAGAACAGGTTTGGCTTGTGAGCAAGAACAACCAGCCGAACATGGTCCTGTTCGACATTCAGGGAGATCAAAGAGAAGACATTGCTAACTTGCTACGCTCTTTCGATCTCCCCGTATTGCAGCAGGTTCCCATTGTTACCATGCGCTTGGCGGCGGTTAAGGGAAAACGCGTTGGAGCCATTCATAACGATGCCCAACAATCCTCTGCCGACTGGGCACAACAAAGAGAATACCATGCTACCTATCGAGATAGCCTTACGGATACCGAAACCATAGTTGCGGGCACTTGGCAAGGCCAGGTTGACAGTGGTTCAGATGTTGCGGGCATTTCCGTGGAAGAAGAAATTGCCCAGATCCTCAACATAGCTCCCGGCGATGAGCTTGTCTTTGATGTTCAAGGGGTATCGATTGCCGCCACCGTCAGCAGTATCCGCAAGGTGGACTGGTGGCGCATACAGCCCAACTTCTTTGTAGTGTTTCCCACCGGTGTTCTGGAGGATGCTCCCCAATACTATGTCTTGGTTACCAGGTTCGACTCCAACGAACTCTCCGCTAAAGTGCAACGGGCGGTGGTGCAAAAATTTCCCAATGTGTCCATTATTGACCTGACTCTTATCCTGAATACTCTTGATACGGTCTTAAGCAGAATCTCCTTTGCGCTACGCTTTATGACCTTGTTTAGTATTACCACGGGGCTGGTGGTATTGGTTGGCGCAGTCATAACCGGTCGACATCAGCGTATGAGGGAGAGCGTTCTGTTAAGAACTCTGGGAGCCTCCCGTGCTCAAGTGGTCAAAATTATGCTCATTGAGTACCTGTTTTTAGGAAGCTTTTCTGGTCTAGCCGGCATTATCCTGGCGCTTGCGGGTAGTTGGGCTTTAGCCTACTTTGTTTTTGACATTACTTTTGTGCTTGCTGTGGCACCGCTTATCCTGGCTTTGCTGTTGGTGACGGGGATAGCTGTTGTGACCGGAATATTGGGCAGCTGGGGGGTTCACAACCGCCCACCTCTGGAGGCACTGCGGGCTGAGGGATAGAAGGAAAAGGAATTATTGCATGGATCCTAACAAAGGCTGCAGAATGTTCCAGACATTTTCCGCTACAATCTTATGTCCGTCGGCTGTAGGATGAATCCCGTCAGGCAGGTTGAGCCCGGGAATTCCCGCTACATCTTCCAACAGAAAGGGAATAAGCAAAGCCCGGTTCTCTTGGGCTAGCTCGGGGAAAATAGAGCGAAACCGCAAGGCATAGTCCCGCCCCAGATTGGGAGGTATTTGCATGCCGGCAATGACAATTTTTACCTGGGGATATTTACTCTTTGTACGCTCGATAAGGGCCTGGAGATTCTGTCTTGTCACCTCCACAGCAACCCCGCGCAGTCCGTCATTGGCTCCGAGTTCAAGAACCAGCACGTCAATGGGGCGTTTTAACAGCCAGTTAATGCGACGCAGCCCCTCGGCTGTTGTCCCTCCGCTCAGACCGGCATTGATGGCGGTAAAATTCCAGCCTAGCGCATTAATCTTTTTCTGAATCAGGGCAGGAAAGGCTTGGCTGGGATTCAACCCGTATCCAGCGGTCAGGCTGTTGCCAAAAAAGAGGATCACTTTGGGTTCGGCACTGTCTTTTATCCCGCTATAAGGGGGTGAGTTTTTAACCTCTGGCGGGTCTGGATATGCGCTCGCGGTTGGGAAGGCTAGGAAAATTCCAACGCTCATGAGGCCTAGTAAAAAAACCAAACGGTGACTTGTAAGAAAATTTCCTCCCCCTTGATGGGGGAGGGTTAAGGTAGGGATAAAGTTGCCCACACATTCCTCATCAGTCTGTTTCTAGCCACACGTCGGGCATGGTCTCCACCTGGTGCCGGGCGAAGATAGCGTCAATTTCCTTCATGTCCGTTGCGGAAATGGACCACCCAAGGGCGCCCACATTATCCTCGACCTCTGCCACATTGCGGCAGCCGACCAAGGCAACACTGACCACCGGATTGGAGGTGGTCCACCGTAGAGCGAGCTGCGGCAGGCTTTTGTTGTATTTAGCTGCCATCTGCTTGAGTTCTTCTACTGCTTGCAGATTTCGGGGGAAATACTCCGGGCCAAAGAGGGTCTGAAAGAGGTTGATTGTGCCCAGGCGACCACGACGTGCCCGCCAGTCGTTGGCATCAAACTCCATATCCTCGGTAAAGGTGCCTGTTAGCAGGCCATACGCCAGCGAGCCATAGGCCATGACGCCAATGTTATGTTCGACACAGTACGGGAAGATTTCCTTGTGCATGCGCCGGTCGAACATATTCCAGCAATACTGCGCCACATCCACGCGTCGGGTGCGTAGGCTAGTCTCGATTTGTTCCAGACGGAAGTTGGAAATGCCCACAAAGCGAGCCTTACCCTGCTGGACAATATCGTCGAGGGCACGCATGGTTTCTTCAAAGGGCGTGTTAATGTCCGGCCAATGAACCAAATAAACATCTATATAGTCGGTATTGAGATTCTGCAGGCTTTTGTCAATCGAGGCCATCACCCGCTGGCGGCTGCTATCGCGGAGGTTGGTGGCTTCTTTGTAGCCCACGCCGAACTTGGTCACCACAATGGCCTCCTTACGGCGCGTGCCCAGGGCCTTTGCCAGCGACTGCTCTGAGGCACCAAAGCCATAGGCCTCGGCAGTATCGAAGCAGTTGATGCCCAGGTCGAGTGCCCGGTTCACCGCTTGGATAAATAGCTCCTCTTCGATCTTGCCGTACCCCCCACCGATTTCCCAGCAGCCCAGGCCAATGGCCGAGACCTGCAATCCCGTCTGCCCGAATGGTCGATATTCCATACTATTCCCCTCCTTGTTGTTATTGTGCAGTGAATCCGCCGTCGATTACAAGTTCTACTCACCCTAGCATAGTGCAGCCTTAGATATTGTGCAATTTCTCTCAGCCAATGCCCATATGTCTGGTAAGCTTGCCTCTCTATTCACTTTTGCGCCTGCAAAGATCTCTGTGTCAAGGAGGTTTTTCTTTTCCACTTAAAACAGAGCTTTCTGAAGGCATCGCTTTCTGGAGACATCTCCTGATAAAATCCCGGATCTGAGATCAACTGAAAAGTGAGGAATCTTAGTGTGTCTACAATAGCGCCTGAGCAGGCTGAGTTTCCCTTGATTCTGGCCCTGGACCTTGGCACCTCATCGGTGCGCGCTATACTCTTTGACTGCCAAGGTCGTGATTTACGGGGCTTAGGGGCGCGCCGGGTATATAAGCTGTGGACTAACACCAAGGGTGCCTCCGAGGCCGACCCCGATGCCCTGCTGGAGATGATCTGGGATTGTGTGGATGATGTGCTGGCTGAGTCAGGTGAGCTGGCTCGGCAAATCGGCGGTGTTGCCATCTGCACTTTGGTTAGCAACATTCTGGGTTTGGACAAGAACGGCCAGGCCATAACCCCACTTATAACCTACGCAGACACCCGCGCTGCTAGTGAGGTGGCCGGGCTGCAGACCCAATGCGACGAGGAAGCCGTGCATGATCGCACTGGTTGTCATTTCCATCCTAGCTACTTGCCAGCTCGTTTCCGCTGGCTGGCCCGCAAGCAGCCGGACCTCTTCCACCAAGTGGCCCGCTGGGTGTCGATCGGTGAATATCTAGAATTAAAACTCTTTGGAGAAGCGGCCGTAAGCTATTCTGTGGCTTCGTGGACAGGTCTTCTGGATCGACGGCAGCTAACATGGGACAAACTGCTTCTCACAGCGCTTCCGGTAGAGATCGAGCAACTCTCTCCCTTAACCGATGTGAATGTCCCGCGTAGGGACTTACGCCGACCCTTTGTTCAGCGGTGGCCCAGTCTACATGGGGTGCCTTGGTTTCCAGCTGTAGGCGACGGCGCTGCAGCCAATGTTGGAAGCGGGTGTGCATCTTCAGACAGAGTTGCCCTTACTATGGGAACCAGTGCTGCGGTACGGATTATGGTGCCTAATACTGTAGAGCGGGTACCCCGGGGATTATGGTGTTACCGGGTGGACCAACATCGCTCACTCCTTGGCGGTGCTCTAAGCGAGGGTGGGAACGTGCTCACCTGGCTTAAAGCCATCCTGCATTTGCCGGGTCCAGCTGACCTGGAGCTTGCCCTGGCAACTATGGAACCCGACGCCCATGGACTAACAGTGCTGCCCTTCCTGGCTGGGGAACGAAGTTCCGGCTGGGCCAGTGATGCCAGGGCTACCATCCATGGTCTATCCTTGGCCACTACACCTCCAGAGATCCTGCGGGCCGGACTAGAGGCGGTAGCCTACCGGTTGGCGTTGGTCTTCAACCTGCTGCGGCCCTGGTTCGCGGGCGATTGCCAAGTGGTGGTCAGCGGCGGAGCATTGCTCAACTCAGCTATCTGGCTTCAGATCATGGCTGATGTTTTGGGCCGGCCCTTAGTAGCGTCTCGGGTAAGGGAAGCCTCAGCCCGGGGCGCGGCCCTGTTGGCGTTGGCGGCCCTGGGTGCTCTGGCGGATCTCGACAGCTCTCCACCTTTCCTGGGAACTGTGACTGAGCCGGATAGTGAGCGGCATGCCCGTTATTGTAAGGCCCTGGAGCGCCAGCAAGCCCTGTATGAGAAACTCATTGAGTAGCTTCCCCATTACAGACAGGAGGTTAGGCATGAAATACGGGCTTTTCTACAGTCTTCAGGCCCCTCATGGATGACGGCTACTGCCCTTCGCCTATGATTGCTGCTGCGGCCATTGCTGGGCGAACAAAAAGGATCCGCATTGACCAGGGTGTAGTGCTGCGCTCGATGGAGTTGTTGGCCAAGGAAGTTATTCCCCGGGTCTAAGCAAGATCTCTCCCTTAACGTTCTAGATCCAGTTTCATTAAAGCATTGCCCTTCTGTGAACAGAGTGGCGACCCGAAGGTGGCCTCATCTTACATTACAGTCTTGCATTAGAGCATCAACTTATCTATGCTTTGATGTATGCGTACGACACTTACCCTAGACGATGACGTTGCAGCTCTCCTGCGGCAGGTCCAGAAGAAACGCAAGGGCAACCTGAAAGGGGTTGTGAACGAAGCTCTTCGCGTCGGGCTTACCCAGATGGTCACCCCGCGCCGGCGTTCTACCCCATACCGTACCCCCGCGGTCTCCCTAGGCCGGTGTCTGATGGGAAGTCTGGATGACATTGCCGAGGCGTTGGCGGTGAGCGAAGGGGAAATGTTCGGGTGATCCTTGTGGACGCCAACCTGCTGATATACGCTCATGTGGCTACCTTACCCCAACATGCGGCGGCGCGGGGTTGGTTGGATGGACGACTCAACGGGAGGGCCCAGGTGGGTCTTCCGTGGCCCAGTCTGATGGCCTTTGTGCGCCTGGTGTCGAATCCGCGAATCTTCGAACGCCCGGAGTCTATTACGAACGCGTGGAACCAAGTCGAGCAGTGGCTTGATCTTGATCCGGTCTGGATTCCTCAGCCGACTGACCGCCATCGTGAAATCCTGGGCACCTTGCTAAAGCAGGTGGGAGGACGATCTAATCTTGTTCCGGATGCGCATTTGGCTGCGCTAGCCATCGAGCATGGATTAACGCTGTGTTCGACCGACGGAGACTTCGCTCGGTTTCCAGGCTTGCGCTGGGAAAACCCCCTGCCTGTCATATCTGATAATAAGACCTAGCAAGATGCCTAGTATATATAAGGGTAGATCATCGCATGGGCTTGATGAATGAGGCCGACACCCGTGCAAAGCTTATTGACCCCAAACTGAGGGTCGCCGGGTGGGGCGAGAGTCAGATCGAACGTGAGCACTATTTCCAGAGAGGGAAACCATTTACTGCAGGTCGTATTTATCTTGTTGGTGAGGAGTCGCGTCGTCGCGAGCCTCGCCGTGCTGATTATCTCCTCCGTCTTCACAATGCCCTGGCTATCGCCGTTATCGAGGCCAAGGACGAGTCACACACGGTGGATGCTGGCCTTGAGCAAGCCAAGACGTATGCGCTAGCCCTTGGCGTCCCGTTTGCATACTCGAGCAACGGGCACGGTTTCGTCGAGTTTGACTTCTTCCTCAATCGCAGCCATGAACTCACCGTATTTCCTCCCCCTGAAGAACTCCTAACCCGCTTTCATGCCCATCGTCCACAAAGGCCAATCTCAGGTGCAACGTTCCAGGCTGCCGACCCAACCCTTTCCTTTGGCAAAGATCCGCTACTCCAGCCAGCCTGTCCGCCTTCCCTCTGCGGTAAGGAACTCCGCTACTTCCAGGAAGTAGCAGTCCGCCGTGTCCTCGAGCGGGTGACACGTGATCAGCGACGCATCCTCCTCACCATGGCTACGGGCACAGGTAAGACATTCACAGCGTTTCAAATCGTCTGGAAGCTGAAGAAGTCCGGCTGGTTGAGAAAGCCCATCTTGTTTCTGGCTGACCGTATTGTCCTGCGCGACCAGGCATACAATGTCTTCGCTCCATTTGCGGGTGGTCAGTCCGACCCGCGCGGTATTGTCCAGGGTGGCAAACTAAACCTCAACCGCGACCTCTACTTTGCTCTTTACCAGACTCTGGATTCCGACGACGGCGTCCAATCCCTGTATCGCCGCATCCCTCGCGATTTCTTTGGTCTTATTATCATCGACGAATGCCATCGCTCTGGTTTCGGCAAGTGGAATGAGATCCTTCGGCACTTCCCTAAGGCCATCCAGCTGGGCATGACAGCAACACCGAAGCAGTCGGAAAATATCGACACATATGCCTACTTCTGTAGCGAGGAACCTGAAGTCCCAGTCGATCCGAACGACCTTACAAAAGGCACCTGGTGCCCTCCAGCCTATCAGTACAGTCTGGGCCAGGGCATCGAGGATGGCTTCCTAGCCACCTACAAGGTCCACAAGGTCCGTACAACGGTGGATAAGGACGGCCTATATGTTCGCGATGCCCGGTCTCAGGGTGCTGAGATCTATGTTCCTGAAGGAGCCGACCTGCGCAATCTTTACCTGACACCTCAGTTTGAGCGTGAAATTACACTTCCTGACCGAACCGAGGTCATGGTGAAACACCTGGCCGGTCTGCTGCGCCGCTTTGGATCGACCGAGAAGACAATGGTCTTCTGCGTAGACATGGACCACGCACGTCTAGTCGCCCGACTGTTGCAGAATGAGTTTGCTGATCTTGGCTACTCTAACTATGCGGTCCCCATCATCTCTGAGGAGGGCGAGGCTACAACCTGGTTCGAGCACTTCCAGGACAGCGATCGAAAGACTCCCGTTGTGGCAACAACCGCTGAGTTACTCTCGACCGGTGTAGACGTTCCAGCCTGCCGCAACATTGTGTTCATGAAGACCATTGCGTCTCCTATTCTTTTCAAGCAGATCATTGGGCGCGGCGCGCGTGTGGATGCTGCTACCGGCAAGGAGTGGTTTCGGATCATCGACTATGTTGGTGCCACGCGTCTCTTTGACGAGTGGGATCGCCCGCCTGGGGGACGCCCTATCGAGGTCACTGGTCTACGTACCGCCTGTATTGAGGGAATGGTTGTGGATGCTGACTCAGGAGCTCTTGTTGTTGGTGCCTCTGTTAGCGCCCTCATCGGTCTCAACGAACAGCAGGGGCCATTCCGCACTGACTGGGACGGCCGCTTTCGCTTCACAGGACTTCCGGCCGGGATCGTGCGCCTCTCCGTGGGTGGTTCTGGCTACCGTCGCCGGCAGGTAGCAGTGGAGACAGCTATCGATACTGTTCAGACTGTCACTATCGAGCTCAAGCCTGAAACTGGTCCCGTAGGTAAGATCGAGGTACAAGGTCTAACAGTAACCATTGCTGATGAGGCAACCTTCCTGGTCGAAGGAACTGGCGACCAACTCACCCTGGCTCAATATCTGGACTACACCCGAAAGAAAGTAATCGGCCACGTGCCTGACTGGACCCAACTACAGGAGGTCTGGACCGACCCAGCCAAGCGTGAACCATTCCTTGACGCTCTGGGGGCCGAAAGTATTCATACTGAGGTTCTGGCCGAGGTCCTGGCTCAACCGCGGGCTGACCAGTTTGACCTCCTGGCTCATATTGCCTTCGACAAGCCGATTCGTACCCGTGACGAGCGGGCCGATGCCTTTATCAACTACGAGCAGCGCTTCCTGGAGAAATACCATCCGAGGGCTCGCGAAGTCATCCTGGCCCTCCTCGACAAGTACCGGCTGAACGGAGTATCTGAGATGGCAAGCCCAGACGTCTTTCGCCTCTCCCCCTTCCGCGAGATGGGCCAGGCGCTAGGCGTCATCAGGCGCTTCGGTGGTGCTGAGCCGTTGCGAACGACTCTTGGCGAGATGCAGCACCGTCTTTATAGAAAAGAGACCCTATGAGCCGAGAGCAACTTACAAACGATATCTGGCGTGCCTGCGACATTATGCGCCGTGATAATAACTGCGGCGGCATCATGGAGTATGTGGAGCACTTAACCTGGGTGCTCTTTCTCAAATTTCTTGATGAGCAGGAGGCCATCTTCGAGGCCGAGGCGGATATTGTTGGGCGCGCATATAACCGGATCATTTCAGGTGAGTACCGTTGGTCCTACTGGGTGCCGCAGGTGTTGGGGGAGAAGGACGAGCCGACCAGCAGGCGCAAGTCGTCTCGGTGGACTGCTGACGACCTGCTCCCCTTTATCCATGGCACGCTCTTCCCCTACCTCCAGTCGCTTTCCGGCTCACCCGAGCGCGAGGTAATCGCCGGTATCTTTTCCGATCGCAATGTTGTCGTTTGCGCCTCACCCTACAATTTGAAAGATGTCCTTGAGATTGTAGACAACATCGATTTCAAGAACCCGGACGACATTCACACTGTTTCCCACGTTTACGAAGGACTTCTGCAGAAACTGGGCAACGAAAACAAGCTGGCGGGCGAGTTCCACACCCCACGACCAGTGATCCGCTTTATTGTACAGGTGGTGAATCCCATTCTTAGTGAGACAGTGTACGACCCGGCCTGTGGCTCAGCTGGCTTCCTTACCGAGGCTTACGAACGCATGCGCAAGCATGAGAAGAGCCGTAAGGACTACGAAACCTTGCAGCACAAGACCTTCTTTGGTCAAGAGAAGAAATCCGTTCCAGCGCT
This sequence comes from uncultured Binatia bacterium (SeqCode), assembly GCA_965220955.1. Taxonomy (GTDB): domain Bacteria; phylum Desulfobacterota; class Binatia; order Bin18; family CBDCRK01; genus CBDCRK01. Next base: position 482,360 of record CBDCRK010000037.1, on the reverse strand, counting down.
TCTTGGGCTTATGAACATGGTCCTTCATGGTGTCCTGACTCCGGACATTCGACGGCGCAACACACTAGAAGAGAATATCCGCAACGTTTCCGACCGCTTCGACGTAGTGCTCACCAACCCGCCCTTCGGCGGCACTGAGAATGTACAGATTCAGCAGAACTTCCCGGTCAAGTCGAACGCTACCGAGCTGCTCTTTATCGAGCACATCATGAAGAAACTCAAGCCACGGGATGGGGCTCGCTGCGGCATGGTCGTGCCCGAGGGAACCCTCTTTCGCGGTGGCGCCTTTGCCACGATCAAGGCGGACCTGTTACATGACTTTAACTTACACATGGTAGTGAGCCTGCCGCCCGGCACATTCGCCCCCTATTCGGATGTGAAGACTGGCCTCCTCTTTTTTGAGCGACCGGGGCCGACGAAGGAGGTGCTCTATTACGAGTTGCCTATCCCCGAGGGCCTCAAGAAATTCAGCAAGGGCAGTCCTATCGCCAACGAGCATTTCGCCGAGGCACGTGAAGTCTGGCGGTGTTGGGATGCCTACCGTCAGGGCGAAGGCCTGCGGCCCGAGCCAGCCGCCAATTGCTGGATCGAAACCGCAGACGCACTGGCCGCCCGTGGCCACGATCTGTCGGCCAAGAATCCCAACCGGCCGGAAAGCGCAAAGCTTCCGCACCCGGCGGAACTCACCGCAACATTGCTGGAGCGCAACCGGGAGTTACATGCGATTCTTGAGAACCTGCATGCCATGCTCAGTAACAACGAGGGAGCGAGCGAGATCCCTGATGGACCTATCCGAGACACGGAGGTAATGGAAAAGTAACGGAGAGGGTAATGAAAGGCGTGAGGCGACCATCAAGTGCAGATGGGCCAGAGGCGTCGTAAAGGGGCCAGCAAGAAGTCAAACGGGCAACAAAGGGGCAGAAGCTTGAGGGAAACCCGAACAGGCTGGTGTGAGGGGTTCGCGCTTCGACGGACTCAGCACGAACGGTTTAACAATTTTCTGGTAGAATATAGAACTCCTCCTCACAGGCTGGTGTGAGGGGTTCGCCCTTCGACAAGCTCAGCACGAACGGTTTAACAGTTTTCTGGTAGAATATAGAACTTCTCCCCGTTCGCCCTGAGCTTGTCGAAGGGCGGGGTGTGACACAGCTTAAGGAAAGAAGATGGGCTTCTGGGTTTACATTCTGCGCTGTACTGATAACTCTTACTATACTGGACACACAGATAATCTGGAGAAGAGAATAGCAGAGCATCAAGCAGGCGAGGTTGAGGGATATACGTCTACAAGGCTGCCTGTAACATTGGTCTTTTCCCAGGAATTCTTCTCTCGCGAGGAAGCCCTCGCTTGTGAACGGCAGATCAAGGGCTGGAGCCGAAAGAAGAAGGAGGCGTTGATGCAAAGCGACTGGGCTGAAGTGTCGCGTTTAGCCCACAGACATGGCAGACAAGTTGGTGATTAGTTGCAATTGGTAGTGACCATGTGGCGGGGCTTCACGCTTCTTCCCGTTCGCCTTGAGCGTATCGAAAAGCAGACGGAGCCACATAGACTGCCAGAAGCGGCTCGTGCTTCGATGGACTCAGCACGAACGGTTCTCGAAGACACTTCTGCTGTCCCCGTTCGCCCTGAGCTAGTCGAAGGACGAACACAGAGGATATGAGCAACTTGCTTGATAAGTTATCCCGCCAAAGCCGCCACAAAGCCGCCATTAAGCCGCCATTTATATTACGTTTACTATTGGGCGCATACCGTATGAATATCGGACGGAAAAGTAAGGGACAGGTAGAGAAAGGCCGTGTCTACCGACAGGCAGCAAAGGGGCAGCAAAAGGGCCAAAGGGGCAAAATGCGCCATCGCCTGGTTCGGAGGAAACCTGATGAGCCAGACCGCACAAGCGAGCCTCTTCCCAACTAAGCAGCCCTCTGTCCAAGGGCCTTGGTCGCTCCCTTCTGAGTGGGAGTGGGTACCATTGGGGGTGCCGGGAGTAGCAGAAATCATCATGGGTCAGTCGCCTCCAGGCGAGTCCTACAACACTTTTGGGGAAGGGCTCCCTTTCTTCCAAGGAAAGGCGGAATTCGGCGAGTTGTCCCCGGTTGCGATGAAGTGGTGTACAGATCCCCGCAAGATTGCTTTACCAGAGGATATTCTCATATCGGTTCGAGCTCCCGTAGGTCCAACGAATCTTGCAAGCGAACGCTGCTGCATTGGACGAGGTCTTGCTGCTATAAGACCTACAAAACATATTTTGCCCCGCTATTTGCTTTACACCGTTCGTGCACGTGAATCTGAACTATCTGTTTACGGCAGAGGCAGCACTTTTGCAGCAATTGGTAAAGATGAACTATCGACTTTCTTGATACCAATCCCATTCCCGTCCAATTCTTCACGCTCCCTTGACATCCAGCGCCGGATTGTGGCACGGATCGAGGCGCTGCTGGCTGAACTGAAGGAGGCTCGCGCCCTTGCTGCCGCCATCCGCCGCGACACCGGCCGCGTCATGGAGGCGGCACTGGCAGAGATGTTTACCGACTTAAGGCCGAACTGGAAGAAAGCCGAACTCTGCAAACTGATTAAGCTCAAAAGTGGAGAATTTCTTCGTAGTCGTGAGCTAAAAACAGATGGTAAATTCCCTGTCTATGGAGGTAACGGTATAGTCGGCTTTTACGATAAGTACCTATTCGAAGAGTCCAAAGTCGTTATCGGTCGTGTGGGCGCAAAGTGTGGATGCGTCCAAATCTCGGAACCTCGGTCATGGGTCACAGATAACGCGCTTTATATCGAAAAAAAGCTAGTTCCCCTGGATGACAAGTTCCTTTTATATCTATTGTCAGCGGCAAATCTCAACCAATATGCAAATCGCGCCGCACAGCCAGTAATTTCTGGAGTCACACTTTATCCCGTTGTCGTTCGGTATCCGAGTTCGATTGACGAACAAAGAACAATTGCTGCTTACTTCGATTCCATTCAGACCGAGGTAGACGAAATGCACCGCTTACAGGTGCGGGATGCTGAACTTCTCGACCAAATAGAACAGTCAGTCCTTGAACGTGCCTTCCGGGGAGAACTATAGTGGAGCCAAAGGAACCTACCATTAAACCATTCCGCTTCGAAGATCCACGCCAGGAACGGATTTATCAAAAACTGCTACGTTTGATCAGCCCAGGGCAAGCGGCGTTTTACCGTGACGCCTGTCGACACATGACAGAGGTTCCGCCTTTTGAAACAACAACTCACCAAGTGGCTCACCTTCTTCGTGAAGTAGAGAGTGCGCTTCGTGACGTGCTGGAGTCCGTGATAGAGCGTACGGAGCGTCTTAAGAAAAAAGGAAGGCCAGGTGAGGAGAAGCATCAGGCCGAGATCCTAGCCATCCTTAGAGGTTTGGATATTCCCGAGACGGACCTTGTGGCGCAGGCGTGGTTGAAGATGCCGGGTAGAGGCAACAGTTACGGTTTTCACGCCCGTGCTCACCGTGACGCACTCGGTCGTCCACGCGGAGTGGATGAGGAATTCAAGAAGTTCTGGGATGACATGAGTTCCATTCTCGATGCGATCCTTGATAAATTTGAGACTCGCTACTTGACAATCTTCAAATTCTTGGATGAGCTTCTTACCAAGTCCACTCCCAGCGCAGACGATGTAAAACAGCTTCGGAATCACGTGCCCAACAACCAGGTTACCTTGAGTTACTTCTTCGACAGGCTCCCCAGTCCTGCCTGGCTGGAACCTCTACAAACCGAGGGCTTCTTCAGGCATCCCCCGGAACTCGATCGCGACTACGAGAAAGGGACCATCGGCTTTCCTTTTTGGCCCGAGTCTCGATGTCTAGCTCGGATGGCAGCACGTGCGCCTAAGATGGTGCTCGAGATTATTGTCCAGATTCCAGATACCGACAACGTCCGCGTTCATGAAGATCTTGCTGACGCCGCGCTTGCAATGCCGGCAGAAATGGCAGCGGAATGGGCGAAGAAGGAGGCAAAGTGGGTCGAGAAACAGGAGAGTCTTTTCTTCCTGCTCCCCGAGAAGTTGGGAGTGCTTGTTGGGCATCTCGCAAGGGGTGGTCAGGTAAAGGCAGCGCTTGATCTTGCCAGGTCCCTTCTCGCTGTGTTGCCGGACTCCCGGGCGGCTGACAGGACGAGGGAAAAGGAAGTCTATCGGTTGCAACCAGAGCCGCGGGCACGTTTTGACACATGGGACTACGAAGAGATCCTTCACAAAAACATACCAGATCTGGTAACTGCAGCCGGAGAGGACACACTCGCACTACTCTGCGACCTACTGGACTCGGCTATTCGTCTTTCGCGTAGCCATGAAGAGAATGAGGGGCCGGAGGACTATTCGTACAGCTGGCGTCCCGCTATAGAAGATCACGAGCAGAACCATCCGTACGGTCTCAGGGACTTTCTTATCGAAGCAGTCTGGGATGTAGCAGAGCAAATTGCCGGGACTGAGCCATCACGAGTGCCAGCACTGGTCGAGAAGCTCGAACAGCGCCCGTGGTGTATCTTTCATCGTATTGCACTTCATCTGTTGCGTGTTTGTCCAGATGCAGCATCGTCCCTTATCGTTGAGCGTCTCACCGACCGAGCCCGATTTGATAAGCCCAGCCTCTGGCACGAGTATGTTCTGCTACTACAAGATCACTTTCCCCACCTCTCGCCTGACAACCAGAAAAAGATCCTAGACTGGATTGCCACAGGCCCAGATATCGAGGGGTTCAAAGTGGGACAAGAGGAGGAGACGGACAAGCGCCTGATGGATGAGGAGGCCGAGCAGTACGCAAAATACTGGCGGCTGAGGCATCTTGCTCCTTTGCGCGATGTACTACCGCCTGAGTGGGGACAGCATTACAACGAGTGGGTTGCCGAACTGGGTGAACCGGAGCATCCCGACTTTTTTTCCTACAGCCCCGGTGTCTCATGGGGTCCTACCAGCCCCAAGGGTGCCGAAGACCTGCGCTCGATGAGCTTCCAGGATATCGTTGCCTTCCTGCAAACTTGGCGGCAGCCCTCTGGAGATCCCACAGAGCCCTCTCCTGAAGGACTTGGACGAGAGCTAGCGACAGTAGTAGCATCGGAACCGGAACGCTTTGCCGGTCATGCCGGCCGATTCCAGGAGCTTGATCCAACTTATGTACGCTGGTTCCTTTCAGGACTTCGTGATGCAGTAAAAGAGAAACGCGCATTCCCCTGGCGTCCAGTCCTGGAACTCTGCCAGTGGGTGATGAAGCAACCTCGGGAGATCCCTGGACGAAGGGGCGAATACACGGATCTCGACCCAGGATGGGTTTGGACACGGGGAGCTATTGCTGACCTGCTTTACACTGGGTTCGGGGTAGAAGATGATCTAGCAGACATTCCTTTTGACCTCCGTGATCTTGCGTGGGAGGTACTGAAGCCCATTACTGACGATCCAGATCCAACACCAGACTTTGGTGGTCAAAACATGGACCTAGCTACCCAGTCTATCAAGACGACCCGGGGCAAGGCGATGCATGCAGTTATGCGCTATGCCCTCTGGGTCCGGCGGCACATAGAGAATGAACCAAATGGTAAAGAACGTATGGCACGCGGCTTCGATGAGATGCCAGAGGTCCGGGAGGTCCTTGATACTCATCTTGATCCTGGACAGGACCGTGCGTTGGCAATCCGTGCGGTCTATGGCCAGTGGTTTCCATCGCTTGTCTTGCTAGATCGTGAATGGGCTGCTGCACATGTCTCAAAGATCTTTCCGTCGGATGAGTCGCTCCGTGATTTGCGCGCCGCTGCATGGGAAACCTACCTCTTCTTCCGTGCGCCTTATGACAGCGTCTTCGAGGTACTGCGTGAGGAGTACAGCCGTGCAGTCGAGCGCATTGGCACGGGTGATACCCAGCGGCGACATATGGCCGACCCTGAGGAACGCCTCGCGGAACATCTGATGGTTCTTTATTGGCGAGGGAAGCTATCTCTCGACGAGCCGGATAGTCTTCTCGCGCGCTTCTATGCCAAAGCGTCCGACAAGCTTTGTGGCCACGCTTTTAGCGTCAGAGGGAGACGCCTCTACCATGCGCAAGAGAATACCGTGCCACCTGAGATTCTGGATCGACTCAGAATACTCTGGGAACAACGACTCGATGCCGCAAGATCTGCCACACCACTATCCCATGCTGTCGAGCTTGCCGCTTTTGGCTGGTGGTTTACCTCCCGTAAGTTTGACGATGTCTGGGCCATGGCCCAGCTTACTGAGGTTCTTAGGCTCATAGGCAAGGTGGATGCTGACCGCAGGGTCGTTGAGCGCCTAGCGGCCCTCGCCGTAGACATGCCACAACAGGTTGTGGAGTGCCTTCACCTAATGGTCGAGGGAGACAAGGAAGGGTGGGCAATCTACGGCTGGCGCGAGCACGCACGAACAATTCTGGCAACAGCGATCCAGAGCTATAACGCCGAGGCATGCGAAGCTGCCACAACGTTAGTCCACCGCCTCGGTGCTCGCGGATATCTGGAGTTTCGAGACCTCCTGGGAGGGGGCTCCTAGCTCCGAGACGAAGGTTAGAACCTATCAATGGGCTTTTCAGGTTTGCCGAAATTACTGAGATGGGTGTGGCCGCTCACGTGAGAGTGACGGCGTGACTAAGAAATTTGTGTTTGACGTTCTTACCCCTTTGGGGTTCCGTATCCGCTGTACGAAGGAGTGGTGGGAATATGTTACCACTGTCAAGCATCCTGTACTAAAGGATCGCCTGGGAGGCGTTATTGCTACCCTCTCTCACCCGCTAGAGGTGCGTCGCAGCACAAAAGACTCTGCCGTGCTCCTATTTTATCGCGCTGCGGCTCCACGGTTCTTGTGTGTTGTTACCCGTAAGGAAAATGGAGAAGGTTTCTTGATCACAGCCTACCCTACAGATAACCTGAAAAAAGGGGAAATCGTATGGAGCGCATCAAAGTAATCCACGACACCGTTGGTCATACCCTTACGATATGGCTGGGAGATCCTGAACAGGAGTATATCAGTACCCTTACCGATGACGAGGTTGTGGTGATGAAGAGCCGTGATGGGCGGGTCTTAGGGTTTGAGGTATTACATTATCAGCCAGCAGAGCCTGAGACCGGTCTCTCGGTCGAGGCAACTATTCAGCCACCCTCACCTGTACGACAATAACACGGCCAAGTTAATTCACCACCGATCCCAGTGAATGACCTCTTCTACGGGCTTGCGAGTGGTAGGGCCAAGCCTGCCCTGGGGAAATCCTAGGGGTAGGAGCGCGGAAATCTCCATATTCTCGGGAATGCCCAGCTTTTGCTTCAGTTCTTCCTCGAAGAAACAGTGAATAGTAGTCAGCGTGGCCCCAACTCCCAAAGCACGGCAGGCCAGCAAAATATTTTGTACGGCGGGGTATATCGAGCCATGCACAGTCGCTATACTGGCCCGCTGGTTGCCCGCCTGGATAAAAGGGGGGTACTCTTTGAGTGAGCAGGCCAGTAGAATTACCGGCACTTCATCCAGATGGGCGGCAAGGTTGGCCGCAGTCTGGAGCAAGCGCTGCCGGGCGGGAGGTAAATCGGGGGGAGTTGGGCGGTCGCCTTGGAGCTTCTGCCAGGTGCCCCAATAGCCGTCGCGGATGAAGCGCTTGAGTTCGGGATCGCGGACCAGGATAAACGCCCAGTCTTGCAGGTTACCGCCGCTAGCGGCGTGGATGCCGGCCTCAACAATTTTTTTGAGTGTTTCTTCGGGAATGGGATCGGGCTTTAACCGCCGTATGGCTCGGGTCGAATAAATGGTTTCAAAGATTCCTAACTCTGACATAAAGACGCCCTCCTTTGCAGATTTGACTCGTGCGCGTAGCGCACGCTACTACTGAGCAGTTAGATATCCCTTCCCCTCACGCCGCCCTAGGACAACTACTCGCTGAACTTCCAGGTATTCTCGGCGGTGCCGGAAATCTTCCAGCGGGGAATAACAATGTTGGGATCGTTGGTTTCTTCAAACACGACCTGCATGGGCAGACCCATGGCCACAGCTTCTTCGTCGTCCATAAGGACACCGGCAACCCGAGTGACGGTGCCATCAGGCTCATGGCAGTCATCAAGTTCGATTAACCCCACTACATAGGGGACCGCATCAACAAAGGCACCCATAATGGGCTGGGTCACAACCACATAGCTGTGCAGTACCCCGGTGCCTTTGGTCTCAAACCAGGTAAGGTCCATTGAGGTACATTTGTCGCAGGCCGGGAACGGGGGGAACCATTTATGGCCGCAAGCTTTGCACTGACTGACCAGATATTTGCGATCTTTAGTTCCCATCCACCACTCAGCAGTGTCGAAGTCGGGAACAATGGTCATTTTGCTATAGTCAATTGGTCCAGGCATTCTCTTCTCTCCCTTTTTCGGTTTCCAGTTTATTGCTGCTAATGTCTTACTTTCTTGCGGAACACTGGGTAGGGGCGAAGCATGCCTCGCCCCTACAACTTATTAATAACTTCTCAGAATGGCTGAGCTGGACGTTGCCTCCGTACCCCAGCCTAAACAAGCGGCAATCCTGCCGTTGCGCACTTGGCGGCAGCCGGCTTGACGGTCATAAGTGTGCTTGCCCTCAGCCCAGCCTGCGCAGGCATCATCAGCCCGGTGGCGAAGCTGGCGTACATTTTCAATCACCATGCTGATACCGTGGGTATAGCCTTCGGATAGGTGACCGCCAGAGAGGTTGGAAGGCAGCTCATGATCAATGCGCAGGCGTCCGCCTTTGACAAACTCCCCGGCCTCACCCTTGCCGCAAAAACCATAGGCTTCGAGCTGGATAAGCGTGGTAAAGGTAAACGCGTCATAACATGAAATAAAGTCAACGTCTTTCTGGTTGATTCCAGCCATGCCAAAGAGGCGGTGGCGACCATAGTTACCGGCCACATAATGAATTTCCGGCCGCGAGTAGTTCCAGGCTGGGCTTGGAGCCATGGTACGTCCGGTCCCACCCATGATGAAGACCGGAGGCTGGCGCAGATCATACGCCCGCTCGCGCGAGGTAATAATCATGGCTGCTGATACGTCGGTCTCCAGGCAACAGTCCAGGAGGCGAAAAGGTTTAACCACCCAGCGCGAGCGTTGGTGCTCTTCCATAGTAATGGGATTGCGCATAATGGCTTTGGGATTGAGGCTAGCATGATAACGGTGGGCCATGGCAATCTCGGCAAATGCCTTGGTGGTAGTACCGGTATCCCGCAGGTAACGCATGGCAGACATGCCAAACCGCTGCGCCGGCGAGGTCCAGCCCCAGGGCATATTAAACTGGTTGTCTCCCTCGGCCCGGACCGGTGGCACTGGCCCACTCGGGGCCTGACCTCCCATACGTCGGCCGGAGCGGCCATTCATGGAGCGAAAGATGACCATAACCTTGCAGTAGCCCGCCTCCAGAAGCCCAATGGCATGACCAATAAGGGCCTCGGTGCTGGAGCCGCCGCCAAAAATGTCAAGCGAATAGTTGAGTCGGATACCCAATGAGGTAGCTACATGGTTGGAGGTGGTTGAGTCTCCAGCTTGATAGCTGGTCATGCCATCAATATCCCTGGACTCCAGGCCGGCATCGGCCATAGCTTTTTTAATGGCCTCACAGGCCATCGATAGGGTGGTGCGGTTGGATGGCCGCATGTGTGGAGTCTCACCCACACCCACAATGCAATACTTATCCGTTAGTGTTCCCATGCTTTTTCTCTCCTTACAGAGTAAGGGCGAAGCATGCGCAGAGGTAAACTGACAGATAGCTTTGATCCCGCAGATACCTGCTTCGCCCCTACCTAACGTTATGCAGCAAATTTCTGTCTGACTTCCTGGGCAATCTCCCGCCAGCGGCCCTCATCCTGGCTGTCCTGAGCTCCAAGGCGAAGAACAACCCGATTAAGTATGCCTTTATAGCGTTCCTTTAGCTTATCGGCCACCTTGTCATAAGTGCCAATAATGCCTAGCTCTTCCAGCATTTCGTCGGTGATCTCCTGAGCCATACCTGCCCAGTCACCCTTGGCTGCCTTCTCGTTGAGTCTAAAGCAGGTATCACCCCAGCCATGGGCATCAAGTACTCCCTTATATGTGCGGGTAGAAGCGTAAAACGCAACCTGTTGGCGCACAGGAGGTTTGGCTTTTTCCACTTCGTCCTCATTGGTCCCTGTGGCAATAAAGGTTCCGGTGACCAGGCTGACCTCTTCACGTTTACGCCCGGCTTTGGTCAAGCCTTTTTCCAGGTTAGGCATAACCGTTTCGCGGATATACTTAGGCGAGTGGAAGCCATGAATATAGAAGCCCTCGCATAGCTCTCCGGCTAGTTGGGTGATTTGGGGGTTAAGACCAGAAATATAAATAGGAATCTTAGGATGCTCAATCGGCCCGGGGTTAAAGAAGGGAGTCATCAGGGTGAATTGGTAGAACTCCCCGGTGAAATTCAGTTTGGAGTTATTCTGCCAGCAGTCCCAAATGGCTCGCAGCGAGAGGATGACCTCGCGTAGGCGCTTAACTGGTGAGACCCATGGGACACTAAAACGGCGCTGGTTGTGACCTTTGACCTGTGTACCCAACCCCAAGATGAAACGGCCTTTAGAGTTAGCCTGAAGATCCCAGGCAATATTGGCTAAGACCATAGGACTGCGCGGGAAAACAATGGCCACGCCGGTGCCCAGCTCGATCCTTTGGGTTTGTTGCGCGGCTACTACTAGCGGAAAGAAGGGATCATGGCTGGTCTCCGCGCTCCAAAGACCGTCAAATCCCATTTCTTCGGCTCGACGGGCTGTCTGCGTGGCCTGGTCAAATGTTGTAGGGAAAAGTACGGTATCAATTTTCATTGAGACCTCCTTAGTTAATACGACCTGGGCAATCCCAGCACATGCTCGGCCACATAGTTCAACACCATATTGTTGGAGATGGGCGCAATGGAGAGGAGCCGGGTCTCGCGGAACTTACGCTCCACATCGTAATCCGCGGCAAAGCCATAGCCGCCATGGGTATCAAGCGCAGCATTGGCCGCGGCCCAGGCTGCCTGAGAAGCCAGGAGTTTGGCCATATTGGCCTCTGGCCCACAGGGCTCGCCAGCGTCGAACATATCGGCCGCGCGAAAGCGCATAAGGTCAGCGGCTTCGGTCTCGGCATAGGCCTGGGCAATAGGAAACTGAATGCCCTGGTTTTGTCCAATGGGCCGGTTAAAGATAACCCGCTCCTTAGCGTATTTTACCGACCGGTCAATGTGCCAGCGGGCGTCGCCAATGGATTCTGAGGCCACAAGAATCCTTTCGGCATTGAGACCATCCAGGATGTAATAGAACCCGCGACCCTCTTCGCCAATCCGGTTTTCCTTGGGGACCTTGAGGTCACGGAAGAAGAGCTGGTTGGTCTCATGGTTAACCATAGTGTCAATGGGCTGCACTTCCAGCGCATCCCCATTCGTGTGCAGATCAACCAGAAAGATGCTCATTCCCATGGTCTTCTTTTCACACTGCTCATAGGGGGTCGTGCGGGCCAGGAGCAACATCAGGTCTGAGTGCTGCACCCGCGAGGTAAAGATTTTACCACCGTTAACAATGTAAAAATCTCCCTCTCTGTGGGCAAAGGTACGAATATGGGTGGTGTCAGAGCCGGCGTCGGGTTCGGTGACGCCAAAGGCCTGCAGGCGGATCTCGCCGTTGGCAATTCCGGGAAGATAGCGTTGTTTTTGTTCCTTGCTACCGTGACGCAGGAGCGAGCCCATAATATACATTTGCGCATGGCAGGCTGCACTGTTGCCGCCGGCACGATTAATTTCCTCCAGGATGACACTTGCCTCTTTTATGCTGAGGCCAGAACCACCATACTCTTCAGGAATCAGCGCAGCCAGCCAGCCGGCCTGGGTGAGTTCTTGGACAAATTCTTCGGGATATTGCCGGTGACGATCCAGGTTACGCCAATACTCGTCCCCATACTTGCTGCAGAACTTGCGGATCTCGTTGCGGATCTCCGGACACTCTTCTTTTTTTGTCATAGGTTTCTCCCTCTTTAAGGCCAAAAGAGTTTCTTTGCTGCTCTTGTTAGTTCTTCCTGGAAGTCGGGATGAGCAATGGCAATGAGTTCTTCGGCCCGGCGACGTTGGGACTTAGCCAAGAGGCGGGCGACGCCATACTCGGTAACCACATAGTCAGTGAACTGCCGGGGAACCGTAACAAAGCTGCCCTCCTCGATTACCGGCACAATGCGCGAGATGGCACCATTTGAAGTTGTGGAGGGCAGTACAATAATCGAACGCCCCCCCTTGGCGTAAAGGGCGCCAATTGCATACTCGGGCAACCCGCCTGTGCCGGTAAACATGCGCGGCCCAAAGGAGTCTGCGACTACTTGGCCAGTGAGGTCTACCCGCAGGGCGTTATTAATAGCTACCATATTGTCATGGGCCGAGATGGTACGCAGGTGATTAACATAGTCCACACCATAGAGCTCAACCGTTGGGTTCTCATGCACAAAGTCGCGGGTGTCGCGGCTAATGGCCACGGCTGTGGCTACGGCTTTGCCCGGGTGAAGCGTTTTGTGCTTGCCAGTAAACACCCCGTCGCGCACCAGCTCGATCCCCCCACGCGGAATGCGCTCGGTGTGCCAGCCCAGGTCATTGCGCCCAGCAAACACCCCAGCCTGGACAATGGCCTCACTGGTGCTGCCAGCGCCCACCTCAATAGTGTCTCCGTCCTTGATAATCAGTGCTACATAGGCGGCAATGTTCTTGGCTTTTTCCCCAACCTCAAGGGCAGGGAAAGGGACCTTGAACCCTTCAGCCTCTGGCTCGCTCTCCACAAAGGTATCGATTTCCGAGATGTGCACAAAATTGTCTCCAGCCGTACGAATAAAGCTGGGATTGACCTCGGCAATCACCCTGCGGCAGAGACGGATCAGGTCTTTTTTATCCCACACACCTGTACCAAAGCTCACATGTCCGTTGTGGTCGGGCGGGGAGACATCGAGAAGCACAGCGTCAGGGCGGACCGTGCCGGATCGTTCCTCTCTGAGGGTTTTGTGTAAAAGGGCGCTGGGCACCACGCGGTGGTCGCTTCTGCGGTCGTTGACCATCTGCCGGATCGGTGGAGGAACATAAGGACTGGTATACCAGGGCTCAATGTGAAAAGCCTTTTCTGCCTCAGGATGATACCAGGGAAGGTCCGTGGCCGTTGCTCCCAGGAGGATGGTAACGTCAGTGAGCTCCCCTAGCCGATTGGCAAGCGCGGAGGCAAGGGTCAGGGGATTGGAGTAAACCGGGATAGCCACCCGGCCACCGGATTTTACTATCTTGACTGCCTCCTCAGCCGTGGTGAGCTTGCGTTGGTATTCCTGCTGCCAGTCCATATAAAGGGTCCTTTTAGGAGCGTGTTTTTAAACCCTCATCCCTACTCTCTCCCTTTCCGGGCGAGGGAGATTCCCTCTCCTCTTTGAGGAGAGGGTTAGGGTGAGGAGCTATCCGTGGCCTGTCCCAAGAGTTTCACAAGAGTTTTACTCCTCCCTGACCATCAGCAGATCAGGCCGGATCACGCTCTGGCCCTGAGCCAGGGCGTTTACCGTGGCTTTAGTTGCGGTTACTGCGTTGGGGTTTTTATTGGCAATGGTGTGGGCTAGGTCATAGACTGTAGTCATCAAATCCTTAGCCGACACAACGCGATTAAGCATGCCCAGGCGAAGGAGTTCTTCGGCCTTATAGTGCTGGCAGGTAATAATGATCTCCTTGGCCAAAGAAGGTCCCACCAGCGCAGTGAGCAGGGCCGAAGACTCAGGACTCAAGGGTACCCCCAGGTCCACTTCTGGGAACCAGAACTCTGCCCCTTCGACAGCAATGCGAAGATCGCATGCCAGGGCAATACCCCAGCCACCGCCAACGGCAAACCCGTTGACCGCGGCAATGGTGAGCTGCTCAAGGCCAGCAAGAAGACGGAAGGTTCGTCCAACGAGTCTAGCCCGGCGCTTGCCCAGAGGAATAAAGAGACGTTGCCGTTCTTCTATGTCGGTGACGCCCTTAAGTGTGGACAGGTCGGCGCCGGCAGAAAAGGTGTTGCCGGTGCCGGTGATAACCAGCACCCGGACCTCGCGGTCATCTCGGACCTGATGCAAAAGACTCTCCATTTCCAGAATGATCTCTTCGTTTAAGGGGTTACGTTTCTCTGGTCGGTTAAATATTAAGGTAGCAATGCGTCCTTCTTTTTTGAGCAGGAAGTGTTCCGCCATAAAGTTCCTCCTGCCAGCCTTATAGGCTGAGAGCCTCCCCTCTGGCAAGAGTGGGCAAAAAAAAGTATGAGGGGGCAAGAGTGTATTCGGCGATTCTTAACAGGACCCTCACCCCAGCCCTCTCCCGCAAGGCCGCGGGAGAGGGAGGGTTAGTAACCAAGAGTTCCCAGCGGGAGAGGGAGGTTAGCAACTAAGAGTTCCCTCTCCCCTTTGGGGGAGAGGGTGCCTACCCGCAGGGTAGGCGGGTGAGGGGGATAAAAGACGCTGTGAGATCCTTGAGAAGAATTGCCCAAGGCTCCTACAAAGCAGCGCTTCAATTAAGGAGGAAGATATGGATCTGGGACTGAAAGAGAAAGTGGCGATGGTGACGGGTGCAAGCAGGGGGATTGGTAAAGCGATTGCTCTGGGCCTAGCGGCAGAAGGGTGTCGGCTAAGCCTTTGCGCGCGGGGACAGGAGGGTCTGGATCAGACGGCCAAGGAAATGCAGGGCCGGAGTGCAGACATACTAGCACTGGCCGTTGATGTGACCCAAGAGGGAGATACCCGCCGCTGGATGGAAGAGACGGAAAAGCGTTTTGGCAGAGTCGATGTGTTAGTGAACAATGTTGGGGCAGGGCGTCCGGGAGGGAACCTGAAAGCTTCCGAAGAAGACTGGCGTGCTGGGTTTGAGCTTAACTTCTTTTCCGCTCTGCGGCTCTGTCAGCTGGTAGCGCCGCTTATGCAAAAGCAAAAAGGTGGATGTATCATTAATATTGCTTCGATCTTCGGTCGGGAGTGGGGAGGACCCATGACCTACAACTCAGCCAAGGCAGCCATGATTAGCCTTGCGAAAACCATGGCCCGGGATCTTGCCCCGCAGGGAATCCGCGTGAACAGTGTGGCCCCGGGCTCGATCATTTTTCCTGGAGGGGTGTGGGAACAAAGGCAGAAAGAAGCGCCCGACGCTATAGCCGCATTTGTTAAGAGCGATCTGCCGTTTGGCCGCTTTGGCTCGCCCGAGGAAGTGGCGGACGTAGTGGTGTTCTTAGCCTCAGATCGGGCCCGCTGGGTTTCCGGTGCTTCCATTACTGTGGACGGTTGCCAGTCCCGCTCACTGATCTGAGGAGTAGGTGGGCAATGCCCACCCTACTTTTCTGAGTGAGTTGTAGCCTACGTCATACGCACGGGAAGAGATCTCAAAGGGTTTCGCTCTATGGGACCGCCGGACCATGGTCCGGCCCTTCGAGTGCCGGCGCTTGGGTAGTGTCTCAGTCTGAATTTCCTTCTCCTCAGCGATAGCTGAGCCGTCTCCCTAATGGCGGATAAGATCCTTTGTGTCAACTTCTGTCCTCTCGTCCCCGCTCCCCAGGGGACGCGGCAAGAGCCTGATTTCCCGTGCCTTTCTGGCCGGCCGGGCCTCGCCAGCGTCCCGGCGACGGCCCGCTCGCGCGCCGCTTGCCACGGCCTGTCCATGACAAACGTTCTGGCATATCAGCTCCTTACACAGCGGCAAAGGTAACACAAAGGATCTTATCAGATACTGGGGGCTCATCATGTGGTTTCAAACCTAAAAGATGCAAAACCGGCGCTTGATTGTGCTTTCTCATCCGGGTAACGTTGTGCTTGTATTGTGCGCTGTGCGGTTGTGGCAGGAAATGTTCGCAAGGAGACCAGTCATGGTTCATACGGAGCGACAGTATTCAGCCCACTTCCTCCAGACAAATGAAGGCTTGACAGCCGTATCGCAAAACTATTGCGGTACAATTAAAAGCGCCGATTTCTTGTCGCGCCCGCGTCCTGCGGGTCGCCACTCTGCTACTTCCCGACAATCCGGCTTTCCGCACAGCTTCGCGTGCCATGATGGCTCTTTGCCCACACAAAATCTAGAAGAATCGGAGGAAGACAATGAAACACCTTCTGGTTCCCACATTGCTTCTGCTCGTTTCTATTTCTCAGGTGCAGGCACAGGTAGAAACGAGCCCTCACGAGCACACGGTGACGCACGGTCATGGGAACTATGTAGATCATATCCACACGACTACGGATCATTCCCATACGGTTCAACCCCGTGACATGGAGACTCCTGAGGAGGCTCTCGCGAGGCATGCCGCAGGTGCGTGGCATGAAGACCTACTCCCCGGAGAGTCGAGTGCTCTTCTTGATCACACAGGCGTACCGTATCTAGGCCCTGTCCTCTCTGACGAAGTTGATGACCTGTTTGCCAATGATCCTCATGATCCACGTATCCGGCTACTCCATACGCATTCATTTAACCATGATGATGGACAAGACCACCAGCATCGTCATATTTACATTCATGGACATGTCTCAAGTGGGACATGTCCCGGTCTGAATGTGTGCATACACGAGCACACGGACAACGTGGCACAGTTTCGACAACACGAGGATCATGTAATCGGACAAGAGCATATCCATTGGGAGCAGAGCGGGCGTGTATATGGCAGTCATGTGGTGCGTCATCGGGATGAGCATTTTCATGTAGCGGTTCATACCCATGATGGTCTCCTCAGACATCATCATTATCTTGACCACACGCACTCATATGACAGATTGCATACGACGCATGACTGGCATGAGGCTCAGGCTCTACTGCCAGACGGACCAATCCCATCCCATAGAATTATAAATGTAACCGGCGCTGGCCAGGATGTAGTAGATTATACAACGCATGCCCACTCGTCAGCTTCTTCTCGCAGTTTCGACTTTGTGCCCGATCCAGAGTCTCAGAAGCAGGAGGTGGATGGCAGCGCAAAGTCTGACGACGCGCCGCCTGAGCTGACGGTGAGCTTTACCGACGTGCCGGCGGCGCACACAGGCAGCGTCGCGTTCACGCTGCGTGCCGAGTTCAGCGAGCCGGTGACGACGGACGAGACAGCGATGCGGGACGACGTTCTGGTAGTCATCGGCGGCGTGGCGATGGATGCCCGCCGGGTGGACGGTCGCGGCGGTCTGTGGGAGATTACGGTAGAGCCGGATTCCGACGGCGAGGTGCAGGTCTTCGTTGCGCCGGACGGCGCTTGCGCGGAAGTGAGCGCGGTGTGTACGGTGGACGGGCGGCAGCTCGCGATGGCGAACTGGATAGGGGTGATCATCCCCGGCCCGACCGAAGCGCTGACGGCGAGTTTCACCGACGTGCCGGCGACGCATGCGGGCAGCAGCACGTTCGCCTTCTGGATCGAGTTCAGCGATCCACTGATGACGACAGGCCATGGGGCACTGCGGGACGACGCCCTGGTAGTCACCGGCGGCGCGGTGACGCACGTCCGCGAGGTGGACGGCCTCAGCGACCTGTGGGAGATCACGATCGCGCCGGACTCGGAGGCGGACGTGATGATCCTTCTCGTGGCGGAGCGCGCCTGCACAGAGGCGGGCGCGGTGTGCACGTCATACGGGCGGCGGCTCGCAAACGGGCCGGTAGCCGTCATCCCCGGCCCGCCGGCGGACGAGCCATCGGACGAAGCGCCATCGGACGAAGCGCCGCAGGACGAAGCGCCGCAGGACGAAGCGTCGCCCGCGCTGACGGCAAGCTTCACCGGGATGCCGGCGGAACATGCGGGCAGCGGCACGTTCACCTTCCAGCTCGCGTTCAACGAGCCGGTGGCGATCAGCTACAAAGCGCTGCGAGACGAGTCCTTTGCGGTGACCGGGGGGCAGGTGACGCGCGCGCGGCGGGTGGACAGCCGCAGCGACCTGTGGGAGATCACGGTCGAGCCGGACTCGGATGCGGACGTAACGATCCTGCTCGCGGCCGAGCGCGCCTGCGAGGAGGCGGGCGCGGTGTGCACGGCGGACGGGCGGCGGCTTGCCAACGAGCTGACGGCAACCGTCCCCGGCCCGGCGGAGGAGGAGACGCCGGCGGAGGAGCCACCGGACGAAGCGCCGCCCGAGCTGACGGCGAGCTTCACCGGGGTGCCAGCGGAACATGCGGGCAGCGGCGTGTTCACCTTCCGGCTCGCGTTCAACGAGCCGGTGGCGATCAGCTACAAGGCGCTGCGAGACGAGTCCTTTGCGGTGACCGGGGGGCAGGTGACACGCGCGCGGCGGGTGGACGGCCGCAGCGACCTGTGGGAGATCACGGTCGAGCCGGACTCTCACGCCGACGTGACGGTCACGCTGGCGAGCGGGCGCGCCTGTGACGCGGCGGGCGGGATCTGCACAGCGGACAGCAGGCGCCTCTCGAACACCCTCACACGGACCGTCCCCGGCCCGGCGGCGCTGTAGGTGGCGGATGCGCAGGCCACGGAAGGCACGGGTGCGGCGGCGGGACTCAGGCCGGCTGGGGAGCGCGTTGACGAGCGTGCATCCCTGGGCGATCTCCAAAGCTTCACTGGGACCTTCCCCAATAGGGGTCATAAGGGTCGAGATGCCGAAAGCCTTGACTGTGACGTGTTTGCGGGAATGGGCCAAGGCTATGGCTAGGTCGGCATAAGGATTTATGAAAGAACTTTTTAGCTTCTATTTAGTAGCACGAATCAAACAGATCTAAGGAGGACGGTTAAGGAAGGAGTAATCCTTAACATCCAGTCCAAGAAGGGGGGTGAGGAATCGCCCCCCTTTCTTTTAGGAAAGTGTACAATAATGTACTATCATTGCTTCGGCGGTCATAGAGTTGTTCTGGGGGGAGGAGGTGCGAACCGTCGAGTTTCGTCGTCTGCTCGACGACAGGAATGCTGTGCGCGTCCGGTTTGAGCTGGATCGAAACCGCGTACTCAAATTTGTGGTGCAGTTGGAGTGTCGCTTCAACGACGAGTGGAAGCCAATCGTACGATATGACACGGCCCACAATGTAGCGCACCGTGATGTACTTCGTCCTTCTGGCAAAACCGAAAAGACCGATATGGCTATACAGGACTATAACGAAGCCCTTACATTTGCTATCGAAGATCTAGCTCATAACTGGGAGAATTATCGACGGAGGTACGAGCGATGGCGGCAACGAAAGTAACTCTCCAGACTAAAAAGCCCAACAAGGCTGTCGAGCGGAATATCACCCTGCTAGGGAATCTAATGCGCTATCTGCTCGCGAAACCTAGGATACTCAACTCACTGCCAGATAATTTCGAGTTGGTTATTCTCCCTGATGATGATCCTGAAATACGCCTGTACAATCTTGCATTACTAGACACTTATGGAAGCAAAGGTAAACCTGTCGTATTTGTACGGATGAAGTCCAGCAGAAGGGTCAACTTTAATCGAGTACAACCAAGTCTTTATGTACCTCTGGCAGTGTAGCAAGTCTCCCTAGGCCTAGACAGCTGGTAAAAAGCCAAATAGTCGTAGTATAGCGCGCGCAGCGTACGCTACATCTACTGCCGGTCAATAATAGGAATGGTCTCTTGGAGCTGGGGGTTCTTTCCCTAGCATGCGTCATACGCACGGGAAGAGAGCTCAAAGCCCTCAGGGCTTAAAAGGACGCGCGACTTTCTTCCACAAAATCCAATATGAGCAAGAGCTTATGACGCAGTTCACTGAGATAGGGATCGGGAAGCGAACCGAGTCTTCGGCCTAGACGGCAATTATCAATGGCCTTGATCTGATCTACCAGAATATCCGAGGAGCGGCCCAATCCGGAGACTCCTGTGGGAAGAGCAACACGTAACGGATTAGCAAAGCCGGCAACTTTTGTTGTCAAGGGACAGATGATGCTGGATGGATGGAAGCGGTTTAAGGCGTCCGTTTGTACGACCACGACTAGCCGCACTTTTCCCGGCTTTGTGCCAAAGCGGGAATTGAGATCGGCCATGTAGACATGACCGTACTGAGGCTTCATAGATCCTCGGGGAGGTCTTCGAGAAGCTCGGTCTCTTGCAGATATTGCAGGTGAGCGGCGCCCAAGCGGCGAGTGGCGCCCAAGCGGCGAGCGGCTTGGTGATACTGCTGCGCTAACAATTTCCGGGTGTAAAGGGCATTGTAGTGGCTGATAGCCTTACGAATATAGGCGTTGCGCGGCAACTGGAGCCGTTTGCGGATCTTTTCCGCTTCGCGATAAATAGGCTCATCAAGCTTAAGCGAAAGAGCTTTGGTCATAACCCTACCTCCTTTCGGGTATTACCCAAAGTGTATCCCATCAACTAAAAGGTCAAGGTTCCCCTTGTCCTTTCTATCTTAGCGCAATCGTTACCCATGAGACGCTCGGAGTGTTGGGATAGGCAAGAAACGATGGTAGAGTTAGAACAAAACAACGGTAAATAGGGAGGAATCTCGCTGTAACAGACTGCGAACAAGTCAAGCATGCGCAAGGATAAGGAACAGCTATGAGTGGACATCCATTATTCGATCTTTCGAGAAACAGGGGCTACGTGACTGGAGGAGGCTCAGGTTTGGGCCGGGCCATTGCCCTTGGCCTGGCCGAGGCTGGCGCGGCCGTTGTGGTGAGTGATATCAACCAACCGGCAGCGGAGTCTGTGGCCGATGAAATCCGGGCCCATGGCGGTCGAGCTTTAGCGCTGGGTACCGATATATCTGAGAAAACCCAGGTCGAAGAATTGGTCCGGGTTACCAGTGAACATCTTGGGGGTTTGGATTTCGCTTTCAATAATGCGGGCATTCTGAAAATTGTGAGGCCTGAGGACCTGAGTGAGGCCGAATGGCGGGAAGAGCTCGATGTGGACTTAACCGGCGTTTTTCTCTGCGCCCAGGCTGCGGGGCGTTACATGATTGCTCATGGTGGAGGCAAAATTATTAATACGGCCTCGATTTCGGGTATGATTGTTAACTCTGGGCTGACGTATTCAACGGCCAAAGCTGGCGTAATCCAGCTCACCCGTGTTCTGGCGTTGCGCTGGGCCAGGCACCGTGTTTATGTGAACTGTTTTAGTCCGGGCTATATCCGCACTGGTATGACGGCACCGCATTTGACACGACCCGAGGTCGAAGAGGAAATGCGCAGGCAAACCCCGCTACGTCGCCTGGGTGAACCCCGCGACCTAGTGGGTGCTGCCCTCTTTCTGGCCTCGCCGGCTTCCGACTTTGTGACCGGTCACAACCTTGTGGTTGATGGCGGTGTGACGCTAGCGTAATGTGCCTTCCTTGTACAGTAACTCCAGAAAAGGAGACTGAGCCTCCTCTACTCTGTCTTCAGGATACCAGCAAGGATTCTTTAAAACTTCCTCAAGAACCTTATTGAGGATATGAAACAGCTTATGACTAGCTTTTTCGCCTACTGATTCTTTGGCGCTCGGTACCAGGTCCGCCCGTCTTTGAGGGTGAGCTGGGTTATCAGCTTCTGCTCGCCAGTCATGTGGTTTTGATCGGTGTCAACAAAATCAAACTGCCCGCGCTCCAGGCTAAACACCACCACGTCGGCTACCGCACCAGGCTTGAGCGTGCCCAGACGACCTTCTTCACCAATGACCTGCGCCGGCTTGGTGGTAACCCGGTGAATGACTTCGTCCAGACTTACACCCAAATTTAGGAACTTTGACATAGTGGTTGGCAGGTCAAACACCGGCCCACGGGTGGCACTGGGAAGCGTTAAATCGGTGGCAATGGTGTCGGGCAGGAATCCCTCGGCCAGTACCTGCCGGGTGAAGGGAAAGGTAAAGTGCATGCGACCGTGAGCGCAGTCGAATATGATTCCCGATTTCTGCGCATCCCAGACTTCCTTGAGTATGGCTTTTTTCTCCGGCCCCATAATGCTGTACTGGTAGCGGTGTAGGCAGTGGGTAACAATGTCTCCGGGCTTAAGAAACGAGAGAATCTGTGGCACCGGCAGGAGTGCGTCGGTAATATGGACCATAATGGGTACATCGGCCATGTCTGCGGCCTGGCGGGCCAGGCGTAGAGGTTCAGTCCCAGCATTGTCTGGCACTACATTGTTGCTGAAGCGTAGCTTAACGCCAATGGCCAGGTCGCGGTTCTCACAGATTGTCCGGGCGCAGCCCTCGGGGTCGGCATAAGCCAGGTTCATGAGTTCGCCAACCTGGAGGTGAATGAGTCCCAATGCCGAAAGGTGCACAAAGCAACGCAGCCGCACCTGGCTGCGCTCGGCCACATACTGCCGCAGCCCGGAAAAAGTAGCTGAGCCAGAGCTACCCGCATCAATAATAGTGGTAACCCCGCTGGCCGCGCAGCGCTTATCAGTCTCTGGTCCCATATCATGCGCATTAACAAAGACATGAGCGTGAATATCGATCAACCCAGGACAGACAATCTTACCACTCACATCCAGCACCTTCATAGCTTCGGTGGCAGGAATATCAGGTGCAACCGTAGCAATCGTGCCTTTGCTAATGGCAACATCGGCTTTCTGGTGAAACGGCCAGCCTGGGTCAATAACCTCACCACCCTTTAACAAGAGATCGTAAGGCATAGGGGTCTCCTTCATTTCATATCCAGGATGCACAGCAGCTCAGCCACAGTGTGTAGGATATGGTCGGGCTCCAGGGTGCGCATCACCTCATAGGTGCTGGTGCCAGTTAACACTCCGGTAGTGTAAGTCCCCGCGGCTTTACCTGCTCGGATATCAATAGGGGAGTCGCCAACATAAAGAGCTTCTTGTGGCTCCAGTTGTAAATGTTTCAGACACTTGTGGATGGGTTCAGGATGGGGTTTGCGTATCTCTACGTCCTCCCGACCCACAATGCCACCAAAGAGGTGTCGCACCCCCCAGCGGTCAAGAAAAGGAAGCTCCCGGCCAGAAGAAGTAGCAATGCCCAAGAGCACGCCTCGTTGGTGGAGGTGGTGAAGAAGATCCAGGCTACCGGGGATCGCTTCGGTTTCGTGGTGATAGCGATCAAGCCACTCGGCCATGTGGTCGTCCACAATGCGGCGTAGAGTTTCGGCGGCGTCAGGATAGTTCGGCGGAAAAAGCTTTTCCAGAGGGGCAGTGTCTCCTACCCGCATAAGCTCATAGACTTGCTCCTGCGGAACAGGGGGAAGCCCGGCAATCTCCATAACTTCGCAGGAGATCTCGTAGAAAAATCCAACCGAGTCGGCCAGGGTGCCGTCCATATCAAAAATAACGCCTTTGACATGAAGCTTAGTATTTTCTTGAGACGAACGTTCAGACATCAGGCTTCCTGCCCTTTAAGCACGCTTCGGGTACAGTTCATTCCCCCTCTTAATCCTAAAAATTCCTTATGGGGGTGATAGTTGCTTCCAGGCGTCTGTGATTTTTATTTTCAGCTCTTCAACCGAGCCATTGTTTTCAATCACTAGGCTAGCCTGCTTGATGCGCTCGGTATCGGGAAGCTGGCTGGCGATGCGGGATTCAATGTCTTTGGCCGCAAGCCCACGCTGTTGTGCCACTCGCTCGACCACCGCCTGCTTATGGGTTACGATCGCCCACACCAGATCGACTAGAGGAACCCAGTTGGCCTCTATAAGAATCGCCGCCTCTAGCACAATAGGCTGGCTAAACCCCTCCTGCTGCTTTTCTTTGATCCGCCGGTCAATGTCTTGATACATCAGCGGGTGGACAATGCTGTTTAGCGTCTTGCGTGCTTCATCACTGGAAAAGACAATAGCGCCAAGCTTCTTGCGGTCGATGGTCTGGTCAGAGGCAAGGATATCACGGCCAAAGGTCTCTACCATTTGATGCCAGGCCGCTCTACCGGGCAGATAAATTTCATGCCCGACCTTATCCGCATCAATGACAAATGCTCCAAGCTCTGCCAGGATTTGCGAGACCAGACTCTTTCCTGAACCAATGCCGCCGGTGAGACCAATAGATTTCATACCTTTTTCCTGCGTTGGTTTCCTCTCTCCGTTCTGTTTTGGCAGAGATTGGCTTTTCGGGCAAGGACTGGTGGAGACTTTCCTCCTAGAATGAATCGTGGTATCGATGAGAACACTTGAGACGCTCTTATGGAGGGAGCATGCCTTATCTGGAAGTAAGGGGAGTTCGTCTGTATTACGAGGAGCGAGGGCAGGGTAGCCCGCTTCTTTGTCTTCCCGGAGCGTTGGGGACAGGAGCAACCGACTTTGCCCCGCAACTGGAGGAATTATCGCAGCACTTTCGTGTGATTGCCCCTGATCCACGGGGCTACGGTAAGTCACGACCACCAGAGCGAGATTTTCCTCTGGACTTTATCCAGCGTGACTGTGAAGATATGGCCACTCTTATGGCTGCGCTTGGCTGTCAGTCTTTTGTTGTGGCGGGCTGGAGCGATGGTGCCACCGCCTCGGCTCTTATGGCAGTTACTTATCCTGAGCGGATAAGCAAACTCATTATCTGGGGTGGAAATGCCTATCTGTCCTCGGAGGACATCGAAGCCTATGAGAAAACGCGTGACATCTCTTCCTGGTCCTCACGTATGCGGGAGAGAATGGAATCGCTCTACGGGGACAGTCTCCAAGACCTCTGGGCTGGCTGGTGCGATGGCATGAAAGCAATCTACCAAGCTGGAGGAGAGGTCTGTCACAAGCGCCTGTACCTGGTTCGCTGTCCTACTCTGATTCTTCACGGAGAACAGGACCCGCTTGTTCCTGGCTTCCATCCTCATGTCTATCACCAGGGTATCTCCAACTCTCGCCTCCACGTATTTCCCGAGGGCCGCCACAATATCCATCTCTTTTATGCTGCCGAGTTTAACCAGCTTGTCCGCGAGTTTTTACAGGAGGAAGGTCATGGCCAAGGTTGAGTTCTTCTTTGATTACTCCAGTCCCTGGACCTATCTTGCGTTCACCAAAATCGAGGGAATCTGCCAGAAGTATGGGGCTGAGCTGGTTTGGAGACCCATTCTGGTAGGCGGGATCTTTAACACCGTCAACCCCTCGGTGTACGAATTTCGTGAGCATGGAGTGCCGGCCAAGGCCAAGTACTCGGCCAAAGACCTGCAGGATTGGGCCCGCTACTATGGTTTAAAGATCATTCGGCCTTCGATCTTTCCTGTCAACTCGGTGAAATCCCTACGGGGGACCTTGGTGGCCTTGGAGCATGGTGTTGTCTCCCCGTACAGCTACAGGGTGTTTGAGGCCTACTGGCGGGACGACAAGGACATTAGCAAGGATGAAGTCCTTAAATCTATTGTGGCCGAGACCGGCATTGATCTGGAGGAGTACTTTAGCAAGATCAACCGCCAGGAGTACAAAGACCAAGTTCGGGCCAACACGGATGAGTGTATGGAACGGGGTGGATTTGGCTCCCCAACAATATTTGTCAACGGCGTGATGTTCTTCGGCAACGACCGGCTTGTGCTGGCAGAAGAAGAGCTGAAGAGGAACAGCTAATGACACCCTAATGGCTACAGGGCTATAATTGTTTTCCTGGCTGTTGTTCCCGCATCAATAGTTGACAGGCAAGATTCCTAGTTCTTTCTCCAATAATCAATGACCCGA
The DNA here is from genome assembly GCA_965220955.1 of uncultured Binatia bacterium (SeqCode). Lineage (GTDB taxonomy): Bacteria > Desulfobacterota > Binatia > Bin18 > CBDCRK01 > CBDCRK01. Next base: position 456,896 of record CBDCRK010000037.1, on the reverse strand, counting down.
CGCAGCGCCCAAGCAGCTCGCTCGTGGTTGGGGAAAGTGGCAATACCGTGCTGGTGAAATTTTTCTCTGACCTCAACCAGGCTGGCCTCAAAAGCAAAGGGCTGGAGGATGGTAAGAAAGGGTTTGGCCGAGCGTTGGGCAAAGGTCGAGCAGGCATTGATCAGGGCGGTTAGGTTTTCTGGGCGCTCTCTCCAGCGACCGGCCATGAGCCCGGCTCCGGTGTCCATAACAATAGCCGAGATATTGGCATCGCGATCCAGAATATCAAACAGGCGTTCCAGGTTGGTTGTAGCTAACCCCATACCAATGGTGTGACCGGAATCCAGCGGATTACGGTAACTTCCCCCAACAACGGTAAAGAAAGTGGCCAGCTCCGCATAGGAGTCCTCTGTTAGGGCGGGAACCTTAAGCCCCGCACTCTCAAATGCGTCCGTGATAACAACCGAGGGACCGCCGGTCATGGCAATAAGCCCTACCTCTGTGTCAGTAGTTGGCTTGGCAAAGAGAAGGAGCTGGATGGCATCCAATAGCTCATCAAACGTGGTTACAGAGATTGCCCCGGCCTGGCGCACCATGGCCTCCCAAATGGCGGGGGAGGTGGCAAGGGAGCCGGTGTGCGAGGAGATTGCCCGCTGTCCACCTTCCTCTTTCCCTCCTTTCCAGATGACCACCGGCTTTTTGGGGGTAATTTCGCGTAGGAGCGAAAAGAAACGGCGTCCCTGTTTTACCCCCTCAAGGTACATACCAATGATCTTGGTTTGCTCATCCTGGGCGAAGTATTCTAAGTAATCTGCTGCCTCCAGCACTGCGGCATTACCAAAGCTCACCGCTTTGCTGATCTTCACCCCACGGGTTGGAGCAGTCAGGCTGAAGGTGATGGTATGGGTCCCGCTCTGGCCAATGAAACCTACACTTCCTTCTTCCCCGGCCGGGAGGTCGGTATAATTGCGTAGGCCGAGTTTAGGGTTATAAATCCCCATGCAGTTGGGACCAATAAGGGCTAGACCTCCCTGGCGGGCTATTTGTGTGGCCTCCTTTTCCAGCTTGATGCCTAGCTCATCTCCCACCTCGGAGAAGCCTGAGGTGAAAAACATCATCCCTCCCACTTTTTTAGTTACCGCATCAGCCACAATACGAGGAACAATCTGCCGGGGCACGGCCCCAATCACATAGTCAATCTCGTCGGGAATCTCGGCTAGGCTAGAGAAGTTTGGCACACTCAAGGCGGCAATGCCGGGGATCTCCTGTTCGTCAATCTGTACAGAGTAAACCTTGCCCGTAAACGTACTCTGGCTGCGCAGCCACATATAGCCCATGGCCTTCTTATCGCCGACCACGGCAACGGTGCGGGGATTAAACGCACGGGTAAAGGCCTGCTGAAGATTAGGAATACGGGCAGGAGATTGGAGATCAGAGCCCGGCTCCTTAAGGACAATACGGGCATCAACCGCCAGGCAGCCGTCAGCATAAGCAAAGATAGGGTTAAGGTCGAGCTCTTTGATGTCGGGGTGCGTTTCTAGTAGGAGAGAGACCTGAATCAAGGTCTTTCCCAGGGCGTCGAGGCTTACAGGAGCCTGTCCTCTGTGGCCTTGCAGAAGGGGGAGGCCCTTGATTTCTTGAAGCATTTCCTGGGCATCGCGAGGGGCAAGAGGCGCTAGGCGAAAGGCCACATCTTTCAATACCTCAACATGGACTCCACCGAGGCCAAACATAAGTGTTGGTCCAAACTGTGGGTCAGTAGTGGCTCCAATGATCACTTCCACCCCGGGCTTGGCCATGGGCTGAACCGAAACGCCGTCAATGGCAGCCTGGGGTTCTGCTTTTCTGGTTGCTGCTATGATCGCATCAAAGGCAGCTTCGACCTCCTGGGCTGAGGCGAGGTTTAGCTTCACCCCCCCTATGTCGCTCTTGTGAACAATGTGCGGTGAGACAATTTTCAACACCACTGGAAAGCCCAGGGTCTGGGCTAAGCTCACTGCTTCCTCTCGCGTTTTGGCCAGCCGCGTCCGGGCTACAGGGACTCCGGCCTCGGCCAAGATAGCCTTGGCTTCTACCTCGGTAAGCAACGCCCGCCCTGTGCCTCTGGCATCCTGAATCGGGTCTGTAGTTGTTGTCATGATATATTCCTCCCCACAATGTGTGGTCTTGTTCTTATCGCGGGCAACAGAGATAATCAAGAAAAGATTAAAAGATTTCGGCAGAGTCGCATCCACTTCCTCCTAGTGAAAGGAACTAAATGGTGGCTACGGTTCGCTGCCTATGGTGTTAGAGGTTGGAGGTAGAAATGTTCGCACAAACGATTACCATTGACCAGGCTGGACGTATTACCCTACCCAAACAAATTCTCGATGCTTTGGATTTGCATCCTGAGGCAGAGGTTATTATTGAGTTGACAGAGACAGGGGTTGTGATAAAGCCCAAACGTTCTATTACTCCAGTCACCGAACGTATTGCCGCCTTGGGCTTGCCAGTAGCCGACTGGGATCAAATGGAGCAGGAAATTGAAGCAGGGCGATTGGAGTAATGGCGGAGATCACCTTTCTGGATGTCAATATCTTTATGTATGCAGCGGGTGTACCACACCCTTACAAAGACCCTTGTGTACGCATTTTGTCCGATGTGGAAATGGGTGTTTTAGTAGCCGCCATCAATACCGAAATTCTTCAAGAGTTGCTCTATCGCTATAGCCATATCAAACTAGCTGATAAAGGTTTGCAACTTTGTCGCGACATTTTGCAGTATCCCCTCACCATTCTGCCGGTGACGGAAGCCGACCTCCGCTTGGCAATTGATTTGTTTGAATCCCATCGGGCCGTGGGACTAAAGCCACGAGATGCTATCCACGCTGCGACTATGCAAAATAACGGCATTTCTCGGTTGATTAGTGCTGATAAGCATTTTGAACACCTAGATTTTGTTACCCGGATAGACCCACTGGCTTGCACACCGACACGTTAATGCCAACCGACGGTGAACCGAGTCTAACAACTGTGACAAGTTCCAGAAGGGCCTTGCCGATGCGGACTAATAGGAGGCGAATCTTATGAAGGTTGACGAAATTAGACGAATAGCCATTGTTGGCGCAGGTTTAATGGGGCATGGAATTGGCCAAGAATTTGCTCTGGCTGGTTATGAAGTCCACCTACACTCTCGTACCGAAGAGAGTTTACAAAAAGCCCGGCAAAATATCCAAGGTAACCTCGAAAGGCTCATCGGGCTGGGAGTGGTTACTCGTGAGCAAGCTGGGTTAGTCCCGACCAGGGTCCATACCAGTACGGTGTTTGCAGAAGCCGTTGCTGACGCCGATGTGGTCATTGAGTCCGTGTATGAAGATCTCAAGCTCAAGCAGCAGATCTTTCAACAACTTGAGAGGGTGTGCCCCGAACGTACGATCCTGGCGAGCAACACCTCTAGCTTGATGCCCAGTAAATTCGCAGTAGGAACCCAACGGCCTGACAAGGTGCTTGTGGCCCACTACGCTAACCCGCCTTATTTAATGCCGCTGGTTGAGATTGTCCGTAGTGGCGAGACCTCGGATGAAACCGTTGCCACCCTATCGGGTCTTCTAACCAAGATAGGAAAGCGCTCCATTGTTGTACAGAAAGAGGTCCCAGGTTTTGTTCTCAATCGTCTTCAGGGAGCGCTTCTGCGGGAAGCTCTGTGGCTGGTGGAGAATGGCGTTGCCAGTCCCCAGGATGTGGATAGTGCCATAAGGAACAGTATTGGACGGCGCTGGGCGGTTGCTGGCGTTTTTGAAATTTTTGAGATAGCGGGCTGGGATTTATTGCTCGATGTGGCTTCAGGACTTGTGCCTCATCTGGCGTCTTCGCCCGAGATCTCGCCGGTGCTGAAAGAGAAGGTCGAACGGGGCCAGCTGGGAGTGAAGACAGGTAGGGGCTTCTATGACTGGACGCCCGAGTCGGCCGAGGCTTTGAAACAAAAAATTGCCCAAGCCTTGGTCAGGATAGAACAGTGGTCCTGACCCCGCATTATTTTTTCTCTTTGAGCTGACGCTTCACTTCTGCCAGCTCGCGGGAGATTTCCTGGAGGGCGGAGTCAAGGTGGCTTCGCACCTCCTCCTGAACGAACTTTTCAATATATTTTCCTAACATGTCATTTTCGATGTTGACCTTGTCAGCAGGTTTCTTCTTATTGAGGGAAGTAACCTCGTAGGTATGAGGGATAATGGAAACGCTAAACTCGGTGGGCTGACAGTCAAAGACAGTGAGGCTGATACCGTCAACAGCTACCGAGCCTTTCTCCACCAGGTAGCGCCCGATCTCGGGCGTTATTGTAAACGTATAAAGGAAGGAGTCACCCTCTGGGTGGATATGCTTGATTTGCCCTACGCCGTCCACATGGCCGAAGACCAGGTGACCGGAGAGGCGGTCAGAAAGGTGTAGCGAGCGCTCAAGATTGACCTCGTCTCCTCCTTTGAGGTCACCCAGGTTGGTTCGTCTCAGCGATTCGGCTGAGACATCAAAACTCAGCTCTTTTTTTCCTTTGACAGTAACGGTGAGGCAAGTCCCGTTTACACAGATGCTCTCCCCCAACGCTACCTCGTTAAGGGGGAGGCTTGTCTCAACGTTAAGCCTTGCCCCCTCAGCAGTAGGATGGACTTCTTTTATTATCCCAACAACTTCGACAATACCGCTAAACACTATTCACTCCTTGGGGTAGGCCGGGATAGGGAGATAGGTATAAATAATAGGGCCATCTCCCGTTATGCTCTCGCTATTGGCAAGGCTCGAACCGTCTTAGATTGTCGATTTGATATCCCCCTTCTTAGTCCTCCCTCCTTGCGGGGGAGGCAATAAGATAAACTGCTTTAACCAGCAGCCTTGACACTGGGCCGCTCTTTAAGCCGGTTGAGCCAGGCGTTGACCTTGGCACTGGGTACCTCGACCTGCAGATTAGGGAAGAGCATACTCCAAGAAACAAAGGGAATGTCTGCCAGGGTGAAGGCAGAACCGACAAGGTAATCATTGTTCCCCAGTTCCTTCTCCAGTCGCTCAAAGCAGGCGTTCAGGTCTTCCTTAGCTTTGGCCACTACCGCCTGATCGGGGGTGCCGCCTTGCATGGGTTTAAACAGTATCTCGCCCGCCAAAGTGGCAACCGCGCTCTCATAGGGGTTGTCCCCGTAGTGCATCAGAATACGGGCACGGGCACGGGCACCCGGGTCAGAAGGCAGAAGGGACGGGTTAGAATACTTGTCATTCAAATACTCCATAATAATAGTGGATTCATATACTGTAGTGCCATTGTCCTGTAATGCCGGCACTTTGCCATAGGGGTTAATTGCCAGGTACTCGGGCTTTTTCTGTTCCCCTTTTGTGAGGTCAATATTGACCTTCTCGTACTGAAGCCCCTTTTCTGCCAGTACGATCCTAGCCTTGCGCACCCTTGGAGACAGGGGAAAGTCGTATAACTTGATCATAGACTACCTCCTTGTGTTTTTCGCTTAGTTTCTCTTGCTCCGGTGCAAGAAGCGCGATAGCCATCCCTCATTTTCCCGACGGGCGATTGCTTCGAGTTCTCCGTGATCGAGCCACAGGCCGTGGCAAGCAGGACATTCCTCTACTGTTACTTCATAATACTGGATTGGGGTAAGTTGCTCTCCACATTTAGGGCAGCGTAGATGTGCTTGCTGACGCTGATCGGCTTCTTCTTGCGCAGCCTGTGTCTGTTGCATCTTTTCAATAGCCTCACGGTCGCGCTGGGCAAAGTAACGGTCTTCTTCACCCTTCTCTTTGTTGCGAAGTTTGTCCCCTAAGCGGTCCTTTTCAGCCATTCTGGGTTCCTCTTTCCGCCTTGTTTCGGCGCTTTTTCAGAGTTTCGTGCCAGAGATACGTAAGCCGTCCGTGCAGTTTCTTGGCCCAAACAAAGTCAGCGCTAAGAATGCCCAGGCTTAGCACAACAAGCACACTACCTGGCCCTGGGATGCCGGGCAGGCTGAGAACAATACCTGCTATGAGCAGCACCACTCCTAGAGTCATGCGGGCCAGGCGCCAGAGCCAATATCCTCCGTTGCGAAGCATGTCCTCAGAATAGCAAAGACCGACATGCCCTCTAGAGATCGTCCAAGATTTTACCGCTCCTTGCTTTCTCTACAGTTGCCTCAAACTGAGGTCCTAAGTCCACCCCCATTTCTTGTGCCCGTTTTTTTGCCCATAGACCCACGTTACGGGAGTCCTGGTAGAAAGATTCATCCCGGGTTCCGCTAGGGTTAAAGTCTTTAAGCCGGGAAGCCTCAGACTGGTGGTAAGCAAAGCGCGAGAGGAGACGAGTGAGCTGTTGGCCTCCGCAGTATTTGCACTGCGGTTGGGTGGTTTCTTTGGGGCTGAGAAAAAGAAGACTTATCTCTCTGCCACAGCCCTGACATAAATATTCATAGATCGGCATAGCTTTTCTTTATCACAAATTCCCCAAAGGGGGTATATGGTAGCGGTAATGATTTTGTCAACCCTTGCCTCCTGCCAACCCTGCTGGGGTAAAAAAGTTTCTGTTGATCCCGTCTCTTATGATCCCTGTGCGTGGCACAGTTTCCTCCCAGAGTATTCCCTGGGTTAATTCCCTGTTAATTATCACCGAACTCGTGCTCAAGTTGCCCAAGTTAAACTTGAGCACGAGACTGGAAGTTTTAGTTTAGCTTAGTTGGCAGGATGGCAAGAGTTTTCCTGGCGTAGATCGACAGGTGACAAGTCATACCTTGCCAATGACTCTGCGAGCGTCCAGATAAAAGGAAATAAGGGTGTAATAGAGAGGGTAGAAAAGAGAGAGCACAAGTATAAAGCCAGAAGGGGAGGGGAGTTGATAGAGGAGGATGAGCAGCATCCCTAGCCACACCAATCCGAGGAGGATAGTGGGAAGACGGAAGGAGGGAGTGCGGGAAGGATAGAGATAGCGTAGGGGAACAAAGACAAAAAAGGCAAGAACTGCAACAATTGTCCCGTTAAACCATAAAGGGGTCTTTCCCGCATAAAGATAAAACGCGAGTATGTTCCAATAGGAAGGGAAGCCAGTGAAGAAATGATCCGGAGTTTTTGCTGCTGCCTGACAAAAGCCATAGGCGCTGGCAATCAGAGGTAAGGAGGCAAAGAACAGCCTGCCTTGGGCCGGGAGTAGGTCTCCTTGGTAGAGAAAGATAGCGGGTACAACCACATAGTTAAGGTAATCAACAATGTCGTCAAGCTTGCTGCCATCAAACCAGGGCAGGACCTTTTTCACCTGCGTAACTCGGGCGAGCACGCCATCGGTTGCATCGATAAGCGTAGCAATAAGCATCCATACGAACACCTCGCGTGGGTGATCGAGATAGATCGCTCGCAGAGCCAGCAGCGCCACCACTGCACCTAGAGCAGTGTAGAGGTGCACCCCCCAGGCTAGTCCCTGACGCAGCAGATGACTTTGTGAATGTTCAGCCATGGCCGTCAATAAAATTCAGCCCAACCTCCTTCAGGGAATAGAGAGGGCTTGCTCAGATTTTACTGCTCTTTTGGAGTAAAACTAAAGGGGCTGATCGTGGGCTCATAGAGAATCTGAATAATATTGCCGTCAGGGTCAGGAAAATATAAAGAGCGACTACCGTCGCGGTGGGTGCGTGGGGGGTGGCGTAAGGCTATACCCTGGGCAGCAAGAACCTCGGCCGCCCGATCCACTTCTTCTGGACTGGCAGCAATGAATCCCAGATGGTCAAGTCGCTGTCCTCCTTTGATCTCATCAGGACTGACCTGATGCAGGGCCAGATTATCGCAGCCTGAGGAGAGATAAACATTATCTGGGTCTGGCTGCCAAACTACCTGCATGCCAAAAAGATGTAGATAAAAATCCCTGGATTTTTCCAGATCAGCGACTTTTAGGGCCAGATGACGCAACCCTCTAGTAGCAATAGGATTATACGAGTTCATGGCTGTAGAACCTCCTCCGGCTTCTTCACCAGGAAATATATTTCCCCTGACCGTCCCATATGGCCAGCAGTAAGCTCAGCCTCCTCACCATTCCCCCAAAAAAGGTCTGCCCGTCCCGGGCCAGTAATAGCAGCCCCACTATCCTGAGCAAGAACAAACCGAGAGAATGCCTGCCAGCCCACCCGCTCCTGTGCCTGATTGAAGATTGGCCTTTGTGCTTGGATAAAAGCAAGGGCACCGGCAGGATAGACACGTGGGTCTATGGCCATTGACCGTCCTGGTGTGAGGGAGACGCCCGTGCTGCCCTGGGGACCGTCAGGAACAGGGCGAAAAAAGATATAGCGCTGGTTGTGAAAGAGAATTTCCTTTTGTTTTTCGGGATGATTCTTTAGGTAAAGGCGCACCCTTTGCATAGAGACGTTGTCTGAAGAAAGTGCTCCCTTTTCCAGCAAGAGTCTGCCAATGCTGCGAAATGCCTGGCCATTGGACGCGGCATATCCCACCCGCAGTCGGCTACCATCCTCTAAAGAGACTTGTCCCGAACCCTGTATATGCAGAAAAAAGAGCGCTACCGGGTCGTCTATCCAGGCAAGCTCATAACCCTTACCGGCTAGGCGTTGCTCTCCGTCGATCTCTGCTCGGGTAAAATAGGGAATGAGTTTGCCATTGGCTAGGCGGGCGGCAAGTTTTTTCCCTCCATAGTTTGGTAGGAAGAGGGAGAGGTCGATTTCTAGCAGGTCATCGGGGCGACTATACAGAGGGTATTGATAGCGTTCATTTCTTGTGCGGCTACCGTTGAGAATGGGTTCGTAGTAACCGGTGAAAAGAACCGAATGAGTGGCCCGATAAACATCGAAATAGATAGGAATAGTTGTATTCAGGTCAGTTTTATCCTCCGTAAGGGCAAGGAATGTGATCAGGCTTGCTTCTAAGTCTTTAACCGTAATGGTGTTTTTACCAAAGGAGAGAATTTGTTCTGCAGGCTTTTGCCGGTACAACTCCAGGCTTTTCTTCACCGCTGCTTTAAGAGACTCGCGATCCAGGTCATCAGTAAAAGCGGGAAAGTGACGGTTATCTATCTGCTCGAGCAAAACCTCCGGTTTCTTTATGCACGAGCTGGAGAAGAGCAGCAGGAGAAGAAGGAGTCTTGACAGGTTCTTCTTCAGTGAGGGTTTAGCCATTGGCGATTGGCCTTGAGTTGGCTCTTTCTTCGTTTGTTTCTATGTTCAGGTTCCAGATTGATACACTCTTTGGGCCGCGCTAAGGGCAACGCCAGCAGATACGCCATGACCCAGGTGAGGAAGGATCTCTTCCAGGGCGCTGAGCAGCAGCAAGACATTGCTCTGGGTGCTCGATTCCCCCATCAGTCCGATGCGCCAGGTTTTGCCTTTAAGTGGGCCGAGACCAGCGCCAATCTCGATGTTGTAGTCTTGGAGTAGCCGCTGGCGTACTGCCGCATCGTCAATGCCGGCAGGGATTGTCACACTGTTTAATGTCCAGAGGCGATGTCCCTCTTGCACGGCCATATTCAGTCCCAGGGCTTCTACCCCGGCTACTAGCGCCAGGTGGTTTCGCTGATGGCGGGAAAAACGAGCTTTAACTCCTTCTTCTTGAACCAGCCTAAGGGCCTCATATAACGCATAATTCATGGAGATGGGTGCAGTGTGATGATAGACTCGCTCCTCTCCCCAGTATTTCTCAATCATGGTGAGGTCAAGGTACCAGCTCGGCACTTTTTGCGTACGTTTGTGGGTCACTTCAGCCGCGGCCGGGCTCAGCGTTATGGGAGAGAGCCCCGGCGGGCAACTAAGACACTTTTGCGTACCGCTATAGCAAACGTCGATTTGCCATTCGTCTACTGTGACCGGACAGCCCCCTAAGGAGGTCACGGTATCCACAAGAAAAAGTGCGCCTGCCTCATGTACCAGACGGGAGATTTCCTTCACAGGCTGCCAGGCTCCGGTCGAAGTCTCAGCATGTACCACGGCTACAAGTTTAGGCTTGCGGCAGCGCTTAAGGGCGTCCTCGATTTGTGCTGGGTCAATCACTTCTCCCCAGGTAGCTTCCACAGCCTGGAGTTTGCCACCACAGCGTCCTACTATATCGGCCATGCGAGTGCCAAAAACACCATTTACTCCAACCACTACCTCGTCCCCTTCTTCAATGAGATTCACTAAGCATGTCTCCATGCCTGCGCTACCAGTGCCAGAAATAGGAAGGGTCAGGATATTTTTGGTCTGAAAGGTTATACGGAGCAGCTCTTTTGTTTTCTCCATTAGGTGGATGAACTCAGGGTCAAGGTGACCAATCAATGGGGTAGCCATAGCCTTCAGCACCCGGGGGTGAACATTGCTCGGCCCGGGGCCAAGCAGAATACGGGGGGAGGGAATAAATTCTGCGAAGCTTTCCATTTTTTCTTCCTTTTTAACTTAGATTTACCTGGATTTAGCTTGGACAGTAAAAAGTGTGGCTACGTTAACACGAACAAAGAAAGACGGGAAGAGATGGTATGGGAACAGACAGAACCCCGGGGTGAGCAGACATCCACTGAGTTTTTTGCTAGCATAGACGCTCGAATGCTTACGGTACGCAAACGCTTACAACGTTCAAACGCTTACCTAGGAATGAGGTGATTGTGCTCACATCGCAAGAGCTCCTTGAGGAGCTAAAAAAAGTGAAGTATCCCGGTCTTAAGCGGGATATTGTTTCTTTCGGCTTTGTTAAGGACATTGAAATAGGCTCCACTGGGGTCACTATCCAGCTTGTTCCCTCCACGGGTAATCAGGAGGTCATAGAGCAAATCCGCAGGGCGGTAGAACAGACCATTTCTGGCTTGGTGACAGTCCCGGTGGAGGTTGTTATTCAGCAGCCGGCGCCACCGGGTCCCACAGTGCCCCAAGCTAGGGCTGGCATCCCTGGAGTTAAATACACCGTGGCTGTGGCCAGTGGGAAGGGAGGGGTAGGTAAGTCTACCGTGGCAGTAAATCTGGCGCTGGCCTTGGTAAGCCTGGGCAGAAAAGTGGGACTCCTGGACGCCGATGTCTACGGTCCCAGCGTACCACTAATGTTAGGTACCAGCGAACGTCCTCATGCCAACGAGCAAAAGCGTATCATCCCGGTCGAGAGGTACGGGCTCAAAGTGATCTCCATGGGGTTCTTTGTTGCCGATGGTACCGCAGTGGTCTGGCGAGGGCCAATGATTACCAAGATGCTGACGGAATTTGTGAAGAACGTAGAGTGGGGGGAGTTAGACTATATTCTGGTTGACCTGCCTCCGGGTACCGGGGATGCCCAGCTCACCATGGTGCAGCAGGTACCGCTGTCAGGAGGAGTGATTGTGACTACACCTCAGGAGGTAGCGCTGCTGGATGTGAAGCGAGGAGTAACAATGTTTGAGCAGGTGCACACTCCGGTGCTGGGAGTGATCGAGAACATGAGCTACCATCTCTGTACCCACTGTGGGCACCAGGCCGAGATCTTTGGCCACGGGGGTGGAGCACAAATGGCTGCACAGTTTGACATCCCCTTCTTGGGCGAGGTTCCCCTTGTGCGCCAGATCCGTGAAGCAGGAGATGCGGGTGCGCCGCTTGTGGTGGCAAACCCCGACCATCCGCAAAGCAAGGTCTTTCACGGGATTGCTGCTAAAATTGTGGCACAGCTGGAAGAGCTAAACGAAGCGTCAATCAGCCAGGCTGAGCCAAGTGTATCCGAGCCATAGGCAAGGAAAAGCCGCAGAAATATTGTCCGTGTAGTAGGGGCCGATCCCTGCGCCTGCCCTATGAGGAGCAAAGTACTATGATCACACCTTCAGCTTACAGCGTACTGAATCGTGAGGGTAGTTCTGGTCTTCTTCTCACCTGTGAACATGCCTCTTGCCTGGTGCCAGAGGAGTATCAGAACCTGGGCATTACGGAAGAGGAACTATGCCGTCATATTGGTTGGGATATTGGGGCAGCGGAGGTGGTCAAGGTCTTAACGCGGGAGCTGAATGCAGTGGCGGTGTGTGCTGGTTACTCCCGCCTCCTTATTGATTGTAACCGGGAGCTTGAGGATCACGATCTAATTCTGGCTGAGAGTGATGGAGTGAGCATTCCGGCTAACCAGTCACTCTTGCCCGCAGAAAGAGAGAAACGGATCCAAAACTTCTATCATCCATATCATGAGGCTATTGATCAGCTTTTTGCTGAGCAAGGGAGTTCCCTTCTCCTCAGTATTCATAGCTTTACTCCTGTACTCCGCGGTCAGGAGCGTAAGTTTGACGTAGGAGTTTTGTTTGATTCTTATGACACCCTGGCGCAGGAGCTGGGGCAACGACTAGAAAAGGCGGGCTTTAACATTCGCTATAATGAACCCTATTCCGGGCATGATGGGCTTATCTTTAGCGCCCGAAACCATGGCAAGAGGCATGGTATCCTCTATATTGAGTTGGAAATTAACAACGGTTTAATTGCCGAGGCAGAAAGAGCAGCAGCGGTAGGTAAAAAGGTAGGCAGGGTGTTGCAGGACCTTTTGGTTTCAGGTCTTCCTTCTATCTCAAAAGTTCCCTCTCCCTTGATGAGAGAGGGTTAGGGTGAGGGTGAAACCTTGCTGACTTTCCCCCGTTGGCTTTTTTACCCCCTCTCCCCCTCGCCTCCTTCCGCCAGGGGAGGGGGTTATGAGATAATTTCTTAGAGAGGAGTGAGGGAAAAATGCGGATAATCCTAATCGGACAGGCCAATTTTGCTGAAAAGGTGCTTGACTCGTTGGTAAAGAAAGGGGAAGAAATAGTGGTGGTTTACTGCCCGCCGGATGGTTCAGGCGGGAGAATTGACCCGGTTAAACAGCTGGCGCTTGAGCTGGCTATTCCAGTTCATCAGCATAAGTCCTTAAAAGCCCCTGAAGTCCAGGCAGAGTTTGCTGATCTCAAGGCTGACCTTGCTATCCTTGCCTTTGTTACCCAGATTGTGCCCCTAGAGGTGATCAATACTCCAAGGCTAGGTTCTGTCTGTTTTCACCCTTCCCTGCTCCCCAAGTATCGTGGGGGAAGTGCTATTAACTGGACCCTGATTAACGGGGAGACAAAAACCGGCATCACCGTTTTCTGGCCGGATGCTGGCATTGATACCGGCCCTATCCTGTTACAAAAAGAGGCAGAGATATCTCTGGAGGATACCACGGGTACGCTCTACTTCAACAAACTCTTTCCCCTTGGAGTTGAGGCCATCAGTGAGACGGTGGATCTCATTAAAGCCGGCAGGGCTCCTAGTATTCCTCAGGATGAATCCCAGGCCACGTATGACCCCTTGTGTCGGGACGAACATGCCGGGATTACCTGGTCCCAGCCCGTCCAGCAGGTGTACAACCTGATCCGTGGCTGTGATCCTCAGCCCGGTGCTTACACTACCTGGCAGGGAAAGAAAGTGAGAGTATATGATTGCGGCCTGCATCCCGGGCAGCAGGGTAAAACTTCAGGTGAAGTCGTAGGGGTGGAGTCAGAAGGTTTTGTTGTGGCTGCTGAGGGTGGGGGCATCCTGGTAAAAAGGGTGCGTCCTGAGGACTCGGGCAAGAAAATCAGTGCGGCTGAGTTTGCTAGCGCAGCCGGAATTAAGCCAGGGAGCCAGCTGGGTTAGTTGCACCGAACTGGAAAGCCCACTGCATCTTTCCCTTCAGTAAGAAACTTTTCCGTTCTCCTTCTCATCCTGGTCCTTTCTCCCTGACCCCTGTCTAAGTCATGACCCCTCAGCAGAGTGCCTGGGCAAGTACCTCGACCAAGTGTTTGGGATGTCGGCCGGTGCCATGCTCAATTTGCTGCCGGCAGGATACGCCAGCAACCACAACTTCTGCCTGCGGTGCTTGTGCCCGTACCTCTTGAAAAAGCTGGCGCTCGCCTATGGCTAGCGAGAGATCGTAGTGTTCGGTCTCATAACCAAAGGCCCCTGCCATTCCGCAGCAGCCGGAGTCTACCTCTTTTACCTGTAGGCCGGGAACCAATTGGAGAGCTTGTAGTGAGGGCCTGGTGCCAACCAGGGCTTTCTGGTGGCAATGACCGTGGAAGAGAACCTCTTGGGAGGTCTCGCGGAATGACAGATCTAACTCTCCGCGCTCGGCCAGCATGGAGAGGAATTCTTCTATGAGGTAGCTGTTCTGCGCAACTAATTGAGCCTGTTTGTCTTCCAGTAAGTCGGGATACTCGTCACGCAGCGTAAGTAGACAGCTGGGTTCGCAACCAACAATGACCGCTCCCTGCTCCACCTGCGCGGCTAGCTGGGCCACATTGTAGCGGGCATGCTCCTTGGCTGTAGTCAACATTCCCTTGGAGATCATGGGTCGCCCGCAGCACTTTTTGTTGGGCAGAATGACCTGAAAACCCGCGTGCTCCAGGAGAGTCACAACCGCTTGGCCAACCTCAGGATAGTTGTAGTTCATAAAGGTGTCATTAAAAAGCACAACTTTTCCCCGGCTGCCGTTTGCTGGAGACCCGCGTTTCTGAAACCACGCTGGGAAGGTCGGGCGAGCAAAAGACGGGAAGACCCGGCGTTGGTCAATGCCGCAGAAACGTTGCAAAAGCCAGCGTAGCGGCGGCGTTTCCGTGAGCCAATTCGACAGCGGTGCCAGCAGGCACCCTAGACGGTTAAGCGTTTCGATGTTGGCAAAGAGTCTGGCCCGCAGGGGAAAGCCGTGCTCCTTGTGGTAGTGGGCCAGAATTTCGTATTTTATCTTAGCCATGTCCACGCCCGCAGGACACTCGGCTTTGCACCCTTTGCACTCCAGGCAGAGGTCTAGAACTTCGCGCAACCTGTGACTGGTCAGCGCCTCTGTTTGCAGCCTGCCGGAGAAGACCATACGCAGCGCGTTAGCCCGTCCGCGGGTCGAGTGTTCTTCTTCAAGCGTTACCATGTAAGAGGGACACATGGTTCCGTCCAGCTTTTTCCGGCAGGCGCCTACGCCGCTGCACTGCTCCGCGGCTGCGGCTAGCCCGCCTTCCTTGGCAAAACTCAAGTGAGTTGGGATCTCTTGGGTCCGATAGTAGGGACCATACCGCAGGTTCTCTACCATATCCGGAGCCCCAACAATCTTGCCCGGATTCATCAATCCTTGGGGATCAAAAGCAGCTTTGACCTCCTGGAAGGCACTGTAAAGAGTAGGACCAAAGAGTTTCTTGTTCCATAGGCTTCTGGCTAAGCCGTCGCCGTGCTCGCCGCTAAGCGCCCCCTCAAACTCCAGCACCAGGTCACAGATCTCTTCGGCCATAACGCGCATTTTCTTAATTTCCATGGGCTCCTTCAAATTAAGTAGAGGACGAATGTGTAGACAACCCACGCTGCAGTGGCCATAAAAGCCAGAGCTGGTGTGGTGTTTATCAATAATCTGGTTGAACCTGGCCAAGAACTCAGGAAGTTTTTCTGGAGAGACGGCAGTATCTTCAACAAAAGCAATGGGCTTCTTGTCGCCCTTGATGCTTAACAACAAGCCTAACCCCGCCTTACGCAGCTTCCAAATATTGGCCTGCTCAGCGGGATCAAACGCGGGCACTAGCGCATAGCCAAATTTTTCCTGACGCAGGCACTCGTCAAGATGGTCCATCTTTTGCTTGAGGTCTTGGGAAGATTCACCGTAGAACTCAGTGATAAGGATTGCTTCAGGTTCTCCCTGGATAAAACCGGAGAGCCGTCCGAACTCAAGCGTACCTTTGGCCAGATTAAGAATGGTTTTATCAATTAGCTCAACCGCGGACGGACCGCAGGGCAAAATTGCCTGTGTGGCCGTCATGGCCTCAATAAGATTGTGGAAGTGCGTGACCATTACTGCCCGCGTCTTTGGTTGGGGCATGATTTTCACCTTGGCCTCGGTAACAATAGCCAGCGTGCCCTCAGAGCCAACAACGAGTTTAGCTAGGTTAAACAGGTTAAACGGTTGTTCTCCTTCGACGGGGCCCAGGACAGGTTTGACAAACTCGTCCAGATTGTAGCCGCTCACCCGACGCATGAGCTTGGGGTAGCGCCGAAGGATTTCCTCTCTGTTTTTCTCTGCGACCGTGTTGATGGTCCAGTAAATCTGTCCTTCCAGCCCGGGGAGCTTTTGTTTGCTTGCCAGCTCACCTTCACCGAGCGATCCAAAGCTCACCTCAGTACCATCAGAGAGAACAGCCGAAACCTCTATGACATGATCTATGGTCTTGCCATAGACAATCGAGCGAGCGCCGGCAGAGTTATTACCCACCATGCCCCCCAAGGTGGCCCGGTTGCTGGTGGCAGTATCCGGGCCAAAGAGAAAGCCCAGAGGTCGCAGGTGAGCGTTCAGCTCATCTTGCACCACTCCAGGCTCTACCCGTACCCATCCTTCGTCAGTGTTGGTTTCCGTTATCCGATTCATATACTTGGAGAAGTCAAGGACAACGGCCTTACCTACCGTTTGCCCGGCCAGGCTTGTGCCTCCACCTCGCGGCAAGACCGGAGCCTTGTGATCGTTGGCGATTTGTACAGCCCGCACCACATCCTGTGCGTGTCTGGGGATGACCACCCCAAGGGGCTCAATCTCATAGATACTGGCATCGGTGCTGTAGAGGGCTCTGGTATAGGGGTCAAAGCGTACCTCGCCGGCAATATGACGCTTAAGATCTTCATAAAGTGTGACCATATTTGTTTTTCTCCATGATTTATAGGTTTCAATAAGACCCTAGACTCTATAGGAAGTCAATCGCTGGCCTCTTGTATCTGAGAATGGTATAGGAAGCACAAGCGAGGAAATTGTTATGAAAATCGTTAAACCTACTGAGGCTATTGCCGCTATTCCGGACGGCAGCAAGGTTATTTTTCCCCACAGCTGTGTCGAGCCCACGGTCCTCTACGATGCCTTTACTGAACAGGTGGAGAGGTTCCACAACCTGACCGTTTATTCCGGTTTGCAGTTTGGAGAGTATTCTTTCCTCCGTAAAGGTCTGGGAACAAACTTTCAGTACGTCACCTGGCAGGCCGCCCCGCGCATCCGCAAGCTATTCCAAGAGAAAAAGGTGGGGTTTTTGCCCCTGCGCTTTAGCGAGATTGTCAAGGTTGTTAGCAAGGATGGGTTGGTGCAGCCGGATGTTGTAATCACCCAGGTCTCCCCTCCTGACCAAGACGGCTATGTAAGCCTGGGTATCTCGGTGAGCCTGTATCAGGACTTTATTAATAGTGCCAAGCTGGTTATTGCCGAGATCAACCCCCATATGCCAGCAACTGCAGGCAACAGCCGCTTTCCGGCGGACAAGATTGACCTGGCTGTGGAGTCATCCACGCCCCTGGGTGTATACCACACCCCTCACCAGACCGAGCGAGATGAGAAGATTACGGAATACGTCCTCGACCTCATCCCCGATGGTGCCTGGGTGCAACTCGGCGTAGGTTCTGTACCAGATAGGGTACTATACCGCCTGGCAGAGAAATCCGGGATCAACTTTCACACTGGCATGCTCTCCCAGGGGCTGATCAGCTTTGTTGACAAAGTCCGTCATACCCCCAAGATTGTCACCGGTGAGTTAGCTGGCGACCAGGAGCTGTATGATTTTTGCGGCCGTACGCCTATTGTGGAAATGCATACATCGCGCATAACGCACAACATCTTGATTCTGGCCAAGCTGCCCAAGTTTATTTCTATTAACTCGGCAGTGGAAATTGATCTGCACGGGCAGAGCAACGGAGAAACCATTGGCCCCATTCAGATTAGTGGTGTGGGCGGGAGCCTCGACTATGTTGAGGCAGCAGCCCTCTCTGAGGGTGGGGTCTCAATCATTGCCTTACCCTCCACAACCGAAGATGGTAAACACTCAAAGATTGTTGCCCGTTTAGCTCCGGGAGCCATGGTGACCACCCCACGTTTTTGTACGGACTATGTCATTACTGAATACGGGGCCGCCCGTTTAAAGGGCAAAGATCTTAGGGCACGAGCCGAAGCCCTCATTGCCATTACCCATCCAGATTTCCGAGATGAGCTGGCAGAGAGCTTGTGACTAAAGCAAGGACTGAACTGAATTGGGCCTTGTTGGATTTGACTCTCATCGGTCTTGTCGGAAGATAAAGAAGGCCGCAAAAGTCAGACTGGAGGCAAGCCTTGAGCACAATGATTTCAGAGGTCTATGATGCCCTCAAAGAGGCGGGAGCCAGCGAGGAAAAATCGCGCAAGGCGGCCGAGGCGATTGCGAGCTATGAAAACCGCTTTGCGCGGATCGAGGGCGACCTGGCCCTCTTGAAATGGATGGTTGGCTTCAACCTGGCAATGACCGTTGCTGTGCTGTGGAAGGTCTTTTCCAGCTAGTGCGAGTCAACCTTACATGCGGCGGGATGATAGATTCCCGCCCCCCGATTTCTTGGGGGCAAGCTTCGCAGGAATGACACAAGAAAGAAAGTGTGCCAATGTCACATGGTTCGATTTAGCCGGACAAAGGTCTGCCCCTTCGACCCTTCGGCTTTGCTCAGGGCAAGACTGCAAAGATCGCAAAAGAATAAGGAGAAATTCATGGCACAAGAAATCCTTTGTTCCATTCAAGACGGCATTGCTACTGTAACCCTCAACCGCCCAGAGAAGCGTAATGCCATGAACATGGCTCTATTGGAGGGACTGGTATCGTTCTTTAACCAGTTGGAAGAGAACAAGGATGTGCGGGTTGTTGTTATCCGCGGTGAGGGCAAGGCGTTTTGCTCGGGGCTTGACCTGAGGGAGATGAGCCAGCGACAAGGGCCAGAGGGCGGTGACCCGGAGACTGGAGTCACCCAGATATTTCATCAGATTGAGCAATCGCGTCACCCCACTATTGCCATGGTCAATGGCGATGCTCTCGCCGGTGGATGCGAGTTGGCACTCCACTGTGACCTGCGGGTAGCCGCAGACGTAGCCCGCTTTGGCATGCCGCTCGCACGCTTGGGTTTGATTGTTCCCTTTCCGCTCGGTCACAAGCTGGTCGAAATTATTGGCCCGGCTTTTACCAAACAAATGCTCTTCACCGGTCATCCGGTGGATGCCAAACGGGCGTATGAGATCGGAATGGTTCATCAGATGGTGCCCTTGGCTGAACTGGAGAAGGCGACCTATGACCTGGCACGGACCATTGCGGATAATGCACCGCTGTCTCTAGCCGGGATGAAGGCCACCATCCTGAGGGCGATTTCTCTGCGGGAAAAGATTGAGTACCAAGATTTGCATGAGATGGCCAACCATGCGCGTAAGAGTGCTGACGCCCGGGAGGGAGTCCAGGCCATGCTGGAAAAGCGGAAACCGGCCTTTCGTGGAGAGTAAACATGTCAGCAAAAGTCCGAACCGTTCTCTATGGTACCTTCTTTCTTGGTCTCCTGGTTGTCTATCTTCCCTACTTCCAGGTGCTACAGCTTGATGAGAGCATTTCGCTTTTTCTTGTTCCCTTCCTCAAATATAGCGGTATTGGACTTTTTGTTTTGGGTGCGGCGCTCGTTTTTGCTGCCGCCTACTATCTGGTTAGGCGCGGAGAGGGAACGCCGGCTCCGTTTGACGCGCCCAAGAAGTTTGTTCTGGCGGGTCCTTACCAATATGTCCGCAACCCTATGATGGTGGGCCTCTTTGCCATGATCTTTGGTGAGGCCATGTGGTTTTATTCCCCTAGCGTCTTTCTCTATGGACTGCTCCTGGTTGTCCTGGTGCGCATCTTTGTTGCCTATGTTGAAGAAAATGGCCTAGAAAAGCGCTTTGGAGAGGAATACCTCGCATATAAAAAGGCGGTTCCCCCATGGTTGCCTAGATGGAGAAGAAAGGAGGAGCGACATGAAGATTGACTTCCACTGCCATGCTTTTCCTGCCGAATACTTTCAGACACTGAAAAAGTACTACCCTGACGAAATTGAGCTCAAAGAAGATCCCCAAGGAAGGCTCTATGCCGTATGGGCCAATACTCCTCTGCCTGCCTGGGATCATGGTCAGCGGCTTGTGGACATCGATAAGGCTGGGGTGGACATTGAAATCCTTTCCAACCCCTCTATGTACATCCGGGTGGACGAGCACAGCCCGGAGTTGTGCTGTATGGTCAATGATGCGCTGGCTCAGTCCTGTAAACGGGACCCGGGCCGGTTCAAGGCCTTTGCCAACATTCCGTTTAATAATATGGACGCGGCTCTTAAAGAGCTATCCCGCGCCCTGGACGGGCTGGGCTTTACCGGAGTGCTTATTACCTCAAACGTTGGCGGCAGATACCTTCATACCCCCGACTTTTTGCCCTTCTGGGAGGAGGTGAACCGGCGTCAAGTTCCGGTCTTCATGCACCCTGCCACGCCCCCGAATTACCAGGATGATGAGATGCCCCCGCTACTTGCCTTTCCTTTCGAGACCACCCTCTCTACTACCAAGCTCATCTATAGCGGGCTCTTTGAGCGGTTTCCTGATATTGTTCTGATTCTCTCTCATCTTGGTGGCACGCTCGCCTATCTGGCCCGTCGCATTGACCTGGGGTTTGACGTGCCGGTCTTCCCTGACAAATACCGGCAGATCCCTCGCCGGCCGAGTCAGTATATGAAGAAATTGTATGTTGATACTGCACTGGGCTGGCACCGCCCGGCGTTTGAGTGTACCCGAGAACTGGTGGGCATCGACCACATTGTCTATGGCACCGACTATTTTATGATGGACAGCAAATTTATGGACTGGACTAATGAGTTCCTTGAGGGCCTAGATCTCTCTGCGGTGGAGCGGGAAAAGATCTACAGTAAGAACGCAGAGCGGATGCTCAACCTATAAACAGGAAGAAAACAAGGAGGAAGCGATGCAGTTTGGTGTACACCTGGTTGGTACAGGAAGCATGATTGAGGGTGAGAAACTTGCCCGCGTGGCGGTTAGGGCAGAGGAGATAGGGTTTCACTCTCTGTGGCTTAGTGACCACATTGTTTTTTCTACCCAGATGAGTTCCCGTTATCCTTATTCTCCTGATGGCAGTCTCCCCATTGATCCCGGCGTCCCCTTTCTGGAATGCTTGACTACTCTCTCTTATGTGGCCGCGGTTACTCGTCGCATCCGGCTGGGTTCAAGCGTTCTCATTGTGCCCTACCGTGAGCCGGTTCTGACTGCCAAGGTTGTATCCACGCTTGACGTGCTCTCTCAGGGTCGCTTTATTTTTGGTGTGGGAGTAGGTTGGCTTGACGAGGAGTTTCGCGCTGTTGGCCAGCGGCTTGAAGAACGGGCCGCACGCACGCGTGAGTGCCTTGAGGTAATGAAAGCCTGCTGGACAAAAGAGGACCCGGAATTCCATGGTCAGTTCTTTAACTTTTCTGGCCTCAAGTTTGCCCCTAAGCCTGTACAAAAGCCGCATCCTCCCATCTGGTTTGGCGGCAACACCCTTCCCGCGCTCAGGCGGGTAGTGGAAGTCGGTAACGGCTGGCATGCGGCCTGGCTCACCCCGGAGGAGATGAAGCCTAAGGTTGCAACTCTTAAAGAACTGGCGGACAAGGCTGAACGTAACTTTAGCGATATAGAAATCACTATTAATGTTATTGGCAAAGTGCCGGTAGATCTCGATCATGTACTTCGGTATCAGGAGGTAGGGGTGAGCATGATGTTCATGCCGCGGGTATGGGGAGCAGATGCGGATGATATTGTGCGGCAAATGGAAAAGTTTGCCAAGGAAGTGAAAGAGCCTGCGGAGAAAATGTAGCCGCTATATCCCAGTAGTTTGCCCACGGGTTTTGGCAAGCCGCTTCCAAAAATTCGATGGTATCAGGCGCTTCTGATGGGTGCCTTTTTTATCTTCCCTTGACTTCGTGTCCTGCGGGCGGTAAGTAAAGATACGGACGCTAAGTTGTAGCGGGGTGGAGCAGCCCGGTAGCTCGCGAGGCTCATAACCTCGAGGTCGGAGGTTCAAATCCTCCCCCCGCAATATGGAAAACCCCCGGAGCATACACAGCTCCGGGGGTTTTTTTTCTCGGCTGCGCTGGTAATCTGGCCTTTGTTCTTGACCTCTGTGGGGTACAAGAGATAGGGTTTTATTTTGTGCTGATACTATTCTAGCATCTTTGCACACCCTTCTGCAGAGGACCTCTGCGGACCATCTCTAGCCCCAAAACATATGGTAACTCGTCAATGTTTTTAATATTGACCGGTCGTGTGCTCATAAGTTTTACTCCTTTCCTAGTTTCCTAGGATGAGGCTGCACTGCTCGGCCATAATTCCACCATTACCGTTTACATACCCAAGCTTGGCATTCTTCACTTGGTGCTCTCCGGCTCGTCCCATGAGCTGGCGGACTCCCTCAATAACATGACTCATGCCGCCGGCCAGACCCGGCTGCCCAAAGGACAACTGACCGCCGTGAGTATTGCAGGGAAAGTCCCCTTGATAGGTGAGGTCATGTTCTTCAACAAACCTTCCTCCCTCCCCCTTCTTGCAGAACCCGGCATCCTCCAGCGTGACCACCACGGTAATAGTGTAACAGTCATATGGCTGCACAAAATCCATGTCTTTGGGCTCGACCTCAGCCATGTTAAAGGCTCTTTCCGCTGCGGCTTTAACCAGAGAAGTGGTGAGGCTTTCAGCATGGGAGATGCTCTGGTGTCCACCAGCCTCTCCCGAGCCTAATAGATAAACCGGGGGATGGGGGCTGTTCGTGGCCTGCTTAGCGCTAGTTACAATAAATGCTCCCCCGCCCGAGCAAGGACTCACTATCTCTAAGAGGTGCAGGGGATCGACAATCACGCGCGAGTTGAGCACGTCATCAACGGTAATCTCTTTATTGCCAAAGATTGCCAGAGGATTTTTGCAGGCATTCTTTCTCTGATCTACAGCCACCTTAGCAAGCTGCTCGGGTTTAGTACCAAACTCATGCATATGGCGACGGGCAACCAGCGCATAACCGGGATTGGCGGCGATCAACCCGTAAGGAGCGTCAAATTCAGCCTCCACCCGGGGAAACGGTGGAGGACATAGAGCCATGCTCTTGCTATCCCAAACATCCCCCAAAACGCAGAGCACATTTTCACACATCCCCGCCTCAATGGCTGCTGCCGCCCGCCACACCATGCCTGCTGCCGAGGCTCCACCCAACTCCACAAGATCAAAGTATTTGGGCTTGAGCCGCAGATAATCGACTACAACCGAGGGCCATAACATGCTGTACTCCCCAATAGCCACACCGGTTAGCAGTCCGTCAATCTGGTCCTTCTCTAGACCAGCATCCGTAATGGCTTCTCTGGCCATATCGCCAATAATGTTAAGCGGGGTCCTATCGCCAACTCCCTTTTGTGGAGCCATTTCGGCCAATCCAATAATTGCGGCTTTCTTTTTTAGGCTCATGGTCTACCCTCCTTTACAATCAGTGCTCTGTGTAACCTTGTTCGTACTGACATAGGCTAAGAATGCTGTCAAGGGAAAGGTTCGCCCTATTTGTGCTGCTAGTGAGAACAAAGTACATGAGTCAATAACCACCGCGCTTATCCACCAGATTATTCAGCACCTCTCCCTGCAGAAACTTGCCCAGGTTGCGCTTGAAGATTTCTAGCGCATGATCCCAGTAACGAGAACGCAGTCCGGAGTAATGGGGAGTAAGAAAGACATTGGGTAAGTGGAACAGCTCACTCTCTGGCGGCAGCGGTTCTACTGTGGTCACATCCAGGCCAGCGCCGGCAATCCACCCCTCCTTTAGGGCCTGGATGAGTACTACCTCCTGGATGATGGCTCCCCGGCCAAGGTTGAAAATGTAAGCGGTCGGCTTCATCAGACGAAGCTCCTTTTCCCCTATAAGCCCCTGGGTTTCTGGGGTCAGTGGGGCTGTGATCACCACAAAGTCCGACGCTTGCAGAAGATGGGGCAGGTCTTCTGATCCCAAGAGTTCGTCCACACACGGGGGTGACGTTCCTACTGTCCTTTTGTTGGCTATGACCCGCATTCCCAGCGCCTTGACTCTCTCAGCCACAGCCAAGCCAATACTGCCTAAGCCAATGATCCCCGCTGTCTGTCCATGCAGTTCCGAGAAAGTGGAGTAGAGGTCGAACATCTCCCTGCGCGGCCATTTCCCTTCCAGTTGGAAGCGATAAGCTTGGTGCAGCTTTCTTGCCAGGATGATCATCATCCCCAGGACATGCTCGGCCATGGAAATAGCAGCCAACCCCCGGGAGTTGGTCACCAGAACCTCACTTTCGACCAGCTCAGGAAAAAGCACATGGGTAGCCCCGGCGGAGGGCAGGTGAAGCCATTTGAGCCTTTTTGCAACCTTAAAGTCCTCTGGACTGAAACGCAGGGTAAAGAGAACATCTGTGTCGCTGAGTTCTTCTCGGCGCTGCTTAGGATCCTGCAGTAGGGTTACCCTAATCCCGGAAAATTCGGCCTCGAGTTGCCGGGCATAGGCAGGAGGAAAATCGGGAAAGCCACTAAGTCCAGCTGAACCAGCAAAGGAAATAAAAATTTTCATGCTACTCTCCTTGTTACTGCATCCTCATCTCTTTAGTGGCCTACCCAGGTCTCCATCAGCACTGCCTCCAATGCTCAGCGAAGTTTGTCAAAGTATAGTTGATCTGGCTGACCAACAAATATTGACACTAATCGAGACGACTCACTTTTTCTTTCATAGAACTCACTCTAGCGCTTTTTCAGCGACCGGGCACTCTTGTGCTCCCTTTTGCGTAAGTCCTAAAAGAGAAGAACTGCCGGCAATAGAGATGCGCTCAGCTACACACTCCGGCCTATGTCCTTGGACACAAGGATCGACAGTCCTGTTGCGAGCAAAAAAATGACCACCGGAAGAACGAGTGAAGAACTGGCGGTGTAGCTATTTTGCGAGCTGGATACTGTTGCCAAAACGCTGAGCAGGGCCAGTGCAGTCAGTGGGATATCCCACTCAAAAGGTATGGCAAAACCGGCAATGTATGCGCAGACTCCTGTTGGCCCCAATGCCGGCATCCTATGCAAGTGCAGTGCATTGGGGATCACGAGCCGCTTCCCAGGCCAAAAGTCGCCTAGCGTTTACCTCCAAGTACTCCGCCAAAGGTCCGGTTAACTATCAACAGGTATGGATGAATCTGAGTATGTAGTGTAGTCACAGCGAACGTAGGAATTTCATCAGCGCAGCAGTACATTCCTCCGGCTTATCAACATAAATTTCGTGTCCTCTGCCTTCGATTACGGCAATACGGGCACCCGGGATGGTATCACGCATCATGACCTGCTCAGTGAGCGGGAGAAGAGGGCTGTGTGCTGGAGCCAAGATTAATGTCGGTACCTTCACCTGGGAGAGCAGAGGAGTCACATCCACACCCGGCACCATCCGGCAGAGACCCTGGAGTACATGGGTGGGCGTCTTGGACCACTCGGCGATAACCCAGTCTGTATGGGCAGGATTGGTGCCAACCAGACCGCCTCCTTGCTCCATGAGTGCCTTGACCCAGCCACCCGGTCCCAGTGTGCCCAGGGCGGTTGACCAGTCAGGGTAGCCCAGGGCAAACATTTTCTGGATCGGCGGTCTAATGGCACAGGGTGCAGCACAGAGCGTCATGCTTTTGAATCGTTCCGGCCACTTGGTGGCAAAAGCAATACCTAGAATGCCGCCGACTGACTCCCCAACATAATGCACCTTGTCTAGATTAAGGGCATCGAGGAATCCTTTCATGTCATTAAGCAGGTCGTCTACCGACCATTGGTAGTTGGGTCCGGGGTCGGCTGACTGTCCGTGGCCGCGCATATCGCGGCGAATAACCCGGTAGTGCCCCGCCAGTGGCGGTACCCAGTGGTACCAGAAGCGTGAGCTTCTGCCAAAGCCGTGCTGAATCCATAAGGTCTCCGCCGGTTTCCAGGAGTCGGTAAAATCGTCAACCTCATAGTGCATCTCGTAGTTGTTAGCAACAACTTTAGGCATGCGTGGTCCCTCCTTTAGAGTTCCCCCAGGGTTCACCCCTATTCTAAATACTTGTTCAGTAAATGGACCGCCTTACGCAGCAGTGCTTCTGGACTGGTAAATATCTCCTCGCGCACCCACTCACCTCTTATCCAGCAGTCGAAAGAGGCTTCTTGAACAAAATTGAACTCCAGGACGCGTTCTCCTATGGGAGTCCCAGTAACAATCACCCGCAACGAAAGCCCGGCGTCTACTATTACTGCTCGAGCAAAAGGGGGTAGAGGTAATGCCTTTTTAACTTTCTCGATCTCTTTGCCTGGGGATTTGTCCTCCACTAGGTTGACATACCCCCACCCACCCGAGGGGGCCTCGCCCTGGGCTAAGAGCTTGAGGTTTAAATCGGTGAGATGGTCTAGGGCCTGATCCTGGTCGTACCCCTCGACTGCGCGGAAAAACGAGGCACCTGCTGACGCCTGCTGCTCTTGTACCTTAAGCTTCCTCCGAGTTTTGTCTCGGTCTACCCACCAGCGATTATCTGCACTTGTTGTTTTTTTATCGGCAGCAGCCATAAAGGTCTTTCCTCACTTCTGCTTTATGACCTGAGGCGGGAAGCAGAGGAGGCACGGCGGTTGTAGTGGTTATTGACACCATACACCATACGGTAAGCGAATATGTCAGCCTTACGCTCAGCATCTACCCAAAAGACGTAGTGACCCATTTCATGGTAGACCATATTGATCCACTGCCGCTCGGAGTTGTACTTGCGTCCTTTCTTCCAGTTCTCAGGGTGAACAAGATGGATCTTGCCGTTCTCGTAGGTTTTGCCCCCGGTTTTACCCCAGTCGAGGTATTCGTACCACTCCACCTGTGGCCTTTTTAGCTTATAGAACCGGCACATGGTGGAGACTGCTCGCCGGAATTCCATTATCCTATAGGTGCGAAAGAAAGTGGTGAGGTGCCTATCGGTTACACGTCGCTCCTGGATAGGTGGAAGGATCATCCGCATAGATATTTATCCCACGTCAGTTTACTCTCTAGTGCAGAGGAAGGAAGTAAGAGAAGCCTGCCTGAAAGATATAAGAGTTGAAGCCTCGGTTGTCGTCGTACAGGCTGGCGTTAGAGATATGGCGGAAACGCCAGCTCAGGTTCAGGGCAGTATTGTCCGTAAGAAAGTAGCTTAGGCCCGCCCCGCCCTGAGAGAGGAACTGAAAGTGGCTTCCCAGGCGGTACCCTCTGAGGTCAGTGTACATAACTCCGACCCCTCCTTCGATGTAAGGAACGATATGGTTGCCAATGTCAAAATGGTACGTGAACATTGGTAAGGCAAGGCCCATCTCTATTGATCCATCTTTGCCTGACTCCACCGAGGTTATTGGGCTGACAAAGGGTTCGGTTGCTACTTCCAGTGCACCTCGGGGGAGAAACTTGTATTTGCCACTATAGAGCACATAGCCAAGGCGGAAGGATACAGGGATCATGTCAGCGTTTCTGTCAGCCCCGATATTGTACCCTGACCGGAGCCCGACCTCCATTGTCCCGCGCTGAAAGGGAAAATCTGTGGCATCCGCAGACAAGGGAAACACTATCACACTAGCAAGTAGCATAATCATCACCCATCCCCACCGACTCCCTGCTCTGCATTCTTTCATGGTCCCTTTCTCCTCTTCTGTAATAGAGTCTCTCTCGCTCTACTCCAAGCTCTCCGTTTTGGTAAGAGAAGCCCGCCGAAGGGCTTGCCGAAGGGCTTGCCGAAGAGCTTGCCGAAGAGCTTGCCGAAGGGTCTGTCCTCTTACTCCTCTATGGTAAGCGGAATAGCCGCAAAGTCTTTCTGTTTTGCATCCCAGGCGAACGCTTTGGCTTCCTTGATTTCCCGGTCATAGATTGAAACCACTAGATAAGTAGAATCCGGATAGTTAGGCTCGTCGCCCCACATGGCCATATGCCGGTCCTCCTGGGAAAAATAGGCTCCATGCTGGGGATGAGAATGGTAAAAAACTTTTATGTTCCGGTGCTTTTCTTCTATCTCCTGTAAAAGGTCTAAGAGCTCCTTGGCGTCTACGGAATAGGCGGTGGTTGCGTCACGGGGATGGGCAATCGGGTCTTTTTGGTGCAGAGCGTTTTGAATATTAGTCATACGCCTTACCTTTTCAGCTCCCTCCCCGCTGACAATGACCCCGCAGCACTCCTCGGGAAAGGTTTCCTTAGCATGCTGGCAGATCGCCTCCCAGCTCACTTTGTTAATCCACAACATCATTGCTCCTTGCAATTTGTTCACAAAAGCTGCGGTTTAGCCTGTCAGTAGGTCTAACCTCCGTTGACGCCCAAAGAGATTCCTTATAAATAGAGAGACCTTCAGTGTAATGGCCTAGCCTATAGAGGAAGCCCGACGGATAACAAAGCATTGGGACAAACTGCCCTCCCAAGATTTCCCAACCTACGGGGATTATGGCTATCTCATACGAAGAAGTCAAAGGTCAAGGCAAGGGACTTTGGATTAAAATAGAATATCGTTCTGATTAATAAGGATATACAACAGAGGATATGTCTATGGCAACACCAGTTGAAAAGTGGGTAGAAGAGACTGCTAAACTCACCCAGCCCGAGCATATCTATTGGTGTGATGGCTCTGAGGCTGAAAACCACAAGCTAATTCGTAAGATGCTTGATGCCAGTACTTTGGTCGAGCTCAACCCGAAAAAGTATCCAGGGTGCTACCTACACCGTAGTGACCCGACCGATGTGGCACGTACAGAGCACCTCACCTTTATTTGTTCAAGCAAAGAAGAAGATGCCGGGCCCAGCAATAACTGGATGTCTCCAAAAGAGGCAAAAGAGAAGGTCGGTAACCTCTTCAGGGGTTCGATGAAGGGCAGAACCATGTACGTGGTCCCTTATATTATGGGACCGATAACCTCTCCTTACAGCCGGGTCGGTGTGGAAATCACTGACAGCTCTTATGTTGTTGTCAACATGCGAATTATGACCCGCATGGGTCAGGTAGCCTTGGATCGCCTGGGGGCTTCAAATGACTTTGTTCCAGGACTTCACTCCCTTGGGGACCTAAGCCCAGATCGTCGCTTTATCCTCCACTTTCCTGAGGAGCGGCTTATCTGGAGCATTGGCTCTGGCTATGGAGGCAATGCGCTTCTAGGGAAAAAGTGCTTTGCCCTGCGTATTGCCAGCCGTATGGCATATGAAGAGGCGTGGCTGGCCGAACACATGCTCATTTTGGGGTTGGAAGACCCCAAGGGTGAGGTAACCTACATGGCTGCTGCCTTCCCCAGTGCATGCGGCAAGACTAACCTGGCCATGCTGGTGTCTCCTTTGGCCCAGGACGGATATAAGATCTGGACTGTGGGGGAAGATATTGCCTGGATGCATGTTGGTCCTGACGGTCGTCTGTGGGCCATTAATGCTGAGGCGGGCTTTTTTGGTGTGGGTCCGGGAACGAACAGTCATACGAATCCTAATGTTATGGCCGCCCTGGGCAAGAATTCTATTTTCACTAATATGGCTTTAACCCCAGAGGGTACCCCCTACTGGGAGGGCATGGACGGTGACCCTCCAGCTAGGGCCCTTGACTGGCAAGGAAGGCCCTGGACTCCTAATAGCGAAGGGAAAGCGGCTCACCCGAACTCTCGTTTTACTGCTCCCGCCAGTCAATGTCCTGCGATGTCCCGGGAATGGGAAAGTCCCCAGGGTGTTCCCATCTCGGCAATTTTATTTGGCGGACGGCGTTCTAGACAAGTACCGCTTGTTTACCAGTCTTTTAACTGGCAGCACGGAGTATATATGGGAGCCAGTATGGCTTCTGAAACCACGGCTGCCGCTGCCGGAGCCGTGGGTGTGCTGCGACGCGATCCCATGGCCATGCTGCCTTTTTGTGGATACAACATGGGGGATTACTTTTCTCATTGGTTGACCATGGGTACGCGTATCCCCAACCCACCCAAGATTTTTCATGTCAATTGGTTCCGCAGGGATGACAAGGGCAAATTTATTTGGCCGGGATTTGGCGAAAACATCCGTGCGCTTAAATGGATTCTTTCCCGGGTGCGTGGTAAAAACGGGGCTGTGGAAACACCTATTGGCTATACTCCCGGGCCCAAGGATCTAGATCTTGATGGCCTGGGTTTACCATTGTCGGCTATCCAGGAGTTGCTTACTGTAGAGCCGGAGGCTTGGACCGACGATCTACAAGACCAGCATCGATTTTTCGAAAAGTTCGGTGATCGTATGCCCCCAGAAATCCGACAAGAGCTTGCCACCCAGGCTCAGCGGCTCAAGGTTTAGAGGTTGACACCCATGATCACCATTGAAGACTTTAGCAAAATGGATCTGCGTGTTGCTACCGTCAAAGCAGTAGAGCCCCATCCCAACGCTGACAAGCTCCTTGTCCTCAAGATCGATTTGGGAGGAGAAGAGAGACAACTGGTAGCCGGGATCAAGGCCCACTACGCTCCAGAAGAGCTGATTGGCAAGCAGATCGTTGTTGTTGCCAATTTGCAACCGGCAAGGTTGCGGGGGGTGGAAAGCCAAGGAATGCTTCTTGCCGCTTCAGACCAAGACAAAGTCATTATCGTTACCCCGGAGAAGCTGGTTTCTTCTGGTTCGCAGGTCAGGTAAAGCCTAAAGCAGGCCACAGAAGGCTAGTAAAGCAGGTAAGGGGACCTGCCTCTATTGCCCAGCAAAGCGGCTGACACTGACCACTGCTCGTTCGTGAATTCCCTCGCCAACCTTAGTGCCGTCTTCGTTGTGTGCCTCTACATCTAGTAACAAGCGTCGACCATTAATTTCTTTAAGGGTCACTTTAGCAGTGACCTTTTGGCCGATTTTGGTAGGGGCTAGGTGCTTCACATCAATATGGAAACCCACAGTTTGTTCTCCTTCATCCATATGAAGAGTGAGAAATTGTACGCACGTCCCTTCCATGAGCTGAATCATGGACGGCGTAGAGAACATCCTTGGGGCGTTAGGCCCCAGGTGAGTAATTCCCATCTCCGGGGTAGTGGTAATCGTTTGTTCTGCTGTCATGCCAGGTTTAAGCGTGTCTTTCATTACTTATCCTCCTACAGCCCAAAAGCTGGTCTCTCTCTAGGGTAGCAACGCTGCCCTGGTGATCTCCTTCCTATCGGATTTATCCATTGCCTCAGCTGCATGATCGAGCGGAAACTCGGCATCAACAAGTTCATGATATGGGTAAGTATCAATATGTTTCTCCAGAAACTGCAACGCTTTTTGCAGGTAGTGTGGCGGATAGGTGGCTACGCCAACTACATTAATTGACTTAAACGTGATCATTGCCGGCGGAATTGCCACAGTGAGCCCCATGGAGATATTGCCGATTTCCACCACCCGTCCACCCGTGCGTACTAGCTGCAAGGCTTCAAGGAAAGCTTCAGGAATGCCTGCAACCTCCAGCACTACATCTGCTCCCAAGCCCCCTGTCAGCTCCCGTATCCGGCCTATCCGGGCCTCGGCATCCTCTGCACGCAGGTCAATGACCTCATCCGCACCGAATTGTTTGGCCCGTTGCAGGCGCAGGTCCGCCCCGTCAATAGCAATAACCCTTGCCCCCCTGGCCTTGGCTATGGCCATGGCATGCAGGCCAAGCCCTCCTGCTCCCTGAACAACCAGGTTTTCTCCGTACTGTAGGTTAACACGATCCAGGCCATAAAAAACCTCAGAGAGGGCGCAGTTGGCTGAAGAGGCCATATTCTCGGACACTCGCTCGGGCACCTTGTACACATGTTGCCCGGGACGGATGTAGTAGTGCGTGGCAAAGGTAGAGTGGAAATGAGGTGGATCCTGGGGTGTACGGCGCATCGCTCGAATACCAAGGGTAACGCAGGCAGCAGAATTGCCTACGGCACAGTTTATACAGGTGCCACAGGTCAGGTAGTACACAGGTGCGATGCGGTCTCCCTCTTTTAAGGGCTGCCCAGCCGTGTCTGTAGCAACTCCTTTACCAAGCCCAGAAACGTGTCCTACCATTTCATGCCCGGGCATAACTCCCCGCCGGCCAAACTCACCCCGCCACATATGCACCTCAGAACCACATACGTTGGTACGTGTCACCTGGGCGAGAATAGCTCCAGGCTCGACCTCGGGAAGATCAAACTCGTAGAACTCGATTGTGCGAGCCTGCGGGATATAGGCAACTTTTCCTTTCATCTTCTGTTCCTCCTCTTGCAGGGGATAAAGAAAAGCCTACCATGCTCCCTTCCCTTCCTGCAACACCGTTTACCAAGCGAAAGCCTCATTTCACCGAGTGAAACCTCATTGACAGTAAGACAGGAAGTGAATAGGAGGAGCTGGTGCTTCTTTGGCTATGGACAAGAGTGAGCATCCCAGCAAAGTGTTAGACAGCGGGCCTTACCCGCAATTGCTGCGGGAAGGGTATAGCGAGCAGCTGTTTCTTCTCACCAATGAAAATGGAGAGGTGGTTGTGCGCAAGCAGGCAAAGCCGGGGATCAACGGCTGCCTGCTGGCAGAGATTGCCTGGCTTGAGGAGTTGCCCCCCTCTCTACACCGCTACTTTCCTCAGGTTCTGCGCTCAAGCAAGGAGAATAGTAACGGCCGGACAATCTTTTATGACATGCCGTATTTGGGGCAAGAATGGGTACTCTTTTCTGAGTTAATTTTGCAGCGGATTCTTGTCCCTGAGTCTGCCCTGGCGCTGATTGCACAGGCCATGCAGGTCATGTTTGGTGGCATTTTCCCTACTACTTTTCCTGAGGAGGAGCCGGACTATCCCGATAGGCTAGT
This sequence comes from uncultured Binatia bacterium (SeqCode), assembly GCA_965220955.1. Classification (GTDB taxonomy): domain Bacteria; phylum Desulfobacterota; class Binatia; order Bin18; family CBDCRK01; genus CBDCRK01. The sequence goes on along the minus strand of CBDCRK010000037.1, from coordinate 424,433 downwards.
TCTCCTGCTCGAACACTGTGCGCAGCAAATCTCCCAGCTCCCTGCCTTTTCTCACCTGGTCCTGCCGGAATCAGTGACGGTCAACGGCGAGAAACTCTGGAACATCTTTGCGCTTCTTGATTTGATAAAAAGCAATGAACAGGTCAGGGAAAAGCTGCGCCCAGCCACAATCTGCAAGGTGCATGGAGACCTTCATCCCGAGAATATCCTTGTCTATGTTCCCAGCCTTGCTTGGTCGGTGCCCCAGATGGTACTGCTCGACCCTATTGCGCCGTTGGGTCTAAGCCGAGGAGATTTTGCCATCGACATTGCTAAGTTTACCAGCTGGCTCTCTGCTGAGCTTCTGGCGTTGCGTCTAGGGCTTTTCTCCTTGCATAAGGAGCAGGGTAGTAGTCCCACCTTCGAGCTGGCTCTCTATACTGATGGTGCCCAGCTCTACACGCTCAGCGACGGATTCCTGTTACGCGGGTTTGCCCGCTTGGTTGATACCGCGGGATGGGCACGGGCGGTGCGTGACGCCGATCCCCAATGGCGCCAGCGGGTAGGTTTCTACGAAGCGCTCTATGCGCTTAGCATGGTCCCCCTTGTTCCCTTCCCGCAAAGCCTGGCGCGGTTCCTGGTAGGGTTAAGACATCTACACAAGTTTGTGTGTGGCCAGTCCTGAATCGAACCCTATGAGACTAGTGCAAGAGGTCTCATCCCCTGCGATAGGGGCGAATCTCGTATTGCCCTGCTACCTGCGATCTCTTTACTGGGCGATCACTAGGATCGCCCCTACGCTAGGGTGCCCATTATTGGTCTCCAAACACACTTGTCACCGGCTGGTGTCCGTTGTGCTCCTCATACGCTTGCTCGTGGTAAAGCCCCAATGCCTCCATGACCGGTGTATCCTGGATGGAAAACAGGATAGCCTCGGCGGTCCCGGCATTGGCATGCTCATGCCAGGCCCAGGGCGGGACAGTGAAAAAATCGCCCTGGGTCCAGTCAAAGCGTTTGCCGCCAATGACGCTATAGCCACTGCCGGCAAACACATAATAGACCGCGCTATTGACCTGGCGGTGTGCCTTGGTATGGACCTGGGGCCTGAGTAGCTGAATCCAGCATGTCAAGGTAGGGAGAACCGGTCCACCGGTGTAGGGGTTAGTATACTCAAGGGCCACATCGTCAAACGGATTTACTTCCATTTGGGCCAAGCGGCCAAGTGCCTCGGCCGTCTGTTCCCATTTATAATTGAGTAGTGGAGAGGAGAGCCCACTAAGCCTCTCCCCTGCAGGTTTGAGCTGTCCGGCCCCATAGCGGCGCTCGGCAAAATTCAGGCTTGTCTGCGGCTGCGTGTCCTCGGGAAAGGGTTCGAAGAAGACCGCGTTGAGGTCGAGGATGAGAGGAATGTCTAAACCGTCCATCCAGTACATGGGCTCGCTGGTGTCATTGCCGTGATCATGCCATGTCCAAGGTGGGGTAAGCACCAGATCTCCTCGCTCCATAATACACTTATCGCCATCAACCGTTGTATGCGACCCTTGGCCCTGCATGATGAAGCGAATGGCTGCTGGCGAATGGCGGTGCGCGGGTGCTCTTTCGCCGGGAAAAAGAATCTGCACGCCAGCCCAGAGGGTATGCGTGGCCGCGTATTTACCTCTAAGGCCAGGGTTAATAAGCCCCAGCACACGTCGCTCTCCTCCACGTTCGATGGGAACCAGCTCCCCGGCCTGTTGTGCCAGGGGCGCAAGGTCAGTCCACCTCCAAAGATGGGGCAGCACGCGAGGTTTCGGCTCTGGTGACAGAAGGTCAGAGGTAATGTTCCACAGGGGAACAAGGTGTTGACGATCTATATCACTGTAGAACTGCTGTAGCGTGTCGGCAGATGATGCTGGTTTGCTTGCCATAGTCCAGTTCTCCTTTTTATTGCTCTTGGTAAGCATTCAGCTGTTAGCAGTCAGCTGTCAGCAAAGAGTAGTAACGAGAACTGAGGATTGAGTACTAAGTCCTTTTGCCAACTTTCCTCCCTTGCTCATCCCTCAGTCCTTTTCTGACTGATAGCTGACGGCTGAACGCTAGTAGTAAGTTTATCCCTCCTTCTGGAGTATTGCACTTTCCTGCACTTATTCCTATGATCGCCAAAACTCTTTATGGCTCATTTGCTTCCAGTAGGTCTGGCTTTTGCTATAGTATTTCCCCTGTACGCCTGGGCGGCAGAGGATTTCACCGACCGTTATCTTTCGCTGCCGGGTTCATATAGCTTTGTGCGCCTTGCCCCAGAGGGAGAGGATGCGCACAAAGTGAGGATGCTTGTGTTTGAGGACTTTCTTTGTCCGGTCTGCTATGAGCTGGCAACAAAAATCCCTACCCTCCAGGAGAAATACCAAGAGCGGCTTGAGGTCACGTTTATTGGCTATCCCTTTGTGGCTAGAGAATCGGTCATACCTGTCCAGGCTTACGCCCTTGCCAGAGAGATGGGGATAGAGGAAAAAATGCAGCAGGCGCTCTTTCACGCCCAATTTGAGGAGCAGCTAAATGTCTTTACCCGCGAGGGCTTGGCCAGGGTGGTCAGCAGTATTGGCCTTGATCCCGAGGACTTTATTGCCAAGCTGAACGCAGGTTCAGGAAGCGCCCGTGTCCGGGCGGATATCAGTTTGGGAGAGAGCTATCATATTGAGGCCCTACCGGGAATTATTTTGGATGGATGGATTCGGGTGAACGAACTGTCACAAAAGAACCTGGAAGCGATTATTGACGGGTTACTGGAGAGAAAAGGAGCACAACGGTGAACCGCGAAGAACCAGGGTCTCTTTACAGGCTGGGTGAGACGCTCATTGAGAGACGCCGCTCGGTGGTCCTGGCCGTGACGGTGGTCACCCTCATCTTTGCCTTTTTTGCTTTGCGCTTAGAGCTGGTTAGCCGCTTTGATGAGCTTTTGCCCCAGGGTCATCCCTTCATTCAGCTCCATAATGAGTATGCGCCTTCGTTTGGCGGGGCCAACGGCATTATGGTGCTGATGGAGGTCAAAGAGGGCACCATCTTTACTGCCAAAACCCTGGATAAAATCTTTCGTATGACCCAGGCCATGGACAAGGTATACGGAGTTAACCACAACCAGATTGAGTCCGTTGCCCACCGTACTAGCCGCCGGCTCCGGGTAGGTAGCGGCGGGTTAATCGAAATGGTGCCGGTGATGGATCGTGCCCCCAGGGGCGAAGAAGGGGTGCGAGAGATCAAACGTATTGTGCATACCTCGCGCAACCTCTACGGTGTGCTGGTTTCTTTGGACGATAAGGCCATGATCATCCGTGCCCGGTTTATCGAGGGGCGGCTCGATCACCGTCGTATGTTTGAGGAAGTCAACCGTACGGTGATTGATCCCTTTGAGGACGAAAACACGGTGATCCAGGTGGCTGGTGAGGCCTGGCTCTATGGCTGGGTCTACTACTACGCCACTGAGGTCTATCTCATCTTTCTGGCTACCGTAGTGCTCCTATGGATCCTTCTCTATGCCTACTTTCGCGATATCCGCGGAGCCCTGCGCCCCACCATCACCGGAGTCATCTCGGCTATCTGGGGGTTGGGCTTCATTAAGATGATAGGCTTTAGCCTTGACCCCCTTACCCTGGTGATTCCCTTCTTTGTCACGGCCAGAGCTGTGAGCCACTCGGTACAGATGCACGAGCGCTACTACGAGGAATACCGCAAATGTGATTGGGACAAGGAAAAGGCCATTGTGTCGTCCTTTGCCCAACTCTTTATTCCTACCCTGTCGGGCATTCTCACCGACGCCCTAGGACTGATGGTGATTCTGCTGGTCCCTATTGTTCTTCTCCAGAAGCTGGCGCTCAGTGCCGCGGTATGGATATTGGCCATCACGGTAAGCGAGCTATTGCTCAACCCCATTGTTTACTACTACCTTGCCCCGCCTAACCGCGAGGTGGTGGAAAAACGCGAGAGGGGGATTTTTAAGCGGACCATTCAGACCGTCAGTGGGGTGCTCATCTCCCCGGTTGGCAAGACGGTCACGCTCACAGGTTGGGTGGTAGTACTGTTTGTGTGCGTGTATTTCTGGCGCCATCTGGTGATTGGTGACCCCCGAGCGGTGACGCCTCTGCTATATCACGACTCGCCCTATAATCGTGCCCATACCCGCATCCAAGAGGTTTTTGGCGGGGTAGAACCCTTCATGATAGTGGTAGAGCGACAGGGTGAGCATACAGTTGAAGAGCCTGCAGTCCTGCGGGCTATTGAAGAATTCCAGCGCTACCTGGAGCGCGACCCGTCGGTGGGCACCAGCTTTTCGTTTGTTGATGTTATTACCTCGGTCAATTCGGTCATGCACGAGCTGGAGCCCAAGTGGGAAGTTATTCCTGCCACTCGGTCCCAGGTCGGGACCCTGTTTGCTATCTTTTTCCAAGGCGCCTCGTATCAGGAAACCGAGCGCTTTGCCCGACAAGACTTTACCGCTGCCCCCATTGTTTTCTATTGTACGGATCATAAGGGTGAAAACATCCGTCGCATCATCAAGCGCAGCCAGGAGTTTATTGAGGCTAATCCCGCTTGAAGAGGCTTCCTTTCGCTTGGCCGGTGGGCTCATTGGCGTGCTGGCTGCCGCTAACGAGGAGCTGCTTAGAAATGATATTCTCATTAATGTACTAGGCTTTAGCACCATTTTTATTGTCCTGGTTATTACCTATCGCTCGCTTATGGCCGGGGTCTATATGCTTATTCCTCTGCTCATAGCCAATGGCGTGGCCAATGCCTACATGGGTGCGCGTGACATTGGCATCAACATCCACACCCTGCCGGTGGTAACAGTGGGGATAGGATTTGGCATTGACTATGGGCTCTATATAGTCAGCCGGATTGTTGAGGAGTTTCGCGGTGGAGTCAGTCTGGAGGAAGCCGTGCAGCAGGCCATAGCCACTTCGGGCAAGGCAGTCACCTTTACCGCACTCACTATGATCCTGGGCACATTGTTTTGGACTTTTTCCAGCATACGCTTTGATGCCGAGATGGGGCTGCTATTGGCCCTGTGGATGGGGGTGAGTTTTTTTGCTACCGTGACGCTGTTGCCGGTCTTAGTGGTGGTTTTTCGTCCTGGCTTTATTTTAAATAGGCGTTTGGCTGTCAGCAATCAGCTGTCAGCCTCGAACTAAGGAAGACCCGAGTTAAGAGACTGTAGAGAGCTGAATCTATAGGAAAAAGTAGGAAAAAGGCTATCGGTTGACTCTTGGGGCCTAAACGGTCACTATCCTTTTCACAAGCTGAACGCTGAAGGCTTAAGAAGCTGAGGGCTTAAGAAAATGATTGAGGTACAGAACCTAACCAAGTATTACGGCAACATCAAAGCAGTAGACCACATCTCCTTTAGTGTCGCAAAAGGGGAAATCGTAGGCTTGTTGGGACCTAACGGTTCGGGCAAGACCACCACTATGCGTATTCTCACCGGCTTTTTCCCGCCCACCGAGGGACGGGCCGTAGTGGCGGGTTTGGATGTGGAGACTCACTCTCTGGAGATGCGCAACCGCATTGGTTACCTACCGGAGAATGTTTCCCTCTATCCCGACATGCCGGTGCGCATCTTCTTGGATTTTTGTGCCCAAGTGAAAGGCGTACCGTCTCTACAGCGCCGTGCCGGACTGGATAAGGTGATAGAGGAGTGTGGGCTGAAGGAGATGTCTAAGCGGCTGATTGGCAAGCTCTCCAAAGGCTATCGTCAGCGGGTAGGGCTGGCCCAGGCGTTGCTCTACGACCCCGAGGTGCTCATCCTGGATGAGCCCACCATAGGGCTTGACCCGGCGCAGGTGGTGGAAATGCGCGAGCTGATCAAGAGCCTGCAGGGTAAGACCACTATTCTGCTCTCGACCCACATTCTTCCAGAGGTAAGTCTCTCTTGCCAGCGGGTGGTGATCCTTGACAAGGGCAGAATCATTGCCGAGGATACAACCGAAGGACTCAGCCGCCGGGTACAAGACACCGTGCGAGTGTTGGTACGGGTAGAGGGGCCAAAAGACGATGTCCTTGCTATGTTGCGTGCGCTTCCTGGGGTGGAAGGAGTGACTGAGCAAATTAGCAGCAATGGCGAGAGAGGGACTCTCTTTCTCCTCACCTCCAAGAATGCCGATATGGGCCAGCAGGCCGCTTCAACGGTGGTGGGCAAGGGCTGGAACCTCTTGGAAGTGCGGCCGGCGGTGATGACGCTTGAGGAGCTATTTATGCAGTTGACCAGAAGCGAGTAAGGGGGCAGGAGCTAAACGGTATGGCACAATCACAGATGATGGTTAACTTTCTTGCTATCTTCCGCAAGGAGCTGCGCTCCTATTTTCTTTCTCCGTTTATCTATATTGTCTCGACTATTTTTCTGCTGCTCTGTGGTTATTACTTCTATACCGACTTGACCTTCTATGTACAATTTGGCTTCGGCTTAAACATTATGGTCAATTTCTGGCAGCTTCTCTTTACCGACATGCGTCTGGTGTTGCTCCTTACTGTACCGTTGCTGACAATGCGGTTGGTGGCAGAAGAGAAAAAGCTTGGTACCATTGAGCTGCTCTTTACTTATCCCCTGCGTGACATTGAGGTATTTTTGGGCAAGTATGCTGCCTGTGTGGTGGCGACTCTATTCATGCTTTCGTTCACTCTTATCTATCCCATCTTTATTCACTCCATGCAGCCGTTTGAATGGACCATGGTAGTTCCCGGATATTTTGGCCTCTTTCTGCTTGCCCTAGCCTTTGCTGCCTGTGGGCTATTCATCTCCTCCCTCACCGACAACCAGGTAGTGGCCGGTAGCTCAACCATAGGCGTACTGCTATTATTCTGGATCTTGGGCTGGAATGAGGGGGCCATTTCAAGCGGGGTTTTGTCCTATATCTCTCGCATCTCCCTGGTCTCTCGCTTTCAGGGCTTTGCTCAGGGGATTATTGATCTCATGGATGTGGCCTTTTTTCTTTTATTTGTTACCTTCTTTAGCTTTCTTACGCTACGCTCGCTGGAGTCGCGCAAATGGAGGGGAAGACGATGAGCACCAGTTTGCGTAACTATTTGAAGCTTACCCTGGCTGTCCTGGGGCTATTGGGCGCCCTGGTAGTGGTCGAAGCCATCATTACCAACCATAACGTTCGCCTCGACTTAACCCCCCAGAAAAAGTTCACCCTCTCGGCCCATGCCAGAACGGTTGTCTCCGGGCTTGCCCGGGACGTACATGTGACTGCCCTGCTGCGCAGTGATAGACCGGATAACCTTTTTATAGAGGATATGTTCTGGCGCATGGCTTCTCTGTCTCCGCGTTTTAGCTACAGCGTTGTCGACATGAACCGCAGCCCGGCGGTGGCCCGCCAGCATGGGGTAAGCGACTACGGCACTTTTGTGGTGGAGAGTGATGGCCGACGTAGAGATGCCCTGTTCTCTTCCGGCGAGGCAGACCTGGTGTCTGCTATCCTGCAGGTGGGCCGGGCGCAGCCTAAGGTGGTCTATTTTCTTAGCGGCCATGGGGAGAGAGACCTGAGAGATGAACACCCGGATTCGGGGTTTACCCGGCTAAGGGCGGCGATTATTGACGATTTCTATGAGGTGAAGTTTATCTCCCTGGCTGAGACCGGGCAGGTGCCTGAGGATGCCAGTGTAGTTGCCATTTGCGGCCCCAAGACAGATCTTCTGCCTAACGAGCTTCAGGCGTTGGACGCCTATATACGTGGGGGTGGTTCGCTTGTGGTGTTCATTGATTTTGACGGTTCTCCCTCGTTGGTGACCTTTTTGCAGCAGTATGGTGTGAACCTGCCGTCTCTGATTGTTCTTGACCCGCAGAACCGTATGTTTGCTGGCGAAGATCTGACATTCAAGGCCTCCGCAACCGCATTTCTTCATCCTATTCTCGGTGGGGTTGCCTTTTCTCCGGTTTTCTCCTTGGCCCGGGCAGTAGAGGTAATAGGGGACAAGGCCAGCGGAATTATTGCTCGGCCGGTGTTAGCTTCTTCGGGAGGAAGCTGGGCCACCCCCGACACCAGTGTGCTCAAGATAGGCCAGGGTACGTTTGAACCCGGACGGGACGTCCCGGGCCCGATTCCGGTTGCCGGAGAAGTAACGGTACCGGCTGCCGATGGGCGACAGGGACGGATTGTGGTCTATGGTGATTCCAACTTTACCAATAACTTCCTCATCCAGCATCTGGGAAACAAAGACCTGGTGGTCAATACTGTTAACTGGCTGGCAGAGGACCCGGGGCAGATGGCAGCCCGACCGCAGTCGCAGGAGGTTGGCCGGCATCAGTTTTTTATGAGCGCTGGGCAGAGTACCATGGCTTTAGTTCTGGGTACGCTGATCATGCCCGGTATGCTCCTGGCTGTGGGAGTTAGCCTGTTTGTCTGGCGAAAACGTTAAAAAAGGGTAGGGGCGGGTTGCAAACCCGCCTCTGCAGCTATCAGCCACAGACGAAATAAACCAAAGAGACGCAGATGAGTTGGCCTAAAGTTATTATTTATTACACCCTTTTGGCTTTATTGGGGGGATATTACCTGCTCTTTGAAACTCAGCCTCAGCGGGAAGTAGTCACTCAGGCACAGCCAGCAGGGCAGAGACGTCCCTTCTTGAACCTTGCCGAGGAATCGGTTGAGGAACTGGTGGTACGTCGGCTGGAGGGTGAGGTCGTCTGTCGGCGGGAGGGACAGGGCTGGCGAGTTGTAAAGCCAACCTCCGCCCGGGTGTCCCCTGGCCTCATCAGCAGCCTTATAAACGACTTGGTGCGGAGCCAGGAGGCAGAGGTAATGGCCGACTCCCCGGCCGACCTTTCCCGCTTTGGACTTGACATGCCTCGTTCCACCCTGGTGCTTAAGGTCAGTAATCAAAGCACCCCCATTACCCTGTTCTTGGGGGATAGGAATCCCCCTGCTACTGCGGTCTACGCCCGCTTGGAGGGTTCCTCCCAGGTGGTTCTTTTGAGTTTAACTGTAAAATACTATGAAGAGCTGCTTTTTGGGGCCGCGGGAGTAGGGAAAAAAGGCTAATGAAGCACCTGTTGCTAAAGCACCTGTTGCTATTTATTGTTTTTTCTCCCTCTACGGTTGGCATTGCCTCCGGCCAGAAGGAGGAAGCTCTCAAGCAAGACCTGCAGCGGTATTTGGAGGAAGCGCAGGGCTGGGCCTCTACCGAAGCGCGGATCAACGGTCCTATCGACAACGTCCAAAGCTCCCATTTTGTCAACGACCAGTTTGTCATCTCCACTTTAAGCCCTGTTGTTTCCCTGGTTCAAGACTATGTGGGGAGGCTAGAGAATTACCAGCCCCAGACCCCGACCTTGCAAACCGTCCACCAGCACTATGTTGGGGCCTGGCGATTTCACCACCTTGCCTGTACAACTATTGTCGAGGCCATGGAGAAAAAGGACTATATTCTCTTGGCCCAGGGCACTAAGGGTCTGCGTGAGGCTCGTTCCACCCTACTTGATGTGCTTGATGGTCTCTCCCAGCTTCTAGTGGAGTCCGGGCTGAGGCCTGAGGAGCAAAGCCCTGGTCCTGCTACCGCCCCGCGGGGCTCTCCTTTCCCCTAACAGCGAATGAATGACAAGTCACCTTGGGGGGGTAACTTTCTGTCCCCAGCAAGAAATTTTCGTTTGCTCTTGACTTTTTCGTAAAAAAATAGGAAAGGGACGTGTACTAGTATTAGGGAGCAAAACAGGGCAAAACAGGATGGACAGCTAATAAGGCTGTCCTGGGTGGTTGGTGCTTTGTGATTTTGCAAAGGAGGGTTTGCACATGAGTAAGATGGGGGTGAGGTCTAGAAAGCTGCAGGCGGACCGAACCCTGATAGCCCTGCTCTTGGGGCTGCTGGCACTGGGTCTGGGAGGCTGTTATGGCGTTGAGGTTGGAGAGTTGGCAGAGGAGGCGATTTCCCCTGCCGACAAGTTTCTTGATGTGGCTCATGTCAGTGGGGATACGTTTGTGGTTGTTGGATACAAGGGCAAAATACTGAGGACAACCGACGCAGGCAAGACCTGGGCGGCACTCCCGCGCCCGACCACTTGGACTTTGACCGATGTGGAGTTTGAAGGGGAATACGGCTGGGCGGTGGGCCAGCGTGGTACCATTGTCCACAGCCGTGATGGCGGGCAGACCTGGACGCCTCAGACGTCCGGCACCGATGTCCTGCTGATGGCCATTAGTATTAATCCTGATAAGCTCCATGCCTGGATTTCGGGTGACTTCTCCACAGTAATATCTACGGACAACGGGGGTGAGACCTGGAATGCCAAAATAATTGATGTCTCGCAGGTAGGGCTCACCGAGGACATGGCACTCGCGATTCCTGACGTTATCTATTACGACGTCTTCTTTCTTGATGATCAAAAAACCGGCTGGCTGGTGGGTGAGTATGGCCAGATTCGCCATACCTCTGACGGTGGTAAAACCTGGGGCTCCCAGCATGGCAGCCTTCTGCAAACACTCAAGTTTCCCGACGTTATGTCCCTTCCCGCACTATTCCGTATAAGGTTCTGGGATGAGCAAAACGGGCTAGCCGTTGGGGCCAGTGGTGACATTATTGGGACCAAGGACGGGGGCCGAAGCTGGCATTTCGTCTCCAAAGAAGGAACAAGGGGGGCAATGGCTCTGAAGCAGGGGCAGCCCCAGCTGGCTGAGGAAGTGCCTGATTCCCACATCTATAACCTTACTATTGACCGTTCCCAGAATGGTAGCCAGGTGGTAGCAGTGGGCGCCGGCGGCATGGTAATCCATTCTTCCGATACTGAGAGCTGGCAGACCTCTAAACTGGACGCCGATATTTACACCTGGATTAATGGGATCGACATCAACGAAAGCGGCAAAGGGATACTTGTGGGCGGCGTAGGTCTGATTCTACGTACCGAGGACCGGGGAGAGACCTGGCTGCTAGTTGAGGACGGGGCTGAAATGTAGGGCAAGGGATCAGAAAGGCAAAGGGCAATCTGTCTGAACGCTTACAAAGGAGGGTATTGTGGCTATTGAGACTGAAGAGAAACGGCAAAGAAGGGAAGCGCTCTACCGTTTAGGCGAACGCCTCATTGCATATCGGATGCCGGTGTCTATCATCACTGGTCTGCTGACCGTCTTTATGCTCTACAACGCTTTCCAGGTGCAGATGGTTACCAGCTTTAACGAGCTTCTCCCCTACCGTCACCCTTTTGTCCAAGTACACACTAAGTTTTCTGACCAGTTTGGCGGGGCCAATAACATCAACATCATGATTACGGTGGATGAGGGAGACTTTTTCACTCTGCAGAATCTTATCAAGATCTTTGAGATGACCCAGGCAGTGGATAAGCTTGAGGGAGTTAACCACGACCAGATTGACTCTATTGGCCACCGTACCACCCGTTACCTGACCGTTTCTAGCGGGACCATTGCCACCCCACCGGTAATGCGCCGCCCGCCCAAGACCGAGCAGGAGGTGGAAGACATCAAGAAGATATGCTTCCACACGGACACAATCTACGGCAAGCTCATTTCCCTTAACGGTAAGGCTGCGCTCATCCGCGCCAACTTTATTGAGGGGCGGATCAACTACAAAAATATCTTTGACCAGGTCGAGCGCACGGTGGTCGAGCCCTTTGAGAGTGAAAATTTCACCGTCTGGGTTGCCGGTGAGCCGCGTCTGTATGGCTGGATTTACTACTATGCCCGTGAGGTGTTCTTTATCTTCATAGCCGCCACAATATTTTGCTGGATTCTGCTCTACATGTACTTTAAGGACTGGCGGGGAGCCCTAAGGCCCACTATCACCGGGGTTGTTTCTGCCATCTGGGGACTGGGGATGATACACCTCATTGGCTTTTCCCTGGACCCGCTGGCACTGGTGATCCCCTTCTTTGTCACAGCCCGGGCCGTGAGCCACTCGGTGCAGATGCACGAACGCTACTACGAGGAGTACCGTAGGCAAGAGTGGAACAAGGAGAAGGCTATAGTGGGGGCGTTTGCCGAGCTATTTGTTCCCACCCTATCGGGCATTATCACCGACGCTCTAGGCATGCTGGTCATTATCATTGTGCCGGTAGTGATCCTGCAGAAGATTGCCATCTTTGCCTCGCTGTGGGTGGCTACAGTGGCCATCAGTGAGCTGCTCTTAAACCCGATTGTGTACTATTACCTAAAGGCGCCTGTGCAGGAGAAAGTGCTGAGACGGGAAGAGGGGATTTTCCAAGCGATTATGAATAGTGCGGCTATGTGGATTACCACCCCACGCAACGCTAAAATCATTGTTGGGGTGTGGGTGCTGGCCTTTCTCTTGGCCCTCACGCAGATTCGTCATCTGACCTTTGGTGATCCTACGGCAGCCTCTCCGCTTCTGAGGACGGACTCACCGTACAATCTGGCCCACACCGAGATACAAAAGTTCTTTGGCGGTATTGAGCCTCTGATTATTGTGGTGGAGGGCCGGGACAAGGGGGTTCTTAAGCAGCCCCAGATACTCAACGCTATGGAGGGTTTTCAGCGCCATCTGGAGCGGGATAAGGATGTGGGGTATAGCTTCTCGCTGGCCGATATTATCCAGGCCATCAACATGACCTTCTATGACCTACAGCCTCGTTGGTCAGTGATCCCGGCTGAAGTGCCAAAGGTTAGCTCCCTTTTCTGGTTCTACTTTGCTGGTGCTCCCCCGAGTGAGACCTCCAAATTCCTTGACCCGAGCTACACCAACACGCATGTGACCTTTTTCATCAAAAACCACCAGGGGGATAATGTTGCCAGGATTATTGAGCGTGTACGGCAATTTGCCGCGGACAACCCCATGGAGCAGGCGGACTGGCGTCTGGCTGGAGGGCTCATTGGTGTCACTGCTGCCGCCAATGAGGAGCTGGTCAAAAACGATGTTATCATGCACTTGCTGGGCTTTGGCACCATCTTCATTATTGTGATGTTTACCTACCGCTCACCCATAGCCGCGCTCATTATGATGGTGGGTCTATTTCTTGCCGCTAGTGTGATTAACGCCTACATGGGGTTCCGCAACATTGGTATTAACCTGCAGTCTCTGCCGGTGGTGACGGTGGGGGTAGGATTTGGCATTGACTATGCCCTTTACATTGTCAGCCGGGCTATTGAGGACTACGACGGGGATGTACAACACGCGGTATACATGGGGCTGAGAACAGCCGGGAAGGCAGTGGCTTTTACCGCTCTGACCCTGGTTATGGCTACATTCATTTGGGCCTTCTCCAATATCCGATTTTGTGCCGAGATGGGGCTGTTGCTGGCGTTATGGATGGCGGTTAGCTTCCTTGGCGCCTGTACGTTCCTGCCTGCGCTGTTAGTGTTGGTCAAGCCCAAGTTCTTCCTGCGGGCAGCAAGAGAAGGAATTATTGCATAAAAGAAGCAAAAGTTAACAATATAGAATAAAACGCTCATCCAGCGGCTTGAGGGGATAAATGCTGCTGGATGAACACTTGGCTTGCAAGGAAAGGAGGTTTAAACTAGTCGGCTTGGGCATAAAAACCCAAGGAGATAGACAAGGAACTAGAGGGCATATGGATCCATCAAAAGGGCACTGGGATCCGGGCAAAGATTTACTGATGAAGGGAGGGCATATGGTGGAATGGTTTAGGAGGCATACTGCCCATGGTTTGGGCATTGTTCTTATGTTGGGGTTTTTCTTATTACCACCCGTGGCCTGGGCATCAACCCAGGTGGGTAATGCGGTGCTGCAGGCTTGGTACCGGCAGCGACATACTTTTCAAACCGATAGCTTTGACCATGTGGACTGGGTGCAGTGGCGTAACGAGGTTTTCGGCTGGCTGATCTATGATGACATAATCGAGGATGGGCTACTGTTTAACCAGATAAAAATCCCTCTTGTCGAATATGCCACCTTTAACACTCGCTACCGCTTCCGTTATGACCCGGTCTACCGGATCCGTGACCACTACAAAACGATCTATGACAATGAAACCGCGGGTAGCTTCATCAATCCTGAAAACGATTTTCTGTCTACTACTATGGACTTAGACTTTGGGGAGATAGGGCCAGGGAGGTTATCAGCCCGCATTGGTAACCAGGTCATAGTGTGGGGAGAGGCCGACTTTCTTCCCTCATTGGACAGAATAAACGCCCTACGCATAGACCAGACCACAGGGATAGGAGAGAAGCTGGATGAGCTACGCAAGCCGCTGCCAGCGCTGAAGGTTCTGTACGATATTGGCACGGTGGGGAAGTGGTTCTCCGAGATAACCCTCGAGGGCTGGTACAGCCCACGTTATCGCACCGCTCACAGTGCCGAGCTTATAGTGGAGGAGGGATGGCGTATCCCGTTTCATATGCGCTCGTGTTGGGTGGATGGACAGGAGGTACCCTATAGCATTGACAACTGTAAGGACTCACGCCAGTTCTTGCCCTATCGGCCGGATTGGCTGCCAACCCGGCGCACACGCCATCCATGGCATGTGACGCGGCGCGCGTCCAATGCTAAGAGCGACGTTGCGGTCTTTGGCTGCGCAGGGGGCACCGATTGCCGCTCGGATGCGTCCGGGGAGAGATTCAGCGCGGTCGTCAATGAATTCATGGGGCGCGGGCACCACCACCACCGGGGGTGGGACAACCATAGCGGCGGATTTCGCATATTAGGCAAGACGTTTTTCAGCATAGACTTTACCCTGAACTATATGTATATCCACGGTATGTATGGTCTTGCCAATCCTGTTGGGTTTTTTAGGAACAAAACCTGGGGAGACCTGAGGCCGGATACTATCTATGGGGACTTTGGTATTATACCGGATGGCAACGGCGGGGTTCTACCACCCGCAGGGAGCTTTGAGGACGGGCTAAGGCGCTGTCTGTCGCCCACAGGGAAAACCAACGATGGTGGGGGCCGTTTGGACCCCAGGGAACACACATTTCTTACTGGCGCCGACCTGAGGGGGTTCGACTGGCCGGAGAGGCTCTTAGACGCCGATGGCAACCCCATGCCGGGAGCCCAGCCGCATGCGGCGCGGTTACCTATGACCGCTTGCGACAAAGGTTTTGCCAAGCACTTACCTACCAATGTGTTTGGCTTTACGCTGACCTACAACGACTTTAAATACACCGGGGCGGTGTTTCGCACCGAGCAGAGCCTAACCACCAGTGAGATCATTAATACGTTTCCTCCTGGCTCGCCTAACCCGCGCACACATAAGGTAGATGGGGTAGAAGTAGGGTTTGATGAGACACCGGGAAGCGATTTTGCCAACGAGTCGTATAGGAACCGGGTAGGCAAGACCACCTGGACATGGCGTAGCCTGATAGCCATGGACATGCTAAAAGCCTATACCTCGTATCGGGCGTTGCGCTGGATGCGGCCCCTTCCTGGGCAGATTGGCACCAATCAATCTTTCTTTACCACCCAGTGGTTCGTGCAGTACCATGGGGAGGCCATAGCCAACTCCCGGCACATTGGCACAGGGAACGTAGGGATACCGGGTCAACGGGGGCATAGATGGTACAGATGGAACCACTTGATAACAGTAGCCACAGGAGGATATGGCTATTTCCGCGGAAAGCTAGAGAACCGGATGGCATGGGTATACGAGCCTCGGGGAAAGCAGCATATACTGTTCGGGCAGTGGTGGTGGAGAAATCTGCTGGGACATCCCAACTGGGAGGTATCGGGAGGGATAGCCTGGAAACCGAGCAGCATGAATGATGAGAACTATCTGAATCAGCAGTTCTACACTAACCGCGACCTATTCTGGGGTGAGTTCACCTGGTACTTGCTGTAGGGAGAGTTGCGTAGGGGCAGGCATCCGTGCCTGCCCACCCCAGGGGGCAACCACTCATCTAGTCATCTAGGGATGAGTTAACCTCTTGGGACTTCCCTGCTGGCCTTACATTGAGGATGGTGTATTATAGGAAATACTGGATTGGTAACGGATTGTTTCTTTCACCCACACACAATAAGGAGGGTTTTATGGCAGAGTATGATGTAGTTATCAAAGGAGGCACCATTGTCGATGGGACGCGGGTGCCGCGCTACCGTGCCGACATTGGCATCAAGAACGGCAAGATTGCCAAAATCGGCCGCCTCAATGGCAGCGATGGCAAAGAGGTGCTCGATGCTTCGGGGATGATTGTGGCCCCGGGAGCCATTGACCTGCACACCCACTATGATGCCCAACTCCACTGGGACCCCTACCTCACTATCGGAAGCTGGCATGGGGTGACCTCGGTAACTATAGGCAACTGTGGGTTTGGTTTTGCCCCGGTGCATGCCAAGGATGCCGAGCGGGCCATGCTGGCTATGACCCGCAATGAGGCTATTCCCTATGAGCCCATGAAGGTGTCAATGGCCTTTAACTGGGAGACCTTTCCGCAGTATCTGGACTGTATAGACCGCCTCCCCCTGGGGGTTAACCTCTCTCATCTGGTGCCAGTCACGCCTTTAGTGGCCTATGTGATGGGGGGCTTTGATGACGCAAAGAAGCGGCTGCCTAACGAGAAGGAGATGGGAGAAATCGTGCGGCTGTTCCATGAGGCCATGGATGCGGGAGCCGCAGGATGGTCAGCCCAGCGGCTGTTTCCTGAGGGCGATGTGTCGGTGCAGCGGGACTATGATGGCTCGCCCATGATCTCAGACATATTGTCGGATGAGTTCTATGTGACCATGGCCAAGGCTCTGGGTGAGAGGGGTGAGGGTTGCGTTGAGTTTACCCAGGTGAGTGCCAGCCTGCATTATCCTGACCGTGGCCCGCAGTACGACTTTAACTTCAACGCCCGGATAGCCGAGGAAAGTGGACGGCCGGTGTTGTATAATGCGGTTGCCGTCAACGACAAGTTTCCCGATATGTACCGCTCGCAGCTCAAATGGTTGGCGGATGCCAATGCCAAAGGGACCCGGGTGTTTGGGCAGGCGGCCACAGTGCGGATCCCCTTCACGCTAACCTTTGAGGACTGGAACCTGTTTGACAATAGCAATTTGTGGCGAGAGGCCACTCTAGGCACGGTGGAGGAGAAAAAGGTCAAGCTGGCCAACCCTGACCTCCGCAAGAAGATGAGAGAAGAGTTTGACTCGGGCGCGGTGCCTATCGACGCCTTTGGACATCTTTCCGACTACATTGCCAAGAAGGTATACCGGTCAGACCTGGAGGAAAAATATGAAGGGCTGTCGGTGGCACAGATTGCCGAGAAGGAGAACAAGCACCTGATTGATGCCATGCTGGATCTGACGGTGGCCGACGATCTGAAGACACAGTGGCGCTCACCCATAGTCAATACCAAGATCGAGTTTAACAAGGAGCTAATGGAGTCGCCTTACACCGTTGCTGGGGTTTCCGATGGTGGGGCGCACATGAAGTTCATCACCGCGGGCATCTGGCCCACGGATTTGTTGAGCTGGATGGTGCGTGACACCGGGGCCTTATCTCTGGAGGAAGCGCACTTCCGTATGAGCGGTATGTCGGCTTGGGCAGCAGGCTTGAAGGATCGCGGCTGCATACGTGAAGGGCTGGCAGCCGACATTATAGTCTATGACCTGGATAAGCTGAACGCCGGGCCGGTGGAGATTGTGAGCGATCTACCAACCGGAGATTGGCGGCGGGTGCAGAAGGCCGAGGGATATCGCTGGATCATGGTGAATGGCCAGACTATCTTCGAGAATGGGGAGTGCACTGGAGCTACCCCGGGTAAGCTGCTACGCTCCGGCCAGGCCAGATAAACCAAGGCTAATGAAGAATGAAGAGTAAAGAATAAAGAGCGAGCAACTTTTCACTCTTAGCCTTTAACTCTTCACTTTAAAGGGGTGAGATGGGGTTTCCTTCTCACCCCTGTTTTTTTCCATAGACTTGTTTTCTAGCGATGCCACTCCGGTCCGCCGAATCTCAAGGGTGGCGTCTTTGGTCCGGGCAAGATCTCCCTCAGGTAACCCTCCAGTCCCTTTTCTTGTTGCCATTGCCGCGGGTAGCCCAAAGACACCTCCTCGAACCGCACTCCGTCCCGCCAGTCTGTAGCCCGTATATGAAGATGGCCCGACACCACCACAGCCGTCCGGAAGCGGGTGTGCCAGTTTTCAGTGCGTTGGGTTCCACACCACAAGGAGAACCGTGGGATTTTGGACAACCGTATTAAATCCTGCCGTAATGGGAAGTGGTTAATAAGAACCAGCGGATATTCTGCCGGTACTTCAGCCAGGCGTGCTTCGGTGAGCCGGCACCGAGCCTCACACCAAGCCTGGCGCGAGGGATAGGGATCAGGATAGAGATGGAGCTCATCGGTACAGAGCACGCCGGACTCTGCTGCCCAGTTAAGGGCCTGGTCCATGGGCACATGGTCAGGTCGGAAACTGTAATCATAGAGAAGGAATAGGGGAGCCAGCACACAGGGAGGACCTTCCCCGGTCCAGAGGATGTAAGGATCCTCCGGGGTCAGCACCTTGTACTCCCGGCACACGGAGACCAGATGCTGATACTTGGTCTCCCCCCGCAGGCCGGTGGGGTTTTTGGGCAGAGTCCACAACTCGTGGTTGCCGGGTACCCACAAGAGCTGGCGAAACCTGGGAGCCAAGGTGTCAAGGGCAAACTCCATGTGATCTGTGGTCACACCCAGGTCTCCCCCCAGAATCAGCCAGTCCTCTGGATGTGCTGGTAGGGCTTCCAGAGCCTGACGGTTGACTTGATAGTTCAGGTGTAAGTCACTGATAGCATAGAGCTTCATTTTCAGGGCCTATCTCTACTCACTAAGCGAAGCTTACACTCTGTTCCGACAGAGCCTTCACTTTGTCCTGACAGAAAGATGCCTGTACGGCGAAGGGCATCGTTGAGTGCTTATTCATCCTTCTTTTCAGTAAGTACTTTTTTGCTGACATTATTTATAAAGTAGGTGTATAGGGTTCTCCGTAAACCTTGCTTAGTTATTTCCCTTTGATTATGAGATACGAAGTAAGTTCTTTTCTTTTCAATATGGAAGAAATTGGGTAGAATTGTGCTAGAACCTCATTCTAGCAGAGGTGAAGCCTTATGCAATTCCAATCAAAGATTTTCTTGAATTAGTTGAGAAACATAAACTGACAGGGAGAGACCAACCTATGAAGAAAAGGCTTCCTCCCTACCGTATTGAGATCTCCTACTCTTCCGCAGATGGTTATATTGCACGTGTCCCTGAGCTACCCGGGTGTAGTGCCTCTGGGGAGACTATTTATTATGGAGGCGATCACCGAGGCACAGACTGCTATGGAGCTGTGGTTGGAGGTAGCCCGGGAAGATTGGGATGAAATCTAATGGCTAAACGCTTACAACACCAACACCTGGGACTCCTTTTTCTAGCTCTCTACCTTGTTGGCTGTAGCCTTAACCTTTCTCCCCCTCCTCCCGATACCCACACCCTGGCTGTGAGCTATCTTCCTGGCTTGGTGAAAGGAAGGAAGCCGACTTTTCCTCCAGCGCGTGTCCTGGTCTTGCTGCCCGTAGACAAGCGTCCAAGCTTAAAAATACGAGATAGCACTCTCCCCATAACTGGGGACGGGGGTGAGATTGTTGGTATCCATGGGCTGAACTCGCGGGACGGGACAGTCAGCATAGCCCCACAGGATGCAGAAGGAAGGAACATGGTTCCAGCCCTTGGGGTGCTCAGAACCATGGACTCAGGCATGCGTTATCCTCCCGATATTCCGCAGGCGGTCTATACGCTTCCGGGCCTGCCTGAGGTGGTACAAGGGACAATTGCCACTCACTTCTGTGAGGCCGGGTTTTATGTTGAGGCGGTTCCTTTTTCCCTCTCCACACCGCTGGCAGGAGAAGAAAAGCCTGTCCTGAGCCCAGCCGAAGGGCCTGTCCTGAGCCCAGCCGAAGGGCCTGTCCTGAGCCCAGCCGAAGGGCCTGTCCTGAGCCCAGCCGAAGGGCCTGTCCTGAGCCCAGCCGAAGGGCCTGTCCTGAGCCCAGCCGAAGGGCCTGTCCTGAGCCCAGCCGAAGGGCCTGTCCTGAGCCCAGCCGAAGGGCCTGTCCTGAGCCCAGCCGAAGGGCCGGGTTTTATGTCCTGAGGCCAGTTCCCCTGTCCTGAGCCCAGCCGAAGGGCCTGTCCTGAGCCCAGCCGAAGGGCCTTCCTGATGTTGAGGCCGAAGTTCCTTTTTCCCTCTCCACACCGCTGGCAGGAGAAGAAGTCCGAAGCCTGTCCTGAGCCCAGCCGAAGGGCCTGTCCTGAGCCCAGTCCAAGGACAGGCAGATTATGCCCTTGGCTGCACGATTGAAGAGTTCTCTTTGCTCAGCCTGGTGCGCTATGAGCAGATTGTTGTTCGTACTACCTTTCCCTTTCCCCCACATATAATTTCTAGGCCCATACGGGGTCCTACTCAGGCAGCGGTTTCCCTGGCCCTATCCCTTTATCACTGGCCTTCCGGCGAAATGCTATGGCAAGGGAAGACAGGGGACATTATTGATGATCCTACCCTGGGGGATTCCATCCATCTGTATGGCACTGCGGAAGAAACGCTAACTGTGGCTCTCAGCCGTGCTGTAGGGAGCATTCTGAACACCCAGGGCTTGCAGGATGTCCTACTGAGCCACAGACCCTCATCTGTGGGCTCTCCTGCCCAGGGCTCTCTTGCCCAGGTCTTTCCTTCCCCCGAAAAATGTGGGAGTATGCCGCAAAAATAATAAGGAGGGCTTCCTATGGCACAAGTTGATGGTGGTACCCTGATTGGCCGGATTCTCAAAGAACAGAAGGTGAAATATATGTTTGCTGTAAACGGTGGGCATACCTTTCCCATCCTGGCCAACCTGATGAACAACGACATCAAGCTCATTCACATGCGTCACGAGCAGGCCACCGCCTATGCGGCTGACGGCTGGGCGCGCACCACTGGCACTCCCGGGGTGTGCAGTGTGACTGCGGGCTGTGGGTTGACAAACGCTATAACCGGCCTCTGTCTAGCCGGTATGACTAACAGCGCGGTGGTTTGTCTAGCCGGTCAACACCCCACCAACGAAGACGGTATTGGCTCCTTTCAGGAGGCGTACGGCTCGGAGGTCTGTCGCACCTTTACCAAGTATACCAAGCGAGTGCTCGACTGGACGACCACTGAGATCGACCTACGCCAAGCATTTCGCGAGGCCATGAACCCACCCCAGGGGGTAGCCCTGGTCGAGTTCCCTACTAACCTTCTTTACCATGTAGATGATGAGAGCAAACAGCGCAAAGGAGCCAGGATGTATGATCCTGATGAGATACGCTCTCAGGGTGACCCTAGACAGGTGGAGCGAGCCGTCGAGATGCTTGCCGGAGCCGAACGACCCCTCCTGGTTGGTGGCGATGGCCTGTTCTGGTCGCAAGCGGCGGAGGAGCTCAAAGAGCTAGCCGAGCTGACCAATACCCCGGTCTACGCCCGCCGGGCTGGGCAGGGGTCAATACCCGAGGATCATGAGCTTACTATACGCGGCGCCTGGAAAAAGCCCTTTACTGGAAGGGCCGATGTGGTCCTTGCTTTTGGCTTTCGCTACTGGAGTGGCGAGCACTTCGGCCAGCCGCCCACCTGGACGGACAAGGCCAAATATATCCAGATCGACCCTAGCCCTAGCCGCATTGGCTGGCATGTGCCTGCCGAGGTGGCAATCGTTGGCGATCCCAAGCTGGTTCTGCGCCAGATGATTGACAAAATCAAGGAGATGAAGCTGGACTTTAGCACTAAAAAGGACTCTGCATGGCTTAAAGAGATAGCCGAGGTGCGGGCCAACTATACCCGTATGGTTAACGAGCGCGAGGAAAAATTTCGTAACAATGTACCTATACACCCTGATCGTCTCACTAAGGACTTGATCTCAGTGATGGATAAAAACGCCACCGTGGTCGTCGATAGCTTTACCCTCTCTGGCTATATAAGCCAATGGTTCGTCTCTCGTTTTGCTGGGCAGGTGGTGGATGCGGGTCCGCTGGCCCCGGTGGGCCACAGCATTGGCATGTCGATTGGCATCCAGCTTGCCCGTCCTTCTCAGCAGGTGGTGGCGGTTATTGGTGATGGCGGTATTGGCATTGGTGGTTGGGATCTAGAGACAGCGGCAAAATACAAACTGCCGGTGGTTACCATACTGTGGAACAACAGCTCTTGGGGGCCCAGCTTTGAGAAGATGCCCATGCTCAAGGACAAAACCGAGCCCTTCGATATGCTTCCTAACGTCCGTTACGACAAGATCTTTGCTGAGATGGGCTGCCATGGCGAGCATGTAGAAAACCCCGATGAGCTTATCCCGGCGTTGGAACGGGCGCTGAAGTCCGGCAAGACTGCGGTGATCAATGTGCTTGGAGACAAGCGCATTGGACATCCGTCGCTGGGCGGCAACCTGCTCGGATCAACGCAGGTCTAGAGGTTAGCGGTCAAAGCTCAAACTTCAAAACTTCCCTCCCCCTTGATGGGGGAGGGTTTAGGGTGGGGGTGATAAGGTAACGTAAGGGATTGCCTCCCCTCTCTAAGCAGAGAAGGCTTTAAGGGAACAATTATGATTAAGTTTTTCTGTGACCGCTGCCTAGCAGAAGTTGAGAGTATGGACTCGCTAGTGGTGTTTACTATTGAGGTGACCGAACGGCCTAACCGTTCGGTATGGGATTGGCAGGGAGAAGTATGCCAGGATTGCTATGAGGCCATGCGTGAGGAGATTAGCGCCCACGTTCTTTCTTTCTCGTCCGAAGAGGGTAGAAGACGCTCCTCTCTGAGAAAGGTAACATCATAAAGAAGCGTTCGGCCATTAGCGTTCAGCTCTCAGCAAGGAGTTAAAAATTAAGAGTTGAGAATCAAGAGTTAGAAATTTTTAGCTTCTCAACTCATATCATTCTTCACTCTTCACCCTATTCTAGGCCCGAGGCTGGCAGCTGATTGCTAAATGCTTGACTGCAATATCTTCAGGACTTCCTCATGCACCCTGCCATTGGAGATCACGGCAGTGCCTGTGTAGATAGATGGGCTGCCGGAGAAGTCGGTGTATTGTCCGCCCGCTTCTTCCACAATAATCTTTGTTGCTGCCACATCCCAGGGCGAGATCGCGGGCTCTAAAGTGACCTCAGCGTGTCCGCAAATCACCTGAGTATGTCCCAGGACGTCGCCAAACCCCCGCTGGCGGGCGGTTTGATCGATCAGTCTCACAAAGGGCTGCCAGTAGAGACTGCGCTTGAGGTCGCCAAGCCCACCATGGATCAACATGGCCTCTTTAAGCGTGGAGATAGTTGAAACCTGCACCTGCCTGCCGTTGGCAAATGCTCCCTGACCTTTTTGTGCGTAGAGAAGATCGCCCGTGGCCGGGGCATATATCACCCCAGCTGTTACTTCACCTTCTTCCTCCAGGGCAATGAGCGTAGCAAAAAAAGGGATACCTCGTATAAAGTTCTTGGTTCCGTCAATAGGGTCGATGATCCAGCGAGCCCTGCTAGCACTCCCACTGCCGGTACTCCCCTGTTCGCCCATCTCTTCTCCCAGGAAAGCCATGTCAGGGAAAGCTGCGCGGAGTACTTCAACAATTTTTGCCTCGCTCAGCCGGTCCGCCTTGGTAACCGGCGTCTTATCGGCTTTGGTCTCAACTACAAGATTCGTACGGAAGTATTTTAGGGCAATTTCGCCCGCAGCCCTGGCTGCCTCAATGGCGGTAGCAAGAAGTTTGTCCATGGGTGTTACATTAACCCCCGGACCAAGCCACCGTCCACCTGGATGCTCACCCCAGATACATAGCTTGCCGCCTCGGAAGCAAGGAAAACAATCACATTAGCCATCTCCTGGGGGTCGCCGATACGACCCAGGGGGATATCAGCGGAGCCTTCTGCCAACGCCTGCTCAAGAGATTTTTCTGTGGTCTGTGCTCGAGATGCCATAGCGTTACGCAGTCGGTCAGTAAGAATCCGGCCGGGGAGAACCGTGTTGATGGTAATATTGTGTTTGCCCACCTCGCGGGACAGAGTTTTTGCCATGCCCACCACCGCTGGACGCACACCGTTGGAAAGAATAAGGCCGTCGATGGGCTCTTTAACCGATACGGACATGACATTGATGATTCTGCCCCATTGCTGTTTCTCCATGTAAGGGAGTGTTTGGCGGGTAAGACGCACGGTGCTTAAGAAATTGAGGGCGAAGGCCTTTTCCCACTCCTCGTCAGACATGCGACTAAACCCTCCAAGAGGTGGTCCGCCCGTGTTGTTTACCAGCACATGGATGGTGCCAAAGCGCTCGACGGTCTTGGCAATAAGATCCTCAACGGCTTGGGCCTGGGCTAGGTCACCGGGGATAGCGAGTACCTCTGCTCCTGTTGCCTTACGGATCTCTTCAGCCGCACCCTCAAGAGGCTCACGACTGCGTGCACAGACGGCCACCTTGGCGCCTTCGCGGGCAAATCCAAGAGCTGTGGCTTTACCAATCCCCTTACTGGCTCCACCAACAATGACGACCTTACCCCTTAGTCCCAGGTCCATAGATCTCCTCTCCCTGTTTATCCCCCTTACATTGCGGGTAGATAGCCGTTCTTCTGGTAAAATGATTTTACTGCTGCTTCAAACCCCGGTGGATTGTCACCCATGACTGAATGGCCGGCCCCAGGTACCAGAGCTAATTCTGAGTTGGGAATGGATTCCTGAAGGTTTTTGGCTCCATCTAGAGAGAGAACGTCACTCTCTCCCCCTTTGACCAACAGTGCCGGACAACGGATTTTGCGCACCTCGTTCTGCAGCTCTTCCTGCATCTGGCGAACGTCCATACGACGGTGAGAGTCGCTGAAATAGGAATCATACTTCCACGTCCACTTGCCATTGGGGAGTTGTTTTAAGTTGTAGACTACGGTGAACTTTCTGATCACCTCCATGGACCGGCGCGGATTGTATTTGTGAATGACTTCTGCCGCCTCATCTAGAGAGTCGAACTCGCGGTGGGTGGTCATAAAGTTACGGATATTGTTCACCCCTTTCTGCTCCACCCGCGGGCCAATGTCCACCACAACCAGAGCCTCTACCTTATCCGGGTTGTTAGCTGTGAACGAAAGAGAATTGGCTCCACCCATAGACATACCAACCAGGAAAAATCGGTCGATACCCAGAGTGCGGGTAAACTCTAGCAGGTCGTTAACCATGGCCTTGCGCGAATAGTCCTTGTCCGGCGCCCAACTGCTGTCTCCATGACCTCGTTGATCTAGGGCACAGATGTGAAAATGAGGTGACATAGCAGCAGCAAAAAGATCCCAAGTGTGGGCGGTCTGGCCTACGCCGTGCAGGAGGATCATTGGCGGTTTGCCTTCTGTCCTCCATTCTAAATAGTGGAAATCCAGGCCGTTAACCTGTGCATAGCGGTCGGTAAAAGTGGTTGTCATTCTTTCTTCCTCCTTTTTTTCTTAGGACAGGGTTACCCGGAAAGATTAAGGAGGCAGAATAAAGGAAAAGAAGGGGTTTGAAAAGGCTTAGCCTCCCGTATCCCGAGTCTTTTTATCGAGAAGGCGATCTACCGCCTCAGGAGTTAGCTCTTTTAGGCTCTGTAGCACAAGACTTGCCTGACTAAAGTCGTTGTGCAGGGTGTATTCGTTGGGCACAGCAATACACCCTATACCCGCGCAAATCGAAGCCATGACGCCTTTATAGGTGTCCTCAATGACCACACAATGTGCCGGCGGAAGTCCAAGTTTTTCTGCCGCCGCTAGAAAAGCGTCGGGTTCAGGCTTGGCTCCCCGGTAATCCTCTCGGGCCACAGTGAGGGGGAAGAAGTGTGCAATATCAAAACGGCGCAGGACAAAGTCAAGGTGTTCTCGGTTAGTGTTTGTTGCCACTGTCAAGCCAAAGTGAGGGGCAAGGCTGGCTAACACCTCTTCTACATGTGGCATCAGGGTAACCTCGGTTTCAAGTAGCCGGAGATACAGAGGAGAGCGCATTTGGCGTAGGTCGTCCGGGGAGACAGGGAGGTTATGCTTGGCAACAATGTACTCTGGTCCTTTACCCTGGGCAATCCAGTACTCCTCGTACTCGGCACGGGAGATCTTGACCCCATAGGGCGCCAGAACCGTCCGATAGGCACGGAAATAAAGGCCCTCGGAGTCGATAAGAACCCCATCAAGGTCAAAAATAACCCCACGCCTACTCATGGTTGCTCCGTAAGCACCAAGCTATCAGCTATCAGCTGGATCGGACTGACAGCTGGCGTCCCCCCTTTACTTCTTTTGCTCCATCTCGGCCCCACAGCACTTTATAGTGCCGTTGCCGCCTTTGGTAACAATGACCTGCGAGCCGCAGGTGCCACAGATGTACATTTTGCCCAATTGGTTTGCCATGGTTCTTTCTCCTCCTTGGGTTTTTATTTGCCCACAAAATGTGGGGTTCTTTTTTGCAAAAACGACTCGATGCCCTCCGACCGGTCCTGGGTAGTCTGGAGGAGCACATATAGGTCTTCCTCCAAGCGGATGCCCTGCTCAAGCGTCAGATCCAGGCTCTTGAGCACTGCTTCTTTACCCAAACGTAGGGCAATGGGTCCTTTGGCCAGAAGATTAGCAAGTAACTCCTCAACAGCCTGGAAGAAGTCGCCTTCTGTCACCAGGCGGTTAATCAAGCCAATACGCTCTGCCTCTACTCCATCGATCAACTCGCCTGTGAGCACCAGCTCTAGAGCCTTGGCCTGCCCTACGAGCCGTGGAAGACGCTGGGTGCCGCCGCAAAAAGGAATCAATCCCTCAGCAATCTGGGAAAGGCCGAATCGTGCGTGCGAGACGGCAATACGGAGATCACAGGTAAGGGCTAGCTCTAACCCCACGCCAATAGCATCGCCGTTCATTGCGGCTATGGTTGGTTTAGTAAGCTGAGCCAGAGCCGCAATGCAGCTCACACTGCCAAAGCGCTTGCTAATCTCGGCTATGGCGCTAGATCCCTTATGCTCCTGGGGATAATCAAGACCAGTACAGAAGGTACTTGCCTTTCCCATTACCACCACGATTTCCACTTCCTCGTCATTGTCTATGGTATCGCATAGAGCAGTAAGGGTTTCCACCATATCCGAACTGAGGCGGGGCTGGCCAATTTCTAGCCAGCCGACTTTCCCCCTTTTTTGGTATCTTATCTCCTGGTCTCCCGGAGGCATAAGGGCTCTATTCAGCGAACTGGGCTCGCAGTTCCTTTTTGAGAATTTTTCCTAGGGGGTTTTTAGGCAGAGCCTCAATGAAATAGACGACTTCGGGCTTCTTAAAGCTTGCCAAGCGCTGGCGACAGAACTCGCCTAATTCTTCAGCATTGGCCGTCTGGTCCGAACGGAGCACCACAAATGCGGCGATCTTCTGTCCCCACTGTTCATCGGGCACCCCGATTACCGCGGCTTCGTCCACCGCTGGGTGGGCATGAAGCACCGCCTCAATCTCTGCCGGGGCAATGTTCTCCCCCCCGCGAATGATGAGATCGTCTTTGCGGCCAGCAAGATAGATATACCCATCCTCATCAATGTAGCCCATGTCCCGGGTGTGCAGCCAGCCGCCAGCATCCAGCAGCGCGGCCGTGGCACTCTCCTGTCCGGCGTATCCCTTCATTATTCGAGGAGTACGAATGAGTACCTCACCAATCTCTCCTACCGGCAGGTCTTGGTTGTCTTCGTCAGTTACCTTTATCTCCACATCTGGCAAAGGCTTACCTACCGAGGTGAGCCGCTTGAGCCGCTTTTCGATCTCTTCTTGCGTTCCTTCCAAACGGTGATCGTCTGGGCCCAGAACAGTCAAGGTCGAGGTTGTCTCTGTCTGGCCAAAAGCATTAACAAAGCCCGCGCTCTTGGGGAACATCTCAACTGCCCGGCGAATTACCGGAAAGGGCATGGGTGCCCCGCCATAGGAAAGGTTCTGCAGGCTCGACAGATCAAAGCTGCTGAACTCAGGATGATCAATGAGCTGCTTCATCATGGTCGGAACAATAAAGGCGTGCGTAACCTTCTCGGTGTGCACTGCTTGCAGCCACTCTACGGGCTCGAACTGACGGAGCACCACGACCTCCCTCCCTGCCCACAGAGCCGTCATGATGTTAGCCGCGCCGGCAATGTGGTAGAGCGGAGCGCAGAGTAGGGAAGTGCCCCGTGGGGTGCCGTCGGCCATTTCTACTGTGCCCACCACATAGTTGGTAAAGTCACCATAGGTGAGCATAACCCCCTTGGGCAGAGAGGTGGTGCCGCTGGTGTACATGAGGATGGAGACGTCCTGCTCATCAATCTCGGTGTCTTCCAGGTCAGGGGAGCTTTGAGCCAGCAGGTCTTCAAGGTTAAGCATGCCCGATGGTGTGTTCTCCATAGCGATGTAGGCATGCACGCTAGTAAGTTGGGGCTTGATCTGTTCAATGGTCTCGAGATAGCGATCTCCTACTAGAAGCACCTTGGACTCGGCTGCGGTGATCATGTACTCCAGCTCAGGTATCTTGGCCCGGTAGTTGAGAGGAACAAATGTTCCGCCAATTGTGGCCGTTGCATAGTAGGCTTCTATGTATTGGTTGGAGTTGGTTTGCAGCACCGCCACTCGGTCTCCGGGTTTTACTCCTAACCCTTGCAGAGCGCTGGCCAGACGACGTACCCGATCGAGTGTCTCGCCATAGGTAAATCGTTTCCCTTCAAAGACGATGATCTCCTGATCCGCAAACATTGTAGCCGGAATGCTCAAGAAGTTAGCCGTGTTCATCGTCTCCTCCTTCTTATTCTTTTTTTACCAACACTATAACATTCCCCAGAGTCTTCTCTCTAGCTCCAGGCCAGCCTCCAGGGATAGCTCTGTACCCTGACGGATCGCCCGCTTTGCCAGAGAGATAGTCCGAGGATTATGCTGGGTGAGCTTGTAGGCTAAGGCCTTGGCTTCTGCCAGAAGACTCTCTTGGGACACCACCCGGTTGGCCAAACCTATACGTAAAGCCTCCTTGGCGTCAACCCGTCTGTTGGTAAGAACCATATCCATTGCCCTCCCCAGGCCAATCGCCCGTGGAGCAGTCTGAGTGCCTCCTACCCCGGGAATCATGCTAAGGGAAGTCTCCGGCAAAAAGAAAACAGTATTGTCAGCAGCCAAGCATATATCACACAGCAGGGCCATTTCCATCCCTCCGCCCACGGTATAACCGTGAACCGCGGCAATGGTTGGCTGGGGAAGAGATAAAAGGGTACCCCACACATCCCGACGCCAGCGCACTTCTCGCGCCCGCACCGGTGAGGGAGCAGTCCCAAACTCAGAAACGTCCCCGCCGGTAGAGAAAGCCTGACCCTCGCCTCGTAGAATCATTACCCTTACTTCAATGTCATCTCGCACCGCTTGTAGCACCTGGTAGAGGTCGTCCCGCATCTGTACATTATAAGCGTTTAAAACCTCAGGACGGTTGAGCGAGACAAGGGCGAGGGGCCCTTCTTTTTCGTAGTTAACTGCAACAAAGGACATACTGCTGGCCCAGATCAGTGTCAGTTATCAGACCACACCACCTCCCCATTGAGGATGGTCATTTTCACCTTGATCTTTTCGATTTCCTCCGGCGGCGCTGCAGTAGGATCAGCATCCAGAACAATGAGGTCGGCATACATACCTGGGGCGATTATTCCCTTGCAGTCCTCTTCAAAGCCCATCCACGCTCCACTATGTGTGGACATCTGTAGCGCAGTATACGGCGAAAGTCCCTCATCGAAGCCAATGACACTCCCTTGCTGGGATTTCCTTGTCACCGCGGCTTGCACTCCTATCAGGGGATTAAGCGGGGCAATAGGACAATCGGAGCTAAACGCCAGCGGTATTTTGTGCTCCAGGAAACTCCGGGCGCGATAGAGCCAGGGATGGCATTGGGTCTCGACCTCTGACAGGTATTTTTCTCCGTAATAGTGGATAAAAACAGGTTGGGTTACGATTCCTACACCCCTCTCTGCTAACATGTCAACCAAGGGCGGCGGGCAGAGCGCGCCGTGCTCAATACGGTGACGATGATCCGTCCGGGGGAACCGTCTTTGTGCCTCTTCAAAGGCAGCCAGGGCAGCACACATAGCCCCTTCTTCTACAGCATGAATGGCAACCTGAAATCCTCGACAATGTGCTTCCCAGACCTGCCGGCTTAACTCTTCCGGGGGAGGAAAGGGTTCTCCGCGGCTTTCGTTCACCATAATTTTTATGCCACCAAGCCTTATCCACTCGTTTCCTTCGTGGGAGGATCTAGGCACAGCGTCAGACAGCGGGCTAATCCCGCAAGGTAACCTGACATCAGCGAGCTGGGCAAGAGCATCAACCCCAACCATGACAGTTGTCCTAGCACGTAGGGTTCCCTCAGCAATAAACGACTGAAACAGGGATAGGTCTGCAGTTGTGTTTCCCGCGCTGGCGTCGTGGAAGGAGGTAACTCCATGGCGTAGCAGCTCGGTCCCGGCCTTTTTGACTCCCGTGGACAGCTCCGTCGGACGCAAGGGGGGTGAGGTCGCCCTCAGGAATTGCTCCATCTCGTAAAGGACCCCGGTTGCCTCTCCTGTCTCAGGATCCCGTTCCATGACTCCTCCGCTAGGAGGAGGGTGTTCATGGGTCCCAACCTGGCTAAGAGCCCGGCTATTCAGCACAGCGGCGTGGCCGGTTCTGTGTCTTAGCAGAATGGGATGAGAAGAAGAGGCCACATCAAGGTCCCAACGGGTGGGGTGGTGTTTCTCCTGTAGAAAGAATTCGTCGTACCCATAGCCACGGATCCACTCTCCAGGAAGAGTCGTGCCTGCTCGTGCCCTAAGCCTTTCTTGGATTTCTGCGATAGACCGAGCTAAACACAGATCAACTCCGAAAAAACGACTTGCCCAGGAGAATAGATGAAGGTGAGGGTCTATAAATCCAGGGAGAACTATTCTGCCCTGGCAAGAAATTCTCTCCATATGGGGAGACACAGATGACCTGATTTCGTGTTCTCCTCCCACAGCGAGGATCCGTCCGGCGGATGTTGCCACTGCCTCAGCCCGTGGCCGGGAGGGATCCATAGTGAGGACACGTCCGCCGTAGAGGAGGAGGCCAGCTTCTTTCATAGCACTGAACGCTCAATGGAGGGGGCCAGCCGTTGGGGATCAGGGATCAGCTGCTGGGGGGGACGCGGAGACACGAGGATTTAGGGACAATCGCCGCGTCCCCCACTCATCGTGTCGCCGCGTCATAATGACTGTCGAACCTCAACTTCTGTTGATGAAGGGCTTACTCAGTCGGAAGAAGGCAGCGGCTTGGCCTCCTTGATCTGCATATCTTTGTCACAGCACACAATAGATCCGTTACCCGGCTTATTGCACAGCACCTCTGTTCCACACTCATCACACAAGTATCTTTTCCCTAGTTGATTAGCCATTACTCTTTCCTCCTTAGGATATGTTTGGTTGTTTAACAGCTGTGCTTATTTGTTAATGCTTTGCTTATAGCTGGTAAAATGGCAACTGGGCTACTTTTGCTATCATCGTTTTGCCCTGCCTGTCAATCCGTATCTGGGTGCCTGGAGTCAAGAACTCCCGGCGGACATAGGCTAGGGAGATCGGATGGCCAAGGTGAGGAGAGAGCACTGCACTGGTTATCCAGCCGATCTCCTGAGAATCCTGGAAGAGCTTATCCCCAGGCTGGGGCACCGTCTCATCCTGGATGAGTAAGCCCGTCAGCCTGCGATTGACATGCCCCCGAGCACTGGCACGCTCAATTACCTCCTGGCCGAGGTAGCAGCCTTTGTCATAGCTAATCGCATTTGTTAGGCCGACTTCGAGTACAATTCGGGACTCGTCCATGTCCATCCCGTACCAGGGGATACCTCCCTCAACCCTCAGCATGTTGAGGGCCGTCATCCCCACAGGCTTAAGCCCGAGAGGCTCTCCAGTATCAAGGAGAATCTGCCACATCTTTTCTGCTGCCTTTGAGCAGACCAAGATCTCGTATCCGTCCTCTCCGGTGTCACTTATCTTAACAATCTGTGCAGATATGTCTCCAAGCTTTACCTCAACATGTTGGTACTCTTGTACAAGCGCCAGGGTTTCTCCTACCGCCCTCTCCAGCACAGAGGAGGCGTAGGGTCCCTGCAGGCTAAAAGTTACCCACTGCATACTTACGTCCTCCAGCTCTACATCGTCGGCAACAATAAAGCGGGAGAGAGCATCGGTCAGTTTCTCTCTAATCCGGGCGTCCACATCGAGAAGAAATGCTTCTGGCAGGGCATAGACCCTAAAATCGGCAACAATTCTCCCCTGGTCGGTGAG
This sequence comes from uncultured Binatia bacterium (SeqCode), assembly GCA_965220955.1. GTDB lineage: Bacteria > Desulfobacterota > Binatia > Bin18 > CBDCRK01 > CBDCRK01. The sequence continues at coordinate 392,342 of CBDCRK010000037.1, read as the reverse complement.
CATAGTGGTGTAACATCCCTCACCCGGTTTGAGCTTTTTAATGTCGTTTGACATCATGCCCTGGAGGAACGACACCCTGTCCTCTCCTCTCACCTGTACTTTAGCACGAAACGACAGATCAATTAGGCCGGCTTGTTGCCGTACCGCCTGATACTCTTTCAAGGAGTCGGAGAAACGTTCTGGCAGCTCCCACCCCGCAAAATCTTGCAGGGCAGCGCCGTAGGCTTTGTGCCACTCAAATAGCAGGCTTTTCATATGCTGGTTCCTGTTAAACCTCTCTATCACACCCCAACAAGAATATCGTCGCCGTTGATCTGAACCTCGAACTGGTCTTGCTTGAGGTCGTCGTCAAGGGTGCTAACACCGGTAGTTACGTCATACTCCCAGCCGTGCCAAGGGCAGGTGACAACCTTACCCTCAAGTTCTCCTTCGCCCAGCGGACCCCCCTGATGCTGGCAGACATCGTCGATGGCATAGAACGTGCCGTCCACGTTAAAAATAGCAATCCTTTGACCGTTGATCTCTATGCACTTCCCCTGCCCGGCGGGAATCTCGCTTGTCTCAGCAACCTTGACAAAATTGGCCATAGATACTTCCTCCTTTCTACATTATCCTACATTAGCAGAGAAGTTCTTTCCCTCTTAGCTAATGAACTAAGCAAATTCTCCACATTCTCGCAAGGTGATCTGGTTGTCTCTGCTTACCAACTAGTACCAGATGTACAGGGTTGACAGTCTGGGGGTCAGGGGCTAGGGTCAGCAAAAATGCTCTAGAGGAGGATAGCTTATGGATGAACAGGCCAAAAAGACTGCACTTTTAATGCTTCCATATGGATTGCAAGTACTGGGTGCCAAAGAGGGGAATAAAATAACCTTGACTACAGTTAACTGGACCACCCAGTGTTCCTTCAAGCCGCCTCAGGTGGTAGTGGGTGTCAAGGGAGATTCCAGTGCTCATGAGCTAGTGAAAAACAGCAAGGTCTTTAGCCTGAGCTTTCTTGGTACCGGGCAGAAAAATATGGCTTTTGCCTATTTTAAGCATGTGGAGCCCGAGGGCGATAAAATGGGTGGCTTTGCTTATGAGAGCAGCCCGGTGAACGGTTGCCCAATTGTGAGCGAGGCGCCGGCTTGGGTTGAGTGTAAGGTGATTGGCTTCCACGAATATGGTGACCACAGCGTGGTTGTTGGTGAGGTAGTGGAAGCGGGCCTCAAGCAGGAGACTGAGCCTCTGACACTCCAAGAGATTGGGGCGAAGTACGGAGGGTAAACCATGCCCAAAGGCCCGGGCACGGCCGGACGTTCGGTTACTGACAAATACGATCCACAAAAGATCGAGCCCAGGTGGCAGGCGCAGTGGGAGAAAGCCGGGCTGTACCGGGCCGTGCCTGACAAGTCCCAGAAGAAGTTCTACTTCCTGACCATGCTGCCATACCCGAGCGGTGACCTGCACATTGGCCACTGGTATACAATGGACACCCTCGGACGCACGGGCGCGCTACCTGCGAATGCGTGGCTACAACGTGATGTTTCCCATTGGGTTCGACGCCTTCGGCCTGCCCGCCGAGAACGCCGCCATCGAGCGCGGTGTTCACCCTAAGAGATGGACTTACACGAACATTGACCAGATGCGGAAGCAGCTGCGTTCGATGGGTGCAATGTGGGATTGGGAGCGCGAGGCCATCTCCAGCGATCCTGAATATTCCAGGTGGACACATTGGTTCTTCATTCAACTGTTCAAACATAGCCTGGCCTACAAGAAGATGGCACCGGTGGACTGGTGCCCCAAGTGCAACACAACGCTGGCCCGCGAACAGGTGTGGGGTGAAGACCGCCACTGCGAGCGGTGCGGCACGCTGGTCAGCAAAAAGGATTTGGCGCAGTGGTTCTTTCGCATTACCCAATACGCCAACGAACTGCTAGACTTTTCCCGGATTGACTGGCCGGAGCGCGTAAAGACACTGCAGACAAACTGGATTCGGGCGGAGTGAAGGCGCGTCGGTGACCTTCATGTCTGAACAGCAAGACCCGATTGAAGTGTTTATCACTCGACCTGATACGCTATGGGGCGCGACCTTCATGGTGCTGGCTCCCGAGCACCCCTTGGTGAAGAAATTGATGACGTCCGACTGCAAGGCCGAAGTAGAAATCTATGTAGCCCAAGCCGCACGGCAATCGGACGTTCAGCGCGAGGCCGCTGACAAAGACAAAACCGGCGTGTTCATCGGCGCATACGCTATCAACCCTGTCAACGGAGCCCGTATCCCCATCTGGATCGCCGACTACGTGCTCATGACCTACGGCACTGGCGCGATCATGGCGGTGCCCGCCCACGATCGGCGCGACTTCGACTTTGCCCTGAAATACGGCCTGCCTAATCTTGCCGGTGATCGAACGCCCAGACGGGCTGACCAAGTCCTTCGCTCTGAGCGGTACAATGAACGAGGGCTTTGCCGATGCCTTGCGCGCTGAAGGGGTTCCCTTTGAGGAGAATCAGGGCTCGCTGTATATCACCATCCCGCCCGAAAAGGTAGAGCGCTACATTGAGCTGGCGCAGCAGTTTGTCCGTTCGACTTTGTGGAACGAAGTCGCGGGCATGCGCTGGCTGTTCATCTTTCATGATGGCGTGTGGCAGTGGGACTCGCTGGAAGCCGAGCGGCGCATCCTGGCCCGTTGCCACAAACTCAAGCCCGACGTGCGTGATAAGCGCACGGTGATGGAAATGCTGTGGGATGTCGAGTTCTACCGCGACGTGCTGTATCACGACAAGTACGGCACCATGATTCACTCCAGCGAATTTACCGGTACGCCGGGCGATGTGGCCCGTCGGGAGCTGGCCGAGTGGTTGGCCCAAAAGGGTGTTGGCAAGCCAGCTGTGAGTTACCGTCTACACGACTGGCTGATCTCCCGCCAGCGCTACTGGGGTGCGCCCATCCCCATCGTCTATTGCCTCGAACATGGTCAGGTGCCCGTGCCTGATGATCAACTACCGGTGCTGCTGCCTGACAACGTCGAGTGGAAGCCGACCGGCGAAAGCCCCCTGAAACTGCACCCAACCTGGGCACAGACCACCTGCCCCGTGTGCGGCAAATCGGCGACCCGCGACACCGACACAATGGATACTTTCATGTGCTCGTCGTGGTACCAGTATCGTTATTTAAGCCCGAAGTACAGTAAAGGCCCGTGGGAGCCAAAGGAGTATGACTACTGGATGCCGGTGGATTGCTACACCGGCGGCATTGAGCACGCCACCATGCATCTGATCTACACGCGCTTCTTCACCAAAGCCCTACGCGATATGGGCATTATGCGCGACAATGAGCCCATGCTGTAACTGCACAACTAGGGCGTTATTCTGGGCGAGGACTCGGAGAAGATGTCCAAGAGCCGCGGTAACGTGGTCGCTCCGGACGAACTGATGCAGCGCTACGGGGCCGATGCTGTGCGTGCCTATCTGATGTTCTTTGCCCGCTGGGACCAGGGCGCACCGTGGAGTAGTAGAGGCATCGAAGGGGGCGTGCGGTGGCTGAACCGCGTGTGGGCGGTGGTGCTGCCTCCCGAGGGCAAAGGACAAAAGGGCACAAGTGAAACAGACGTGCGCGAACTGCGCCGTGTCACCATCAAACTATCAAACGGGTAACGGACGACTTTGACAAGTTCGAGTTCAATACCATTGTGTCCGCGCTGATGGAGATGATCAACGCGCTGTACAAATACCGCGAGACAACCGAAGGTACGTTTGCTTGGGGTGAGGCGGTGAAGACAGTGCTGCTGCTGATGGCACCGGCTACGCCGCACATTGCAGAAGGGCTGTGGGATAAGCGATGCCGAGGCCGCCGCCGAAGAAATGATCACGCTGGTGGTGCAGGTAAACGGCAAAGTGCGTGACCGCCTGCAGGTGCCAGCGAGTATTACCGAAGCCGAAGCTAAGGAAAGGGTACTGGCGAGCCAAGGAGCCCAGCGCTACCTGAACGGACAGACGCCCCAAAAGGTGCTGTACATACCGGGTCGGCTGGTGAATATTGTGATGTAATCCTCCACCCTGAATCGTCCCTCTTTACTTCGTAAGCGTTCAGCCGCTAGCTATTAACTTTCAACTTTTCCTCTGCTGTCCCTTTCCTCTTTTGTGGGATCTACCCTTGCTAGGGTAAGAGAGTCAAGGCGCCAAGCTGGCTGGGGCTCAGGAATCACCCCGCAACCTTTGCACAATCTCCTTCAGCTCAGTACCAATCCTTGCCGAGGAAAAATGCTGACAGAAGCGCTCGTATCCCTTTCGACTTAACTCTTCTTGCAGACAAAGGTCATTTTTCGTGCGTCTCGATGGCTGCGGCTCCTCCCCGATTATAAGCCGCCACCACATTATGGAGTGTCTGCCGCGCCAACCCCAACTCCTGGGCAATCTCAGCGGCGGCTTTCGCCTCAACCAGCTCACAGCCGATCACCCACCAACGCCCCATACCCCAGGCCTCGCTGAGCTGGTTGAGGCGGGCATCAATCTCTTCGACCCCCAAGTGCTCGACCGCCTTTGTCTCTCTGCCCCTCCTCTACCTCCTGCTGACTGTTTGCATCAGCCCTTTTCTATCTTTCTTACTCTATCAATTGCATCCTGGTATGAGTAATGCCGTGAAGGGGAATAAATTTGCGGTAAAAGAGCGCCTCAAATGGTTTTTTTTGCGGAGCAGGTTCTGGCGCTTCGCTTGTATGCGACAAGGGAGCAGATGGGCGAAAAATCGTTTCTTCTGCCCCCAAGTGTTTATGATGGCCTTGATGATCTACACCCTGATCGAGCGCCAGATGCGCAGGGAGCTTTCACAAAGCGATCAAACCATCAAGGGCAACCACAATACAGATACCCCAAGGCCCACCACAGCTGTGGTGTTCAAGCACTTCGAGGCCATCGGGCGAGTAGAGTGTGAGGACAATAGGGAGCTAAGAGCCTTCATAGAAGGATTGATGCCTGTTCATGAAAGTATCTTGGGGCTGCTTGGACTGACAACCAAGGTCTACAGCTTGTCAGCGAAAATTCTTACCCTACCTCTTGGCGCAGCCGCCCATGGGAGGGCAACTATGACAGAACTGACAGTTGCCACTTCTGAGCCAAAGGATCGAACCGTGAAAGGGAATATACTATTGCCTATGAACTCTATGCTCCTCCTTCTCCCACGGTGATTTTTGTCTTAATGCTCTCAAAAGTCTTATCTCCGACTCCGGACACTTTCTTAAGATCTTCAATGGTTTTGAACAGTCCTTTCTCTTGGCGATACGTAATAATTGCCTGGGCCTTGGCCTCTCCGATACCCGAAAGAGTCATCAACGCAGCTTGGTCAGCTGTGTTAATGTTGACCATCCCTGCCTCTTCCTGAGCAAAGGCCGGCATTCCCCCCATCATGCCTGTCATCAATACCACAAGAAAGATCCATAAAAACCTTCTTTTCATACTTGTACCTCCTTTTCTCTATATAAATTTATTCGAAAAACGGAACTAATAAAAATATAAGAGGAACAAGCTGGCACCTCTCCCCTCAAGGTACCCAATAGGCTCATATTAAGATAAATATTGCACTTTTGTTGTATTTTTGTCAATGAAGTTTAATTCAAAAGCAGTAGTGTATGACTTTATGCAAAAAACAGTGTACCTTTCCCTTTTTTCCCCAGAAAATCTGTCCTAAGCCAGCCAGGGGATCAGGGTTATTTTTTATCTGGAACATTGACCGTTTCCTGGAAAAACGCTACATATGTACACCACATATAAAACCTGCCACAACTCAGTGAGATATAGGTAGCAAGATAGAATATTGTTATAATAGCAGCTATATAGGAAGGACAAGAGTCCCTCATGGCGACAGTGATCACAAGCGAGTGTATCAACTGTGGGGCGTGTGAGCCTGAGTGCCCAAACACCGCTATCTATCAGGGAGGGGTGCAATGGGAGTTGGGCGGGCAGAGCCATGCTCCACTAAGCGAGGATATCTTCTACATAGTGCCGGAGAAGTGCACGGAGTGTGTAGGGTTTTACGATCAAGAGGCGTGTGCGGCGGTATGTCCGGTAGACTGTTGTATACCGGATCCAGAGCGAGAAGAGAGTGAAGAGGTATTGCTAGGGAGGGCGAAGGAGTTACATCCAGAGGAAGAGTTTGGGGAAGGATATCCCTCGCGGTTTCGAGCCGGGGGAGGAGAAGCAGGGGTAGTAGGAGGAGTAAGAGAGGGGGGGAATGGAGCGAGAGAGGGGGCGGTTGGTGAGGCTGTTGCAGTCTCAGCCCCAGCCCCAGCCCCAGCCCCAGCTGCTGCAGTTGTGGCCCCAGTGACAACGGTTAACCCTACTCCTACCTCCACCCGGGCCTCCAGCCGGGTGGAAAAGAAGGTCGATAAACCTGCTACTCCTCCTACTCCAAAGCCTGTAGTGGAGAAGCTCTTTCCTGGCGAGTTAGGAGGAAGTTTCGAACAAGCTCTGAGCCGAGTTCAGGAAAACAAAGGAAATCCCCTTCTGGGGGCTATTGTCACCATTGCCCAGCCCATTCTTGGTGCCCTGCCGCTTTCCACTAAGAAGGCACTAGAAGATGTGATAGGAGATAAAACATATTTTACTGCTGCCGGGTCAACAGGCCTGAATATCCTTTTTAACATGACTCTCTATCCTGCGATCTTTTTAATGGTGGCGGTCTTTGGCCTGGGACGGGAGACTTTTAGCTCGGGTACTTATACCTATATTACCCTGGGCTTTACGATTGCCTCTATTGAGGCGATTTTGCGATTAAAGGAGGCGATTTTTCAGGCTATGCCTATAGGTGAGGTTCCCTGTCGTGGTACGTTCTACGGCCTGCCTCTGGCACCATTGGTGGCTCCCTTCCTTTCTTCTCCCGCTCAGCACACAGGAACAGTCTCTTTTGATGGTTACTATTCCCCCGAGTTTGATGACAAGCTTGATAGAGAACGACGCTACGGCGAGGTTTATACTTTGGAGACGCGGGGAAATGCTTACCTTGTCCGGCTTGAGTTTCCTCGGTGGGTTCCACCCTCGGCGTGGAAACAGGAGCAGGGGATCCCCAACGAAATGCCTGATTACGACTATGATCTCTCTCTCAGGAATGGGTCATTTGTTATTCGGGGCAGGGTGACTGATCCCCAAGTACGCAAGCTAGCTGCAATCTCATCTTCTTTTCCCCCTGATTTCACCACGCGGATTGATCCGGACCAGGAAGTGTCGGCTTTTAAACACCGCTATCGAGATAAAACGCTTGAGGTTATCCTCTTTAAGAGATGATTCTCTCCCTTAGCAGAGTGGCGGAGAGCCGGCTGCTCTAGCAGCCTACTGGAATAATGTCGACCACAGAGATCCTGCCACGTTCTATGCGACCTGAGGACCTCCCTCAGGTAATCAACATTGCCCATCTCTCTTTTTCTTTTCCCTGGAGTTATTCTTCTTTCTCTCAGGAGTTCAACAATTCCTTCTCTCGCATGCTAGTGGCGGAGAACAATGGCCAGGTGGCAGGGTATTTGTGCTGTTGGTGTGTGGCTGGCGAGGTCCATATTCTCAACGTTGCCGTTCATCCTAGCTACCGTCGTCGAGGGATTGCTAGAAGGCTCATGGAGGAGATTTTGCTGGAGGCGAGGAGAGAAAGGATGAGGACAGCCAGTCTGGAGGTACGTAAGGGCAACTTGCCGGCGATTTCTCTCTATCACCATCTCGGATTTCACCAAGTTGGGGTGCGGCGCCAATACTATGAAAATGGGGAAGATGCCCTGATTATGGTTTGCTTCCTCAACGATGACGCTTGCTTATAGGCCTTACAGGCTTTGCAAGCCCTTGCTTCCTCTTGCAGAAAAATCAACTATTTCAGTGATTTAGGGCGTTGACGCTAGCGTTAAGATCAGGTATGATGAATGTGCCCGATATTACTGGACGGAGGGGACCCTATGTTTAAGATTGGGGAAAAGGTCGTGTATCCTGGCCATGGCGTAGGGATAATAGAGAGAATGCAAACGCGGGTAGTTTCGGGGAGGGAACAGAGATTCTATATGCTACGGATCTTGGATAGTCAGATGACCATTATGATTCCGACAGATAATGTGACCTCAGTAGGATTACGACCAGTTATTGGCAGGGAGATGGTAGCCAAGGTCTACCGAATCCTGCGTACCAAGAAGATCGAAGTGGACCAACAGACGTGGAACCGCCGTTACCGTGAGTACACCGAGAAAATCAAGACTGGCTCGGTGATCGAGATTGCCAAGGTACTCCGTGACCTTTTTGTGATTAAGGCTGATAAAGAGCTTTCCTTTGGCGAGCGCAAAATGCTCGATACTGCTCGAAACCTTCTAGTAAAAGAATTGTCCATTGCTAGTGCTGATCCTGAAGAAAAGATCATACAGGATCTGAAAAATATTTTTGCCCACTAACGTCTTTTGTGGACATTCAGCTCTCAGCCATTTATGGCTGACTACTGATTCCTGACGGCTGAATGTTCACCATCTTTCTTTTTATGCGGGCAGACGCTCTTGTGGTTGCTGCGGGAAGGGGAGAGCGGATGGCAAAGAGCCTTCCTAAAGCTTTCCTTCCTATTGTTGGCGTTCCCCTTCTTGTCCGCACCCTGCGTAGCATGGAGCGTTCTTCTAGTGTAAGCAAGGGCATTCTTATAGTTACGCCTGGATGGAAGGAGTACTGCTACGGTCTATTAGACCAGTATGGTCCTTTTCGTTTATCCTGGGTAGTTATCCATGGTGGGAAGGAACGGCAAGACTCGGTTCACCTGGGGCTCACTCAGCTCGATAAGGACTGTGAGCTGGTGATTATCCATGATGGGGCCAGACCCTTTGTTACTGCGGGGATGATTGACAGAAGCCTGGAAATGGCAGCAAAGGTTGGTGGAGCAGTTGTAGCCATACCGGCTAAGGACACAATCAAGCGCGTGTCTGCTACTGGGGTTATTGCTGAAACTCTTTCGCGACAAGAGCTCTGGCTGGCCCAGACTCCGCAGACTTTCTGCGTTCCCCTTATCCGGAAAGCCCATGCCTGGGCATTGGCCAATAATGTGCTTACTACCGATGACGCTGCTTTGGTGGAGAAAATAGGCGGGGTGGTCAAAGTCATCCCAGGGAACCCTTACAATATCAAGATCACTACCCCAGAAGACCTTGCTCTGGCAGAAATGATTATCCAGAGCTATCCTGAGCTTTGTTGAAGGAGCAGCATTGACTAAGTCTTAGCTTGGGCGATCATAAGGATCGTTCCCACAAAACTATCAACCCTCTTGGGAAGCAGGCATACCTTACTAAAACCAGAGGCTGGCTGTGTCCCCTCGATACGGAAGCTGGGCTTTTCTTCTTCTTGGGCTGCCCCTCTCTTCATTTCCTCTGACCTGATTTTAAGCCGCAGATTGTTGGTACTATCGGCGTTAGCCAGGGCCTGATCAAATGTCTGGCGCCCCTCCTGTGTCCCCTGCTCCATTGCCTCCTTGGTCAGTTGCCCATTTCCCACAGACTGGGGTGATCCCCTGAATCCGGTATATGGGGGCACTGTCCACTGTAAGACAGATGTCCGAGGCGTCCTGCTCGACCATCACCTTAAGAAAGTCGCGGATCTCCATGGTCTTTCTCCTTCCCTACCGCGCCAGGGCCGGGCGGGCTTGAGGCCCAGCCGGGGCCTGGGCAAAGAGGTTAGGGTTCATGCTTCTGGACTGGGCCTCCTCTCGGGTGACAATCCCCTTGCTGACCAGTTGCATAAGGGCCGCATCCATAGTCTGCATCCCATCCTTTTGCCCTACCTGCATGGCCGAGGGGATCTGGTGGACTTTTCCTTCACGGATGAGATTGCGCACCGCGGGGGTACCCACCAGGATCTCCAGCGCCGCCACTCGTCCGCCGCCCTTTTTCTTGAGCAGCGTCTGGGTGATGATAGCCTCAAGTGAGTCAGCAAACTGGGTGCGGATTTGGGCCTGCTGGGCCGCGGGAAAGACGCCAATCACCCTGTCCACGGTCTGCGGGGCACTTGGAGAGTGGAGGGTGCCAAAAACTAGGTGACCGGTCTCAGCAGCCGTGACCGCTAACTGGATGGTCTCAAGGTCCCGCATCTCACCCACCAAGATGATGTCGGGGTCTTCTCGCAGGGCGCTACGTAGCGCGTTGGCAAAGGAGTGGGTGTGAGGGCCCAGCTCCCGCTGGTTGACCAGAGACTTCTTCGACTGGTGAACAAACTCAATAGGGTCTTCAATGGTAAGAATATGGCCTTCTTCGGAGTCATTAATGTAGTCAATCATTGCGGCCAGAGTAGTTGACTTCCCGCTGCCGGTCGGCCCGGTTACCAACACCAAGCCTTTTTCTCGCTCACAAAGATGCTTCGTAATCGGGGGCAAGCCAAGCTCCTCCATGGAGAGGATCTTGGTAGGAATAATCCGGAAGACCGCTGCCTCCCCTTTGCGCTGCGTAAAGACATTGACGCGAAAGCGGCCAATGCCACCCAGCTCAAAGGAGAAGTCCAGCTCGTGAAGTTCCTCAAAGGCCTTGCGCTGATTGGCGTTCATAATGTCATAGGTCATGGTGTGAACCTCCTCCTTAGTGAGCGGAGGATGCTCCACCTTCTTCATATCCCCGTGGATACGCAATAGGGGTGGTTCTCCACTGCTTAAGTGGATGTCCGAGGCCCCGGCTTCAACCGCAAATGTGAGAAGTTGAGTAACGTCCATACACTCCTCCCGTACAAACAGAAAGACCTCATACTACTATAGGGAGGAGTGTTTTTACAAGGAAAAGGTGGGCTTCGAGAGCATTCATTGTTGACTCTGAGGCGACAACTTTACTATGCTGCTCCTATAATATGAGGTATGAGGAGAGCTATGGCAGAGAACAACTCCTCTACTCTAGTTATTCGGCAACTCCAGGCCTGGCAGGAAATTTCCGTTCTTCTCAATCCTACCCTAAATATCCGGGAGGTCCTTGAGCCTACCTTGGAGAGCGCGGAAAGCCTGGTGGGATTTAATATGGGAATTATATACCAAAGTCACATTTTGAGGCTGGCCGAACGGTTCTGGTCAGCCGTCCTCATCCTCAGTTTCTTGGACGATCACGGGCTGCATGAGGGCGCGGGCCAACTCTTCGGGGGTGGCCTCAATGCTTGCATCAGTCTCTAGCTCAGCCTTTTTCGGCTGGTAGGTATGGGGTTTGACGATGACGACTGGGCGATCCTTATCTTTCATCGGCCTTTCCTTCTTATGCGGTCTCCTTTTTTTCTAACGCAGCGCTGAACCGTAAGCCACGCATATACCTAGAGATCAATTTCCAATCTGGCATATTAGAGTCGTCAACTGGAAGCCTAAGGTTTGAGCACTTTATACGCTCCACATGCCACTTTCGTCCATAGTTGAAGCGATGTCGCTCCTTCTTAATCAGGGTACAAACAAACAATGCTATAGCGGGGTCCATGTCAAAATTAGGATATAGAACATTCCCATCGTCCGAGGCGCAAAATGGTACGGATTGATAAAATGCTTCGCCAATCGAGCCGTTGTAGCTGACTGATATTGTTCCCTCCTCATGTTCGGGTTCTTGCCCGGTAAACGCAGTGACTCCATTATTTGAACTAGAAGCGCCAACGAATGGAACAGAGCCGTCGGTCATGTTGGCCTTAGTCAGCCGTTTCCCCTTTTTAATATTGAAGAGGTCTCCAAGTTTGAACTCCCTCCAATGGGCGAAATGTGGTAATTCCATCTTTTCTGATTCAGCCGTTTCAGCTCTATTGGTGAGATTCGGAATCTTGATCGTTCGGACCCAATCTGGAACGTATGCGACATCGGGGACATGAAGGCGTTTCAAGCTCCTATTAGCTTCCCGTCCAAACGCGCCATATCGAAATCTATTGTGGCGAATACACATACAGTAATAAATTTTTTCATTTAGTTCGAGCGTAATCCGAGGCGTGAGAACGGCAACGTTCTGGGCGGTGTAAAATTCTTCGGGCTGAACAAAAGACGACAAGAGCTTGGATCCTCCAAGCGCAACCGTAAGAAGACCCGCCCCATACGGGACAACTGAAGCTAGTCGCCGAACGGTCGCCGAGACCCCATGATTACTGCTGGCCCTGCCGATAAAGTTAATACCCCCGTCCTGGTGAGAACACAGAGCCATCTTATTGAAGTCGAGCTTGTTACCGTATTCTACGTCAAATAGTTCAGCCAGTGCGACGGTCGTCATAGCATCTTCCTCTCGTGTTGAATATTGAAGATCGCGAACTGTTTCAACTCGTTTTCAAAATCATCATCCGTGATCCTAGAGTAATCAGTCTCCATAAATGCTTCAACGCACCATTCGTCTTCGGCTTGTACTTTTTGCATAAGGCTGAACCCTGGAATAGTCTCTCGGTTACTAAAAGCGCTTACCCAAGAGTCTTTAATTCCGGCCCATTTATCGTGCATATCTATTCGCCCACGATGCTTAGTCTTGATGAATCCATCATCTCTACAATAAGCGAACCACGTCTTTTTTGTACGAGAATGGGGTGTATGTGCAGTGATGATAAGGGATGCAGTAACAACACCAACCTTTGAGTTATGAAACAGCTCTGCTGGCATTGAGAGTACCGCCTCCAGCGTATGATTTTTGAGCAGCTTGCGCTTCAGTTCCAGTCCTTTGCCCTCCTGTGCCAAGACGCAGCTTATAGGCACAATCGCAACGCACGTGCTGTTTGGCTGAAGCATTTCAAGATTATTGAGGACATACTCTAACTCTTCGATATCGCTCTTTTTAGTTTTATATGGGGGATTCAGAAGTCCAACTGTCGGCTGGTATCGCTCACGGATCATATCAACGAGTTCAAAACAGTCACCCTGATGGATATTGCTCTTGCCATCATCGTGCAGCACCATGTTCGTGACCGCAAGGACGTAAATATCATCTTGAAATTCTATTCCGATTAGCTGCTTTTTCTGGATGTTCTGAATCTTTACTGAGTCCCCCTTTGCGTCGTCAACCATCAGCTTCATCGCGCTAATAAGAAATCCACTCGTCCCACAGGTGCTGTCTAAAACTACGGAATCCTTATTGACGCCTGCCAGGGCGGCAAATAAGGAGGTGATGTGTGGTGGTGTCAGGACAATCCCAAGCCCCTTATCGTTATTCGCGTACCGTAAGAACTCAATGTAGAACTGGCCAAGAGTGTCGAAATATCTGTGCGTCCTACTAAATGAGTTGATATGTTTGTCTATTTCACGGATCAACTTGTCGAAGAATTTTTTGTCTTCCGAGAGTGTTGCGTGGGTGCTGATGAAGTTAAAGCTCTGCCGCATGGTATTGAGCTTTGCCTGCGGCAAATCCGATCCGCTCAGCTCGTCAACAATGGTTGTAATAAGATTGTTCGCCAGTTGTTTTGCCTTCTTGTGACTGCTAAAGCTGACGGCAAAGGCGGTGTTCTGGAGAGCAATCAAGATGCCACTAATGAGTAAACTACGCTGCGCTTCTTTGATCTTTTTTTCATGGAGCGTCTCGTTGAGATCACGTGAGTAGCCAAGAAGCTTGTTGTAGTCCTGGCTGAACTTGCGTGGATTCTTGATATATCCTGAGTAATAATCGTTGAACGAGAGAAGAGTTTCCCCGAAGACCTTCTCCGGTGTGTTTGTTCCACTTAGAAGGAGGTAGCAAGAAATTCTGAGTTCTGACTTTGATTCTCCGCTCGCCCCTATAGTGAGCACGTCGTACTCTTTAGCCAAGTAAGACGCATAAAGAAGTGCCCCATCAACCGCGTAGTCTGCGTATCTGTCGCGGTCGGGGCTCTCGTGGCGGGAAGGATCAGCTTTACACTCAGATGATGAAATTCGTGTGGTTGTTAGAAGAAATGATGAACTCAGGACTCCCCTTTCCCGGTCCCGACTTAGAGGCAGATTTCAGCAGTTTGTTGATCCGTGGATTATCACTACGCTGCTCTTCGACCGTGAGGGTGTTGTCAGAGAAGTATCCGAGCGACCGTAGGGTTTCTCGAACCAGTGCCTCAGTCTTACGTTCGTTTACCATATTCGTCCTATGGAGAATGCCAAGATTCTCCCCTTACTCCGCAATCAAGTCCTGATATTTCAGGTTCTTCCCTGCCAGTCCCTGTGCAAGGGGATATATTGGAACCTACCACAAAATGAGCACGAAGCATCTGGGCCGCTACGTCAACGAGTTTGCAGGCCGTCACAATGTCCGTGGGCTAGACATCATCGCATAGATGAGCTTCTTAGCTCTCGGGATGGTTGGCAAGCGGCTCCGGTATCAAGATTTGATTGTCTAACCCCTGACTTAGACCTTTGTCTGTTTATGAAGAGGATGGGAATAGTCCTTTTATTACGGCAAGAACCAAGCCGATGATAGCAATGGTGGTCCCACCAATGAGACTAATCATTACCTCAGTCTCAACATCAAATGACGGCAATTTGCAAAACCAAGAGCTTCTCCCTGCGATTTCCTGACAAGAGAAAGGCTTGTGGATCGCATCAATAACAAGTAATCCACCGACCCCCAGTAGCCACCGACATACAATCCGATGTGCCTTGTCTGCATATTCCCGTCGCAGTTCTGTAGATTGACGAAGATCAGCCACCTGAGCAGACCCAAGGCTAGCCTCTTCTTGTGCGGCTTCCCTATCGGGATCATGTTCAAGACTCTCAGATGGCGGGCGTATTTTAGCCATCTTGGTTCGCCAACATCTTGTAGTGCTCTTCAATAACCGAATTCTGAATAACTAGGTGATGTGGTATGCTCCGAAATCGTTTCCGATAAAAGCTTGTCACGGTATTCCACGGAGCATCAGGCTTATGTGTCAGGTTTGCGAGCTGAATCCCCGTATACGGCTGATATACACGCCACACCTCTTCAAGAAATTCCCAGGCTTCCTCTTTTACTCTGGATGAGGAATATTCCCCCGGAGAAGGATCAATGGCCTTCTGAGTAATCGCCCTTTTCCCGTAGTGTTTGAATGTATGATACAGCTTAGGAAAGACAGGTCCCCAATCCCATGCTTCAACCTCTTCCGATACAAGGGGTTTCCTAAACAGCCCCAAATGCCAACCATTAGCAATATACACGAGCTTCTGGATTTTCATGGGGGTTAGAGATTCGCTGTCACGTTCTGCCATATCAAGGAGACAATTGGCCACGGTAACAGATGAATACATACCCGTGCCTCCTTCCTCTTTCCTTTTTCGTGATTGTGGTTCTTTTCATTCCTCTCCACCTTCTCCCCCATTATACCACACCATATACAATTTATTGTCAACGGCATGAAAAAGGGTATATAATTCCCTAACTTTTAGGGGGATCGTAATGGAAGGAAAGGGGCTCTCCGTCCTGAAAAAACTGCAAACTCTGCACGATATCTCGGTTCTTCTCAATTCTACCCTGGACCTGCAGGAGGTGTTAGCGCGTGCGCTCAGCAGCGCTGAAGATCTACTGGACGTCGAGGTCAGTTCTATCTTTGTCCACTCGTCGGGGATGATTGGGTTTAAGTCTGGTGGGCTGGGATTGGGCCTGGCCATTGCTAAGCATTAAGCATATTGTAGAGTTGCACCGGGGTCGGATTTGGGTGGAGAGCGAAGTTGACAAAGGAAGCACGTTCCATTTTACCCTGCCCTGACAACTGTAGCCCTCTTCCCGTTTGCCGTTCTTCCCTCCCTATGTTAAGCCATAGGAATTCTGCCCAAGCAAAGGAGGAAACAGTATGGCTTACGAGGTGATCATCTACGAGAAGGTTGAGGACCGAATCTTCCGCGTTACACTCAACCGCCCGGAAAAATTGAATGCCATGAGTCGCCAGCTCCTTTCGGAGCTGGATCAGGCACTTGACGAGTTTGAGGGTAATTCTGAGGCTAGTGTGCTTATCATCCGCGGGTCGGGTCGGGCGTTCTGTGCAGGGTACGACCTCCAGCCGGTATCTGGGAGCGGGAGTTTCACGGTGACCAACGACCGTTGGGGCCTACGCAAAATTGTTGAACGCTGGCAGCGGTTATGGAACCTGCCTAAGCCCACCATTGCCCAGGTGCATGGGTACTGCCTGGCTGGTGCAACCGAATTTGTTGGTCATTGTGACATTGTTTTTGCCGCAGACGATGCCCAGTTCGGCCATCCGGCTGGCCGGACTCTTGGGGTGCTGCCCACGCTTTCCATGTGGCCCTACCTTATTGGTATGCGCAAAACTAAGGAATTTCTCTTTACCGGCGATTCGATGACCGCCCAGGAGGCACTGGAGAATGGGCTCATCAATCGTATGTACCCTCGTGAGAGGCTTGAGGAGGAGGTCCTGGCATATGCCCGCAGGGTAGCCATGGTATCAGCCGAGCTTCTGACCCTGCACAAAGCTGCCACTAATCGTTTCTTTGAGGTGATGGGCATTTATGCGGCCGAGCAGTCTGCTGCCGAGTTCGATGCCATTGCTCATCAGACGCCCACGGTGAAGGAAGAAGTTAAGAAGATGGGACAAAAGGGTCTCAGAGAAGCTCTGCGTGAGCGGGATAGTCGGTTTGCTAAAAAATAAGCTTTTTCAAATTTTCGTTGTTAGCAATCAGGCGTCAGCAAAACTTCCTGCTTCTTCCCCTTTGCTTCGAAGGAAAGAAACTGGGAGAAGGACAAGTGCCCTGATTGCTTTTGTCACTTCTGAGGAGAAAGCCTATGAGTAAGCGCCGGCTTTATCTTGTTCGCCATGGTGAGACTCTTTACCAGAGCCAGTCCGGTGAGGGAGCGGTGGGTGGGGGTGCCCTCACTGAGCGGGGGCAAGAGCAGATTAAAGCGTTGGCTCTGCTCTTTAAGGGTGTCCCGCTGGATCGAATCTATGCCAGCCCGTTGCGGCGCGCGCACGAGACCGCTGAGATCCTGGCTCAGGAGAAGGGAATGGAAGTGTTGCTTACCCCTGATCTGCGCGAGATTTCACCGGCTGAAAGCGAGCTGGCGGGAAAGGGAATCGGCGAGATCTTCAGAAAAGTAGCCGAGTTCTTTAAGAGTCCCCGTACTACATGGGATGAGCCTTACCTGGGAGGGGAAAGTTTCCGTCAGGTGCAGGAGAGGGCGTTACGGTTTATCCATTCCCTGCTTGCTCAGGACGACTGGGAGACCGCGCTTCTCATTGCTCACGGGGGAGTGAACAACGCCATTATTGCTTATGCCACTGGTGCTACTAACGGCCGCATCTTTAATGTTGAGCAGGACTTTGGCTGTGTTAACATTATTGACTATATACACGGCCGACCACTGCTGCGGCTGCTGAATTTCACCCTGTATGATCAACTTAAGGTTCGTCTGCGCAGTCACAGCCTTGATGTCATTCTAAACTTGTTAAAAGAGCGGGGGGTGATTAAGGAGGAGATGTAGGGCAGGCTCCGGTGCCTGCCCGCAGGAGGGGGACAACCACAGGGGGTCGCCCCTAAGTGGCACCTTATTTAGGCTGCGGCACGATCCGTAGATATGGCTTCAGCGTTTTCCAGCCCCCTGGGTATTTTTCCTGGGCTTCGTCATTGGAAACTGCGGGGACAATGATGACGTCTTCGCCCTGCTTCCAATTGACCGGGGTGGCGACTTTGTGCTTTGCGGTCAACTGCATCGAATCAAGAACCCGCAGCACCTCATCAAAGTTGCGCCCAGTGGTCATGGGATAGGTGATCATCAGCTTGATCTTCTTGTCCGGTCCGATAACGAACACCGAGCGTACCGTGGCATTGTCTGCCGCAGTTCGTCCCTGCGCGGTTCCGCTGGCATTGGGGTGTATCATATCGTAGAGCTTGGCTACCTTCAGATCAGTGTCGCCGATAAGCGGGTAGTTCGGTGCATGCCCTTGGGTTTCCTGGATGTCCTTGGCCCAGGCTGTGTGATCGCTGACGGAGTCGATGCTCAGACCGATAAGCTTACAGTTGCGTTGGTCGAATTCCGGCTTGAGGCTGGCCGCGTAGCCCAGCTCGGTTGTGCAGACCGGGGTGAAATCCTTTGGATGGGAAAACAGAACAGCCCATCCGTCTCCGATCCATTCATGAAAGTGGATCGTTCCTTGTGTTGTCTCCACGGTAAAATCGGGCGCTTCTTCACCTATATGTAGTGCCATGTTTACCTCCAATTAAAATAATTTGTGTTCGGCAGTTACTTATTTTTCTTATATCTATTTGGCTAGGCAAGGAAAAGGGGGGAAGAGAACAATCGTTCGATCTCACCGAAGGGCAAGGCCCCCTTGGTGATCAACCTGGAAAAGCTAAAGGCCAATGCCGCCGCCAAGCAGAACACTGGCGTCAAAGAATAGGTAACCACTCATTAACCGACCCCACGGTAGTCTGATATGATCGTGGGGCCAAGAAAAGGAGGAAGAGACGCTCTTCGTGATCTGGTTCAACACAATATTTCTGGTAGCGGCTACCATAATAACAGTGGTCATGGTCTTCAAAATTGCGGGGGTTCTGCGAGATATCACGAAGGTCTTGGCTCGCATCGAGGACACCGCTGCAAGGAGTGAAAGAATAAGCCTTGCCGTTCTGGAGCGGGTCTTTCCACAGCAGGGGTCGCAGGCTTAGGTCAAAAACCAAAAGGCCAGAGAAAAAAATAGAAAAAGTAGGGTCAGACTCTGAGGAATCCCCACAAATTTAATAGTCACTCATAGGTGCTTGTGCGATATTCTGCAAGACTTTTGCAGCAGCCAGCACATCGGCTTTTCTCAAGTTCACCCGTGGGTCGTTTATCACCTGCAAACCAATGAAGAGGGTCGACAACACCACACGATTTCTCACTGTGTTGGCTTGATAGTGGCGGTGGTGTTGGGTCAATTGAGTCGCTTTGCCCACCAGCCACAGCACCACTATGGCCACCGAGGCAATCAACACTAAGATCCGCAGCCGCTGGAGCTGACGGGTACCACTATACTCCAGACTCAAACCAAAGCGGCTGCTCTTGAGGTCACGAAAGGCTTCCTCAATCTGCATGCGTGAGGCATACACTTTGACCACCTTGGCGGCGCCTTGGGGGCTCACAGGCAGGGACGTTGCTAACAGCCAGGGTTCGCGGGCGCGCGCAGCGTTTTTCTCGCTGTGCTTGGCACGGGCACGCTGGCCAAAGCGGGTGTTCTTCACTCGGCCTTTGCGGGCGGCCTTGTAGAGCACCAACTGAGAGGTAAGCGGGTTGGACTGGGTCAAACGCACACATCCTATAGCCTTAGGAGTCCTGCTCGCCTGGGGATACAAAGACTTACACTCCACCCCCTCACCGTCTTGGGTATACTGGATTTTGTGCCGATGGCGCACCCGACCTACCCACTGCCAACCATAACATTCGACCTGCTTGAACCAGGGGGTACGAAAGCCCGTATCCGTAATGACAATGGGTCGGCAACCTTGCGGCAACACCTTGTGCAAACGGGCTAAAAACTCCTTATGGGTCTTGGGCTTTTCCTTAGTCTTAACCCTGTGTACCTCTTCGTACACGCTTAATGTGCGACCGCCCATCGGCACTGCCGCCCGCAGCAGGAAATGGCGCTTGCAGGCATCCAGATCCGACCAATCCACCACGATCACCGGCCGTCTCGTGCTGCCAATGAGCCTATGGCCCAAAGCCACGTATTCCCCAAAGCCTTCCTCATGTAGATCTCGATTCGACAACAACCGATCGGCACGCTTGATGCAGTGCTTGGGGGCCACCTTGCTCTCCATCGCTCGCCCCAGCCCTTTCACGCTCACTCGCCGCCCTCGCACGGCTGCCCTCACTACTGCCTCTAGGGCTTGGCGCCGTGCAAGGTGCATCGTGCCAGTGGAAAACTCCTTCACCTTGTGCAATACCTGAGATGCATGCATGGGGATAATCTCCTTGATGGTTTGCTCACCTTAAGAAGATTATCCTATACCATGCATGCTCCTTACTTGCTCCTCAACCCCTAGGCTATTAAAATAACTAGCCTTTTCCTGGGGATTCCTCAGGGTCAGACTCGATTTATTGTGCTACTTGAAACCGCCTGAACTGTGACATAGGGGAAATTTGTTGCTCGCTTGCAAGACTTCGGGGTGGCAGAATACCGAGCCCCTTAATCCATCCAATAAGAGGACCCTCTCAAAGTTCTCTTTGGCGAGAAAGTTTCCACTCCGTGACCGTATGAGCTTGACAGGATCAGAGGGAGGTTGCTAAGTAAGGACCTTGGCTTGGGCGAAAGTGGCGGAATTTGGTAGACGCGCAGGATTCAGGATTCTACCAAGCCCAAAAAGCGAAAACATAGCGAAGGCGGAGTGATCATTCCCCTGTTTGCTGCCGATGTCTTTGCGGCCAAAGACAGCTTACAATTTGACGAGCTAGCTGGCAACTTGGAGCTGGACGGTGGCAAGTTACTGGAACGCTGGTGGTAGGGATGAGGCTTGAACGGCAACGGGACAGAAAGTCCTGAAGCAGTCTGCTCCTTTCCTCTCCTCGTGTCAGCCTGTCGGCTCCTTCACCGCCACAAAATACCCCCAGCCAATTTTGCCTTCGCGGCCCGCCTGTGCCCAGTAACTCCAGACATTGTAATTGTGTTGGATCGTCGTCTCATCGATTGAGGCCGCCAGGTCGGCTCGTTTCTCCTCAACACGCTTGGCGACGGCGGTAAAATGGGTGGCTAAATGCTCTGACCAGTCTTCGTAACGTGCAATGCGGAACCCACAGTCTGTCAGCGCCTGCTGAAACTCTTTCGCCTGCCAGAGGTCGTCCGAACCATGCCGCGTCGTAATGCGGGCCCGCTCTGCTGGCGAGAGCAGCTCTTTGTGCACCAGTTGGTCTGACAAGACGAGCGTGCCGCCCGGTTTGAGGACGCGGTAGGCTTCCCGAAATACCTGGGGTTTGTTCGTCGAATGGGTAATCGCTTCTTGGCACCACCAATAATCGAACTGGTTTGCCTCATACGACAGGTGGTGATAGTCGGCCCAGGCAAAGCGGATCAGATGGCTGAGTCCTGTTGGCTGTAGCAGCTCCTGCGCCTTTGCCAGTTGTGGGCGGGAGTAGTTGGTCGCCACCACTTTGCACCCATATGCCTTGGCCAGGAAGCGTGCCATGGAGCCGTACCCACACCCGACTTCGAGAACTATATCTTGTGATGTCAACCCGAGGGGTGCGGCCATATGCTGCTTGGCTCGCAACATAGCAGCTTCCATTGGTTCGTCGGGCGAGGTGTAGATGCCAAAGTGAATATTCTCTCCCCAAATTGCTTGGTAGAGCTGGTCCGCGTCAGGATTATCGTAGATGAAGTCATAGTGAAGCAGATCCTCTTCCGCCATAGTCCGTCTCCTTCTTCGTGGGACAGTGTGACTTCTTCTTTACACCGAATGCCTCGGCAGGGTAAGGCCCCGAAGCTGCAATCAGGCCATCGGCATTGACCCTGACCTGTATCAGTTACATAGGACGATTGAGAACCCCAGCGCACATTCCAGTCGAGGGCTTGAAATAACGCGTTCCGAGATATATTGTCCTGCGATATGTCTCACACACCAGCCACGACGCAATTACGCACCCTGCTCAGCCGCCCTCAGCCAGCGCTCGTGCTCGGAGCCCATGATGCCCTGTCGGCGAAGCTTGCCGAGGAGGCTAGCTTTGATGCCATCTGGGCGAGTGGGTTTGGCATCTCCGCGGTCAGTGCCTTGCCCGATGCCAATGTTCTCACGATGAGTGAAACGCTCGACGCCGTGCGCCGCATGAGTTCCGCCGTCACGATCCCTGTTATCGCCGATTGTGATAATGGCTTTGGCAACGCCATTAACGTCATGCGGACCGTGACGGAGTACGAACGGGCCGGCGTTGCCGGGATTTGCATCGAAGATAATATCTTTCCCAAACGGTGTAGTTTTTATGTTGGGGTCCGGCGCGAACTGGTCCCGATTGAGGAGCACGCCCGAAAAATTCAAGCCGCCAAAGCGGCCCGCACTAACCCTGATTTTGTCGTCATCGCCCGGACCGAAGCCTTGATTGCCGGGTGGGGAAAACACGAGGCGCTTAAACGCGCTTACGCCTATGCCGAGGCCGGCGCCGATGCCGTTCTCGTCCACTCGAAGTCTTCAACCTTTGACGAGTTACGCGAGTTTACCGCCGCCTGGGACAGTCCGTGCCCGCTCGTCTGCGTGCCAACGACGTATGCTGATACCACGGTAACCGATCTCGCTGCTGCGGGCTTCAAACTCGTGATTTTTGCCAACCAAGTTTTACGAGCCGCCGTCACGGCCATGCGCCAGGCCCTGGCGACACTGAAGGAAGAGGGACGGCCGGCTGCGGTCGATGATCACATTGTCAGCTTGTCTGAAATCTATGAGTTGGTTGGTGTCCCAGACCTCCAGGCCAACGAACGGCAGTTTTTAGTCCCAGGTGGACACGAAGTCACGGCTATTATTATTGCGGCCGGTTTTGAAGAGCAGCTGTTGCCGCTGACGGCGGACCGCCCAAAGGCGATGTTGGATATCAAAGGCCAAACGATCCTGGAGCGGCAGATCCAGGCCCTCAATGACTGTGGTATCAAAGACGTGGTCGTGGTGCGTGGCTATCAGAAGGAACAGATCACCCTGCCCAACGTGCGGTACTACGACAACGAGCGATTCCTGGAGACTGGCGAGTTGGCGTCATTGTTCCTGGCCGAGTCTGAGATGTCCGGCCGCTTCCTGTTCCTGTATGCGGATATCATTTTTGATCCCAGCATCCTGGAGAAGCTGCTCAAGTCACAGGCAGATATCAGCATTGTGGTCGACCGTGCCTGGGGCGACCAGCCCCACCCAGAGACGGCCGATCAGGTCAATCTGCCCGACCTGGTTGTCACCCATCAGCCTCCTCTAAAAGGGTACCGTTTTCTCCCGACACTGGAAGAGACAACGCTGGCCCGGATTGGCCAGCACCTGTGTGCAGACGAGGCAGATGGGGAATTCATTGGTCTGGCCATGTTCTCCCAGGCAGGCGCTCAGGTGTTACGGAAGACCTATCAGCAGCTTGTCCAGCAGGCTCAGCACGGTCAGTTCCATGAAGCCGCGTCCTTAGAAAAGGCCGCCTTTACCGATATACTGCAGGAGTTGGTGGATCGCAACCAGTCGATCGCCTGTGTGGATATTTACAAAGGTTGGCTGGAGGTGAATAGCTTTGAAGATTATCGACGAGCCTGGGCAGAGGTGAAAGCGTAAAGGAGGGTTGGGCTCACACTGAAAGACTGCTTATGGAAAGGAGACCTGGATGACTAGGCCGTTCAGTCACAGCCTTCCAGCCGCTTTGGCCGAATATGAAAACTACGATGAGACGGCAAAAACCTATGACAGCACCCGCAGCCCGGTTGGCCTTGAGATCGTTCTGGGGTGTTTTGCCGCCTCGGTGCGCCCGCTAGCCACCCAAACCATTGCGGATGGTGGCTGCGGCACGGGTAATTATCTGGTCGCCTTAGAGGACAAAGTCCAGGCCATTCATGGACTCGACCTGAACCCGAACATGTTAGCCCAAGCCCGCAAGAAGGTGTGCCCAGAGACCGCGCGACACTTACGGCAGGGCAGTCTGGAGTGCTTGCCCTACGCTGATGCGATGTTTGATGGGATGATGTGTAACCAAGTCGCCCATCATTTAGGAACAGGGAATAGTGCTGAGCAATTTCCCCAGCTCCGTCGCGTGGTGGAAGAAGCCTACCGGGTGCTGCGCCCAGGCGGGGTGCTTGTCTTTAATACCTCAACCCGCCAGCAAATGCGTGAAGGATTTTGGTGGGCAGACTTGATTCCCAAAGCGGTAGACAAATTAGCCCGCCGTATGCCGCCAATTGACCTGTTGCAAACCATGTTGGACGAGGTCGGCTTTGGCCCGGCTGGCATTATTGTTCCTATCCACGAAGTCTTACAAGGCAACAATTATTTAGATCCCTACGGGCCTTTTTGCAAAGCCTACCGAGACGGCGACTCAACCTGGTCGCTGGCCACCCCAGCGGAATTAGAGTGCGGCTTGGTCAGACTCCGAGCCATGCACGAGGACGACAGTATTACCGCATATCTGCAGCAGGGTGAACATCGTCGCCACGAGATTGGGCAAACGACCAGTGTGTTTGTCAGAAAGGGGGGCGCAGTAAGCGCCTGAGGACTGTGCTGTCCCGGCGGGGCTCCTGGGCGAGCGGGTTTCTTATCATATGAACCTCGATCTCAGTCTCTTTGATCTCACCGGCAAGGTTGCGATCATTACTGGCTCGTGGCGGGGGCTCGGCAAGGCGATGGCCGAGGGCTTGTCGGGAGCGGGTGCCACGGTGGTGATCAGCGGTCGTTCGGCAGCCGAGGTCGAAGCTACGACGCAGGAATTCGCTGACAAGGGCCGGGAAGTCATGAGCCTGACCTTCGACGCGACGCGACGCAGCGACTGCCAGCGGCTGGTCGACGCCACCGTCGAGCGGTTCGGCCGGCTCGACGTCATGGTCGCTAATCACGGCGGTGGCGCCTCTAGGCCAGCCCTCGACATAGACGACGAGACATGGAATCACGCCATCGGAGTGAATCTCACCAGCGCGTTCTACTGTTGTCAGGTCGCTGCCCGGCAGATGATCAAACAAGGTGCGGGCGGTTCGATTATCGTCACCTCATCGACGGCCAGCATGGTCGCCTTCCATAATCTCTTGGCTTACGGTGCAGCAAAGGGCGGCGTCGATCAGATGGTGCGACAGATGGCGCTCGAGTGGGGTGCCTATAATATCCGAGTCAATGCCATCAACCCGGGCTATACCACGCACAGACCGAGGGGACCCCAGTTGGACCCCAACTCTGAGACCGAGCAACAGATCAACCGGCTGACGCCGCTGGGGCGCAGCGGCCGGCCAGAAGAGTTCGCCGGCCCGGCTATCTTCCTCGCCTCAGACGCCTCGTCTTTTGTGACGGGCGTTTGCTTGCCAGTCGACGGTGGGTACGTAGCGTTCTGACCCGGCTGGGCCGTCGAGAACGAACTGTGTAAAATCCTAGCACCTCCCTTCGATGAGCAGGATATGTAACCCAAACGAACGTTTGTGCAACACCCGGGATTTGCAGAGAAAATCCTGCTGTTTGAGTTACTTATCTCATCACTTAATCTCTGTATCTCAAACGACCGAATTCTGAATAAAGAAACGACTGGCTGTGAGAGAAAAAGGCAAAGAAACTCTCAACATATAAATGGGCTTACACCTTTATCTGCTAGAATTTCGCAGAAATCGTGCTCGACGGCCGAGATGGTCGCGTTGAGTCAGTGTATAACACGCTTGATCAAACGGTTTGACGATTACGTGATTGACTTTGATGCGCTCCCCTCGCCCTTAGACACGGTGCTGAATCTGTCACTCGAGAACGGATCGGCGGGGGTCGCATCTTCGCGGCAAGCCCAATTCCCATTTTTGTATATATCTCGGCTTACTCCGAAAGAAAAACTCTCGATTTAACAATGATTTCCGGACTAGCGACGTTTTTTACGTTTACTCCGGAAACCCCAATTACACCATCAAGCCTAGATCGTAGACGGATAAATTATTTTGGCGAAACTCCTTAGGAGCAGAAGTCAGCTTACATTGTCTCACCAGAGGAGGGCAGCAAGATGGACAGAAAACAGTATGTGCTGATAGTGGCGCTATCTGTGGTCACCGGGCTGGTGGGCGGAGTGGTGGCAGGCAGGCTTTTTATGGGCGCGCCCGTGTTTGCCCAGAAGATGCCCCTGGTGACGGAGGTTATCAGGGCTGAGAAGTTTAAGGTGGTGGACAAGAACGGGAAGCCCCGTGCTGCGATTGGTCTAGGCGATGGCGAACAGCCACTACTGGTGTTTGGCGACGAGAACGAGAAGGTCCGTTTGGGGATTGCCCTGAAGGCTGATGGACAGCCGGGCCTGGAGTTTTATGACAAGAAAGAAAAGGTTGTCTTGAAGGCACCATAGACGGGGTAAACCCAACGAATAGGACACCAGGGGCAATAAGCAAACCACAATGTAAAGAGTTAGCATGCTGAGAGGTAACAATGGCCCAGAAGTGAACGAATTGCGGTCATGGCAAATCGCGGCATCCCCTTTCTTCCTACTGTGGCAGTGAAGAAAGCGTTGTTTTCTGTCTACCTGCTAAACAATCCCAGACTTGACAGCCAGGTCCTTGAGCTTTGGCTACATGGCACGAGTACCAGGACACAAGAAGCTATCGGGGGAACATAGAGCGGTTTCCGGGTTCTTGTCTCGATAGTAATAGATGCCCTGAATCAGAGCACTGGCGCAGTTCCCCACGCCAACAATGGCAATTTTTATCCTGTCCACCGTCTTGTTTCTCTCCTTTCCATTTTACATAGCCATCCAGGTCCTTCCGCTGCCTGTTTTCCGCAACATCTCTCGTTGGGTCATCCTCAAGCCCACTGGCTGGGGTGAGGCCGTCCGGTGTGCAGTCTGGCGGGGCGGGCTGGTGGCGGCTTCCCAGCGCTGGCGTTGCTGGTTCTTAAAGTTTCGCCCGCCATCTCTCATGAGTCCTCACTCTTCAGTAGGGAGTCTACCAGCGTCGCTCTCGTCTACCCCCACTATCTGAGCGTCTCCCCGAGCGCTCTTCTCTGGGTCGAGCCTCATTGACTTTGAGGCTACGTCCTTTTAGCTCATACCCATCAAATTGCTTAATGGCCGCCTGCGCTTCCTCGCCCGACGCCATCTCCACAAAACCAAACCCTTTGGATCGACCTGAATCTCTGTCCATAATGATGTTCGCGGACTCCACAGTGCCCACCTCAGCAAAGAGATCTTGGAGCTCCGTCTGCGTCGTATCGTAAGAGAGATTGCCAATATACAGCTTCGTTGCCATTGCTACCTCCTGCGGTGCATAAACAAAGACCCCTGGAACCCTGAGCGGCTCGAAGGGGTCTTAGAATCTCGAAGCTGCTCGACAACCCAACAGACTGAACCAGTAACTAATATTCCCTATATACCACTATCGTCCTGTTAACAAAGGGGAGCGGCAGCCATCGTTGCCCACACTCGAAAGAGCGAGCGTTGTTGTTCCCTTCGAGCCGCGGACCGAGCACCTCATTGAAAGGGTGGGGAGCTTTGCCACTGAGTGAGGTAATGCGGCACGAGGTGACGCTGGCGGGGTAGCCTCTGCCAGAGAGTGCAGGGTAGCCGTGACGGAGCGCAAACGCAGTGCAGGCAAAAAAGGTCTCTGGCTAACGGGAACAAAGCAGGCAGAGGAACTCGCTGCAAGTTCCCCTCTCCTTGTCCCTAGAGATCTTAGTCGTCGACGCACTCGATAAAGACATTGTTGGCAGGGAAACCACCCTGGTTCCGGGCCAGCTCCTCTCGAACCAAGTCCGCGATCATTTGCCGGTTCAAGACCGTGTCCGCCGGACGGATCTTCCAGCGAAAGTTGCCGCCCCGGGCTGTCCGAATCCAAGCCTCAAACTCTTCCCAGCTCCCCGTCTCTTATGCCTCCATGTTTCGCCTCCTGGGGGAAACGAGGTCTCAGTACGGGCGCCCTACGTGATGAGTTGCGTTCCATAATCCAGGCAGAATATGTTCCTCTCCTGTCGTTGCCGGGTGTGATTGTCTTCGTGACAGCGTTCTGGGGGAATCTGCGCGTTGACTACCTCGCTACAATTCGGGCAATGCCGGACCGGGGCATTGGCCCGCCTATGGTTCATATTGGGGCAGCGGATCGGCTTCATCGCAGTCCCCGTTATTACCCCAGCCTTGCGGGAGGTGCTGGAAGAGTTGCGGACAGAGCAACGGAAGGTAGCCAGTATTGGCGGTAAGGTCTTCACTCGCAACGGTCGACCTAGGAGTTACCGAACAGCTTTTGAGGAAGCAAGGGAGAAGACCGGGATAGAAGATATCACCTTGCACGATTACCGTTATACGGCTATAACTCGTTGGGCTATGGCAGGTATCCCTTAGGAGGTAGTCATGAAGGTGTCTGAGCATAGTGACTTGTCCGTCTACTACCGCTATGTTAACCTGCGAGAGGAGCACTTGAAGGTGGTCTTCGACCAGAAAATTCCCACACAGTGCACATATAAAGTTGACAAGGCTGGGGGAGACCGCTAAGTAGCTAATATAATTGGGCGAAAGTGGCGGAATTTGGTAGACGCGCAGGATTCAGGATCCTGTGGGGTAACACCCGTGGGGGTTCGATTCCCCCCTTTCGCATCTGTTCCCTCCATCATCAAGCTGAAAACCTGCAAGCTGATGACTGATAGCTTTTTTTATATGCACCCTTTTGACCACCCTTCAGTCCGCCGCCTGATTGCCGCTGCTTTAGAAGAGGATCTAGGGTGGGGAGACGTTACCACTCAGGCTACGGTTTCAGAAGGAGTGAGGGCGGAAGGGAAGATTATTGCTAAGGAAGATCTGGTTATTGCTGGATTGCCTCTAGTGGAGAAAGTTTTCTCTTCTCTCGACCCTTTCTTTCAGGTGCGGCTTCTGGTTGGAGAAGGAACACAGGTTAAAACAGGAGAGAGGGTGGTAGATATAGAGGGTCGGGCTGCTCCTCTCCTTGTGGCAGAGCGGATTACCCTGAACTTCCTTCAGCACCTCTCAGGCGTGGCCACGCTCACCCGCAAGTTTGTTGACCAGGTCGCTGGCACTTCTTGTCACATTATCGATACCCGCAAGACCCTACCTGGCCTACGCCTGTTAGAGAAATATGCTGTTACCCAGGGTGGCGGGATGAATCACCGGATGGGATTAGATAGCGGGATTCTCATCAAGGACAACCACATTGCTATTTGCGGGGGGGTGGAAGCGGCAGTTCTCCAGGTCAGAAAGCACGCCTCCGCCCTTTTACGTATCGAGGTCGAGTGTACCAACCTGGATCAGGTTCATGAGGCCCTCCGAGCCAAGGCAGACATTATCCTGCTCGACAATATGGAAACGACAGAGATGGCTGAGGCGGTACGGATTGTTGCTGGCAGGGCATTGCTTGAGGCCTCAGGGGGGATGATGCTAGAGCGAGTGTCTGAGGTAGCACAGACGGGGGTAAACTTTATTTCCGTTGGTGCTCTCACCCACTCCGCCAGAGCGGTAGACCTGAGTATGGCCGTTACCTGCGTATGAAAGAACAATCTTTTGCTGCTGCTCTTACTTCTGCCCTCAGTACAAGGAGTTTTGGCCGCCGACTCCACTATTTCGATGAAATTGGCTCAACTAACCTCTACGCTCTTCGCCTGGCCAGGGAAGGGGCTGAAGAAGGAGAGGTGGTGATTGCCGATGGGCAGACTCAGGGGCGGGGGCGCTTGGGACGAAGTTTCTTCTCTCCTCAGGGAGTTAATCTATATATCTCAATCATCCTCATGCCTCAGATTCCTGCCCTGCGAGTTCCCCAGCTTACCCTAATTGCCGGGGTAGCGGTGGCAGAAACGGTAGAGAGCTTCTCCCGCTTAAAGCCGTCTTTGAAATGGCCTAATGACACGCTGCTGAATGATCGGAAGATTTCCGGTATCCTTACGGAAATGGAAACACAAGGAAGCCAGGTCGGCTTTGTGGTCTCAGGTATTGGGGTCAATCTCAACTGCCCAAGAGAGGTTTTTCCTGAGGAACTGCGCGAGAAAGCAACCTCGGTGTTTATCGAGACCGGACAGCAAGTGGATAGGGCAACATTTGCTGCTGAGCTACTCGGCAGGTTGGAAGAGCACTATTTCCTTTTTCTGCGTCAGGGGCTGGCTGCGATTCGTCCTCTCTGGGAAAACTACTCTCGCCTAACAGGCAAAAGAGTAGTGGTGGATGAAGCCGGCAGGAGAATAGAAGGGAAAGCCATCGGCCTTGATGCGGATGGGGCTCTTGTGCTTGAAGAGAAGGAGGGCAGACACCGTCGGATTGTGGCTGGGGAAGTGACGGTGATCAGCAGTTAGCAATCAGCTACAGGAAAGCCATGTTACTTGTTGTTGACGTTGGGAACTCTCATACGGTTATCGGTCTCTATAAGGAGAGAGAACTGCTCCAACACTGGCGGCTCGTTACCCAGGAAGAGCGCACAGCGGACGAATACGGGGTGCTTCTGCGCAACCTCTTTCTTTCCTCAGATCTGTCCACTCCGTCTATCCATGGGATTTCTGTCTCCTGCGTGGTGCCGCCAATGACCAAGGTGGTGGAGGAGCTCTCCCACAAGTATTTCCATCTCTCTCCTCTGGTCATTGGCCCGGGCACCAAGACTGGTATGCCCATCCTCTACGATAGCCCGCGGGAGGTTGGAGCGGACCGGATCGTGGATGCGGTGGCTGCCTATGAGCGCTACCACGATGCGACCATTGTAGTGGACTTTGGTACGGCAACGACTTTTAACTATATCACGGCGCAGGGAGAGTACGTTGGTGGAGCCATCGTTCCAGGGATAGGCATCTCGCTTGACGCTCTCTTTCATAAAACCGCCAAGCTTTACCGGGTAGAACTCGTTAAGCCGCCGCGGGTGGTGGGTCGCAATACGGTCCATGCTATCCAGTCAGGGATTGTGTATGGCTATCTTTCTCTTGTGGACGGTATGGTGGAGCGTATTCAGAAAGAGAATCGAGTTAGGGCTCGGGTGATTGCCACCGGTGGATTGGCTCACCTTATTGCTCCTGAATCTGCTATGATCGAAGAGGTAGACGAGTTCTTGACTCTGGAGGGATTACGCATCATTTATGAAAGGAACCGGGTGTCGAACGACATTTAAGCAAAGCGTCAGACAGCGGGCGTTGCCCGCCAAATGAGGAGGTAAGACTTATGGCCGTTAGTGACGTTCACCGGACCAGGACTGTGGGCATCTTGGGTGAAGGAGGAATAGGAAAAACCTCTCTTGGGGAGGCATTGCTCTTTACTGCGGGAGCAACCACTCGTCTTGGCAAGGTGAGTGATGGCACATCGGTCTTGAGCTTTGAGCCCGAAGAGATAAAGCGCCAGATTACCATTTCGACTTCCTTTCATGATCTTTCGTGGAAGAGGCATAATGTGTTTCTTGTTGATCCCCCCGGGTATGCTAACTTTCTCCCCGACACCCGCTGTTGTATGGAAGCAATGGGAGGGGCCATTTTTGTTGCCAGTTCGACTGGTCAACTTAAGGTCGAGAGCGAACGGATGTGGGGATGGGCCCATGATCTGGGTCTTCCCCGGCTGGTGTTTTTGAATCGTATGGACCGGGAAGAAGGATCGCTCGGGAACGCTCTGACAGAAATGCAGAAAGTCCTTGATGCTAAGCTTGTTGCTGTGCATGTGCCGATTGGCAGCCAGGATAATTTCCGTGGAGTGATAGACCTTCTGAGCATGAAGGCCCTGGTGGCGGTTGACGATTCCGGTGTCTTACAAGAACAAGAGATTCCTTCGGAGCTCCAAGGAGAAGCAGACGAATACCGGGAAAAGCTGGTGGAGGCAGTAGCAGAGCTAAATGATGATATTCTCACCCGCTACCTGGAAGGGGAAGAGATTAGTCGAGAAGAACTCGGGCAAACTCTGCGAAAAGGCGTCTTTGCTGGAACCCTCTTTCCTGTGCTGTGTGGCTCGGCGTTGAAGAACCTTGGTTCTGGTCTCCTTCTTGATGCCATTGTCGATTATCTGCCCGCACCGGCAGATCGTAAGCCAGCCGTTGGTGAGGAGCCTAAGACCGGAGAGCAAGTAGAGCGCAAGCCTGATTCCGCTGAGCCTTTTTCTGCTAAGGTTTTCAAAACTATTATTGATCCTTTTACCGGCAAACTCTCCATTTTCCAAGTGCTCTCCGGAACGGTCGAGAGTGACTCTACGGCATACAACTCTACCCGAGAGACGAAAGAACGTTTGGGCCAAATTTTCCGCCTACAGGGGAAAAAGCAGGAGCCGGTTCCCTCTGCCACCGTAGGCGAGGTGGTGGCTGTGGCTAAACTCAAAGATACACACTCTGGAGACACCCTTTGTGATGAGCGGGCCTCGGTTCGCTACAAAGATCTCGTGGAGTTTTCACCGGCAATCTCTTTTGCTCTGGGTCTGAAGTCTAGAGGGGATGAGGAGAAAATCACTACCGCCCTGCAGCGGTTAACGGAAGAGGATGTTGCGCTCAGGGTTGGGCGGGATGCCCAGAGTAAAGAAATCCTGATCTCCGGGGCTGGACAGCTGCACATTGAAGTAATTGTGGAGAAGCTCAAGCGCAAATTCGGCGTGGAGGTAGAGCTCAAAGCCCCGAAGGTGCCCTACAGGGAGACGATTGTAGGCAAGGCCAATGCCCAGGGCAAGTACAAGAAACAGTCTGGTGGCCGTGGCCAGTATGGAGATACCTGGATTGAGATTGAGCCTCTATCCCGCGGTGCCGGCTTTGAGTTTGTCAACAAAATCGTTGGTGGCGCGATTCCCAGGCAATACATTCCCTCAGTTGAGAAGGGAATCCGCAACACTATGGGCGAAGGGGTTTTGGCCGGCTATCCTATGGTGGACGTGCGGGTGACGCTATACGACGGCTCGTTCCATGAGGTGGACTCTTCTGATATGGCCTTTCAGATCGCTGGTTCTATGGGGTTTAAGATCGCGGTGGAAAAAGCTAAGCCGTCTTTGCTTGAACCCATTATGGCCATTGAGGTCATAGTGCCGGAGGAGTATGTGGGGGATATTACCGGAGACTTAAACCGGCGCCGTGGTAAGCTTCTTGGTGTGGATGCCAAAGCCAGTAACCAGATTATTCGTGCGCATGTCCCCATGGCGGAGGTCCTAAGCTACGCTCCCGACCTCCGCTCGATGACCAGTGGCCGGGGTGACTTTCAGGTTGAGTTCTCTCACTATGATAGGGTTGCCCCCGAATTGGCTGAGAAGATTATTGCGCAGACCAAGCAGGCTCAGGCGGAGCAGAGTCGATGAGCGAAGAAAACCTTGACCCCAGCGTCCATGAGGTCCTCTCTGGGCTGGACAATAGAGTCCTGCCCGCTGAGTTAAAGGAGGAAAACAAACCGGAAGGAGCCAGCAAAAGCCTTTATGTGCAGATTCAGACCATGACGGTGAGCGAAAAAACCAAGCTTGCGTTGAGAGGGAATAAGGGTGCTCGCACGTTGCTCTTGCGCGATCCTAGCCGCACAATTCGGCGTTATGTCTTGCAAAATCCACGCATCACTAATGAGGAAATTGTGGCTTTGGTACGGAACCGAGGGACGGAAGACGAGCTGCTACGTGTAGTGGCCGGCAACCGGGACTGGATCAAGTATTATCAAGTTAAACTAGTTAAACTAGGGCTGGTGGAGAACCCTCATACCCCCCTGGCCGTTGCCATGCATTTGCTCCCTCTTTTGCAGAAGCGTGAGACTCGTAACCTAGCCAGGAGCAAGAATGTTCCGACGGTTATCTCCACACAGGCGAAGCGTCTTATGCTGCAGAAGGACTCGAGACGGAGTTAGTGGCCGTTGCAATCCCTTTTACTCTGTAATAGAGTTGAACTCTCTTTTTTTTGGGGCCTGCTATGGAAGCAAAGGAAGAGGAACTGATCCATTTTCTGATAGATAGTGACTCCGAGCTGCGCAGGTATTATGAGGAACATGTGGGACTAAAGCGACGGCTTGATGAGCTTAGGCAGAAGCCCTACCTCACCCCCTCTGAGGAAATAGAGCAAAAACGTATACAGAAGAGGAAGCTTGCCGGTAAGGACCGGATCATGGAGATCCTTGCTCGCCACAGGCAGGATCTGAACGGTAAGATATGAGGAATAACTACGGAACGACTCTGGAATAGCCCGCGTTTAACACATTTATCGCAGTAAAGATGCGTCACATTGTCTCTGTTCTAGTGGAAAACGAGCCTGGTGTGCTTGCCCGGGTAGCAACCCTTTTTGCCGGCCGGGGATTTAACATTGAGGATCTCTCCGTAGCTAAGACCCTTGATCCTACGGTCTCCCACATCACGCTCATTACTAGTGGCGATGACCAGATTATGGAGCAGGTTGTCAAGCAACTCAACAAGCTCATCTGTGTAATCAAGGTAGTTGATTTGCAGGACACTACCTACATAGAGAGGGAGATGGTGCTCATAAAGGTTACCGCAGACGAACGTACCCGGGCAGAGGTCTTTAACCTTGTTAATATTTTTCGTGCTAAGGTGATTGATGTTGGTCCCCGTTCATACATTATTGAGATGACCGGGGACGAGGACAAGATCAAAGCGATTCTTGATCTGCTCAAGCCCCTGGGGATAAGAGAAATAGTGCGCACAGGTAAGGTGGCAATACAACGGGGAATGCAGATACTCTCTACATCGGCGCGTAGCCAAACCGTGGAATTAAGCGAAGTGTTGGTGAGTGAGAGGAAGCCGAACGGTTCTGGCCAAAGGCCCGAACTAAGCGAGGCGTTAGTAAGCGAGCGCAGTGAGCAGAGCTTGCCAGGCAAGCAACTTAGAAAGAAGCCCAGGAAACAGAGCTTGTCAGGCAAGCAGATTAGCGAGAAGGCTAAGAAGGAGAGGGCAGCATGAACATCTATTATGATAAAGATACCAATCCTCAGCACCTGAAAGACAAGAAGATTGCTATCATTGGCTATGGCAGCCAAGGTCATGCCCATGCGCTCAATCTGCAGGACAGTGGTATGGAAGTGATGGTGGGGCTCAAAAAGGGAAGCCAATCTTGGCCCAAGGCAGAAAATGTT
Source organism: uncultured Binatia bacterium (SeqCode) (assembly GCA_965220955.1). Taxonomy (GTDB): domain Bacteria; phylum Desulfobacterota; class Binatia; order Bin18; family CBDCRK01; genus CBDCRK01. The sequence goes on along the minus strand of CBDCRK010000037.1, from coordinate 357,880 downwards.
GGGCTGAGAGTGAAAGAGACCTCTGAGGCTGCTACCTGGGGAGACATTATTATGATGCTTGTGCCCGATGAGGCAGCCAGCGGGATGTATGAAGCGGAGATTCAGCAAGGGTTGAGGCCTGGCAAATACCTTGCCTGCGCTCACGGATTTAATATCCATTTTAAAAAGATCGTCCCTTCCTCTGACGTCAATGTTTTCATGGTTGCTCCTAAAGGACCTGGCCATCTCTTGCGTAGCGAATTTGAGAAAGGTAAGGGCGTGCCTTGTCTCCTGGCGCTTGGGCAGGACCCCTCAGGCGACGCCAAGGAGGTAGGGCTTGCTTACGCCTCAGCCATTGGTGGGGGTCGGGCGGCAATCATCGAGACCTCGTTTCGAGAAGAAACGGAGACGGATCTCTTTGGTGAACAATCGGTCCTGTGCGGTGGACTTACCGAGCTTATGCGAGCTGGATTCGAAACTCTGGTCGAGGCTGGCTATGCCCCAGAGATGGCCTACTTTGAGTGCATTCATGAGATGAAGCTGATTGTTGACTTGATCTATGAGGGCGGCATCTCCAACATGCGCTACTCTATTAGCAACACCGCCGAGTACGGAGATATGACTCGGGGCAGACAGGTTATTGGCCCGGAGACCCGCCAAGTTATGAAGCAGATTTTGGCGGACATTCAGTCAGGCAAATTTGCCGACGAGTGGCTTACCGAGTATCGTGTTGGCCTTCCTCACTTTCGTGAGCTGCGCAAAGAAGGAGAAAACCATCAGGCGGAGAAAGTAGGAGCGACTCTGAGGGCAATGATGCCGTGGCTGCAGCAAAGTCGGCTGGTGGATAAGACAAAGAACTAGTAGGGACAATCCCCCGTGGTTGCCCTGGAGCAAGGCAGGTATAGGGGCCTGCCACTACCTGAGTATGCACTTTGCCCGTGAGGGGTATCCATGGATTCTGGGGCTAGGGGTGGCCTCCTTTATCTTAAAGTTGCTCCATCTTCAAAATCCTTCTTTTCTCCTCCAGGTTCTCTCTCTTTTCTTCTTTCTTCTTGCCCTTTTTGCCGCCTTTTTTTTCCGCGACCCAGAGCGAGAAACTCCGCTCGGAGAGAAATTGATAGTGTCTCCGGCAGACGGTCGGGTAGTAGCCCTAGAAAAAGGCATACGGGAGGAGAGATTTCTCTCAGCTTCAGCCTCGCGGGTGAGTATCTTCATGTCCCCACTCGATGTCCACGTTAACCGCATTCCTATCTCAGGCCGGGTTACCCAGGTCTATTATCAGCGAGGGCAGTTTCGGGCTGCCTATATGCTGGAGGCTTCTTCTGCCAATGAGCAGAATGCTGTGGTCATCGAAGACCGCCTGGGACGCAAGCTACTTCTAGTGCAGATTGCTGGTATGATAGCGCGGCGGATCTTCTGTTCGCTTAAAGGGGAGGTAGAGGTCATGCAAGGGGAACGGTATGGTATGATTGTCTTTGGCTCGCGTGTCGATCTCTATCATTCTCCGGAGGTTGATTTCAGGGTAAAGGTTGGGGAGCAAGTGAGAGCAGGAGAGACAGTTATTGGAGAGTACTTATGAGAGCCAGAACGCGGATAACTCGGAGGGCCAGGCAGGGGGTGTCACCGCTACGTAAAGGGGTGTACCTGCTGCCTAACCTGTGCACCACGGCTGGTCTCTTCTGCGGGTTTTATGCGATTATTCTCACTCTTAACGACAAATACCTGTTGGCAGCCATTGCTGTTTTGGTAGCGCAAATGTTAGATGGCCTCGATGGCCGTATTGCCCGTATAACCAAAACTTCCAGCCACTTCGGATTGGAATACGACTCTCTCTCCGACCTCGTCGCTTTTGGTGTGGCTCCGGGTATCTTGGTATATAAGTGGGCACTCGAACCTTGGGGGGTGTGGGGCTGGCTGGCTGCTTCTCTATATGTGGTGTGCGGGGCCTTACGGCTGGCCCGCTTTAATGTGCAGGTGAACGTGATAGAGAAACAAGGCTTTATTGGTCTTCCCGTTCCGGCAGCGTCCTCACTCATTTCCACCATTATCCTCATGTACTATTTCCTGGGAGGGGAAGGGGCCACACACAAACACATTATTCTGCTCCTAGTGATTTACCTGCTAGCTGGGCTTATGGTGAGTAATATCCCCTACGTCAGCTTCAAAGAGCTGCAGCTTCGGCGCCGGCAGCCCTTTTGGATCCTAGTGGCCGGGATCATTGTGATCGAGTTGATCATTGCCAAGCCACAGATCATGCTCTTCACTTTCTCTCTTGCCTACACCCTTTCCGGGCCGGTGCGTTGGCTTGGGACCCTGCGACATAAGGGACAAGCAGAAAAGGAGGAGGAGTCAGAGGTTACACTGCATGTGGTTCGGCCGCCAGCTCTTGACAGCAAAAGAGAGACTTCGGTATAAAGGACAAAAGCTTATGGTGAACCATACTTCTCTTGAACTTTCCCTGCGGTCGTCTAGCCTGCTGCTAGGTCTACTATTACTTAGCGTCCCGCCCGCTGGGTCCGAGGAGGAGTAGCGAGAAAATCCTGGATGCCATGGGCGGGAAAAGCCCGTGGCACTTCGTTACAAAAGGGCTACGGGTAGTTTCCGTGGCCCTTTTGTTTTACGATTAGCGTTCATAACGCTTCTAGAATATAGAGAGGAGGAGCACTATATGGAGCGGGAGATTGTGAGGATTTTCGACACCACCCTACGCGATGGTGAGCAGTCGCCAGGGGCAACAATGAATGTGGAAGAAAAGGTGATGGTGGCCCGGCAGCTGGAAAATCTCAAGGTAGACGTCATTGAGGCGGGCTTTGCTGCCTCTTCTGAGGGAGATTTTGAGTCGGTCTGCCGGGTGGCAGAGCTAGTAACTCGCCCCATTGTGCTGAGTCTCTCGCGTACCAAAGAGGGGGATATAGAGCGGGCAATCAAGGCGGTGGAGAAGGCCAAAACCCCTGGTATCCACATTTTCATTGCCACCTCAGATATCCACCTAAAACATAAGCTCATGATGAGCCGCCAGGAGGCGCTGGACGCATCGGTATGGGCGGTGAGCTATGCTAAAAAATACCTCGACTACATTGAGTTTTCTGCCGAGGATGCTTCCCGCACTGATCCCGAATATCTGGTACAGATCTTTGGTGAGGTGATCAAGGTCGGGGCGGTAACCATCAACGTACCTGACACTACCGGCTACGCTATCCCCTACCGGTACGGCGCGCTCATCAAGTTCCTACGGGAGACAACGCCCGGGGGGGACAAGGTAACCTGGAGTACCCATTGTCACAACGACTTGGGTTTGGCAGTAGCCAACTCCCTTGCCGCTATTGAGAACGGGGTAAGGCAGGTAGAATGTACCATTAACGGCATTGGCGAGCGGGCGGGTAACACCTCCATGGAAGAAGTAGTCATGGCTCTTAAAACTCGGGCCGATGTTTTTACTGGTGTGACTACCAACGTTGTTAGCGAACAGATTTATCCTGCCAGCCAGCTCCTCTCGCAGATCACCGGCATTGCTGTGCCCATCAATAAGCCGATCGTTGGTGCTAATGCCTTTGCTCACGAGGCAGGTATTCACCAGGACGGAGTGCTCAAGTATAAGCTCACTTACGAGATCATGCAGCCCCAGAGCGTGGGACTGGCGAGCAACCGTTTGGTTTTGGGCAAGCACTCAGGCCGTCGCGGTTTTGTCGATCGTCTGCAGCAGCTCGGCATCGACTACACCGGTATTGACATGAACAAAGCCTTTGAGCGCTTCAAGGCCCTGGCTGATAAGAAAAAAGATATCTATGACGAAGATCTTATTTCTATTGTTACCGAAGAATCGGTACGGGCACCGGACAAGTATGAGCTAGTTTATCTCAACGTTACCTCCTCCAGCATGGCAGTGCCCCATGCCACGGTGAAGATGAAAGTAGACGGCCAGGAGATTCTCGACAACGCCACCGGGGACGGTATGGTAGACGCCTGCTGTAAGGTGATTGCTAAGATTGCCGGACTGCAGCCCAAGCTTGAGCGCTACTCTGTGAAGTCAATCACTGGCGGTACCGATGCTCAGGGCGAGGTCTCGTGTATGATTCGGGAGAACGGGGTCACGGTTAGTGGCCAGGGAGCTCACACTGACATTATTATGGCCAGTGCTCTGGCCTTTATTAATGCTCTCAACAAGCTGGCTCACCGTGAGCGGTACAGCCGAGCCGGTGCCCACCGGGAAGGGCCATAAACAATTTATCACTTGTTTTACTTGCAAGATGTTCACACACAGATTTATGGGGGAAGTATGACATATAAAGTGGCGGTGTTTCCTGGGGATGGGATTGGACTGGAAGTGACAGGTGAGGCCCTAGAGCTTCTAAAGGTTGTTGACAAAAAGTTTGCCTTAGATTTTGCTTGTGAGACGGCACTGGCCGGTGGCTGCTCGATCGATGCGCATGGCGTAGCACTCACCAACTCAGCCTTGCGCTTAGCCAAAGAGAGTGATGCCGTCCTTCTCGGGGCTGTTGGTGGACCCAAATGGGACGATCCCCAGGCACCAGTGCGACCAGAACAGGCCATTCTGGCATTGCGCAAAGAGCTCGGTCTCTTCGCCAATCTGCGTCCGGTAAAGGTTAACCGTCATCTACTTGATTCTTCTGCCTTGAAGAGAGAAGTCCTCGAAGGGGTAGATCTTGTGGTGGTTCGGGAGCTCACTGGCGGGGTGTACTACGGCAGGCCCAGTGAGAGAAGAATGGGAACCCAAGGTCGCGAGGCGGTGGACACAATCTTTTATACCGAAGCGGAGATGGCCCGCCTGATGCGGGCATCATTCGAGCTAGCCCGACAACGGCGGAAGAAGGTTACCTCGGTTGATAAAGCCAATATCCTTTCCACCTCGCGTTTGTGGCGCGAGGTGGCGCATGAGGTTGCCAGGGACTATCCGGATGTGCAGTATGAAGATGTCCTTGTGGACGCGATGTCCATGCACCTAATCCGCCGGCCGGGCGACTTTGATGTGATTGCTGCGGAGAACATGTTCGGGGATATTCTCACTGACGAAGCTTCTATGCTTGCCGGTTCGATGGGGCTTCTGCCCTCAGCTTCGCTGGGCGAGGGCAAGCGCGGCCTCTATGAACCTATTCATGGCAGCGCTCCGGACATTGCCGGGCAGGACAAAGCTAATCCCCTGGCAACTATTCTCTCGACTGCTCTGATGCTCCGTCTTTCTTTTGGCCAGGAGGGTCCTGCCCAGGCCATTGAGAATGCTGTTGATGCCGTCCTACAGGATGGTTATCGTACCTCCGACATTATGCAGCCTGGCGGTAAGGAGGTAGGTTGCAAAGAAATGGGGAGAGTAGTGAGAGAAAGATTAGCCAATCGGTAAAATGAGTTGCCCACCAAGATGGCTGACAGAAAAAAGACACAGCAGCAGGAGGAGCAAACAGAGCAACCTGCTCAGCAGCCTCTCTTCTTTGAAGACATAGTTGCCCAGGCAGGGGAGCAACAGGAAGAAGAGGAGGAGTTAGAAAGGGAGACCTTTGCGATGGCTCTCCGGCATGCTTGTGGGGCTGAGTGGCTCTCGTTGGCTGAGCGGCTGGAAACCGAGCCGGAGCAAACCATAGACGCCATTAACTGGTGGATCCATCTGTCTGCCCGAGGCAATCCCCCACGCCCGCTGCTGGGAGAAGGGTGCTTTGCTATCGAGGAGGAGTTGCTGGCCTGCCAGCTAGATGACCCGCTTCTGGTCTTTGAGAATACCATGGCGCTTATCCGTCTCTATGAGGAGGCCGGGAATTATCCTGAGGCCCTTAGGGGATTTTATGAGCTAAAGGAGATGACCGACCAGCACGGAGACGAGCCTTATTTCCAGATCTGTTTACAGGAAATGGAGGCATTCTGCTGGAATCACCAGTATAACAACGAGGGTATTGAGGTCTGTGAGGCGCTGGCTATGTACCACTGTGAAAGGTATGAAAAAGAGTACGGCTTTGCCCTAATGCAAAAAGCCATGTACTTGGGCCGGCGTGATGGATTTATGGGAGGTCTGGAGGAGTTTCGTCGCCTCGAGGCTGAGATGCCAGAACACGATTGGGTGTTTCTTAACTTGGCCCGCTACTTTAGCGACTATGACCACAAGGCCGAAGCGGTGGAACAGTATCGTTTACTGATCGGCCAGAGGGATGAAATCAATGAGGAGGTGCTGTCCTGCGCGTTTACAGAGGCGCATGCTCTCCTCAAAGAGCTTGGCCGTGCCGAGGAGGCAGAGGCTATTGCTGACCTAGCTAGAGACCTTCTTGGTGAGGAGAAGTACAACAGTGAGGACTGATCTCTGAGCTTGTCCTCAGCAAAATCGAGCCGGTATTTGCTCCAGAACTCTCCGCCCCTAACAAAAAAATTGGGGCGTCAAAAGCCCTGCACTTTCCTGCGACTGCCCATTGTCCGCTTTCCCCAGCCAGCGCCCTGGCGATCCGTCTTGTTCTAGCTCAAGGAAGGACCCAAAAGATCCCCAGGGCTAAGGCGCCCAACCAACCGAGCCGCATTGACGAGATGGCTCGCCAAAAATCCGACATTCGTGGCCGTCTGCAAGTAGCCTCGGCCCGCGCCCTGGGCGGCCCGGGCATTCCCCCGGAACTTCTGCTCCGCTCTCTCCGCGGCCTCGGCGGCATTGCGGTATTGGTCGGCTAGCTTCCGGCCACCGGTGGCCGCCCTGGTCTGCGCCTCGGTGGACCGAAGGAGGGTCTTCGCCCGGTCCCCCTCGGCGTCCCTGAGCCGGAGCTGCTCGCGGATCAGCCGCCGGGCCTGGGTACGGGCCTCGATCTTGGCCCGGTTTCCCTGTTCCTCGACCGTCGAGGCATTCCGCACCGCCACCCCATACTGATCTATTACGGCGGCTGCGGTTCTGCTCTCACGACTCAGATTCTTGAGCACCGTCGTGCCCTGGTCGTCGATCTCAATCCTCAGTGTGAGGTCTTCGGGCATCTCTTTTGATTTTCCGCGAGATTTATGCTAGGGTTGCCCCCTATGTACGGGGCTGAATTTGGCATTATTGGCTCGATCATCTACCTCGCGGCCATGCTGTGGCTGCTCTGTCATTATTTGTCCGCCCCCGGCAGGGCTGCCCGGGATAACCGGATTGCCTGCCGTCGATTCCTCCGCGACCCCAAGAGGATGTCCACCCTCGACTTTAAGCGCCTGGGGGAGCGTGCCGCTGCTGCTGATGCAGCGGCTGAGGCTGCGAGCCAGCGGCGTATTATCCTGCCCGGTGATCCTCCCCCACCCCGACGCAACATTGAGATTATTCTTCATATTGCCCGCTCCTGATTCGGGGCATGCTGCGGATTGCGGCTACTTCTCGATTTGCTACACTTATCCCTCTTATTCCCTCTCCCCTGGAGGGAGAGGGGTTCCTTGCTGGTGAGTAGCTGCCTCGGGCGATCACCAGGATCGCCACTACCTTCTGGCTGGTTGATCTCTCTGACCAGCCCCAGCACTTTCTCAAAGTCCTCATCCTCCAGCCCTCGCCGCCGCCGTTAGATCTCGCCCGCACCCCACAGGAGGCCCGGGCGATCAAAGACACGGCCCTAGGGCTCTCAGCGGACAGCCCCCGGCGCATCGTTGCCACCCCGGTCGGAGACGTGCTCCTCCAGCAAGACACCTCCGATCATCTCGTTGCCAAGTTTGCGGACCACCGCGAGCAGTTTGCCAATCGCATTCTGCCCACGCTAGAGACGCCTGATGAGGTGTGGATGACCTACTATGATACCGGCGAGTTCCGCCAGCACTATCTGAAGGTGTTCGACGATGTCAGCAGCGGATTCTCGGTCGTTACCGAGACCAAAGACGGGGGGATGCTCTATACCTTTATTCCTATGAATCGGGAGACCGCCCTGAACAACCGGCGCTTTGGGGTACTGTTATATCCGCAGGGAGACGGGTAAGGGCGGGATGGTGGCGTATTCTTTTTTTCATGCCGGTAATGAAGGTCATGATCCGAGTGTCACCCTCCAAGCTCCCCCAGGGGCTAGGGGCTCGGCCCCCCCTGGGATTGCGGCCCCCACCATCCCGCCCTATACGAGAATGATAGCACGCGGGCCGGTTTCCACACAAGGAAGGTAGGGGCGATCCTTGTGATCGCCCGATGGAAGGAGGTAACACAAGTGATATCAGAGCCGCTTTTCTTTTATCGCAAGAGTTGAATTTCGTAGGAGGTACAGTATGACCGAAGAGGAAATTCGAGATATTTTCGCCTACCACTCGCCTAATCCCGAGATGGTGAGCCGCCATGAGCACATCCGGGCTCGTATGACCGAGCTGGTTCTCGAGATCGCTGCCCTGCTTCCACCTAGCGCCGAACGGATGCTCTTCATCCGCGGTATGCAGCAGGCCTAGATGATGGCCAATGCTGCATACCGCGATTCATCAGAAAGCATGATAAGGCCGGGAGGAACCAAACGCCCCAGGCCCCCCACCCTGGATGCGCAGATCCACCAGGCCGCCAACGGGTTGTACCAGGCCGACCCGGCACTCTACCGCAAGCTGGTGGTGTGGATACCCCGGAGATCCAAGGGCGATGTGCTGCAGAGAAATCCCGTGCCCGCCAGGCACGGGACTACACGAAAGCGGTACTCAGCTCTGCTCAGCAGATTGAGCTGCACGATATCGAGCGGGGCAAATACTTCCGCTTAGTCGCGGCCGTCAGCGTTGACGGGCAGGACCTCGCCACCTCGTTAATCCCATCCGGCCACACCCGCCCGTACACCGGCGGGCGCCGGCAGGGCTGGTGTGAGTGATGCCCCTCACCGCAAGATTTAAATAGGATTTAAACGGCTGTCCGGCCGCCCGGATAATGTTGCAAATCAGCTGCGTAGAAATGACAATTTTGGAGATTTCATCCATTTTGTCGCATTTCCAGAGTTATGGAAGTATTCGGGAGGTCTTCTCTCAGAGTAGGGTCAATGGTGGTGTAATTTCAAGCCATTATTCCCGGTTATTCCTCAGTATTCCCGGACATTCCCAGATTTCTCGTTTATCGCAGAATAGGTGAGTACATACACCCAGCGGTAGGTGAGGACCGTGCTCTTCCAGCGGACTCACGCTGAGGAGTACCACGGTTTATGCACGAGGCAGCTGGTCCAGACTCGTGGTGGACAGTTCTTCCAGCTTATGGATGTTCAAAAAGGCCTCTCCTTAATGGTAGCCAGATAGTCATTCTTAGCCTGTTCCAGCTCGTTCAGAACCTCCTGGCGCTCCACCAACAGACGGGTGGTCGCATGATTGCGGGTCATAGCCAACCATGCGAACCGGAGTTCCTGGCGAAACCGGGCCATCCCCCTTAGATAATGGTAGGCTAGAAGCCCACTCAGGGGTAAGGAAGCAAAGAAAAGCACGGCTATCTTGAGATTGGTCAAGCGCCAAATGACCCAGGTTTCTATTCCCCATGAGAGAGGAAAAAGAACAATGCTGCCCAAGAAGCGCGCTGTGGCATAGTAAACTTCTTTATTGGTTATTTTCCGAGCAAACCAGCGTGGCACATAGTAGGGAAGGGCATTGACCATAGCTCCGTAGGCGAACACCGGGAGTCCTATTACTCCAAGTCCGGAGCGACTCAACTGCCGGCGAAGGGGCTGGGATTGGAGCCAGCTGTGAATCGTTGGGTCTTTTACTCGGTACTCTGCCAACAGAGCCTTGTAGGCTTGAATCCGCTGCCAGATACGCTCTACTCGGTCTGGATCCTGGGCCTTAAAGTGCTGGACCGCGGTAACAATGGTACGGGAAAGGCGGAAAAAGTCGATTTGGCTTGAAGAAAGTCCTCGTTCCTGCTGAAGCTCACGCAATAAATCATCCCGGTAAAGCGCTTCTACCTCCCGAATCATCTGGGCCAGATCGATCTGCTCTATATGGATAATCTGGGCCTCCATCTTCTGTTGGATCTGAGTGGTCAGGGCTTCCACAGCCTTCCAGGGTTTATGTCCATAGAGGTGTAGGTAGGGTGTTAGGGGTATTGGCTCGCCGAAGGCAATCAACACCCGACCCCGGAATGATTTCCGCTTCTCAAAGGTCAGGCCAACGGGGATTAGTGAAAGACCCAACTGGCCTCCATGGGTTGCCTCTGCCTCTAGAGCAATTCGTGCCGCCCCGGTCTTGATCCGCTGGACTCGTGGCTCAGCGTGGGTAATGCCTTCAGGGTAAATGCTAATCAACTGGCCCTTCTCCAAGGTACTAATACAGGCCTCGAAGGTGGCTACGTTCTTGTCCATTTTATCGGGATCGTCCTGCCGGCGATAAACCGGGGTCACCCCCAGGGCGGTCAAGAGCCGAGCCAGTAGAGAGTTGCTAAAGAGGGTTGCAGTAGCCAGATAGTGCACCCTACGTGGGAGGACTGCACCCACCAGGAGCGAGTCAATAAAGTTATTCGGGTGATTGATGCAGAGGAGGACCGGCCCCTCGCGTGGCACCGACTCCAAGCCCCGGACTTCCACGGATTTGAAAAAGAACCAGATCCAAAAGCGACCCAGCAATCGCACCAAGGCATAGAGCAGATCTGTGTGGAAATGCAAGTTAGGTTTGGCAGTGACCCATCCCATTGTTAATCGAGTCATTAGAAAAGTTCCACTCTATATAGGGCGTGTCGCAGAATTCGCTCGGCTACACCCCCTTGGTGTTAGCCTCTTTTGATTAAGTTGCCCTTTTAACTCCTGGTTGGTCTTTGAGTGCTGCGCCAATGCGTGGTTAAGCCCTCTTCTGTTCCCTCTCCGATGCGGACTCCCCCTGCTGTGCACGGACAATGAATGCCTCACGATGTTGTGGCCAGTCGTGTAATATGGCCGGATCGAAGTCTGCCCCGTTAGGCCACACTCATGTCTGTACTTCAGGATCAATCTGCATCTGATCGATCTCCTCAGGCCGGGCCGGCCGTTCGCTGGACTCTTCACTCATGACAAAGTAACGGATAGTACTATGCCCCATCAACACCACAGTGTTCAGACCCAGTCGAGGATGCTTCCCCAGAGCCATCAATAACCTGTGCATCCTTAATGAGAAGATCATAAGCCATAGCACTCTCCTTTTCTTTCTCTTGCTCATTGCCGTCAAGGCAGGCTTACTATACTACAAGCGAAATCCGAAAGACAAGCAAGAAGCCAGAAGTCATGTTTGAGATGGCGTTGACCACGGTTAGGGGCTCACCTAGAATCGCGTTCGGGATGGATAAGTGCTTACTTAGAGCAGAGGCAGTCTGGGTGTAGGAAATCCGAGTTCTTACTTATCCCTATTGCTCAGGCTATAGGAGATGACCTTTAAAAACTCCACAGTAGATGGAGGCGGGGGGTTGCCCCCCGGAGGTGGATCATGAGCGAAGCATCCAATCAGGTGATTTCAGGGCTTGAAGGGGTACTGGCCTGCGAGTCCAGCATTGCCTTCATTGATGGGTCGGTCCCGGAGCTTTCCTTTCGTGGTTACAATATTCATGACATTGCCCAGACGCTGACATATGAGCAGGTGGCATTCTTATTGTGGCACGATCATCTGCCAAGTGCCGACGAGCTTCAGACCTTCAGCGCTGACCTGGCAAGCCGACGGGCCCTACCAAAAGAGGTCATAGACTTGCTGCGTGCCATACCGTCTTCAGCTCATCCTATGGCGGGCTTGCGCACAGCAGTGTCCATGCTAGGGACCATGGATAATAACGCTGATGATATCAGTCCCGCAGGCGTCCTGCGCAAGGCCAAGAGCCTCACCGCCCAGATGCCAACCATTGTGACAGCGCAGGCTCGTTTGCAGACAGGCCAGGAGCCGATAGCACCAGATCCCTCCCTGGGTCATGCTGCCAATTATTACTACATGCTTGCTGGGCAACGACCGGACGAGACCACTATCCGCACTTTTGAGACCGCGCTGATTCTATATGCCGAACACGAAACCAATGCCTCGACCTTTGCTTGTCGGGTGGTGGTGGGCACGGAGTCTGACTTTTACTCGGCGGTGGTAGCGGGTATTGGTGCTATCAAAGGACCACTACATGGCGGCGCTATTGACGACGTTATGCGTATGCTAATGGAAATGGGAGCTCCTGAGCGTGCCCCAGGGCACATAGACGAGGCGCTGGCTGCCAAGCGCAAGCTGCCAGGGTTCGGACACCGGGTCTATCGCGCTGGTGACCCACGAGCCAGCCAGTTGCGCGGTATGGCTCAGAAGTTGGGCGAGGCCAGCGGTGATGACAAGTGGTTTGCTATTGCTACTGCAGCCGAGCAGCGCATGAAAGAGACCAAGGGAATTATTGCTAATGTCGACTACTTTGCGGCACCCGTGCTATACCACTTAGGCTTTCCCTTGAACATTTTTACTAATGTGATTGCCAGCACGCGCATTGTTGGCTGGTCGGCCCACATTATAGAGCAGTACGCCAATAACCGGTTGATCCGGCCGCGGGCACTCTATGTAGGTCAACGCGGCCGGCAGGTTACGGTGGCTTAACCGCTTAGGGCGACTTAACTCTGGAATCCAGCCTGAGAGCAAGGAGAACCATGCAGAGGAAAATTCCGGCGGTGTTTATGCGAGGGGGGACTAGCCGGGCCGTATGCTTCACTGAAGAAGCCCTGGCCCCCTACGACCAAACAACCCGCGAGCGCATTATGCTGGCGGCCCTGGGCAGTCCTGATCCGCATGGACGGCAGATCGATGGGCTTGGTGGAGGCCTATCCTCCCTTAGCAAGGTAGTCATTATTGGTCGTAGCCCCGAGGCTAACAGTGATGTGACTTTTACCTTTGGACAGGTGGACGTGCATAAACCTTTCATCGATTGGAGTGGCACCTGTGGCAATATGTCGGCGGCGGTAGGACCCTTTGCCATTGATGAAGGCTTAGTGTCGCCTGTTGAGCCGGTGACCAGGGTGCAGGTTCTGGCTACTAACACCGGCAAACGGTACATTGCTCATATCCCGGTACGCAATGGTCAGGCTGAAGTCGAAGGTGGCTATACTATTGATGGCGTGCCAGCACCGGGAGCCCGCATTACCCTTGAGTATCTGGATCCTGGCGGTTCACTGGGGGGTAAACTCTTACCCACCGGTATGGCGCGCCAGCCGATCACTCTGGCCGATGGCCGTCAGCTGACTATCTCCTTGGTTGATGCCGCCCTGCCTATGGTTTATGTTCGGGCTGCGGAATTGGGAGCAGAGGCTACACGCCTAGCGCCGGATCTTGATCGTGATAGTGTCCTACAGGCCCGGTTGGAAGAGATCCGCTGTTACGGTGCGGTGCTACTTGGCCTAGCAGAAAATGTGGAGCAGGCGCGGGACAAGGTGAGGGCCATTCCCAAAGTTGCCCTGGTTGCCCCCCCGGCACCCTACCAGAGTAGTGGGGATAAAATGGTCACAGCGGAGCAGGTTGACCTGGTAGCGCGTGCGCTCTCGATGGGTAATACTCACCGGACCTTCCCGGGTACTGCCTCAATGTGCATGGCAGTAGCCGCGGCCGTGGAGGGTACGGTGGTGCACGAGGTATCTCGGGCAGCAACACCGGAGCACTTACGCATTGGCCATCCGGCTGGCACTATGGAGGTTGGCGCCAAGGTAAAGCGGCGTGGGGTGGAGTGGCATGCCGAAAGCGTCACCACCCAACGTACAGCCCGCCGCATTATGGAAGGCTATATCCTGGTGCCACAACAATATCTGCAAGGCAACCCCTGGTTTGAGGCTCATAGCTCATGAACTTGACACAGCAAATTATTCGCTCACACCTGGCTAGTGGAGAAATGATCCCGGGTAAAGAAATTTCCCTTCGCATTGACCAGACCCTGACCCAGGACGCCACTGGTACCCTGTGCTATTTGCAGTTTGAGGCTACCGGCGTACCCCGGGTGCGGACCCAGCTTTCGGTGAGCTACGTTGATCACAACATGCTGCAAGGCGATTTCCGTAACGCCGACGACCATATCTACCTGCAGGATGTAGCAGCCAAATACGGGATTCATTACTCCCGACCAGGCAATGGAATCTGCCACCAGGTGCATCTCGAACGTTTTGCCGTTCCCGGTACTGCCCTGCTGGGGACCGACAGTCATACGCCCACCTGTGGTGGCCTGGGTGCTCTGGCCATTGGTGCTGGTGGGCTGGATGTAGCCATTGCTATGGCCGGTAGTCCCTACTACCTGCATATGCCTAAGGTTCTGGGTGTGGAACTCCACGGCCGGTTGCAGCCCGGTGTAACCGCTAAGGATATTGTTTTGCAGATTCTGCGGCGCCTGACAGTAAAGGGCGGAGTGAGACGGGTGCTGGAATATTGCGGTCCGGGAGTTGCAACTTTGGATGTTCCAGAACGCGCTACCATCACCAACATGGGGGCCGAATTGGGCGCAACCACGTCGATTTTTCCCAGTGACAAACGTACTCTGGCCTATCTCAAACGCCAGAAGCGGGAGCCTGACTTCCTGGAGTGGGCCTCTGATCCTGATGCCACGTATGATGAAACCCTGCGCATTGATCTTGATAACCTGGAACCCCTGATTGCTCAGCCTGATAGTCCGGATAATGTCTGTCCGGTGCGGGACGTGCTTGGTATTCCGGTCAATCAGGTAGCCATTGGCAGTTGCACCAACTCCTCGTATAGCGACTTAATGACTGTGGCGACCATGCTGAAAGGTCGGGCTATTCACCCGCGTGTCAGTTTGGTGATGAGTCCAGGCTCGCGTCAGGTACTGCAGATGATTGCCCGCAATGGAGCCCTAGCAGATTTGATTGCTGCTGGCGCCCGCATCTTGGAGTCGGCCTGCGGGCCCTGTGCGGGCATGGGTCAGGTGCCCTCCTCGGGAGCAGTGGCGCTGCGCTCCTTCAATCGCAATTTCCCAGGACGCTCCGGCGGACTTGATAACCGTGTTTACCTGACTAGCCCGGCAGCCTGTGCGGCTGCCGCCCTGGCTGGGGAAATTGCTGACCCACGTGAATTTACTACGAGGCGTATCCGCCTGCCGGTCAAGTACCTGGTGGATGACTCAGGCATCTTGCCCCCAGCTGCTGATCCAGAGCAGGTAGAGATTCGCCGTGGCCCCAATATCAAGCCCTTGCCAATCCGGGACGACCTGGAGGACGGCTTGGCCGGCGAGGTGTTATTAAAGCTTGGGGACAATATTTCCACCGATCACATTCTTCCTGCTGGCCCGCAAGTATTGCCGCTACGCTCCAACATACCAGCCATTACCGAGTATGTCTTTCGCTATGTGGATCCAACGTTTGTTTCCCGGGCCAGGGAAAGAGGTGGTGGTTTTCTTGTTGCCGCTCAGAACTATGGCCAAGGGAGTTCGCGGGAACATGCGGCCCTATGCCCCATGTCTCTTGGGGTGAAAGCCATCCTGGCCAAATCCTTTGCCCGGATCCATCGTGATAACCTGATTAACTATGCTGTCCTGCCCCTGACTTTTATCCATGAGGCCGAATACGAAGCCCTTGATGCAGAAGATCGACTGGAAATCTCTGGCTTGCGGCAGCTTCTGGAGAACGGTACCACCACCATACCAGTACATAATCTTACTAAACAGGCCATCCTAGAGACTTCTCTGGAAGTTACCGAGCGCCAGCGTCAGATCTTGCTGGCTGGCGGGCTACTGCGCTTTGTCAACAAGGAGGACAAGAAATGACTGATTTGCCCATTCTGCCTACTACTGTAGTCGGTTCTCACGCCAAACCCGGTTGGTGGCACACCTGTAAGGATCTCATAGAGCGTGGCGAGTGGGGACCCTACGATCTGGAAGAATTGCTCAGCGATGCGGCTGATATTGCCATTCTTGACCAAGAGCGGGCTGGTGTCGACATTATCACCGACGGTGAAGCACGCCGTCTGGATGGCTATGTGGATAGCTACTACAGCATTATTGAGGGCATTCGTCCCATTCCTGCCGCTCGCAAGGCAGGCCCCTGGGGGTACGATCAGCAGACCCGTTATGAGGCAACGGGAAAGATTCAGGCGCCCGAGGGTCTGGGGATTGTGCGGGAGTTTGAATATCTCATTACCCATGCCCAGAAGCTAACCAAGGCCACCTGTGCGGGCCCCTTGACCTTTGGCTCTCGTATTCGTCCTAAAAATGTCTACAACAACACAGTGGAAATTGCCGAAGAGTTTGCCCATGTGATCAATGCCGAGCTCAAGGGGTTAGTAGCGGCGGGGGCAAAGTTTATCCAGATTGACGAGCCCGCGCGTGGCAACGTCTCGGGAGCAGAAATGGCACGCTTGTTCAACATGGCTACCAACGGGGTAAATGCCAAGCTGGCCTTTCACATCTGCTTTGGTAATCGTTACGGACGCGCCCGCTTCAAGCGTAGCTACAGCGATTATTTTCCTGGCGCTCTGGAGGCCAAGACAGACCAGTTCGTGTTGGAGTTTGCCAGCCGAGAATTAGGGGAGATTGAGAAGTGGCCGGAGTGGAATGATGGGCGAGAGCTAGGGGCTGGCCTTATTGACGTTAAGTCGTTTCATCCGGAAACGCCTGAGGATGTTGCCTCGCGTATTCGCCAGGTGTTGCAGTATGCTGATCCGGAGAAGGTCTATATTAATCCTGACTGTGGCTTTGGCTGGAGCCCGCGCAATATGGCCCTGGGCAAGCTATATGCTATGGTTGCCGGTGCCAAAATTGTCCGCGAGGAACTGACTAGAGGATAGAGAATGAGATCCTGTAACAAAATAACGGGCGATGCTACTGAGTTTGTCTTATTCCTTCCATAACCTCCTCTGCCTCTCGCACCACATCTCGCACAATTTGGGCCGCAGGTTTAATATGGTTCACCAGGCTACATGACTCCCCAGCATAGAGAGCAGTGTATTCCATCTCGCCTGTGAAACCAGGCATGGGTGGAAAGACCGAGTATTTTACCAGGTCCACTGTGGTCCCAGCCAGAGGTATAGACCCAATAACGCTTCCTTCACCCGGGCGCTGACCACTGGCCGGGCGACCTGCGGCTTCCCACTCCACAATCGCTTGGTTACGCAGAACCCGGTGGGGGGCATTAGACCAGCCTACATCGAACAACGAAGTATAGACAGTATCTTCGGCTTGGCTTTTGACTACCCGTTCCTTGTACTCCTGGGTGGCCTGAGCTTCTTCACTGGCAAGGAACCGAGTTCCCATCCATACCGCCTGCGCGCCCAGGCTAAGCGCGGCCACCACGCCTCTCCCGTTGGCAATCCCTCCGGCGGCAATAACGGGTATGGGCTTCACTGTCTCGACCACTGCCGGCACTATAGTCGACAATGAGGTCGTGCTTTTTACATGGCCGCCGGCCTCTACTCCCTGGGCAATGATTGCATCTACTTCGGCCTTGCCTGCGGCCCTGGCCTCTTCAACCGATCCCACCTGAATCCATACCTTAGTGCCACGGCGGTGCGCCTCCCGAACATAGGGTTTAGGATCACCCCAAAAGAGAATCAGGACAGGAATTTTTTCATCGAGGCAAGTTTCTACTTGCCCCTCCTGGAGAAGAGGCAAGAGGAGATTCACCCCGAACGGTTTGTTCGTTAGCCTGCGCAAGCGTTGAATCTGCTGGCGGATATAGGGTGCGGGCAGTCCTCCCATGCCCAGAACACCAAAAGCTCCGGCGTTCGATACCGCTGCTGCCAGCTCTGGCCCAGCCATGCCGCATCCCATACCGGCAGAGAAGATGGGGTAGGCAATATCAAGTTGATGGCAAAGTGTGGTTTTTAACATAATTATCTCCAAAGCGTCCTGATCTGCCAAGTCCATGATTCGCCACCCGTTGCCTCATCTGTCCAGCCGTATCCGGTTTCCACTGCTGCAGTTTTGCCTCTAACCTTTCCATCCAAGCATCCATTGGTGCCTCCGTCTGCTGTCCTCCACTATCAAAAGCCTAGCGTTTAAGGTGAGAGGGCGCGACGACTTTAAGCTGCATCCCGCTCCACCATATGGCTAGGCTAGCCTCAGACCCGGAAAAGAGCAATAGGTGTAAAGTTAAGTAATAGTCCCATTTCAGTGGCGACGAGGTTGACTCAATATTAAAGGGCTGTTGCCCAAATGCTCTGGAGTAGTCTTGGATAGGACTTATATGGGGGTAAGCTAAGGAGGGCTACCTCATGCTGGGATAGCAAAAGACAGGCCAGGACAAACTTTTCTACAGCTAGGTTAGCCTGGAAAAGCGAGTACGAGCCAATCATCCCCTACGCCGGATCGCCCAGGTGATCGATTTGGAGTTTGAGTATGCCGAGGTGGCTGCTAAGTACGGGATCAAGGGAAATGTGTCGGTGCCCCCGCCGGTTGGGTTGAAGTTAATGCTACTTTTGGTGCTCTACAACGTGGGCTCAGAGCGGGAGTTGAGGGAGAGGATACCCGAACGTTTGGAGTGGCTGTGGTTTTAGGGTATGACTTGGACTCAGAGATTGCCAACCCTAGTGTAGTATCCAAAGCACGTAAGCGGTGGGGGGCAGAGGTATTCAAAGGCTTCTTTGAGCCAGTGGTGTAGCAGGGTGTAGAGGCGAAGCGGGTCGATGGCAGCAAGATTTTTGTCGATGCCAGTGTAGTGTAGGCTAAGGCTGCCAATCATTCCGTAGTCGACACTGAGTCTGTGAAGCGTTACCTCAACCACCGCTATAAGCAGCTGGAGGCCCGGCTGGAGGAAGTGACACAGCAAGCTGAGCCTGATAGGGAGTAGCGCAAAGTTAACCGTGGCTACCTTTGCCCCACCGATCCCGAGGCAGCTAGTGTGCGCCGGGGTAAACCCAAGCTGTGTTATGGGGTCCATCGGGGGGTGCAGGGTTGTAGCGAGGTCATTCCCCCCACGAAAGTCAGCGCCGGCGATGTCAATGAGGCCCATCGGCTCCTCCCCATACTCGATGCCCCTCCCTACAACCCCAAACGCAGTGCCAGGACGGTAGTGGCCGAGAGCAAGTAGGCGACGGTGGAGAACTTCGTGGCTTGTTAGGATCGTGGACTACCCGCTCACCTGCCTAACCTGGCAGAATCAGCTACCAAGCCCAGCGCCAAGCGTAAGATGTGTACGCAAGCCTCCTTCCCCTACGACCCTGACACCAACACCTATCGTTGTCCCGCGGGGCAGCTCTTGAAACGCAAATCTCTACACACCAAAGCCAAAGCCTGGACTACTCTGCCTCCAAGAAGATTTGTGGGACCTGTGCTCTCAGGGAGCAATGTACCCAGAACAAAACCGGACGCCCTCAAGCGCCATCTTCGTCAGGAGGTCTTGGAGATGATGCGTTATAGAAGTCGTAGGGCGCCAGCCAAACGAGACATTCACATTCGCCAGCATCTCATGGAACGTTCCTTTGCCCGCTCCACCCGCTATGGCTTCGACCGTGCCCGTTGGCGGGGGTTATGGTGGGTGAAGATCCAAGAATATTTGACCTGCACAATCCAAAACATGAGGTGCTCTTAAGGTATGGAGGTCATCCTAGGGGCTGGGCTACGGCCGACCAGGTAAGACAAGGCACACAGGAGCTAAGCCAACGAACATGTTCCCTGGCTTCTAACTCTGGCATCCCGTGATTACTACAAACGTGCTCAAGGGTGTCGGCCCTGCTCGGAAAGGCCCTCTTACAGAGGTCACAGTAATAGGGTTCTGTCTCTCCCGTTCGCTTATCGCGCTTTGTCAGCTTCATCGGAGGAGAGCTTGGTGAAAACACTTGACCGCAGCGAGGCTTCATGCCGAAGGAGTTATCTCTCCAGGGGACCTGTTCATGGCACTTCGTACAGATAAAAGTATCTTCCTCCTCCTGCCCCTGTGTACTGTCCTTCTCTAGTGCCGCAGTAGGTTCAAACTGAGGTCCTAGGTCTTCGCCAGTTAACTTTGGCCCCCAAACGCTCATAGAACTGGAACGCCAGCTTATTCGGCACGAACACTGACCAGATCATCTCACGACCTCCAGCCTCTCGGCAGGTCTCGGCGGCCGCTCGCATCAGCGAGTTAGACAGACGGGGCTACTGGCCAGCAGGAATAAGCTGGAGCACCTTTGCCTGCACGCCCTCCATGATCGCATCGCGCACAAACGTACTGGCGTTCAGGATCTCAATCCCAATCAGCTCGCCTTTCTCATTCAGCTCCGCCGTAATGTTGGGACTCAGCTCGATGCTGTTCGCTTCCTCCTCTTCGGAAATTACAAGATGCAGAATATCTTCTTGCTCGAAGTATGACAGCTTCGGTTTTGTCATAGCCGGTATCTCCCTGTCCGCAGCCGAAAGGTAAGCTGTTGCCGGGTCGTGGCATGAATGGTAACAGGTGTCATTGTCTCTCCCTCTTGTTCATATGCTATCAGGACTAACCGGCTTCTGTGTCGCCCAATGGCTACCCTGCGCTGCGTGGCGGTGTCAAAGTACCGTTCTTCCGAGAACCGTACGACCTGCTCAATCGTAGCAAGATCAAAGCCTCGTAATCGAGCCCGATGTTTCAGGTACTCGGTCCAGATCACCATTCTCGTTCGCCTGCTTTACTGTATCAATAGTCTGGACTCTTGTTTCTGTCTCCACCGCTGTCTAACACTTCACGCTGAGGGGTGCGAACGCAGTGAGCATCCCGCTCCAGCGTGAGGTTAAGTAGCGCCCTGCTTCAGCGAAAGATGATAGGCATGCTCACCATCAAATGACGTGGCCCGTCACCTGAAAACCAAAACTCCGGTACAGGGCCTCTGCTACCTTATTCTGCGGATGAACCGTTAAGTACACCTCGGTGCACTCCGGATGACTCACGCCTACCCGCTCCAGGAAATCCCGGACAGCGGCTTTGCCATACCCGCGGCCTTGGTACTTCTTATCGATGGGCATCCCACCTAGAGAGCAGTAAGAGGAATACTCCGCTTGGTGCATGAAGCTGTGAAAGCCAACTATAGCGCCCTCGGCATACACCGCAATGGGATCGTAGTTAAGGTCTTCGGGTTTGATATAGGCTTTGGCGAGCGAGATAGCGACGGAAGGAACAAAGCTTTGCTGTTCTGGATGGACTGCGAGGGCAATGGCATCGAGCCAGTTATCGGCCGTGACGGGTCGAGTTTCGATTGACACCATACTTAACTCCAGCTTGTGTTGTGTCTACCTACTACCTAACTACAATTCTACTGCATATGCTTGTTTCTATTAGCATAAGCAGGTTTCTAGGGCTATAAACAAGTGTATAGATCGATAAACCTGACGGCATCTATATCTACAAACTCCTAGGTTTCTACATCTATAAGCTTTACTCTTCAACGATTCGCCGCTGCAGCCCTAAAGCGACTACCTGCTCATAACGCAGTTCTCAAGGGTGACGGTGTGGATCCCATCTCCTCCCATTTCCTATTTCACTACAAAACCGATTTCCGGAGTTTTGACCATGGTTGTTCCTTGGTAGACATTTGCCTGTAGCCGGTATTGGCCTCTTTGCATGGACCATAGGTAGTTGCCACCAGAGGCGCGAGCCAGAAGAGCAATGCCTTCAGTATTAGTCCTATCTTCGCTCAATACCTCCGGGTCGGTAGACAGGGAGGCCACGGCATCCTTATAGAATAGATACGGACCTGGGCATCTGCCACTGGCCCTCCGGTTGCCAGATCTGTTACCCAAACCATAGTATTGAAATGACCAAGTTTGACATGCACAGCGTACGGTGTGACCTGGGCAAACAAAGTGTGCTCATAATTCGATTCCGGCACACGGGGAAAGGAAGTGATGCTTCCATACAGCGCACCTGACCTTGCTCCCAGTGCACCGCGTACCCCCAAAGGTATAAAAGGAGATGTCCTGCGCGTCCGGTACAGCCATAGTCAGCCTCTGCCCGTCCTGATGATCTTCTGGGGTTAGCCATTTGTATGCTAAGGTCACACTCTCCAGGTTGGTAACATACAGGGGAACGTCGGTTGCCTCCTAGCTCTCCAGTACTGCCGTGTTGTGAACCAGTTTATAGGCGGGGTTACGGTGAGTAGTAAAAAAGGTCAGATCCAACGAGTTGGACAGAACACGGCCAAACTCATCCTGCAAACTATTGGGCTGTGAAAAGGTATGGTATTCTTGCGCTGCTTTTAATCTCTCCGGCAGATAGACGTCATAAGTATAATCTTTTCTGTGCCAGCGACCTAATTGAGAAGGATCATAGATGTTAGCCCAGGGATCGTAATCCTTTCGCTCGCCGGCCAGATCGGGCGTCAGCTGCATATTTTGTTTGATTTCCGCTTTCAATACTGGCGTGCTAATTTTCATCCAACTGGCAGGCCAGCCCGCTAGTATTCAGCCACCTCCACTGGCAGTTCAAGGACGGGGTGATATTGATGGGGATCTCCTCTGGGGAGCATTCCATCCGGCCCAGCGGTATCATCGGCCGGTCGAATTGGATGACAATCTGCCTTCCTGCCGGTACCTCTACCCCACTCGGTATTATGCGGACAATTGCCGACTCCTTTTCTGATTCCGTGTGGGAAATTCCATATAGAGGCCAAGCAAATGTTTGGAGGAGAAAGAAAAGGATGAGGAGAAAACAGGTTGCGGCATTCCTCATGTAGCTATACCCCTTGATAATGGTCACATTAGTATTGCTTATGTTAACCGGGTTTGTTTTGGTTCACAAGGCGCATGCCGAAAACTGTTATAAAGAAGGACTGCAAAATCTGTCAAAGCAAATCGTCAGAGGAAAATCGTCTCAACAATGCCGGAGTTTCTGCGCCATGAGGAAATTTTGATGAAACATTATACTATGCGCTTTCGACTCTCACTCCTTAGCTGTGTTTTCTGCTTTTTCTTGGACCTCACCGGCTTCTCCGTTCTTGTAGCTCAGTCCCCTGCACCTAGTGCGGTTTCAGCAGCACAGCCTCCACCCAAAGGTCTGACAACAGTGGACGGCATTAAGGTCGGCCATTATACGCTGCAGGAGCGGCTCACCGGCTGCACTGTTGTCCTGGTGGAAAATGGTGCGGTTGCCGGCGTTGACGTGCGCGGCTCCGCTCCGGGCACCCGCGAGACAGACCTCCTCCATCCCCTCAATACTGTCGAGCAGGTGCAGGCTATTGTGCTCGCAGGAGGGAGCGCTTTTGGTCTTGATGCTGCCACCGGGGTTGTGGACTATCTTGAGGAACGCGGCCTTGGATTTGATACTGGGGTGGCCAAGGTTCCCATTGTTCCAGCCGCTATTCTCTTCGACCTCGGCGTTGGAGACGCGCAAATCCGTCCTACTGCTGAGTGTGGCTATCAGGCAGCTGTAGCAGCAGCCTCTGGACCAGTGCCCGAAGGTAATGTAGGAGCAGGGGCTGGGGCAACCGTGGGGAAGCTCCAAGGACCGGAGCAAGCAATGAAGGCCGGTATTGGGACTGCCGCTTTCACTTTGCCTAATGGACTGACGGTTGCCGCCTTGGTTGCCGTTAATGCCCTGGGAGATATTATTGATCCTTCAACCGGGCAGATCATTGCGGGCATTCGTACAGCCAATGGAAAAGGATTGGCTAATGTCAGAAAGCTCCTACAAACGGGCGCGTTGTCTCGAGCACAGGCAGGTAAAAGTACCACCCTTGGGGTGGTGGCAACCAATGCCCGTCTGACCAAGGTGGAGGTCACCAAGATAGCCCAAATGGCGCACGATGGGCTTGCCAGAGCCATCTCTCCGGTTCATACGCCGTTCGACGGAGACACCATCTTTGTCCTGGCAACCGGAAGGCATCAGGCGGATGCCATGTTGCTTACCATTGGATCCCTGGCAGCCGATGCCGTGGCTGAGGCGGTGGTCCGTGCCGCTCGGACGGCCAGGAGTATCCCCGGCTACCCGGCCGCCCGCGACCTGGGCACGGTAGACAATAAGTAATCTCTCTTGACCCCTTTAGCTTTCCATCGGCGTGTCCAATGTGTTTGATTTCGTGCTCCTTTAAAGCTATAGAGACAGACATTTCTGGTAACAACACAGCACTTTCAGGGGAGGTGATCCATGTCGGGGTCTAACCCAATAGAATGCATAGGAGGACCTTCGCCAGGGCTCTCTGATGAGGACAAGCGAACGCTGCTACAGGTCGCCCGGCAAACGCTGCACGAGCACTTGAGCACGGGGAAGTTTCCTCAATGCCAGACCGACATTCCTGCACTGCTGCTGCCAGGAGCGGCATTCGTTACGCTCTGGCGACGGGATACTGGGGAGTTCCGAGGGTGTCGCGGCGAGCCGTTTGCGTGCCGACCCCTCATTGAATCCGTCTCACTAATGACCATTGCCTCTGCCATAGATGACCCACGCTTCCCGCCGGTGACGCTTAATGAGGCGTCGCGCCTGCGCATCGAGATAAGTGTGCTCACCCCAACAAGCCCCATCACGCCTGAAGAGGTTGTGGTTGGTCAGCATGGACTGATAATCGAGAAGGGCCAGTACCTGGGACTGCTGCTGCCGCAGGTGCCAGTCGAGTCTGGTTGGGACCGAGACATGTTCTTGAGAGAGGTTTGTTGCAAAGCTGGCCTACCAGAAAATGCCTGGCAGGCTCCAGACGTCCAGCTGTACGGCTTTGAGACCGAGGAGTGGGGTGAAGAGGAATAGGGACCAGGAAAAATCATAGGGTGAGGGGGAGAAAAAAGGTTTTTGGGCAGACTCTTAAATCCTGCCCGGCATGGCCTGATAAAAACCGTTGGCGTGTACCAGTTCGACCGGCGTATCGAAAAGGTTCCTGAGATTTTCATTAGTGAGGATCTTGGATTTCTCGCCGTCCGCAATCACTTCACCCTCTTTCAGCAGCACCACGCGCGAAGCCTCCGGCGGGATCTCGTGAATGTGGTGGGTGACAAGGACAATGGTCTTGCCCTCCTGCATCAGGTTACGGATGATGTCGAGGTACTGAAAACAGGCTTTCAGATCAAGACCGCTGGTTGGCTCGTCCAGTACCAGCGTATCAGGGTCATTGATCAGCGCACGGCCGAGCAGGAAGCGGCGTTGTTCGCCGGTGGACATGGTCGAGAAGGTTCTGTCTTTAAGCTTGGTCACTCCTAAGGTGTGCATGAGAGCAAGGGCTCGTTCTTTGTCCTCAGTGCTGAACTGCTGGTGTGCCGCTGTGTCAATGCTGGAATAATAACCGGACAGGATAATATTCATGCCCTGAGCATAGTCCGTATAGTGGTGCTGCAGATCGTGAGAGACAATACCGAAGTGCGCGCGCAGCTCCCACACGTTCCAGCGCTCCTGCCCGAGTATCCGCACATAACTGTCATCGCGTTGTACGGGATAGATTTCCTGCGACAGAAGCCTGAGCAACGTCGATTTGCCGGCACCGTTGGGTCCCAGAATGACGGTATTATATCCCCCGCTTATCTCAAGCGATAGGTTGTTAAATACCCGGGTTTGCCCACGATAAACCGTGGTGTTTTTGATCTCAATAAGTTTCTGCATAATCGAGCTAACGAGTGCTGGCTTTGCCAGCCTCTGTGTTCAGAGAAGTTTTAGCCGGCTACTCGCCCAGGTCAAGCTTCCTCTGTCTAACATAGAGGAACAAAGGAAACGCAAAGGCGAGACCGATCATAAGATTAAAAAGCACAAATATCCAGGCATATCTCAGCCCAAGCTCCCGGCGCTCGCGGAATAAGAACGGTCAGAATACCATTGATGAAATAACTAGGTCTACGGCAAAGCCAGAGGAGGCCCGATTAGCGAACAAGCGCTGTAAAGCGAACAAGCGCTGTAGCGAACAAGCTGTAGAAAGAGGGCTAGATCAACTCCGTTCTCACCAAAGAAGGTGCCAAAAAAATAATATGGCAACACCGCGCCCAAAATCGTGGCCAGGAGATAGAACATTCGAAGTTTCATCTGGCTAATGTTTTTACCCTTTGACCGTATGGCTAGGCTAGCCCCAGACCGAGAAAAGAGCGCTGAGATGAAACTCTCCCTAGACTGCACGCGGGCTTTACTGTACCATGCCGCGACCCTGGCTGACTAGGAGGACTTCGAAGACATGACAGTGTTTTTTGAGGCCAGGGTCGCGGCCCATGAGACCGCCTTGGAGGTGACTAGCACAGCAATGACCCTAGGAGGCGGGATGGCCTTTGCCAAGCGCAATGCGCTGGAGTGCTACTTCCGCGACACACGGGCCGGGACGGTGATGGGTCCAACGGACGACATTTGTAAGCTCACAATCGTCCGGATGCATTTGGGACTGCCCAGGGGCTAACCCACCCTAGAACGTTAAGAAATGGCTAATGTGTGAAAAAATCCTGAGAGAAAGGAAAGGAGGAAATGATGACAGACCAACAGTTTGACCAAGCAAAAGCCGACGCATTCTCCCAAAAAATGCTCGGCATCTTAAATGACGCGAGTGTGGCCCAGATGACTGTCATCGGCCACCAAGTCGGCCTCTTTGACACGATGGCCGGCTTGTCTCCGTCTACGAGTGAGCAGATTGCCGCGGCGAGTGCCTTGAATGAGCGCTACGTACGCGAGTGGCTCGGGGCCATGGTGACCGGACGCATTGTGGACTATGACCCCGCAGATAAAACCTACCGGCTCCCGCCTGAACATGCGGCCGCCATCACCCGGGTAGCAGGGCCGAATAACCTCGCGGCGATGCTGCAAATGGTGCCGATGATGGCGAGAGTCCAGCACGGCATCATTGACAGTTTTCGCAACGGGGGAGGCGTGCCCTATTCGGCTTTCGCCGACTTCCATAAGCTGATGGCCGAGGTCAGCGGGGCCGTGCACGATGCGTCGCTCGTCGACACCACCTTGCCCCTCATCTCACGGCTGGTCGACCGCTTACGGACCGGCATTGATGTACTCGACGTCGGGTGTGGCAGTGGCCATGCGGTGAATCTCATGGCCAAAGCGTTCCCCCAGAGCCGCTTTACCGGCTGTGACTTCTCTGAAGAAGGCATAGCGGCTGGCCGAGCGGAAGCGCAAGCGTGGGGAGTCGCCAACGCCCAGTTTGCCGTCAAGGATGTGGCCGAGCTGGACGAGAGCAGCCATTACGACTTCATCACCGCCTTCGATTCCATCCACGACCAAGCGCACCCCCGCGCCGTGCTCAAGGGTATTGCGGAGGCCTTACGGCCAGACGGCACGTTTTTGATGGTGGACGTGAACAGCTCTAGTCATTTGGAGGAGAACCACGACCACATCTTGGGACCGATGATGTACTCCATTTCGTGCATGCATTGAATGTCGGTCTCTTTGGCCCTCCGTGGTGAGGGCCTCGGGGCCATGTGGGGCAAACAAAAGGCGCTGGAGCTATTGAGCGAGGCTGGGTTTACCCAGGTCACCATCAAGAATGTTGAGCAGGATATGCTGAATAACTACTACATCTGTACCAAGGGCTAGAGAAATCGTCGACACGCGGAGCAGTTAGGGGGTGATTTTCCGGGGGTGTGGCTCACCGGGATTAGTAAAAAGGGGCTCTACGCCCCCGCTTATTTTCTCCTGGAAAATCACCCCTTTTTGCAATATCGGCAAGAAATATTTGAGCAATCACAGCAGGCGGATGTAGAAGGCCGATGGCTGTTCTCCTGCCTTAGCGCAGATAAGAAGAAAACATACTGCTTATCTGAAGCGTCCAGCGCAGAGGCACTGTGCGAGCACACAAGACGGTTGAACATCCCGGCAGAGGCGATCATCGAGGGGGGTGGGGCACTCGCAACAGACGGAGATGTTCGCCTGAGAACTGGCTGAGTCTTGAAGGGGTGATTACAACAACCTAAAGATTTTGCCCTTCTATAACACCGGCAGGCCATCAAGAAATGTTTTGACCGCTCTGGTCAATTCTTCGGGCTGTTCAAACTGCAGCCAGTGGCCCGCGTTCTTAATAACTACCATTTGACAGCGGGGCAGTTTCTGCTGGAAAAACTGATGATACTTTACGGGAGTAAGCCTATCTTCCTCTCCACACACGGCCAGGGCGGGGATATCAATATCTTTCAGGCGAGTGGAAAAATCGAAACTGTCATCACATATCCAGTCCCTATATGTAACCCACGGGTCGGTGTCAGCAGTTATGGCTTGGACTTCATTAACAACCGACTGGGGGGTGCTACTGGCAAAAGCCCAGGAGCGGTTCAGGGGGACAGGCTGGCCCGTTTTAGCCGTCTCTAGAGAGGCCTGCAAAATGTCGGGGTGTACGCGTAGCCTGGCTCCGCTGTCTATCAGTACAAGACCGCTAATGACTTCTGGATGGTAGACGGCGGAGGCAAGCGCTATGGCTCCACCCATCGAGTGTCCTGCTACCACAAAACGATCCCAGCCTAAGGATTCCGCTAGTTTGACCACAAAATAGCTGTAGTCCGCAGCGCCGCGAAAACCGCGGCCTTGGGATTGCCCATGACCGGGTAAATCTATAGCCACAGGTGTGTGAGAATTGGCCAGCACTTCCAGGTGTTTTTCCCACACCTTGGTGTTGCATCCCGTGCCGTGGACATACATGATCCTCTGTCCCTTTTTATCCGCCGGATCACCTACAGCCTGGTAATGAATTCTAAGCCCACCGATTTCAATAAATCCCATCAGCTTTTCCCCGCTTCCTCACCGGATGCTTCCAACATGGTCCACGTCCTAGCCTGAGTATCAACGGCCCCTATAGGCTCACCTTATACCAAGAATACATCACCCCTCATTGCCTATACATTCAGTATCACTGTTTGGCTGTGTTTATTCGGGCGATTTGATCTGGTTATGGTCAATCATCCCGGCGATCTTTGCCAGCGCGTCTGCGTACTCCCTCAGGTCTTCCTGAAGTTTGCCCAGTTCCTCAAGGAATTCCTCTCGCAACTCCCAAGCTCGCTCGTGCTCTAGTCTACTTTTCTTCTTTGGTTGAGCCGCCTCGTAATCCTCTAGTCGATGATGCTATTTGCTCGTAAATGGGGTGATGCCAGAGCTTAGAATTTCTGTGGCAACAAAACCGAGAGAATCCTGATCATGGGCGACATCCGGACCAGCTTCTCGGAGTATTTGCCGGGTCAATGAAAACAGAGAGTGCAAAGAGTCAAGGGCTTCACGCATCAAACCATATTCGCCCGCCAAGGGCTGCATGGCAACCCTCGTGCATAATTCAACGTAGAGCATCCATGCGGCTTTTCTTTCGGCAGCATTTGGGGCAAAAGTAACCTGGCCGATAAAGGGCAGCTTCACTGCTATGGGCTCCGGAGTTACTTTTGCCGCTGTCTCAGTCATATCCCCTGTGCGGTTCTCACGGAGTCTTAGGCAGGGCGGTATCTCACATGGCTCTTGGTGCATAACGAGTCCTCCTTTCTCTAAAGAAGTGATGGTGCCAGCGACCAACTTGATGCAAATTAGGCATGACATTTTAAAGTATACTTGACGTCCACCCCAAGACGTAGCTTAGGTCCGACTCGCACCTTTAATAACATCCTGAATAACATCCTGGCCCATCGCCTCACTCAGTTGGCGGCAACAGCCTGCGGTATGGCGACGCCTCTACCCCGGCGAAGGTACCATTCTATAACCATCAGATTGGGAACCTAACATAGCCCGGACACCACCTGATAGGCCGGTGTAAACTCGCCTCCGTAAATCACGATCAGCAACAGCAGCTCCAAGGGGAGGGTGACAGCGGCAAACATCAGCGCATAGCCCCGGATCACCCAGGCCGGATGGCCGTAGGACTCTCACCATAGCGAATTTGGCCAGGATAAGGAATTGACCCAAATCGCGCTCCCATGGTAGCCTGCCGCTATGGCAAACCCGCGAAACCCCGTGCCAACGGTTCCTCAGCGAGACCCTCGCCAACATACCCTGAGTGTGGTGTTTATTGCTAGGGCTGAAGGTGCACTGAAAGCCGCTGACGACGCTGCTGCGGTTAGTATCTTCCGTGAAGAAAATCTCCCCACCCCTCTAGCTTTTGACCACAGCCGCATCCTTAGCGACTATTTTGCATATAAACGTACAGGGGTTCGCCCCCGCTATGGATAAAGAGGCTTACGCGCCCTTTCTGCTTTCTCTTACTCCTGAGGAGAAATCCCTTCTGTTAAAGCTTGCCCGCAACACGATTAGGGCAGCCGTCACTACAAAACCT
Source organism: uncultured Binatia bacterium (SeqCode) (assembly GCA_965220955.1). GTDB lineage: Bacteria > Desulfobacterota > Binatia > Bin18 > CBDCRK01 > CBDCRK01. Next base: position 327,985 of record CBDCRK010000037.1, on the reverse strand, counting down.
AAAGAGATAGAGCTGTCAGCTGGAGAGGGAGAAGGCGGGGTCTCTGTCCCTGACTTTGTTTTTATATCTCCCCGGCTTGGGGAGAAGGCTGGCGCTTTTGTTAGCTTACACTGTTACGGTGAGTTGCGCGGCTGTATGGGCACGCTGGCTGCCGACGAATCGATTAAGGAAGTCGTGGAGAAAATGGCTCTGGCTGCGGCCTTTGACGACCCTCGCTTTCCTCCGCTCACTGAGGAGAAGCTTGCTGACCTGGACATTGAGATTTCTCTGCTTTCTTCTCTCGTACAAGTCTCCCCTGACGAGGTCCTTCCAGGAAAACATGGGCTGTGCCTTATTCGTGGCTCATATCGGGGAGTTCTCCTTCCCCAAGTAGCCACAATGTACGGTTGGGACCGGGAAACATTCCTCAACCAGACCTGTATCAAAGCCGGGTTGCCCGAGGATGCCTGGCATGACCCGGAAACAACTATTCTAGTATTTACGGCTGAGGTGTTTGCCGAGGGGGAAGTAAGGATACAATACTCCGCGTGCCTATGGTTGCAGCCTCTCTAGCGCGGCTTCAATCTGATCTAATCCCTGCTCCAGGTTCTCCATAGAGGTAGCGTAGGAAATTCGCATGTGCTCAGGAGAACCAAATCCTTCTCCGGCTACTACTGCCACTTTGGCTTCTTCTAGTAGGTATAGTGAGAAGTCCATGGCCGAAGAAATGGTCTTGTCCTGCCACTTGGCGCCAAAGCACCCGGATACCCGAGGAAAGACATAAAATGCGCCCTCGGGCAGGGTACACGAGATACCCGGCATAGCTCGTAATCGCTTTACTACATACTCACGCCGTTTGCTGAACTCCCTCACCATAACGCTGACCGGTTCCTGGGTTTCGGTGAGCGCGGCCACCGCTGCGGCCTGGGCAATCGAGTTGGGGTTTGACGTGTTCTGACTCTGCAGGGTCTCGATGGCGGCAATGACCTCCCCTGGGCCCGCAGCATAGCCCAAACGCCAGCCGGTCATAGCATAGGTCTTGGAGAGCGAATTAACAATCAACACTCGCTCGCGTAAGTGCGGCTTGAGGGTAAGCAAGTGCGCACAGCAAGGGGAGTCGTAGAGAAACTTCTCGTAGACATCGTCGGAAATAACAATCAGGTGGCTTTGCGCAATAACCTCGGCGATCTGTTGTAGCTCGTCCTCGGTGTAAGCTGCGCCAGTAGGGTTTGATGGGCTGTTCAGCAAAAGTACCTTGCTCTGCGGACTAATAGCGCCTTTCAGCTGGGCCGCCGTGATCTTAAAGCCAGTCTCCTCACTGGTGGGCAACAGCTTCGGCCGGCCACCGGCCAGAATGGCCATGTCTGAATAGCTCACCCAATAGGGAGCAGGAATGAGTACTTCGTCCCCTTCATTAAACAGGGCATGGAAGGCATTAAACAGGATGTGCTTTCCTCCACAGCCAGCCGTAACTTCCTGTGGGGTATAGATAAGGTCATTGTCTCGCTGGAGCTTTCCGACAATAGCCTCTTTCAGCTCTGCAGTGCCGCCCACAGCAGTGTATTTAGTTCGCCCGCCTCTCAGGGCCGTAATGGCTGCTTTCTTAATATGTTCCGGAGTGTCAAAGTCGGGTTCTCCTGTGCCAAAGTCAATGACTGTTATGCCCTGTCGGCGCAGGGCTACTACCTTTGCCGTAACTGCTAAAGTGGGAGAGGGTTTAATAGTCTGAAGGCGTCTCGAAGTCTCCATGTTTCTGTCTTACTTTCCGGGAAATTTCTTTCTGAGCTGTTGGGCTACAACCTTCGGTACCAACCCATCAACGTTGCCACCTAGGCTGGCAACCTCTCTGACCAAGCGCGAGGCAAAGTAGAAGTAAGCCTCGTTAGTCATGAGGAAGATTGTCTCAATCTGGGGTTTCATATGCCGATTCATAAGCGCCATTTGAAACTCATAGTCAAAGTCAGAGACTGCTCGCAGGCCCCGCACAAGAATAGTTGCCTTCATTTTTTCCACATAGTCCACCAGGAGGCCATGGAAGCTGTCAATAATGACCCGCTCCCCCTCATCCTGCAGAATTTCACGAAACATTTCCATCCGCTCCTGCGGGGAAAAGAGAGCCGAGTCCTTTTGGGGGTTAAAGACCACGGCTACAACCACTTCATCCACAACCTGCAGGGCACGCCGGACAATGTCAACGTGACCATGGGTAGGGGGATCAAACGTTCCTGGGTAAACGGCTCTTCGCTTCACTTGGCTCCTCGCTCTCGGACTGGTGTAGATAAAAGGATACCCAGGTTGTGCCGTAATGACGCCGGTCAGTCAAGGCCAGCGGCGGATAGGTATCAGAAATTCTCTCCTGGCTCCCGTGCTCAGCAACTACCCAGGCAGCCTCCTCTAAGAGGGAGCTGTAGGCTAAAGCCAGGAGAGTTTTATTTACCCAGCCTTGGCCATAAGGAGGATCAAGAAAGACCCCGCCAAATTGCGTCTCCTCTGCCCCGATAATCTTGAGCCCGCGCAGCACCGTTGCCTTAATAATTCGCCCCCGAGGGCGTAGCCGGCTGATACGCAGGTTCTCCGCCAGGGCTTTTCCCGCCGCGGGATTGGGCTCAACAAAGACCGCCTGTCTGGCTCCACGGCTCAGGGCTTCAATGCCAAGGCTGCCACTACCGGCAAAAAGGTCAAGGACTTGAATGTTGTATAGAGGGAAGCGGCTAACCAGAATGTCAAAGACCGCCTCTTTGACCCGCTGTTGAGTGGGCCGCATCCTCTGTCCCTTGGGTACCTTGAGATGCAGCCCACCCGCCGAACCAGAAACAATGCGCATTAGGCTACTGTTGGGCGCATTGGGCCACTGCTGGCTTCTTGCTAGAGGCGCTAAACGGTGAGGATGTGCACGGAAATAGCGGCAGGATCTCCCTTTACCGAACCTCCAGCATTTTCCGTGAGCCCTACCTTTGCCCCTTCAACCTGACGCTTGCCCGCCTCGCCGCGGAGCTGCCAGAAGATCTCGGTGATCTGCGCCGTACCCGTGGCTCCCACCGGATGGCCTTTGGCCAGCAGACCGCCGCTTGGGTTCACAGGTATCTTGCCGCCCAAGGACGTGGTTCCGTCCTCTATTAAACGGCCTCCCTCGCCAGTCTTACAGAGTCCCAACTCTTCATAGATAAAGATTTCAGCCGGAGCTGAGGCGTCATGAACCTCGGCCACATGTAGGTCTTCTGGACCAATACCAGCAATCTCATAGGCTTTACGCGCCGTCTCCTCTGTTACATCTGGCTCGCCGGGCTTACGATCCTTGCCAGAATTGAGTACAGAAGCCTTGATATAAACGGGTTTCGAGGTCAACCGTTTAGCATTCTCTGCGCTTGTTAACACCACGGCTGCCGCGCCATCGCCAATGGGCGAGCACATCATACGAGTCAGAGGGTCAGCAATCATGGGCGAGGCCAGCACGTCCTCGGCTGTGCGGGGTGTCTGAAACTGAGCATAGGGGTTTAAGCTACCGTTGGTATGATTTTTTGCTGCTATTTTAGCATACTGCTCCTTAGTGGTGCCGTAGAGGCGCATATGCTCACGAGCAGACTGGGCATAAAAATCCATAAACATACTACGGGACTTGCCGGCTCCTCCACCTTCCTCCTTTTCCTTTGTTGCGGCCTTCATCTTTGCCAGGGTCTGCTGCATGATCTCAACGTCGATAGCACTGCCAATAGCCGCAAACGAGCGAGCTTTATCCTCGTGATAAAGCTTTTCCATGCCCAAGGCCAGAACCACATCATACATGCCCGAGGCAACATAAAGCCAAGCAATATGGAGAGCCGTGGCTGCACTAGCACAAGCGTTTTCGGTGTTAATGACCGGGATTCCTCCGATTCCCATCTCGCGCAGAACCACCTGCCCACGGATACATTCCTGACCCGTGATCAGCCCAGCCATAGCGTTGCCCACGGCCACGGCTTCTAAAGCGTTTTTCTCTAGCCCCACAGACCCTAGGGCTCCTTCTACTGCCTCACGGGTAAGATCCTTCATATTGCGGTCTATATGCTTGGCAAAACGGGTCATACCCGCCCCGACAATGGCTACCTCTCTCATCGGTGTATCCCTCCGCAAAGATTTTTGCCCATTGTAGGCATATTTCCCCTTGTTCCGCAAGGCGAATGAGATTATAGTGGCCGCGGTGAATTTTGCTATTCTCCCTATTAAAGGCTTAGCCCAAGGTAAGAGCCGACTTGCTCAATTCTTTTCTGAGGAAGCCCGCCGCGGGCTCCTGCGGGCCATGTTTCTTGATGTGCTGGAGAGCTTAATACATGCTCCGTCGATCCACGGTGTAGTAGTTGTTACTTCGGATTCCTCTCTCTTGGACCTGGCTCGTTTGAGAGGCATTTTTACAGTCGATGAGGGCTACCCACAGGGCTTAAACGAAGCTGTGAACCTGGGCTCAGGGTTTTGTCGCCAAAAAGGGGCCACTTCTCTGCTGGTTCTTTTGGCTGACGTGCCCCTGGTCACGTCTCAAGAGATAACATCCCTTTTTCATCATCTGGGCGGAGGGCCCGAGACCATCCTGGTAACTTCTAAAGAAGGGGAGGGGGTTAATGCCCTGCTGCGGATTCCGCCAGAGGTCATACCTCCCTGTTTTGTTGGCGGCCCCAGCTTAAAAATATATCAAGCCGAGGCAGAAAAGTGGGGGATTCCTTGCCGTGCTGTTGATATTCCGGGGATCGCCTTCGACATTGATTCAATAGAGGACCTAGAGGTTTTTGCCTCCAAGCCAACAAACACCCACACCTATAGGGAGATGCAGAGGCTAGGACTCTTGAGTGTCAGGAAAGAGGGCCAGCCCCTGGTAGTTCGTTTCGAGCATAGCCGGCAGCGCGAAGGCATGTGATTCTTCTCGTGGTTTGGAACCGCGCTTAGGGGTGCATTCCCAGCGCGGTCAATCCGGTTTCCTCCGGCAGACTGCACATCACGTTCATATTCTGTACCGCAGCCCCAGCCGCGCCTTTGACCAGGTTATCTAAAGCAGAGAAAACAACAACCCGGCCCCGCCTACTATCAACATCCAGACCGATCTGACAGAAGTTTGACCCGGTCACAATGGCAACACTGGGATAGGGGAGATATTGCCAGGAGACCTTAGGGTCCTTCTCGATATCAAGGAGCTGGATGAAATAGTTACCCTGGTAATAGTCTTTGAAAAGGTTGAGTGCTTGTTCTCTGTCTATTCCTTTGGCAAGGAAGCCATGGCAAGCAGCAAGGACTCCGCGGGTAAACGGGGCATAGTAGGGAGTGAAGTGGATTTGGATTTGCTGCCGGGCTATCAGGGATAGCTCTTGCTCTACTTCATAGGTGTGGCGGTGGTCAGTCACATTGTAGGCAAAAACTGAGTTGCCAATCTCGGAGTGGTGGGAGGGGGTTTCCGGCTGTGCCCCCGCGCCTGAAGTGCCAGAGATGCCGTCTACCAGAATATGATCGAGGTCAATGAGTCCCTCAGCAACAAGCGGAGCTAGTCCCAGAATTGTTGCCGTAGCAAAGCAGCCAGGGTTAGCCACTAGGCGGGCTGAGGCAATGTCCTGCCGGTGTAGTTCGGTAAGGCCATAGGGAGCTTCTCCCACTAACTCCCAGCAGGCATGCTCGGCCTTGTAGACCCTCTCAAAGATCTCACGGTTCTTGAGACGAAAGTCCGAACCTAGGTCGATGACCTTAGCTTGCTGTTTAAGAAACGTTTCGGCATGAAGCATGGACTCGCGGGATGGGGTGCAAAGAAAAACGATATCCCCACCACGGGCCTCTTCCAGGGGGATAAATTCCAAGCCCATGCCAAAGAGGTTGCGGTGTATCTGTCCTAGCTTCTTGTCCCCGCGTGAAGTCACCCATTTAATACGAGCTGAAGGATGCTGAGACAAAAGCCGCATAAGCTCCCCACCCGAGTATCCCGAGCCACCAACAATACCCACTTCAATCATGGCAAATGATCCTCCCTGGCCGGTACTTTTGCTTAATCCCCCAGGAAATGCAAGATTACCCTGAAAGGTGGTCTATAGAGGACTGTCCTGGGCAGAAGAGGCGGGAGTGATAACAACAATCATTTCCATTATGACACGCTATCCAACGCCTGCGCAAAATCGGCAATAATGTCTTCGACCGCTTCGATGCCAACGGAGATGCGTATAAAGCCATCGCTAATGCCAATCTCCTGCCTTTCTTCGGAGGAGAGCCAGCGATGGGAGGACATGGGTGGATAAAGCACCTCGGTGTAAATATCCCCTAGCGTGGTGGCGGTGAGGCAAAGATTTAAGTTATCCATGAACCGCATCACCTGCTCGCGGCTTGCACCTTTTAGCTCGAAGGCGACCATAGCGCCAAAGAGTCCTTCGTTCAGCAAGGACTTGGCCAGGGCATGGTGCGGATGACTGGGAAGACCGGGATAAATAACTTTGTTCACCCGCGGGTGGGCCTCTAACCGCTGTGCTAGCTTAAGGGCATTCTCACACTGCCGCTCCATGCGTAGGGTCAGGGTTTTTAGCCCTCGCAGGATAAGCCAGGCATCGAACGGGCTAAGGGTTCCACCGGAAAGCTTAGCCATGGTACGCACTTCCTCACAGCGTATATGTGAGCTAATCACTAATCCCCCCATGGCATCCCCATGACCACCAAAATATTTGGTCGCGCTATGGATTACATAGTCAGCCCCACTTTCCAGGGGGCGGAAGAGATAGGGGGTAGTAAAGGTATTATCGACCATGAGCACAGCCCCGGCTGCGTGTGCTGCGTTAGCGATTATTGGAATATCGGCTATCCGTAGGAGAGGGTTGGAGATTGTCTCTACAAAAACAATCTTCGGTTGCTCTCTGGTGATGGTGGTTAAGGCATTGGACAAGTCCTGGATCTGAACAAAAAAGACTTTGACCCCCAGTCGGGCAAAAACCGTTCCCAGCAGGCTATATGTGGCGCCATAGACATCCTGGCTGGCTACAATGGTGTCCCCGGCTTTGAGTCCCACTCCCAGAAGCGCGGCATGCACTGCCGCCATACCTGTGGCAAAACCTACTGCGGCCTCTCCTTGCTCCAGCTCGGCCGCTGCTTCTTCTAGAGCAGCAACGGTGGGGTTGCCATAGCGGGTATAAACGAAACCCTCCTGCTCACCACCAAAGATAGCATCCAGCTCTGACATGGGGTGGAGATAGGTGACCGCCGGAGAAATCGGTACGGTGGTTGGCATGACGTCTAGCTGTTTCTTGTGCCAGCCAGCCCGAGCCGCCAAAGTAGAAAACTGCCAGGGTAGTCTTTCTGTTTTCATCTTTGCTCCTGTTGTGATTAATAAAACGCCAAACTGGCAAAGCTGACCGAAGATTGGGTACTTGACTCCAGAGAGCGGTCGTATTTGAGCAGCTTGCCTTCTTTAGCGTCCACCAGATGTAGAAAGGTGTACATGGGTGAAAAGCCACAGATGCGGCGGCGGTCTCCGTTCTTAGCTATTTCGCTAAAGAAGTCCGCGTGATCGACCCTCTCTAAAGCTTGAATCAAACGCCCGTCCTCAGTTGCCACCCAGTCAAGGAACTCCTGGGAGAGTGGACCCTGATCGCCGAATTTTTGCCCTACATGGGCAAAGTCTACACCAGCTACTAAGCAAACCTTTTTTTGGCTGCGGGCAATGGTCTCTTTGAGGGCATCGAGGAAGGCGGCTACCCGGGGGTCCTGAGCCGGTGGAGTTTTGCTTATCACCATCTCGTGGAACGAAGAAACCAGGATAGGTACAATAGTAAAGTCTCGCTTGCCGCCCAGCATGTACTGTAAGAAGAGGGTTTGAAACTCCAGCGAGTGCTCATTGCGATGGAGGATTTCATCAGCAAAGAGATCTCCACTATAACGTTCTTGTAGGGCAGCTATGAATTCTTGGTCGGTTCTTGCTGGACCTAGGGGAGTGTTATAGTCTTTAGTTGTGGCCACAAAGAGGTTCCCCAGGCCATAGTGCGCGGTACCCAGGAGAACAAAAAGGTCGGCATCACACCTTTCGGCTAACCCCTTATAGGCCCAGGCATAGCAGGGGCCGCCTACCCGCAAGTCGATGTGCGGAGCAATAATGCCATGGACGGGTGGGTGTTGTTGCCCATCAGCAGAAGGAAGCCCTGGTCCTCCATCTGCGGTAAAGAAAGCAGTGACCTGGGTGCTGAACTCCTCAGCCTGGGAAGAGTAACAGGTATCAGCATGGGCCATATCACGCAACGGTGCGCGGCGGAACGCTTCCAGGAGTTCCTGCTGAAACCGGGCAAAGCGCTCGCTATCCAGATAGTAGTGCTCGTCCAGCTGCTCGGCAATCTCACGAATCTTATCGCTAAAAAGGACCTCGCCAAACTGCTGGGCAAAGACCTCCTGAATGTCGAGCAATGAGTGATGGCCGTCAAAGTGGCTAACAATAAAGAAGATCGGGTGGGGAAGCAGAAGTGGGTCTTTAGCATAGTTAAGGGGGTCACGGATGTAGATGAGCTTGCGATTTTCTACTTCCACTGGAAACGCTTCAATGGGTCTCAGCTTAGGGTAGTCCATGAGCAACACCTCAGCTTGTAAAAAATAGATTAGCTTTTTCCATACATAAAGGGTTTCTCAGAAGGGAGCAAGAAGATTGGGTAGAGAATACAGAAATCGTACCGTAGGCCAGTGTCTTGCTGAGCAGTTTTTACTTTGCTATCTCACCTGCCAAACTCTCTCTCCATTGTCAGGCCTGCTTGCGCTCCAGTCGGGTGGGATGGATTGCACCCATCTGTGTGACCAGCCGATTGTGCAGACTGGCACAAACCGCCTCATAGTAGTTATGCATCGCCGGGCGCCTGCACCATATGTGGATGTTCATGTGGAATGCTCGACTGGGACGACCAAAATCTGCCGCTTGAGAGCGGGCAATATAACCCCTTCGACCCTTTGGCATTAACGCCCGGGTGTGATAACGTCCTTTCCAAGTAGCAAAGGAGGAGGTGAGGTTATGGCTCTTCCGCTAGCAGGCATTCGGGTATTGGATCTGGCAAGTATGCTTGCCGGTCCCTATGGGGCAACCATGCTCGGAGATATGGGGGCGGATGTTATCAAGATTGAGCCTCCCTACGGGGATGAGTCCCGTGCCATTGGTCCTAAAATTGAGAACGACAGTGGCTTCTTTGTTGGTATTAACCGCAACAAACGGGGCATAGTTCTGGATCTTACTAAACCCGAGGGGAAGGAGATCTACTTCCGCCTAGTCAGGACTGCCGATGTGGTTGTAGAGAATCTCCGGCCGCAGGCCAAAGAGAAGCTTGGTATTGGTTATGAGGAGGCGAGCAAATACAACGCCAAAATTGTTTACCTCTCTGTAAGCGCCTTTGGGCAGACTGGCCCCTATACCGGCAGGCCGGGCATTGACCCATTGGCACAGGCGCTCAGTGGTTTTATGCATGTTACCGGTGAGCGGGGAGGACAGCCGCTCAAAGCCGGGCCAGCGGTAGCGGATGCGACTTGTGCCAACCTTGTGGCTTTTGCTGCCATGGTAGGGCTGTGGACCCGTGAACAGCAAGGAATCGGCCAACAAATCGAGGTCTGTCTCATCGACGGCCTGATCCACATTCAGCCTTCTCAGGTTGGGCAGTTTTTCCTTCGCAACTACACCCAACCACGCGTAGGCAATGCCAGTCCCTTTTACGCTCCCTATGGAACCTTTACCTGTAGTGATGGTCGCTCGATCCAGATTGCTGCTTTTAACCATAAGTTTTTCTATAATATCTGCCGGGCAATAGAGAACGAGGACCTGGCCCAGGACCCCCGTTTTGTGACCATTGATGATCGTCTAGCTAACGAAAAGGAGCTAAACGAGGTCATTCAGGCATATTTCCGCCAGAAAGACTCTGCGGAAATGATGGATCGTCTAGTGGCCGCCGATGTTATGGCTGCCTTAGTCAACACCTACGAGGAGACGTTTACTGATCCACAGGTCAACTACAATCAAATGGCGGTGGAGGTGGACCATGCTCGGGTAGGAAAGCTCAAGGTGGGAGGAGTTCCAGTCAAGCTCAAAAAAACTCCTGGTAAGGTTCGCCTTGCCCCGCCCATTCTTGGTCAGCACACCCAGGAGGTATTGCAGGAACTAGGATACTCAGATGCGGACATGGAGCAACTAAGGCAGCAGGGAGTGGTAAAATAAGAATTGGGAGTGAAGGTATGGCAACAGGAGCTGAAGGGATTGTTCGGGCTTTGCAGGAAGCTGGGGTTACAACCGTCTTCGGTATTCCCAGCATTCACAACATTGGTCTTTATGAGGCACTGCGCAAGGAACCCTCTATCCGGCACATTGTCTGCCGGCATGAGGCTGCGGCCACCCACATGGCCGACGGCTATGCCCGCGCTAGCCGGGGGCTGGGAGTGATCATTTCTTCCACCGGGCCAGGTATGGGGTTTACCGTCTCTCCTTTACAGGAGGCGTGGGGAAGCTGTTCGCCGGTGCTGATGATCACAACCAATATTGATGCACCCAAGATCGGCAAGGGCCTTGGCGCCTTGCACGAACTTGAAGAGCAATCCAACCTTTTTCGTACCATTACCAAGGCAACCCTCTGTGCCCGCCCCAGTGATGATTTCTATGCTCTGACGCAACAAGCTGTGACTACGGCTTTATCCGGGCGGCCTGGTCCCGTGTATCTTGAGGCCCCCACTGATCTTTTAGCAGGGGAGTCAGAGAGTGGGGACAGAGATAGGGATAGAGACGAAGACAGAGATAGGGATAGAACTGTTTCTATTGCACAAGCGGTTTCTCTGCTCCGTCAGGCTCGCCAACCGCTCATTGTTGCCGGCACGGATGCCGTACGGGCAGGTCTTGGCCAGGAGGTCAGGACTCTTGCCGAGACCCTGGCTGCGCCCGTAATTACCAGTACTCCTGGCAAAGGGATTCTTTCTGAGGATCACCCCCTGGCTTTCGGTAACGCCGCTCGCCGAGGAGTAGTACGGGAGATGGCGAGCAGTTGTGATGTAGCCCTGGCTATTGGTACTCGCTTGCGCGAGGTGGACGCCAAGAGGCGTGGTCTTGAGCTTCCGCAGCTCATCCACATTGATTGGAACGAACGTTGGATCAATAGAAATTTTCCCGTAACGGTGTCGCTTATTGGAGACATTTGTGCCATTGCGCAGGAACTCCAGCACCAGCTTGGCGGTGAGCCTTACAGCGGTCAGCGTCAGGAGCGAGTAGCGGAGCTGCGAAAGAAATTGGATCAGGAAGTTGCCGAGATTCGTCATACCCATATCGAGATGCGTTATCTTGATATCCTTCGCCAGTCTCTCTCCCACACTAGCGCCTTGGTTATTGATAACACGGTACTGGGCTACTGGGCGGAATATTTCTATCCTTCTTACCAACCTGGAGGACTGGTAGCGGCTAAGGGCTCTGCCCTCTTGGGGTTTAGCTTCCCAGCCGCTATGGGCGTTAAATCCGCCTTCCCCGAGAAGCCGGTGGTGGCGGTGATCGGTGATGGTGGGTTTCTCTACACTGCCCAGGAACTGGCTACCTGTGTGCGGCATAAGATTGGCTTTCCCGTGGTTGTGGTTAATGATAGTGCCTATGGTGTTATCCGGTTTCTGCAGAGATCGGCCTATCAAGAAGAATACGAGTCCCAACTGACCAATCCTGATTTTGTTGCCTTTGCCCAATCCTTTGGCGTATCTGGAACTCGCGTAACTTCTCCTGAGGAGTTGGGGCAGGCCCTTGAGGAAGCTCTAGCCTCAGGGGAGATGCGGCTTATTGAGCTGGTAGCAGATTTTCCTGTACCACCGTTTGGGCTTTACTGAGCGCTCTGGCCGGCGTCTTACTCGGGGGAGGCTTATATCTCTGTCAGCTCCAGTTACAATAACGAGCGCTGGGCCGATGAACCCCAGGTGTTCGGTACTAGTCCTACACCTTCTCAGTATACCCTGGCAGTGGAACTTCCTGGAGGGAGAGAGAATGAGTCCCCTGCTGCCCTGGGATTGAACAGGATGGGTAAGCCCAAACCACTTCCCGGCAGTTTGGGATTTTCCCGTGCTCCCTCCCTTGAGCCTGGCATCTACCTTTGTAGGGGCGATCCGCGATCGGCGATCCTGGTGATCGCCCCAGGTGAGAGGCCGCCATAACAGGGCGAATACGAGATTCGCCCCTACCACTAGGCCATTCATACTACTGTGGGTTCCCCCTTCGACTTCGCTCTTGCTACGCTCAGGGCGAAGGGGGGTTGCGGGATAGGGCCTGTCCCGTTCGTGCTGAGCTTGTCGAAGTACGAACACACAATGACACAGTTGAATAACGATTTGGTATTATTAATACTGAAATTGACAGTCCATACCTCTCTGGATAAGGTCCTGTTTACGGGCTAGAAGGGCCCTAAACAAGATGCAGAGCCCCGAACAGAAGGCGCGTGCGGTAATCGATGAGATGCTCCGCCAGGCTGGTTGGGCGGTTCAGGATGCCGCTCAGGTCAACCTCGGTGATTCTCGCGGTGTGGCAATCCGAGAATTTCCTCTGAAGCCAGGTTATGGCTTTGCCGATTACTTGCTCTATATCGATCGAGCGGCGGCCGGGGTAATCGAGGCCAAAAAGGAAGGCACTACACTCACCGGAGTGGAAGTCCAGGCCCTCAGGTATAGCGAGGGCCTACCCGAGCGTCTTCCGGCCCATGTGCGGCCCTTGCCGTTCTGCTATCAGAGCACGGGAACCGAGACACGCTTTACCTGCGGACTCGATCCCGAGCCACGTAGTCGTCCGGTCTTCGGCTTCCATCGGCCTGAGACCTTGGCGATGTTGGTTTCTTCGCCCATTAATACTGCCATGGGCTCAAGTAGTGAACCTGTGGTGGCCTTCCCCGAGGCCTTCTATGGTCTTACATTACGCCGCCGGCTGCGCCGCTTACCTCCTCTTATCACCGAAGGGTTATGGCCGGCACAGATCCGGGCGGTGCAGAATCTTGAGCGTTCCCTAGCCGAGGACCGCCCGCGCGCCTTGATTCAGATGGCTACCGGCAGTGGCAAGACCTTTACTGCTGTCACCGCGACTTATCGACTGATCAAGTTCGCTAATGTTCGGCGTGTGCTTTTCCTGGTTGACCGTAACAATCTTGGCCGCCAGGCTCTCAAAGAGTTCCAGCAGTATGTTACGCCAGACGATGGCCGCAAGTTCACCGAGCTTTACAATGTCCAGCATCTAACCTCGAACAAGCTGGACCCGGTAGCGCGTGTCTGCATTACTACTATCCAGCGGCTCTACTCCATGCTTCAGGGTGAAGAAGCTCTTGACCCGGAATTGGAGGAGGGCTCGCAGTTCGATGGTGGGGCGGGCCTGGTTCGCAAGCCGGTACCGGTAACCTATAACCTAGCCATTCCTATTGAGAATTTTGAGGTTATCTTCACCGATGAGTGTCACCGCTCTATCTATATCCTGTGGCGTCAGGTGCTTGAGTACTTCGATGCTTACCTGATTGGCCTTACCGCCACACCCTCAAAGCAGACGTTCGGCTTTTTCAATCAGAACCTGGTAATGGAGTATAACCACGAACAGGCCGTGGCCGACGGTGTCAATGTTGACTTCGACGTCTACCGCATTCGTACCCAGATCACCGAGCAGGGCTCGCAAGTGGAGGCCGGCCTCTTTGTTGACCGCCGTGACCGTGAAACCCGGGCAGTGCGCTGGGAGAAGCTTGACGAAGATCTTGCTTATGCAGCTTCTACTCTGGATCGGGCTGTAGTTGCGGTAGACCAGATCCGTACGGTAATCCGCACCTTCAGAGAAAAGCTCTTCACTGAGATCTTTCCCGGCCGTACGGATGTTCCTAAGACTCTGATCTATGCCAAGGATGATTCTCACGCCGACGACATTGTACAGATTGCCCGTGAGGAATTTGGCAAGGGGAACGACTTTGCTCAGAAGATCACTTACAAGACTGGCACTGCCCGCATTGTCACCAAAAAGGTTGGGCCAGATGACCAGGAGATCGAAGAAGTCACCTACAAGTCAAGCGGTCTCAAGCCCGAGGATTTGCTTTCTTCCTTTCGCAACAGCTATAACCCTCGCATTGTTGTGACTGTAGACATGATTGCCACCGGCACTGACATCCGGCCGCTCGAAGTTGTGATGTTTATGCGTGCCGTGAAGAGCCGCAACTTCTTTGAGCAGATGAAGGGCCGCGGTGTGCGCGTCATCGGCGACACCGACTTCCAGGCCGTTACCCCCGATGCCAAGAATAAAACTCACTTTGTAATAGTAGACTGCGTTGGTGTGTGCGAGCAGGAGCTGACTGACTCGCGGCCTCTCGAACGAAAGCCTACGGTTTCCTTTAATAAACTTCTCCAGGCAGTTGCCTTTGGCAGCACCGATCCCGATATTCTCTCCTCCCTTGCGGGCCGTCTTGCCCGACTCGACCGCCAGCTTGGCAAGCGTGAGAAAGAGGTCTTGGCGCAAACAGCTGGAGGAATGTCGCTACAAAGCCTTGTTACCGGCTTGGTTGAGGCTCTTGACCCTGACCGGCAGGTTGAAGCGGCTCGTACAGCAGCGAGTTTATCAGAGGAGGTTGCTCCTTCGCCCGAACAAATCGCTCGGGCAGCACAGGCCATAATGCAAGAAGCCCTTGCTCCGCTTGCCACCAACCCAGTCCTGCGCGACCAACTCATTGCCATGAAGCAACGTTTCGAACAGACCATTGATACTGTAAGTAAGGATAGTGTGCTTGAGGCCGGATTTTCCGCGGCAGCACGCGAGAGAGCGCAGAACTTGGTCACCTCGTTCGAGCAGTTTATAGGTGAGCACAAGGATGAAATCATTGCCTTACAGGTGCTCTATAGCAAGCCCTACGCCCAGCGCCTGCGTTTTACCGACATTAAAGCTCTGGCCGAGGCTATCCAGGCACCGCCGCGGTCCTGGACACCCGAGGTGCTCTGGCGTGCCTACGAAACTCTTGACCAGTCAAGGGTGCATGGCTCAGGTGGACGGTTGCTTACCGATATTGTTGCGTTAGTGCGCTTCGCCCTCCACCAGGAAAATGAACTCGTGCCTTTTGCCAAGCAGGTTGAGGCTCGTTTTCAAAGCTGGCTTGCCCAGCAGGAGAACCGAGGCCGGCGTTTTAGCAATGAGCAGCGCCAATGGCTGATACTCATCCGTGATCACATTGCCGCTAGCCTAGAGATTGAGATGGACGACTTTGACTACGCGCCCTTTGCGCAACGTGGTGGAGTAGGGAAAGTGTATCAAGCTTTTGGCGAAGAGCTGGATGGGCTGCTAGACGAGCTAAACGAGATGCTAGCAGCATGAACGGTCTGTCCTCTCTTCTTCAATGTAGGGACGAATCTTGTATTCGCCGTTCTCGGAATATACGGGTGAGTCTTAGCATAGGGCCCCTACCAGTCAATCTGCCTGGGGCGATCAGCAAGGGGACGATCGCGGACGGTCAATCGAAGGGACGAATCCTATCCTGACAGGGGCGAATCTGTGGCCGACAGGATCGCCCCTACCAGACGGTCACCACTCGTAGGGTGTTAAACGAATCCTGGATGCCATGACCCGGTAGATTGTGGCAACGTAACTACTACGAACATGTCATTCGCAACGATCAGGACCTAAACCGCATCCGTGACTACATCCTGACCAATCCCCTACGCTGGGAGTTAGATCGAGAAAATCCCGTAAGACGAGGCGAGGACGAATTTGACCGCTGGTTGGCGTCTATACCGTTAAGAGGGGTTTGGGCTGAGAAGTGAGGAAGGCGAGCGTGATGTTGGTGCCCAGTGCGGGGGCACAGCGCGCTGTGTCTCTACGGCCGAATGAGGTGCTGGGGGCGTGAATAAGAATGGAACAGAAGGTCTGCCGCCTGGTTGGGCAGACGCTGTGCTTGAGGACTTTTGCCTGATTATCCAGGGGCAATCTCCTCCTGGAGAAACATACAACACGATAGGAGAAGGGCTCCCTTTCTTCCAGGGGAAAGCCGAATTCGGCGACATCTACCCGACGCCAATCAAGTGGTGCTCGGCTCCTACGAAGATCGCAGAGCCTGACGACATTCTGATCTCTATTCGAGCTCCTGTTGGTCCTACCAACCTCTGCCCTGCTGTTTCGTGTATTGGGCGTGGATTAGCTGCGGTCCGTTCACTAAGTGGGATTCCTCCGAAGTATGTGCTTTATGTGCTCCGCAACACGGAAGAGGACCTCGCCTCAAAGGGAACAGGCTCAACCTTTGCCGCTATTAGCGGCAGTAATCTACGGGCTCATCAGCTTCCTTTAGCCCCTCTCCCCGAACAACACCGCATTGTCGCTGAGATCGAGAAGCAGTTCACGCGCCTGGACGCGGCTGTAGCGGCACTCGAACGGGCACGGGCTAACTTGAAGCGCTACCGAGCCTCCGTACTCAAGGCCGCTTGCGAGGGTCGCCTTGTTCCAACCGAATCCGAACTTGCCTGCGCCGAAGGGCGCGACTACGAGTCTGCCAACCGTCTTCTCGCTCGCCTCCTCAAGGAGCGCCGCGCCAAATGGGAAGCCTATCAACTCGCCAAGATACAGGCCCAAGGCAAGGTCCCCAAGGATGACAAGTGGAAGGCCAAGTACCAAGAACCTGTCCCGCCGGACACCACCAATTTGCCGGAGCTGCCAGAGGGGTGGGTGTGGGCAAGTCCCGAGCAACTATCATCAAGTAATGACTACTCTCTGGCTATCGGGCCATTCGGCAGCAACCTCAAGGTGAGCGATTATACCGACGAGGGTGTTCCTCTAATATTCGTCAGAAACATCCGCTCCCAAACATTTGGTGGTAAAAGCACAAGTTACATCTCAAGAGAAAAGGCTGAAGAACTTAGACCTCATTGGGTTTCGCCAGGTGATATTTTGGTGACTAAAATGGGTGACCCGCCGGGCGATGCTTGCCTTTATCCTACTGGGAAGTCTACTGCTGTTATTACAGCAGACTGCATCAAATTCCGCCTATGTGATCTTCTTTCCTTCTCCGGTGTATTTCGTTTTTGCGATCAATTCGCAAGTTGTGTGCCTAGAGATCCTTGCGATTACCAAGGGTGTTGCCCAGCTAAAAGTCAGCCTCGGAAGATTTAAGACCATTGGTCTTCCTTTGCCTCCACTCGCTGAGCAGTTCCGCATCGTTACTGAAGTCGAGCGACGCCTCTCCGTGATCGACGAACTCGAAGCTACCGTTGACACTAATCTCAAACGTGCCGAGCGGCTGCGCCAGTCTATCCTCAAGCGTGCCTTTGAGGGCAAACTTGTGCCCCAGGACCCGAACGACGAGTCAGCCAGAGTGCTTCTGGAGCATATCCGCGCTGAACGTGCTGGGCGAGAGGCCGAGCAAAAGGCTACCAGGAAGGCTACCGGCAAACCCGATGCTGGGGGTAAGAGACCGCAAGTACTTCAATCGCAGGGAGAGTTACTCCGGTGAACTGTGAGAATAGGCGCTATTGCATGATCACAAAATCTTTTCGGAAATGGCAACAACAGCCTGATATAAATGACCTTCCCGTAGGGGCGATCCTTGTGAGCGCCCTGTAGAGGGACCACAGAGAGTTAGGCGAATACAAGATTCGCCCCTACCTTAAGGAAAATACTTTATGAAATTGTCGTATAATGCACAGAGCCCCCACGTAACCCCCGAGGAGAACAACTGATGCTGACCCGAATTGAGATCGATGGCTTCAAGACCTTTGAGGGATTTGGCATGAACCTCGGCCCTTTTCTGGTGATTCTTGGGCCGAACGCCTCTGGCAAATCTAACCTCTTCGATGCTATCCGGCTGCTGTCCCATCTGGCGGGAATGGACCTGCGCACCGCGGTTAGGGGCCTTCGAGGAGAACCCCATGAGCTATTCCGTCGGGATGCAGACGGGTCTCCTGGTACTCGGATGTCGTTTGCAGTTGAGGTGCTTCTCGATCCCGAAGTGCGCGACCCCTGGGGTTCCATAGTGAAAATCAAACAATCTCGCATGCGTTACGAGGTGCAGATCGAGCGTCGGAGGGATCCCCGAGGAATTGAACGGCTTGTGGTGGCAAGGGAGGAGGCAAAGCCCATCCTCTCCCAAGAGGATAAATGGAAGCCAGGAGGAAGGGGGCCTTCTCCGGAGTTCAAACAGGCGTTCATGAAATACAGCCGTAGAACACCTTGGCTCAATACCATCCGGCCTGACGGTAAACCTAGCTTCAAAATTTACCAGGATGGCCACGCTGGCCGCACGCGCTCGGCCGAGGCAGCCGAGGCAACAGTGCTTTCGAGCATCACCAGTGCTGAATTCCCACACCTTTATGCGCTGCGCGAGGAAATGCGCTCCTGGCGCTTCCTCCAGCTTGACCCCGCAGCGCTTCGGCGATCGAGCCCCACCACGGCGGCGGAGGAGCTGGAACCTGACGGTTCGAATCTGGCCACAGTCCTCACCCGGATCCAGGCCGAAACCCAAACCGATTCCCGACCTAAAGGGTCGCTGGCCGACATCGCGGCCGATCTCTCCTCCCTGATCCCAGGGGTGGTGGACCTGAACGTGGAAGAGGACCTTCAGAACAGGGAATATCGGCTTTACGTTGGTATGCGGGATGGTCCTCCTTTCAGTGCTCGGGTCGTCTCCGATGGTACCCTGCGCATCCTGGCTTTTTTGACGCTTTTGCACGATCCAAAGCACCGCGGGCTGGTTTGCTTCGAGGAGCCCGAGAACGGGGTTCACCACTCACGCCTGAAGGCCATGATCCGCCGGCTGCGGGAGCTGGTGAGCGATCCTTCAAGCGAGGATGTGGATACCCAGGAACCCTTGTCCCAGATGCTGCTGAACAGCCACTCCCCAGTGGTTCTGTCCGAGCTGCAGGAAGGTGAAAGAATGTTTTCCGATATTCTAACCGTTATAGACTCGGCAACGCATCAGCACGGCCGCAAGACCCGTATCCGGCCCGTCCGCACAGGGGACCAGGGGGAACTGCAACCAGATATGGAAGCTGAATCTGTGAGTACCTTTGAGGTGAATCGGTACCTCTCTAGTGTCAATCCGGACTACTGAGCGTTATGCGCTACCTAGGGCTTGCTTTGTTCGCAGAGGGAATCACTGACCATCGCTTTCTGGCACCCATACTTCGCCGTGTTACCGAAGATCTGTGCCTACAATTTGCCAGCGACATAGTAGAGATCGGGGATGTTGTGGAACTCCACACGCCTGCGCAACATCGGGGCGAAAACCGAGAAACGCGCATCCTGGAGGCGGCACGAGAAGCCCGTGGAGCTTACGGAATTCTTTTCATTCATACCGACGGGGCGGGCGATCCAGATTCGGCATTGAAGGAGCGGGTGCAACCTGCAGCCCAGTGGATTGCTCATGAGCTTACTCGAGAGTATGAACAAACAGTTGCTGTTGTGCCTGTTCGAGAGACCGAGGCCTGGGCTCTCGTAGATGGCGACGCTTTGCGAGCAGCGTTTGGGACCATGCTTGATGACATGAGCCTGGGTATTCCGAGAAGGCCGCGTGAGGTGGAGAGAGTCCTTAATCCCAAGCAAATTCTTAACCAGGCTTTTGCGAATGTGATCGGAACCAGGCGGCTAAAAAAGAAGAAAGCGGAGGCATTCCTCGACGCCATTGGCGAGCGGGTCCGGCTTGTCCGCCTGCGAGAGGTTCTTGCTTTTCAGCGCTTCGAGCGGGACCTCCATGCCGCTCTTCTTGGTCTCGGGTATTTTGGCCAAGAGACACAATGAGCCAGAGGTTCCAACGAAATCAGATCACAGGACATTGATATACTAACGTAGGGGCGATCCTTGTGATCGCCCAGGTGATCGCCCAGTAGGGGGGACTACAGAGAGGTAGGCGAATACAAGATTCGCCCCTACAATAGACGGCGAGACCTCCTGTACCGAATCTTATGTGGTTCGATTGGCATCCAGCAGCTATAGAATAGGAGATGTATTGTGACTAACCACTCCCAGCAGATTGTCCAGAAATTGTGGAACTACTGCAATGTTTTGCGCGATGATGGGCTCTCGTACGGGGACTACGTCGAGCAGCTTACCTATCTGCTCTTTCTCAAAATGGTTCATGAGCAAACACAGGCGCCATGGAAGCATAAGTCGATTATTCCTGCGAGTTATGACTGGCCGAGCCTTTTGTCTAAGGACGGCGATGCTCTAGAGGCACACTACCGCCACATTCTTGAAGACCTGGGCAAGAACAAGGGTATGCTCGGCATTATCTTCCGCAAGGCGCAAAATAAGGTCCAGGATCCTGCAAAGCTTCGTCGCCTGATCGTAGACCTGATCGACCGCGAGCAATGGATGGCCCTTGATGCTGATGTGAAGGGCGATGCCTACGAAGGGCTGCTGGAAAAAAACGCACAGGACATCAAAGGAGGGGCAGGGCAGTACTTCACGCCGCGCCCGCTAATTCAGGCCATTGTCGACGTCATACGACCCGCGCCGGGCGAGACAATTTGTGACCCGGCATGCGGCACCGGCGGCTTTTTGCTTGCAGCCCACGACTATATCGCACGTCATTATCCCAATCTTGATAAAGATCAAAAGCGTCACCTGAAGCTCGAAGCCTTGCACGGCGTTGAGATTGTGGACAATGTGACCCGCCTCTGTGCCATGAATTTACTCTTGCATGGTATTGGTCCCTCTGGCGATGAGGCTAACCCGCCTGTCACTACCGACGATAGTTTGCGTGCCGACCCCGGAGCGCGGTTTGGCCTTGTCTTGACGAATCCTCCTTTTGGAAAGAAATCAAGCGTGCTCGTTGTGAATGAGGAGGG
Organism: uncultured Binatia bacterium (SeqCode); assembly: GCA_965220955.1. Taxonomy (GTDB): domain Bacteria; phylum Desulfobacterota; class Binatia; order Bin18; family CBDCRK01; genus CBDCRK01. The sequence goes on along the minus strand of CBDCRK010000037.1, from coordinate 307,267 downwards.
CGAGCAGGAGAAGCAGGCGTTGACGGTGGTTCGTGATGATTTCTGGGCCTCAACAAGCAACAAACAGCTCAACTTTGTCCAGCACGTCAAGACGCTGCTCAAGATCAACGGTCGCGCTGCAATAGTGGTTCCCGACAATGTGCTTTTCGAGGGTGGGGCTGGTGAGACGGTGCGGCGTAAACTCCTGCACGAATGCGAGGTCCATACTCTGCTGCGGCTGCCAACAGGTATCTTTTACTCTCAGGGGGTTAAAGCAAACGTTCTCTTTTTTGATCGCAAACCGGCCAGCGAGACGCCGTGGACCAAGACCTTGTGGATCTACGACCTGCGTACCAACCAGCGCTTCACGCTGAAGACCAATCCGCTCAAGCGATCAGACCTCGATGATTTCGTGGCTTGCTACAATCCGGCCAGCCGACACAAGCGTAAGGCGACCTGGTCTACAGACAAGCCTAACGGCCGCTGGCGAGTATATTCTTATGAGGAATTGCTCCAGCGTGACAAAGTGAGCCTGGACATCTTCTGGCTCAAGGACGAGAGCCTGGAGGACTCGGCGAACCTGCCCGACCCGGACCTGATTGCCGCTGAGATTGCTGAGGATCTGCGGACCGCCCTGGAGCAGTTTGAGAACATCAGCGAGGATCTGAGCTCGGAGACAGGCCTAGTATAACTATGGCAAGTGAAGTGCCAGCTTGACGATATAGCGGGCGATCACGTCGGGCAGGATGCCCGCGATCGCCCCTACTAGGCAAAGGGATGCGGGCTATTTTCTCGCGTTTTGAGTTTTTCCTCGACATCTTTATGGGTTTTGGTGGAAGAATTTTGTGAAAGACCCTTTATGCTCATAAGTGACCTTTGTACTGGCCGTACCCAGGGGTACCTGCCGCTTGTTTTCGCCTTAGTGACTCTAGGAGTGCTCTGGCCCTTATGCCTGTGGGCGGATATTTACAAATGGATTGATAAACAAGGAACTGCGCACTATACTGACAACCTTCTTTACGTTCCACAAGAATATCGTGAAGCTATACAGGTACAGAAGGAAAGGCAGAAGGGAAACAGAGGTAAGAAGGACGGAGCCTCTCTCTCCTCGACAGGATCTCCTTCGGTAAGATCTACTTCCCCCGCTCGCTGGGTACGGGTAGCCGGAGTCATTGATGGTGATACCATTGTTCTAACCAACGGGGAGAAAGTAAGATACCTTGGCATCGATGCCCCAGAAACAAAAAGGCCTAAGAAACTACCTGATTACTGCGGACACGAGGCTTTTGCGGTTAACCGCAGCCTGGTGTCAGGGAAGAAGGTTTCCCTGGAGTTTGATGTGGAGCAGCGCGACCAATACGGGCGGCTTTTGGCTTATGTTTTTATCCGCAACCTCTTTGTTAATGCCGAGCTGATCCGTCAGGGTTATGCTCAGGTCTCTACCTATCTCCCCAACGTTAAGTATCGGAACTTTTTTCTAAAGCTTCAGCGCCAAGCCATTGCTCAAGACCGTGGTCTCTGGGGTGGATGCGCGGAGAAAGTCCTGGCTCAACCAGGCGCCAAGGTCAGCGGCAAGATCATTGGTAACAAACGCTCAAAAATCTATCATCTTCCTGGTGGGGTATTTTATGGTAAGGTTAACAAAGATAATCGCGTCTATTTCGATAATGAGGAACAGGCTGCGCGGGCAGGATACCAGAAATCTAAGCAGTAAAGGGCGGTAAAGGTATGTTACGAAAGGGGAGAACAAGGATTTTCAGACAGCTCCTAAGCGTGCTTGCGCTCTTAAGCGTGCTTGCGCTCCTAAGCGGGTTGACGCTCCTAAACCCAGGCTCGGGGTTTGGGGCTAGTGACGATCAACGGGCGAGGGAAATCGTGGATCAGGTGGATCGGCTTTTGCGGGGTAAATCCAGCGTTAGCACAGTTGAGATGCAGATCTCCACCAAGAACTGGCAGCGCACCCTGGCCATGCAGATCTGGTCACAGGGGACCGAGAATGCCCTGGTTCGCATCAACAAGCCTAAAAAAGAGGCGGGCATGGCCTCCCTTAAGGTAGGAAAGAATATCTGGAACTATCTGCCCAAAGTGAACCGCACCATCAAGATTCCTGCTTCGATGATGATGGCCTCATGGATGGGAAGTCATTTCACCAACGATGATCTGGTGAAAGAGAGCCGTCTTATTCGTGACTACTTTATTGCTATCTCTTTTGAGGGAGAGCGAGACGGGGTTGAGGTATATGAATTTACCCTGACTCCTCAGCCAGAAGCGCCAGTGGTATGGGGAAAAGTCATTCTGGAGGTCCGACAGGCTGATCTCATGCCCACCTGGCATCGTTACTATGACGAGGACAATAAGCTGGTCCGGGAGTTGACCTTTTCCGAATATGAAACTACGGGTGGGAGGCTCGTTCCCACCCGTCTAGTGATGCAACCCTTGGACAAACCCGGTGAGCAGACCATGATTCTGTATGACTCTATCACTTTTGACGTGGAGATTGGCGAGGAGACGTTCTCTTTGCGCAATCTGGAGCGATGAGCAAACGGATTGTCCAGATCGCCTGGCGTAACCTCTGGCGTAATCCCCGACGTACCCTCATCTCTATGGCTGCCATTGCCCTGGGTTACGCCATGCTACTCCTCTTTGCCTGCCTGCTTGAAGGCTTAAGCCAGCAAATGATCGAAAACGGTACGCGCTTTGGCCTTTCCCATATGCAGGTCCATGCTCCGGGTTACTATCCTACCCGCTCCATTTATAAGACCTTGAGCAAGCAGCAAGGAACGGATGTCAGCCAGCTTTTGGCCACCCTTACCTCTGACCCCAGAGTTCAGGCGGCTTCGCCCCGGGTATACGGCTATGGGTTGGTAAGCTCTGCCAACCAATCCACCGGGGCAGAGCTTCTGGGGGTTATCCCCGGTCGGGAACAACACATCACTACCCTGCACACTCGGATAGTAACAGGGAGCTATCTGACCGAACAGGTACCAAAAGGGGTTGTCATAGGAGAAAAGCTGGCCGATTCGATTGATGTTGGAGTAGGGTCAGAGGTTGTTCTGGTAACACAGGCCGCCGATGGCTCAATAGGAAATGATCTGTACACGGTTGTGGGAATTTTGCGTACGGGGCTCGAGGCCATGGACCGCGGATTGGTTCTTATGTCTCTTTCTTCTCTGCAGGAACTCCTGAGCCTGGCGCCTAAAAGAATTCACGAAATTGCTATTACTCTCTCCAATGCAGCCCAGGCTACGGCGGTAGCCTCCGCCCTTGAGGTTCGACTCAGCCAGGTACTTCCCGTTCGAGTGCGCGCCTGGCCTGAACTATCGCCAGAGTTGGCCGAGTATGTGCGTCTTATTCGTAGCAGTACCTCGATTTTCTTTTTCATTGTTTTCCTGGTAGCGATCATGGGTGTGATGAACACCATGCTTATGGCCGTTTTTGAGCGTACCCGTGAGCTGGGCGTGCTTATGGCCCTGGGGATGCGTCCCGTTCAGGTGGTGGGTCTTGTTCTGGCCGAGGCCGGAGGCCTGGTGAGCGCCAGCCTGGTTTTGGGAGGAGGGCTTGGAGCTCCACTCCTGTGGTACTTGCAGATTTATGGTCTGGACTTGCGTAGCTTTATGGGCGAGATCCCCATGGCTGGAGTCGTGGTTGATCCTCTCTGGTACGGCTGGCAGGATTTTTCTGCGTATGGCCAGGCCGCTCTGGGGCTGGCCGTTGTGGCCCTTGTGTCTGCCCTTTATCCGGCTCTGCGAGCAGCCCGCTTTCGACCGGTGGAGGCGATCCATAAGGTTTAGTAAGGGGAGGGATTTTTCTTACTTTTAGCTTTTGGACCCATCAGAGTCCATGTGCTAAATCAGTCATATGAGATTGGCACAAGAGATCTCGTTGTCTGTTGTAGGGGCGAATCTCGTATTCGCCTTGTTGCCATGGCCTTTCTCCTGGGGCGATCACAAGGATCGCCCCTACTCTAGTGTGCCAATGTCCTGTGATTCGATTTAGACCGTTAGTATTATTATGGAAGGGATTCTTCTGTTAGTAAAGCTCGCCTGGCGCAACCTGTGGCGTAGTCCCCGACGCACCCTGCTTACCGCTCTGGCCCTGGGATTGGGGCTTGCCTTGCTACTTGTCTCTTTGGGGCTGGGTGATGGCACTCACGAGCAGATGATTGCCAACGGTATAAAGCTTGGTGGGGGACATGTCATTGTCCAGGCAAAGGGGTATCAGAACACGCGCTCTCAGGATCTTTTGCTCCCGGCCTGGGTGGTTTCTGGGACCGAAGAGTTGCTGTATGCCAAAAGCCTAAACCGTTCCTTGCAAGGAGTTAGTCCCAGGCTTTTGGCCTCTGGTCTATTGAGCTCTGCGGCTAACGCCTCCGGGGTGATCATCTTTGGGGTCATCCCACAACAAGAAAGATTTGTCTCGTTAATCCCCCAGCGCATGGTCGACGGGTCTTATCTGGGTAACGGCAGGCCCGCCAGCGTTGTGATTGGTGCCGAACTAGCGCAAAAGCTAGAGGTAAGGGTAGGATCCAAAGTGGTGCTTATGGCTCAGGCGGTTCAAGCGCCTCGCTCCGAAGCTGTGGATGGATCTGGAGGAGAAATTCAGAGCGCTCTTTTTCGGGTGGCGGGAATTTTTCGTACCGGTCTGCGTGAGGTCGATGCGTATGTGATCCACTTGCCTTTGCCCCAAATGCAGGAGTTTCTCCGGGCTCCAGACCAGGTGACCCAGGTGGCGGTCTTCCTTAAGCAGGAGGGTGACTCACCGCTGGTGGCCATGCGTTTACGAGAACAGTTAATAGGGGCCCCGGCTGAGGTCCTAACCTGGCGGGAGGCAATGGCAGAACTAGTCCAGTTTGTCTGGCTGGATGACGCCTTTAATTATGTGATAAACGGCATTGTGCTGGTGATGGTGGGTTTGGGATTGCTCAACACTATTCTTATGGCAGTACTGGAGCGCCGCTATGAATTTGGTGTTTGTGCGGCCCTTGGCCTTCGTCCCCGGCAGCTCATGGGCATGGTCATCTGTGAGTCTCTAATACTAACGGTGATCAGCCTGGCCTTGGGCCTGGCGCTGGGTCTGGGTGTTCATCACTATTTCGCTACCTTCGGACTGGACTTGATCGAGACTAATCTCTCGACTGCCGGAACTGTCTTCGACCCTATCCTTTACTCTCACTTAAGTCTGAGGCGGATTGTTTGGTCTGTAAGCATTGTGTTTGTAATGGCGGCTGTCTTGTCTCTCTACCCGGCGCTCAAGGCAGCACGGACAGAGCTACCTGACGCGCTGAGAATATTTTAGAGAGCCCTATGGCTGGCTGGGCAGTGGAACTTCAGAACGTACGAAAAACCTACCGTACAGGGCAGTTTGAGGTGCCTGCTCTGCGCGGGGTAAGCTTACAAATTGCCCCTGGGGAATTCCTTGCTATTGCCGGCCCTTCAGGTTCAGGCAAGACCACATTGCTGAACATTATTGGCGGGCTCGACCGGGCCGATGCCGGTGAGGTAGGGGTAGCCGGACAGGATCTTAAGGTATTGCCTGCCGGCAAACTGGCTCGTCTCCGTTTGCAGCATATTGGCTTTGTCTTCCAGGCGTACAACCTGATCCCTGTACTCACCGCCTTGGAAAATGCCGAGTTCACCCTACTTCTACAAGGCGTGTCTGAAAAGAACCGTAGAGAACGGGTGCAAAAGTTATTTGGGGAGATGGGCCTTGCCGGCCTTGAGACTCGTCGTCCAGCAGAACTATCCGGTGGGCAGCAACAGCGGGTAGCGGTGGCCAGAGCTATGGCCACAGAGCCCGTACTCATCCTGGCGGACGAGCCCACGGCCAATCTCGACTCTGCTACCGCTGCCTCTCTCCTCAATGTGATGGAACAACTCAACCATGCCCATGGCACCACGTTTATCTTTTCCACCCATGATCCTCAGGTGATGGAGCGGTCCCGCCGCCTGATCCGTTTACAGGACGGCCAGGTAGTGAGCGATGAGGTGCGGGATGGGCAAGATGCCCCTGTGCCGGGAAGCGCTGGTTGATGACAGAACGTTTATGGATCATTATTTTTTTCCTGTTGGCTGCTCTTTTTCTTCCCCGCTTTGCCTCTGCCCTCACCAAGGGACCCTTGTACCAATCTGCCAGTGGGGTTTTTTCCGTTCGCCTCTCTGGCTATGTCAAAACCCTTGCCCTGGGTCAGGATACCTCCCTTCCAGGGGCAAGTGACACCGTCCAGGACTTTACCCGTGCTCGGCTCATGCTTGAGGGGGATATTGGGGCCCACTTGAGCTGGACCGTGCACTATGAGCACTTCGGTGTAATCAATCCGACAGGTGGGATGGCGGGGGGACTCTTTGCTGGGGGTCGCTCCACAAGCGCGGGGCGCCTCTCTCTACTGCCATTGGATTGGACGGTCAGGGAGACCGGCAGCCTGCTTTGGCAGCATGAGCTAGATCGGTTGAACGTCCGTATTGCTCTCCCTCGGGCTGATATAGTGATCGGCCGTCAAGCGATCTCGTGGGGAGTGGGGCGCATCTGGACTCCGTCCGATCTCTTTGTTTCCTTCTCCCCGGTAGAAATCGATAGAGAGTTTAAGGCAGGGGTAGACGCCGTGAGCGTGAAATGGCCGCTAGGGCAGTTCTCGCAAATAGAAGCGGTCTATGCGGCGTTTGACAGCGACTTCCGTAGTCATTCAGCCGGCGTACGGGCACAGACAACCGTGGGGAACTTTGATCTCGGCATGATGGGAGGCAAATTCTTTCGTGACTTTGTTACTGGACCGTTTTTTGACGGAGACGTTGGAGGCCTAGGAGTGCGCGGGGAGTTCACCTTCACCCACAACACCGCGGGTACAAACCAAGAACAACGAACGTTTATCCGCGGGGTAACCAGCGTGGATTACCGGTTTGCCAATGGCCTTTATGCCTTCCTGGAGTATTATTTTAACGGGGTGGGAGAGGAAGACCCTGAAGATTATCCTCGCCTCTTTGACTCCGAGCGTCTGGCTCGTGGCGAGATCTTTAACTTTGGCCGTCACTACCTTGGTGCTAGCCTAGACTATGAACTCCACCCCCTGGTTACGGCAGACCTCTTTGGCCTCTGGAACCTTCTCGATCAGAGCTTTCTTGTTGGCCCGCTTCTCCTTGTTTCTCTCAGCAACGAGGCTGATATGCGGATTGGGGCCTACCTCCCCGTGGGCACCGCCCTTGTTGGTTCTCACATTCAGAGTGAATTCGGTTTGTATCCCTACGTTTATTATCTGGAGCTCAGGTTATATTTTTGAGGGTAGAAGCCTTGGCCGCAGGGAGAAAGGAGATATTGCCAGGGTGTCTTGAATCTAAGGGTAAAGGAGGCAAAAGGACCGGGACGCCTCGTATCTCGTTGTCCGTTGGGTGGTGCCACATGTGGCATGACCGGCTATCGCCCGGCGTCAGCCGCGCGATACGAAGTGAGCGTCGGACTGCACGCCGATGTTAGGGCTCATAGCTTCATGGCTGGGCAATTTCGTTGTTACCCACTCAAAAGGTCGAATTACAGCGCCGTTTTTGTCTTCCGCTTCTTGACAGTGACATAATTCGAGAGCTGCTCACGAATAACAGGAGCATCGTCCATCCATGACAAGTTCCTGCCGACCACTAGTTCCTTCATCTAAATTTTCAAACAAGGCTGCTAAACTGATTATTCCTCATCTTCGAGACAACACGCTCTAGCGACCACGCAGTCGGCACAGCCCATACGCTGGCAAAGGTAGCAATTGAGAATCTCCAAAGCCTGTCACGAAGAGATGAGCTTAGAACGGACAGCCGTCACCAACCTCCAGAGGTGAATTACTGATGCCTGTAGAGTCATTTTGCATATGCTATCCTCTGATAATTTGACTATTCGGTCGATGCCTTGTTTTCTCGCTGAAATTCCTCAAGCGCAATCTGGAGCACTTGCTGAAGTTGTTTGCCGTGTTTGCTACGGGTATCACGTGCCAACAGCCATGCGATGAAGTGATTGAGCAAGTCCTTCAATTCGATGATTTCCAAAGCCTCGCTTTCACAGAGTTTACTGATTTCTGTGCTTACACTAGGTCTGACCAAAACGCGAATTATTCCTGGGGCTTTGGCTAGGTCCTTTCGGACCTTTTGAACGCTTTCGTCTGTAGTTACTTGGTAGATTGCTTCCCCAGCAACTAAGTCCATGCCCCCGTCATTTGAGTGTGTTGTCGAAAACCGCTGGAGAGAGAAACCGAACGTGCGAAAATATTCACGAAGAACCGCAAACGAAATGACCTCAAACATCTCTACTCGGTTCCCGCTTAGCTGTGACAAATAGGCATCAACCAAAGCGTACCTATCTTGGATACACTCCTTGGGCAAGGAAAACGTCTCTTCGAGTTTCTTAATGGCAGCCTGACGCTGCTCATATGCTGATCGCAAGGACTCGATCAGTTCATCATGTAGTTGTTCAAGCTGGTCACGACTTACGTCAGGTCAAGAGCAAGGTCTGGAATCGATACCGTTCGCCGGTGACCTCTAGAAATCCGCGCGGTCCAAGCCGACGTTGAATGTATGTAGGATGGTAATCGCTCTTGAGAAACCTACTGGCGAGTTTTTGAAAGCCGTCCTTGACCTGCGCTTCCGTGAGGCCTTCAGAAGAAACTCCCTGCCTAATAGCCTTGATATGACCTTCCAACACAGGGATGACCACACCTAGGACAGTTCGCTGTCCAAGATGCCTTCGGAGAACGAGACAGATGTTGCGGTTTACGCGGCGACTCTGGTTGCTCACAGCTTGATTCTTATACACATTATATTTTTGGAAAAGAAGAAGCGGGTTCAAACCCTGTGAATACCTCATCTATTTTCTGTAGAGTAAAACGTGAATGCTCGCCTTTCTTCCCCTGAACTAGCTTCAAATCGTAGATAAACCAGGCGATCTCAGCGTCTTTGGGAGAGACTCGCTTGCCCCTATATCATTCCTGCACAATGAGCTGTCCGTGGACATGGGCGGGGTGAAGGTGGCACTTAATATCAAAGATGCCGGCCTTGTCGGCAGTAAACTCAACGGTCTTGTCTTCGCCCCGGTTCACCACCTCCTCGACTTTAAAGTCAGAAATGGCAAAGCCATGGTTGGGTGGCTCCGACTGAATGTTGTTTAGAACTTTTATCTTGACCCGGTCCCCCTTGTGGACGACCAGAGTGGCGGGAACAAACATTTTGGTCCCTTCAAATTCAATGTTAGCTACAGTGAAATCTACCGTCTTCTCTTGTGCCGTTGCAGAGGAAAAGGTTAATACCCCCACCACCATCGCTACAGCCAGACCAGCTGCCTTCCACCAAGAGTTGCTTCCTCCCATTCGTGTCTCCTTTCAGTTAATTTTAACTCTTATCAGCCAAAACAATCGTGGCCTAACCTATCTGCTGGCCTTTTGCAACTACCCAAGGTTTTCCTGCGGCCTCACCCGCTGTGGTTCGATTTAGGTTGAGGTTCTGCTAAGATAAGCAGCTATGCGACAGGAAGGACAATTTAAAATCGTCTCTGACTTTCGTCCTCAGGGAGACCAGCCTCGGGCTATTGAACAGCTCGTCCAGGGGTTGCAACAGAGCCGCCAGCACCAGGTGCTCCTCGGGGTTACCGGTTCTGGTAAGACCTACTCCATGGCGTGCGTGGTTGAGCAGGTGAATAGACCTACCCTGGTTCTGGCGCCCAATAAGACCCTGGCCGCTCAGCTCTACAGCGAGTTCAAGGACCTGTTTCCCCACAACGCAGTCCGCTATTTTGTTAGCTACTACGATTATTACCAGCCCGAGGCCTATGTTGCGCGAACCGACACCTATATTGAGAAAGACGCGGCGATTAACGAAGAAATCGACAAGCTGCGTCACTCTACCACCAAGGCGCTCTTAGAACGACGGGACGTTATTATTGTTGCCAGTGTTTCCTGCATCTATGGCATTGGTTCCCCGGCCTCCTACTTTGAGTTGCTGGTCTTTGTTGAGGAAGGAAATCAGGTAGAACGCGACCAGCTTTTGCGCCAGCTTGTCAACATCCAGTATGAGCGCAATGACTATGACTTTCACCGTGGTACCTTTCGGGTGCGGGGGGATGTGGTTGAGGTATTCCCTGCTTATGAAGAATCCCGGGCAATTCGTCTAGAGTTCTTTGGCGATACTATAGACGCGATCTCCGAGGTAGACCCACTGCGCGGCAAGGTGATCCGGCGCCTTGACAGGGTGGCCATTTTTCCGGCTAGTCACTATGTGACTACTTCTGGCGATCTAAAAACTGCAGTCCGGGGCATCCGGGAAGAGCTGGTCGAGCGACTGGAGGAGCTGAGAGGGCAAAACAAGCTCCTTGAGGCACAGCGCCTGCAACAACGCACACTCTATGATCTTGCGCTCCTGGAAGAGATGGGCTTTTGTCCGGGAATTGAGAACTACTCTCGCCACCTTGACGGCCGTTCCCCCGGAGAGCCACCTTATACCCTCATAGACTACTTCCCTGAAGATTACTTGTTGTTTATTGATGAGAGCCATGTGGCGGTTCCGCAAGTAGGAGGTATGTATCGGGGGGACCGCTCTCGTAAGGAGACCTTGGTCGAGTTTGGGTTTCGCCTGCCCTCGGCTTTGGACAATCGGCCGCTGAGCTTCTCTGAGTTTAAGGGCAAGGCGCCCCAGGTGATTTACGTCTCGGCCACGCCCGGGGAGTACGAGCTAGAACAAAGCCAGGGGACGGTTATTGAACAGCTTATTCGGCCTACCGGTCTTATCGACCCTGAGGTCTTTGTACGACCGGCCCGCGCCCAGGTTGATGACCTGCTAGAAGAAATCCAAAAGCGGGTGGAAAAGAAGGAGCGGGTGCTGGTTACTACACTGACAAAACGTTTTGCCGAAGAGTTAACCGAATATTATCAGGACCTGGGAGTGCGGGTACGCTACCTTCACTCCGATATTGATACACTTGAGCGGGTGGAGATTATTCGCGACTTACGCCGGGGTGAGTTTGATGTGCTTATTGGCATCAACCTCTTGCGTGAGGGATTGGACATTCCCGAGGTATCGCTGGTAGCTATCCTTGATGCGGATAAGGAGGGGTATCTGCGTTCACATCGCTCGCTTATCCAGACAGTGGGTCGAGCCGCCCGCAACCTGCATGCTACCGCGGTTATGTATGCCGATGTTATTACGGACTCAATGCGCCGGGCGATTGACGAGACCCTGCGCCGCCGTTGTGTTCAGTCTGCGTACAACAAAGAGCATAACATCACCCCGCAAGCCGTGCACAAAGCGATCAGTACGCCGCTGGTGCGGACCTACGAGGCCGACTATGTTACGGTTCCCGTGGTAGCGGAAGAAGAGGGAGAATATATCTCACCAGGACAGCTTGCGCGCATGACCGAACAATTGAAAAAGGACATGCAGCAGGCCGCAGTAAATCTGGAGTTCGAGCGGGCGGCAGAGCTGCGCGACCGTATTCACCTGCTGGAGCAGCAGCAGCTGGGTCTAAAGGTCGAGGTTAGCTTGAAACCAAAGTGGGGGCAGGGGTCGGGGTTTGACGGTAAGGCAAAGGGTACAAGCGGTTCCCCGCCGGGACAAAAGCGGTTCCCCCGCAGCGGCGTACCGACCGGGACAAAAGGGCGGGTAGCCAAGAGCCAGGGACCAAGAGCAAGAAAAGCTAAAGGCTAAATCGAAACACCTGACATGTAGTGTACGAATCTTCTGGGGCCTGATTTAGGATATTTGCCGATACCAAAAGGAAGAGGAAATAGGGAGGATGGAAAAAACTAAGAAGAGAGGGGTAGGGGAGGAAGAGGTCAGGCGGGCACATATGATTTTGCAGGCCGAGGCCAAGGCGATTCAGGCAATCTCCCTTGACGGGGATTTTTTACGGGCCATAAAGATTCTGCAGACATGCAGGGGCAAGGTCATTACCACCGGCATAGGCAAGGCTGGCATCATTGCAGCAAAAATGGCTGCTACTCTTTCTTCTACGGGTACTCCGGCCTGTTTTCTTCACCCCGGCGATGCCGCGCATGGCGATCTTGGAGTGGTGAACAAGCATGATGTGATGATCACGTTTTCCAACAGCGGTAAAACCAGAGAGGTGCTGGAGACCATTGCCCGAGCCAAACGGATCAACGGCATAAAACTCATTGCTATTACCGGCCACCGCCGCTCGTCCATAGCCCGCCAGAGTGACGCTGTCTTGTGTATTGGCGAGGTCCAGGAGCCCTGCGCTCTTGGGCTTACTCCTTCGGCTAGTACGACCGCTATGCTGGCTTTAGGTGATGCCCTTGCTCTGGTGCTGATGGAGAAGAAAAAGTTTACTAAAGAGCACTTTGCTAAGTTGCATCATGGGGGGTATCTAGGAAGGCAAGCGAGGCTGTAGACGCGCTGACTGCTGATAGCTAATGACTGAGCTTGAGGACAAACTGGATCTTCTTCCCACCAAGCCCGGGGTCTACCTGCTGAAAAATAAAGATGGCAACGTCATCTATGTGGGCAAGGCCAGGAGCCTGCGTGATCGTGTGCGCCAGTATTTCCGTGGTGGTGATGAACGGGTGCAAATCCGCTTTCTCCTTACCTATGTAGCAGATTTTGAGGTGCTCATTACCACTAACGAGAAAGAGGCCCTCATTCTCGAAAACAATCTCATTAAACAGTACAAGCCCCGCTACAATATCCGGCTCAAAGACGACAAGTCCTACTGGCATGTTAAGGCCACTACCCAAGAGCCCTGGTCACGCTTATTCCTTACCCGCCAGATTGTCAAAGACGGCAGCAAATACCTTGGCCCTTTCCACTCCGCTACCGCCGTACAGGAAACCCTGGAGGTCATTCGTAAGGTTTTTCCCCTGCGTACTTGTGCCAATACAGTCTTTCGCAACCGTACCCGTCCCTGTCTGGAGTACCAGATAGGGCGCTGTCTTGGCCCCTGTGTTCTGCCAGTGGATCGGGAGGAATACCAGCGCCACCTTAAGGGAGCGGTTATGCTGCTGGAGGGACGGAACACGGAGCTGTTGGGCCAGCTACAGGAACGAATGCGCGTGGCAGCTGCCGAACTGCGCTTTGAAGAGGCCGCGCGACTGCGCGACCAGGTTCGCGCTATCACCCAGACTGCAGAGAGACAGCAAGTGGCTGCGCCCTTGGGCAACGACCAGGATGTCTTTGGCCTTTATCGTGAGGGCGGGTTGATTGAGGTACAGGTGTTATTTGTACGCGCTGGCAAGTTGGTGGGCAACCAGACGTATGGGTTCGAGGATAACGAGTTTCCCGACGAGGAAGTATTCGCTGGTCTGCTGACTCAGTTTTACCAGGGCGACCGCTTTGTCCCCGACGAGGTACTGCTGCCTACGGGACTTGAGGATGGCGGAGTTCGAGAAGAGTACCTGAGCGAAAGAAAGGGTCGTAAAGTCACTCTTGTCCGCCCGCAGCGCGGGGACAAGCTACGGCTGGTGGAAATGGCGCAGGAGAATGCCCGTCAGAGCTTTGTTGAGAAGCGGCGGAGCGCTGAACAGAAAGAGAAAACCCTTGACACTCTACGCCGGGCCTTGCACCTGGGTAATGCGCCCAAGCGTATTGAGTGTTTTGATATTTCTAACATCCAGGGCAGTCTGGCGGTGGGTTCTATGGTGACGTTTGACGAAGGAGAACCGGACAAGAGCCGCTATCGCCGCTTTCGTATCAAGACTGTAGGGGGAGCGGACGACTTCGCCATGATGTATGAGGTGCTCTCCCGCCGCTACCGCCGGGCCCTGGAAGAAAAGGACTTGCCTGATCTCCTGATGGTTGATGGCGGCAAGGGGCAGCTGGGTGTAGCCGTTGCCGTGTTAAAGGAGCTGGGTCTTACCGAGGTCGACGTTATTTCCCTGGCCAAGATGCGGACAGAACGGGAGCCTACCTCCGAGGAAGTCAGGCACTCTGATGAGCGAGTCTTTTTGCCGGGTCGCAAGAATCCCGTTATTCTCAGACAGAACTCGACCGCCCTTTTTCTTCTCCAGCGGGTGCGGGATGAGGCCCACCGTTTTGCCATTACCTACCATCGCGAGCTGCGGCGTAAAGAGCGGCTCAGTTCTCCTCTGGATGGGATTCCCGGAGTAGGAAAGGTTCGGCGTAGAGCTCTCCTCCGCTACTTTGGCAGCTTAAAGCGCGTACGCATGGCCTCGGTAGAGGAGTTGACCCGGGTTCCCCATATTGCCCCGCTTCTGGCAGAAGTTATCCACCATCACCTGGCTTCTTCCTCTGTAAATACCCAGCCCTCGGCTCCCAGTGATCAGCCAAGCAAAGCCCAACAACAGCTCACATATAAGCTCACGTCTACCCCATAAGTTTGTACGAAACCTTAGATTGTATATCCGTATCAGGAACCTGTTTGATATTTTTTCTCTAGCCTATGGCCCTCTCACTCCGTTATGTGCTATCAGCTACAGACAATTTTCTATACCGTTCCCTTCTGATTGCACTCACCCTTGCATATTTGCTCGGCCAGCTTCTTGGCTCCTGGCAAATTTTCATTCCGGCTGTTGTCTTGATCTTTTTTGTTTGTGTTGTCCTGCTTCTGGGTATTCTTGGGGGGCGCAGGCTTGGGGTGATGGTGTGTTGCCTTGGTGGCTGCTTTTTCCTTGGGCACCTCACTATCAAACGAGTGGTCGAGCCGGAGTTGCCCAATAATCATATCCGCCACCTTTCTCTACCGCAAAAAGTAGTACTACAAGGCTGGCTCTATCGGGAGCCGCAAAGAACACTGACCCGAGAACGACTCTACCTTGAGGCGTTGCAGGTATGGCAGGATGGCAAGCCCCGTCCAGCTTCGGGCCGGGTGCTTTTAACGGTAAAGTTTCCCGCTCGTTCCTGGGCTTATGGGGATATTATCCAGGCTCCCCTGCGTTTGCGTTCTCCCCGTAATTTCCACAATCCAGGCGGGTTTGATTATAAGGCCTACCTGGCCCGGCGCGGGATCTCTGTCACCGCGTTTCTCTGGGATGACGACCAGGTCAAAAGGCTGGGCAACCAAGGAGGAATGATCCGCGCCTTTGTCGAAGGGCTGCGTAGATCTGTGGGCCGTTTTTTTGATACTCAGCTTGACCCCACAGCCGCGGCTATTCTACGTGCGTTGGTGATTGGCGATAGAGGAAAGATCAGCAGGGAGATGTGGCAAGATTTTTCCCGTGTTGGAGTGACGCATGTGCTTGCCATCTCCGGGTTGCACATTGGCATTGTGGCTTTTTCTGCCTTTGCCCTGTGTAAGTGGCTGCTTAGCCGCAGCCGTTATTTGCTCCTTACCCTGACGGTGCCCAAGGTAGCCGCCCTTCTTGCTGTAGTGCCAGTCCTATTCTATGCCGGACTTGCTGGGGGAAACCTGGCCACTTGGCGGGCAGTCATTATGGTGCTTGTCTATCTGGGCGCTGTGCTCTTGGATCGTGGGCGAGAAGTTTATCGTAGCCTGGCCCTGGCTGCGTTGCTGATCTCGTTCTTCTGGCCGGGTTCGGTTGGGGAAATTTCTTTCCAGCTTTCTTTCCTGTCAATACTAGGCATTTTCTTGGGTCTGGAAAGATTTTATTCCATGTGGGAGAGGTGGAAAAGTGCTATCTTTTGCCAACGTTATCCCCTTTGCGAGCGCATCCTGCGCTGGAGTCTGAGCTATCTGGCGGTATCTTTTTTCGCCCTGCTGGGGACTGCCCCTGCGGTTGCTGCCCATTTTAACCGGGTCTCTTTGGTTGCGCTTTTTGCCAACACGCTGGTAGTTCCCCTACTGGGATCGGCTGCCGTTACTCTAGGGCTGCTGGCAACTCTCCTCTTCTTTGTCCAACAGACGGTAGCCACTCTTGTTATTCAGCTGGCCGGGATGGCAGTGAGTGCTGGTGTGTGGGTTGTGGGTGTCTTTGCCGCCTTACCCTTTGCGGCGGCCCGGGCAGTGACTCCAACGCTTTTTGAGCTGTTGCTCCTCTATGGGCTTATGGGTGGTTGGCTTCTTCTCCCTTCTCGGTCTCGCCCCCTATCTCTGTCGTTGGTCTCTATCTCTATTGTACTTGTTCTTCTGCTTATGGGTGATGTTGGGTACTGGGTCAGGCAACGGTTTTTCCGCCCTGAGCTGCGGGTGACCTTTCTTGATGTTGGCCAGGGAGACGCGGCGGTAGTCGAATTCCCCGGCTCTCAGGTAATGGTTATTGACGGAGGCGGGTTTGCCAGCGAGGACTTTGACTCAGGAGAGGCCATTGTTGCCCGGTTTCTTTGGAGCCGGAAGATTAACCGTGTGGACTATCTAGTTATGAGCCATCCCCAGCTCGATCATTTTGGCGGGCTCAAGTTTTTAATAGAGAGCTTTGCTCCTCGGACTCTATGGCATAATGGGGAAAGGGGAAGAGGGAGGCGCTTTCAGAGTTTGGAGGTCGCTCTTGATCGGGAGGAGGTACAGGTAGAGGCTTTGTGCGGAGCAGGCACGAAAAAAGTAATAGGGGGAGTCAAAGTAGAGGTCTTGCACCCTCCTTGTGATCACCCTGGCCTGGAGACCAATGATGCCTCTTTGGTGTTGCGGCTGAGCTATGGAGGGATCGACTGGCTTTTTTCTGGAGATATTGAGGGGGGAGGGGAAAGGATCCTTTTGCGGAAGAACCCTTTGGCCAGTGAGATTCTCAAGGTTCCTCACCACGGCAGCCGCACTTCCAGCACTCAGGCTTTTGTTGAGGCCGTCTCACCGGTGGTGGCCGTGGTCTCGGTTGGTTCTCACAACCGCTATGGGTTTCCTGCACCTGAGGTGGTGGCGCGGTATGAGGAGGAGGGCAGTGCGGTAGTACGCACCGATGAGGTTGGCGCGATTACGATCATTAGCAATGGCCAAGGCTACACCGTAAAAACTTTTCTCCCTCATTAACCCCCGTTTATTTCAACCGCCTTGCCACTGCCAAGAAAGCCCCAACAAGAATACCCGTTTGTACGCATAAAAGACCAACTACCCCGACTGCCCTCTTGATCCTCGACCTGTAGAACTGCTTCGTTTTCACAGCTTTAGCTCTTGTCAGTCTCGGGTTTGGCCCCGGGTGCACAAAAGGCGACTCCGTCCAGCTCCGCCATGGCTTGGAGATATGCCAGGACAGCATCCAGATACCTGAAGCGGGCTTGAACAAGGCGGTCCTGAGCCAGGCTGAACTCAAAGATACTGATCTCGCCGGCCTGATAGGCCCTGCGGGTAAAAGCCGCGCTCTGCTTGAGGTTATCCAGGTAAGTCTCCCCATAGGAAGCCAGCCTCTCCTCTGCTAGCCGCGCGCGGGCATAGGCAGAGGCCACTTCTTGCTTGATGGCCAACCTTCGGGCCTTCAACTCTGTCCGGGCGACCTCCAGATTAGCCAGAGCTGTTGTGATCTCTTCCTGGTTGCGGTTAAAGAAGGGCAGAGGGATAGTGATCGTTCCACCGATAAGTTGGTCCTCGTTGTCCAGTTTGTATAGAGGACCCAGGGAGATGTTGGGGATTCGCCGGGCCTGGGCAAGGTGCAGTTCTGCCTCTCGTACTTCCAAGGTGAGATGCGCGGCTTTGAGGTCAGGGCGATCCTTTAACGTGCACGTTTCTAGCTCCTCCAGGGGGGGAAGTCTTCTTCTTCCTGCCTTTTTAGCAGACAGTTCCAGCAGGTCCTTAGTCGCGGCCAGAGAGTTCTCTCCTCCCAGACCCAGGAGCGAGCGGAGCTGTTTTTCTATGAGTACTCTCTCAGCTTCCCTGTTCACAAGGTCGTTTTGTGCCTGGTCCCTGTCCATACGCAGTGTGTCCAGCTCCAGGACAGAAATATCCCCACGCTCAAACCGCTCAAGACCTGCCTCCAGGAGGGCCTTGGGGGTGGCTAGGACCTGCCGTTGGGTGACAACTTTCTCCTGGGCAGCCAGGAGATCATAAAAGGCTCGGGTAACTTCCAGACGCAGCAGGCGCTCGGCATCTGTAACGGACCACTGGGCCCGAGCCAGGTTCTTTACCGCTGCCTGCCGGCGGTGTCCTCGCTGCCCAGCGATTTCTATTTCCTGAAGGAGGCTCACCTCTACATCCGTGCCGGATTTGCCCATGGGCACAGCAAATCGCCGGCGACGGTAGTCTGCATCCACGCTCAGGTGGGGGTTCTTCTGAAAGAGCAGCTCCGCCTGCTGCACGCGCCCTCGAGCAATCTCTAGTGCCTGCCGTTTGGCCTTGAGATCGGGATTATCCTTAAGAGCCCGCTTAAGAACTGCGGTCAAATCAAGGCGGAGAGCTGGCACTGCGTCTTCTGCCTCGACCCCCTGAGGTATGGGCGCCAGCCAGAAGAGAGAAAACATGACCAGAAAAAATACCCGCCTATGAGGCTTCATACCGCTTCTCCCTTCTCCGTTAGTGGACGGCCAAACTTGAGGTACAAGGCCGGGACAACGATCATATTGAGGGCGGTAGAGGAAAGGAGGCCGCAGAGAATGACGATCGCCATTGGGGTGAGAATCTCGCTACCTGGCTCTCCTCCGCGAAGAGCGAGGGGAACCAGCGCAAGTCCGGAGCAGAGCGCGGTCATCAGGATCGGAGAGAGACGCTCCATGGCTCCCCGTTCCACAGCCCCGCGGAAACTTTCGCCCTCCTCCATGAGGTGGCGGATATGCGCAACCATCATGATGCCATTTCTAGTGGCAATACCAAAAAGCGTGATCAACCCTATCAGAGAGGCAACGCTCAGCACTCCTCCAGACAAAAAGACGCCAAAGACCCCACCGATCAACGCCAGGGGTAAATTGACCAGAATGATGAGTGCATCACGCAGGGAACGGAGAGCCGCCGTGAGCAGGAGGATAATGCCGCCTATGACCAGCACGCTCAAGAGGCTAATGGTTCGAGAGGCCTCCTCGGCACTTTCAAACTGGCCGCCATAGACCACGTAATACCCTTCAGGGAATTGCACCTTTGCTTCCACTTCTCTCTCAATATTCTGCACCACCTCCTGTAGATCCCGCCCGGTCACGTTGCAGCTCACTACAATTTTTCGCTGGACATTTTCCCGGCTGATGGTGTTGGGCCCGAGATCTTTCCTGACCTTTGCCAGTAGGCCGAGGGGCACTTTACCGCCAAGAGGGGTATCGATCAGGGTGGAGCGGATGGCGTCGAGGTCTTGCCGGCTGGCGTCCTTGTACCGTACTACCAGGTCAAAGCTCCTCTGGCCCTCCAGCACCCGGGAGACGGTCTTTCCCCAAAAGGCAGTCTCCACAGCTTCGGCCAGGTCTCCCACTCTGAGCCCCACACGGGCAATGCGCTCCCTATCAAAACGAACCCGTAGGATAGGGATATCCGCCTGCTGCTCGACGGTGAGGTCCACCACCCTGGGGACGGTGGCCATAAGGGTACGCACTTCTTGGGCAAGGCTGCGGAGCTGCCGCAGATCTTCGCCAAAGATTTTCACCGCAATGTTGGCTCGAGTACCGGAGAGCATGTGGTCAATGCGATGGGAGATGGGCTGACCAATGGTAAGGTTCATCCCCGGCACCACGCTCAAGGCGCGGCGCAGCTCTTGCAAAAATTCCTCCTGCGAGCGCCCCTGCATCTTGAGCCCCACGTCGATCTCCGCTGCCTCCACCCCCTGGGCGTGCTCGTCCAGCTCAGCCCGCCCTGTCCTGCGGGCGGTGGTCTTCACCTCGGGAAAAGAGAGGAGGGTTTCTTCGACCATCTGCCCAAGCCGGTCTGACTCGACCAGAGAGGTGCCCGGCAGAGTCACGGTATTAATCGTCAGGGTTCCCTCGTTGAACTTCGGAAGAAACGCTTGGCCCATAAACGGAACGAGTGTGACCGCGCCTGAGAACAACACTGCCGAAGTGACAATGATCACTCCGGGTCGGTAAACCACAACCGCCAGGATCTTCTGGTAAGCCCCTTTTAAGTAGCGTACCACCGGGCTCTCTTTCCCCTCAGTCACTCCTTTAGCCTGCGAGAGGAGGAGAGAACAGAGCACGGGCGTTACCGATACCGCCACAATAAGAGAGGCAAAGAGAGAAACTATGTAGGCAACCCCCAGGGGTGCCAGTAGTCGTCCCTCAACTCCGCTGAGAAAGAAGAGAGGCACAAAGACAAGCATAATAATGAACGTGGCAAAGGTGATGGAAGGGCGAATCTCCAGAGAAGCCCTGAGGGTTACCGCCAGGGGATTCTTTCTCTCCGTTGGAGGAAAGAAGGCGTTCTCCTTGAGCCGACGGAAAACATTCTCAACATCGATGATGGCATCGTCTACCAGGGCGCCAATAGCAATAGCCATCCCGCCCAGGGTCATGGTATTAATTGTGGCTCCAAAAAACCGCAAGACCAGCACTGCCACAAGCAAAGAGAGTGGGATGGCCAGGAGTGTAATCAGTGTTGCACGAATGTTCATGAGGAAAAGGAGTAGGATCACCACAACAACCACGGCACCGTCCCGTAGCGCTTCAACCACGTTATCAATTGCTACCTGGATGAAGTCGGCCTGCCGGAAGATGTGCTGGTTGATGATCATTCCAGCAGGAAGGGTACGCTGGATTTCGTCCAGGGTGTGGTCCAGCTCCTGGGTCAAGGTCAGGGTGTTGGCTCTAGGCTGTTTCTGGATGTTGAGGATGACCGCTGGCCTGGCTTGGACCGCTCCCTCTCCCCGTTTGATGGCCGGGCCAATTTGCACATCTGCCAGGTGACGGACAAGCACAGGCTGGCCGTTGTGCAGGGCCACAACGGTATCAGCAATCTCTTCTGGTCGGTGGACCCGGCCAACCCCGTGGATAAGGTATTCCTGCCCACCTTCGACATAAAAGCCGGCAGAAGTGTTCTGGTTAGTCTTTTTTACTGCCTCTGTCACCTCGGTGAGACTCACCCCGTAGGCCGCCGTCTTTTCCGGGGAGACAAGCACCTGATACTGTTTGACTTCTCCACCGATGGGAATAACCTGGGAGACTCCAGGCACCGAGAGGAGGCGACGGCGGATCACCCAATCGGCGGTGGAACGCAGTTCCAGAGGGGAGTGCGTGTCACTTGTAAGACTGATGATCATGATCTCGCCCATGATAGAGGAGATGGGGGCGAGGATGGGCCGCTCCACTTCTGGCGGCAGAACGGAGCTGGCAAGCTGCAGCTTTTCATTCACCACCTGCCGGGTCTGGTAGATGTCTGTTCCCCAGTCAAACTCCACCCAGACCACGGATATGCCGGTAGCCGAGGAAGAGCGGACCCGCCGGACTCCGGCAGCCCCGTTAACTGCCGTCTCGAGAGGAAAAGTAACAAGAGTCTCGACCTCTTCCGGAGCCATGCCATGGGCCTCGGTGATGATCGTGACTGTGGGAGCAGTAAGGTCAGGAAAAACATCCACCGGCATTCGCAAGGCCACGGCGGTGCCTCCCAGGAGGACGGCAACAGCTGCCGCCAGGACAATCAGGCGGTTCTCTAAGGACCAGCCAATCAGTCTGGTAAACATTACTCACCCTCCGTCTAGTCTTTAACTCTCTCAACGTAGGACTAGTGGGCGTGGCCATGCGCTGGAAGCTCACTGGAGAGGGAGGCAAGGTGGATGCGATAAGCCCCTTTTGTAACCATTCGTTCCCCAGCCGCCAGTCCTGCCTTCACCTGCACATAACCATTGCTCTGTATCCCCAGCTCCGGCTCCCGTCTCTCAAACGTCTCCCCTCCCACCTGCACAAAAATGATGGGCATACCCCTGTCATCCACAATGGCGCCCAGCGGGATGGCTAGATCCCGGACCACCTCTCCCGTAGGCACGGCGAGCCGGCCATGCATACCGATCTTCAACTGCCTCCCGGGATTCTTGACTTCCAGGATAAGGGGCAGGGAGCGATTGGTCGGATCGAGCACACTGCCAATGGTCACCAGATGTATCTCTGGTGGAAAGAGGGACAAAGGTTCGGAGAGGGCTGGTGCAGTAAAGCGTGCTTGCTCCACGTCTCGCACTTTGGGGATGTCAGGTTCGAACAGTCGCCCTTCGATCCACACCCGTTCGAGGTCTATGATGGTGAAGAGGTCCTGACCTGCCTCAATAAGAGCCCCTGGGGTCATGTTCACAGCCACAACTGCGCCGGCCATAGGGGAGCTGAGAATAAACCTCTCAAGGGTTGAGGGCAGCGCTCTAGAGGCCCGGGCCCGGTTCATATTCTGGTTCATGTCCAGGAGGGAGAGTTGAGAGTGGGCAGAGGCCAGCCTGGCTTTTAGGATGGCAACGTTTTTCTGTGCCTGCTCCAGTCTCCTCTGAGGAACAATTCTATCCTTGTATAGGTCCCGGACACGCGCCAGCTCTTTCTCGGCGGCCTCCAGCTCAGATCGGGCAGCCTTGAGAGCATACTCCAGCTCAGCCCTGCTTTTGCTGGGGAGGGGGAGAATCATAGCCAGGGGTTCCCCCGGCTCTACACTCTGGCCGGGCGTGGGAATGCCTTTCTCCACCGCCAGGACTCTCCCTCCTATCGGAGCAATGATGTGCACTTCTCCTCCGGCTGTTGGTTTGACCTCAGCATTCAGCCGTAAGGTAACTGCCAGCTTCTTGTGCCTGACCTTCTCTGTGGCGAAATCCATTTGCCACTGCTGTTCTTTAAGGAAAGTGATGCCTCTCCCCTTTGGCTCTTGTTCTTTTCCCTGGATTCTCTCTTCTTTAGCTACAACCTTGACTTCCCCCACCTCAATAGTGTTGTAGATCTTCTGGGTCTGCGGGTGGGAACGCTGAAAGGTGAGGCGATAGCTGCCCGGCTTGTTGGGTTTTATAACGGGCCGGTAGATCCCCGGCACAACCGGTGTCTCCGCAAGGACGGTTATTTTTTGCCCGTCCTGGCTCTCCAGCATAGTGGTTAGCCTATCCGCAGAAACAGGCTGAAAAGTGTTGAGATCCGTGAGGTGGACGGCAAGAGGAGTCTCCTTGCCAGCCACAAGGGGAGCAAATTCGACAAAGAGCTCCGTATCACGGGTCCATTTGGTAATGCTCAAAGGCTGCTCAGCGTCTACGTCCCCGGCTGGTGAGCGCGTATCCTGCGTATCCTGCATATTCTGGCAGCTTGCCAAAAGCGCCAGTAAAAAACCGACGCACGCATAGACCTTCCACAGCAAGTGCATAGTCCTCCGCTCCAATCGCAGGGCTTCGCTAGCAAGCAGTAAACCCCAACAAGGAAAGAGATCCTTCTTCTGAGAAAAAGCAAAAAAGGTCTTAGGAACCTAAGCGAAGTGTGGAGGAGAGCGGGAAGACTTAGGGTTCAAAGAGATGTCTTGGACAGGGAGCGGGTGGTCTGTTGTGAGAACCCAGGTGTGGAACGAGAATGCCGAGGAAACAATCGGCGCTTCCACTAGGAAAAAAACCGGAGCCCTCTCCAGAATTAGCAGCAGGAGAACAGGGTTGCGAGGGAGGAGAATAGAAAGGCTGATTTGGTAAAGCGGCTGGGATGAGGTGTTGCCCGGCACGTTATGGCCCCTCTGGTGCTCACCGTGGTCGTGTGCTGGGACAGGGAGAAAGTCAGCATGAACAACAGGCAGGTGCTTATGCGCTCCGTCCGTCCGGTGCGCATAAGCATATTCGGGATGAAGGTGGAGAGTCGGCAGAAGAAGAAGAGCAGGGAAGAGAAGTGCAAGAATTCCTACACCCCGGGCTGGTGAATATGGCCTTAACATAAGCCTTGACCGCACCTATTATAACGTAATTGGACAGAAGAGCCTATACTATACACCCGGGGGGGTATTTTTGGCCCTAAGGTCAGAATACAAGACCTGACCCTGAGAAGACACTATCTACAAGAGGGTAACCTTATTACTCCATAAAAGAAAGAGTGAGGGAGGCTTATGGGAACTAATAAGCAGTACAAAGGCTACCGATCTTATCAGTACCTGGAAGAAAATGTTGATTACAAGGGATTCAGGCTGGCTAAGGAAGTTGGACGAGTTCCCTCTAGCCCCATGGGGCTTTCGCCAGCCGAAGAGCAGCGAGTTCTAGAGATCCTGAGCAAAAATATTGCTATCTCCATGCACGATCACCCGGTGGTGACACCGGAGGACATCAGTGAGATCTTTGAGCAAAAGCGCCGGGGACGGGACTTTACTGGCTTTGAGGGGTTGGCCACATCCGGCCTGGACTGCATCTTTGACAACCTGATGAACGGCATTTGCACTATTACCTCCCAGGCCGGCTGGAAGTGGAATGATGTTCTCCACGATCTGGGAATGCGCCTCTGTGACTTGGCCCATCAGGATTTTATTGTGGTCTGCAGTGGGGTGCGGGACATCATCGAGGCGCATAAAACCGGGCGGCTGGCTCTGGTACCTACCCTCGAGTCAGCTACCCCTATAGAGAACGAGCTGGATCGCGTCGATGTCCTCTATGGGTTCGGGGTTCGCAGCATGGGCATTGCCTATAGCGAGGCCAACGCCCTGGGAAGCGGCTTACGGGAGGCTCGGGACGGGGGCCTGAGCGAGCTAGGAAAGCAGGTAGTCCGGCGGATGAACAAGGTGGGCATGTTGATTGATACTGCCCATTGCGGTGATCAAACTACCCTGGACGTCGTCCAAGAAAGCGAGCTGCCGATTGTCATCTCTCACGCGGGTGCGCGCTCGTTGTGGAACAGCCGGCGCCTGAAGCCAGACCATGTGCTCGAAGCTATGGCGGCTAAGGGAGGGGTGCTCGGTATCGAGGCTGCTCCCCACACCACCCTGACCGAGAAGCACCCCCGGCATAATATCGAATCATGTATGGAGCACTTCGAGTACGCAGTGAAGCTGATAGGCATCGATCACGTGGGGTTTGGTCCCGACACCCTTTTTGGTGAACATGTGGGACTGCACCACGCCTATGCGGCTCAGCTTTCCATCAGCAAGATCTTCGAGGGTCTAAAGTTCGAGGAGGTGGAATATGTAGACGGGCTGGAAAATCCGGCAGACTATCCCAATATTGTCCGCTGGCTAGTTAAGCATAGTTACTCGGATGAGGACATTGCTAAAGTGATAGGAAGGAATGCCTTACGGGTCCTTAGGCAGGTATGGGTCCATTGAGGCGGGTATTTCCTCCGGCTCCCGGACCGGGCTAAATACGAGGACACAGGCTCCCTCTCCCCCAAGCGGGCGAGGAAAAAAGATGAACGAACCACTGACCAAAGGAGGCCAGGCATGACAACAAACAGATACGAGTTGCTGCTTGGGGACGCCTACCAAGAACCCCAGGCGGCTTCAGGCTGGCAGTTATCGCGTTGCTTAGCGCCGAGCGGGCTGTACGGCGCAAACGGCATGCAGTTTGGTCCCGACGGACGACTGTATGTCACCCAGGCGTTTGGCAGCCAACTGACCGCGCTTGATATTGAAACCGGCGCGCCCGAGCTGATCTCGCCTTTAGGTGGGGCGATTGTTGCGCCTGACGACGTGGCTTTTGACTCGCACGGCAATATGTATGTCACCGAGGTCATGAGCGCTCGGGTATGTAAACGAAGCCCGGCCGGCGAGGTCAGCATCCTTGCCAACAATCTGCCGGCGGTCAACGGCATCACCTGCCACCAGGACCGTATCTTTGCCGATGAGTTCCGCGGTCACGGGCGTATCCTTGAGCTGTACCCGTATGACGAGCGCCCGCCACGTGTGATTGTGGACGATCAGCGCGGGCCGAATGCGTTGTCGGTCGGACCGGACGGCAAGCTGTATTATCCCCTGGTTCCGCTTGGTGAGGTGTGGCGGGCGGATATTGAAACGGGTGAAACACACAAAGTCGCCGATGGTCTCAAGGGCCCGCCGGCAGTGAAATTCAACCCCAACGGAGAACTCATTGTCCCCCAGGCCGGCACCGGCGAGGTGGTCCGCATCGATGTACAGACCGGGGCAAAAACCGTCATTGCCACGGTCCGGCCCGGCATTGACAATATCGCCATTAGTCCGGACAACCGGCTGTTCATCTCGCATTTTGTTGACGGTGGCGTGTCTGAGGTGGCGACCGACGGCAGCAATACCGAGCGGGTCATGGTGCCGGGCGGTCTGGTTGGTCCGTGGGGGCTAGCGTGCGGTGAGAACAACAGCCTGTATATTGCCGATGGGCTGAGTCTGGCCACGCTTTCGGCAGACGGCAAGGTGGGTCGGCTGGGCGGCCTGCTTGACAACAGCTTTCCCGGCTTTGTCAGAGGCATAGCGGCCGGTGCCCCGGGCGAGCTGCTGCTAACAACCATGACCGGCGACGTGGTGCGCTACAATCCCAAGGCCCTGTCTTTCAGCTACGCCGTCCGAAAACTCGACCAAGCCTACGGGCTGGCCCGCGAGGCCAGTGGCAGCATTGTGGTGGCTGAAGCCGGCACCGGCTCGGTGCTGCGGATTGATGCCAACGGACAGTCCTCTACCGTTGCCAGCGGCCTGTCACAACCGTGCAGTGTGGTTGTGGCTGAGGACGGCAGCCTGTTGGTGAGTGAGTTGGGCAACGGACGGGTGAGCAAGATTGATGCGGCTGGCAATACGTCTTTGGTCGCCGACGGGCTGCAACAACCGCTGGCCATGGCTGTGCGTCAAGACGCGGTGTTGATCCTCGACCACGGCACCAAAACCCTGGAGAGCGTCAATCTGACAACCCACCACAGGCAAACCCTGGCCACCCAGCTACCGGTCGGCAACCCGGCCGGGCTGTCGCGCGGCCCCATGGAGTTTGGCGGCAGTCTGGCCGTGGACCAGGCCGGGACGATCTATATCCCTGGTGACGGAGAGGGCAGCGTCTTGATGCTGCGTGAGGAGCCCTGAAGCGCTTGATGCTAGTTTTAATAATGGTACCGGGCCTGGAGGAAATCTATGCGTTCCGCGCTCACCCGATAAACAATCCGATGCTCTTGGCTAAGCCGGCGAGGCCAGACCCCTGAGCCCAAATATTTCAGAGGCTCTGGTTTTCCGATGCCGGAGAATGGGTCGCGTAAAACGGCTTCGATAATAGTGAACGCGCGAAGAGCTGTCTTCCGATCGGTTTCCACCCAGTGGCGGAGATCCTGCCTGAACTCTGGATGAAAGACGGCAGCCCGCGTTTTCTTAGCCAAGGCCAAGCTCTTGTCGGAGGTCTTGGACCGATTGTGGTTGAACCGTTCCTGCCGCGGCTCGTTTTAGAGCAGTGACAAGATGTTGGGCATTTTTGGGGGAGCGAAGCAGATGGGCGGTTTCGAGCAGACTGGTGAGCTCTGATGCCGCAATCAAAGCAACTGGCTCAGAGCCCCGCCGGGTAATGATTGCAACTTCCTGATTGTCAAGCACTTGGTCGCACAGCTTGGCCAAATTTGCCCGTGCCTGGCTGTAAGTCGTCTGAATTGCCATATTGTCTTCCTCCAGAACTTGTACAGAAAGGAATGTTCATATTTGCGAGGGGCTATTCGTTCCTGCTGTCGGATCAATTGCCATCGCACAAAGTCTCTCTTATCTCTCCTTGAGAACTGGTACGGAAAGACTGTACTCCTCCCAGGGCCCTCAAACAAGTTATGCCGTTCTCATGAACGTAACTGCTGGTTGCTACGGAGGCGCTTCGTTCGTTGCCGCCACTGGCCGACCGAAAAGGCCCGTATCCAACACGACCTGCGGGCCGGCACCTACCGGATTGGGCTGCTCGACCGGGTCACGTGTTGGAGAGATGGCCAGCCCGAAGACAACGACCTGTGGGCGGCCCGGGATGCCGTGGTGCTGAAAGCCTTGTCGCTGCTCTTGCCGCAGGTCCTGCCCCTGTCCACCCGCTGCACCCATCTCAAAGGCCACGGCGGGGTGAAGTATGCGCTGCGGCAGGTCGTGGCCCATCTGTCCCGCTGTCAGTATGTTCTCAAGACCGATGTGCAACCGTATTATGCGTCAATTGACCACCACCTGTTGCTTGATAGGCTGGCCCGCTACATCAAGGACCGCGCTGTGCTCAACCTCATCGTCCAATACCTGCGGCGGGTGGCGGAACGCGGCGGCTTGTACTGGGAGCACACGCGGGGTATTGCCCTGGGCAGTCCGCTGAGTCCGATTCTGGGGGCGTTTTTCCTCCTGGTGTTAGCGCCTACCTGCTGGAAGCTGCGGGCTGCGGTCAAGGGGGTCAATCAGGTGCTGGCCTCTTTGAAACTCGACAAACATCCCGACAAGACTTATATAGGGCGCATAGAGAAAGGCTTTGACTGGCTGGGCTATCACCTCAGCCCGGCAGGATTGAGCCTGGCGGCCAAAACCATCCACAACTTTGCCACACGCCTGACCCGGCTTTATGAGCAAGAGTCCGGCCGGCCCAACGGGGCTATCCGACTTGGGCAGTACGT
Organism: uncultured Binatia bacterium (SeqCode); assembly: GCA_965220955.1. Classification (GTDB taxonomy): domain Bacteria; phylum Desulfobacterota; class Binatia; order Bin18; family CBDCRK01; genus CBDCRK01. The sequence continues at coordinate 279,098 of CBDCRK010000037.1, read as the reverse complement.
GCGGCGGTGGGTGGGGTGGGCGATGGGCAGGTCCCTTGGGCGGCTCCTGTCTCATTGTCGGTTCCGTCAAATGTTGGCCTGTCAGGCTCTGTCTGGCATTTACGCGCCCCGCTAGGGCAATTTGTTGCCACGCCGGAAAACCCGATGGCGGCCGCCCGTCGGACCGCAGCGCTGGCGCCTTTTACGCCCGCATTTAATGTGACAGGCCAGCCGGCAATTTCGGTGCCGCTGGCTTGGAATACCAACGGCCTGCCGATCGGTGTTCATCTGGTAGCGGCGTATGGGCGTGAGGACGTGTTGATTCGGCTGGCGGCGCAGTTAGAGCAGGCCCAACCGTGGGCGGATAAGTGGCCGCCGGTGCGGGCTTAATCCACCCCGGCAAGGAGACAACCTTGAGCACTGATAGCTGCCCGCTTCTCCAAACCTGTCATTTTCCCTCGCTCCCCCTACGCGGACCCCCCCTTTGCCAAAGGGGGGAAGCAGAAGGGAAAGAAAAGCAACAAACCAGCGTGTTAGGGTACGAATGTTCTGGGGTCTGATTTAGAATAGGAGAGCAATTTCAGTTGCCAGGGTGTTCTGATCACCCTTGAAGATACCATCCTTCTTCTCAAACACTCTCTTGTTTGAGTCATCATGACGGTATTCCAGCCTCACCTCTAGATGCTCACTTATCTCCCACTTCAGCGTGGTTGTGATTTCCCACAGATCCTGGGCTGTGCCCGTGCGAGCCCCATCTTCGTCTGAGAACCACTCTCCTCGTAGCGCCAAGGAGAAAGGCGCCCAGCCAGGCTCGAACAAACCTCCTCCAATGCTCACAATGCCCGCTATTCCCTGCCACAACGCTTCATCCCCATTAGTCAGAATGTTACTCTCTGTACCCCGATCATAGTTGAAGTTGAACTCCAGGTGCTCTATGGGAGTGTAGCTCAACACCGTGTCAAACACCCCTCGCTTAGAGCCTCCCAGTCCTGTCTGCTCCGAGCCATAGACCCCATTAAAGCTCCAGCTCACTCCTTCCATCGGCTCCAGGCTCAGACCCCCCAGAAAACTCTTGCCATCGTTGTTGTCATCCACATTATCCCACCCATTGACCACCCCGGCCGTCAGGCTCACCCTATCGCTGAGGGGATAGGAAAAGAGCACCCCGGTGTGGGTAAAGGGTATGGCAAAGCCAAACAGGAAGGAGCGCGAGACATTGTAGTTATAGGGCGACTCAATCACCTCTGCTCCCAGCAGAGTAACAAACTTTCCCCCTTTGACCTCCAGCCCTTGCCCTATAGGAATAGTGTAGCTCACATAAGCTTCCTGCACCTCAAAGTCATTGCTCTCCTCCGAACTCGACAGCTCCCCGTCCCCATCCCAGTCTGAGGCTATTCCCCCTGCGGTCTCGCCAAAGTCCAAGATGGCGGTAAAGCCCAGACCACTCTGTGTCTCTTTGGAGATAGAGAGCTGAAAGAGGTCCAGATTGAAGTCGTTGTGGTCGTTATCGAAGATTCTCAGACTATTACTCTCAGAGTCAGGACGGTTGAAGTTATACTCATAGGAGGAGTAGAGCATACCGCCCAATTCGATGCCCCACAGCCCCTGGGTGCCTTCTTCGAGGGATTTGACCCGGTTTTCCAACCTCTGCATGATCCCGGCCTCCTGGCTTGGGGCGGGTTGCATGCTGGCAGGCTGCACGCTGGCTGCGGGTAGTGGGGTAGGGCTAGCTCCATTAGAGGCTTGGGCAGCACTGAGCTGTTTTACTATTTCCTCTAACTCCTTGACCCGTTGGTTTAAGGACTTAATAGTCTCCTCCTGTCCCTCTTGTGCCCAGACTGGCCTGCCCCACAGCATCACCACTCCCACACAGATAAGAATCACAAGTTTCCTCATCCCCTACCTCCTGTTGAAACTGTTGAAAACGTTCTTTCCATGCCCCTATTGCCAGAAAAGTGAGGGTTTTGCTAGCCCTGCCCTGTTTTTATTCCCCTCATTATTAAAGGAAATTGTACATAAGAAAGGCCGTGCCTGTGGTCTAGAGAAAGCAAGCTACAATCCCGATAATGCCACCACTATTATGGGCTTCCCATTTCCTTCCTTCGTCCTCCCTCTCAATTCCTTCCTTGACCTGTGCTGTCTGATAGCGTAGGTTTTCAGAACTGATGAAGATTACAGCTATAAAAGGATTTCGTGACGTGTTGCCTGAAGAGGCAGCACTGTGGGAGATGATGGAAACCAGGGCCAGGGAGGTCCTTGGGGCCTATAGCTTTTCCGAGATCATTGTTCCTATTATGGAGAAAACAGATCTATTTGCCCGCTCGATCGGTGAAACTACGGATATTGTGGAGAAAGAGATGTACACTTTTGCCGATCGTGACGGTACCTCGGTAACCCTAAGGCCAGAGGGTACGGCTTCAGTCATCCGCGCCTATCTTGAGAACGGCCTCTACCACAAGGAGTCTGTCTCCAAACTCTACTATTTTGGCCCCATGCTCCGGCGCGAGCGACCGCAGAAGGGACGCTACCGCCAGTTCTACCAGATCGGCGCAGAGATTCTGGGGCGCAGCGATCCACTAATTGACGCTGAGCTTCTGCTTATGCTCCGTGACCTCTTTGCCGCCTTACACCTGGATGTGACCATGCAGCTTAACTCCCTTGGTTGCTCCCTGTGCCGGCCACACTACCGGGAGAGCCTGCAGATATTTGGTGAGGAAAGACGGGATGCACTCTGTGAGAACTGCAACCGCCGTCTGGAGCGTAACCCTCTGCGTTTGCTCGACTGTAAAGAAGAAAAATGCCAGCATACCACGGCCGACGCCCCTGTGATCCTGGACTATATTTGCCAGGATTGCCGCGAGCACTTCGCCCGGGTCCAGACTTACCTGCAGCAGGAGGCTGTGGAGTTCGAACTCAACCGGCGCATGGTGCGGGGGCTGGACTACTACTGCCGCACTTCCTTTGAGGTCCTTGCCCAAGGTTTGGGATCCCAGAATGCGGTGTGTGGGGGAGGGAGATACGACGGGCTGGTAGAGCAGTTGGGAGGCCCGGCGGTGCCGGGCATTGGTTTTGCCATTGGCGTTGAGCGCCTGGCCATGGTTCTGCAGGCGCAAAAGCCATATGTCCCTCCCCACCCTTATTTGCTGATTGCGCCACTGGGTGAGCAGGCAGAGGCCATGGCTCTTTCTGTGGCCGGACGGCTTCGCCGGAGCGGATGTCGAGTAGAGCTAGAGAGTGGGAAGAAGGGGCTGAAAAGCCAAATGCGCCGGGCGGACAGGCTCGGTGTACGTTACGTTTTGATTCTGGGCGAGAATGAGCTTGCAGCCGTGAAAGGAACCCTAAGAGACATGCAGGAGAAACGCGATTACCCTACCGCGGTTGACCTGGGTCTAGCCCCTCAGGACATGCTACACTTAATTCAGAATCTCTCAGGTTGATATCTATATTAATACGAGGCTGAGACTATTGTGAGCACTTTAGAAGACTGGCAGCGGAGCTGCTATTGTGGTGAGCTACGTCCGGCACACATTGGACAGGAAGTGATCTTAATGGGCTGGGTGCACGCCCAACGAGACCACGGAGGGGTGACGTTTATCGACTTACGCGACCGTACCGGTTTGATACAGGTGGTTTTCAACCCTCAGGTCAACCCTGTGACGCATGAGGCGGTTAAGGATGCTCGTCTAGAATATGTGATTGCCGTTAAAGGAACCGTAGCCAATCGACCCCTCGACACGGTCAACCCTAACTTGCCCACGGGCGAAGTCGAAGTTATGGCAGAGGAACTAAAGTATCTTAGTTCTTCCCATAGCCTTCCTTTTCCCATTGACGAGGAAACTGAGCCTGTGGAGAGCACGCGCCTGCGCTATCGCTACCTTGATTTGCGCCGGCCAAAGATGTTCCACAATCTGTTCCTCCGTCATCGTATGGCTAAAGGGGTACGGGATTATCTCGATAGTCTTGGCTTCATCGAGGTGGAGACCCCGTTTTTGACCCGCAGCACCCCTGAGGGCGCACGTGACTATCTAGTGCCAAGCCGTGTCAACATCGGTTCTTTTTATGCCCTACCCCAGTCTCCGCAACTCTTTAAGCAGCTGCTTATGGTCGGCGGGTTAGACAAATACTTTCAGATTGTCCGCTGCTTTCGTGACGAAGACCTCAGGGCAGATCGCCAACCGGAGTTTACCCAGATTGATATCGAGATGTCTTTTGTCCGGCCGGAAGACATCTTTGGTATGGTCGAGGGGATGATGGTCAAGCTTTGCCAAGAGGTCAAGGGTATAAACCTTAGCAGGCGATTTCCCCGGCTTACCTATGCCGAAGCTATGTCTCGCTTTGGTACCGACAAGCCCGATATCCGCTTTGGCCTGGAACTAAAGGACTTCTCCTCCCTCTTCCAGGATACCCAGGTGCAGTTTTTTGCCGAGGTGCTCGAGAGCAAAGGAGAAATCAAGGGAATGGTGGTTCCAGGAGGAAGCCGGTTTTCGCGTCGAGAACTCGATGAACTGACTCCCCTGGCTGTTAGCTTTGGCGCGCGCGGTCTTTCCTGGATTCGGGTGACAGCCTCAGGTTGGCAATCGCCTCTGGCCAAATTCTTTAGCGAGGCAGAAAAAACGCGCCTCCAGGAGGCTGCAGCCCTTAAAGAAGGGGATCTTCTTTTGCTTGTGGCCGATCGCCAGGATGTAGTTGCCGATGTGCTCTCGCGTCTACGGCTATATTTGGGCAACAAACTTGCATTGATTCCCAAGGATAAGCTCTGCTTTCTCTGGGTGACTGATTTTCCCCTTTTAGAGTATAGCGAAGAGGAACGTCGCCACGTGGCCAAACACCATCCGTTTACCGCGCCCCGGGATGAGGACCTAGCGCTTTTGGATGAGGCTCCCTCAAAGGTGCGGGCTCAGGCATACGATTTGATACTCAACGGCACAGAGGCGGGTGGAGGAAGCATCCGTAATCACCGTCTGGAAGTACAGCAGAAGGTGTTTGATCTTTTGGGTTTTGGCCAGGAAGAGGCCCAGGCAAGATTTGGTTTTCTCCTGGAAGCCCTCACCTTTGGTGCCCCGCCGCATGGTGGCATTGCCTTTGGCTTTGATCGGTTAGTGATGTTGTTCTGTGGGGCTGAATCCATTCGCGAAGTCATTGCCTTTCCCAAAACCCAGAAGGCTGTCTGCCTAACCACCTCGGCTCCTGGCCCAGTGGAGCCCCACCAGCTTAAGGAGCTGGGCATTAAGCTCGATCAGTAAGAGTTCAATCGCGTTGACATATTTTAACTCAGTCGACGCAAATTCGGTGTAGGCTTACTATTTGACTTCTATCCTGCGGTGAAGCCGTCGGTGCAGGGCTTCCATTTAGCGTTAAAATATCATAAGGCGTTGAAAACAATGGGAGTAGTGCTTGACGGTAGGGCCGCCGCCCAAGAAGTGCGGCAACGGGTTAGGGAGGAAGTGAATAGGCTCTTGTACAAGAGTGACACTGTCCCGGGGCTGGCCACGGTTCTTATTGGTGACAACCCGGTTTCCCGGGTGTATGTTGGCAGTAAGGAAAAGGCCTGTCGTGAAGTAGGCATGGTATCCGTAGCTTCCCGTCTCTCCTCCACCGTTTCACTCTCAGAAGTGCTTGCTTTGATTGCCAGCTTAAACCAACGGCCAGATATTCATGGTATCCTGGTACAACTGCCCTTGCCTGCTCACCTTGAGGAAAAGCAGGTAATCGAGGCTATCCTGCCTGAAAAAGATGTTGATGGGCTCCATCCCTATAATCAGGGGCAGTTTCTCCGCGGCCAGGAAGGGTTACGTCCTTGTACCCCGCTTGGGGCTATGTACTTGCTTGATAGGACAGGGATCGATCTGGAGGGTAAACGAGCTGTGGTTGTCGGCCGCAGTCTCTTAGTGGGTAAACCAATGACCTTGTTCCTTCTGGAGCGACACGCTACGGTGACGCTATGCCACTCCCGCACCCGTGATCTGGCGCAAGAGATCAAGCGGGCAGAGATTCTAGTTGCTGCTACAGGACAGGTAGGATTGGTTAAGGGCGAGTGGGTCAAGGAGGAGGCAGCAGTTATTGATGTTGGTATCTCACGGTTACCAGACGGGAGTTTAAAGGGGGATGTGGAGTTTGTTGTTGCTAAAGAGCGGGCGTCTTTCATTACCCCTGTCCCTGGTGGGGTAGGGCCTATGACGGTGGCTATGCTTTTGGCCAATACCGTTAAAGCCGCCAAAATGCAGATAGGGGCGAAGCATTTGAGTTTTGTATAAGTATAGTGGATGCGAAGGTTTCTGCCGATTGGCATATCCATTATTTATGACAAGGTCAAATGCTTCGCCCCTACTTAAGCGCACCCCCCTCTACCTCCTTCATCAAGCCCTGGGGGCTCGGTCGATTGGGTTTTCCGGCTGGGAAATGCCTCTGCAGTACAGTGGTATACTTGCTGAGCACCAGGCAGTGCGTACCCATGCCGGTCTCTTTGATTTGAGCCACATGGGTGAGGTGGAGGTTTCTGGCCCACAGGCAGGTACAGTTTGTCAGGAATTGTTGGTCACGGATGTGAGCCGCCTGCAAGAAGCTCAGGCGCAGTACTCTCTGCTCTGCTACCCGGGCGGTGGGATTGTGGACGACGTGGTCCTCTATCGGAGAGCAGAGCAGACCTACTTTTTCTGTGTCAATGCTGCCAATACCGACAAAGACTTCCTCTGGATACAAGAGCAAAACAGGGGTCGGGCGGAAGTTGTTGATCGCAGCTCCGAGTATGTCCTCCTGGCCCTGCAGGGACCCCAGGCTAAGGGCATCTTACAAAAAATTACTCCCCTAGACCTTTCCACTCTTAAGAAGTTCTGGTCGGCAGAGACCGAGGTGACAGGGATTAAGGCTTTGGTCGCCCGCACTGGATACACTGGGGAGGATGGATTTGAAGTCTTCCTTCCCGCAGAACGGGGAGCCGAGGTTTGGTCTGTCTGTCTGAAATATGGGCGCCAAGAGGGTCTTGTTCCTGTTGGTTTGGGAGCTAGGGATACCTTGCGGCTTGAGGCCAGTCTAGCCTTGTACGGCAACGACATCACCAGCGAGACTACTCCCTTGGAGGCCAACCTGGAGCGATTGGTAAAATTTGATAAGCCAGATTTCATTGGACGGGAGGCTCTGCTTAAGCAGAAAGAGGAAGGAATCAAAAGGAAACTGGTGGGACTTGAGATGGTAGATCCAGGTATTCCCCGCAGGGGATATGGGCTCTTTGTCAGGGACCAACAGGTTGGCCAGATAACCAGTGGGAGTAAGGCCCCTACGCTGGGGAAAGCCGTTGGCCTTGGATATGTGGCTGCGGCTTTTGCCGCTGTAGGAAATGAGGTGAAAGTGGAAATCCGTGGACGCCGGGCAAGCATGCGGGTAGTAGAGAAGCCATTTTATAGGAGAGGAAAACAGAGATAGAGACAGAGATGGGGAGGCGGTTAGAGATAGGGGCAGTCTCTGTCTGATACGGAGGAGAGTATGGAGTTTCCCAAAGAGCTGCGTTATTCAGATGAGCATGAGTGGGTGGCTATCGAGGACGATGTTGCTACGGTAGGGATTACCGACTATGCGCAGGAACAACTGGGAGATGTGGTTTATGTAGAACTTCCAGCGGTGGAGGACGAAGTGATCAAAGACGAGGCCTTTGGGGTAGTGGAGTCGGTAAAGGCGGTCTCTGACATTTATGCGCCAGTGACTGGCAGAGTCCTTGAGGTCAACATCGATCTACCAGAGAGTCCTGAGGTTATTAACGAAGACCCCTACGGGGACGGGTGGATGATCAAGGTCAGGATGAGCGATGTCACAGAGCTTGATGACCTCATGACTGCCGAGCAGTATGAAAGATATATAGAGGAAGAAGAGGAGGAAGAAGAATAGCCTTCATAGGGCAGATCTAATGCAATACCTCCCTCACACTTCTTCTGATATTGCAGCCATGCTGAGGATTCTTGGCCTACAATCGGTCGAGGACCTTTTTGCCCATATTCCTGTACAACTCCGCAGCCAAGCGAACCTTTTTCTAGCCCCGGGCCTCTCCGAGATCCAGATACAAGAAGCGCTCTCTAGCCTTGCCGCCATGAACGCGCCAGCGCAGGGGGTCTTGGCGTTTCTGGGTGCCGGAGCCTATCCACATTTTGTTCCGGCGGTGGTTGACCAGATCCTGCAGCGGGTCGAGTTTACTACCGCTTACACACCTTACCAACCGGAGGTGAGCCAGGGAACACTTCAGGCAATCCTTGAGTTTCAGTCTCTGGTGGCGCTACTCTTGGGATTAGACGTTGCCAACGCCAGCATGTATGACGGTGCCTCTGCCACGGCTGAAGCCGTGCTTATGGCCAAACGTATTCTGCCCAAGCGCTCGACGGTCCTGGTCTCACGGGCTTTGCACCCACAATATCGCCAGGTGATCCGTACCTATCTAGATGGAATTGAGGGGGTTGGCCTAGTGGAACTGCCATACGGTCCTGATGGTTGTACCGATGTCCGTGCACTGGAGCAGGCACTGGGCGAAGATATAATCTGTGTGGTGGTGGGCTATCCTAATTTTTTTGGTGTGGTGGAGGATTTAAAATCCATTTGGGCGCTTACCCATCGCTATGGAGCTCTAGCCGTCTCTGCCACGGCTGAGGCAATCGCCCTGGGCCTGTTAAAATCTCCAGGGGAGCTAGGCTGTGACATGGCTGTAGCTGAAGGGCAGAGCCTGGGGCTATCGCTGAGCTACGGTGGGCCAGGGCTTGGGCTTTTTGCCTCGCAAGAACGCTTTTTGCGTAATTTGCCCGGACGGCTGGTTGGACAAACAGTAGATAGCGAGGGACGTAGGGGATTTGTCCTTACTCTGGCTACCCGCGAGCAGCACATCCGCAGAGAGCGAGCCACCTCTAACATATGTACTAATCATGGGCTATGTGCGTTGGCTGCGACCATCTTTCTCTGTCTTATGGGTAGAGAAGGGCTAAGAAAGTTAGCCGAGCTGAACTATAAAAAGGCTCATTATGCTTCTACCCTCATTGCTCAGGAGGCAGGATGTCGCGTGCGCTTTGCCGGTCCTTTCTTTAACGAGTTTGTACTGGAAATACCGCGTGCCCGCCAAGTGAAAGAGAGACTTGGAGAACAAAAACTTGTTGCCGGTGTGCTCCTCGAAGAGTGGTACCCGGAAATCCCGGACGGTCTTCTTCTCTGTGTCACTGAGGTGCATAAGCGGGAAGAGATTGAGCGTCTGGCCCAGGCAATTAAAGAAGCAAGTGAGCACTCATGCAAAAGAAACAAAAACAAGGGGGACTGGACGAACCCCTAATCTTTGAGCGCTCTTCCCCCGGCCGAGTGGGTTACTCGCTGCCCGAGGACGATATTCCTGCGGAGCAAGAGCAGCTGTCACCAGAGTATCTTCGCAGCTCTCTTGAGGGGTTTCCCGAGGTGAGTGAGGGGGAGGTGGTGCGACACTTCACCCGCCTTTCGCAGTGGAACTTCAGCGCTGCTACTACTTTTTATCCGCTTGGCTCCTGCACTATGAAGTATAACCCAGCGGTGAACGAAGTGGTAGCGAGGCTTCCTGGGTTTGCTGCCCTACATCCGCTGACACCCCCAGAATTGGCCCAAGGGGCTCTGACACTCATGATTCACCTAGAAAAACTGTTGGCTGAGGTGAGTGGCATGGATGCGGTGAGTCTACAGCCCGCCGCTGGCGCCCATGGTGAGCTTACGGGTGTCAAAATGATTCGCGCTTATCACCGCGATCGCGGATACCCGCGCAGGAAGATCCTTATTCCCTCCAGTGCCCATGGTACCAACCCGGCCTCCTCGGCGCTTTGTGGTTATCAAGCCGTTGAGGTCCCTACTGGCCAGGAAGGTATACTTGAGGCTGAGACTGTGGCTCGGAAGGTGGATCCAGAGGTAGCCGCGTTAATGATCACTAACCCCAATACGCTCGGGCTCTTTGAACGTGAGATTGTCCAAGTCACTGAGGCCGTCCATGCCGGCGGTGGGCTTGTCTATATGGACGGGGCAAATTTCAATGCTCTTATGGGTGTGGCTAAACCTGGGCATATGGGAACGGATGTGATCCAATTTAATCTGCACAAAACCTTTTCCACCCCGCATGGCGGTGGTGGGCCTGGCGCTGGACCGGTGGGAGTGAAGAAAATCCTGGAGGAGTATTTACCTGTTCCCCGTCTCGCGCATGGAGAACATGGTTATCACTGGCAAGAGGACTGTCCTCGCTCTATTGGTCGGGTACGGACGTTTTATGGTAATTTTGGCATCTTGGTGCGGGCCTATGCCTACCTGCTGGCCATGGGTGGGGATGGGTTAAAACAGGCAACAGCCATGGCCGTACTTAACGCCAACTATTTGCGCAAGAAACTTGAGGATACCTATCACCTTCCTTATACTGCGCCGTGTATGCACGAGTGTGTATTCTCTGACCGTTCTTTGGAGGGAAGTCGGGTCAAGACGTTGGACATAGCCAAGCGACTCCTTGACTATGGCTTCTACGCCCCCACAATCTACTTCCCACTAGTAGTGAGCGGAGCCCTAATGGTCGAGCCTACCGAAACCGAAAGTAAGGAAACCCTGGATGAATTTGCTGCTGCCTTAATTCAGATTGCGCAGGAAGCGCGCGAGAACCCTGAAGTGGTAACGGCTGCTCCTCACACTACTCCTGTAGGCCGCCTCGACGAAACCCAGGCTGCCCGCCATCCAGTGCTACGCTGGAAGCCGTAAGGGCACGGCGCGGTGCGCCCCTACACTAAGCCTGCCTCCAAGTATATGGTGATTGAGTGAATACCAACCCTTGACCCGTCTGGGGCAAAACGGGGACTGACCCGGGAACGGAAGATAAAATGTATGTTGCCATCCTTGCTCTCGGCTCCGAGCGGTGGATTCTTATCCCAGGCGGCAGTCTGACAAGCCTTCAGAAGAGCTTGGTCTACAGAGGAACTGCCTGAACGGCCGTTAATGGAAAGCCCGATGAGGTTGCCCTTGAGATCCAGGGTAGCATCAACCCTGACCATCCCCCTGGCCGTGATAATCTCGTCTAGGTCCAGGTTTTTGCGCTGTAAGATGATTAGGTGCTGAAAGACCCTGAGAGCTACCCTTCTCACAAAAGGAGCGAAACGGCTGGCCTTGGTGTTGAGCAAAGTGAGGTTGCCCCGGCGGACATCCGGGAGGTGATCCGGGGTGCCAAAGAGCGAGGGTGCAGGGAGAAGACTGGAAATAGCCGGTGGAGGGGCAAGAGCAATAAGATCACTTCCTTGAGGAGTTGACGGCTCTTCTTTTCTGCCGCTTTCTTTGACCAGGGCCTGAAGATCACGGGCATTGAGCCAGGGGGAAATTTTGCGACCAGCGAGACCATCCAAAGCCGGCTTTTCTGTCGAGGTCTCCGTCGGTCCTCCTGCCGGGCCTTCCGTCGAACTCTTCTGTGCTGGTGGTGAGGGGGTGGCCCTGCGCTCTATTGGTGTTGGTGGAGATTTTTTTGCTGGTTGTTCTACTTTGGCAACTTGTGGTGGTTTTCGGGCTGAGAGACCCTGGGCAACGGTCTCTTCTTTTGTTGCGCTGTCCCTATCACTCAGAAAGCGGGCTTGGTCAGGCTTTTCTTCGTTAGCCTGATCTGGTGGGGAGACGATTTGTTTGGGTTGGTCTTCTTTTTTCTCTGCCGTCTCTTTTTCTCTGGCAACCGGAGGTGGAGGGAGAAAGTCGACCTCTACAATGCGTTCTGCCGTGTCTCTCAAAGCAGACGGGTCTGAGATGGGCAACAAGAGAATGCTGGCGTGAAAGAGCAGGGAGAGGAGGATGAAAAGGGCAACAGGCTTTTCTAATAAGTCGGATTTTTCTGGCAACATTATCCGGCATTCTACCCGTCCTGGGCTCGGTCCGCAAGAAACAAAGATATATGGGAATATATGGTAGTGTCTCAGTTTGAAGATGTTTGCTCCAGATACACCTCCGGCAGTCCTCTCTTTGTTTCTTAAAATACATTTACCTGGTATATTTTACCTAAGAATACATTTAGTATGTATTTGTTTTGTAAGAGGAAGAATTACGGAATCACTTCTGTGGTCCGGTATACGCTCGGAGGTATATCATGGATAAGCTGAGCCGATCTGCTTCACTCACCCTGGCGTTTGCCGGAGGAATCGCGCTCTGCATCGCCGGGGCTGTGGCCACCATGCTGACCTGGGCCACCCCGGCCTTCTGCCCAAGTCCCAACCCCCCAGACTGATAATATCACCCATCGCGGTGCACGTTGGCGAGGGTAAGTCTGCTACTTACACAGTGCATTTTGACAGGAACCCCGAAGAATTTGATGGCGGACCCTGGCACCTCTGACCCTGACCCGGTGGTTTGCGGCGACACTCGACAAGGGTCGGGTGTACGTCAGTATGCGTGGATTCGATTCTTCGAGACCCTGGAGGTGTCGCCCGTCCATCCTCGGAGTTCAAGACCGGCGATGCACGAACTGTGTGGGTGGCAACTGGAATAGACCCGAGAACTATCCGGGTGGAGCCCAGTCGACGACACCGAAGAAAACACCAGCAGCAGCACGGTGACCATCTCCCACGCGGTCTGGGACAATGACGGTGGAACCCCGGTGGAGGACACGGAAACGCCGAAAGTGCGGGTGACGGTTTACGACAATGACCCGCCCGGGCCCTGGGTCTCAATTGAGCCGGGGAATTTCTCGACCGAGCGCAGCGAAGTGACGTTCACCCTCACACGCGGCAATGACGATATGACGCAGACGCGGACGGTCAGCGTGAGCCTGTCAGAAACCGGGGCCATGCTGAGCGGCTCCCGTTCGAGGTCGGTGGAGTTCGCCGTAAATGAAACCACCAAGGACCCTGACGGTGGAAACGGACGATGATAATGTGGATGAGGAAGCCAGTGTCATCACGGCCACCATCAGGGAGCCCTCCGGATACGCAATTATCCGGCCGGCCCTGGGCCACGGCTACCGTCAGGGACAACGACTCCGCGCTGCTTCAGTATCTCCGTGGATCCGAACAGCATCGAGGAGGGGCAAAGCTCCACGGTGACGGTCTCCATCACCAACGACGTCACCTTCGCCGCCAACCAAGTCATTGAGCTTGATTTCACCGGCAGCGGAGGTAACCCAGCTGAAGGACAGAGGACTATACGCGTTAGACCAGAAACCCTCACCCTGCGGTCCGGGCAGAGGCCACGGCCACTATCACCGCCGTGAACGATGGAGACAACGGTGAGGCACCAGCAGGGAAGGGATCATAACCATGTCAGCGTCAGTCATGAAGGTGGGGGAGGACCTTCGAGCCCGGCGACCCCGATCACTATCAAGGCCAGCGACTTCCCCATGGTGTCGAGGGTCAGGATGACCCAGGTCACTGCCACCAGGACGCCAACGCCTATGAGTGTTGAGACGGTCAACGCCAACGGCAGTCCCATGGTCTATTTGCAGTATCGCAGCCAGGACGCCAACTCGTTGAGTGGTCAACCCAACGGCCAGACCATCCATCTGCGGTATAGCAAACAGTCGTGGTCCCGGATCCATCAGAAAAACAGTCGGTCGACGGAGGTTCGCCCTGACGGGCCTGACCGACGGCACCGAGTATGAAGTCCAGGCGTCCCTGGACATGGACTTCCCGGCGGATGGCACCGAATCGACCACCTTCACGGCCGGCGTACCGCCACCGGGACCAGGGCCGGGACCGGGTGGTGGCGGCGGTGGTGGTGGCGGCGGTGGTGGTGGTGGAGGCGGCGGTACTCCTGAGCCCGAGGGCTTGACCCTGAACACAACAGCGACCTTTGTAGATCCCAGCGTTCCCAGTTCAGCCACCAACTCTTTCAGTGTCACCTTATTAGAGACTAACCCCACAGACCAGGGAGGCTGGCTCTATTATGATTGCACAGTGAGTGGAGAGCCTGCTGAGGGTGCTGTGAGAGTAGGCAACTGCCAGTGGACAGAGTTCGTAGACAAAGAGTACAATCTCCTCCTGTTTACCTTCAATTGGCAGCACCAGAGAGAGGTAGGAACTGGGGCAGTATGGGGACAATACTGCCTGTTAAACGAGGCAGGAGCAGGTAAGTGGGTCAGGTTTTTCACAGCAGATGGTACTGCTGAGCAGGTAGTAGGGTCGGCCAGTGGGGATCTCGCTTACTCTGGTGAGAGCCTGGGGTTTCCCTAGCTTGTAGCGAGAGAGGCTCAGGGATAGGGCCGAGCCTACCTAAACCACTTGACTGGACACAAACAGCCCTGAGTGTTGAGCTCCCCATCTTGGTAGTGTCTCACACTGAAATCCGGGACTGATTCACGCCCGGCGGGCGCCCCCCACCCGCCTGCCCTGCGGGCAGGCACCCCCCCCTCAAGGGGTGAGGGAAAATTCAGACTGACCCACTACCGAATATATGGGTGGCTTGCTTGTACATGTGAAGATGACATATAGTGGACCTCTATGTTTGGCCTCGGTGTTGGGGAGCTCATCCTCATTCTTCTAATAGTTCTTGTTATCTTTGGGGCCGGGAAGCTGCCAGAGATTGGGGAGGGGCTGGGTAAGGGGATCCGTAGCTTTCGTAAGTCTATCGGGCAGCCGGATGAGATCGATGTTACCCCTACAGAGAAACCCTCGGAGGAAAAACAACAAAAGGAAGCCGGCAAATAGGGGCAGGTCCCTGTGCCTGCCCGGCTTCGGGCAACACAGGGGCTAGCTCCGTACGGTTACTACTCGACAGCTGAACTCTTTGATGTCTGCTGGTGGGTTGATAAAAATAATCAGGAAATTTGCTGACTTTCCTGGCGGTACACTAAAGTGTTTAGGCGGAACAAGCTTTTGTAGAATAGAGATCCCCTGGGAAGACAGATTTTCTACAACCCTAATAGAGACCTCGTTGCCGCAAAAGATAGTCTTTTTCCCTGCCTCTTTTCCCTTCTCATTGAAGATCTTTCCCTCAACCTGAATACTCTGGGCTGCTACTAGGGCAGTGTTCACTGCCCGACCGGAAATGATAAACGCCCGCTTGTTATTTCTGATCAGCTGATATTGCCCTTCCAGATTTAGAAGGTTGATTTTTCGGGGAGAGAGCTGCTCAACCACAAACGCCCTACCTATCAGAGGCAGACGGACAAGGAGACTCCCTGTACGGGCAGGGTGAGCAAGAAGGTAGAGAGAAAAGGCCCCATAAAAGAGCGCTAGCGCGATCAGAAGAACAAGAAAGGGTCGTAAAGAAAAAGAGGTTAGATTTTCCCGTTTTTTGGGGGAGAGAATAAGAGGGGGTTCCTTCTGCGTTAGCAAGCCGGGCCTGCCCTGAGTTTGGTTGAAAGGCTCGCCGAAAGGCCTGCCGAAGGGCCCGTCCTGAACAGAATGGCTAGGGGCCAAGGGTTCAGGGCTAAGGGCCGGGTTCTTAGCTCCTAGCTCTTCTTGCCCTGAGCTCTTCCTGTCCTGAGCCTTGTCCAGGGGACCGCGTATTGAGTAAGTCCGAGCCGCGGGCGGGGAAGAGAGCTTAAAAAGGCAATTGTCAAAAGAGCACTGCAAAACAGGGTCTTTCCCTGTCACCAGAATATCATCAACGCGGTATTGTGTGTGACAAGTAGGACACTCAACAATCATCTCTTTCCTCTCCTTCCCTAGAGCAGATGATTGTAGATAAAAGACAGAAAAGATCAACTTAGTTGCCTAGAAGCACATACTGAGCAGACCTCCGTTGCCCTGCTAATCACACCGCCGCCATTGACGAAAACGGAGGAAAAGCCTTATAATACACCCTCATTTGTGGTAAATCTCTTGAACATTGTTGCCCTCCTGCGAGTAGTTGTTATCGCCCTGTACACCTTTTTCTGGGCTATCCCAATCATCATGCTCTCATCTTTTGATCCTTATGCACAAAGAGCCTATAGGCTTGTGCGCTTCTGGGTATGGGGCAGCCTTTGGTTTTGCCGGGTAAAAGTTCGGGTGCGGGGTAGGGAACATGTGGACCCTCGTCGGGTCTACCTTTTCATGGCCAACCATCAAAGCCTGTTTGACATTCTTGCCATTGCCGCTGCGCTTGATGATTTTCAGCTCCGCTGGATGGCCAAACGGGAGCTTTTGCGGGTGCCCGTTTTTGGCCTTGTTCTCCGGGCAACCAAGCAGATCCTAGTTGACCGGCAAAGCCGCACCCAGGCGGTGACTACCCTGCGCCAGGTCAAGAGACTTCTGGGTGCTGGCATCTCGGTGCTCTTCTTTCCCGAGGGGACGCGAAACCCCAATAGTCCTCTTCTTCCTTTTAAACCTGGCGGGTTTGCTATGGCCATAGAGAGAGGAGTGCCCGTAGTCCCTGTGACCGTGAACGGCAGCCAGGAAGTCCTGCCAGCAGGGGGGTGGTGTATACGTAGTGGGGAAATTGAGGTGATACTAAGTCCTCCTCTTTCGGTTGGGGAGTATGCCTCCAAAAAACAGGGCCGCGAGGAACTGATGGATAAAGTGCGTCAGGCGATTTCTGACCATCTTTATCCTAGCCCTTCTCCTCATGCTGACAAGGAATCTTCTCTGTCAGCTATAGCATTGTGAAAAGGCTCGCCGAGAGGCTCGTCGAAGGACTTGTGGAAACACTATGAAAGGTAGGCTGCGCATTGTTCCCCTAGGCGGGCTTGGAGAGATCGGTTTAAATCTCATGCTTGTTGAATATCTGCCTGCTGGGCAGGGCGAAGCCGCGGCCATTGCTATTGACTGCGGCTTGATGTTTCCCGAGCAGGGGATGCTGGGGATCGATGTCGTTATCCCTGATATTAGCTACCTGCGAGAACAGCGACACCTCAAAGCCATTGTTTTTACTCACGGTCACGAGGATCATATTGGTGCCTTGCCCTATGTCTTGCAGGAGTTCAATGTGCCTGTTTATGGTACTGGCTTCACCCTTGGCCTTGTCCGGGACAAGCTGCGTGAGCACGGGCTTCTGGATGGATCCAAGCTCTATTCCTTTGTGCCCCGTCAACCCTGGCGGATTGGCCCTTTCTCGCTTGAGGGAATCCATGTCACCCACAGCATTGTAGACGCGGTAGCCCTGGCCATCACTACTCCTCTGGGTACAATAGTGCACACGGGAGACTTCAAGCTCGACCATACCCCGATCGATGGCAAAGCTGTAGACCTCGTCCGTCTGGCGGAATACGCAGAAAAAGGGGTGCTCCTTCTTCTCTCTGACTCAACTAACGTTGAACGCAAGGGATCAACTCTCTCGGAGCGGGCCATCACCAGGTCTCTAGAGGATATCATTGCTCACACACAGGGCAAAGTCTTGGTTGCCACGTTCGCTTCCCACATCCACCGCCTTCAGCAGGTGATCGACATCTCTTACAAGCACGGTCGCTCTGTGGGGATTGTGGGGAAACGTTTGGTGGCCAACACGCAGATTGCTGAGGAGACTGGCCACCTTTCCTCTCCTCCGGGAGTGATTGTTGATGTGGGCGAAATCTCTCGTTTTGACCCTGAAAGGGTTACCCTGCTTACTACCGGAAGCCAAGGAGAGCCCCTCTCTGCGCTCACTCGTATTGCTTCCAATGACCACAGCCAAGTCAAACTTGGGCCTGAGGA
Organism: uncultured Binatia bacterium (SeqCode); assembly: GCA_965220955.1. Lineage (GTDB taxonomy): Bacteria > Desulfobacterota > Binatia > Bin18 > CBDCRK01 > CBDCRK01. The sequence goes on along the minus strand of CBDCRK010000037.1, from coordinate 261,582 downwards.
CGCAGTGATCCTCTCCTCGCGCATCATTCCGGGTAATGAGCGGACCGTGGCCCGGTTGATTGATCACCTCCACCGACGCGGCGCGGAAGTACACTATGAGACGATCTCCCCTGTGCATGTCTCTGGGCATGCAAGCCAAGAGGAACTCAAGCTCATGCTCAACCTTGTCCGTCCCCGCTACTTTGTTCCTATTCATGGCGAGTATCGTCACTTGGTGCGTCACTGCGAGCTGGCTAGAGGAGTGGGAGTAGCAGTCGAGAGGGTCTTTCTTTTGGAGGATGGGGAGGTCCTGGAGGTTGACGAGGCCGAGGCGCACAAGGTGGATATGGTACGCGCAGGCAGGGTGTTTGTGGATGGCTGGGGAGATATTGAGGAAGGGGTGATTCGTGACCGCCGACACATGGCTGAGGATGGCTTGGTGGTGGTCATTGCGGGTCTTAACCTGCATAGCGGAGAGATACTGGCCGGGCCAGACCTACTCTCCCGGGGATTTTTGCCAACAACGAACGGAACAGAGAACTTTGAGAGGGCCAAGGATGTCGTTCGCGAGACACTAGCGGAGCTGCCAGTGGAGCTGCGCGCTGATCCTGGAGTGGTCAAAGAGCAGGTACGCCGGGCTTTGCGTCGCTATTTTCGCCACACCTTTGGTCGCAGGCCAGTGGTCCTGCCTTTTGTGATGGAGATGTGAGCTATGAGGAGGTGGTATGGTGGTGGGACGGAATTCCCAAGCGGTGGGACGGAATCCCCAAAAAGGGCAGAGGGTTGGAGGTGAAATAGCTGGGGTGGTGATGGCTGCCCTCGCCCTCCTCTTAACCGTTGCTTTGTCTTCGTATCAACCTGACAACCCTGAGAGCAATCTGGCTGGGCAAGTCGGCTATCTATTTGCTGGGGGGATGCGCCCGGCACTGGGGCTTGCCGCTTATCTCATTCCTCTTTATCTTTTCTACCTTGCGGGCGTGCTCTTTCGCTTCCTTCCTTTTCCAGCGCCTCTTTTTCAGACTCTCTCTTTTAGTGGTTTTCTTCTCTCTGCGGCAGTGCTGTTTACCCTCTGGTATGACAGTGTGGAGGTGAGGTCTGCCGGTGGTTGGATCGGAGGCTTTCTTGCCTTTCACGTTCGCTATCTCTTTAATCGTCCAGGAGCGTACATTGTTCTTCTGCCTCTTCTCCTGCTCTCTTTTATGGGCGCGACTCGACTCTCTTTAGTGGGAGCGGGAGTGGGGGTGGGGGTATTAGGGGAAAAAGGGAAAGGTATGACCCTCAGTGCGTTTCAGTGGTGTCGAGTACGGTTGCAGAAGAGGAAAACGCAGAGAAAGGATCTATTAGGAAAGGGAAAAGTGGTAAAACCAGACAAGCAGGAGGGGTGGACAATTGGCAGTGCTCAGAGCGGTTCGCAAATCGCCCCTCCGCCCATCATTGTTACTGAGATGGTTACTGAGATGACAGAGGTTACTGAGATGACAGAGGTTACCTCCTCCCCTTCGGCTGCACTCAGAACCGGCCTCTTGGCTTCACTGCAAAAAAAATCCCGGCCAAAGCCCCCACACCAGGGTCTTCCTCAGGAAAGCCTAGAACCTCCTCAGGGAGGCCAGGAGCCTTCCCAGGGAAGTAGTCTTTATTCCCTCCCCTCTCTCTCTTTTTTAGACCCGCCCGTGGGCTTGGAGGTAAAAGTAGACGAAGAAGCACTTCATGCTAGCTCCCGCATCCTTGAGAACAAGCTTGCTGACTTTGGAGTGCAGGGAAAAGTAGTGGCGGTAAGGCCAGGACCGGTGATTACTACCTATGAATTCGAGCCGGCACCAGGGGTTAAGGTAAACCGTATTGTCGCCCTAGCAGACGATCTTTCGATGGTTCTGCGCGCAGTAAGCGTGCGTATTCTAGCTCCTATCCCGGGCAAGGCGGTGGTTGGGGTCGAAGTTTCTAACCCCCAGCGAGAAAGAATCTGCTTGCGCGAGATTATTGACAGCAACGGATTCAGTTCCTCTGAGTCCGTGCTTACCCTTGCTCTGGGTAAAGATACCACGGGCAACTCGGTTGTATCTGATCTTGCCCGTATGCCCCATCTCCTGGTAGCCGGAGCCACGGGTACTGGCAAGTCCGTATTCTTAAACGCAACAATCATGAGTCTTCTGTACAAGGCCTCCCCCCAGGACGTACGTTTTCTTATGATTGATCCTAAGATGCTTGAGCTATCCCTTTATGAGCATATCCCTCATCTTTTAAGCCATGTAATCACGAACCCGCGTGAGGCTGGTGCCGCGTTGCAAGAGGCTGTCCGGCAGATGGAGTATCGCTACAAGCTTCTGCACGATAAAGGGACACGGAACATCAGCGCCTATAACCGCCTATGGGTGTCAGAGGAGGAGAATAAAGGAGAGGTGATTAGGCTTACAGAGGTAGTAGAGAGAGGGGAAGAAGAGGGGCCAAGCAAAGGGTCGGAGAATAACTCCCCACTAAAGCATCAGCGGCTTCCCTACATTGTAATTGTGGTTGATGAGTTGGCTGACTTGATGCTCACCGCGGGCAGAGAAATCGAAGAGCCCATCACTCGCCTTGCACAGATGGGTAGGGCCGCAGGCATTCACCTTATTCTGGCCACACAGCGACCTTCTGTAGACGTAATTACCGGTCTTATCAAGGCCAACTTTCCTGCCCGTATCTCCTTTCAGGTTACCTCGCGAGTAGACTCCCGCACTATCCTTGATATTATAGGCGCGGAGCGGCTTTTGGGAGAGGGAGACATGCTCTTTCTTCCTCCGGGCACTGCCAGGCCTCGGCGTATTCATGGCTCCTATGTTTCTGAGGCCGAGGTCCGCAAGGTTGTTAGTTTTATTAGAGAGCAAGCCGCGCCATCTTATGATGCCGATCTCTTGGCCGCGATGGAACGGGCGCAGCAGGGGAAAGTGGGAGAGACCGGAGAAGAAGAGGGCTATGACGAGATGTATGAGCAAGCGAGGGAGTTGGTGATAGAAAACCGTCAGGCCTCCATTTCCTGGCTACAGCGCAGGCTGCGTGTGGGCTATAACCGTGCTGCCCGTATGATCGAGTGTATGGAGCGAGAGGGTTTAGTTGCTCCCGCTGCCGAAGCCGGCAAGCCCCGCGAGGTGCTTGTGCCCACAGGCCAGCAAGGATAAGCGCTAAAATACTAAAATATTGGATAGAAACAAAATCAACAGACTGTTGTCCGCTATCCTCTTCCTGCTGTCTGCCGTTGGTTTCCTACCGTCTGCTTCCGGCGAAGAAGTCGCCGTCAAAGAGATTGTGGAAAAGCTGCAGGCTCGTTATGACGCCACAAGCGGATTCGCCGCGGATTTTACCCAGGAGATCGAATCCGCCACTTTAGGGGAGAAAGTCGCCTCACAGGGGAAGGTCTATTTCAAGAAACCGGGGAGGATGCGCTGGGAGTTTACTTCTCCAGACCCACAGACAGTGATTTCTGACGGCCATTTCCTCTGGTTTTATCAGCCCCAACAGCAACAAGTCCTCAAGACCCCCCTACAGCAGGCCTTCCGCTCCCACACGCCGGTCTCTTTCTTAACCGGTGTGGGTCGCATTGACCAGGACTTTGCCGTAAGTCTGATCGGACAGACCGAAGGGAGATACCTTCTCCGTCTCACGCCCCGCAAAGGAGAGAAGAATCCCAGCGAGAGCTTGGGCGGCTCTTTGGCGATGCAGGTGAGTTCCGGGACCTACGACATTGTCAAGGTCCAGATCACAGACCCAGTGGGGAATCTTACCCATTTGCATTTCTCGAATATTGATCATCGAACCCCTCTTGATGAGGCTCTCTTTCATTTCACTGTGCCACAGGGAGTGGATATCGTTGAGCCGCTGCCTGCTTCGATGTCAGAAAGAGGGCGGTAGTTGGCAGACGAATATTTTCGATCGCACCGGTCTGTATGGAGATAATAGGCTACAAAATTCATAGCCTATGACATGTACCTATACGAGTTTAGTCAAAAAGAGTGCCTTCGCTTAAGTTTGGATACACTACAGCAACACCCACCAGCCCAGTTTATTCGGGATGCTATCCACTAGGTTCTATAGCTGCCAGAACAAGCCCCTGTTTATCTTACCAAACCTGCAAGATAAGACCTGGTGACTCAGTCGAGGATTGCTGGGCTAAATATTGCAGATCAGTAGGGTTTCATTCATAATCGGTGTGTTTTTTTACCGGGTTATCCTGTTAAATCTGCAGGGTTTGCCGGATTTCAATGGGCAGTATAAATCTAGTTATGGCTCATAAGATCAAAGGTGCTTAGATGACCACTGAGCAAATTTGCGTGACCGTCGGTTCCTCATTACTGTCTGGCGTAATCGGCGTTCTTGTCTCTACCTTCTTCTACATAAGACACGAAAAGAGAAAGGATAAACTGGAGACGCTCAGACGGTTCATGGGAAACCGCTACAATCTTACCGGTGACGAATTTTCCCGTGCTCTCAATGAAATATTCGTTGTGTTCAAAGGCTCAACTAGCGTCATGAATGCACTCTTCTCCTATCACCAGGCGGTCACCTCACGGCAAAGGTCCGAGGACGAACTTATCCGCTTGTTTAAGGCAATGTGTGATGATGTGAACTTGTCATACAACGAGTTTAATGATTCGTTCTTCTTATGCCCGTTCAACACCCGGCCAGAGAGCGCCATAACAAATCAGTCAAGCGGACGCTCCTGAAGTCGCGCCGATTACCTCCAACGTTATGCCTGAAAAGGAGAGGGTCATGAAAAATAAACTAAGTGAATACGAAAGGTTAGCAGTTAAAAGCATCCATGAGTGGAAAAATCCACAAATTGGTTGGTTCGGAAAAACGATGGAAGTTATTAATTGGCCTCTTGAAAAAGCGGGAGCTTTGATAACAGAAGTGCCGGGTGTTGATTGGGTAATTGAAAAAGCTATAGGTGGCTTGGTTGGTTTGCTTAATGATTTTGCTCATAAGACAGTTCGCTCCGGTGCAATATACGAAGAATATCAGAAAGCCGGTTTTAATATCAAAACACCGAGCGATATATTCACATTGGATTTAGAATATGCCGACAGGGTAAGTGGTTGGTTGGCAGCAAAATACAAAACTCTTGCAGCTGCCGAAGGTGCTGCCACAGGGTATGTTGGTTTACCAGGAATCCCTCCTGATATTGTAGCTCTTATTACACTAAATCAGCGAGCAATTGGAGAATATGCCACCTATTATGGATTTGATATTTCATCTCAACAGGAAAGATTGTTTGCTCTAAATATTTTGGGGTTAGCATCAAGTCCAAAGGACGCTGCTAAGCAAGTCGCAATGGCTCAACTCGTTAGGATTGCAAAAGATGTTGCTAAGAAAAAGGTGTGGAGAGATATAGAGAAGCAGTCTTTCGTAAAGATTATTCAAATAATTGCTCGTTCGCTCGGCATACGTCTTACTAAAGCTAAATTGGCCCAAATGGTTCCTGTTACAGGTTCAGTAGTGGGGGCCGGTTTTAATGCCTATTACACCAATAAGGTTTGTGATGCCGCTTTCTACTTGTATAGGGAACGATTTCTTGCCGCAAAGTATGGTGAAAATATTATCAAAGAAACCGTGAAACCAGCAGATAACTTTGAACCAGACTTTGATGAATGAGAGGCCTAACAACGCGCTCGTTCTGACCGTCACTCCGCTACGCTCCATTCTGGCAGCACAGCGCCGGCGTTATGCGATGGACACTCTGAGAGCGAACTGATGTCGAAGGTAGATAAGCTGAAGGAGGAAATCGGTTGGCTGAAAGTTATATTTGCGATCCTTGTTGCCATCGATATTTCTCTAGTCGGCTGGTTGGCACAGAACTACGACGATGCTCCCATTTTTCTGCAAATTGTGTGCTCAGTCGCAGTGGTCGTGATTACAGGAGGAGTAGTTTGGGTCAATAGGGTCGCATACAGGAAAATCGACGAACTGGAGGAACTGTGATGGAGTGGTTAGTCGTAGCCGTTTTCTTGGTGTTCATCGGTGGTCTAGCTGTGGTCACGACGGACGCAGTGAAACACGCCGACAAGTCATTGCATAACAAACCCGTCAAGCCGACGCGCTAATCGCGCGTGGCTTATGGATGCCGTTAGGCGCCTCATATCAGCTCTGTCGGCCTAGCTAGAGAACATAAAACATCCCAAGGTAATCGACCATGCTTCTGGCGGATATTCCTGAGTTCAAAAGCTATCAGAAGGTTTCAGTCTTTGTCAGAGACCATCTTTCGATGCAGTTCGGGGATATTCGGTCCATCGCAATCCCGTCACCTGATCTAGGTGGAGCCCTCTCTAGATGCGGATACTTGGAGGCAGCGCGAGGAAGGTTTGATGCCGAGAGGAATCAGTTTGTTGAGCACGTGCCGATTGAGCAGGCCATGCAGTACTTGGCCAAACTGGCCCCTGAAATCCATTAGCGACCCGGGCTTGCCTAATCAGGTAGCCAGCGAGAAATGGGATCAAATCTTTTAAGGTAACCCAGCGAAGTGAGGAGATGGCAACCATTCGAGCGACAAGAATAGATAGGCTATCATACTCCACCTCAGCCTAACTCTGCACTGGAGCGGGATGCTCGCTTCGCTGGCGCCCCTCAGCTTGTGATGTTCGATGTACAAACGAGAAGCCACGACTAGCGGCGCTAAACTGATTGTTTCGCGATTTGTGCTGACAATACCCGCCTCGATGATAGATACGAGGATTCTGACGTGAGGGTTTACCTCGACAACTGCTGCTTCAATCGTCCGTTTGATGACCAAGGGCAGACGAGAGTTCGGCTCGAAGCAGAAGCCAAGCTGTGTATTCAAGAGACCATCCGAGGTGGTATGCTAGAACTCGTCTGGTCCTACATTCTGGATTTCGAGAATGAAGCGAATCCTTTCGAGGAGAGGCGAACAACAATCAGTGAGTGGAGACAATATGCTACCGTTGACGTAGAGGAAACTGAAATGATCCTTCAGAAAGCGAATTCACTGGTTGAATTCGGACTAAAGGCGAAGGATGCCTTACACATATCGTGCGCGATAGCTGCAGGATGTGAGTATTTTGTGACAGCAGACGATGAAATCCTCAAGCACGGGAAAGACGTGCAGGGAATCACTGTTTTAGATCCGCCCTCTTTGGTCCGGGAGATGAACTTATGAGAACTGACACGGAGATACGAATACGCGGCCTACGTGCACTGGTTGACGCTTTGGGCACAGTTGAAGCTGAGAGATTTATCAGCTTGATGTTGCGAGAGCCTTTCGATTATACGAGGTGGCAGAGACATCTCTGGGCCGATGGAAGTGTTGCCGAAATAAGCAAGGCCGCTATGGAAATGCGAAGCGCGGCGCCGAACAAGAGAATAGAGCCGACCTCGTAAACTCGGCGGCTCATCCTCAACGTTAGGTGTCAGGAAACACACTGAGAATGTCGAGGTTGTCCGTGAAGAGAATCCTACTTTTCGATCTGTCAGAGGTGCTCATTGAGGGGCTCTACAGCGTCGTGGCACCGCTCGCCGATCGGCTCCACATTCCTCGTTAGTCAAAAAGAGAGCCTTCGCTTAAGTTTAGATACACTACAGTAACACCCACCAGCCCAGTTTATCCGGGATGCTATCCACTAGGTTCTATAGCTGCCAGAACAAGCCCCTGTTTATCTTGCCAAACCTGCAAGATAAGACTTGGTGACTCAGTCGAGGATTGCTGAGCTAAAGATTGCTGATCAGGAGGGTTTCATCCATAATCGGTGTATTACTTTTACCGGTTTATCCTATTAAATTTGCAGGGTCTGCCAGATTTTAATGGGCAGTATAAATCTAGTTATGACAAGAAAACAGAAGAAATGAGATAAGCAGCGATGGTAGAAGCCCCAAGAACGGACAGGTTGGGAGTGGTCAAGGTTGAGCATTTCTTCTCTCAGCAAGGATGGCTCTTTCGTGAACAGTCTCTTCATGACTACGGAATCGATGCTCAGGTCGAAATTGTAGAAGGCAACGCACCAACTGGTGATCTTATTGCTATTCAAATTAAATCTGGAATCAGCTACTTTTCTGAATCGAATCGCAATAGCATTGTTTTTCGTACCGATGAGGCACACATTGATTATTGGTTTCGGCATTCACTTCCCGTAATCGTTGTTTTGTACAACCCAGACCAGGATGAATGTTTATGGGAGGCCGTAACAGAAGAAACGATTAAAAATACAGGAAAAGGTTGGAAGATAGAGATACCCAAAGCAAAAAGGCTAGACAAAGGAAGTCTTAGGGAATTGCGTGGACTGACACAGCCCCCTGAATATTTGAAAAAATTAAACAAGCTCCGCCTTGACAAAAAATGGATTGAACTCCTTGCAGAAGGGGAATCTGTGTTTATTGAGTATGAAGACTGGATCAACAAATCACTTCCAAGATTTGAAATAACTATTGGCTGTGATTCCAGGGATGACATTGAACCAGAAACTTGGCCTACATTATATGGCCCCGGCTTATCAATGGAAGAAGCTATAGAATACACATTGCCGTGGGCGGATTACGAGATGGACTATGATACGCACTATGATTTGATGGAGTCCATATGGTACAAACGACCAGATGGAATAGTGTGTGTTTCAACAAATGGAGAAACCGAGAGCTATCGTCTGCTGTTGTCATTAAACAAAATTGGTCAAGCGTTTTATGACCTGGATGGTTACCTATCTGAAAACGACAAATAGGGCATTTGGTCGTTAGCTGTCCGAAGTTCCGAAGACGACAACCAATGGCTATGAGCTTCGAAACCTTCGTATCTGACGTTGTTGCAACTTTGCTGGGAGGAGTCGTACTCGCCCTGCTCTTCTTCTGGGCACGTGAAAAGCTGTTCCCATTGCCGCAAATCACCGGCCGATGGTACTTCGAATTGCGTACGATCAATACTTCGTATGCACCGTATACCAACATGATTCTCCGGTATATCGCCATGCTTTGGCGGGAGGGGAGTCACGTTGAAGGTACTGTAGAGAAGATCTATGAGAACTCGTCAACGGGTGAAAGATCGTATGTTGGAGTCAATAGAACAAGAGGCATCATAAAAGGCTATATCGAGAAGAACTACTTCGGCAAAGACCGCTTGTTTCTCCACGTGATCGAGGAAGGTCACGGTCGAGAGTCGACAAACTTCTACGAATTGAGTGCTGATTTCGACCAGACCATGACAGGGTTGTTTAGTTCAACGGTCGCTGATCAGAAGGGGGATACCCGATGGCAAAGGAACAAGTTCTAAAGGCTGGTATCGGTTTCTTGTCAGCGCCTCTGGTAGCGATGGCGCGCCTTTCGGAATACCTTCGCGTATCGGAGGTCAGCGACCTGGATCGATGCTTGGAAGTCGTCGACAGTTTCGGGGATTGTGTCCCTTCGGTATTTCTTGAGGCGTTGGTGGTCGCGGAGGACCACCGCAGTGCCATTCATCCAGGCATTGACCCGATCGGGATACTTCGAGCTCTTGCAGTGAGATTCGCTACAGGCGAGATACAAGGCGCCAGTACCATTGAGCAACAGTTCGTTCGTGTAGTAACCCGTCGCTATGAGCGTTCGTTCTCTAGAAAGCTCCACGAGCAGATGCTTGCGATAGCACTGTCGCGTCACAGATCAAAGACGGCAATTGCAACTGCCTATTTGTCGGTTGCATTCTACGGATTCAATGCCGAAGGGCTAGACGGCTTACGCCAGCAATTCGGCGACGATCTTGGTTCTGTGGGATTCGAGGACGCACTGAAGTTCGTCTCGCGGTTGAAGTATCCGAGACCTCTTAGACCCACGTTGGGTTGGCACATCAAGATAGCTCGCAGAGTAGATCATCTAATTGACGGTAGACAGCATAAAGCTAACAACGCGTTGCAGGGGACGCTCCGCTTCGCTACGAGCCCCTGAACGCAGACGTTAGCTGCAAAAAAACATGACCACTGCAAATTGAGCGAAATTACAGTAAGATTTGACATATGAAAACAGTTGGCAACATACTCGTACCACACCCGTTCCCCTATCAGGGCAGTAAACGGAGTATAGCGAAGCATATTCGTCCTTATTTCCCCGCTGATGTTCGATGCCTTATAGAGCCATTTTGTAGGGCCGGTGCAGTTTCTATTGCGGCTGCGGCACATGGATTAGCAAAACGATTCGTGCTCAATGACCTGAATGGTTTCTTCGAAGTGATCGGTGCCACATAACGGAGGAAACAGAGTCAGGCATGCATATTGACTTAGTAAAGTGGGGAGGGCAAAAGCGCAGCGTTGCCCGGCAAGCAGAGCGGCGTCTTGTAAACTGACACTTAAAATGAAAATAATTTACATTCAAAATGCAACATTAGTTTCAGGGTATTTTCAGGACAGTTTTAGGGTAATTTTTGCGTGTTTTCTGTAGGGGCGAATCTTGTATTCGCCCTCTTATCTTTCCCCCTCCGTTAGGCGGTCATGTAAAAGGCAGCCTGAGATGGATAGTGCTCCGCCGCTAAATACTCCGCCCCGGTAATAGGCTTCATCCGACAGACTCCTGCTGTTTACGCCCCCTACCCCAGGATCGCCCGCTGTAGCTGTGCAGCTATTTTGCGACCTGACTCGAATTACATTCTTAAGTCAATACGTATGCCCGACCCCCTGACCTCCCCAGATATGAAGTGGACGAAACCTGTTCAGAAACATGGGCCGAGGGAATGTCCATGTTTCACAATCCTAATGCCAAGTATCCGGTTTCCGAGGAGCTGTTTCCCTCCGCGGCGCATCATCGGTTTATTGACAACCAAATTGTGAGTATGCTACCGGAGTTCTATCCGTATTCCTCCATGACATGGAACCTGAAGTTAGACCGAAGTCGAGGCTAACAACCGCTTGCAGGCGACGCGGTACCCGCACGCCTGAAGCGAAACGTTAGGGCGCAAAACAGGAGAGACAACATTGCTGTCGGCTGAACAAACAAGATTGCAAATATCGAAGAGCACCGATGCGAAAAAGAAATCGCAGTTTGGCCAGTTCCTTACGTCTGCGAAAACTGCAGCCTTTATGGCAAGCCTTTTCCCGAGCGCAAATGGAAGTTGTCACTTGCTTGATGCAGGAGCCGGCATTGGCTCACTTTCAGTTGCATTTCTGGAGAGATGGAAGTCCGGCGGCTTTCATTTTCAGCGCGTGGATTTGGATGCGTTCGAAATTGATGACTCGTTGCACCCCTATTTAACTCAGGCTGTCGATCAGTATCGAAGTAATCCGGATTTTTCGGCTGCAATCCGACGGGAGGATTTTATTCATGCTGCAGTAGATTCTCTTTCACGCGACCTCTTTACTGAAAGACTTTGTCAGTATACACATGCGATCCTCAATCCCCCGTATAAGAAGATCAACAGCAATTCAGCACACCGGGTGGCCTTGCGCCGTGTCGGTATCGAGACCGTGAACCTGTACTCAGCTTTTGTGGCGCTGGCTGTGGCTCAGGCATTGCCGAGCGGACAGATCGTAGCGATCATCCCGCGAAGCTTCTGCAATGGACCCTATTACCGCCCCTTCCGTGACTTTATCCTTGAACGCACAGCTATCCGGCACATGCATCTGTTCGAGTCGCGCAACAAGGCCTTCAAAGATGACCAAGTACTGCAGGAAAACATCATTATCCGGCTTGAGCGCGGCGGCCAGCAAGGATCGATTACGGTTTCCACATCGACCGATAACACCTTCACCGACCTTGCTGTCCATGAACATCCGTTCGAACGGATTGTGTCCCCGGATGATCCGGATCGGTTTATTCATGTGCCCACGTCGTCCGAGAAAAATGTCATCGAGTTATTCCCGGCTGTCCGTTACATGTTGGCCGATCTTGGCATCAAGGTATCGACCGGACCAGTAGTCGATTTCCGGCTGAAAGAGCACCTGCGCGACATGCCAAGGTCGGGCACCGTGCCCTTGCTCTATCCGAGGCATTTCAACAGCGGCGGTGCCACCTGGCCAGTTGAGGATATGAAGAAGCCGAACGCCATTGTGCACAATGTCGACACCGCAAAGTGGCTTTACCCAAGCGGCTTTTACTGCGTGGTGCGGCGCTTCTCGTCCAAGGAGGAAAGGCGCCGGATCGTGGCGAGCGTGGTTGATCCTGGCGTATTCGGTGACGTGCCCGTGCTGGGCTTCGAGAACCACCTGAACCTGTTCCACGAGAACAAACGCGGCTTGCCGCAGGCGATGGCCTATGGGCTGGCCGTGTTCCTGAACACGACAGCAGTCGATGAGAATTTCCGGCGTTTTAGCGGCCATACTCAGGTCAATGCTACCGACCTCAAGTTGATGAAATACCCGAGCCGTGACACTCTGATCGAGCTTGGCGAATGGTCTATGCGGCAAGGAGAGCTCACGCAGACCATGATTGACGCCAAGCTAGGAACCCTGATCGAATGAATGACAAGAACGATTGCCTTGAGGCTGCGCACCAGATCATCCTTGCCCCCACATTACCGAAAAGTCGGCATGACTTCGGAAGCAAACAGGCGAATGGTGGCATGCGGATCCCCCAGTTCAGCAGACACAGCAAAGATGAAGTTGGTAATGCCAGCCTCCCGATACTGTTCAATCTGTGCTTTCACTTGGTCCGGTGTTCCAAGCATAAGCATCTTGATATCCGGCTGCGGCCACGTCCAGGTGGAGAGGGCAAAATACCATTTGTACCCGAAGGCAAGCCAGCTATAGACCCAGCTCCGCATCGGGCTTTCGGTGAGGATAATCGGCAGGAAAAGCGAACGTTCGATCTCTTGTGGGTCCCGTCCGATGTTGTGGCAATAGCTATCAAGCACAGCGTTCAAGTCTGCCACTGCCTGGGGCGTGCGATAGAGCACATTCCAGGTGTCTGCGTACTGCGCAACGGTGGGGAGGATCCACTTGCGACCAGCTCCGCCAATCACGATGGGGGGATGGGGACGCTGCACAGGTTTGGGAGCAAATGGAGCGTTGTCTAACTGATAGTACTTGCCCCGAAAGTTCGCCGGTTCGTCTGACCATAGGGTGCGGATGAGCGCTGTGGCTTCCCGTAGCCGCTCAGCCCGTTCCTTTGCCGTATAGAAGGGAATCCCATAGGCGTGGTGTTCCCGTTCATACCATCCGGCGCCAAGTCCCAGTTCTAAGCGCCCGCCACTCAGATGATCTATCGTAGTAGCCATCTTGGCTACCAGCGCAGGGTGGCGAAAGGTATTGCCAGTGACCAAACAGCCGATGCGCAGACGCGAGGTTTTTTCGGCCAGGGCCGCCAGCAGGGTCCATGCTTCAAGGATCGGGGCACTCTCATCACCAGATGGGGGCAAAATATGATCAGCAACCCACGCACTGTCAAACCCCAGCTCCTCTATTTCTTGCCACAGCGACTGTATCTCCTCCCACGACAGGGGCCACTGGGTGGTCATAATGCCAAAGCGGAGGGACGGTTCATCTTGGCGAGCTTGAGCGAAGACCTCCCCTGCGGACAGACCCAGGCTGAAGACAAGGAATACGGTGATCATCCCAAAGTATTTCATAGCTGCTCTCTTACGTCAGACATTCTCTCACACAGAAGAAAGCTTGTCATGCCGTCATTGCCAATTACTTCTATAGAAAAAGGAAAAGGGGTCAAATCTTTTCTTGACTAAAACTTGCTCTCCCGTCGCTGATCTGGAGCAGATATCCTGTCGAGAGATTGCAGAGCTATCCAGGAAATGCCATACGTTCAAGAAAAAGGTTATAAGCTTCTGCTTATCACTGAGGCGAGGTAGTAAATGAGTATTCCTAATAAAAGAGAAAGAAAGGTTCGCCCTACTCATCCGGGGGAGATGCTACGTGAGGATTTCTTGCCCGATTACGGGCTGACAGTATCGAGTTTTGCTAAGGCCCTTGGGGTGTCGCGTCAGAGCGTGAATGAGCTGCTTCGGGAACGGCGTGCAGTGAGCCCCGAGATGGCGTTGCGTCTCTCTCGTCTGTTTGGCAACACCCCTGAGTTTTGGTTGAATGCGCAACGCGCAGTTGATCTCTGGGAGGCGACAAGGAACATAAGGAGTAAGATTGAACGTATTGCTCCATTGAACGCCGCCTAACAACTGGTTGGAGTCCGACGCTCGCTGCGCTCGCGCGGCTCAACTAAAACGTTGGGCCTCACCAAAGTTGTGCGAAAGGACCGCTGGACCATGAAGGACTTGCGCTGGGATGTCTTTCTTTTCTATGCCATGCGTCCGAAGATAAGGACGAGGTTGCACGCCCTCTTGCAAACCTGCTTGCCGGTCATCGCTTGCATGTATGGAGAGACGAAGGCGAGATTCGGCCTGGCGATAGTCTTCGTACAAAAATAGATGAAGGTCTTTCTGCTTCTAGGTTTGGCCTCATCGTCTTTAGCCCGCACTTCTTGGCAAAGCCATGGACCAAGGCCGAGTTGGGTGGGCTCTTTGCTCGTGAGACCCTCGGACCAAAGGTACTGATCCCCCTTTGGCATGGTGTGGACGCCAAAGATGTTATCTCGCAATCCCCACTCCTGGCGGATCGGCTAGCATTGAACACAACCGCGCACCGGTTATTGCAGCGTGATGCGGCACACATCCGGAGTGCCGGACGAGATAGGATAGGTTTATGACCAAGATCGGGAATGCTGTGCAAACTCACCTGTTCTCGAAATGGCAAGGACACCAAAGAGAACCTACGGTTGGGGACATGTTCGCCCGCGACCAAGTGAATATTCACTTTGACCGAGCCGAGAATCTGTATGCGTCGTGGCAAAGTCCCACCTGCATCATTTCCGACGGTCCCTACGGTGTCAGCGGTTATCCTGGCGACAGCCACAAGGCTGAAACCCTTGCCGATTGGTATGAGCCTCATATCAAGTCGTGGAGCAAATACTCGTCACCTGAAACAACGCTATGGTTCTGGAACACCGAAGTGGGCTGGGCAACAGTACACCCAGTGCTGCTAGCAAATGGCTGGGAGTATCGCTGCTGTAGTATTTGGGACAAAGGATTGGGGCACGTCGCGGGCAACGCGAACACGCAAACGCTACGCAAATTTCCGGTTGTTACCGAGGTTTGCGCGCATTACATCAAGGCCGCGACGTTTCAAGTGGGCGGCAACTCTCTGACTATGCAAGAATGGCTTCGTCGCGAGTGGAAACGAACGAAATTGCCATTCCGGCTGGCCAATGAGGCGTGCGGAGTGCTCAACGCGGCGACCAGAAAGTATTTCACCGCTGATCATCTTTGGTATTATCCGCCCGTGGAGGCTTTCGTGAAGCTGTCGCAATACGCGAATGAACACGGCGATCCGAAAGGACGCCCCTATTTCAGTATCGATGGAAAGGACCCTATTCCTGGTCACCAATGGGCCAAGTTGCGGGCGAAATTCACTTGTGATGTAGGCGTGACCAATGTTTGGCGTGAACCACAGGTTAGTGGATCGGAACGGATTCAGGGAACAAGAAACGAAATGAAGTACAAATTCAGCAGCCTACACGGTAGTCAGAAACCGTTGAAGTTTATTGAGCTTATCATTCGTGCTGCGACGGATGAAGGCGACGTTGTGTGGGAGCCCTTCGGCGGCCTGTGCCCGGGGGCAGTTGTCTCTCACTATCTTGGGCGTCAATACTGCGCCGCCGAGATTATTCCCGAGTTTTACGCCGCAGCGGTAGAAAGGCTGGCCACGTCATGAGTGAAGAGAGTGGTTTGTCTGGCCCATCCAGAGACTTGCCATCCACGAACGATGAGCATTATCAACTGTACAGGGACGTGCGCGAGGCCATCTCCTCTTTGCCGGTCTACTTTCGCACAGAAACTCATATCTCCGGCATTATGGCTACCGATCTTCACACGCTGAATACCGTTCTCGGAGCGACGATTGAAGAGCAGGTGGTCCGTACCTTGAATCTGACTCGCAACACGTGGGATCCAGATGAGAATTACGCTCTCTATAGCTTTGTTAGGCAGGCGCAAAAAAACTAACAGGACAATATTACGACTGGAAAGGCTACCTTGTAAAAGGAAATGTCAAAGTCGGTCGATTGGCTCATTGAGGATGGCTATAATATCCGCACCGTCTAGGAGCTGTTAGGTCACGATGAATGAGGCTGAGAAACGATTCTCAAGAGGGACAATCATTTGGCGAGAAGGAAAGCCCTAGACCGGAAGTGACAAAGAGCAATGAAGATTGCCTAACCAGTCGTTCGAGTGGACGCCGCTAACGCAGCGCCGCTTATCGCCCGAGCGTTAGGTCTCGAAAGCACAAATCGTGAATAACGGTATTGTCGATTCAAAGGTTCATTTGCTACGAGCTAAGAATCTCGCTTCCGAATTCGAGATTCTGGGTCTCTCAATTTTTGCCCATTTGTCAGCAATTCCTGGCCTTTTCTCGAAAAAAGCTCTCAACGGGATATCAGGTCCAAAAACGATTCAACAGTTTGGCCGTTTGTACAGACACCCTGGAAAGATGACCGGGTACGTACAGGCCTGGATTGGAAAGGCTTTTGAATATGCGGTCGCCGAACTGTTCAACAATCACTCAAAACCTTACCGGTCACTGATCTGCGAAGGAATTGAGGACACCTTGTCAACGAGAATATCCCCCAAAGTTCGTAAAGTGAGCCTCGACGACATCGAACGATTGTCCTGTATTCGAGTTGCCAGGGAATGTACAGATGCCGAAGATTTGATAGGTGAATTTGGCCGCTTTCGCACTCTTCAGGACGCAAGGCGCTCTATTGCTAATGCAGCGAAAACATTTCCAGGGCTGGAAAACAAAGTTGACGTAATTTTCTGCGAAAGGGAAGTTGAGGTAGCTTACCGATTTGCCATCATGGCCTCGTGCAAAGTAAACAGAAAGGCGTTCTTACGGGACAATGTTCGCCGAGATTTCCACAGCTTCCCAACTGACCTGGGAATCAGTGTCGAGACAAAAAAGTACCTAGGGGTCAAGTTCGAGGAAGATCTGGGTGTTCACGTCGTTTATTTACCGATGGATGTTGTTTCGGAAGTATACGCCTGGGAAAGGGCGACAAGGATAGTAGAAAAGGCTTTATATGAAGGAGAAAGGAATCGAATTCTCCAATACTTCCGAAGTTATTTCCCGCCAGGAACTCCCGCAGGCTATTGGGTTGATTTCCTGGCCAAGCGGCTGCGAGTAGACCTCAGTGCTGTTGTTCAAGAGATCCGCCAAACGCTCCGCCGAACGCCAGGGGAGCGGATCACGACCGTCCCGGTTCTTCTTGGGGCCGAAGAAGATACGGTGGTGGATCTTGTTGTACAATGAAGAGGCACTGTCGGCCTAACCATGCCGTGCACGTGACCGCCGCCTGTTTGCGGTTCTGTTTAAGCCGAACGGACACGGTGGGGCGGCGGCCTGCGGTGGTTGTCTCGCCGGGTTCGTACAATGGGAAGGTTGGGCTGGCGATTCTCTGTCCCATCACGAACCAGGTAAAGGGCTATCCATTTGAGGTAAGAATTCCGCCGGGTCTCAACGTGAGCGGAGTGGTGTTATCCGATCAGGCTAAGAGCCTTAATTGGCGAATGCGGAAGGCTGAGTTCATCTGCAAGCTTCCGCAGGCTGTTACCCTCGATGTGCTCGACAGACTTGGCACGTTGATATCACCGGCTAATGCCTAAAAAGCACAATAAAGGAGGAAGCGATGAGATTGACGGAAAAGGTAGCGCTGATAACTGGGTCCGGTTCCGGCCAAGGGAGAGAAGCGGCGGTGCTGTTTGCCCAAGAAGGAGCCAAGATTATTGTTACGGACGTCAATGAAGAAGGCATCCAGGATACGCTGGAAATGATTAAAGCCGCTGGAGGAGAAGCTGTGGGGAAGCGGATGGACGTCTCGGACGCCGCCCAGGTTCAGGACGCGGTTACGTTTGCCGTGAACACGTTTGGCAAGCTCAATGTTCTCTACAACAATGCCGCGGTATACCTGCGGGGCAAGGACGGGCCGGTCACCAGAGTGGAAGATGATATCTGGGACACAACCCTTAATGTCAACCTCAAGAGTATGTACCTCTGTTGCAAACACGCCATCCCGGAGATGATCAAGACAGGTGGCGGAGCGATTGTTAGCACCGCCTCTGCTGCTGGGCTTATGGGCAGCAACTTCCACGCTTACTCGGCCTCGAAGGGCGGTATGATTGCGCTCAGCCGCTCTATTGCTACTACCTATGCTGCGCAGAACATTCGCTCTAACGTTATCTGTCCGGGATTCATTGACACCCCAATGGTGGCAGAGATTTCCGCCAGCCCCAGGCTCTTTCAGGCCTACATTGAGAGCACTCCGCTCCATCGAGCGGGCAAGCCGATCGATGTTGCCTATATGGCGCTGTATCTGGTGTCTGATGAAGCGGCGTTTGTTACCGGTGGAGTCTTTGTGGTTGATGGTGGGGTGACGGCGCGGTGATTAGTTCGCCCTGCTTTTAGAAAGGGAAGAGCAAGTAGGGCGGGCAAAACCCACTAGCACCCTATTCCTGCTTAGGGAACCTCACCAGCTTCTCGGAATACCGCCTCAATCAGTGTCCGGCTCAGTCGAAACCCCCGTTGTTGAAGGGCCTCCAGAAGAGGACGGATCTCCTGAATCAATCCCCTCTGTTTGGCGGAGAGAAGAAACCCTGCTACTCCCACTGTTCGTAGCCCTGCCGCTTGCGCGGCTTTACGTGCTCTCAGGTCGTCTACGAACACTACCGAGCAAGCCATCTCCTGTGCGACTATGAGTGACTCCGCCTCGCCCGGGCCAAGGAAAACTTGCAACATCTCTACTGCTTTTCGGTTCTTCGCCGAATGTCTCTCAATAAAGCTTGCCTGCTGCAGCTCTTTTACCCCGGGTCTTCCCTGACCGCGCACAACGACCTCTTCCCACACAGCAGGCGTCACATATAGTCGTTCTACAACCGCAGCCAGCAGTTTCCACTGACTGATCAGACACAACCCGATCAGGAAAGACGCATCCGCTACCGCTGTTACTTTTTTCGCTTCCCCGATAGCCATCGGGCGGTCTCCAGTTCCTTTCGGGCTTCCTCTGCATCATAGTCGGCAGTTGCAATATCTTGCGCTCCAAGAAACGGAATGAAATCCCATAGGCTCATCCTCGCTAATTGCGCCGCTTGTTCTAAGCTCAGCACTTTGCGCATGAACAGTGCCACCGCCAGATGGCATAGCGCCTCATTGGAGAGACTCTGTGAAGTGTAACCCGCCGCTTTCAGCGCTGGCTCCAGCTCCTTTGGCAAATTTACAGTTAAGACCGTTTTCATAACACTGCTTTCTTCCTAGGGTTTCCGCTTCACTACCCTTACCCGCCTCTCTTGACTACCTGCTAGCCTTCCTCCTGACTCGGACTGCAGCTGTCAGCGGAAAGCAGGGATCACGTCTTGCCCATAAATCTCCAGCGTTTTTTCCTCATTGCCACTCATGAGATAGATATTAAACTGGGTGATGCCCAACTCCTGCAGCTCCCGCAACCGGCGAATGTGCTCCTCAACCGGACCCACAATGCAGTAACGGTCGACAATCTCGTTGGGTACGAACTCGGCATTGGAGCTGCCGACCTCGGCGTGATGGAGGTAGTTGTAGCCCTGGCGGTTGCGCACATAGGCCGTCAACGCTGCGGGCAATTCTTCAGGCTTATAGCGTGAGATAAGATCAACAACGTGGTTAGAAACCAGAGCCGGGAACCAGCGCACTTGTTCGCGCGCCCCTGCCAGATCGTCCGAGACCCAGACCGGGGCAGCGCTCATCACCCGGAGCTTTGCCAGATCCCGCCCAGCTTTTTCGGCGCTTTCACGCACAAAACCCAAACACCACTTAATGAGGTGTGGGTCAGCAAACTGGAGAATGATTCCATCGGCAATACGCCCCGCGCAGCCCAGCGCCTTAGGACCGTAGCCAGCAACCCAGACCGGCGGCACCTTCGCATTGGTCCAGGGTAGCTGAAGGGATTGCCCCTCGTAGGTGATCGGCTTTCCACTGGTCAGGACTCGGATGAGATTGACCGTCTCTTCAAGCCGCTCCAGTGTTGTGGGCTTCTTGCCCATCACGCGCCGCGAGCTATCGCCGCGTCCGATACCCAGGTCCATCCGGCCGCCAGAGATCCGATTGAGGGTTGCTAGCAAGCTGGCGGTTACCGTTGGATCGCGCACGGCCGGGTTGGTCACGCAGGTGCCCAGGCGCAGCCATTCAGTATTAGCCGCCATCAGGGTTAACAATGGATAAGGATCCTGCCACAGGACATGAGAGTCAAAGGACCAGCCATAGTTGAAACCGGCGGCCTCTGCCTGGCGGGTCAGCTTGACAATGCGCTCGGGCGTCATGTCGGGTTTGAAGGTGATGGCAAATTCGAGCATAAACCGTCCCCCGTCATCAACTCTTTAACAGTTCATTGTAGGTCTCAGGCCGGCGGTCGCGGAAGAACTGCCAGACGTTACGCACCTCACGAATTGTGTCCAGATCGAGTTTAGCCGTCAGCAGATCGTCCTTATCTCGGCTGGCTTCCGCCACAATCTGACCCCGCGGATCGCAAAAATAGCTGGTGCCGTAAAACTCGCCAATGCGCCAGGGGTCCTCATATCCCACGCGGTTAATCGCGCCAACAAAATACGCATTGGCCACCGCCTGGGCTGGCTGCTCCAGTTTCCATAAATACTCTGATAGGCCTGCCACTGTGGCCGAGGGATTGAATACAATCTCTGCGCCGTTCAACCCCAGCGCCCGCGCGCCTTCAGGGAAGTGCCGGTCGTAGCAGATATAGACGCCAACATCAGCATATTGGGTCTTGAAGACCGGGTAGCCGAGATTCCCCGGTTTGAAATAAAACTTTTCCCAAAAGCCGGGTGCACAGTGAGGAATGTGGTTCTTACGGTATTTCCCCAGGTAGGTCCCATCAGCATCAATGACCGCCGCCGTATTGTAATAAACTCCGACCATGTCCTCCTCATAAACCGGTACAACAACCACCATGTTGTACTTCTTTGCCAGGTCTTGCATCAATCTGGTTGTGGAGCCTCCTGGTACTCTTTCTACCGCCTCGTACCAGCGCGGGTTTTGCTCAGCACAGAAGTAGGGCCCGGAGAACAACTCTTGCAAGCAGAGGATCTGCACGCCCTCGCGGCCAGCTTGCTCAATCAGTTTTAGGTGCTTTTCCAGGTTCGCTTGCTTGATTGTCTCGATTTTTTCCTCGGTTGCGCCGGCCAGCAGCGTTTGAATGAGCCCACATTTGACCGTTCTTGACATAATTTTGTTCTCCCTCTGGATACCATTCCCCTTATCTCATCACACCTTGCAAGAGCAATGGAATAATGTCAAGAAAAACCGCTATTGCCTGCCTATGGGCCACTTTTACTACCGAGTGTGAGGAAATCGCCGGGTCCCAGGCCGTTTGCATGAAGAACAAGGAGCAGATAGTATACGCACGCGCGGCATCGGATGCGCGGTGTCGGATGAAGTGACAGATCAACAATAAGGATAAGGATACAGATGGACTCTCTCCGTGGTAAAGTAGCCATTGTTGGTGCAGCGGACACCGAGGTTGGGGTGGTGCCTCATCTCAGCGCTACTCAGCTCTATGTCAAGGGGGCAAAGCTGGCGCTTGAAGACGCGGGCATAACCAAGGAAGAGGTAGATGGGCTGATTACCTGTACCTCTTTTGTTGAGCCCTACATGTATCATGCCGAAATGATTGCTGAGTACATGCAGATTTTTCCTCGCTACTGCCTGAACGTGGCTACCGGCGGGGGTACAACGTTGGCAATCATGCATCATGCTGCCTCGGCCATTGCCACCGGTATCTGCAACACAGTGCTAGTTACTATGGCCGATAATATGCTCTCTGGCCTCTCACGTGACCGAGCTATTGAGGCCATGTCCACAGCCGGGCATGCGCAGTTTGAGCGGCCCTATGGTCCTCCTATCCCCGCTTTTTACGCGCTCATTGCCCAGGCGCACATACATGCTTATGGCACCACAAGCGAGCAACTCGCCGCGGTGGCGGTGGCTTGCCGAAAGCATGCCTCTATGAATCCCGCCGCTCAGATGCGCCAGCCGATCACTATCGACGATGTTGTGAACTCGAAAATGATTGCCTCTCCCCTGCACCTGCTCGACTGCTCTCTGGTCTCCGACGGTGGGGCGGCCATTGTTATGACCTCGGCTGAGCGAGCCAAAGACTTTAAAAGTCCACCGGTGTACATCCTGGGTGTAGGTGAGGGCCACTCGCACGAGCACATCAGCCAGGCACGGAGCCTCACCACCTCTGCTGCCAAGGAAGCTGGCGAGCGCGCGTATGCTATGGCCGGCCTTGGCCCCAAAGACATCGACGTGGCCGAACTGTACGACTGTTTCACGCCGGTGGTGATCATTGAGCTGGAAGACCTGGGCTTCTGCCCCAAGGGCGAGGGCGGGAGGTTTGTAGAAGGCGGCCGCCTTGAGCTCGGCGGTGAGCTGCCACTCAACACCCACGGTGGCCTGATGTCGCACTGTCACCCTGGGCACCCGGGCTCGCTGTTTTCAATCACTGAGGCCGTGCACCAGTTGCGTGGCAGGAGCGGTCCGCGTCAGGTCAAAGACGCAGAAATTGCTTTGGTCCACGGCCAGGGCGGGATTATGTCTACCCACTGTACTATGGTTCTGGGAAGGGAGAGGGCGTGATGGCAACACCCGCAAGCAAACCGGTTCCTGTGCCTACCCGTGAGACCCAACCATACTGGGAGGGTTGTCAGAACCATGAGCTGCGCATTCAGAAGTGCGCTGCGTGCGGGCAATGTCAGTTCTATCCACGTCTTTACTGCACCGCCTGCATGAGTGACCAGGTCGAGTGGGTGAAGACCTCGGGTCGAGGCAAGATCCTGTCGTTCACTATTGTCTACCGCCCAGTTACCAAGGCGTTTGCCCACGAAGTGCCTTATGTTGTTGCTCTGATTACCCTCGACGAAGGACCGCAGATAATGAGCAATGTGGTCGGCTGTGCGCCAGAGAACGTGTATATTGGCCTGCCGGTGGAGGTGGTATTTGAAGACTGGACCGAAGAAATCTCAGTACCAAAGTTCCGGCCAGCGTAGGTCTAGCGCCATGGCTACTTTGCGAAAAATGATGAACAAACTTACTAGAAGGCCGGTCAAAGAGAAAAGAAGAGTGCTCTATCGGGCCCAGTCCGACTTTAACAGTATCTTAGTCACTCAGGAGGGAAATATACTTACCCTCTGCTCCCCTTCTACCGTCAGGCAAACAGCCATTGATATTAGTAATCCGGTCTTGCCTGATCTCGAATATGCCCGGAACATTTTGCTTGGTCTTGCCTTTTATCCTGATCCTAAGTCGATTTTAGTCTTAGGGTTAGGTGGCGGTTCTATTCCCATGGCTCTGGCTGATATTAATAAACGAGCTGGTATTGACGTTGTCGAAATAGATCCGGAGATGGCTAAGGTTGCCCAACAATATTTTTATTTCATGATCACACCAAGAGTACAACTGTTTATTGATGACGCTGCTCTTTTTATAAAAAATCCAGGAAAAAATTATGACATTATTGTTCTGGACGCGTATCTAGCCAATAAACTGCCTCAACCGCTTTCTACCTTGGAGTTTTTTACCGAGGTCAATAGGCGACTTTCTTTAAAGGGAATCTTTGTAGCCAATTTAATCAGCACCGATCAGTTGTACTTCAAAAGAATGCTTAAGAGGATTGGTTCTGTATTTCGCGAGTTATGGTTGTTACCTGGCGAGGCCTCATACAATACTATTGCCTTTGCCACCAAGGCCCAGGTTTCACAGGCTGAAATAGTCCGTTGTGCTCAGTTGCTACAAAAAGATCTTCCCTTTGATTTTCAGCTTGCCAAGCTTACCGTCAACCTCAATCCCGCGTCATAGCTTTGACAAGGTAGGATGATCTTGAACAACCTCCGGCAACCGTTTCTGCCTGCCTGGCTCCAGCATTATCATTGACACAGACATAGACGTCTGATACAGACCGACCGGTCTAGTTCTGGCAAAAATCCCAATCAGGAGGACATGTTACTATGCCAACGAAAAGGGACATCTGCATTCTTGGGTCTTTTTTGGCGGTTTTCCTCTGTGTTGTATCCTCCACCACGGCGGTGCGGGCAGAGGGAGAGGATACGGTACAAGAGAAAGCCCGGGCTGCCTTTTATCCTTATCTTCAGGGCCCACCCCAGGTTCCGGGCATTAGTGTAGGTATGAAGATTGACCAGAGTAATGCCAGTGTTGCCCAAGACTTATTGCCGCCGGAGATTTTTCAATATCTCCAGGCCGGGGACTTTACTATAACCGTGCAGGAAACAACGAACTTTCTCCACAGCGAAGCGTTTATCAATGCCAGCATTGAGAATCATGGCAGAGTGAAGATCGGCGCTGGGGAGCTAAAAAACTTTGGAGCTGGCCTTCCCTTTCCCCTTATTGATCCCCAAACCCCTAGGGCCGGGGAGGAGATTGCCTGGAATAACCGCTTTCGAGAAATGGGTGATACCGGGCAGTTCTGGCCAACAATTAGACAGCTTAGCAGTTCCGGCACCGTAGAACGCTCGACCAGTTTCTATGCTGCCTTTATGTACGGGCTACATCGTCCTCACCCGGACAGCAATCACGGACAGTGGCAGAAAGAAGGAGTGTTCATGAAGCGGTATAGTCGTTTTCTCTCTCCCATGGACCAAGAGGGAACACTAATCCTAGCCTATCGTATGGACAAGGATAAAGAGCCTGATGCGCAATGGATATTTGACCCAAGAACCCGGCGCATCCGCAGAACCGTTTACAATCCTTATGAGGCTTCGGGTGGTATGGACTTTCTCACCGAAGATCAGACCGGCTTCCAGGGATATATCCATGCCTATGAGTGGAAGTCTCTGGGAGGAAAAGTGATGCTGGTGCCGGGCGCTGAAAAGGCCCCCGAGCCCCAGTTTGGGGGCAAGGGGGGATGGTATCCGGCTCATCCCTGGGAGTTGCGTAAGGTCTATGTGGTAGAAGCAATCCCCAAAGAGTCTTCCCATCCTTACAGCCGCCGGATGCTGTACTTCGACGCGCAATCTTACTGGGTAGCCTATGGCTTGGCCTATGATCGCGAGGGTCATCATTTCCGCACTACTTTTTTGGTGCCCGCCCATCCGGACTTCTACCCCTATAGAAATGGGGTCGAGATTCCTCTCTATTTTGGCGAAAGCTGGATTGATTACGACGCTCAGCGAGGCGCTACGTTTATGAGTCCCAAGAGCATTTACAACGAGCCTCTTAAGGAGAGCATGTTTCAGACAAGAGCGCTTATGCGGCAGGGGAAATAACCTGCCTATCTCCTTATCCCTAATCCTGGTTGACACCTGTATCGTTTTCTTATAAATAACTACCGCGTCAGTTATTAAGTAGATCTTTTATGGCTACACCTGCTGTGCAAATGTGCCAGCCTCGCTGGCGGCGGCGTCCAGAGAAGAGACCCGAGGAAATTCTCGACGCTGCTATGCGGGTGTTCTGCCGCCGCGGTTTTCATAAGACCAATCTCGAGGAAGTTGCTAGGGAGGCGGGCATCAGCAAAGGCACAATCTACCTTTACTTTAAAAACAAGGAAGACCTCTTTATTGCTGCCGCCCAGCAGGTCATGCCGACTGCCGAAAGTCTGTCCGCAGGGCTGCAGAGAGCCCAAAGCGATGGCGAGGTTGAGAGTTTCTCCCGATCTCTACACCGGCAGGCGCAGATCGTCTATCGCCGCTGCTGTACCCCGGAGTACCGGGCCTTCTTCAGTATGATTATGGCCGAAACTTTGCGCTATCCAGAATGGGGCGAATTATACTTTCGCCGGGTGTTGTTGGAACTCAACCGTAGGGTGGCGGAAATTTTTGAGCAGGCCATGGCAGCCGGAGAGTGCCGTCTTGTGGACCCCATTCTGGCCTCCCGAGCTTTTGCCGGCATGTTTCTGGCAATGGCGCTCTCGCAAGAGCACCTGGGTGGCAGGAAGTTTACCCCCTTCTCCGAAAGCAAGATTTTGCACACTTTGACCGATATTTTTCTTCACGGACTCTCCCCCCAAGCAAGCAACACTGGAAGATGAGGTCATCATGAAGCGCCGTATTATTGTACTAGTGGTTCTTCTTCTTGCTGGCGGCGTTGGTGGTGGAGCGTATTATTTCACCTCTCAAGAGGTCGGCTTGCTCTATTTTACCGGCTTTGTTGAGGGAGAAGAGAAGGTGGTCAAGAGCGAGATTACCGGACGGGTGCGGAGAGTACAGATTACTGAGGGCAGCCGGGTCAAAGTGGAGGATATCCTGGCAGAAATAGACGCCCGTGAGTTCCAGTCTCAGGTAGTTCAACAAGAACTCAAATTGGCGCTTCTTAGGGCCAATATTCGCCAAGCGAAAAACCAGCTAACCCTGACTCGGGACCTCTACCCTGCCCGGGTTCGTTCGGCCAAAGCCAATGTGGCCAGGGCCGTGTCTGATCTGGAGTTTGCCCGCAAAGAGTTCCAGCGCAGTGAGACTCTCCTGAAGGAGGAAGTCCTGGAAGAACGAATATATGATCAGGCCAAGAACCGTTTAGAAGTAACGCAAAACGTACTGGCTCGCGAGCGTGAGGCGCTAACCAACGCCGAGGCTAATCTTCGCCAGATCCAGATTGCCGAGGATAACCTGGAGGTGCTCAAACGCCAGCTAGACGTGGAGCGCGAAAAGCTCAATGAGATGCGCATTGTCCTGGATAAGTATACCATTCGTTCGCCCTGTGAGTGCACGGTGCAAACCCGCCTGATTCGTGAGGGGGAGTATGTCAATCCCGGTACCGGTATAGCCACATTGCTCGATCCCCTGGATAAATATGTGCGGATTTATATTCCGGTCCCGGACCTGGGTAAGGTGCATTTGGGGGATCCAGTGCGCCTCGAGCCCGACGCCCTACCTGACACGTTTTTTCCTGGTGAAGTCAGCTTTATTGAAGACATGGCCCAGTTTACTCCTAAAAACATTGAGATCCGTAGCGATCGTATTACTCAGGTGTTTGCCGCCAAGGTACGGATCTTGGAGGGCCCGGGAACGCTCAAGCCGGGGATGGAGGGGACGGTTTATTGGGACGGACAAAGTAAGGCTACACCTGAGATGGCAGAGAATCCATAGTACCGATTTGCGATTACGGATTAAAGCCTATTCTATAACCCTCACCTCAATCCTCTCCCTGGAAGGGAGAGGAGGATTCCCTCTCCTCTCTGAGGAGAGGGCTAGGGTGAGGAGGTAGGATAAAGCCTATGGCTACTGCCCCCATTATTGTTCTTAAGAGCCTCTGTAAACGCTTTGGTGCTACTGTTGCGCTGGACGGGGTCGATCTCACTCTTGATCAGCCCTGTGTCTTCGGTGTGGTGGGACCGGACGGAGCAGGCAAGACCACTCTTTTGCGAGTTCTGGTGGGACTCTTGGAGTTTCAGGCCGAGAGGGCCCAGGTCCTTGGCTACGATATTGTCCATGAGCCGTACAGCATCAGGGAACGTCTGGGCTATGTGCCTCAGGCTTTTAGCCTCTATCCTGACCTGAGCGTTATTCACAACCTACAGTTTTTTGCCGATGTTCATGGCATTCCTCGCAAAGAGTTTCGCCGGCGGGCCGATGAGCTGCTCGCCATTGCCCAGTTAGAGAACTTCCCTACCCGTCTGACCTCTGCTCTCTCTGGCGGTATGAAGCAAAAGCTTGCCATTATTTGTGCTCTCATTCATCAGCCTGAGATTTTGATCCTCGATGAGCCCAACAATGGGGTCGATGTAATTGCTCGGGGTGAGGTATGGGAGATCCTGCGGCAGCTTCAGGGTGTAGCCGTGATTGTGTCTACTGGCTACCTGGACGAAGCCGAACGTTGCGATGAAATGATCTATCTCTACAAGGGCCGTATCCGTATACGGGGGACCCCGGCCAAAGTAAAGTCAAGTTATCCTCACTATGCTTACCGGGTGATAGGAGATGAGGGCGAAGCGTTACTGGCAGCCGTACAAAACGCTCCCTGGCTCACCCGAGCTCACACAACAGACGGAAGCCTGACAGTGGAAACCGCTTTAGAAACTCCGCAAATCCTTGCCGCTCTACAGGAAATAGGAGTGGGGCATGTTTGGATAGAACAGCTGTCCCCTACCTTAGAGATGGTCTTTACTCATCTGACCCACGAGGCCGAAGCCCGTGGATGATCATCCTCTTGTGGCTGAAAACCTCACCCGTCACTTTGGCGCTTTTACCGCGGTAGACCAGGTTAGCTTTCAGGTGGAACGCGGGGAGGTATTTGGCTTTCTGGGCTCAAACGGGAGTGGCAAGTCTACCACCATCCGCATGCTCTGCGGCCTGCTGACGCCAAGTGAAGGAAACGCCAGGGTGGCAGGCTTAGATATCCGTACGCAGGCGGAGGGCATCCGCTCACGCATTGGCTATATGTCCCAGAAGGTCTCGCTGTACGCTAACCTCACTGTCGAAGAGAATGCCAGGTTTGTGGCCGGGCTCTATGGCGTTCCTGCGGCGCAAGTTAAGGCGCAGCAACAGCTGCTCTACCCTCGCTTAGGCTTAACGGGGCTCGATAACACTTTCATTCGTGAGTTGCCCGGCGGTATCCGGCAGCGGGTCGCACTGGTATGCTCGCTGCTGCACAATCCGGAGATTGTCTTTCTTGATGAGCCTACGGCCGGCGTGGATGTGGTGAACCGGCAGGTATTCTGGGGACTCATTGGCGAGCTGGCACAGGAAGGAAAAACTCTCTTTGTTACAACCCACTACCTCGACGAGATGGAGTACACCGATCGGGTGGGCTTTATCGACCAAGGACGGCTTATTGGCTTAGATACGCCCAAGGGGCTCAAAATACATTTTGCCGGCGGCCACCGAGTGCGCCTTCTACATGGCAACTCCGAGGTGGTTAGAGGTGCGGCAGAAAAACTGCAGGGGACATTTGTCACCCAGTTTGCTGCCAACGGAGAGGTCTTTGTTGTGCTCCCTGACAATCATGTGCAGAGCACCGATCGGCTGCGCCACGAGCTGGTAACCATTGACCCCGGGCTTAACTTTGCTGCCGATCTTCCTTCCCTGGAAGAAGTCTTTGCCGGCATGATCCGGGCACATCGAGAAACTCGGCCATGAAACGGCTAAGCGAGAAGAGTGGACGCCTGTGGACGCTTTTATGGCGTGAGTCTCTGGAGCTTCGCCGCGACCGCTTCACCCTTGCCGTCCTTTTCCTTATTCCTGTCTTCCAGCTCATCCTTTTCTCCTACATTATTACTACAGACTTTGACCACCTTCCTCTGGGCCTCCTTGACCGCGCCCATACCCGCGAAAGCCGAGATTTGATTCGTGCTATTGATTCCACCAGATATTTCGTGGTCCTTCCCCTCCACGATCTTGATGAGGCCCACGATATGTTTAGCCGAGAACGCTGCCGGGCAGCGCTGGTGATTCCCGCGGATTTCAGTGAAGCCATGGCTAACAATAAGGAGGTCCGGTTAGGGCTTCTGTTAGACGGGTCAGACACTACACTCAGCACCAGTACCGAGGGATTTCTCACCACCATTGCCACTACCTTTTACGCCCGTACCCGCCTGGAGCGAACCCCTCTTACCGAACGTAACCTACGGCCTCGGGCTACGGGAGTTGTGAGTGTTGCCAGACGGGTGCTGTTCAATCCTACTCTTTCTGGTACGGCGTTTATGATTCCGGGGCTTTTGGGTCTGATTCCTATGTTTGTAACGGTCTTGAACACCACCCTGGCTGTAGTCCGTGAGCGCGACGCGGGTACTTTTGAGCAACTGCTGGTCACTCCGGTCACTCCTACCGAAGTGGTTCTGGGAAAAATTCTCCCGTTTGGCATGGTGGCCATGCTCGCCGTTCTTTTGATCATTGTTGTGGGATGGTTGATCTTTGGGGTGGTCCCGGCGGGAAGCCTTGTGCTTCTGCTTGCCATCACCCCTATTTTCCTGCTGATTGGTTTGTCTATAGGGCTTTTAATCTCCAGCATTGCTCATTCTTCCGCCGACGCTGTAGAGCGGTCGGTTCTCATTATGGTTCCCCAGTTGATGCTCTCGGATGCTGTTTTTCCTCTCTCGCTTATGGCCTGGCCCTTTCGGGTTATTGGCGAGGTGGTTCCCCTTACCCACTACCTGCGCATCACCCGGGGCATCTACCTCAAGGGTCAGGGGATCGCTGAGCTATGGCCGGAAATCGCCTTTCTTGTGGGATTTCTCTTGTTCTTTCTGGTGCGGGCGTCGCGCGCAATTAAAAAACAGGCGTAAAGGAAAAGCGAACGGTGCGTTTTCGGCTTCGCAATATTCTGGCCATGGTCCGTAAAGAGGGGCGGACCATGTTACATGATCATGCGCTTCTGGCTGCTATTCTTGCGCAGCCCGTTCTCTATCTTGTGCTCTTTGGCCTGGCGATCACCAATGATGTCAACCATGCCCCATGGATTGTGTACGATCAGTCGCAAACCACCCTTTCCCGCCGCCTGATTACGGACCTATCCTCGATGACCGCGCTCCAGCCGCCCGAGGTTGCCCAAAGTGAAGATGAGGTAGTGGACTTTCTCCGCCGCCAGGATGGAATGGTTGGGGTGGTGATACCCTGGAACTTTGACAACAAGCTCCAGCGCGAGCAGGAGGCACCCATCCAGGTACTCATCAATGGGGCAAAGCCGACCAGCGCACTGAGACTGACGAGCTACGTCGCCCAGGCCGCGGCCAGGTTCTCCTTGAGCCAGCTCCCCGCCCGCGATCGTGCCGAGCAGCGCTTCACCCGTGCCGCCGTCTCTATTGAGAAACGTTACTGGTATAACCCTGGAATCAAGGATCGCTTCGGTTTCCTCTCGGCTATGCCGGCTAACATGCTGACCCAGGTTCTCTTTATGATTGCTGCTCTTGCTCTAGTACGGGAGAGGGAGCGCGGTACGTTTGAGCAGCTTCTCTCCACTCCCCTTTCTCTCTCCGAGATTATGATTGGCAAGATGATCCCCTATATTGGAGTAGGGTACATAGGTTTAGGGACCATGTTGGTAGGGAACTTTGTCTGCTACGGGATTGCCGTTCAGGGAAGCCTGGTACTTCTCCTCTTTGTGGCTCTAGTGTTCATGCTTGCTTCCATGGCTTTCGGCATTTTCTGTTCCGCCTGGGCGCAGAATCAGCAACAGGCCATCTTTTTGAGTTTTTTTATTATGTTTCCCTCAGTCCTTATCACCGGCATTCTGGTACCAACGGAGAATTTCCCTGCTTTGGTCAGTTTTCTTTCCCATTGCTTGCCCGCCCGCTACTTTGCTCATGCCCTGCGGACCATTATTCTTAAGGGGGCTGGCCTATCTGCCGTAGCCCAGGATCTGGTCTTCCTCACGGTTTTCTTTCTGGTCTTCTTGTGGGCTGCCGTGCGCGTAACCAAGCCCAAGCTGGGATGAGTTTTTCCCATCCTCATCTCTCTACTCTCGTTTTCCTCAGTGGTGTTATCGATATCGTACGGAGAATTCCCTGAACTCCTCTTGGTGCGTCTGCCACTCTACTTCTACGTCGGTCACCAGCGCTCCCCCTGGTCCCTGATGACACCAGAGGATGAGTCGCCGGACGCATTCTTTTTCGCCCTCGGCCATGATCTCAACACTACCATCAAGACAATTGCGTACCCATCCGGTTACTCCCAGCTCGCGGGCCCGGTCGCAGGCGGAAGCACGAAACCATACCCCCTGTACCCGGCCTCTAATAGTAAGGCGTGCCTGAATCATCCTGTCTTTGTCCCCCTCACCCGCATACGCGTCGCTACCCTCTCCCCCGTTCGCGGGGGAGAGGGAAAGGGTGAGGGGGCTCGCTCAGCGAGCAGCTTTCTGTGCAGATGCACAAGTCCTATACATGAGCCAAACTTTTAAAGAGGTTTTGCCATAAGTTCTAGGAACTCTTCCTCACTGAGAATCTTGATGCCTAACTGTTGAGCCTTATCCAGCTTCGATCCGGGCTCTTCCCCAACGACCAGGGAGTCCGTTCGGCGGTTGACACTAGAAGAGACCCGCCCCCCCTCATCTTCAATGCGTTTTTGTGCCTCCGTTCGGGTCATAGTAGAGAGAGCGCCGCTGAGGACGAAGGTTTTGCCCACGAGTGACCCCACCTTCTTTCGGGGCATCTTGGGGAAACGCACTCCAGAGTTAAGAAGTTTTTCCATGACCTGACGGTTTTGCCTCTGGGTGAAAAAATGAGCAATGCTCTTGGCCACCTCAGGGCCAACGTCACGCACCTGCTGTAGCTTCTCTTCTGCAGCGTTCATAATGGTATCCAGATCCCCAAAGTGTTCGGCCAGGGCTCGGGCTGTGGCCTCTCCGACCTGCAGAATACCAAGAGAGGAGAGAAAACGGGGAAGCGTAGTCTCCTTGCTTTTTTCTAGCGCTTCGAGGAGGTTTTGCGCCGATTTGTCTGCCATACGCTCCAGGGAGGCGAGTTGCTCTTTGTTCAGACGGTAGAGATCGGCAAGGTCGTGAACCAGACCTCTATCAACCAGTTGCTCAATGAGTTTCTCCCCCAATCCTTCGATATCCATTGATGCCCGGGAGCCAAAGAATTTGAGGCTTTCTTTAAGTCTAGCCGGGCAGGACAGATTACTACAACGGTAAGCTGCTTCCCCTTCTTGCCGGGTAACCTCTGCCCTGCATACCGGGCAGTGCTTAGGCAGGGGAAATTTCTTTTCTTTACCGGTTCGCTTCTCGGTAATGACCTTCACTACATAGGGGATCACGTCTCCGGCCCGCTCCACAACGACCGTGTCGCTAATACGGATATCTTTACGCTCGACCTCGTCCATGTTGTGCAGCGAAGCGCTTTTGACAGTCACCCCGCCAATACGAACCGGCTCCAGGCTAGCAACTGGGGTAAGGGTCCCTGTCCGGCCGACCTGGGGCACAATAGCAGTAACACGGGTAGTACCCTGCCTGGGTTTAAACTTATACGCCATTGCCCAGCGAGGAGAACGAGAGATTTCTCCTAGAGTATGCTGGAGCTCTAAGCTGTTTACTTTGACAACTACCCCGTCAATTTCATAAGGGAGGATGTCCCGCTTTTCTTCTAGTTCGTTATAGAAAGAAAAAACCTCCTCCAAGCTAAGGCAAAAGCGACTCAAGGGAACGGGCTTTAGCCCCCAGCTGCTAAGGGCCTGGATAAATTCCCAGTGGGTGGAAGAACTCACTCCCTGTACCTCACCTATGCTGTGACAGAAGAGGTCAAGCGGGCGCCTGGCGGTAATAGAGGAGTCAAGCTGTTTAAGGGAACCGGCAGTAGCGTTTCTGGGGTTGGCAAAGGGTGACTCGCCGGTTTCTTCCCGTTCCCGGTTAAGCTTGCGAAACGCCTCAAGAGAAAGGAAAACTTCTCCTCTTACCTCAAGCCGTGAGGGAAGGGGGTGTTGATTTTCCCTGAGCAGAGTCATGGGAACAGAACGGATAGTCTTGAGGTTTTGCGTTATATCCTCTCCGGTCACCCCATCCCCACGGGTAGATCCAACCATGAGAATTCCATCCTCATAGACCAGCTCGACTGCCACGCCATCAATCTTGGGCTCGGCCACATACTCGATGGATACGGTGGCCTTAAGGAAGCGCTGAAGGCGTTCCTCAAACTCCTGCATCTCCTCCTGGTTTACCGCGTTATTGAGAGAGAGCATGGGGAGAGTATGACGAACAGTGCCGAATTCCTTCAGAGGTGAGGCCCCAACCTTCTGGGTAGGGGAGTTCGGATCGAAAAACTCGGGATGGTTTGCTTCTAACTCCAGAAGGCGACGAAAAAGTTGGTCATATTCAGCGTCGGTGACGGCCGGATTGTCAAGAACATGATAGCAATAGTTGTGGTAGGTGATTTCCCGGCGAAGCTTTTCGATTTCGACCCGTATGGATTTAGCAGCAGTCATTACCCGTTTTTCAGCTCTTTATCCCCGGTCCAGCCTTCTCTACTGAATGCTTCCATATACCCAATTAGACGATAAACCAGCTTAGCCACCAGGAAGTCAGGAGCGTGGTTGCCCGGCTGCGGGCTCAGCTCTGTAATATCCGCGCCGATTACCCGCCGCCTAGCGCAAAGCGTGCACAGAAGACCAAGGATATCATACCATCCCAACCCGCCGGGCTCTGGAGTCCCGGTAGAGGGAATGAGGGCAGGATCAAGACCATCCACATCCAGAGTAAAATAAACAGGATCACCCAGGCTGTCCACAACCTCCTCCTGCCAGCCTTCCCGACGCAGATCTCGCGCAAACCACACCGGTAGCCTGCGTTCGCGGATGAGACTTGCCTCCTCCTGGCAGAGGCTTCTGATCCCCACATGGACAGTTTGGCAGCGATCAACCAAGCGGCGCATGACCGAGGCGTGACTATAGGGGGTGCCGTCGTAGGTATCTCGCAGGTCGCTATGTGCGTCAACCTGGAGAACGGTGAGCTTGGGGTAACGGGCAAGAAAGGGTTCCAGGGCGCCAACGGTTACCGTATGCTCGCCACCCAGGGTGATAACGGTTTTATTCTGGGCTAGATATTTTTCTACGTTGCGAGCAATCTGCTGCATGTGCCTTTTTTGCTCGTGGCCGGCGAAGCGTACCGGGGGAGCTGTATAAATGCCTGCCCTGTAGGTCTCCTGGAAAAGCTCGTCATCAAATAACTCTACCTGTTCAGAGGCTTTGAGGATGGCTTGCGGACCTTTTTTTGTCCCCTTGCCATAGCTGGTGGTCATTTCATAGGGAGCGGGCAGGATCACATACTTAGCTTGCTCCAGCGAGGTAGGTTCTTTCTCTAGGCCAAGGAAGGTTAAGTCCCTCCCTCTATCTAAGCGTGCCATAGAAAGAAGGTTGTAGCAATTTGAGGAAAAAAGAGGAACAGGGTAGGCAGGAACTTAGAAGCGGGTAGCCACCCCTGCGTCTGAATGCCTTATACACGTACAAATGCAACCCCATTCCGTGCGAACCCTGAACGGCAGACGGCAGTGTCTTCACAACGCTTATCTCCCTTTGATTGACATTATGGCTTTGGCTTGATATCTCGCTTGACACCCTGACCGGTAGGGGATGAGATCTCTAGTTTCTTAAGAAGGAATCATGAAAATCAAAACCTTTGAAGCAAGCGAGCAATTCACCTGGCGATCTTGGGGGCAAGGTTATGTGAATGTTAATGGTGAAGGACATCTAGAGGTTCTGACAGTGCCCGACAGCATAGGCAGGGTTGACCTGTATGAGCTTGTCAGCGCATTGTATAAGCGGTCAGTGAGTTTACCGGCGCTCGTGCGATTCCCCCAGATCATCGATTCCCAGATTGCGAAATTGTATGCGGCCTTCAGCGGCGCTATGAGGACGTTCGACTATAACTCCTCTTATACATGCGCCTACCCACTCAAGGTAAATCCTAATGCGGCGACCGCATCACGAATCTGCAAAAGCGGCAGTAGATACGGGATGGGGCTGGAAGTCGGGAGCAAAGCCGAGCTGTGCGCAGCGCTTTCGCTACTCCAGCATACGCAAGGGCCGGTTATTTGTAATGGTTTTAAAGACGCGGCCTATCTCGAACTGGCCTCGGCTGCCTCCACGGCCGGCTACAACATCATTGTGGTAATGGAACGGGTGCGTGAGTATGAACTCATCTGTGATATGTTTGCCCGGGGATTAGCTTGCCCGGTTTT
Organism: uncultured Binatia bacterium (SeqCode); assembly: GCA_965220955.1. GTDB lineage: Bacteria > Desulfobacterota > Binatia > Bin18 > CBDCRK01 > CBDCRK01. The sequence continues at coordinate 226,035 of CBDCRK010000037.1, read as the reverse complement.
GGGAGCGCGGGTCAAACTCCATGCTAGCGGAATGGGTCGCTGGGAAGAATCTTCAGGTGACCTGTCAAAGTTTGGCCTCACTGCCTCGGAGTTGCTCGAGGCCACGCGAGCACTCCGTGATGCGAAACTGCTTGACTTGTTACAACTGCTGCACTTTCATCTGGGCTCCCAGGTTACCAACATAAGAAACTTCAAGCAGGCGTTGCAGGAAGCCCTCAGATTTTATGTCGAGCTCAAAGAACTGGGAGTTCCCCTTAGGACCCTCGATGTTGGGGGAGGGCTTGGGGTTGACTACGATGGTAGCAACAGCTCATCAGATTCCAGTGCCAACTACACCGTTCAAGAGTACGCTAATGATGTCATATATGCGAGCAAGGAGGTTGCCAGTCGAGCGCGGATAAAGGAACCAAACATTATATCGGAGACCGGGCGATTCCTTGTTGCTCACCATATGGTGCTCTTGATGCAGCCGCTTGAACGCCCACAGCGAAATCACAGAACTCACCGGGCGAAAGGACGTGCTTCAAATACCGATGCTGTGAATGAGCTCGAGGATTTGGCGGTCGAAATCAATCGCAAGAATTGGCGAGAGTACTTGCACGACGCCTATCAGAAGAGGGACGAGATGCTGTCTGCCTTCTCCCTGGGGTTTCTCTCTTTAGAGCAGAGGGCACGGGCTGAGTCTGCCTTTGCCAAGGTTGTTGAACTCGCAAGCCGGTATGCGCAAACAAGCCGGGGCAACAAGGACGAGAAGGCTGCGCTAGAACGAATCGCATCAAAGATTTACCCATTCAACTTCTCCCTGTTCAAGTCGATTCCCGATAGTTGGATTCTCGATCAGCTTTTCCCCATAATGCCTGTGTCAAGATTAAAGGAAAGACCTTTGATCAAGGCGACAATAGGAGATCTGACGTGCGACTCAGATGGAGCTATTGACCAGTTCGTTCACCCTCGTGAAATCAAGTCTACCATTGAGCTGCACCCTGAACCCTGGTCGGATTCGTATATACTTGCCGTCTTGCTCCTTGGTGCTTACCAGGAGGTCCTTGGTAGTAGTCACAATCTTTTTGGGACTCCGACTGAGGTATTGGTAGAGACGGACGGGAGCGGAAACTTTAACTTTCTTGAAATCAAGGAACCTCAGACGTGTCGTGACATTCTTTCTGACTGGGGCTACGATGGCCAATTTTCATGCGAAGAGTCGGCTCTTCAGGCGCAGCCTGTCTCTCCGCGTGTTGACAGCGGAACGTCCCGGTCGGTACGCCGCAGCGGGGGCACCGCTTTTCCGGCTGATGGCAGATTGCGGCGTGTTGTGGCCAAGGTTCTTGATAGTGGTACGTATCTGAATCAGACCATCGCTGGGGGTGATAGCCAGTTGTCATTCATAGAGAAGACCAATGGGCAGGAAAGAGAGCAGCTTAATGTCCATCGACCTTCTGAAGAAGGCACCGGGATTCAATACCAGCAATATGGACGAGAAGAGGCGTCGTGAGTCCCGTAAGCTCTATTCTGACATTGTGGCCCATTTGGTAGGTGAGAAAGCCCTCAAGCATTTGCTGTTGTTAATCTCTGAAAAGCTGTTGCTCTGCTCAATAAATGCCTCTTTTTGAGCATGTACCAACTCACAACACAATAGGTGGACGATACTCGCCAAAAACTTTTCGCATGGCGTCGGAAATTTCTCCTAGCGTGGCATATGTCTGCACCGCGTCAATAATGCGCGGCATGAGATTCTCGGTTCCATGAGCCGCTTCTTCTACCCCTTTGAGTGCGGCAGTTACTGCTTGATTGTCTCGTTTGGCTTTAAGCTGAGCCAGCTTTTCCTTTTGTCTCTTCTCTAGGGAAAGCTCGATCTTGAGAATCTCCGGTGGTTTCTCCTCTTCGACCTGAAATTCGTTAACCCCTACAATAATCTGCTTCTTCTCCTCAATATCTTGCTGGTAATGGTAAGCGGAGTTCTGAATCTCTCGCTGCATGTACCCAGCCTCAACTGCTTTCACTGCTCCGCCCATCTTGTCAATATGGTCGAGGTATTCCATGGCTCTAGCCACAATCTCATCAGTAAGAGACTCTACAAAATAAGACCCGGCCAGAGGGTCAATCGTATCCGCCACGCCAGACTCGTAAGCAATGACCTGCTGAGTACGTAGGGCAATACGTACCGAGTCTTCGTTGGGAAGCGCCAGCGCTTCATCTTTGGAGTTGGTGTGCAGTGAGTTGGTCCCGCCTAACACGGCAGCCAGCGCTTGCAGGGTGACGCGGATTACATTGTTGTCCGGTTGCTGGGCAGTAAGGGAGGAGCCCGCGGTCTGGGCATGACAACGAAGCATCATCGAGCGGGGGTCTTTGGCCTTAAACCGCTCCTTCATAATTTTGGCCCATAGCCGTCTGGCAGCGCGAAACTTGGCCACTTCTTCAAAGAAATGGTTGTGCACGTTAAAGAAAAATGAAAGGCGGGTGGCAAACTGGTCAATGTCAAGACCCACACTGAGCGCGGCTTCAACATAGGCAATAGCATCGGCTAAGGTGAACGCCACCTCCTGTACCGCGGTCGAGCCCGCCTCACGGATGTGATAGCCGGAGATAGAAATTGTGTTCCAGTTAGGCACACGTTCGGCACAGAAAGCAAATATGTCAGTAATAATACGAAGAGAAGGAGCAGGAGGATAGATATAGGTTCCTCTGGCAATATACTCTTTCAAGAGATCGTTTTGGATTGTGCCGTTGACCTTATTCCAGGGGACTCCTTGCTTTTCGGCCACTGCCAGATAGAGGGCCAGAAGGATGGAGGCCGTGGCGTTGATTGTCATCGAGGTGCTGACACGATCCAGGGGGATACCTTCGAGCAAGGTCTCCATATCCTCCAAGGAGTCAATGGCAACCCCGGCCCGACCTACCTCGCCCGTGGAAAGCGGGTGATCTGAGTCCCGCCCCATCTGGGTGGAGAGGTCAAAGGCCACGCTTAAGCCGGTCTGCCCTTGCTCCAGAAGGTAACGATAGCGCTGGTTGGACTCTTCCGCAGTGCCAAAGCCAGCATATTGGCGCATTGTCCAAAATCGCCCCCGGTACATAGTGGGCTGCACTCCGCGAGTAAAGGGGTACTGGCCGGGGAAGTTTAGGTCCTCGATATAGTCCTCGCCAGCAGTGTCTTCCGGGGTATAGAGGCGTTTGATCTCAATGTCCGAAGTGGTAGCAAAGCCCTCTTGCCGCTCCGGTGCCCGTGAGAGGGTTCTTTTCACTGCCTTTTCTTCCCACTCTTTGTGGGCCTTCTCAACGTCGTGGGTGTTGCTCATGGTTTTTCTCTATATACTAGGTATTGCTGTTGTGCTCTCCCTATAACCTCAAGGAAACCAATATAGGGGTCGGCTGCCTTATAGATGTGTTTGCTGTTCCCCTAGCCTCGTTGGTTTGGCTATGCAGCCACATGGACGGGCGGACGTTTTGCCGCCCAGGGGCGTGCTTTCTCAAGCTGTGAAGCCAGGCGAAGGAGGGTGGCTTCATCACCAAGCCGGCTAACAAACTGCACTCCGACTGGCAGACCATCGGCACTCCAGTGCAGCGGCAGCGAGATGGCTGGTTGGCCGGTTACGTTGAACAGCGGAGTAAAAGGCACATAGGTAAAGATCTGACGGGTCCATTCCATAGCGGTCATGCCCGCACGGTCCTGGTTGATTTCGCCATGCGGTGCAGGCGGACGAGCAATGGTAGGGGTCACAAAGACATCCACATCTTGGAAAAAGCGACCAACCAGCCGAGACAATTTCCCGCTGTACTCCAGGGATTTCAGCAGGTCAACGGCTGAGTAGCGCTTGCCGTCATCGCAGCACGCCAGGGTGACGGCTTCGAGGTTGTCCGGCCCAGGTGTTCGGCCCAGGTCTTGGGCTAGGTCCTCCACCGCCATAGCGTTATAGGCAGTCCAAATGACATGGATCTTCTCAAGAAATTCCTCCCAGTCATACCGCGGACGATCTTCCACAAGGGTGTACCCCAGCTCTGCCAGCAAGCGGACGGTCTCGTGTACGGCTTTTTCACACTCCGGATCCACCTTTTCCCCGGAGGCCGGGATGGTTGTCCAGGCAATACGAAGACGGCCAGGCGAGGCTCCGACCTCCTCACGGTAGGGGCGAGCGGGAGGTATTGGCAGTCCTGGGGCGCCAACGTCAGCACCAGCCACAAGGTCGAGCAAAGTGGCAGAGTCGCGCACACTGCGAGATACCACAAACTCGCAGGCCCACCCACAGAGGGGATCTGAGTAGTCCGGGCCAGTTGGCACGCGATCGCGGGAGGGTTTAAGACCAACCAGGCCGTTGCACGAAGCAGGGATGCGGATGGACCCGCCACCATCGTTTGCATGCGCAACGGGTACAATCCCGGCGGCAACGGACGCAGAAGACCCCCCACTCGATCCACCAGCACTGTGACCCGATTTCCACGGATTATGCACCGGACCGAAAAGCGTGGTCTCAGTTGTAGGGTTATAGCCCAGCTCGGGCGTCTGCGTTGTCCCGGTGAGGACAAACCCAGCCCGCCGGAAACGCGCCATCAGTTCAGAGTCCTCAGCTGGAGTATAGCCCTGGGCGAGCCGCGAGCCCATATCCAGGCGGACACCCTTTGCATGCAGGACGAGTTCTTTGATAAGGAACGGAACGCCAGTAAAAGGCCCTTGGGGCAGGCCGCCTTGAATCTCGGCTTTTGCTTGCTCAGCAAGGACTTGCAGCACCGCGTTCAGCTTGGGATTCACTTTCTCTATGGCCTGGACGGCGGCGGCGGTCAGTTCCTCAGGCTTGACCTCTTTGCGCGCCACAAGCTCAGCAAGCCCAAGTCCATCATAGGACGCATAGTCGTTAAGAGAAATCATGGGGTCCTCCTTTGTTACTAGGGCATCCTAGCGGACGCCCCGGCTTTTAAAGCATCTTTCGTTTGGGTAGGCCTCTGTTGATGATCCCGCTCCCTGTTTTGTAGGGGCGATCGCGGGCATCCTGCCCGACGTGATCGCCCACTGTGGAAGCTCGCCGGCGGATCGGCGAATACGAGATTCGCCCCTACCCTTTGTTGTGATAGGAAAGCGCAACCTTTCTCAAATTCTGATGTCCACTCAAGTGCAAACCGCTATCAAGTCTCCAGCCTAGCTGTATCGTTTTTCCCCCAGGCTACCGTAAAGGGCTACTCTACCACGGCAAGGACGGGATCGTCCATTGGTCTGGCTACGCGCCATCTTATCAGGCTAAACAGTGGCATATGGGAACAAGAGGAAGAAAAAGGGGTCACCCCTTCTTACCCCCTTTCAAGAGTAAAGATGCGATCCCCTTCCTCTAATGATCGATCCTTCCTCTTAGCGTCTTTACTTGCCCACGTTTAGTTTTGCCCTCTAAACGTCTATTCTGCGACCTTTTTGTTGGCTTAGTCACTTTCCGCTTCTTATGAGCAACCATTGCATTCCTGATAAGACCCTGAAGCCTATTGAACGCGTCTTCTCTATTCTTTTCTTGACTACGATACTGCTGAGCCTTGATAACAATTACCCCTTCTTTGGAAATGTGTTGATCGTTTAGCTTCAATAGTTGGTCTTTATAAACCTCAGGCAACGATGATGCTTTTATATCAAAGCGCAAATGAACAGCCGTCGAAACTTTATTCACATTCTGGCCGCCCGAGCCTTGAGCACGAATAGCTTGCAGCTCTATCTCAGCGCTGGGGATAGCTACTTGATAAGATATTTGCAGCGTGCAGATCATACTTGGCTGTATACCTAAGCCGTGAAACAAAAATTAAGATTTTGGTGGCCAGAAATGATAGCTCAACAGCTATAGAAAAAGAAAATCTGATCTAGGGCTCATATCTGACTGTCTCCCATCACAGCGCGGCCTAACGCTGGGCATGAGCCGCGCTTCAGCGCGTCGGTTCCGTGCATTGGTTAGGTGCGGGATTGGGTTGCGCTTTGTAGTACGGCACAATCAGGTCCTGGAGCATAGGAAAATGCTTCAGATTGAGCGTCACCAGCGGGACCTGTCGCTGGGTCGCCGTTGCAGCGATGAGGGCATCTGCCAGCCCCACATTGTGGCTCTTGCTGTAGTCTCGGCGGTACAGACCGCCCTGGACCGCCAAGCGCAGGTCGAGCGGGATAATTTCAAACGCCCGCAAGAATCGCTCAAGACGCGATCGTTCCTCGCCTTCATGCACGCCCGCATACAGCCATGCACGCCCGCATACAGCTCTGCCACTGTCACTACAGAGATGAGAAGTCGTTCTTGCTGCGCCTCCACATAGCTGACAGCGTCGGGGTAGTCGCGCAGATAATCGATCAAAACATCCGTGTCAATCAGCAGTCGTGTCGCCATTGTCGGGCTCAGTCTGTCGGTCCCATTCGCGGCGCAAGTCCGCAAGTGATGGGAGGTCAGTGCGATCTTTCCACATGCCGCGAGCTTGCCGCAGCAAACTTAAGCGATCCTCGGACTGGAACTGCGCGATCAGTTGCTTAACAACGTCGTGGACTAATTGGTCTGGCGTTTTGCCCATGTGTTGCGCCATGGTATCAAGTGCCGTTTGTTCCTGTTCGGTCAAGTGCAGTCCTGCTATTGCCATAGGGCTTCGTCCCCCATCGTGTACGCCCTAATGTAACGCCAGGTAAAGCAACGATCAAGCGCATTCGTGTATAGATTGACAAGATCGAATGCACCTAACTTTGAATTATACTGCATGTCCCTATTTCTATCAGCATAAGCAAGTTTCTATGGCTATAAACAAGTGTATAGATCTATAAACCGGCCAGCATCTACATATATAAACTCTTAGGTTTCTACATCTACTCGCCGACTCACCGCCGTGTACCCCAACCCAAAGCGCTGCCCGAGTACCCGCAGCTCAGCCCCCCCAAGCCGCCGCGCTTCACTCGGGCGCTGACTGCGCCGTTCTACCTCGCTCACCTCCTGGCCATAGGCCTGAGCCACCCGCGCAACTATCTCCTTTACACTCCTCACCACCGGCTCACGCTGGCGTAACGGGATCTCTGGGTCTGCGCTCGCTTTCGCCAGCTCTGCCATCTGCTCCACAAACCCCTCACTCCCCAGATACACCTGATGCCGTAGCTGCTCCCAGGGCGATATCCAGGGGTCTCTTCACGAAGCATTTTGGCGATACGCGCCGCTATGACTCCAAGCCCGGCGGTTGTGTTCAACGCTAGCCGATCCGCCAGGAGTGGGGATTGCGAGATAACATCTTTGGCGTCCACACCATGCCAAAGGGGGATCAGTACCTTTGGTCCGAGGGTCTCACGAGCAAAGAGCCCACCCAACTCGGCCTTGGTCCATGGCTTTGCCAAGAAGTGCGGGCTAAAGACGATGAGGCCAAACCTAGAAGCAGAAAGACCTTCATCTATTTTTGTACGAAGACTATCGCCAGGCCGAATCTCGCCTTCGTCTCTCCATACATGCAAGCGATGACCGGCAAGCAGGTTTGCAAGAGGGCGTGCAACCTCGTCCTTATCTTCGGACGCATGGCATAGAAAAGAAAGACATCCCAGCGCAAGTCCTTCATGGTCCAGCGGTCCTTTCGCACAACTTTGGTGAGGCCCAACGTTTTAGTTGAGCCGCGCGAGCGCAGCGAGCGTTGGACTCCAACCAGTTGTTAGGCGGCGTTCAATGGAGCAATACGTTCAATCTTACTCCTTATGTTCCTTGTCGCCTCCCAGAGATCAACTGCGCGTTGCGCATTCAACCAAAACTCAGGGGTGTTGCCAAACAGACGAGAGAGACGCAACGCCATCTCGGGGCTCACTGCACGCCGTTCCCGAAGCAGCTCATTCACGCTCTGACGCGACACCCCAAGGGCCTTAGCAAAACTCGATACTGTCAGCCCGTAATCGGGCAAGAAATCCTCACGTAGCATCTCCCCCGGATGAGTAGGGCGAACCTTTCTTTCTCTTTTATTAGGAATACTCATTTACTACCTCGCCTCAGTGATAATCCGTTAACTCAACGTCATCAGCGTCGCCATCCACAAACCGAAAGCAAATCCGCCATTGATCGTTCACAGAAATGGAATACCGCCCCTCTCGGTCCCGTTCCAGTTTATGAAGTCGGTTACTTGGAGGGACCTGCAAATCTTCCAAACACGTTGCCAAATCGAGATATTCCAGTCTCCGCAATGCCCTTTTCCAAATTTCTGCGGGAAATCGTTGCGATTTTCCTGTCTCGTACAATCCCTGCGTGTGCCGATCGGCACACGTTTTGATCACACCTCAAGTGTAAAGTGTCACGTGACGCATGTCAACAGCAAGCTGGAACCCGATCGTCTATATCAAAACCATCGCCGTTGCGGATTACGTATTCCGTGGGGGCAACCGTTGTTCGCTTGTTCGCTTTTGCCTCGTGGTTGGAAAGGCGCTCTCTTCTGTCCCGAGAATCTTCCTTATTATCGTAGTCTTACCGGCACCCGTATCTCCGAGAAAATAAAGCTTTGGAAGATCAATGGGGGTCGGACTCACGCTGTCGAGCGCTTCCTGGATTTCCTGGTATCTGCTCATCTCCATTTCCCAAAGTGATTGAGCCGGATGGATTTCTCGGGCATAACGACAACGCTCACTGAGGCTTCGCTTAGTTTTGATATACCGACTTCTTATACTCTGTCCGCATCTCAGACTGGAGACGGCCCAGACGGTAGGTTTGCCAATCTATAAACTTGGCATACTTGGCCAGGGTGGGATGGACCTCCTGGATCTTTCGCCACATCTCCTGGACAATAAGCCTATAGTCAGGATGGCCCTGGGGCAGGGTGCGTAGCTCGCCTATGTGTATGGCTTCCCGCAGGTTCAGCTTCATGTACCACCTAACACGGTAAGCAAAGGGCACTACATATTGGGCTTCAAGAGGGAGGTCTGGGTAAATTTCCTCGTAGAGTTGTGCCGCCCTCTCCATACAGTGATCAAAGGCCGGTTTGAATCTTGGGGACGACCCCGCGGGAGGCCGCACCCCGCCTTCTTCAATCTCTGGCGGCGTATCGTATCCATGGACAGTGGTAAAATTCTGTCGCTCTTGAGTTAGGATGCGGTGTCGCTGAAGGTCCCGATAGAGCCCTAAGTTACCCAGGATGTCAAAGGTGTAGTACACCTGCTCCAGTGCCCTACCAGGTTTATCCCTACGGTGCTGTCGCCGGCTGAGGTACTCATCCAGAATTTTGCTACGCTGCTCTGCCGTCAGGTTCTTAGCCATTTCCTGCAATTGCCCAAGGGGATGCCGGCAGTGAGGATAGAGAATGGCGGCAATAACTTTTTCTTCGGCTTGCTGGTCATAGTCAACTAAAGTTACTGGGGTTACGGGGGTTACAGATTCGCTCGGGGAAGTAGGCGTTGCAGTTAGAAGCTGAGAAGCAAGGGCTCGGGTGGCAATAGGAGTTTCGGCTAGGTGAGGACTGAATTTTGCTCTTTTCACCAAGGAAGGAATAAGGTCATTAAGAGCCGCGTGCAGGCTTTCAGCCAGACCTTTGGCCTCAGTCAACTCATGAGAGTAGAATTTGGTCAAGAGATATTCAAAGGCCTGCCCAACCCCAAAAAGGCCAACATTGGTTAGGGTTGCTGCCGGGAGATAGGAACGCAACACATCACAGGCATGGGTTCTTACTGTCGAGCGGTACGCGCTTTCAGCCCAGTGCTTAAGCTTTTCCTCTTTCTGCGCCGCTTGATAGCTCAATGGCCCGCCCGTTTGCGGATGTCTCAGCTCAATCTCCTCAATAGGCAGGGATCTTTTTACATACTCGATCATGGGCTCGAGCTGGCGTGAGTAAGTTTCAAAGAGCAGGTTCATTACCTCAAGATAAGATGAACCATGAGGCGAAGCCATGATCCGGGGTTCCCGATAAAATAAATACTCTCCGTTTTTGTTCCTTTGATCGAAGCGGACATATCGGGTCGACTTTTCTAGTGGGGCAATGCCAATGCGAGGGTCTTCCAGCAACTTGACCGCTACATTCGAGACGTTCTCACAGGCAATATGGGCTCCTCCAAGTTGGGCTACCGAGTCATCCCCATAAACAATGAGAACCCGGTCATAGAAGGCCCTGGCCTTTTTGAGGGCGGCACTTTGATCATTTACGGGCGCTGGCCCGCCGTGGCGGGTTGGCCCTCCCAGGAGTTCTCCCAGGGCCAGATCGGGATCGCCCAAGAACTCGTCCAAGAAAGTGCGGCGCAGACTCTTAGTGGAGCGGCTGTAGCGGGAAAAAAGGGCTCCGGCAACTTCTTGTGGAAGTTTGAGCCCAAAGACCGGCTCATCCAGGTTGGTAAAAAACGGAGCAAGGATCTTTTGCTCAGACTCTGAGAACCCTTCCTTCATTTTCTTATTCAAGCTGAACTAGAAGTTCCCCGGCCTCCACCGCCTGTCCGGGAATGACACAGATCTCTTTAACCTTGCCGGAGGAAGATGAGCGTACTTCGTTCTCCATCTTCATGGCTTCAATGATGAGTAGCCCTTGATCCTTGGCAACCTCTTCCTCTACTGCCACAAGGATGTCAACAATCTTGCCGGGCATAAAGGCTCGTACTTCCTTGGCTCCACCCTCCTTATCAGAAGCCTGTCCACCCGGCCGTAATCTGCGCTCATCAAGGAGTTTAAGACGAAAGCTCTTGCCCTCGCAAAAGACGGTATAGGCATCCTCTTTAGCCGTGACCTCAACGGTAAAGGAGCGCTGATCAACAAGCAGAGAGTAGGTATGGGCGGAGAGCTGCTTGCCGTCCACAACCCGCTCAACCCCGTCAATAGTTATGCGGTAGAGGTTTCCGTCCAGCTCTTGCACTTCAATGTGGTGAGTTTGATCGCCCAGGGTTGCGAGGTAAGCCATGGTTATCTCACCCCCTCCTTCCAACCTGTAGCTCTCCATGCCGATACAGTGGTTGCAGAAGCCTGCGGCGCGGCCAGTGTATGTGCCTGATCTTGTTTATAAGCAGCCAGCGCTGCCGCTGCCAGAATAACCTCTTGGTGCAGGTGGTCTTCTTCGGCTTTAAGTCCATGGTACTCCTTGCCAATGAAGCCGGTGTCAAAGTCACCGCTAAGAAACGCCGGATGCTGGAGCACCCAGCGATGGAAAGGGATATTAGTAGTAATTCCTTCAACAATATATTCCCCTAAGGCTCGTTGCATGCGCTGGATTGCCTCGTTCCGGGTGCGGCCCCAGGCCACAAGCTTGGAGATCATGGGGTCATAGAAGAGAGACACCTCCCAGCCCTCAAATACCCCGCTGTCATCGCGGATACCGCTGCCGCCGGGAACCCGTAAGACCTCGATCTTGCCGGGGGAAGGAAAAAAATCCTTATTCGGGTCCTCGGCATAGATCCGGCATTCAACCGCCCAACCCCGCTGCTGGATATCCTTTTGCTGGAGAGCAAGCGGCTCACCAGCGGCAATCTCGATCTGAGCCTTGAGGAGGTCCACCCCGGTCACCATTTCTGTAATTGGATGCTCTACCTGAATGCGAGTGTTCATTTCCAGAAAATAGAAATTGCGGTGAGCATCAACCAGGAATTCTACGGTTCCTGCTCCAACATAGTTGACTGCCTTGGCGGCCTCAACCGCGACCTTGCCCATGGCCTCACGGGTGGCGTTGTCGATAGCCATAGAAGGGGACTCTTCAATGACCTTTTGGTGACGACGCTGAATGGAGCACTCCCTTTCATACAGGTGAATCGTATGGCCGAAAGTGTCAGCCAGGACCTGTACTTCCACATGCCGGGGTTTCTCAACGAATTTTTCCACATACATACGGTCATCGCCAAATGAGGATTTTGCTTCTGAACGCACTGCCCGTAGAGCCGAAACTATCTCCTCAGAGGAATGAACCAGGCGCATGCCTTTACCCCCACCCCCGGCCGAGGCCTTAAACATCACGGGAAGACCCATGTCCTCTACCGCTTGCAACACCTCCTCTTCGCTGCTCAGGATGTCCGTACCCGGAACTACCGGCACTTCGGCCTTCTGCATGATCCCTCTGGCTGTCACTTTATCCCCCATTTGCTCAATGGCTTCAGGGGTAGGACCAATGAAAGTAATCCCTTCTTCTTGGCAGGCATTGGCAAAAGTCGTGTTCTCGGCCAGAAAGCCGTATCCCGGATGAATGGCCTCAGCCCTGCTCTTTTTGGCAATCTCAATGAGCTTAGGGATAACAAGATAGCTCTCCGCTGCCGGTGGAGGACCAATCAGGTAGGCGTAGTCGGCGTATTGCACGTGCAGTGCCGTACGGTCCGCCTCGGAATAGACCGCTACGGTTTCCACCCTTAACTCCTGGCACGCCCGGATGACCCGGACCGCAATCTCGCCTCGATTAGCAATAAGAATCCTTTTAAACATAGTAAGCCTTTTGCTCATTAGAGGGGAATGTTGCCATGCTTTTTGGGCGGATTTTTCTCCCGTTTGTTCTGCAGCATGTTGAGCGCACGGATAAGCTTGGGTCTGGTCTCGGCAGGGGTGATGATCTCATCGATATATCCCAACTCTGCTGCTTTAAATGGATTGGCAAATGTGCGGCGGTATTCTTCCACCAGCCTCTCTCGTTCTTTTTCTGCGTCCTCAGCCCTCTCGATTTCGTTGCGGAAAACAATGTTGACCGCTCCGTCTGGTCCCATCACCGCAATCTCTGCTGTAGGGTAAGCAAAGTTAATGTCCCCACGAATGTGCTTGGAAGACATCACATCAAAGGCCCCGCCATAGGCCTTGCGGGTGATTATTGTTACCCGGGGGACGGTGGACTCGCAGTAAGCATAAAGAAGCTTAGCCCCGTGTCTGATAATACCTCCGTATTCCTGAGCGGTGCCGGGAAGATAGCCGGGCACATCAACAAACGTTACCAAAGGAATGTTAAAGCAATCGCAGAAGCGAACAAACCGCCCTCCTTTCACTGAAGCATCAATGTCCAGAGAGCCAGCAAGGTAGGCAGGCTGGTTGGCTACAATACCCACAGACCGACCCCCCAGGCGGGCAAATCCAATAACAATGTTTTTGGCAAAATCTGTCTGTACCTCTAGGAAATAGTGCTCATCGACTATCGAATGGATAATGTCCTTGATATTGTAGGGTCTCTTAGGATTATCCGGGACAAGAGTATTGAGCTTTTCGTCCTGCCTGAGTGGGTCATCGCTAGTAGGGCGAAAAGGCGGGTCTTCCATATTATTGCTAGGGAGGAAGCTTAGCAGCTCGCGGACAAGTCTCAGGCATTCTTGGTCACTGGAGGAAGAAAAGTGGGCCACCCCGCTTTTAGTGTTGTGGGTCTCGGCCCCACCCAGATCCTGCATGGATATCTCTTCATGGGTGGCCGCACGAACTACCTCTGGACCGGTGATAAACATATAACTTGAGCCCTTAACCATAAGGATAAAATCGGTCATAGCTGGGGAGTAGACCGCTCCTCCAGCACAGGGGCCCATAATGGCTGAGATCTGAGGAACAACGCCCGAGGCCAGCACGTTGCGCAGGAAAATGTCCGCATAGCCAGCAAGGCTTGCCACTCCCTCTTGGATTCTTGCTCCACCCGAGTCATTAAGCCCGATAACCGGGGCCCCGGTTTTCATGGCCAGATCCATAACCTTACAGATCTTCTCAGCAAAGGCTTGGCTCAAGGATCCACCAAACACGGTAAAATCCTGGGAGAAAACAAACACATGGCGGCCGTCAATGGTCCCATAGCCCGTGACCACTCCATCCCCAGCGATTTTTCTTTTATCCATGCCAAAGTCGGTGCCCCGGTGGGTCTTAAAGCGATCCATCTCCACAAAGCTGCCCGGGTCGAGAAAAAGATCAACACGCTCCCTAGCCGTGAGTTTTCCCGCATCATGCTGGCGCTGAATCCGCTCTTCTCCGCCACCCAGCAGGGCTTCTTGGTTACGTTGTTGAAGTTCTTCCAGGTTTTCTTTTAACGCCATCCTGACTACCTTTTCCCTTTTGTCTCTTGCTTTTTAACTTTTGCCCGGTCGGTACGCCGCAGCGGGGGAACCGCTTTTTCCTTTTACCTTGTCCCCGAAGGGTGACGCAACGTCCCCGAAGGGTGACGCAACGTCCCCGAAGGGTGAAGCAAGGTTCTGTTGTTCCCCGGGGGAGGGCTAGGGTGAGGGTGAAAACCATGGCCCCTAAGCCACCCTTTTTGCCCACCTTGTCCTTTTTCTCCCCCCCATCCCAACCTTCCCCCGACGGGGCATACAAGACATACGAAAATATATGTCCAGGTACTTAGCTCCAGACTTAAGTCGACACCCGCTCATGGGGAAAGTCAAATTCCAACCGATCGCCCACTTCTATGCCCTGCTTCTGGCAGAACCCGGCCAGCACCTCTAAAACAAACTGGGCTGGCTGTCCTGAGAGTAGGCGCTTTTCCGAGTAAGGGGTTGCCTCCTTAATAATGCTGACGATTTGCTGTGCACGGTTAATAAAAATAATGTCAAGGGAGAGGGGGGTGTTCTTCATCCAAAACGCCAGGGGTTCTTCCTTAGGAAAAAGAAAAAGCATTCCCTGGTCTTCTCTGAGGTCCTGCCGGTACATAAGCCCCAAACGCCTTTTTTCTGGGGTAGCCGCCAGCTCTACAGCTATGGAGACTTGCTTTCCCGCAGCAGTATAGATAATGACCATAGGGGAGGAAGCACAAGCTCCCACTGTGAAACAGAAAAGGAAAAGAAAGGAAAGAAAAATGCACATTGACAAAGGGATTTTTCTTTGATTGTGCAGAAACTACCATAACTCAATCTTGACCCGCAAGGAAAAGAAGGCTGATGAAAGGGGGGCGTGATGTCTGCTTTGCTTTTTACTCTGGTAGTAGTGGTTGGTCTAGGGTTCTTTTTTAACATCCTTTATGGCCGTTTTCGACTTTTACTGGCAGCCCAGCCGGTTAACCAGTTTGACCGCATTGGCGAGCGAATTAAGGCAGTTCTTGTCTATGCCTTTGGCCAGAAGAAGTTTGTTACTGGTGAGCAACCTGCCGGATGGATGCATTTCTTTATCTTCTGGGGTTTTGTCATTCTTGGCGTGCAAATTCTTACTATGTTTGGCCGGGCTTACTCTGACCACTTCTTTGTCCCAGGGTTTTCTCCTAATCTGCTAGGCGGTCCCTTCTTAGTCCTACGGGATATCATGGAGGTTATAGTCATTGCGGCAATTCTAGTAGCATTCTACCGCTGGATCGTCTCCCATCCTCCCCGGCTTTTCGGTTATCGTCCGGCAGAGAACCGCTTGGCCGGCCAGTCTCACTGGGAGGCTCTGCTGATTCTATTCTTTATTATGACGATAATGGTCACTGGCCTTCTCTATGACGGCGGTCGCCTAGTTTATCTTGCCGATGACCCTCTAGTGAGACAAGAAGGGGCATGGGAACCGGTCAGTGCCCTGGTTGGTGGCCTTCTCTCAGGGTTAGGGCCTGCTGGAGCCCAAGGGGTCAGTAACACGGCCTGGTGGGTACATAACCTTGTTGTTCTGCTTTTTCTCAACCTCTTGCCCCGCTCCAAGCATTTTCACATTATCACTTCCATTCCCAACGTCTTCTTTCGCAAGCTTGAACCCACGGGGGCGTTGAGCAATATGGACCTGGAGAATGCCGAGACCTTTGGCACCTCACGTATTGACCAGTTTACCTGGAAACAGGTTCTTGACATGTACAGTTGCACGGAATGTGGTCGCTGCTCCTCCAATTGCCCGGCTACCATGAGCGGTAAGGAGCTGGCTCCCCGCCAGCTTCTTCTTAACTTGCGAGACTACCTCTATGAGCACCAGCAGGATATGATTGACAAAAAGCCAGGGCAGGAAAACGGAGAAGTAGGAGAAAACATTGTAGGTGAGAAACTCATCCATGACGATGTGCTCTGGGGCTGTACTACATGTCGGGCCTGTGAAGAGGCCTGCCCGGTGCTTATTGAGTATGTGGATAAGATTGTAGATATGCGTCGTCACTTAGTTCAGGAGGAAGCTCGCTTTCCCACGGAGCTCACCCGGACATTCAAGGGAATGGAAACTCAGGGCAACCCCTGGGGTCTTGGCTATGAGAAAAAAGCCGATTGGGCGGAGGGGCTAGATATTCCGTTGTTTTCTGAACATCCGGAGGCTGAATACCTCTACTTTGTTGGCTGTGCCGGGGCGTTTGATGACCGCAATAAGAAGACCACTACGGCTTTTGCCAATATTCTAAAGAAGGCAGGGGTGAGTTTTGCCATCCTTGGTATAGAGGAGCCCTGCAACGGAGAGACCGCCCGGCGCTTAGGCAACGAGTATCTTTTTCAGACTATGGCCCAGAATGCCATTGAGGTCTTCAGTAACTATAATGTGAAGAAGATCATTGTTAATTGCCCTCACTGTTTTAATACTCTAAAGAGCGAGTATCCGCAGTTCGGCGGTCACTACGAAATTGTCCATGCCGCAGATCTTATCTCTCACCTGGTCCAGGAAGGCAAGCTTACCCTTGCTGGAGGGACACCCAGCAAGGTCACCTATCATGACTCTTGCTACTATGGCCGCTACAACGATATCTATGATAGCCCTCGGGATGTCCTGGGTAAGATCCCGGGAACCCAAGTGCAGGAAATGCATCGCCACAAACAGACGGGTATGTGCTGTGGAGGTGGGGGAGGGTGGATGTGGATGGAGGAGCCACCAGACAAAAGGGTGAATCACCTGCGGGTAGAGCAGGCTTTGGAAACCAACCCTGACGTTATTGCCGTTTCCTGCCCCTTTTGCATGATTATGCTCAATGACGGCCTGAAAGCAAAAAATGCCGACGACAGGGTAGAGATGCTCGATGTGGTGGAGTTGGTAGAGAAAGCCAGTAGTTAGATCGAACCATGTGACATTGGTATACTTATGTAGGGGCGGTCCTTGTGGTCGCCCCGGGGGAGAGGCTGTAACAACAAGGCGAATACAAGATTCGCCCCTACAAATCTCTTACGGGTTCGATTTAGCCTACCAACCAGCCTATCAGGACAAATCCTAGAAGTAGGAGTATAGTGAAAATGATTGTCAAGAGGTTGAAGTGACGGTCGATAAAAACCCTAATGGGGGGGCCAAAAAAGAAAATCAGGGTGGCAACCAGATAGAACCGGCCAGCACGGCCTAACACTGAAGCAATAAGAAAGGTGACAAACGACAGGGTTACCGTGCCAGAGGCAATAGTAAAGACCTTGTAGGGGATAGGCGTAAATCCGGCTATAGCCACTATCCATCCTCCATAGTCACGAAAATAACTCTTGACCGTCTCAAATTTATCGAGCGCGTAGTAGAACTCTAAAACAGGTCTACCCACGGTCTCCATAAGCTGCCAGCCAATGAGATAGCCAAACGCGCCTCCGGTCACCGACCCTACCGTGCAGATGAGAGCAAACCGGTATGCCTGCTTAGGTTGCCCTAGGGCCAAGGCAATCAGTAGTACGTCAGGGGGAATAGGAAAAAAGGAAGACTCGGCAAAGGCAATAAGAAACAGCGCATAAATGCCATAGCGGCTCTCGGCCCAGCCGAGCACCCAGTCATACAGGCGCCGGATCACGTTATGCCAGCCCCAGAGCCTTTCTGGTTTCTTCTGGCGTAGCTATATCCCGTCCCATCTCTCTGGCCATTTGTGCTGCTCGGGCAATAAGCCGAGCATTGGTTGGAGTTTCCAGCTCTGGATAGGCATAGTCCCCTAGACCAATGGAGATGTGTCCTCCTCGCTCAATGGCGGGTCCCACAAGCGGGAGCAGGTTGGCACCATAGCAAAGTACTCCCCACTCACAGCGCAGACTGCTAGGCAGGAAATCTAGGAAGGCTTCCATGCCTTTTACCGTTCCTGGGTGACCGGAGAGAATACCGCCTTCCATAAGGGCAATCTCAAAGTAGAGCGGCTCTGGAAAAAGACCCATCTCAACAAAGGCGAGCGTAGTTCGGACAGAACCAACGTTCCACAGCGCCTGCATGGGCTTAACCCCAGCAGCGTTTATAGTTTCGGCAAAATATTTCATGATCTTAATCGTGTTAAGATAGACGGTCTCCTCAGTGGCAAAACGCTTAGCCTTGGCGTTGTACATGTCCACATTACTTGTGGCCATATCGATGGGCGCCATATCCGGTTTGGTGGCGGGATCTTTTGCCATCTCGACAATATGAGCAATACGCGCTTCGGGCGAGGGTAAGGTCCATGCGCCTAGAGTTGGCAAAATAAGCATATTGCTCTTTTCCTTTACCCGCCGGGCAACCTCAGCATAGAGCTTGACATCAGCAGAGGGCGCGCCGGTTTGAGGGTCGCGGGCATGGTAGTGGAGGATAGAAGCCCCTTCACGCCAGCACTCCAGGGCCTGGTTAGCAATTTCCTCCGGACTGTAAGGCACGTTGGGGTTTTCCTCCCGCAGGGTGTACTCATTAATGCGCACATCAATAATAACCTTATCCATTAAGGGTCCTCCTTATTTGAATAGCCTTGATCTCTGTAAACGCAACTTTACAGGCGGAAGGGTAACGGCAGCAAGGCGTCCAGCTTGAAAACGCCAACGCCATCGACAATTACTTCGGCATCCGGAGCAAGAAACTCCTACATCACCTGACGGCATGCCCCGCAGGGCATCAGCGTACCCGGGTCATTGGTGGTTCCCTTGAGGCAAGATACCGCGATTCTGGCAATTTGACGTACCCCGGCAGCGACTGCATGAAACAGGGCAACCCGCTCCGCACAAATAGCCAAGCCATAGCTAGCATTTTCAATGTTGCAACCTGTGAAGATGCGCCCATCCATTGTCAATACTGCTGCCCCAACAGGAAACTGGGAGTAAGGGCAATAGGCCCGTTGACCAGCGTGACGAGCGGCCTCCAGCAGTTCCTCGTTGGTGGGCTTCATGGTCTTTTTATCTCAGTGGTGGGCCGTAGCTATCCGGTCTATGGCCTTGCTTTTACTGTACAGGTTTTACTCTTATGACGAGTGGCGTGGGGTCGGGCGGAGGCATACCGTCCGGTGGTAAGCGCCCCGTCGATGGGCAGGGCCGCCCCAGAGATAAAGGAGGCTTCGTCCGAAGCAAGAAAGAGTACGAAGTTGGCAATTTCCTCTGGTTGGGCAACCCGGCCCAGAGGATGTGCAGCCGCCGCTAGGCGCATAGCGGCTTGCTGTCGGTGCTGGTTCCATCCCTCAACGCAGTGTTCGCCAATAGAGGTGTCGGTCACCCCTGGGCAGATGGCTACGGCGCGGATGCCATAAGGGGCAAAATCCAGGGCAATGTTTTTAGTGAGAAGCACCACCCCACCTTTGGATGCGTTATAGGCAGCCGCTGCCCCGTTTCCTTCCAGGCCGGAGGTGCTGGCGGTGTTGATAATGACCCCGGAGCACCTGCGGACCATTTCCGGCAGAACATACTTGCATCCAAGGAACACCCCTTTGAGGTTGATGTCCATCACCCAGTCCCATTCCTCCTCACTGATTTCGATAACATTCTTAGAGATAAATACCCCTGCGTTATTGAAGAGAATATCAATCTTACCAAAGGTGGCCAGCGTCTTTTCCACCATCTTTTGCACATCGGCTGCCTTACGGACATCGGTGAGCACTGCTTCGGCTGGCCTGCCTTTTTGGCGGATAAGGCTTATGGTCTCCTCGGCCAGCTGCGGGCGGATATCCGCAACCATGACCGCCGCTCCTTCCTCGGCAAAACGTAGGGCCGAGGCTCTGCCAATACCTGACCCTGCCCCGGTAATGATGACAACCTTCTCTTGCAGACGCACGGTGTCCTCTTTTCGGGCGGCCGAACTCTGGGTTTGTGGCTGCCCTTTGGTCTCTCTGGGCAATCTTTGCGGTTTTTTCTTGTCTATGTCAAGGCAAAGTCCCTAAGACGAATCGGCAGCCGTCTTGGTCCCCAAGACCCTGGAGGGCCGTCAAACACCCCGGCACAAGCCGTGCCGCAGAATCGGCAATAGCCGTCATTGGTCAGGTTCCAGTTGGTTAGCACATACCAATCCCGGCCGATAAGCTTCTCACCACAATGGTGGCAGTAGGTGCTGCCCCCTTCTTCGTCATGAACATTACCAGTGTAAGCATAGCGCACGCCATTTTTCCTGGCGATCTGGCGTGCCCGGGTGAGCGTTGGTGGTGGTGTCGGAGGTTTATCGAGCATTTTCCAATCAGGGTGGAAGGCGGTAAAATGCAGGGGCACGTCCCCTCCCAGGTGCCCCACCACCCACTGTGTCATCTCTTCCAGTTCGGCTTCGGAGTCATTTTCGCCAGGAATCAGCAGGGTTGTTAGCTCAAACCATACCTTGGTTTCGTGTTTGAGGTAAACCAGTGTGTCCAAAACAGGCTGCAGGTGTCCAGCACAGATCTGTTTGTAAAAACGCTCAGTAAAGCCCTTGAGGTCGACATTGGCCGCGTCCATATAGCGGTAAAATTCCTCACGCGGCTTCTGACAGACATAGGCTGCGGTTACCGCAATCGACCGAACCCCCAGCTCATGACACGCCTGGGCAACATCAATGGCATACTCATGGAAGATGACTGGGTCATTGTAGGTGAAGGCCACGCTGCGACAGTCGAGTTCATGGGCAGCCCGCGCAATGACCTCTGGTGAGGCCACATCGGCAAGGGTGTCCACCTCACGGGATTTGCTGATATCCCAGTTCTGGCAAAATTTACAGGACAGATTACAGCCCGCTGTGCCAAAAGAAAGTACTGCTGTGCCTGGCAGAAAGTGATCCAACGGTTTCTTCTCAATCGGGTCCACACAGAAGCCACTGGAGCGCCCATAGGTAGTTAGTACAATCTGGTCGTTATGGCGAGCACGCACAAAGCATAGGCCCTGTTGTCCTTCAGATAACCGGCAAAAGCGCGGGCATAGATCACACTGAATGCGCTCATCCGCGAGTTTGTGCCAGTACTTGGTTGACACCACTGTGCCCGGTGTTTGTATGTTCATTGTTGCTCTCCTTGAGTCCCTGAGCCGCCCTCCTTGGGCTTGTGAACGCTGGTGTTTTCTCCAAATGTAGGGGCGGGTTTGAAACCCGCCCCTACGTCTAGGGTATAGTCGGCCAACCCTGAGTTTAATCCCAGGGTAATTGATAGGCAACCCACTTGAAACTGCTAGGGTCTAGCTGTACTGGAAAACAATAGGAATAAAGTTAGTCTAGGAGAGAAGGGGGGTGTCTCATGAACACTGTACGAAACCCAGCCGTTGCCGGTATGTTTTATCCTGCTGATATGCATGAGCTGGACAAAATGGTATCCGCCTACCTGGATGAGGCCAAGACCTCCGGCCATTCTCCCAAGGCGATTATTGCGCCCCATGCCGGATATGTCTATTCTGGGCCGGTTGCGGCTACTGCCTATGCCTATCTGGTCGAGGCCCGTGACAGCATTAAGCGCGTTGTTCTGCTCGGACCAGCGCACCGGATTGCCTTTAGCGGTCTGGCGGTTAGCAGTGCCGATGCCTTTGCTACCCCTCTGGGCGCTATCTCGGTGGATAAGCCGGCAGTTGCCAAGATTCTGCAGCTACCCCAGGTCCAGGTTTTTGATGAGGCCCATGCCCTCGAGCACAGCCTAGAGGTTCATCTACCCTTCCTGCAGAAAGTTCTTGATGATTTCACTCTAGTGCCGCTAGCAGTGGGCGAAGCGGCGCCGGAGGATGTGGGTGAAGTGCTGGAAACCCTCTGGGGTGGCCCAGAGACTCTTATTGTTATTAGCTCAGACCTGAGCCACCACTATAACTATGAAATTGCCAAGCGGCTTGATAGTGCCACCTCGCGCGCCATTGAAAACCTACGGCCGCAAGACATTCGCTATGAGCAGGCGTGCGGACGCAATCCCATTAGGGGGCTGCTCCACGTAGCGCCTAGGCATGGTCTGAGCGCCCGGACCGTTGACCTACGCAACTCGGGAGATACTGCCGGACCACGGGACGAAGTGGTAGGATATGGGGCTTATGTGTTTGAGTAGGGGCAAGCCCTTGTGGTTGTCCAGGATATCTCCTACTCGGCTTTGGCGTACCCAATAGGAGATTTTGAAAAGTCCCAGGCTTGGATCTTCTTGGGAACAACCTTGATCAGCACCCGGCCCTCGTTGTCTTTGACAAATTGGCTGTTTTGCGCTTCTGGGCGGGAAAATATTTCTCCCAACGACTCCCGAGTTAGACCCAAAGCGCCATCCCGCTCCCATAAAATATACCGACTACCCATCATGGCTACAGCTTCTTCAGGAGAGTATTCTCCCTTCCATGGTCCGGCCTCAATTCGCACCGTTTCCCCTGAGCCCACCTCGGCCATTTCGGCATCGCCGGTAATAACAACGGCCTTGGCCAGGTTGCTCCGCATACCTATGAGCGGGCGGTCGTCCATGTCAATGACAGCCGAACAGCGGGGGTTCCGCCTCAGGTTTTTGCAGCCCTGCCGGTTGCGGGTCAAAGATAGGTACAGGCACTGCCCGTCCCAGTAGTACCACAGCGGGGCCACATGCGGGTAGCCGTCTTTGCCAATGGTTGCTACGCGTGCGACCCAGCGGCCTGAGAGAAACTCGTCGATTTCTTCCTTGCTCATTGCCACCTCGGGATGCCAGGCAAGGACTCCACTCACTTTCATATGCGCCTCCGTATAATGTAAGTCTGAGATAAGCTCTTATAGCATATCCCTTTGCTCTGATGACATACATCACTGAAGGCTGCTGCTCGTACTGGAGATAGGTTCGTTGTACGCTTTGCCCCCTTCCTCATGTTGCTGTTGCTCCGCGGGGGCTTGAGGTAGTAGGGCGTGCGTTTCTGGGGATGGAACCGCGTGGACTCATTTGAAACTACATTGGGTGCAGAGCCACTATGGAGGAAGGTGTGGAGTGGATAGAACCGGAATAAGTAGGGGCGGGTTTCAAACCCGCCCCTACACTCTGCTATCCTCAGTGCTGAGGTCCAAGGCTACAGTCGCCTCAAAGCTTGTCTGCCTCTCATGAAAAGCAAATTGCATTAACAGAAGGCCGCAGAAGGAGTGGCGGGCATAGTACTGGGGAAAAGTAGCTCGGTGCGCAGATAGGCGGCAACCTCTGGCATGGAAGGAGAGGAAAAGATCTTGTCCGGATGGCCCTGCTCGACAATCCGACCCTCCAGCATAACGGCCGCATTCTGGCTGAGGCGGCGAGCCTGGGCAAGGTTATGAGTGACCAGGACCACTGTTATGTGATCCCGGAGGAGACGCTGACGTATCAGGTCTTCAATACGTTCTACGTTGGCGGGATCCAGGTTTCCGGTTGGTTCATCCAGAAGCAGGATGCGAGGATAAGCAAGAAAAGCTCGCATGATGGCTATCCGGGCCGCTTCTCCGGCAGAAAGGGTATGGGCTTTAGCCTGGGCAAAGGTGCTAAGCCCTACAGCGGTCAAAGCCTCTTCTATAATGCTTTGACGCTCTTGCCGGCTTACCCCACGCACCCGTAGGGGATAGGCCAGGTTGTCTGCCACAGTGCCGCGAAAGAGCACCGGTGGTTGCATCACCAGGGTTGTGTAGCGTCTCAGGGCGGGCAGCGTATCTGGTGTGAGCTGGTTCCCCTCAATAAAAAGCTCTCCTTCCTCTGCCAACTCTAGACCTGCTAAGAGACGTAAAAAGGTAGACTTCCCGGCCCCTGAGGGACCCATGATGCCAGTGATTTGACCAGATGGGGCAGCAAAGTCGGCCCGGTTCACTACTGCCCGGCCGCCATAGGCTTTGACCACTCCCCGAGTATGAATCATGCGGTCTCCTGCAGACGTAGAAAAAGAAAATTGAGCACAAGAAAAACTCCCAAAAGAATCAAGCCCAGAGACAGAGCAAGGGCCAGCTCTCCCTTGGAGGTCTCAAGGGTAATGGCCGTTGTCAGGGTGCGTGTGGCCCCCCGGATATTTCCTCCCAGCATCATGGCCGCCCCAACCTCACTGATGGCCCGGCCAAACCCAGCAACCACACCAGCAAATACGGCTCCCCGCGCTTCGCCAAGCACTTTTATATAGGCTCGTATACGTGAGGCTCCCAGGGTGAGTGCTGTAGCCTGCACGCGGGGGTCAACCCCACGTACTGCGGCAATGGTGAGGCGAGTGATAATAGGGGTGGAAAGAAGCCATTCCGCTATAACAATAGCTGTGGGCGTAAACAGCAGCCCCCAGGCTCCCAGCATTCCCCGACGGGAGAAGAGGCCATACAAGAAAAGACCTACAACCACCGTAGGTACACCCATAAGCGCGCTCAGAGTCGTAATCACTCCTCTTTTCCCCGGGAAATCTGCCAGGGCAATAGTTACTCCGGCTGGGATACCAATGCAGGCGGCGAGCAACGTGGCAGTAGTCGAAAGGCGCAGAGAGCGAAAAGCAATCTCTGTGACCTCGGAATCCAGTGTCCACAGCAGACGCAGGGCGTGGAAGGAACTCTCCAGGTAAAAATCCATGTTGGTTTGGGGTTAGTTGGGCACAGCAGTAGGAACGAAGAGCGGTTGTTTCTTCACAGTGAAATCGCCAATGATTTTCTGTCCAGCCGGAGAAGTTATCCAGCCAATGAGCTGTATAGCCCCCAGATAGTTAATCTGTGGATGGCGCGCCGGGTTAACGGCAATGATGCTATAGGGATTAAGCAGCCGCTTGTCCCCTTCCACAAGTGCCCTCAGCGGCACTTTGTTCTTAAAGGCAAGATAAGTGCCTCGGTCGCTAAGCGTATATCCTCCTTGTTCACCAGCCATGGTCAGGACAGCTCCCATGCCTTGCCCGGCTTCCCTGTACCACTCACCGGCAGGAATGGTCCCAACCTCCTGCCATAGAGCTTTTTCTTTCTTGTGAGTGCCGGAGTCATCCCCACGGGAGATGAAAAGGGCCTTTTTTTCACTCACAAGCCTAAAAGCCATAAGAACATCTTTTCTCCCCTTAATGCCGGCGGGATCCTCTTGTGGGCCAAGCAGGACAAAGTCGTTATACATCACCTTCCGGCGGTTCACACCATATCCGGCTGCCACAAAGACGTCCTCGGCGGAGTGATTGTGCACCAGCACCACATCGACATCGCCATTTTCTCCCAGCTTGAGCGCTGCTCCGGTGCCGACCGCCACCACTTTTACTTTGGTTTGGAACTTCTCCTCAAAGGGGGAAAAGAGTTTTTCCAGAAGGCCTGAGTTCTCTGTGCTGGTTGTGGTAGCCAGGATGATCTGCCCGGTCGGTTGAGCCAAGGCTGGAACTGAAAGCCCAAAAGATAGACAGAGATAAAGACAGAGACAGCGTAGATCAAGCAGACCAACTCTTTTCCCCATTCTTGGTTCTGGCTACCATAGGGAAGCTGAGTGGTCAACGAGAAAGGAATTTTAGTGAAGGGTTGTGATACCGAGGTGTGGACCTACTGGGAGGTCGGGACTCGTATTCTTTGTAACCAGGTTGACGTGGTGGGCATAACCGCAGATTGCGTCGCCCGTCTTCTGGGATTGAATTTTCGCGAAGTAGTGGAGGAACGGTTTGACCTGATTGTGCTTAAGGATGACTACTTTGCCCAGCTGGTGCAAGTGCTTCTTGGGGTTGTGGCTTCAAACGAGTTGAAGGCGCACGCTTTAGAACTGGGAGGGTATGACCTGCGGTAGACTGGGACGGTGGCGTTTCCCGTTTGACAAACCTATTTCCTAGCGAATGTGCCCTGACGTTGGCCCATCCTCACCCAACGAGACCCAACTTAAACCTATTGTACCCAATTGCATCCCGTGATACCCATATTCTTCTGATTTCTAACCACAGTTGTGTGAGTGCTGGTCTGAGGATAGTCACATGGACGATCGCTGGCTCTCCGTTGAGGAGATCGTCGGATACCTCGGCGTCAGTAAGGACACTGTCCATACCTGGATCAACTCCAAAGGGATGCCTGCACACCGGCTCGGTCGCCTGTGGAAGTTCAAGCGGGACGAGATAGACTCCTGGGTCAAGTCTGGGGAGGCCTCTGATGGGCAGAATGGCGATGCAAAGGAGACCGAGGAGTAGATTATGGTTCAGGCATCGTACAAGGAGAACTGTACTGAAGAGCCGTTTGTGCCTGCACTCGATCCGCGTGTGCCCTACTACTCACGTCTTTCTGCACGCTCAGCCCTCTATACAGAGTTTCATCTTTTGCTGGAGGAGCAGAAAGAAGCCCTCTCCTCAGGCGATTACAAGTCTCTCGTCATTGAGAGAAACTGCCTAGCGCGTGGTTCCGCCTCTGCACGCAGCAAGCTCTGGAAAGAGTTGAAAACTCGCTATCTCCTCGATTCGGCACACCCGCTGTTTCTGGCGTTTTGGGACGAGTGGCGGCGCTGCACTTCAGAGCCCGAGCGCGGACTTACCGCGTACGTGCTGTTTGCCTTGAACGATCGCCTCGTTACAGACCTCGGCCTTGAATGGCTCTTTCCACTGTTACGCCGCGCGCCAGCCGAGCTTCGCGTCGCCGATGTTTTGGCTTTTATCAGCCGATCGGTTATGAATCATCCCGAGGTTGCTGGCTGGTCAGAGCAGACGTGTCTTGCTGTCGCTCAGAAGTACTGTGCCAGCGTTCGCGACTTCGGCCTAGCCAAGGGGACTGTTCGGAAGGTAACGGTCCGTCCAGCGCTTTATGGTGCACCGGTGCGCCTCCTGGTTCGTGCCCTGCGCCTCGCGAGCACCACTACACTCGAGATGGTCCGAGCCCCTATCTTTCGCCTGCTTGCGCTCGATGGCCTCGAGGTCGTTGATGCGTTGGGTGAACTCAATCGTTTTGGGGCTCTGCGGTTTCGAATACAAGGTGACATTGTTGAACTCGATATTGCGGAGGCGGCCTGATGGAGACCATATTCTCGGCCCTCCTTGATCTCGTCGAAGAACCTTTGCAGCCTGATCGCGGCGTCAGGACAGACAGCTCTGTTCTGCTCATCTACCCGCCCGAGAAGGAATTCGACTTTCGCGAGCAACTCCTCGACGCTTTCGTTCCCATCCTCGAAGCACAAGGCATTCCCTACCGGCTGCTCGATCTCACCGGCTTCAGCTTTGAAGGACTGAACGAGGACGCTGTCGAGGCTCTCCAAGAGGACGAGTTCGACGACTACCATTGGATGCTACAGGGTCTCTCAAAGCGAGTGGAATCCTCGCTGCAAGCGCGCTTGGCCGATATGGCCGCGGAAATACCAGGTGCCAACATCCTCGTCTATGCCACCGTTGCGCTCTATCCCCTCGTGCGCTTCGGCGAGGTCCTCCGCGGATTGCGCGAACTAGGAAGCCGCATCGTGCTTGCATTCCCTGGCGAAGAGCGTGGAGGCAAGTTGCACTTCATGAACCAACCTGACGGCGGAAACTACCTTGCCGTCAAGCTCTTTTGGCGATGACGATGGGGCTCACAGAACGACCAGGGGGAACGACTCAATGACCATTGTACGCGACCTGATCAAGCGAGATATTGGCATAAGGGTTGAAGGCGTTGTCAAGGTTTTTGACCGCTTGGCCTTGGCTACGGAGATTCGCGAATACGTCGTTACCGACAAGATCGAAGACGAGCTTAAGCGCATTTTTGACACTTTTACCCATGTGAGCGAAACCTTACGGCGCGGCGGTGCGACGCGCGACGCGATGGGCATTTGGGTCTCGGGTTTCTTTGGGTCCGGCAAGTCGCACTTCGCTAAGGTCCTGGGCTACCTGCTCCAGAACGACGCGCTGGGCGCTGGGTTAGACGAGCAGTGCATCGATGCCTTTGTGAAACACGTGTCGGACAGCCCGCGGGGCAAGGACATCCGGCTACGCCTCGGGGAGATCAAGCTCAATACTGGAATCCGCACTATCGCTTTTGAGATCAGAAGCCGACAGTCTCTCAACAACCCAAACTCGGTTGGTGAAATCTTGCTCTCGGAGTTCTATCGACACATTGGGCTGGCCGAGAACTTTGTCGTCGCTCGCATTGAACGGCGTCTTCAACAGCGTGGTCTTCTTGACCAGCTTACAGAGGCTTACGAACAAGCGTTCGGTGTCCCGTGGCAGAGTGTGGAGGGGCGTGACGACCTGATGACCGTGCGTCGTCGCCTCGCCCAGATCCTGCCGCGGGTCGACTCAGGCGAGTATCCCGATGAGAAGACGGCCAAGAACGCCCTAACGGACATGTTCCGCCATGAGAAAATCACTGCCGAGGGAATCGCCGATGAAATTGTGGCATGGGTCGATGCGCAAAAGCTAACGGGTGGCAAGGTGCAACACCTCGTCTTCGTCATCGACGAGATGGGAACCTTCATTGGTGACTCTAACGAACGAATCAGCGAGTTTAACAGCCTAGCCGAAATGATCGGCAATAAGGGGAAAGGCAAGATTTGGCTCATCGTCACGAGCCAGCAGGATCTCGAAAGGGTTGTCGATCGCACCAACTTTCAGCCCGCGCTCGTCGGTCGCTTAAACGCCCGCTTCGAGTTGAAGCCTCACCTCATCTCCGACGAGATTAACAAAGTTGTCTCGGAACGGATCCTCAAGAAGCACCCCTCGGAAGAAGGAAGGTTATACACGCTCTATCAGAAGTACGAGGGACACGTTGCTGAGCTCGCGGATATCAAGGCCAGCCGTTACCTCGGCACGATCACTGAGCGGAGTTTCATTGACTGCTATCCGTTCTTGCCGCATCAGATCCGCCTTGCCCAGGACATTTTCGAGGCATTGTCCGGCTTTCGCATTTCAGGCGGTGTGCGATCTATGATCGCGGTCGTAATAGAGGCTTTACAGGATCTCGCTGACGAAGAAGTCGGAGTTGTGGTCAGCTTCGACCAGATCTTCGACGCGGTGGAAAACGATCTCCTCTCTCAGGAATACCTCGGCGCCTCCGGGGTGCGTGCGATCTACGAAACCGATGAGCGCGTGCCCGCAACCGCCATCGAACCGACCCGCGTGCTGAAAGTGCTATGGCTGTTGCAACGGGTGACCTGGGTGCCGCGAGTCCCAGAGACCCTCACCAAGCTTCTCGTTCGTGACCTGGCCGCCGAGATTCCGCCGC
The DNA here is from genome assembly GCA_965220955.1 of uncultured Binatia bacterium (SeqCode). Taxonomy (GTDB): domain Bacteria; phylum Desulfobacterota; class Binatia; order Bin18; family CBDCRK01; genus CBDCRK01. The sequence goes on along the minus strand of CBDCRK010000037.1, from coordinate 197,143 downwards.
TTCGCGAGAAGGTCGAGACAACCCTTGCGGCGCTTCAAGAGGCTGGCTACGTCGCACGTGATGAGGCTACTGGAGAGTGGAAGTTCCTCAATGAGCGCGAACGTACCATCGAGCAAGCCATTCAGGAGATGGTTCGCCCCAGTGGTCCTAAGAGCATCAGTGTTGCTGCCGTGCGTCGCACATCCCAGCAGATGTGCAAAGACGACCTCATCACCAGGAGGAAGCTTGCAAACTTTTCCGTTGCGTATGGCGCTACTAAGGTGCCGTTTGCGTTTGGCGTTAGCCTTGATGGCGAGTCCGTCGACGGCGGGCCAGAGCTCGAGGGCCGGTTCATTAGCCCGCTTGCCTCGGGCCGCAAGCAAGAGGTCGAAGAGATTCGTCGTCAGAACCAGGCTGGAGGTGCAAAGGGTAAGGTTGTCTGGTGGGTAGCCGGTGCCACCGAAGATCTGGAGGCTCGGTTCAAGCGCTTCGAAGCACTTGTGAAAGTGACTGGCGACAAGCGTTTCACCGAAGACTCTTCGGCTGATACCCAGGATGCGCTCTCTGAGAAACGAAAGGAGCGTGACGAGCTCAGGGGAGCTCTTGTGCGCGACCTCGAACAGGCTTTTTTGAACGGCACAATCTTCTACGGCGGGCAGGAGGTAGAACTGGAGGCAATGTCAGATCTTAAGGAACCTATTCGCTTGGCCCTGTCCACGATCATTCCGAACGTCTACCCTCGCTTTGCCGTCGCAGACCGAAGCTTCGACTTTGCAAAACAGATCAAGGCCTTCCTCAACCCAGCTACCACAGTGTTGCATAAGGTGGCACCTGAGCTCGATCTGTTCGACACTCAAGGCAGCCTACAGCGGGAGTCGGCTCTCGTTTCGCAGGTGATCGAGGTCATCCGTGATCTCGGAGACGAAGGCGAGGAGCCGATCGGTGGAGTGCTCCTCGACGCAAAGGACCGAAAAGGCTTTAAGGGTTTTGCGCGCCCACCCTTTGGCTGGCCCGATGAGCTTGTGCGGCTGGTTCTTGCTGCTTGCTTCCGTGCTGGTGCCGTCTACCTTGAGCGCCAAACGAGCACAGGGCCATCACCACTCTACGACTATAACGGTGCCGACGATCTCTTCTCCAAGATCTCAGCGTTCAAGAAGGTGACCGTCCGCGTGGCCGAGACTAGCCTGACGGTCGAACGGATCAAGCAAGCAAGCAAGGCGCTCATCACCATGGGCGTGAGTGGAACGCCTGAGTCGGGCAACGCCATAGCGTCTGCAGTCCGGGAGTTAGGATCTCGCCTCAAGTCAGGCCTCGAAGACGCTAAAGTCCGCCATCAACAAGGCCTCCCTATTCCCGAGGCCATCCTCGGTGCCGAAGGCGCCCTGACTGAGCCTACGACTGCCAAAGACCCGACGGCCGCAGTAGTCGCATTTCTGGCAGCGGAAAAGCAGTGGAAAGCCCTATACGAAGGGCTCACGGCCCTGCGCAACTTCCTCGATGCAAACCGCCATAAGGACTTCGAGGCGTCGCAGCGCCTTGTGGAGCTTACCGAGAATCATCCGCCACCCGACGCGCGTGCCAAGGCCGCCTCGTTGACTCAGGCGCGCAAAGACATGGCAGCCATCATCGCCGATAAGGCAGTGATTCCTCGGTGGTCCGACTACTGTGCTGCCTTTGAGCAAGCGTTCGCTGTCTACCGAGACGTGTACCAGGAAGCCTACGAGCAAGTGCGTTCAGAGGCCGAGCGTACCCTCACCGAGATCAAGGCCACTATCGCCTATCTCGAAGCGCCCGCCAACCATCGTGACGACGTAGTGAGTAAGGTTTTCGCGTCGGGCCGTGTCTGCCACTACCCGGCCATGAGTCTGTCCACGGTCCAGAGCCTGCTCGACTCCGCCAGCCGACGCAGCTTGACCGCCTTGGATCAAGCCCTGGTGGCCTTGCCCGCTTACCGCATGCAAATCGAGGCTGAGCTCCGCCAGCTCACCGCACCGCCTCCCCTTCCGGACGAAAAGGTGTGCGAGTGGCGACCGACGAGTCTCCTCGGCCGGCGCTTCGCCACGGAACAAGAAGTTGATCAGGCGCTGCAGTCGATCGGAGATGAGATCAAGGCTCAGATTCGGGAAGGCTTCACTGTAGTGATAAAGTAGGACGATGCACGCAACGCCACAGGAGAACCAAGCACTCGCAGCGCTTTCGGACCGGCACAAGGAGGCCGTCAGGGGCTGGATGCCGCAGGTGCGCCGCTTCCTCGAGAATGAATTTGCAGCGCAGCTCGAGCGCCTCGGGCTTAGACCTGACGGTGAGCACACGCCCATCGACAAGATGCGTCTGACCGATGAGGCACTTGCGGTTCGTAGGCGGGTCGAGGCCCTGCTGCGACGCGAGGCGATCGTCGAAGGTTCGCTATGTCGTGGATACGACAACGTCAAGCGCGAGCTGGCTTACACGCTGCTCAACCGGCTCGTTGGCCTTAAGGCTATGGAGGCGCGAAAGCTTCTTTACCTGCCGCCGCCAGACTCACCGGACGCCACCCTAGAGCAGACTGAGATCCTAACCCCTGTGCCTGGGCAAGCCTACTCGCGCTACCTGCGTGACTTTCGCGCCGCTGGGGGTTCCCGCTACAGGTACGAGGAAGACGCGGAAGAAGCGCTTCTGCGAGATGGGCTCACTGCCGCCTTTCGACACATCACACGTGAGATTCGTATTGTCTTTGATCCAGACCACGAGTATGCGTGCGTCTGGCCCACCCACGCCACGCTGATACGCGTTATCTCAAAGATCAACAGCGATCTGTCTGAGGAGGTCTTTCGTGCACCGGATTTTCTCGGTTGGGTGTATCAGTTTTTCAACCGTGAGGAGAAGAGACGGGTCCGTGAGGAGACCAAAGGCACGCCGCGGTCGTCCTACGAGCTGGCAGTCATCAACCAGTTCTACACGCCCTCGTGGGTGGTAAAGACTCTCGTTGACAATACCCTTGGCCGCCTGTGGTTGCAGATGCATCCCGACTCAGCGCTTGCACCCCAAGGTCCACCCCCGCTTCCCGGTGAGCGCACCTCCGACGTGCCGGTGGCCGACTATTTGGTGCCGCGGACCGGTGAGAAGCTTCGCTATCAGCGACTCACCGAAGACGGGCGTGTTGAGACCTTCAAGCATGCTCGCGATATCGCTCTGCTCGACCCGGCCTGTGGCACAATGCACTTCGGCCAGTATGCCTTCGGGCTCTTTTACCGCATGTATCTTGACGAGATCGAGAACACGGGAAAAGAGGGCTGGCCCGAAGAGCCTTCGGTAAAGGACCCGCGGGCCATTCCCGCGGCAATCCTCGAGCACAACCTCTTCGGTATCGATATTGATCCACGGGCCATCCAGATCGCGTCGCTGTCCCTGCTGCTAACCGCCAAGGAAGTAGCGCTACGCCACGGCTACTCGCCGCTCGATATAAAGATTCAGCGCACCAATCTGGTCGTAGCCAACGCGGTGGACCTTGGTGAGGAACACCTGCGCGCCCTGGTGCAACGGCTCGGAAAACGTCTCGGCTCAGCCAAGCTACAGGATCGGCTCTTCAAAACCCTGTGGGATAACCTGCAGTATGTGAGCGAGCTTGGCAGCCTAGTGCAGGTGCGGGAAGGTGTTGCAAACGTGCTGGACAATTGGAACCAGGCGCGGGCTCGGGAGAGAGGGCTCATCCAGATCATTCGCCGCGAGCCAACCCAACAACTCGAACTCGGAACAATTTTGTCCGATGCTGACCGGAAGAAGGCTCAACAGCTCGAGCTCGAACGTCGGGTTCTGGAAAAAGAGGCGCGGTACATCCAGGACGAGCTCTTAGCCGTGGTCGAAGAAGCGGCGAGCAAGGGCAACGGCGATCCAGCCGAGCAGCTCTTTGCCGAGGACACCGCCCGTGGGTTGAAGCTCCTGCGGACTCTATCGCGCGCCTTCGACGTTGTTGTCATGAACCCGCCCTACGGCGCCTTTGTTCCAAAAGTGAAAGACTTTGTGAAGGCAGCCTATCCCCTAACCTACAACGACATCTATGCTGCCTTTATCGACCGAGCGACGCAGCTCACTGAGCCGGAGGGATACGTAGGGGCGCTGGTGTCTTCCACCTTCGTCAACCTTAAGACCTTCGAAAAGCTGCGTACCGAAATTCTGCTCAGGCGAAACCCTCTTATTATCGTGCTTGACCTTGGCTTCGGCATTCTCGACGACGCAACTGTGGAGGCTGCGGCCGTTGTGCTCAAGGGAGGGGTGGCATGAGCCAGGTACAGTGGCGCTGGGTTGAAAAGGACTTCGGCTTCCGCTTTCGCAGCGGTAAGGGGAGACGTACTTCCGAGCACTACCAGGCCAAGCAGCTTGACGAGTTCTACATTGTACCGGCAGCTCAACGAAAGCTAAGCAAGGCTCGGATCAACGAACTCGCGACTCTTGCTACCAAGCCTACTTCACTGCAGGTTGTGGCCAACCCTTGGCGTAACTATCATCTCAGAGACTGGGATCAAATTGATAGCAAGGACGGTATCTGTCTCAACTACGCCGGTTGTCTCGAAAAAGAGGAGATCGACCGTCGCGAGGACGAGGGGGTGCAGCGAGCGATGGAGCTCGTGGCCGAGCTTATCGGGCGGCCGGAGCCCGTGCCGCTCACGGCGCAACTGATCTGCCAACTTCACGAAGAGCTGATGGGTACCATCTATCCATTCGCCGGCAAATGGCGCACGGTTGCCCTCCACAAGGGCGAAGGACCAACGAAGTGGCCCTTCCCACCAGGCGGTATCCAGCCACTCATGGACGTTTACGAGCACGGTATGCTCTCGCGCTCGCCTCTGCTCTCAGATGACGACAACGAGGTCTTTGCCTATGTGAGCGAGGTCATGAACGAGCTCCTTGCCATCCATCCATTCCGAGAAGGAAACGGACGGACGGAGTTCATTGTGGGCAACCTTCTGCTTATGCAAAACAACCTGCTTCCACTAAACGTCTACGACCGGAGAACAGACCAGGAACGCTATTTCGCCGCGTGTGAGGCTGGTCGAATCCACAAGGACTATGCACCCCTAGCCGAGCTTCTTGCCGAATGGGAGGACCGGGCGCTTGTGCGTTGGGAGGAAGACCATGGCCAGTAATCGGCGGGTTGATTTGCGCGGCATTCTTGCCAACCCGGACCTCCGCCGCGAGCTCATGGTTCCGACGCTCCAGGCCATCCAGGCGCGCGAGGACATCGAGACCACGCGCAAACAGGCCGAACGGGCGTACTACGTTGTGACCGAGGGTGAGCGTGCGACGTTCTTTGATCTAGAGCGCTTTCGTGGTGGCAAGCAGTCGGAGTCGGACCGGCGGGAGGAGATGTTTGTTAGGGCCATGCATGACACCGTTGAGCCAGTGCGCTTCGACGTGGCACGACGGGACTTCGAGACCATAGCAGGGTCTCCCTTGGCGTACCGGCGTGTCGGCCTGGTATCGCACATATTCCGAGACTGGCCCCCGCTCGACCAAATGTGGGGCATTATTCAGCGGGGAGCACCAACAGGCGAAGATGAGCGGTTGGTTAGATACTATTGGGAAGTTGATTCTGTTCCTCCAAGAAACGACCGATTGTGGGAGCCCTTCTCTAAAGGTGGCAGCTATTCAAGGTTCTATTTCGACGTTTCTTTACGAGTAGCCTGGGACCCTTCACGAAATAGCTTCCATGATTGGTACGGGCGAAAGGGCAGACCTATTGAAAGGCCAGAGTCGCTTGAGAACTTCTTCCTCCCAAGCCTAGTTTGGCCCCGTCGGACACAGAGGGGCTTCAACCTCCGAGTTGCTAACCGAGCAATCTTCTCTGACAAGAGTGGCTTCATACAATGCTTCAACAGATCGGATGAGTTTTTCCTTTTGGGCGCACTTAACTCGAGTGTTGTCGAATATTTACTGGGTGGGTTGGTGTCATTTGGGTCCTTTGAGGTCGGCGCGGTGAAGAGGACCCCCGTACCACGGCCATCAGCAGGAACGAGGAAGGTAGTCGAAGAGACCAGTAGGTCTATACACGACGCCGAGTCATCCTGGGATGAAAGTAACGAGATTTGTACCCGCTTCCGTGTACCCTGGTTGTTGCGTGAGGATCTCGTAAACATGGCCTCCAGCATCTCAACGCGACTCGACTGCCTCGCCGAGCACGAGGCCAATGAAGAGGCTCGCATTCAGCAGCTCTATGCCGAGCTGAACGATGAAGTCTACAAGCTTTACGGCATCCCTGATAGCACGCGTGCTGTTATCGAAGAGACCCTCGGTGAGCGGCCACCCGAGGTTCTCTGGCCACAAATGGAGGGCAAGAGCATAGAGCAGAAACGACTGGAGCACGTCTTTCGCCTTCTCTCCTACGCCGTCAAGCGAGTGGTCGAGGCGGACAACGATGGTGTTGTGCCCTTTACGTCCGTCGCCGGGGAGCTAAGCCTGCTTGATCAGGTGCACAACGAAATCGCTGTGCTGTTTCCGGGACAAGATGTCAACCAGGTTGAAGTCGAGATCACTAACGAACTGAAGAAGAGTGTCAGGGGCTACCGTAGAACGAACAGCATTCGCGAGTGGCTCGAAAACGCCCTCTTCGAGTACCACGTTTCGCTTTACAAGAACCGGCCCATTCTCTGGCACATTGCCTCAACGCAGGGAACCATGTCTTTCGCTTTCGGTGCGCTTGTCCACTACCACAAGTTCGACAAGAACCGGGTGGCGAAACTCCGGGCTCAGTACCTGCGAGACGCCATTGAGCACTTCCGCCGTGAGGCAGGCTTAGCCGGTAAAGCAGGTCGTGGTGAAGAACGCCTGGACTGGCAAGCCAGGGTCGAGGAGGCGCAGGAGCTCGATAGGAAGCTCCAAGGCATTCAGGAGGGCCAGCACGAAGGAGCAGAGGGTGGCGAGCGGGACTTTCGGATTCTGACACCGTGGAAGTCTCCGGACAAACGGACAAAAGGCTGGGACCCGGACCTCGATGACGGAGTCAAGGTCAACATCGAGCCGCTGCAGAAAGCTAGTGTATTGCGGGTGGGAAAGGTAGTGTGATGATTCTTGAAGCCCTCACTACGCAGCTAGAGCGGCGCTTTCAGCACGAAAAGCGGGCCCAAGTCTGTTTGTGGTTCGACGAGAAAGGGGAGTTTTCGCGGCTCCTTCCTGCTTTTGCGCAGTACCTCGCCGAGCGCAAGCAGCGCCCATTCTTGCTGCTCGTTTATGACGCCGAGAAGAACCACGGCCAAATCTGGATCAAGCACTGCATTGCCAAGACGATCAAAGAGACATCTCCCGAGAGCCGCAGGCGGCTTCGCTTCGTGCTGTACTTGCCACTCTCCGAGGATCTTCTCGACGGCCCGAACGGCGACGAACCGGGCCTCGACCTGCTCGTTGAGTATCGCATCGCAGGCGTCACCTGGCGTATCGATGGCAAACGCCCAACACTGTTTACCTTCCTTCGGCAGGCGGGTGTCGCGCTTCCCAATAGCCCAGCTGAGCAACGGCGCCTATACGAGGGCGACGACGATTCGCTCCTTGCCAAATATGTGGCCAAATTTGCGGACCAACCCGCTGCTTTCTGGGCAAACACCCTTACGCCTGAGCTCGCCCAGTCGCGGCTCGTCGGCGATGTAGACCAAATGATTCTCGACCTTGCTGTATCACCCGAGACTACCTGGAGTGAGCTGACAAAGAATGGGTTGGACCGTGAGTTTCTCGACATGGCGCGCGAGCGGTACGGCCTCGAGGGCCCGAGTGGTGTGCCTGCTGAGTTGATTGAAGAGCTAGTCTCTATGCTTGCGCTCACCGAGACCTACCTCGGTTACGATGAGCCTGCGGACTTTCCCTTTGCCGGCCGGTTGCCTCCCCTCACGCTACGGAACCACCATGCCCAGCTCCTTGCCCGCTGGCTTCGTGATAGCGAGAGCCGTACAGCCTGGGACCGCTGGGTCCAGGAGATCGAGGCGAAATTCGACCTCTCGGCGTGGGCTAAAGGGAAGAAAGGGCTCTCATTTGGACTCCCACATCTCGTCCGACAACGATGGCAGGAGACACTTGCCGCATTCGAAGAGGCAGCCCCCAAGGTCTCGGCAACTGTCGAATTCTTTGCGCAGAACCGCGACCTTGTCGCCAAAGAGGCTGAGTTCTCCAAAGCAAGCCTCGCCCCGGTTGGCTCATGGAGCCTGCTCCGTGACCTGGGAGCCTTTATGGCTGCCTGTGATGAAGCTCACACTCGGGCCGAACAGGCGGGCAGCGCGCAGGCGCTCGCCTGGGTGTACGTCGAGCACGCGGCAGTTATTGAGAAGCGCCACCTTAAAATCCGCTACCAGGCTGACGAACAAAACTTACCGACCGTGGCCCGCGTCGCTAATCGCGTTTACGCGGGCTACACTAACACCCTCAACGCTCGCTTCTTCGAGCAGTTTGTCAAAGAGGCAACTGGTGAGCTTTCCGATATTCCGCTTGTCACTCCACACCTCGAGAAAGTTCTCTGGCATGCAAAGGGGCACCGGGCAGTGGTCATTGTCGATGCGCTCCGCTACGATTGTGCACTCTCCGTTGCGGAGCTTCTGAGTGGGTATGAGGTGAAGGTCGGACCCGTCCGTGCAGTCCTGCCGACCGTAACCCCGATGGGAATGACAGCGCTCTTACCCCTTTCCGAAGCGTCTGTAGGCATCGAGTTCAGGGTCAACAACCTACATCCGCAGGTCAACGGTAAGGACGCAGCAGTACGGGAGAATCGCTTGGCGTTCCTGCGGAAATTTGGTGCCGACTGCCGGGATATTGGCGACCTCGAGGCTGTTTCCGCGGCACCTGAAGGCCTCGGCGAACTCTTGGTCGTGTTCGGCCACGAAGAGGTGGACTATATCGGTCACGGCAGCGCTGAGAACCTTATCCGCCACATTCATCTGGAAGTGCAGCGACTCGCTCGTCTTATCCGGAAGCTCCATCGTTGGGGCTATACCATTGTCCATGTGGTCACCGACCACGGCTTTATACTCCTTGACGAGGACAAGCTCCCCGACGAGGTCTCCTGTGACAAAGGCTGGTGTCACGTACGCAAGGAGCGGTTTGCGCTTGTGCCAGCCTCGGCTGACCTACCGCTAGTCACATTTCCGTTTCCGTGGGATGCAGAGATGAGGGTTGCGGTTCCACCTGGTCTCGCTTTTTTCAAAGCGGAAAAATCGTTTTCCCACGGTGGGGCTGCGCTCCAAGAACTGGTGATTCCACATCTCACCTCGAAGAGCCAGGTGACTCAGGAGAAACGTATAGGTGTGGAGGTTGTGCTCCCGGTCTTTGAACTCATGCGCACAGCCGTGAAGATCACTCTGCGTCCGAAAACGAGCGAGGCCGCGTCAGGACAGCTGCCCCTTTTTGCGGAGACGAGACGGACCTTGGCGCTCGACGTTCTTCGCGCCAGCTCATCAGGTGAGCAAAAGTCGGTGCTTGCGGCGGGACCCAAAGAGGTGCTGATTGCACCGCAAGGCAAAGAGCAAAACATAACCTTGTTTTTCCACTCAGTAGCATCCTTCCAGAAAGGAGAGCTTTTAGATCTCGATATCCGTGATGTGGAGACCGCGGAGCAATTTCCGCCGGGTGGAATCAAACTCACTGTAGGGAGAGACATGTGAGGCACGTATGACCGATCGGCCACTCGTTCTCGATGAACTTGACCAGCTCGCCACGGAGGCGTTTCCTGGGCTGGTAGTCCGTAAAGATCTCCTCCGGCGCATGCGGAGCGCTTTCAGCGTGCCCGCGTTTGTGATCGAGTTTCTCCTCGGCAAGTATTGTGCCTCGACCGACGAGGAAGTCATCCGTGAGGGTCTTGAGTTTGTGCGCGAGACACTGTCGGCCAAGTACGTCAAACCCGACGAGCGCGAGGCGGTCAAGTCTGCTATTAAACAGTACACAACTTATGAGATCATCGACAAAATCTCCGCTCGACTCATTGAGACTCATGACAAGTACTGGGCGCACCTATCCAATCTGAATCTCGACTTCATCAATATTGAGGACAGTGACGTCCGTGTCCATGATCGGCTCCTAATGGGTGGCATCTGGGCCGAAGTCGCGCTGCGCTATGACGACACCTACATCTTCAAGGGACAAAACCGGCCCTTCTTCGTCGATAGCATCCGTCCCATCCAGCTCTCCACACGTGACATCGAGAGCTTCATCGAGGGACGCAAGCGCTTCACCCGTGATCAGTGGCTCGATCTACTTATGCGCTCGATGGGCTACGAGCCGAGCCACCCGTATTACACACAACGGCGCAAGCTTCATTACCTGCTGCGACTCGTACCTTTCGTGGAGAAAAACTACAATACCGTTGAGCTTGGACCACGGGGCACGGGAAAGAGCTTCGTGTACCAGCAGCTCAGTCCCTACTGCCATCTGATCTCTGGCGGGCAGACTACCACGGCCCAGATGTTCGTGAATCTCAGTACGGGCCAGCGAGGGCTCGTGGCACTGTGGGACGTGGTGGCCTTTGACGAGGCAGCAGGCATTCGCTTTACGGACAAGAACGGTATCAGCATCATGAAAGGCTACATGGAGGACGGAGTCTTTAGCCGCGGCCGTAACATCATCACAGCTGAAGGCTCGGTCGCCTTCGTGGGCAACCTCGACGGCGACATTGAGACGATCGTTCGTACGTCCAATCTCTTCTACCCGATGCCTAAGGAGATGGATACGGCCTTCTACGATCGCATCCACACCTACATACCAGGCTGGGAGTTCCAGAAGACCTCCGACGCGGTGTACACCGACCACTTTGGACTTGTTACCGATTACCTCGCCGAGGTCTTCCGCGAGCTGCGTAAGCACAGCTACACTGACTATGCCGAGCGAGACTTTCGTTTTGGCAGCCACCTTGGTGGACGTGACCAAAAGGCGGTGCGAAAAACCGTCTCAGGTCTCGTGAAGCTCCTGCACCCAGACGGTGAGGTCACCAAGGCAGAGCTCGAGGGATACTTAACCTACGCTATGGAGATGCGACGCCGAGTCAAGGAGCAGCTTAAGAAGATGGGCGGGCTCGAATACTGGGATACGAGCTTCTCCTATATAAATCGGGAGTCGGGCCAGGAGACCTTTATCCCAATACCGGAAATGGGCGGCGGAGCCCTCATTGCTGAGGGAGGCCTAGCCCCGGGCAGCGTTTATACTATCGGCACCGACATGACAGACAACCGCCTTGCCCTCTTCCTAGTACAGACCCAGATGAACCGTGGCTCAGGACGTATTATTCCGCTGGGTAATCTCTCCAGTAAGATGAAGGAAGCGATTAAGACGGCTGACGCTTACCTGAAAGCCAACCTGAAGCACCTCGGCATCGACTACGACTTCAAAGCCTACGACTTAACGGTACAGGCTATCAATCTTAATCAGGCAAAGGGAGGCGCCGAGACTGCCGTGGCTTTTTTTCTCTCTATGGTGTCTACGATCCTTGGCAAGCCCGTGCAGGACCAGACGGTGGTGCTGGGTGAGATGAGTGTACAGGGGATGCTGCTGAAGGTAAATGCCTTGCCCGAGCGCATGCAGCTCGCTGTTGAGGCGGGAGCCAAGCGTATCCTTATCCCCAGTGAGAACAAACGCGACCTAGCTGACGTACCTGACGTAATCCTCACAGCAACTCAGTGGCAGTTCTATGATTCACCCACCAAGGCAGCAATCATGGCGATGGGGATGGGGTAGATGGGTCACTCCGTATCAGGAGCGGTCTCTATTCTATAGGAACCTATTCCTTGCTCTATTCCTCCATGCTGACTTTGTTATAGCCGTCCAGCCCAGCCACCCGGTAGCACTCGGCCAGGGTAGGATAGTTAAACGAGTTCTCAATAAAAAAATCGATGGTGCCATTAAAAGCCAGCACTACCTGACCAATGTGGATGAGCTCGGTGGCCCCCTGGCCGATTGCGTGTACGCCAAGCAGCTGACGCGAATCCTGATGAAAGAGCAGTTTGAGCATGCCTACTTTGTCACCCAGGATCTGCCCGCGGGCAATCTCCCGATAACGGGCCAGCCCAATCTCATAGGGAACTGCATCTTGGGTGAGCTGCTTCTCGTTCTGGCCCACCATGGAAATCTCGGGAACCGTGTAGATGCCATAGGGGAGCAGATCCGGCCGGTTATACGTAGGCACCCCAAAGGCATGGCACGCGGCTAGTCTTCCTTGTTCCATTGACGTGGAGGCAAGGCTGGGAAAGCCAATAACATCTCCCACTGCGTAAATATGGGATAGGGTGGTTTGAAAGTGTTCGTTGACAATAATCCGTCCACGCTCATCCCGCTTTACGCCAAGTGGATCGAGACCTAGTGAGTCGGTTGCCCCATAGCGTCCCACTGCATAAAGAAGAGCATCAGCTTGGATCCGTTTACCGCTTTTCAGTGTGGTGCGAACTTTTCCTCTACCGGTTTTACTAATCGAGACCACCTCTTCGCCAAAGTGTAGGATGACGCCAATATCGCGCATATGGTAGGAAAGGGCCTCAGTAATTTCCTTGTCAACGAAATCTAGGAGTCCAGGCTTCTGGTCAATTAGGGTCACCTCGATACCCAGAAGCGCTAGCATGCTGGCGTATTCCGTGCCAATAACCCCAGCCCCGACTACAATGAGGCTGCGCGGTAATTGCGTAAAAGTGCTGAGCCCGTTGGCATCAATGATAACGCCATCCTCAAAAGGTACGGATGCCGGACGGGTCGGCTCCGTTCCCGTAGCAATGATAATGTAGTCGGCCGTTATAGAGTGTCTTGCCCCACCTACCTTCACCGTGTGTTCATCGGCCAGGGAAGCCTTACCCTCAAGTAACTCCACCCGGTTGCGTTCCAATTGAGCTATGACAACGTTGGTTTCGTTTTCGACCACCTGTGCGCACCGGGCCATGAGATCTTGCATGGTTAGATCTCTCTTGCGCCAACGGTTAGCGCCGTATGTTTGTCGTTGACGGAAATCCGTGAAATGAAGAATGGCTTCACGTAGGGTCTTGCTGGGAATGGCCCCGTGATGGATGCACATGCCCCCTAAGGAGGTCGACCGTTCGAAGATGGCAACACGCTTGTTCAGCTTGGCAGCCTGGATGGCAGCTTTTTGCCCAGCTGGGCCAGAGCCAATAACGGCTAGATCATAATGGTTAGCCATAATCTTCAATCTACCGTACTTTGGGGTACGTTTCAAAACTTTTTATTTATAGGTTTCGCAGGGTGTGGTGACAGAGATATGCAGGGAAAGAGTGAGTCGTGCTCTTGCAATTCTCTAAACTATAAGAAATAGAGAAGCTTGTGTAGGTTTCCCTGGTTGAGGACCGCCAAAGAAATGAGGGATCATATAAAAAAAGAAAACGAGTGGCTTGTGCTCAGCATCTGGCTGGGGCTTTTGCTAGCCCCGGTTCTGGCGGCGGGGAGCTGCTTTGCGTATGGGCATTGGCTGTTAGGCCTGCTGGCGTTGGGGGGTTTGCCTGTGTGGGGATTCTTTGTTGCCTTACCGGTGGTAAACCTGCTGTTTCGTGCTAAAGGGCGACAGCATCGTCTCCGATGGCGTTGGAGGAGACCTTTCTAGGGAAGAGAATTTGTTCAGAAGCTCTTCAAGAAAAAGTAGGACGCAACTTTTTTGCTGTGCACAGATTAAACCCTAAAACGTTCTAGCGCGAGGCCAGTGTTAAGAAGGGCCTTTATGCAAACAAGGTCAGCATACCCGTGGGCATTTCTTGTGAGAACGAATTCTTTACTGAGCCCCTGCCCGGTCTTGATGCTGACCAGATTGCCGCCTTTGACGCAGGAAGGGTGGAGTTGAACAGGTGTGGAAGGCCGACGAAGGATTAGTGCCCCTTCTTAACGCCCACAGCCGTGCTGCCTGCCATGTTCCCTCTTTTACCATTCCCCCTGGTTCTTTTGTGACTGCTGATGGGGAAACAGTAGACGTTGTTGCTCTACAGGATCAGGTTATTTCCCCCTATTCGGATTTCCTCCTGCATGACATGGGGCCGGAGCTTGATAATGGGGTGACCTTGGGCAGTGCCGAAAGTTCTGAGTATCGGACCATACCGCTTTGGGATTTGTGGTTTCGGGAGAATTTTCTCCACAACGGCCGAGCCGCGAATCTGCGTCAAGCCACTCTCTTCCATGGCAGAGAAGCCTCAGCCGCGACGATCAAAGGCTTCTGGAAGCGTTCCTGGAATCTTTGTAGTAGCCCTCTGGGGACTTCTTAGTCAGCGGACTTCTTAGTCAGCGGACTTCTTAGTCAGCGAGTTCCCCTGGTCCGTACCCCATGCACTTTATAGGAGAGCAGTTCGGTAACGCTTTTGACTTCTGTCCCTTCGCCTTCATCGCTGAGAGCTTTCACCAATCCTACTCCACTGGCGTACCACTCTCGATAGCGAAGACGGTAGAACAGAGCCCTCCCGGCCAACTCGCCTAGCGACTGGTTGCCTGTAATGGTCTCTACCCTTAAGCAATTACGAAACTTTCCAGCCGGCACCCGAACTGCCTGGGGATCAATACTAGCCTGGCTTGAGGCGCTAACATTCTGACTGGCCGTGCCTGGTGCCCACATCTTGTTCTTCAGGGCAATTTGCCAAGCCACATCATGTAGGTAAGGATAGGGTATAATCTGCTCGCTACCCTCTCCTAGCTGGATATCCCAAACCTCATTGTTTTTGGAATCAAGCCAGGGGTAGCGGTAAAGGAAGCCATCCTTGCGAAAATAAGCCACAGTGCTTCTGGCCTCAGGCGCACGGTTGGTCAACGGCTCATATTCTTCAGCCACAACAAAAGCTTTTCCTTCTTTGAGTTGCTGGTCGTCTTTGATAACAATCCCAGTCATATGGTAATGGTAGTCCCCGCCGGAGAATGTGATCTCATAGGTCCAGGTGTTATGCATTGCCAGGGGAAAGAAGTCTGCTCCTCTCATAAGCGGAGGAGGATTCAGAACAACAAAAATTGCTGCGGCCATCACAGACAGGGTGGCAAAGATTGCTCCTGCTCGCCAGAAACTCATAGAAGAGGAGTAGTCTATCTTGCCCTGTGTCATGCAGTTACTATACTTTTCCGCTACCCACTTTGCAACTTTTTGCTTCTTTCTCTGCCAAAACCACCTATGCTGGTGATGACCAGAAGTAGGAGCAGGCACTGCAGTCGTAAACGAAAAAGCGTCCCGACATTGGCTATACTCAAGGAAAGAGCAACCATGGTTAGTACGATAAGGTTAGCACGACAAAAACTACCACTACCAGCCCCTCACCCCGCTTGCCACAGATAAGCCCTACCAGGCCCCATAAGGCCGCAGGCAAAAGAAAATATATGCTTAGGCCCTCCAAATCGCTGCAATGACTGCCTAGAATACACTCTAGTTCTTGAGCACGACTAAAACGAAGGATAGAGTTTTTTCAACTTGATGCGTGCATCCTTGATCAGTGAAAGGCGAAGGTTACACTGTGGGCACAGTATGAGCTTGCGCATAGAGGCCAAAATAGCGAGTATCCGTAAGCAAGGAAGGGTGGAAGACAAGAGAAAATCCTTCTCAACACCGAGATTTTATTCCTATGTGTATCGTGTTGTTGCTAAGGTGCCTCGGGGAAAGGTAGTAACCTATGGGCAGGTTGCAGCTATTCTTGGGGTGCCGCGAGCCGCACGGGCAGTGGGTACTGCCTTGCGCTACCTTCCTCGATCATTGCATAGAAAGATCCCCTGGCAGCGAGTGATTAATGCCCAGGGTGGTATTAGCCTCCGTGGCGATGTGATACGGGCCGAAGAGCAGCGTTGGCTTCTGGAAGACGAGGGGGTTGTCTTTGATCGTCACGGTAAAGTGGATCTAAAAACCTACCGGTGGAGGGGTCCCAAGAAGACGTGGCAGTTCCCTGTAGGGAAGGGCCGCTTCTAGGACTTCCCCTTGGGCTATCCATGTAAATCAAAGTTCGATATTTTTTATCCTATGGCTTTATCCTCCTGTGAACCAATGGAACCTGCTGAAGAAGGATTTCCTTCTGTACCAGAGCGCAAACAGAGAAAGCGAGTCCTGCTAGTAGCAGGTGAGGCTTCCGGGGATTTGCATGGTGCCGGTCTGGTGGAGGTACTTCAACACCAGGTTCCTGAAGTGAAGATCTTTGGCGTGGGGGGAACCTGTCTGCGAGAGGCCGGAATGGAAATCCTAGTAGATACTGCCGAGATTGCGGGTATGGGGTTAGTGGAGGCAAAGGATAAACTTCCCGCCTTGGTGCGGACCTATCGCCTGTTGAAGCGAATCCTCCGTTCTTCTCCTCCCGATCTCCTTGTGCTGATTGATTTTCCCGAGTTTAATTTGCGCTTGGCTAAGATTGCTAAACATTGTGGGGTGCAGGTTTTTTACTATATTGGTCCCCAGGTCTGGGCTTGGCGGCGAAATCGGGTGCGCACCATAGCCAGATGGGTGGACCAGCTGGCGGTGGTGTTTCCTTTTGAGCCTCCCTGGTATGCGCGGGCGGGAGGTGTGGCTGAGTTTGTTGGTCATCCGTTGGTCGATCGGACCCATCCAAGCCGTGCTCGGACAGAGACTCTTCTGGGCTGTGGGCTCGACCCAGCTAAGCAAACCGTGGTACTCTTACCCGGCAGCCGCAGCCAGGAAGTACTCTATCTTTTACCCCAGCTGTTGCATGCGGCGGAAATTCTTGGTGCTAAATACCAGTTTGCAGTTGCCGTTGCTCCCACCCTGGCTGTGACAGAGATAAAAACTTTAGTGAACAAAGCGGCGGTGCAGGTAGAGGTGGTGAGCGGGGATACTTACAATCTTATCCATGCTGCTGATCTGGCTCTTGTTACTTCGGGAACCGCTACCCTGGAGACAGCTCTGCTTGGACGCCCCATGGTTATTGTCTACCGGGCGGCCTTGCTTACCTATGTACTGGCCCGGCTTTTAGTGCGAGTGCCTTTTATTGGTATGCCCAACCTCATTGCTGGTCGCCGGATTGTCCCGGAGTTGGTACAGGGAGAAGCCACTGGGGCACGTATTGCTGCAGAGGCCAAAAGAATTCTAGACACTCCTATTGTGCGGGAAGAGATAATCGTTGCTCTAAGCGAAGTGCGCCGTCAATTGGGAGGGGGGGGGGCGGCCGCGCGGGCAGCAACAATGGTCTTGAGAATGTTGCAGGACAGGCCCGCTGTCTGACGTTTCACCTATTCACTTAAATGAAGAATGGCTAAGCGTTAGCCAATGAAAGTTTACCGTCGTCTCTTACATTACTTGCGACCTTATCTTTTCCCAACGTTTGTCACCGCGGTGGTATGTATGCTTCTTTTTAGCGCCACCAACGGTATTCTCCCATTGCTAATTGAGAGGGTGTTCGACGATATCTTTGCGGAAAAGAAGCTTGACGCCCTTCGGGTTCTGCCGTTGGCGCTCATGGCCCTTTTCTTCTTTCGCGGTGTGGCAGGTTTTGGTCACCATTACCTTATCGAATATGTAGGGCAGAGGATCATAGAAGACCTCCGTAACCAACTTAACCGCCGCATTCAGTTTCTCCCTCTAGCCTTCTTTCATCGTCACCCCACCGGAACCATTCTCTCTCGTGTGGCCAACGATGTAACCCTTGTACGCCATGCTCTCACCGAAGCGGTTGCCTCGCTAATGCGAGACTCAACCTCGCTCGTTGTCTTGGTAGGGGTGGCTTTTGTCAAAGACTGGTTTCTCTCTGTTATTGCCTTCATTGTTTTTCCGGCCGCACTTCTGCCGCTCATAAGAATATCAAGGCAGGTACGCCATCTGAGCCGCCAGGGTCAGGTCTCACTAGGGCAGCTCACCACTTTGTTACAAGAGACCATTCAGGGAACTCGTGTGGTCAAGGCGTTTGGCATGGAGGAATATGAGCAACGCCGCTTTGCCGCAGAAAACCATCGACTTTTTCGGTTGTACATGAAAGTGGGGCGAGCCCGGGCCTTTGCCCCGCCCATGGTAGAGATGGTAGCCGCTTTTGGCATTGGCGCGGTGGTTTGGTACGGCGGCCATGGTGTCATTGCTGGGGATCGTACCCAGGGCGCGTTCATGGCTTTTCTTACCGCCCTCTTTCTCCTCTATGAGCCGTTTAAGCGGCTTACCCGTACCAACAACTCGGTACAGCAAGGTGTGGCTGCAGCCGAACGCATTTTTGAGTTGCTTGACACCGAATCTGAAATCCAGGAGCAGCCCGATGCTCGGGAGCTGCGGGAGATACGACAGGGGATTCGCTTTCATCAGGTGAGCTTTCGCTATGAAAATGGGTGGGTGCTGAAAGACATCAATTTCGAGGTCAGTGCTGGGGAGGTGGTTGCCTTAGTTGGCCCCAGCGGTGGTGGCAAGAGTACCCTGGCGGATCTAATTCCGCGTTTTTACGACGTGGTTGAAGGACAGATCACCATTGATGGGGTGGACATCCGTAACTTCACATTAAAATCCCTGCGCGCCCAGATTGCGTTTGTTACCCAGTTTACTTTTCTCTTTAACGACACAGTGAAGAGCAATATTGCCTACGGTGACTCTGCTCGGCCCATGGAGGCGATTGTGGCCGCGGCCAGGGCGGCCCACGCTCACGACTTCATTATGTCTCTTCCTCAGGAGTATGATACGGTGGTCGGTGAGCTGGGAGTGAAGCTCTCGGGTGGCCAGCGCCAGCGCCTTGCTATTGCTCGGGCTTTACTCAAGAATGTCCCTGTTCTTATCCTTGATGAGGCAACCTCAGCCCTGGACAATGAGTCGGAACGGCTAGTGCAGGCGGCGATAGAGCGGCTTATGGAGGGACGCACTGTGTTGGTCATTGCCCACCGTCTTTCTACTATTCGCCAGGCCGATCGCATTGTGGTGCTTTCCCAAGGAGAGATTATTGAAGCGGGTAAGCATGAAGATCTGCTTGCCCGCAACACTGAATATCGCAAGCTTTATGATCTCCAGTTCTCCGACCTCCTTGTCCACTGAGACCTTACTCGAAACCGGAAGGCGCTCCTTTCCTCTGCGTGAAGAGGTTAAGATTCGTGCCTGGGCAGGACTTGCTTTTCTTGCCCTGATGCTGCTGAAATGGACAACGCGCAGACGCTATCTGAGAGCAGAGGAGCTATTTTCCCGCTGGCAGCGGGGGGAGCAGGTGATCCTTGCTTTCTGGCATAATCGCATGCTGATGATGCCATTCGCCTATCGGGGTGTACATGCGTGCATTTTAAATAGCGCTCACCGCGATGGCGAAATCATTACTCGGGTGATCAGGCGCTTTGGCATCTCTGCGGTGCGAGGCTCCTCTAGCCGGGGATGGCTTGGTGGGTTGCGGGGCATGATTGAGGCTCACCGGCAAGGATATGATCTTATTGTGGTGCCGGATGGTCCCCGTGGTCCTCGCTTGCGTGCCAAAGCTGGCGCGGTGCAGCTTGCCAAGGCTACCGGTGCGCCCATTTTCCCCGTGACCTATGCTGCTTCAAAGTCTCTTACAGTACCGAGCTGGGACAAGTTGCTTATCCCTTTGCCGTTTTGTTGTGTGGTGTATGCAACCGGACCAGCCCTCACTGTTTCTGCCAACGCTTCTTCCGAGGAGCTGGCAGTCAAGCGCAGAGAACTGGAGGAGCGTCTTTCTGCCATTACTGCAGAAGCAGAAACACATTTGGATAAAACAGTGGACAGTTGACGGTTGATAATAAACCGCAGGCTGTTTTAACAGAGGGATCAGCCGTGCTTTTGGGGAGCATTCATGCTCTTTACGTACAACGTGTTTTTGACCCTAGTTGCTCTTCTGTTGTTGCCTTTGGTAGGGGCGGTTGTGCTTGTACGGCCACGCTATCGCTGTGGACTCAAGCAGCGGCTAGGGTTTTTGCCCTGGGCTCTCAGAAACACCCTGGCCGGTTCCTCGCCCTTTTGGTTGCATGCCCCTTCGGTTGGAGAGGTGATGGCTACCCGTCCTTTTCTGCAAGGCTTAAAGCAACGATGCCCTGGGAGAAAAGTGCTCGTATCGGTACTTACCCCCACAGGCTATGAGGCGGCGCGGGCAAGGGTCCCGGAGGCAGATGCGGTGATCTATTTCCCTCTCGATCACCCCCTCATTATAAGACGCGTCTTGGACGCGGTGCGACCGCAGGCGTTTTTCTTTACCGAAACCGAAATATGGCCTAATTTTCTCTCTACTGCGGCCAGACGGGAAATTCCTACCTTTCTTGTCAGCGGCCGAGTTTCCGCACATACGCTGAGACGGTTTCAGTTCTTCTTTCCCCGCTTTCGTCGGGTGTTGGATCAGGTAGCCCTTTTTTGTATGCAGTTTGAGCCAGACGCTAGGCGACTGCGGCAGACGGGAATTCCACTAGAGAAAGTAGTGGTAACCGGCAATTTTAAGGTGGATCAAGTAAGAGAGGGAGAAGAGACGGGAAGGCGAATACTGCAGGTAGCGGGTCTGTCTGGTCGATCGTTGTTTATTGCCGCAAGCACACATCGAGGAGAGGAAGCAATTGTGCTCCAGGTGTACCGGCGCTTGCGGACTAGAGTGCCAGACCTTCTTCTTCTACTTGCCCCCCGTTATCCCCAGCGCTTTACGGAAGTGGAAGAGTTGCTTAGAAAGAAGGGTTCCACCTATCTTAAGCGCAGCCAGATGAACGGGACAAAGTTGGAACAGAGAGTTGAGACAGAGAGGAGAGAGCAGTGTCTGTCTGATAGTTCTGTCTCTATCTCCATAGAAGTGTTTCTGCTCGATACTTTGGGGGAATTAGCCTCTTTTTATTCTGCTGCTAGGCTTGCCTTTGTTGGTGGCAGCATGGTTGACCATGGAGGGCAGAGTGCTGTCGAGCCAGCTCTGGCGGCAATCCCCGTTCTCTTTGGTCCCTATACGCGTAATTTCGCTTCTCTGGCCGAGGAACTCAAGCAAGAGGGAGGAGCACGGGAGGTCAGAGATGAGGAAAGTCTTTACCAGGAAGCCCTACGGGTGCTTACCAATGATCAGGTTGCCCAAGAGATGGGCAGGAAGGCGCAAGTAGTAATCCAGCGTAACCAGGGTGCGGTGGCACGTACTCTAGAAGCCGTGTTTACCTATTTCCCCGGCGGAGGAACATGGTGCAGTTAGCTCGTCTGGCGCAGCAGGTGTGGGAGGGTGGGAATGTGTGGAGTCGTACGGCTTGGGTCTCTCTTGTCCCTCTCTCTATGATTTTTTCCTTAATCGTACAAGGACGTAATTTTCTCTATGACCGGCGCTTGTTGCCTATCAGGCGTCCTGCCCTCAGGGTAATCAGCGTAGGTAACCTAACCGTGGGCGGGACAGGAAAGACCCCTACCGTTCTCTGGTTGGCTGCGGCTCTAACAGAGCGGGGGCATCGGGTGGGAATTATTGCTCAGGGGTATAGGGGTAAAAATAGTGGAGTTACGGTAGTGGGAGAAGGTCAGGGAGTGCTAGCTACTCCGGTTGAGGTTGGAGATGAAGCCGTTATGTTAGCACGAGCCTTCCCCGGGGTTGTGCTTGCTGCCCGAGATCGGGTTGCTGCTAGCCGTCTTGCTTACGAGCGGTTTAATCTTGAGATAGTTGTCTTGGATGATGCCTTTCAGTATCGCCGTCTGGAACGTGACCTGGATCTTCTTTTGTTGAGTGGCACTCAGGGAGTAGGAAACAGTTGGGTGTTGCCAGCTGGACCCTTACGCGAGCCGCTTAGCTTAGCCAGGCGGACCCACCTCCTCTTGGTAATGAAGGGAGTCATGCCAGATCTACAGAGTATCTTGGCATGTGCGCCGGGTTCCTCTGTGTTCTATGGTGACCTTAAAGCTCGGGCCTTGGTTGTTTCCCGGGGAGGAGTGTGGCAAGAGCAGCCGCTGGTGAGTTTGGCGGGCAAACGCGTTCTGGCTCTTTCGGCCGTTGCTGACCCCACTTCTTTCTACCAAATGCTGCGGGAATGGGGGGCAGAGGTTGTGGAAGTTTTTGAGTTTCCTAATCATCACGCATATAGGGTGAGGGACTGGCAGTCCATTATAGCTGCCAGCCGCCGAACTAACTTGGTGGTAACTACGGAGAAAGACCTGGTAAAGCTGGAAAAATTCCCCTTTGCTAAGGGAGGGCTTGCGGCCCTGCGGGTGGGTGTGGAGATCGAGAGGGAAGAACAGTTGCTTGCCCAGGTAGAACAGAGACTTGGGGGAACGGGAGGAGAGGGGTAACTGGTGGTGGGCCAGGGAAATATGGTTGGTTGCTCGTTGCGTTCGGACACTATGGCTTTATTGCGGGCAAAGCCCGCTCTCTAACGCTTTGCATAAGTCCCAGTAATATGACTAGCCCGGTGCTCATCAAAGGGATCGTGGATCTGCTACAAGATGTGCAGGGGAAGGGATGGGGTGTGCTCGACGTGAGCTGCAAAGAGGGAGAGGTTCTTCGGGCTCTTAGGTCCCAAGGGTTTACGGTGCAGGGTACCAATTTTACAGAAGACGCTGAAGAAATAGACGGTATTCCCATAGATCGGGGGGTAGACCTTTTAAAGGGCCTTCCTTATGCGGCAGAGAGTTTTGACATTGTGCTCCTTGTTGAGGTCATTGAGCATCTGGCAAATCATCAAGTGGCGATCGGAGAGGTTGCCCGGGTGCTCAAACCAGGCGGAGTCCTGATCCTCACTACTCCCAACATTATGCGTCTCAATTCTCGTCTCCACTTCTTTCTCACTGGCTATCATAAGACCAAGCGACGGTTTATTCGTTTTGACACACCGCTCTCGAAGGCCCATCAGTATCACAATTATCCTATTGACCTGCCCATTTTCTATTACCTGCTCAGGCAGAACGGGCTGGAGATCGAGCGCGTGGGTAAAAGCCGCATCAAGGGTTTTTCCTGGCTACTCTTTTTTGTCTTGGCGCCGCTGGTAACAATCTACACCTGGTACTTTCTCTACCTACGGGAGAAAGGTGAAAACCAGCGGCGGGAAAACATGCGCCTGTGCTTCTGGCTTCTTCATCCCCGGCTGCTTTTGGAGGACAATTGGGTGCTGCGGCTCAGAAAGGTTAGCAAGCCCGCCTAAGATTCCCTTTAGCGGGTGAAATGCCTGTTAACAAAGTGGGTGGATCGAGATGAACCCGTGGAGAAAAATCGGGCCTGTGGGAACTATGTATATATATCAGCTAGACATACCATATGCTGGACCCGTCTGATCGGTATGAAGTAGTCCGTAGTTAAGACGGAGTTAAAGTCCTTGCAAGGAGGTTTTATGGCGATCAGCAAGGAATTGCTCGATATTTTGGTTTGTCCCCAGTGTAAAGGGGACATTGAGTTGACCGAGAAGCAGGATGGGCTTATTTGTTATGCCTGTAAGCTTCTTTATCCTATTAAGGATGACATTCCCGTAATGCTGATTGATGAAGCAATCAAACTGGATTAGCCCGGATGTCATAGGTTATGCTCGCCTTACCTGGGCTGACCTCTGCCCTAGAGGCCGCTAAGGACGACCACGTACATCTATGCAAAGAATCCTGGTAGCACAGACCGGCTTTCTCGGAGATGTGGTGCTTACTACGCCGCTTATCTCCGCCGTCAAGGAGCGATTTCCTGCCAGTCACCTTGCTGCGCTAGTGACTCCTCAAGCACGTCCGCTGCTTGAGGACCACCCGGACGTGGATGAGGTGCTTGTGGATGATAAGCGCGGGCAGGATAAGGGGATAGGAGGCTTTTGGGGAATGGCCCAGAAGCTTCGCTATAAGAAATTTACCCTGGCCTTGGGGGTGCATAAATCCTTGCGCACCGCGCTTCTTTTGACCTTGGCAGGTATCCCTTGTCGTATGGGGTTTCGCCAAAGTAAGGGTTGGTTTCTTTATCACCAGACTGCAGGGCGCGACTTCTGGCGCCATGAGGTAGAGCGTATTCTCTGCCTTATGCGGGCATTAGAGGAAGGGCCAAAATCGTGTGCCAAGAAGCTTCAGATCACTTATGATGGCGAAGCCAAGGAGAGGGCAGATCACCTGCTACGGGCTATAGGAGCAAACGATAGGGGTCCTCTCTTTGGTATCTGTCCAGGCTCAGTATGGCCAACGAAGCGGTGGACTGCGGCGGGATACGCCGCGCTTGTGCAGCGGCTGGCGGCAGACTATGACGGATCAGTACTCATTTGTGGGGCACAAGAAGATGTCCCTCTCGCCCAAACGGTGCATGATCTCGCAGGAGGAAAGGGCATTAACTTAGCCGGTCGGGTTGACTTGAAGACCTTTATTGCGCTTGTTGATCGATTAAGCGTTCTTATTACTAACGACAGCGCGCCCATGCACATTGCGGTGGCACGGGGAGTCCCGGTCGTGGCAATCTTTTGTGCAACAACCCTCAGCCTAGGGTATGGCCCGTACAGCGAAGTTGCCATAGTGGTAGAAA
Source organism: uncultured Binatia bacterium (SeqCode) (assembly GCA_965220955.1). Taxonomy (GTDB): domain Bacteria; phylum Desulfobacterota; class Binatia; order Bin18; family CBDCRK01; genus CBDCRK01. The sequence continues at coordinate 172,892 of CBDCRK010000037.1, read as the reverse complement.
AAGACCTTGCCTGCCGTCCTTGTGGTCGTCACGGAGGGAGAACCTGCCCGCGTGGGACAGAGGACTGCATGCGGCTGGTGACGGTGGAGGAGGTACTTGCTGGGGTAAAGAAGATTTTTGCTCACGCCGGTCCTGAGCCCAATCGAAGGGGTTACTCTCTATCAGGAGGGAAGAGTGCAGTTCAGACAGGATGATCTTACTCTGCGCGAACGAATAACGGCCCTTGACACTTCCTCTTCTCAATGGGCAGAGGAGCAAGGAGTCGATGGGGTGGGCGTGAGAACCTATTTCCTTCAGCCCTTGGGGGTCTTTTGCCATGTATACCTGCGACAGGGTAGATGGCGTCAGGGTACACATGGGTTGATTGCTGCTATCATCGAGGCCTACGCGGCGTTTGTTGCTGCGGCTAAGCTCTGGGAGAAGTGGTGGGTGAAGCGTAGAGCTGCAGAGTTAAAGCAGAAAACGCTTAACGGCTAGCAAGCACCTGTCAGTAGAGGAGCCCTGGGAGCTAAATGCTGATAGTTAGCTACTTACAAAAAATAACGCTCCCACCCCAGTTCATCAAAATTCAAGAAGGACACAGAGCGATAATTGCCCGGCAGGGGTGGGAAGACGTGGTACGGAAGGTAATGGGAAGAAGCGGGGAGGAAGAGCCCTTCAGCATTTCTGCATATCCCGTTTTTGGTGGAAGGGGTGGAGCATATTTTGTATCCTTGGCCAATGGCGGACGTGGGGTGATGCGGCAATACTTACGGGGTGGATTTGTGCGCCACTTTGTACGGGAGCTGTATTGGGGATGGTTGCCACGACCGCTGGTAGAACTGGTCTGTACAGAAGAGATCCGACGGCGTGGGGTACCGGTTGTCGATATACTGGGGGCCTGGGTGGAGCAGGTGGGAGGATTTTTTTATCGTGGGGCAACTCTCACCCGCGAAGCCGTGGGGTTTATCAATTTCTGGGAATGGCTGAACAATAGCCCGCAAGGACGGGAACGCCGAGTGACGGTCTGTGAGGTCGCACGGGCAATAAAACATATGCATGATGCCGGGGTAGATCATCGGGACTTAAATCTGACCAACATTCTGGTACGTTGGACTGGAAGAGGAGCAGAGGTTAGCCTCATTGACTTTGACCGGGTGCGATTGCAGGCTAGGCCTCTGGGCCTAAGGCGGCGTAGGAGAAACCTTATTCGTCTGCGCCGCTCACTGCATAAGCTAGATCCTGTTGGCAGGGTGTCTGCGGCTGTAGATGTAAAGCTTTTTTGTCAAGCCTACCGGGAAGGTCATTAGAACTTATAGCTTTATGCTAGAGCTTGACCCCAAGCGGATTCTCATTGTGCTTTTGGGTGCCATTGGGGATGTTATTCGGGCGCTACCCGTACTCGGGCGGCTGCGTCAAAGTTATCCGGAGGCGTACATTGCCTGGGCAGTGGAGCCGGTGGTTACTCCCCTTCTAGTAAACCACCCGGCACTCAATGAGGTGATTGTATACCAGCGCAATCGGGGATTATTGGCGTTTTTCCCTTTTCTTTGGGCGGTACGCCAGCGCCGCTTTGATTTGGTGTTAGACCTGCAGCGTCACTTCAAGAGTGGTCTGGTGAGCTTCTGTTCTAGAGCCCCCGTGCGTCTGGGGTTCCACCGCAGAAATGCCAAGGAAGTGAACTGGCTCTTCTCTACTCACCGCCTTGCGCCAATCGAGGAGTTTACCTCAAAGCTTGCCCAGTACCTTGAATTTGCTGATACCTTGGGAGTTACCAATGGAGAGGTCGGCTTTGGTTTGCGGCTCAGCGCGGAAGAGGAGAAACGAGTAGACCATCTGCTCACCCATACTCCCCACTCTTTTGCTGCGTTCTTTCTTGGCTCGCGCTGGGAGAGCCGATTCTGGTTTACTGACTATACCGCAGAGGTTGCCTGCCGGCTGGTAGAGGAATTTGCTCTAGGGGTGGTGCTCCTGGGTGGACCAGGAGAGAAGAAATTTGCCGAAGAGGTTACACGTCAGGCTAGGGTACCGGTTACTAACTTAACCGGTCAGACCGGACTACGAGAATTGATCGGGATCTTCCAAAGAGCTCGAATAGCCATGGGGCCTGACTCGGGTCCCATGCATGTTGCTGCCGCGGTGGGAGTGCCGGTGGTCTCGCTCTGGGGAGCAACAAGTCCGGCTCGCTCTGCGCCCTGGGGGTCAGAGAAATTGGTCATTGTTGGCCAGGCGGCCTGTAGTCCTTGCTATGTGCGGCGCTGTCCGATTAACCGTCTGTGTATGCGCCGGATCACGCCAGAGGCGGTGATGACAAAAATCTCCCAGGTGATCCACTTAAGGGAACGGGCGTGACTAAACCAAATATTCTCTTTCTCCTGGTCGACTGCCTGCGGGCAGATGCCGTATATGGCAAGGACCGCAAGGCTTATACGCCCACCATCGATCGCTTGGTTCGCTCCGGGGTCACGTTTACCCAGGCGATTGCCTCTGCCTCATCCACCACTCCTTGTGTAGGCAGCTTGCTTACCGCTACCTATTCTTTTGTCCATGGCCTCCGTTCTATCTTTGGTCTTAAACTTAACCCAACGGTGACCTCTCTGGTGGAGGTGTTGACCGCATATGGATACGAGACACACGCCGAGGTAAGTGGTCCACTCTTTCCCGAGACCAGCCTGAACCGAGGTTTTTCCTTCTATCACTTTCGTGAAGCCACTGCCTATTTATCAACCCCCTGGGGAGAAGAGCTACGCCAAAAGGTCAAAGGGGAGCTACGTCCCCCCTGGTTTCTCTTGCTCCATCTCTGGGAGCTACATCATCCCAGACACTCACTCCCGCAGTTTCGCTCCTGGGCATATGGTCGCAACCGTTATGAGCGAGCCTTAAGCTCTCTGGATCATGAGCTGGGAAAGCTTTTGGAGGTGGTTCCTGCTGATACCCTGGTTGTTCTCCATGGTGATCACGGTGAACGGGTAGTAAAGACGGATCTCTACTATCGTTTCTACCGCCTTACACGTGACCTTTTTAGCCGGTGGACGAGCAAGCGCGAGGGTCATGAAATGGACGTTTACGAAGACTTAATCCGGGTGCCGCTGGTTTTTTCTTCTCTGCAGTCCCTTTGTCTCAGTTCAGGACAGGCTCTGCCTGCGAAAAAAATCGTCACCCAGCTCGCCCGGCAGGTAGACGTGCTCCCCACGATCCTCGGTCTGGTCGGGGCTAGCTCCCCTGCTGATATACACGGGATAAATCTCTCTCCTGCTCTGTTCGGCAATGTCTCTCTTGAACTCGAAGCGTATATTGAAGCGTTTCTGCGGGTACGCTCTGACCCGCGCAAGCGGCGGGTAGGGCTACGCACCGAGGAATGGAAATACATCTACGCCCCGCAGAATCCCTCCTTGGGCGAGGAACTGTATCATCTGCGTAACGACCCGCGAGAACGCTACAATCTGGTCTCCCGTCACCCCGAAGTTGCTGCGACCCTACGGCGAAAAATCCAGAAGATCCAAGAGAGTTTTCTGCCTGTTGGCCCTGGGGAAGTGATGACTGAGGAAGAAAAAGCCCGTATTGAGAAGCGGCTGAGCGATCTGGGATACCTTTGAGATAAGCATAGGAATGGACGCCTATTATGGCCATAACGCTCCCCCACACGCTTTTTGTTTCTCCTGCTCTCCCTTCTTCCTGTCTTCCTTTTCTCGCTTCCCCGCAGCGGCTCTTTGATCAGTGCCGCTTCCTTAAGAACAATAAAGCCAGAGCGGTGGGACTGGTCTTTCTTCCCGAAATGCCCTTGGTGGTCAAGCGCCAGATTCTCAGGTCGTGGCGCCAGCGGGTGGCTGCGTTGATAAAGGGTTCTCCTGGGCGTCGAGCCTGGCATGGTGCCCGGCTGCTGCAAACCCATGGCTTTCTTGTTCCCCAACCCCTGGCGGTAGTAGAAGAGAGAACCGGCAGGTGGATAGTAGCGAGTTACTATCTCAGTGAGGGGCTCGTTTCTCAAGTGCCTTTGGGGACTTACTGGGAGGAGAGAAAGCGGGGATGGCCACTTGCCCGTAGGCGTGCCTTTCTCCTAGCTCTTGTCTTGTTCCTGCGCAAGTTTCACCAGGCTGGACTCTATTCTGGGGACATGAAGGACGAGAACATCCTGGTAGAGGAAGGAAGGCAAGGAGCCGGCCCTGAACCCTTCGACTCTTCGACCCAGCTCAGGACAGGCTCTGCTCAGGACAGGCCTGCCGAAGGATGGAGCTTTTATCTTGTAGATCTAGAGCGGGTAGAGGGTTACCGCAAGCTCTCCTGGCGACGGCGGATGAAAAACCTTGTCCAACTTGACCGTACTCTGGGGCGTAAAGCGAGCCGGAGTGAGCGCCTTTTATTTCTGCACAGTTATATGGAGAAGCCATCCTTAGACCGCGCCCAATGGCATACCTTTATCACCAGAATCCTGCGCTTTGAGGCAAAGAAGGACAGAGAATATGAAAGCAGAGGGTTGAAACAAAGAGAGAAGATGCCCTTGCTGGCGGCCAAGTACGAGCAAAGCAAAAGAGTACAAGTCTCTTGTTGTATTATCAGCTTTGACGAAGAAAAGAACATCCGTCGTTGTTTGGAGAGTGTTAAATGGTGCGATGAGATTGTGATTATAGATTCTTTTTCTACCGATCGTACTGTGGCAATCTGTCGAGAGTACACCGATTGGGTATGGCAGCGGCAGTGGCCGGGGTATGTGGAACAGAAGCGTTTTGTTCTCTCTCAGGCAACCCACGAATGGGTGCTTAACGTAGATGCAGATGAAGAAGTCTCACCGGAACTCCAAGAGGAAATCTGCGCTGCTTTGGCACAAGATAGAGGGGAAATAGATGGCTTCTATATTCCTCGTCTGGTTTACTACCTTGGGCGTTGGTGGTGGCGGGGATGGTATCCAGGGTATAGGCTGCGGCTTTTTCGCAAGTCCAAGGTGCGTTGGGGAGGGGTAAACCCACATGAGAAAGCGATCCTGCAGGGTAGAACAGGCCGCTTCCGTAGCCACCTCTACCATTATACCTACGAGGATATTGGGGATCACCTGCGAGCGCTTAACAGCCTAACAGAGATAGCTGCACGTGAGCTATATGTCCGGGGTAAGCAAGTCAGTTTCTTTAATCTCTGTCTAAGGATGTTGTGGCGCTTTATTCGGGTCTACTTTTTGCGGGGATGTTTTCTTGAGGGGGTTCCCGGCTTTTTTGTTGCGGTGACGTCTACGTTCTATGTTTTTTTGAAATATGCCAAGCTTTGGGAGCGATCAGTTGGAAATGAGCGTTCAGCCTTCAGCTATGCGGTTGCAGCCTCGGATCAACCAGAGCATGTCAGGTTAAATGATTCCGCAAATATGGGGGACAAGTCCTCCGTTGATTCTAACGCTTTACCAGGCCAGCCTACCGTTTATCCAGAAGCTGAAAGCTGAGTGCTGATGGCTGAGCGCTTTAAGATTTTACACGTTGACCCGGAGCGCGGGTGGGGGGGAGGGGAGGTTCAAGTAATGGGGCTAACGACATATCTCTGCCACTCAGGCCACAGATCAGAGGTGGCCTGTGATCCTGGGGGAGAGCTCAGTAAAAGACTGCAAGGGCAAGGGTTCCCCTGGCTCCCACTGCGGATCTGTAATCATGTCGATATAAGAGCGGCATGGCATTTGCGCCACCTGGTGCGGACGGGTGAATATGACATTGTTCATTTTCATACTGCCCGTGCGCATGCTCTTAGCCTCTGGCTGGGAAAAGGGTGGGCAAAGCGGGTGGTGACTAGGCGGATGGACTACCCACTCTCTCACGGTCTTTATACTCGTCTTCTGTACGGCCAGGGTGTTGACGGGCTTATTGCTATCTCCCAAGGCGTGAAGGCAGCTATGTGTGCTGGTGGGGCGCCTCGGGAGCGTATCCGAGTGATATATAGTGGCATTCAAATGCCGCAGTTCTCTTTGCCGATCCAGGTCGGGAAAGAGATGAGACAGGCGTATCAGATCCATGAAGGAGAAAAGGTAGTTGTTGTCGTAGCCTCTCTGGAAGAGCGCAAGGGACACCGCTTTCTTCTGCAGGCCGCAGCTCTGCTTAAGGAGCAGGGATGTCGGTTGCGCTATCTGCTGTGCGGGCAAGGCTCTCTGCGACCCGCTCTTGAGAGGGAGGTGCGAGACCTGAGCCTTAGTGCTGAGGTCACTTTTGTTGGGTTTTGTGATGATGTTCCTTGGCTTCTTGCCGGCAGCGATATTTTTGTTCATCCCCCTCTGTGGGAGGGTTTGGGGGTGGTGGTGTTGGAAGCAATGGCGGCAGGGCTCCCGGTAGTGGCGAGTCGGGTAGGAGGAATTCCTGAGGTGGTAGAAGACCAGATTACCGGCCTTTTGTGTCCTGCTGGGGACGGGGAAGCTTTGGCTGCGGCAGTTTCGACTCTGCTCAACGATCCCGACAGGGCTAGGGCCATGGGAGAGTTGGGACGTAGGCGGGTTCAGGAGCGGTTCTCAGTGGAAGCAATGGCGCGGTCAAATGAGGCGTTTTACCGAGAGATCTGCGGTGATGTGGGGAGAGGGGCATGAGAAAAAAGAGTCGTCTCTGCCGTCTGGTTTCCCTTTTTCCCCGGGTACGGGTGTTGGTTATCGGGGATTTCATGCTCGACCAGTATATCTGGGGACAGGTAGAGCGGATTTCGCCTGAGGCCCCGGTGCCGGTGGTGAGGGTGACGGAGGAGAGCTTTCGTCCGGGCGGGGCAGGAAATGTGGTGAGTAACGTACGAGCTCTAGGAGGTGGAGTGGTTGCCTGTGGTTTGCTGGGAAGAGATGCCGCGGGCAGGAGACTTCTTCAAGAGTTGGTTGCTATGGATGTTGGGTTAGAGGGAATGATCCGTACCCCCTCAGTGAGGACTACCTGTAAGACACGGATCATTGCTCATAGTCAGCAGGTTGTCCGTCTTGACCGAGAGGAAGGAGGAGTCCACGACCGCCGGGTACGGGAGCGACTCTATGACTTTGTTGCCCGCAGTGCCAGCCACTTTCATGTGATTCTGGTCTCGGATTACGGCAAGGGAGTGATCGATGCTGAGTTGCTCGCGGTTTTGGCCGAGCTGCGACAGCGGCAGGCTTTCCTCTACCTCATTGATCCTAAGAAAGAAAATTTTGCTCATTATCAGCGGGCAAGTCTGATCAAGCCCAATAAGGAAGAGACCGGTCTGGCCTCCGGGGTGGAGATTGATGGCAAGAATAGTCTTGTGCAGGCTGGGCACAAGCTCTTAACCCTGTGGGAAACAGAGGCGGTGCTCATCTCTCGTGGGGAGGAAGGGATGACCCTATTTAAACGCTCCGGGGAGATGCACTATTTTCCTACAGTGGCTAAAGAGGTATTTGACGTTACCGGTGCTGGTGACACGGTGCTAGCAGTCTGCGCGCTTGCTTTAGGTGCTGGGGCCACCTTTGAGGAGGCAGCCGTTCTTGCCAATCAAGCCGCCGGAATAGTGGTGGGAAAAGTAGGGACTGCAACCGTGAGCCCGGGAGAGCTTATAGGGGCTCTACAGGTAAATAAGCAGGGTACAAATAAAAAAGGGAGAGTGGCATGAAGAGCATGACCGGCTATGGCGGAGCCACAGTCCCCTTTCCTGGGGGACAGGTAGTAGTGGAGGCCAGAGCAGTTAATCATCGGTTTGCCGAGATTAGGCTGACTCTACCGCGCGAGTATTATCCCTCGGAAGCAGAGCTGCGAGCAATGGTTCAGGAGGTGGTCAAGAGGGGAAAGGTAGAGATTTCTGTTTATCCCTCTGGCCAGCAGTCAAAGGGCTATAAAGTTCACCTCAATATGGAGCTGGCCAGGGCTTATCTGGGTGCTTTTTCTCACATGCATAAGGAGCTAGGCGTTCAAGGAGGGGTAGACTTATCTTTTTTTGCTTCCCGACCGGAACTCTTTCAGGTGGTGGAAAAGCTTTGGCAAAAGCCTCGGCAAAAGCCCTGGCAGCCGGACGCGGGGATGGAGGCGGCAAAACAAGCCCTACGTCGGGCGCTTGTTGCTCTAGAAAGGGCGCGGTGTCGAGAGGGGCGGTTTCTTAAGAAGGACATAGTGCAGCGGGTACAGCGCCTTGAGCGATGGTGTCAGAAAGTTAAAAAGCGCCTGCCTATGGTGCAGGAGGAGCTGAAGGAGAAAGTCCATGCTCGGGTGGCGACTCTGCTTGCAGGAGCTGAAATAGATCAGAGCCGGCTGCTTCAGGAGGTTGCCTTCCTCGTTCAGCGTAGCGATGTTACTGAGGAATTGGTGCGTTTGCACAGTCATCTCACGGCCTTGCATGCGCTCTTGCAGGAGAGTGAACCCATAGGGAAAAAGATAGATTTTCTGCTTCAAGAGCTGCAACGAGAAGTCAACACTATTGGCTCTAAAGCCGATGATGCTGCGGTTCGCCAGATTGTAGTAGAGGCAAAAGGGGAGATAGAAAAACTGCGTGAACAAGCCCAGAATATAGAATAAGCATGAGAGCAGCATCCTGTGTGAACAGGGGGCAGGACAATATCGAAACGAATGCTATGCTCCGTAGGAGATTGAAAGGCGTTATCTTTATTGTGTCCGCCCCCTCCGGTGCAGGCAAAACGACCCTTTCCAGGCGGGCTACGGAGGCTCTTCCTGGCCTCTCTTTCTCCGTTTCTTACACAACCCGTACATCCCGAGCTAATGAAGTTGAGGGGCAGGACTACCATTTCATTGGCGAAGAGCAGTTTTTCCATCTGCGGGATTCTGGCGCATTTGTTGAGTGGGCCCAAGTACACGGATTTTTTTACGGCACTCCTCGGGCTCCGCTGGAAGAAGCGCTCGCAGCGAGTAGAGACATTCTCCTTGATATTGATGTCCAGGGGGCTCGGCAGATCAAGGTAGCTTATCCTGAAGCGGCTTCTGTTTTCATTCTTCCTCCGTCCTGGGAGGAGCTGGAGGAGCGGTTACGTAGCCGGCGAACTGAGGACCAAGCGGTGATTAGCCGGCGTCTCAAGCGGGCTCGCGAGGAGGCAGAGGAACTCCCTTTCTATGACTACTGGATTATCAATGATGAACTGGAGAGAGCCGTTGCTACCCTCAAAGCGGTTATCATAGCCGAGCGGGTCCGGGTAAGCCGGATAGTGTGGAAGTAGCAATATTTCAAACATCTTTTTGATATTTGCTAACAGGAGGTTTCGGAGACCTCGGTTTGAGATTGACCAAGACAACATCTATAACTATATCTAGGGATAATAAAAGTCTGGAGGAAACCAAGAAAGGTGACCAATATAGGCTCTGCGTATGACAGCTATCAACCTCATCAATCAGATTCGTTCCTACCAGCCTGAGGCCGAAGTGACAGTCATCCAAAAGGCCTACGACTTCTCTGCCCGAGTCCACCAGGGGCAGCAACGCCTGTCCGGCGAGCCTTATTTGGTCCATCCGGTTGAGGTAGCCAGAATTATTATTGATATGAAGCTTGACGTGCCCAGTGTAGTCACAGGCCTGCTTCACGACACTGTGGAGGATACACTTACCTCTCTGGAGGAAATCGAGGAGACTTTCGGGACGGAGGTCGCTACGCTTGTTGATGGGGTGACAAAGATTAGCCAGATGAATATCACCTCCCATGAGGAACGACAGGCCGAAAACTTCCGTAAGATGATTCTGGCTATGGCCCGCGATATTCGGGTGGTGTTGGTAAAACTGGCCGACCGTGTGCATAATATGCGTACGCTTAGTTATCTGCCCGAAGAAAAACAGCGAGAGATCGCACAGGAGACGCTTGACATTTACGCTCCTTTGGCTCACCGCCTGGGGATCTACTGGCTCAAGAGTGAACTTGAAGATAACACGCTGCTTTACCTTTACCCGGAGGTCTATTACCAGCTCAAGCATAACGTGGCCAAGAAAAAAGCTGAGCGTGAGGCTTATATTGCCGAGGTCATCTCCATCTTCAAGAAGCGGCTTGAAGAAGCGGGGCTCGAAGCCGAAGTCTCGGGTCGTCCTAAGCACTTCTACTCTATTTACCAGAAGATGCGCAGTCAGAATCTTTTGTTTGACCAGATCTATGACCTGGTTGCTTTTCGCATTCGCGTAGACTCGTTGCGGGAGTGCTACGAAGCTTTAGGAGTGGTGCATAGCCACTGGAAGCCGGTGCCGGGTCGCTTTAAAGACTATATTGCCTTGCCTAAAGCTAATAGGTATCGCTCTCTCCACACCACCGTTATTGGGCCTTATGGCGAGCGTATTGAGGTACAGATCCGCACCCACGAGATGCATCGCATTGCCGAGGAGGGGATTGCAGCCCACTGGAAGTATAAAGAAGGAGGAGGGATAGCTCTGGAAGAAGCGCAACGCTTTGTCTGGCTACGCCAGTTGCTTGAGTGGCAACAGCAGCTTAAAGATCCACGGGAGTTTCTCCAATCGGTCAAAGAGGATCTCTTTACTGAGGAGGTCTATGTTTTTACCCCGAAAGGAGACTTGTTCAACTTCCCGCAAGGAGCCACGGTGATCGATTTTGCCTACCGCATTCACTCAGAGGTGGGTAATCATTGCACCGGAGCACGGGTTAACAGTCGGCTCGTACCCTTGCGCTATCAGTTACAAAACGGGGACACAGTTGAGATTATCACAACCGCCCGCCAGACGCCCAATAAGGACTGGCTCAAGATTGTCAGAACCTCTAAGGCCCAGGCTCGTATTCGTCAATGGGTTAAGGCCCAGCAGCGTGAGCGCAGTGTGGCGTTAGGACGAGAATTGCTCGAACGGGACCTGGCCCGCTATCGGCTCGATCTGGCAGGGCTGCGCAAACAGGGCAAGCTGGAAGAACTGGCCAGAGCGTTTTCTTTTAGGGATGAGGAAACTTTACTGGCCAGTATCGGCTATGGCCAGGTCACTACCGGTCATCTGGTTTCACACTTGCTTCCATCTCAGGATGCCAACCGAGGGAGGCCCGAGGAAGGGGGAGTCGAGAAGGCCTTTTTGCGGGTTGTGCCCGAGGCCAAGACCGGTGTACGTGTGGGCGGGGTGAATGACGTGCTCGTCCATTTTGCTCGGTGTTGCAATCCTCTACCGGGAGAGCGCATTCTGGGCGTTATCACCCGTGGCAGAGGGGTGACGGTTCATTTTATGGAGTGTCAACGACTTCTGGAGAGCGATCCGCAACGCCACATTACCGTGGAATGGGATAACGACGCTAACCATCTGCGACTAGTCAAAGTGGAAGTCCTCTGTGAAGATCGCCCGGGACTTTTGGCTGCCATGAGCAAAGCCATCAGTTCTGCAGGTGTCAATATTGCCAGTGCCAATGTCCGTACCCTTCTGAATAAGAGGGCGCTTAATGTTTTTGAGATGACGGTGGCAAGCGTCCAGGACTTAAATCACGTGATACGTAACCTTGGTCGTGTACGGGGAGTTGTGAAGGTAGCACGGGTAAGAACTTAGGCAGCCTTGCGTACCAGCCCCGAGCGGATGCATCGGGTACAAGCACGAATATAACGCACCGTGCCATTAAGGTTCGCTTTGACTCGCTGCAAGTTGACCAGCCAGCGCCTTTTGGTTTTATTATTGGCGTGGCTTACATTATGGCCGACTGTAGGGCCTTTACCGCAAATCTCGCATCTACGTGCCATTCCGTTTTTCCTCCCAGGGAGCCACCTCCCTAACATAGCCAGAAGAGGTGTGCAAGTAGCGCTTTGCTTTACCCACCTCACGACTCAGTTTCCTTTGGGTTGGTGGCTACTAACCTCCGAGTACTAGCCCGAATACGTTCAATCAGGGCAGTGGTGGAGAGGCCTTCGTGGTAGGGAACTACAACAACCTTTCCTCCCCGGCTCTCCACGCTCTCTTTACCCACCACTGCCTCGGGGGCCCAGTCTTCGCCCTTGACTAACACATCCGGCTCTAGAATCTGTATTAATTCCAGCGGAGTCTCCTCAGCAAAGAAGGTGACGAAGTCTACCATTTCCAGCGCAGAGAGAAGGGTTGCCCGTTCTTCTTCTAAAAGGATAGGCCGTCCCTCTCCTTTGAGCTTTCTGACGGAAGTGTCCGCATTGATTCCTACCACCAGCACGTCTCCCTGCTCTTTGGCTATGTACAAGGTGTGGAGATGGCCGGGGTGGAGCAGGTCAAAACATCCGTTAGTGAAAACCAGGCGTTGGCCTTGCTGGCGGAGTTGGTCTAAAATGAGTTTAAGCTCTTGTGCCGGGTAAAACTTTCGTTTTCTCACAGCACTTCTCTTTTTATTGCCAACAGGCACATCCATCATAGCGATAGAATGCCCGGCAAGGCGGCTCGACAATTTGTCGATACCGCGAGTTACGAAGCTCTCTGGGCCGTGAACCACTCGCCGGATGTTCGGCCAGCTGCTCCACATGTCGAAATAAGCGCTGGACCAGGAGGCGTGCCGTGTCCGGGTTTGTCCATCGCAATGTAATCAGCGATTGTGTCAAGGTCGTTCAGCGCTGGCTCGGTCCAAATCAGCTCAGCCATCGCGATACGTCTCTTGGCTTCAGCGTGGGATAGAACGCGTCCCTGCTCAATAGCGTGCTCCCCGCGTGCAATCCCTTCAAGGATCTTCAGTCGCTGCTGAAGCTTCTCGTATGTCTCCACATCCACCAGATAGGCCGCAGGCCGCCCATGCTGAGTAATCAGAATCGGTGTTCGATCACGCTCCAGCCTGAAAGAATATCCGTTGCTTTTCGCTTCAAGGTCGTGACAAGTTCGGTGCGCATAGAATGATCCTAAAGTATCACTTGATAGAGTACAAGTGAGGAGAGGACAAACGCTGACGAACTGCGTCAGCGAAAAAGACCTCTATATCTTTATCGCAGTAGAGCTTGATATTAGCCACGTGGACAAGAGGGAGGATGTTGCTTCATCCAATAGTCGCGGTCCTGGCTGAGACGAATCTCTTCTTCAATTTCCGCTTGATGGTCAAAATAATAGGAGAGGGCGATGTTTCTGCTAGATACGGACCACCTCGTCATCCTGCAAACGCGGCCGCAGGGTAACTTTATGAACGCTTGGTCAACCGTAAAAGCGGGCTGTGATGTGAGGCCCAACGTATTAGTTGGACGTTGCGACATTTATGGTCTTTCTCCACGATTTCAGCAACCGCCTGCTATATAACTAACCTAGTTTAACTCTTGCAGATTTTTCCCTGGGGTGCTACTAGGTAGGCACGCGGGGAGATATTCTAGTCCAGCGGATGAATAAGCCAAAGATTGTAGTTATCACTGGTCCCACCGCCACAGGGAAGAGCGCGCTGGCGCTGACCATAGCCCAATATATGGGGGCGGAGATTGTTGGGGCAGATTCCCGCCAGGTATACCGGTTTCTCGACGTGGGTACCGCCAAGCCCGGCCGGACAGAGCAAGAGGAAGTGGTTCACCACCTCCTTGATGTGGTGAACCCAGATGAGCATTTTGATAGTGCCTGCTACCTAGCGCAGGCCCGGGCCGTCATTGCTGACATACTCCGAAGGAGAAGGCGGGTGCTGGTTGTTGGTGGCACTGGTCTATATATCAAAGTGTTAACCCAAGGGTTGTTTCCTGGACCCAAAGCTGAGACGGGATTTCGAGCCCGGCTTCAGCTGCAGGAAGAAGTAGAAGGGAAGGGATTCTTATACCGCCAGCTGCAGACTGTCGATCCTGAAACGGCCCGTGTGCTGCACCCTCATGATACTATGCGGATCATTCGGGCGCTGGAGGTTTTTTGGCTGAGCGGAAAGCCTATCAGTGTCTGGCAGCAAGAGCATGATTTCCAAGACCATCTTTTTTCTGTCCTTACTGTTGGGCTTATGTTAGAGCGTAGTGAGTTGTATCGCCGGATCGAAAAGCGTTGTTGGCGTATGGTGGAGGAAGGGCTAGTAGAGGAGGTGGAAGGCTTATGGACAATGGGCTATGGGCCTGAACTGCCACCTCTGCACAGCATTGGGTATGGGCAAATCGGTAAGTATCTGCGGGGGATGATGGGATGGCAGGAGGCTATGGCAGAGATGATCCGAGAAACCCGCCATCTTGCCAAGCGACAGCTCACCTGGTTTCGTCCTGATACGAAGATCCGTTGGTTTGAGCCTACACAGAGGTTGGAGATTGTGGCTGAGATAGAGAGGTTTTGGCCGGTAGGGGAGGAAGGGAATGCTAACAACTGAACGGAGCGATAATCAGCGCGGTGGAGCCGAACGGGCCTCCGAACCGGTCCAGCCGCAGGCTGGAACTAAGCTAGGCGCTAGCGAACGGCTAGGCGCTAGCGAACGAGCTCAGGAAGCGGAGCTGGCACAGCCAGAAGCTCGACCAAGCGTTAATGGGCGAGCGCCGCAAACAACCTATTTTGATTTTGAAAGACCCCTAGCTGAGTTGGACAAGCGGATTATGGCACTGCGACGTCTTTCTCAAGTATCGGATGCGGAAGCCAGAGAGCTACGTGAGCTTGAGTTCCAGTGTCAGGTGTTGGAGAGTAAGGTCTATGCTGATCTTTCCCCTTGGCTGCAGGTCCAGCTCTCGCGCCACCCGGACCGTCCCTATACCCTCGACTACATCCGACTCCTCTGCGATGACTTTGTTGAATTGCATGGAGACCGCGCTTTTGCTGATGACCCGGCCATCATAGGCGGGCTGGCCCATTTTCAGGGCAGAAGTATAGTAGTGGTGGGACACCAACGGGGACGGACGGTGCCGGAAAAATTACGCCGCAATTTTGGCATGCCCCGACCTGAGGGGTATCGCAAAGCACTGCGACTTTTTCACTTGGCTGAACGATTCCGCCGTCCGGTGGTTACCTTCATTGATACCCAGGGAGCCTATCCTGGGGTGGGTGCTGAAGAACGAGGGCAGGCAGAGGCTATTGCCACCAACCTGCGCGAGATGGCGGGGCTATGTACGCCGGTGATTGTAGTAGTTATTGGTGAAGGTGGTAGTGGGGGAGCCCTCGCCCTTGGGATTGGTGATCGTATTCTGATGCAAGAGTATACCTGTTACTCAGTGATCACTCCTGAGGGGTGCGCGGCGATTCTTTATGGCGAGCGTGCCCCAGAACAGGTGGCCGGGGCTGCAGCCGCACTAAAGGTAACTGCTCATGATCTGTTGCAGTTAGGGGTAATCGATGAGGTGGTTGCGGAACCTTTGGGTGGAGCCCATCGCTCTCCTGAGGCCGCAGCTCAGCCCATAGGAGAGGCACTTGACCGGCACTTGGCAGAGCTGTTGACTCTACCGCTCGACGAGCTGCTCAGCTGCCGCTATGCTAAGTTCCGTCGCATGGGTGAGATAAGGGCTGAGTAACGGGAGCTGATACGGATTTGCGGTCTGTTCTGCAAATTACAGCAGCTATCAGTCGCTGCCACGACTGATAGCTGATCGAGGAACTATGCCAGTAACTAAGCAAAGCGTCGGGGCGGCCACCCCCAGTCGGCAAGCAAAGCGTCGGGGCGGCCACCCCCAGTCAGCAAGCGAAGCCGGTAAAAGTACGGTTGACTCTTTGCGAGAACAGATTGACCGGATCGATGCTCATCTGTTGAAACTGCTCAACCGGCGGGCACGTTTAGCCTTGAGTATTGGTCACTCCAAAGTGCGCCACCGCAACCAGGTGTACGTTCCTAGCCGGGAACGACGTATTTACGGCCGGCTCTCTACTTTGAATAAAGGGCCCTTACCTAATGAGACCGTGCGCGCGATTTACCGCGAGATCATTTCTGCCTCGCGGGCACTGGAAAAACCGCTGCACATTGCCTACCTGGGACCAGAAGCCACGTTTACTCATATGGCTGCCCGTGAGCAGTTTGGTTCACAAGTCACCTTTGTGTCGGCAGAGACGATTCCACAGGTTTTTGCCGAAGTAGAACAGGGACGTGCCGACTATGGGGTTGTGCCGGTAGAAAACTCTACCGAGGGGGTGGTGGGAACAACTCTTGACATGTTTGTTGAATCCTCGCTTCATCTCCTCTCAGAGCTATCGTTGGAGGTCCATCACTGTCTTCTCTCCCGTAGCAAGCTTCTCAAGCAGGTGAAGCGGGTGCTTGCTCATCCCCAATCTTTAGCTCAGTGCCGCCGTTGGCTTGCTGCCCATCTGCCTGGAGTATCGGTAGAGGAGACCACAAGCAATGCCAGGGCAGCGGAAGTTGCAACTCAGGACCCTGCTGTAGCAGCCATTGCCGGGAAACTGGCGGCGGAGCGGTACGGACTCAAGGTTGTGGCTACAGGCATTCAGGACCAAGCGGCTAATTTCACCCGGTTCGTAGTGATCGGCCAGCCACCGGCTAACTCTCTGTCCAGCGGGCATGACAAGACGTCCATTCTTTTTTCGGTAAAGGATGAGGTAGGAGTTCTCTACTGCATGCTTAAGCCGTTTGCCGAAAACCGTATCAACCTCATGCGCATTGAGTCTCGTCCCTTAAAAGGGCGACCGTGGGAATATTTGTTCTTTCTTGATGTGGAGGGGCATCTACACGAAGAGAGAATTAACCAGGCGGTACGGGAGCTAGCAAAAGGATGTCTGTTTGTTAAAGTGTTGGGATCGTATCCGGTGTGGAGGTAGGGATGGATATTAGCAGGCTTGTACCAGAATGGATCCAGACGTTGACTCCCTATCAGCCTGGTAAACCAATTGAGGAGCTGGAGCGAGAGTATGGCATTACGGATTCCATCAAAATTGCTTCGAACGAAAATTCGCTTGGTCCCTCCCCCAAGGCTTTGCAGGCGCTTGCCCAGGCTTTGCCCCATATCCACCGCTACCCAGACGGGGATGCCTATTATCTCAAGCAGCGCCTGGCCCAGAAACTGGACGTTGACCGCAGCCGCCTGATTATCGGTAATGGGTCGAATGAGCTGATCGAGATGATTGTGCGCGCCTTTTTACGCCTGGGAGAGGAGGTTATAGTTGCTGCACACGCCTTTGCTATCTACCGCCTGGTTGTGCAGGCGGCGGGTGGGCGTACTGTTGCTGTTCCCCATAAAGAGTTTGCCTTTAACCTGGAAGCAATGGCGGCGGCGATTACTCCCCAAACCCGCATAGTTTTCTTGGATAATCCTAATAACCCAACCGGTACCATTTACTTTCGTCAGCAGTGGGAGGAGTTTTTGGCTCAGGTGCCACCCGGTGTGTTTGTGGTTGTGGACGATGCCTATGCGGAGTTCGTCAATGACCCGCGCTATCCTGACTCCTTAGAGGACCATCGAGAGGGACGGCTACTCATCACCCTGCGCACCTTCTCTAAGATCTACGGTCTAGCTGGCCTGCGTATTGGCTACGGGGTGTCCTCACCGGAGATTATCGATGCACTCAACCGCATTCGTCAACCATTCAATGTCAACTCCCTAGCCCAAGTAGCGGCTCTGGCCGCCCTGGAGGACCATGAACATGTACGCCGCACCCAGGAGACCGTATGGGCAGGGATGGTCTATTTACAACAAGAGCTAGGCCGTCTGAGTGTTAAGTATGCTCCGAGTTGGGCCAATTTCCTTCTCATTGAAATGGGTGCAGGCATGTACGAGCGCCTTTTACCGGAGGGGATCATTGTTCGTCCTATGGAGGGCTATGGATTTCCCGGCTATGCTCGAGTGACCATTGGCACAAAGGCCGAGAATGAACGCTTTATTAGAGCACTGGAGAAGCTTTTAGGGCGAAAATAAAAATGCTTTTTCATCGTGTGGTCATTGTCGGAGTGGGTCTTATTGGTGGCTCGCTTGCCCTTGCTGCCCGTGAACGAGGACTTTTGGGGAAAGTGATCGGCTGTGGCCGTACCGAGGCGAATTTGCGTATAGCCAAAGAACGGGGAATAGTAGACGATTATACCTTTGACCCGCAAAAGGCTGCTGCGGGGACTGATCTCCTTGTGCTTGCCGTGCCGGTAGAAGCCACTGCCTCGACGGCAAAGCGATTTCTACCCTTTCTACCTGCAGGATGTGTGGTCACAGATGCAGGCAGCGTTAAGAAGAAAGTTGTTCTGAGTATGGAAAGCCTTCTCCCTTCCTCTTTGCCTTTTGTTGGTGGGCATCCCATTGCTGGTACCGAGCACTCTGGTGCTGGGGCAGCGTTTGCTAGTCTGTTTGTTGACAAGCTATGCGTGCTTACTCCTACAACGCGTACACAAACCCAGGCACTTGCTAAAGTACGGGCATTGTGGGAGGGAGTAGGGATGCGGGTAGAGGAAATGGCTCCAGAGACGCATGACCATGTCCTTGCCTACATGAGTCACTTGCCTCATGTCCTTGCTTTCTCGGCCATCAACACTGTTATACAAGCCGAAGGCAAGATGGGTAAGGAACTGCTGCCGTATGCCGGGGGAGCGTTTGCCGACCTGACCCGGGTAGCGGCAAGCCCGGTGGAAATGTGGCGGGATATCTTTTTGGCTAATCGCTCAGCAGTACTTGCCGCAGTAGGAGAGTTTCAAGAGGTGGCAGAGCGTTTAAAGAAACTGATAGCTGCGGGTGATGAGGAGGGTTTGACACAAGAACTCACGCGGGCTAGGGAGGCACGGCTACGTCTTGCGCGGATAAGAGAACAAGAATGAATCAGGTTGTTCACATAGCTCCTGCAGCCTCTGGGCTTGTGGGAGAGATGACGCTGCCCGGCGATAAATCGATCTGTCACCGGGCGGTGCTGTTTGCTGCTTTGGCGCGAGGGGAGAGCTGTATTCATAATTTCTCTGGTGGGGCGGATAACATAAGCACAGTAGAGGTGCTTAGTGCGCTAGGGACAGAGATCCATCGGACTGATAATACCCTATGGGTTAAGGGCAGGGGGTGGAAGGGATTGACGTCGCCGTCACGAACGATTGACTGTGGCAACTCTGGTACTACTATGCGGCTATTTGCCGGTGTACTGGCCGGCCAGCCGTTTGCCTCGTGTCTGGATGGAGATGCGTCGTTGCGCTCTCGTCCCATGGGACGAGTGATCACTCCACTCCGGCAAATGGGCGCAGAGATAGTGAGCGAGAAGGGCAATGGCCGTGCGCCTCTATATATTGAGGGTCGACTGCTCCATGGCATCATGTATAGGGGAGAGGTGGCCAGCGCCCAGGTGAAGTCTGCTCTTATTCTTGCTGGCCTCCAAGCCACGGGTGTGACCAGGGTATGGGAGCCAGTGAAATCGCGGGACCACACCGAACGGCTGCTGTCGGCTTTTGGCGTGCAGATAGGGGTAAACGGCCAGGAGGTCGAGATTACCGGGGGACAAGATCTTTGGGCCTGCGAGGTTACTATCCCTGGTGACCTCTCTTCGGCCGCGTTTTTCTTAGCCGCGGCCCTTCTTGTGCCCGGTTCATGCCTGCGGATGCGTGGTGTTGGTGTCAATCCTACCCGCACAGGGATTATTGATATCTTTAGAGCAATGGGGGGAGAGATAGAGATAGAGACACAGACAGAGACGAGTGGGGAACTGGTGGGGGATCTGGTAGTGCGGAGCAGTGTACTCCGCGGAACAACAGTAGCTGAATCACAGGTGGTGAGGATGATCGATGAGATCCCTATTCTAGCCGTAGTGGCCGCCTGTGCGCGCGGAACAACGACTATCCGCGGGGCACAGGAGCTACGGGTCAAAGAGAGCGATCGGCTACACTCGCTTGCTGTGGAGCTAGGAAAACTCGGGGTAATAGTGGAAGAGCTGCCTGATGGTCTGGTGATTGAAGGCCGAACACATCTACGGGGCGGGCGGGTGCGGAGTTATGGCGACCATCGTATAGCCATGGCGTTAGCGGTGGCTGGCCTAGTTGCTGAGGATGGGGTGATGATAGAAGGAGCAGAATGTGCGGATGTCTCGTTTGTGGGATTTTATCATTGCTTGCAGGGGTTTATAAGACATGAGGAGGAGAGGCTTGGTCATTGCGGTTGACGGTCCGGCTGGAGCGGGAAAAAGTGTGACCAGCCAGAGACTGGCCACACGTCTAGGCTATCGCTACGTTGACACCGGCGTGTTCTACCGGGTGGTGGGTCTGCTTGCCTGGGAGCAAGGAGTGGACCCCAGCGATGAAGGCAAACTCAGGGCCTTGTGTACTGAGCTTGAGATTCGCTTCGAGCCTGAATCCCAGGGGATACGGCTGG
This sequence comes from uncultured Binatia bacterium (SeqCode), assembly GCA_965220955.1. Taxonomy (GTDB): domain Bacteria; phylum Desulfobacterota; class Binatia; order Bin18; family CBDCRK01; genus CBDCRK01. The sequence continues at coordinate 152,920 of CBDCRK010000037.1, read as the reverse complement.
TGCTAAACGGACGTGACGTAACCAGCGATATCCGCCGTCCGGAAATTGGGCAGATGGCCTCGAAGGTATCTGCCCAGCAGGTGGTACGTGAGCAGTTGCTTGTGCGGCAACGACACATGGGTATGGAAGGGGGGGTAGTGCTAGAAGGGCGAGACATTGGTACGGTAGTGTTTCCGGATGCCGAGGTCAAATTTTTTCTTGATGCTGTGCCCCAGGAGCGGGGTAAGCGGCGTTTTGTTGAACTGAAGGATAAGGGCATGGAGGTAACGCTTAAGACCACTCTCCAGGAAATGGAGGAGCGGGATCAGCGGGACAGCTCACGTGCCCATGCTCCGCTGCGCCGGGCTGATGACGCCTGTGTGATCGATACCACAGCCATGACTGTCGACGCGGTAGTAGAGACTATGTGGGAGACGGTACATAAGCGGCGTGTGGTCTGCGATCAGGATGAGATTAAGGGGGGACGATCGTAAGCTCTTGCAACCTGGCGGAGAGGAGGATATGAAAGGCGATCTGTAGGGGGTAACTCTTTAATGGCACAGGATAATGTCGAAAAGGAAACTCAAGGAATCGGTGGGGCGGGGGAAGACTTCGGTCAACTATTCGAGGAGAGCTTACGCACAGTCAAACCCGGTGAAGTGGTGCGCGGGCGTGTGGTCAGAGTAGGACCGGAGTTTGTTACGGTTGATATCGGCTATAAGTCAGAAGGACTCGTTCCTATTGCTGAATTCCGTGACCGTGAAGGCAAAATTGCGGTGACCGAGGGTGAAGAGGTCGATGTTTTTTTTGACGCCACCGACAGCGAGAACGAGACCATTGTGCTCTCTCGGGCTAAAGCGGAGCAGTTTAAGATATGGTCCCGGATAGAGGCCGCCTATGATCAACAGAGTCCCATTGAAGGGAGCATTGTGGGCAAAGTGAAGGGTGGTCTTAGGGTGGACATTGGGGTACCCGCATTTCTTCCCGGTTCGCATGTGGACCTCCGCCCAGTCCGTGACCTTGACCGGTTCGTTGGCCAGCAGGACAAATTCGTTGTACTCAAGTACAGCCGGGTACGGGGCAACGTAGTTGTCTCTCGCCGGGCCGCCCTCGAGCGAGAACGAGAAGCTCTGAGGGAAGAAACGCTTAAGATCCTGGAGGAAGGGATCATTATTGAAGGGACAGTGAAGAACATTACGGAGTATGGTGCTTTTGTGGACCTAGGGGGCATCGACGGGCTTTTACATATCACCGACATGTCATGGGGACGGATCAGCCATCCCTCTGAGGCGGTTGCGGTCGGCGACCAGGTGAAAGTGGTGGTCCTCAAATATGACCTGGAGCGGGAGCGGGTCTCTCTGGGTATGAAACAGCTTGTGCCCGATCCCTGGAGCACCGTAGCCGAGTACTATCCGGTTGGCAGTCGGGTGCAAGGGAAGGTGGTCAGCCTGACAGACTACGGGGCCTTTGTTGAATTGGAAAAGGGGGTTGAGGGATTGCTCCATGTCTCAGAGATGTCCTGGACCAAGCGAGTGTCTCACCCCTCAAAAGTGCTGGCGGTCGAGGATGGGGTAGAGGCGATGGTGCTTGAGCTTGACATCATGAATCGTCGGATCTCGCTTGGGCTGAAGCAAGCTAGTCCGAATCCCTGGGAGTTGGTGCGAGTCAACCACCCGGTAGGGGACCGCATCCATGGAAGGGTTAAGAGTATTACCGACTTTGGTATTTTTGTGGAGGTGGAGGAGGGCATCGACGGATTGGTACATGTTTCTGATCTCCACTGGACTAAAAAGGTGAGGCACCCCACGGAACTTTACAAGAAAGGAGATGAAGTGGATGCGGTGGTGCTGGGGATAGATGCAGACAATGGGCGAATCTCTCTGGGGATCAAGCAGCTCGTACCTGACCCTTGGCTTACCCTGCTCCAGCGTTATCCTACTGGCAGCCGAGTACGAGGCCAAGTGACCAGTGTTACTGATTTCGGTATTTTTGTAGAGGTGGAAGAAGGCATTGAAGGGCTTATCCATGTCTCCCAAATCTCCACTGAGCGGGTGGAAAAACCGTCCTCCCTTTATAATGTTGGAGATACGGTTGAGGCCGAGGTGATCAACATCGATTCACGCGAGCGTAAGATGGGGCTGAGCATCAAGGTACTCAAGCGTAGTGAAGAGCGAGCAGAAATGGAAGCGTATTTGCACCGGGAGCGTGAAGAGGCACGTTTTTCTTTTGAGGATATCTTGGGAACGGATTTGCGCCTGGATCGAGAGGAAGAAGAGGAAGGGGGCAGAAGGCGCAAGTAGAAATGCGGCAAATGCAAGCAAAGGTGGGGTTATGTTACTCTTTCTCCGCAGGAGACCATAGAAACAGTGACCAAGCGGGATCTTATTGAAGAGGTGGCTCGAAATTATCCCCGTTTCTCATGGCGGGACGCTGAGATAATTGTCAACGCCGTCTTTGAGAACATGGCCAGTGCATTAGGCCGGGAGGAGCGGATCGAAATCCGGGGATTTGGCAGCCTTATTGTCAAGCAACGCCAAGCGCGTGAGGGACGCAACCCCAGAACGGGGGCCATAGTGGCTGTGTCAGCAAAAGGGGTTCCCTTCTTTAAAGTAGGCAAAGAGTTGCGCCTGCGGGTAGATGGAAAGATGCCGCCAGCTGAGAGAGGTATTGATGACGAGGAAGATGGAGAGGAAGGGACGGAGGAGGAATGAGGCGAAAGGGTCACCTTCTTTCGACAGGCGGAATCTGGTGGAAGGGAGGGTTCTGTGGGCACCTTGGCGGATGGCTTACATTGAAAAGGAAAAGCTCCAGAAGTGCATTTTCTGTATTGATATCGTGGAAGATAGGTGGCGTGACTACCTAATTCTTACTGCTACCGCATCTTCTCTCGTCATGCTGAACAAGTTTCCGTACAACAATGGTCACCTGCTTATTGCTCCCCACCGTCACATTGCCAAGCTAGAAAAGCTATCGGCTAAGGAGTTTTCTGACCTGATGGCCGTAATGCGCCAGGCAGTGGCAGTGGTGAGTCAGGCCCTGCATCCTCAGGGTATAAACTTGGGAATGAATCTGGGGAAGTGCGCCGGGGCAGGGGTGGAGGATCATCTCCACTGGCATATCGTACCTCGCTGGGAGGGAGATAATAACTTCATGCCCGTAGTGGGAGAAGTGCGAGTCATGCCCCAGCATCTGCTGGAAAGCTATGATCGTTTACAGCCCTTTTTTTCTGACTTCCCGGCCTTGGTGAGGTCCTAGAGACTGGTAGGAGAGCTTTGCAGGAAAAAGGAGGGTTAGGTGGGAAGATCCACACAAAAAGTAGAAGAGGGGCACACCCTTAGGCAACAGGCGTGTACCTTGGGGGAGCTGAAACAGTCAGGCTACCAGATCCGGTCTGTTCGCGAAGAGATGCGTGCTAATCTCTTGGTGAAGCTTGCCCAGGGGGAGAGGATCTTGCCAGGAATTATTGGCTATAACAACACTGTCATCCCTGAGATCGAGAATGCCCTTCTTGCTGGTCACCACATGGTGTTCTTAGGGGAGCGCGGACAAGCAAAGTCGCGGATCATCCGCAGTCTTACCTCCTTTCTTGACTCCCTGGTGCCGGTGGTCAAGGAGTGTGAGATCAATGACAATCCTTATGCGCCGATCTGCAAGGAATGCCAGAGAAAACTGGCTGAGCAAGGCGACCAGTTGGAGATTGCGTGGATCGCGCCCGAAGAGCGCTATGCTGAGAAACTGGCTACCCCAGACGTTTCTATTGCTGACATCATTGGTGAGATTGATCCCATTAAGGTTGCTGAAGGGCGTTATCTGGCAGATGAGGAAACGATTCACTATGGCCTCATTCCGCGCACCAACCGGGGGATCTTTGCCATTAACGAACTGCCGGATTTGACTGAAAAAGTGCAGGTGGGTCTCTTTAACCTCATGGAAGAGAGGGATGTGCAAATTAAGGGGTACAAGATCCGCCTGCCGCTGGATGTAGTAATCGTTGCCTCGGCCAATCCCGAGGACTACACCAGTCGGGGTCGTATCATTACCCCGTTAAAAGACCGCTTCGATGTACAGACTCGTACCCATTACCCACGCACGTTAAGCGACGAGATCTCGATCATGGAGCAGGAGGTAACCCGTTTGGATCACGGCGAACGAGAGCTTCACATTCCGCAGTTTATGAAGGAGGTTATTGCGCAGGTTACCGTGGAAGCCCGTGGCTCGAACGAGATCAACCAGACTTCCGGGGTGAGTGTGCGGGTGACAATCAACAATCTCGAGAGTGTGGTCAGTAACGCCGAGAAACGAGCGGTGCGTCTACAGGAAAAAGAGATTGTGCCGCGCCCGACGGACCTGCATGCGCTTTTTTCCTCGACTGCAGGGAAGATCGAACTGGAGTATATGGGGGAGGAAAAGAAGGAAGAGGAGTTGGTCGAGCGGCTCACCAGCCGGGCGGTACTTAAGGTGTTTGACTACTATCTCAAAGTCGACGACTTGAAGAAAGTGACCGAATACTTTGAGGGCGGATGGGGAGTGGAGGTCTCTGATTCAATGACTGCCAGCACATATCTTAAAGATCTTCGCTCAATCCCTGGGTTCAAAGAAAGCATAGGGATGTTAGGGGGAGACGCAAGCCCGGGGCTTGGGGCGGCAGCAGCGGAGTTTATTCTTGAGGGACTTCACCTTCACCAAAAGCTTAACAAACATCGAGAGGGAGGGCGCTACACCTACCGCGCCTAGGATCCCATAATTCTTCATTCTTAACTCTCTCCAAGGACATTGCATGGTCATTATCCGGTACAGCGAGTGGGACGGTAGCCAGCGGGTACGGCTAACCGCAGATCAGATTTTTGACAAACTTTCAGAGTTTCTATCTACAACTGATGACGTGCAGCAGGCGATGGAATGGCTTATGCGTCAGGGCCTGGAGCAGGAGGAGGAGAAGATCAAGGGCTTGGACGACTTGGTGCGAGAGTTGCGCGAGGAGATGCGCAAGCACTACCGTGAATCCAACCTCCGTTCGGCGCTGGACGAGCCGCGGCAAAAACTCAAAGATATTGTTGAGCAGGAGAACCAGACGCTTGAGCAGCTGCGCCCGCAGAAGCCCGGCATGGAAGAGAAGCAAGAGTTCCTTAAGCGTCTTCCTCCCCGTTTGAGCGAGGCCATAGAGAGACTCTCTCGCTATGAGTTTGAGGACAAGGATGCCGAGGAAAAGTTTAAGGAGCTTATGGAGGAGCTGAGCAACATTCGCTCACTAGAGGACTTTCAACGCCGCTATGGCGACCTCTTTAATGGTCCTAAATCGCTCTCCTACCAGGAAGCCCTCGACCTTATGCGTGAAATGGAGCAGTTAAAAGATCTGGAGGAAAGCTTACTTTCGGGCCAGATGGACAATATAGATCCGGAAGATCTCAAGGAGTTGATGGGCCAGGGAGCCTGGCAAGATTTTGAGAATCTCCAGCAGATGCGGACCCTGCTGGATGAGGCTGGCTTGGTGATCCAGAAAGAGGGAAGACTGAAGCTCTCTCCCAAGGGAGTGCGTCGTATCGGGCAATTGGCTCTGCGCGATATTTATCAGAATCTTTTGCGTGACCGAGCAGGCTCTCACCTTGCCGACCACCGCGGCATTGCCGAAATCCGGGTAGAAACGACCAAGCCCTATGAGTATGGCGATCCCATGCACCTGGACCTCGTTGGCACGCTCAAGCAATCGCTCATGCGCGGTGTAGGTGTTCCCTTGAGCCTCCGGCCGGATGACTTCCTCGTTTTTGACAGTGACCACACTACTACTACCTCTACGGTGCTCCTACTGGATATGAGTTGGTCGATGAGCTGGGAGGGACGCTTTGCCGCAGCCAAGAAGGTGGCACTGGCGCTGGAAAACCTTATCCGTACCCGCTACCCGCGCGACTACTTCGGTATTGTTGGGTTTTTCACTCGAGCCGTAGAGTTAAAGGTCAAAGATCTGCCTGAGGCCAGCTGGAATATGGGTGACCCCTTTACTAATCTGCAGGATGGTTTACGCCTGGGTGCTGACCTCCTGCACCGCCATCCTAGCCAAAACCGGCAGATGATTGTGGTTACCGACGGTCAACCCACCGCTTACTTTTCTCGCGGCCGACTCTACTGCGAATGGCCGCTCTCATTTGGCGGGATTAGTATGCGGGCAGCACAGGAGACACTAAAGGAGGCAGAGAGGGTTACACGCAAGGGTATTACGGTAAACACCTTTATGCTCGACGACAGCCCCACCCTTAGAACGTTTGTTGACCGTATGACCCAGATTAACCGTGGTCGTGCCTTCTATACCCGTCCCGACCATCTGGGTGAGTACATGCTGGTCGATTATATATCCAAGAAGCGGAAGAAAATATAGGGTTTGCTGCCCAACCCCTTCTCTTACCCCCCAGGTTTCAAACCCGTCTCCACATCGTCCTTGTCAGTTGCGCATAGTTGGCGAAGGGAGTCCACAGGCGATTTATGGAAAAACGTTATTTTACCATCGAGGAAGCTAACCAAATAATTCCTGCTCTGGAAGAAGCATTTGGACGCATGGTCCAGATGTACACCCAGATCCGCTCTACTTATCAGGGTCTCAAGGAAGCAGGGTTTGCTCCTGAAAACGACGATTTTTCGCTTACTCCCCCGGGAGCCGATGCCGATGTGATTAATGATCGAGCAAACCTCAAGCTGCTAATAGACGCCTTGCAAGAAGAGTTGACCGCACTACAAAAAGCCGGCTGCCTGATCAAAGGTATTGAGGCTGGGCTGATCGACTGGTACGCGAAGAAAAATGGTCGTGATATCTTTCTATGCTGGAAACTTGGCGAGAAACAGGTCGGCTACTGGCACGAAATTGAGGCTGGCTACATGGGTCGCCGTCCGGTTTCCGAACTGGATAAGCCCAACTGAGAATTTGGTGAGCTGTCGATGTCAGGGATGATCTTGGCTATAGGTGAGGACCTGGTAAAAAAATCGATCATGAGGCGCTGCTTTGGAAGTACAGCGCCTCACTCCGCTAGTTCATTGGCCAGCCAAGCCAAGGACTCAAGCGGGCGGCGTACCGCTTGATTATCGATTACATCGATCTCGCACTACCTACCATCGCCTCCTCAGGCATATTTCCTCATGGAGCCTCACACACTGCCACAATAGTTCTATAACCGTAGTCGGCTCCTACATCTTCTACGCATACCAACCCGCTCTCGCACTCCTTATCGCTGTCGCAGTCCCCCTCGCCAACCCCGCATGGCTCCTCCTCCGTGCAATAGTCATCGTGCCCCAGTGCCAGGCTCACCGGCTGACATACATCTACAGGCGCGGCAAAGCCATACTTCGCCCCGACATTGTCTACGCATGCCAACCCGCTCTTGCACTCGTTATCGGCATCACAATCCCCCTCACCGGCCCTGCAAGGGACTGCGGCTGTACAATAACTGTCACCCCCAGGCATACCGCTAGGAATGCTTGCAAGCAGTTCTTCTTCTGGGATGTTGTAAGTGTAGGTCCCCTCAAATGTCACGGTACCACTGACTCGCTCGACGATTAGACCACGGTCCGCGTCCCACATATGTACCAAGGTCCCTTGGGATACATTCTCGGCCGTCCCCTCAGAGACACCGTCTTTTTCCATGAATGTTCCCATCCCAAAGCCAGTGAATGTACATTCGCTTTGGGACAGATAGTAACCAGAAATCGGATCAAGCGCAAAGCACGACTGCGGCACGCAACCCACCCCAGTAACCATGCCCTCATACATGAAAGTCAGGCCCAAGTTTGTAAAGTGGCATGTTGCAACGGTATCGGCCTTGGAGGAACGGATAAAGGTACTCTCATCACATACCCCCTCAGTATCGGCAGCAGGCGGATCTGCCGGTCCGAGGGCCCGAAAGGTGCCTTGCTCGCTACACGTATAGGGGCCGAGGGTGCTTGACACTACTCTGGAGGTTATCCGAAATGTCCCCGTACCGGCAACCGGGTCAAATTCATTCACTTGGGAGAAGTCTGCTGTTCCAACATGTGCCACAAGGTCGGAGTCCTGAGCCCATGCTGATCCAATCATAAGAAAAAATATGCTGACGCCGACTATTGCACGTATAAACCCCATATAACCCTCCTCTTTTGTAACACTATAATCCGGTAGAGTATGGCAAGCCACACCAATTTTGCAACACAGAACGATGTGCACACAAATGCCCAATCGGAAAAGAAATGTCAATACAAATGCGGTTATGTGGTGGGTTTGGTGGCGGTGGCCTTTCAGGAGCTCCTGGAAGCCTTTCGCTAGCCTGGCTAGCCCAGCATCCGGGCTACATCTTTGGCAAAGTAGGTGAGAATCATATCGGCTCCGGCGCGTCTGATGCTGGTGAGCGCCTCCATCACTACCCGTTCTTCATCCAGCCAGCCATTTAGGGCTGCAGCCTTGATCATGGCATACTCACCACTAACGTTGTAGGCAGCCACTGGATAAGCAAACTTTTCTTTGACCCGGCGGATAATGTCGAGATAAGGAAGGGCGGGTTTAACCATGACAATATCCGCCCCCTCGGCAATGTCTAGTTCTGCCTCCCTTAGGGCCTCCTCGGCGTTTGGCGAATCCATCTGGTACGAGCGGCGGTCACCGAACTGCGGAGTGGACTGAGCCGCCTCGCGAAAAGGCCCATAAAAACCTGAGGCAAATTTGGCCGAATAAGCCATAATGGGTAGGTGGGGAAATCCCTCCACATCGAGCGCCTGTCGGATAGCCCCAATCCGGCCGTCCATCATATCCGAGGGAGCGACCATGTCGGCTCCAGCCCGGGCATGGGAGAGAGCCTCTTTAACCAGGATGTCCAGGGTGGCATCGTTATCCACATCGTTGCCCTTAATAATTCCGCAGTGACCATGATCCGTGTACTCGCAGAAACAGACATCCGTGATCAAGAGAAGGCCGGGTACTTTTTCCTTTAACTCCCGCAGAGCCCTCTGGATAATGCCCTGCTCATCATACGCCTCAGAACCTAACGGATCTTTGCTCTCAGGAATGCCAAAAAGAATAACGCCGGGAATACCTAGGTCGCGAATTTCTTTGCCCTCCTCCACGGCTCGGTCAACCGAGAGCTGGGCAATGCCCGGCATTGAAGAGATTGGATCAACTATTTGTGTGCCGGGAACAATAAAGAGAGGCATAATGAGGTTATCAATGCTCAGGCGAGTCTCGCGGATGAGCCGGCGAAAATTTTCGTTGCGTCTGAGCCGGCGGGGGCGATAGCTAGGAAAGCGCATACCTTTCTCCTTCCCAATGAAGAGTGATAAGTTGAAGGAATAAAAAGGGAATTATATATCACAGAAGGCATTACGAGTCCATTTTGGACGAAATTCGGTAGTGTCTCAGTTTGAAAAATTTTGACCAACAGCTTACCTCTTAAACTGAGACACTACCTCCACGCCAGCTTTTGACTAAAACAACCGGGTTGGATATAAGAGCCTAGGTTGTACTAACGCTGACAACGAAGGAAAGCTGGTGCGAGAGCGTGGGATGGCGGGGCAGATCCCGGCCCGGCATCATTCCCCCAGACCCCAGGAAAGAAAAAGTTGTATGTCATGGAGAAGCCAGCGAGTGGAAAGGCCCAGTCGTCCAGATCCGCTTTTACCCCCCCCCCCCCACCCCTAAACTCTAATATATTCAATAACTTAGGATCTCTCTCACCTGTTCGGGGGGCGACCCGGCTCGTGCTCGTGAGCACTCTGCTGCTGGGGCTGCTGGGCGTGGGCAGCCCTGGTGCCGTGTCGGCCCAGACGGCGTGTGTGACGAGCAGCGCGGCGGTGACAGGGTTCACGGCCCCCTTGGACGACTTGGTCACGGACTGCACCACGTTGCTGGGGCTCAAGGACACGCTCATCGGCACGGGGACGGGGAGCCTGAATTGGGCGGCGAATCTCGGGATGGACCAGGGGGACGGCGTGAGTGAGACACTACCGGCTGTTAAGAATGATTCCTTGGCGGATCATTGCACTCCTTGAAAAAAAGTGTGCAATGTCCTTATCGAAAGATCAATCATCCATATTGCCTATCTATACAATATAGGCTGCACAATATGGGCTGTATTATCTCGGAATGGAGGTATGGGAGGAGGTGCTCTTGGCGAACATCTCATTAAAAGCTGAAAAGTCTCAAAAGACCCGGAGAGCCTTGCTCGACGTTGCCCAGGAGCTGTTTACCGAGCAGGGGTATGCCAACACCTCGACCGAAGAGATTGTCTCCCGCGCCGAGGTGACCAGAGGCGCGCTGTATTATCACTTTCACGATAAAGCCGCCCTCTTCAAAGCGGTTTTTGACGAGGTCAGATTCGCTTATGTACAAACTATTAGAGAGCGCATCCAGGCGGCTGAGGGCGACACCTGGCAGAGGGTTATTGTGACGGGTTGCCAGGCTTTTATTGAAAATACCGCGAACCCGAGCGTGGAGCGCATTGTCTATATTGATGGCCCGGCAGTCCTGGACCGGTCCGCCATACAAGAACATGCGCCGGGACTGATGTTCTTACGAAATGTCTTCGAGCAGTTGATGGCCGAGGGCTTGATCGAACAGATGCCGGTCGAACCGTTGGTTCGCCTGTTATGGGCGACATTCTTCGAAGCGGCTGTATACATTGCCCACGCAGACAATGGCGCTACGGCCCGGAAGGAAATGGCCGACGTTCTGATGCACGTGCTCACCGGGCTGCGGCCGGCCCATGCCCGAGCCCTAGTCGCAGGCGCGGGTGGTGGGCTTGGATTTGCTTAGCCAGAGTTGGCTGCAATGGTCTCACCTCTTCAGCCTTACTGTGCCGCTTCCGTCTCCGGAGTCCCTTTGACGCGAAAGCATCTATGAGGATCGGAGGTGACAGCGTACCTGGCAGATACTCCGTAAACGGAGAGGAACAACAATATGGGCTCCGTTTCGATCTCGACAAGCGTGTATTCATTGACCATTTAGATGAACAGGCTGAAAGAATTCTGGAAAGGGCTGCTCCTGAAATAGCCAAAGTTCTGGGAGACGATTATGTAAGGCATCATCAATGATGCCTTTTGAAATATTTGAAAACGTAGGGTTAAAAGAAAGGAGTTCGTGTTTATAGATAGTATGAGTTTTGGAGAGGCAGTGTGTAATGGGCTCTTTGAAGGTATGAAACTCGGAATAATATAGGGAACCATGCCTACCTTGCGCCGCTTGCTTCCCAGGGATTTGAGAAATTCACCAACTCCTTTCTCACTGCGGTGAATGCCCGTGATCTCTGCAATCTTACCCATGGATCTCTATTCTTCACTCTTAAAGTGTTCCACTATAGCCTCGACAAACGCTGGGATAGTGTATTCTTTGGGCTGGACCTTGACGTTCAGACCAAACGAGCGGGCGGTGTCAGCAGTCACCGGACCTATGCAGCCAATCAGGGTTTTGCTTAAAATCTCCGAAGCCCCTTCATTGCCCAGCATGGCAACAAGATTACGCACCGTGCTCGAGCTGGTGAAAGTGACCAGATCAATCCTATCCTCCTCCAACCAGGCCTCCAGCTCCTCGACCTTGGCCTGCGGGCGCACCGTCTGATAGGCGGGAACCTCATCGACCGTAGCACCCCTGCGCTGAAGTTCTTGAGGAAGAACTTCACGGGCCTCCGCTGCTCTTGGCAGAAGAATCCTCTTGCCCTGCACTTCGTTAAGCAAGGGCAGGAGCGCCTCCGCCCGGTATTCTGCCGGAACAGCATCGACTTTGAGGTGCAGAGCTTTTACCGCTTTTGCGGTTGCGGGTCCAATGGCGGCGATGCGAATGTTAGCCAGGCTGCGGAGGTCTTGATCTACGGCGTCGAGCCGCTGGCAGAAGTGGGTAACCCCGTTGACGCTGGTAAAGATAAGCCAGTCGTAGCCCTCGATTTGTCTGATCGCAGTGTCCAGGGGAGTGTACTGTTCCAGCGGAACCGTCTCAATAGTTGGAAAGCGGATAACCTCAGCCCCTTGCTGCTCCAGCAACTCGGCAAAAACTCCCGCCTGTTGACGCGCCCGTGTAACCAATACCCGTCGGCCAAAAAGCGGCTTCGTCTCAAACCACTTAAGTCGCTGACGCAGCTGGACCACCTTGCCAACCACTATAACCGCCGGAGGTTGAAAGTGATGGGTTACCGCAAGATCGGCAATGGTACCCACAGTACCTTCCAATACCTCTTGCTCTGCCTTGGTCCCCCAGCGAACCAAGGCTACGGGGGTCTCTGGAGAGAGACCATGGCTGACGAGTTGAGCCATGTTGTTACGGAGCTGGCGGGTGCCCATAAGAAATACCAGCGTTCCGCAAGCAGTGGCCAGTTTGTCCCAATTGAGATGGGGAGAGGTGTCCCAGACTTCTTTATGCCCGGTGACAATAGCAACAGCAGAATTATAGTCCCTATGAGTGAGCGGAATACCAGCATAGGCAGGCGCAGCAAGAGCTGAAGATACTCCAGGAACAACCTCGAGCTCGATGCCTGCAGCCACAATCTTTTCGGCTTCTTCGCCTCCACGGCCAAAGAGAAAGGGGTCTCCGCCTTTGAGCCTGACTACGGTCTTGCCCGTAGAAGCTTTGGCAAGCAGAAGCTGGTTGATTTCCTCCTGACTCACTGCCTCTCCTCCACCCCGCTTGCCCACATAGATCAATTCTGCCTTGGGCTGGGAATAGGCGAGAGTGCGAGAGTCCACAAGGTAATCGTAGATCACCACCTCCGCCTCTTCGAGGCAGCGCTTACCTTTGAGGGTAAGAAGGCCGGGATCACCCGGCCCGGCTCCTACCAAGTACACCTTACCGATTTGTGAATGTTCAGCCATCAGACTTCATGCAGCTGTGGTAGGGGCCAATCTTGTATTTGCCCTGGTGCCTACAATCCCCCCATCGGGCGATCACGCGGCCAGGATGGCCGACAGGATCGCCCCTACAAATTATGGCTGGTGGCCTCTCTCCTGCATTTTATCTCTCTGAAGTCTCAAAACTCACACCCTCCGATTTGGTCTGAAGCTGACAGCTGATTACTGACAGCTGAGAGCTTATCCCTTTTCAATCTCCTTTAGAATCTCTCGACCTCCATGCTGCAGCAGTTCCGTTGCTAGAGCCGCGCCCATTTGTTTGGCATTCTCTGCTAGCCCCTCTGTCTCGCCTCTTACTAGCTGCTGGCCGTCCGGGCTGGCAATAAGGCCCACTAGGTGCACAGTGGCGTTGTGAATGGTTCCTTTGGCGGCTACAGGCACCTGGCAACTACCGGCCAAGCAGCGCAGAAACTCTCGCTCAGCACTCACGGCTATGGCAGTCCCTGGATGGTTAAGGGATAAGACCAGCTCCACGACCTCATCGTTTGCGCGGGTCTCAATTCCCAAAGCTCCCTGGCCAATAGCAGGAATAAACTCTGTCTCATCCAAGACTTGTGCGTGTTCTGGCTTAATCCCCAGACGGTTTAGGCCTGCGGCAGCCAGGACTGTGGCATCCACCAGACCCTCGCTCAGTTTATGTAGCCGTGTTTCTACATTGCCCCGAAATAGCTCAACTCCTAAGTCCGGTCGGTGGTGGAGAAGCAGAGCTTGGCGGCGTAGGCTACTGGTGCCAACACGAGCACCAGCGGGCAACCCGGTAAGGGTTTCTCCGTGTTGGGAGATTAACATGTCCCACGGGTCCTCCCGCTCAGGTACCGCCGCAAGCACTAGGCCGGGGGCAAGTTCCGCAGGCAGATCCTTCATGGAGTGAACGGCAATATCGACTCGTCCGGTCAGCAGCGCTTCTTCGATTTCTTTAACAAAGAGCCCCTTACCCCCGACTTTAGCCAGGGAAACATCGAGCAGCTTGTCTCCAGAAGTCTTAATGGGGACTAGCTCGACCCTAAGCCTCGGCCAGGCTGCGAGAAGCCATGCCCGCACCCACTCTGCCTGACACAGGGCCAGCCTGCTCCCTCTTGTTCCAATCCGAACGGTCGGTGTCATTGTTATTGGCCTTCAGCAGTCAGACTTCGTGTCTCTGGAGTAGGGGCAAATCTTGTGTTTACCCCGCTGTCTGTGATCTCTCACTGGGCGATCACAAGGATCGCCCCTACAGATTACGGTACACTCCCTTTATTCCTCCCTGTCCAGGTCGAACAGCCGTCGGAGGGTTTCTATTGGGAGGGGGTTTTGGTCACTCACTTTGTGACCCTTAAGATAGGTGATAGGGGCGTGGAGGAGTTTGTTGACTATGGCGGTAGTCAGGGCCTCCATGGCTGCACGAGCCTGGGGGGGAGAATCCTTGAGTGAGGAAAGCGTCTTCTCCAGCTCCTGCCGGCGGATTGCCTCGGCTTTCTCTCTGAGCGCCACAATAGTTGGGGTCACACTTAAGGTATCAATCCACTTCCAGAAAGACTCTACTTCCTCCGCAACGATTGCCTCGGCCTTGATCGCCTCTTTTTCTCGCTCCTCTTTGTTGTCTTCGATTACTTTTTCCAGGTCGTCGATGTTGTAAAGAAAGACATTGTCTATGTTGTTAAGGCCGGGATCAAAGTTACGCGGCACCCCGAGGTCAATAAAGAACATGGGTCGCCGCTTGCGCTCGTGCAGCGCCTCCAGTACAGCTGCCGGCCCCAAAAGGTAGTCACCACCTCCCACCGAACCAATCACCACGTCAGCAAGCTTGAGGTACTTGGGAAAGCCCTCAAAGGAAACTGCAGTACCACTGAACTCACGGGCCAGCTCTGTAGCGCGTTCAAACGTGCGGTTAGTAATAATAAGGCTGCCAATGCCATGACCTTGCAGGTGACGTGCCGCAAGCTCACTCATCTCTCCGGCACCAATGAGCATGGCAGTTTTGTCTTCTAAGTGATCAAAGATCTTACGGGCCAGATCTACTGCTGCTGAACTCACAGAGACCGCCTTAGCCGCCACCTGAGTTTCCGTCCGCACCCGTTTGGCAACGGAAAAGGATTTGTGAAAACAGCGATGAAGTACTGTGCCCACAGTGCCCGCTGCTGAGGAGATAGCATAGGAGTCTTTGAGCTGGCCGAGAATCTGGGGCTCCCCCACCACCATGGAATCAAGGCTGGCGGCAACACGGAATAAATGCCCTACTGCTGCTTTGTCCATGTGTGTATATAAGTGTTCTTCGAAAGAGGAACGGAGGACCTCGCGCTCGGTAGCAAGGAACTCGGGGATCTGCTTGGCAGCTGCCTGCGGGTCAGTAGTGCAGGCAATCACCTCCACCCGATTGCAGGTGGAAAGAAGAACTCCCTCCTTGATCTCGGCAGTCTCAAGGAGCTGATGCAAAACACTATCGAGGTTGCCGTTAAAGGCAAGTTTTTCCCGCACCTCCACCGGAGCGCTACGGTGGTTTATCCCAACCACAATAATGGTGGATTTGTCTTTAGCCAAATTCACCTCCGTGGCGTCCAGGGAAAAAGAGGTTGACGCTTAAGAAAGAGATAACGAGTACGGCAAAGCATAAAATGGTGAGCCTGGCTGCCTGCTTGCCCTGCCAACCCACGGTGCGGTAGTGGAGGAGTAGGGCATAGAGAATCCAGGTAAAGAGAGATAGGACCTGGCGTGGCTCCCAGGTCCAGAACTGTCCCCATGAGTACTCGGCCCACACCGCTCCGCTGATAATACCCAGGGTGAGAAGAAGAAATCCCCAGGTAAGCGAGTGATAATTAAGTTCGTCGAGTGTCTCTAGAGAAGGCAGGCGACGGAACACTGTGTGCCCTTTTTTGCCCTTGAGCTGACTTTCTTGCACCAGATAAAGAAGGCTCACGCTAAAGGCAAGCGCAAATACTGCGTTGCCCAGAAAAGCCGAGGTAATGTGAAGGGGAAAGAGCCAAGGGCTTTGCAGGTTCGGGGGTAGATTGCCTACTCCACGGTAAAATACAAATGCCCCTAGAGTGAGCACAAAGGCAAGCGGGCTGATCACTGCCCCAAGCACGGTGAGGTGGTAACGGAGTTGCACAAGTAAATAGATTCCGACCGTCAGCCAAGCGAAGAAAGAGAGTGCCTCATAGAAATTGGTGGCGGTGAGGTAACCCGCGGTATGCGAGCGGGAAAGAATAGCACTGGCATGCACAAGAAAAGCAGCGAAAAGCAAAGAAGGGGATAGAATACGTAGAAAGAAGGTAGGGCGGATAAGATGAAGAATAAAACTTACCGTCCCCAGAAGATAAAGGGTAAGGGTAGTCTTAAGCAGAAACGTTTCCATAGCTTTAGAGGGCAATGCCCAGTTGTTCGAGGACGAAATCCTCTCCCAGAATTTGCCTAATGAGAGCGTTTACCTCAGTTTGGCGTCTGGCGTGCAGATGGTCAAGGAGGGAAGATTCAACCAAGGTAGTAAAAATCTTTTTTCGTTCGTCAGCAGAAAGGGCAGTGTATGCAAGCTTTTCTCGTATTCTGGCCAGAATTTGTAGTGCTTGGTCGTATTCCGGTCCAAAGGTCTCCCGCAAGGTTTTGCCAATGTGCCGGGCTAGAGCCGGGCTTGCCCCGCTTGTGGAAACTGCAATGGTGAGATCTCCCTGGGAGACAATCGAAGGAACAATAAAGGTACAGAGTGCTGGGCGATCGGCAACATTCAGGAGCACCCCCTGCTCAGCAGCCTCGGCAGCAATATATTTGTGTATCCCTTCGTTGTTTGTGGTTGCATAGACAAGGAAAAAGCCGGCTAAATCACCGGATTTATATTCCCGCCGATGGCATACGATTTTGCCCTCGGCAGCAAGGCAGGCTAGTTCCGGGGTGAGGGTTGGGCTGATAACGGTTACGCGTCCGCCTGCCTGTAGGAGCGGTTCCACCTTACGTTCAGCTACTTCTCCCCCGCCAATAACCAGGCAGTCTTTGCCCCTGATATCAAGAAAAATAGGATAGTATTTCATGAGTTTTGATCTTGTAGATAAACTTTACCATAGAACCCAAGGGGGGAAAAGTTTATCAGTAAACTACTAGGAACTGATAGCTAAGAAGCTGTCTGAAAAGCCTTTTTTAAGGTTCTAACTGGCAGGGACGCGTAGCCTCTGGCCAATCTGGAGGCGGCGGGCATTGGTGATGCCGTTGAGCTGCTTGAGCAAAGTGACCGTGGTGCTATATCGTCTGGCAATATGGCCAAGGGTTTCGTTGCGGCGGACTTTGTGCGTGATAAAACCTGATTTATGGTTTGTGGAAATACGCAGCCTCTGGCCAATCTGTAGGCGGCGAGCATTGGTGATGCCGTTGAGCTGCTTGAGCAAAGTAACCGTGGTGCCATAGCGCTGGGCAATATAGCCAAGGGTTTCGTTGCGGCGGACTCTATGGGTAATGAAGCCTTGTCCCTGTTTGTTCGCCTTCTTGTGGTTTTGATTGCCTGCTTTCTTGTGATCAAGCGGCGCCTTAAGGCGAGGAAGTGCAGCATATTTCTGACCGGTGGGAACACGCAGCTTTTGACCGACCTGCAGACGGCGAACATTGGTGATGCCGTTGAGCTGCTTGAGCAAAGTGACCGTGGTGCTATATCGTCTGGCAATATGGCCAAGGGTTTCGTTACGGCGGACTCTATGGGTGATAAAAACCGGATTCTGTTCATTCGCCTTTTCGTAGTGAGGAAGGGCAGTATACCGTTGGGCAAAAAGGGGCGAAGAACCGGCAGGGATGCGCAGGTAGTATCCTTTGGGCAAGTAAGCCCGACCTGAGCGAATAGGTCCACTGAGCGCAGGGTTTAGGGAGAGAAGCTCTTCTTTAGTTGTTCCTGCGCAACGGGCCGCGGTTTTCAGGGAGACAAAGTCTTTTGTCTCTACCTCGTCGTAGCGTAGCGGAGGGTCGAGGGGGAGATCACCAAAAAACTTCTTATACTGCTGTTCGACTTGCAGTGCAGCAAGAAACTCAGCATAGAAGTTCTTTGAAGCAAAGCCAAAGCTGCGGCTGCGGTAGCGGCGGATGATCTTAGTAATGTCTCGGCTTTTTACCCTCTTAACCGCTCTTTGCATCCCCGCCGAACCATGATTGTAAGCGGTGATTGCCAGTGGCCAAGTGCCAAGAGTCTTGTAGTTATGGCGTAAGAGTTTGGCCGCCGCGTGGGTGGAAAGGATGGGGTCTCGCCGCTCGTCAAGAATGCCGTCGATCCGCAGATAGAGCTTACCTGTAGAGGGAATGAACTGCCAGATGCCCGCGGCTCCGGCCTTAGAGTATGCCTGCAGATTAAAACAGGACTCCACTAGAGGCATACGGGTGAGTTCTACCGGCAACCCTTGCTGGCGGAAGATTTCCTCCATTCTGCCGAGATACCGGTGGGAAATCTGGATCCCCTTGGCGAACCGTTTCTTCAAGCCGGACTGGGCACGCAGCCGATTCGCTGCCGCCGCTCTAAGAAATTTATTCCGCTCGTTGACGTTGCTGTAGAGGTTCCATATCCTAAGCTCCTCAGGGCGAAGTTTGCTGGGCTTTTGGCGGGCCTTGTGCAGCTTGGTCAGGATGGCGCGCACTCGCTCTTTTTCCTGGCGAACCTGCCGTTTTTTAAGTCTGGCTATGGCAGCGTTGCTTCGCCCTTGTTTCCGATAGGGACGAAGGTCAACGACCTTGTAGATTATGTTCATATAGCGGGTATCGTGGATAACCACCTGATCTTGCGAGTAAGTGGCAAAGATCTTCTTCCAGAACTCCACCTGCGGGCGTAATGCCGCGGCAAGAGGAAAAGGGTGGGGGGAAGATTTCGGGGCAGTCTGACTGTGAGCAGAAGCCGGACTAAACAGACACAGCAGGAGGGCTATAGCAGCAGCCTGGAGCCTCCACCTCCTGCTCCCGCCTCTTCCACCACCTTCCCCTCGGTATCTCCAGGGCCTCACCACCGCGCTCCTCTTCAGACTCAGTCCGTGGATGTAGATGTAGTAGTTATGCAGTCACGGGGTATCCCGCAAAAGTTTGCATAGGATATCAGATGTTTGAAAACCCTGTCAACGTGTTTACTTCTTTCCTCTGTCTAAATCAGACCCCAAAATATGGAGGCACTGGCGCTGCAGCTTGTGACTTGTCTCTTCCCCATCCTTTTCCCTCTTTAGTAAAGGGGGGACTCAGGGGGGATTTGTCTGGGTCTGCTTGCAGCCAGGCCAGGAAATCTCTCCTAGCCTCCTACGCAGGCCGCCCTTTTTTCACAGGGGGGAAGGAAGCTGGGCCTCAAAGAGTTTCTGTCTGTACCCGTCTCTTGGGGTTGGATTTAGTGGTGCTATGGGTGTTCTTCTGTTTGTTTGCTCCCCTTTGGGGATGCAAGCCCGTGGTTAGTCGTCCCTCGCCACAAACGCTGGTGGTAGGACTGGAGAGCAGTCCTACCACCCTTGATCCCCGCTATGCTACAGATGCCACTTCTTCTCGCATTGGCCGTCTGCTGTTTCGTTCGCTTCTTCGTCTGGACTCGAATTTCCGCTATGTTCCCGACCTGGCAGAGCGCTGGCAGGTCAAGGATCCTCTGACCTACATTTTCTTTCTCCGCCCGGGTATTGTATTTCACAACGGCATCCCACTCACCTCGGAGGATGTCAAGGCAACATATACCGCCATTCTTGACCCTGTCTTTCATTCGCCTAAACGGGAGGCACTCAGCGTCATTGAGGCTATTGACACTCCTGACCCTTTGACCATTGTTTTTCACCTGCGTGAGACCAATGCTCCATTTCTGGAAGCCGCCCTGCTCGGTGTTCTGCCCCGTGAGCTTGCTATCACTCCACCCAGCGAAGTAGAGCGACTCATAGGGGCGGGTCCTTTTCGCCTGATTCACTTTGTACCGGATACTGAAGTGATACTCTCCCGCGACCCCCTCTACACTCCGCACCCTGCCCGTCTTGAGCAAGTGGTCTTTAAAATTGTGCCAGACGGTACGGTGCGAGCACTTGAGCTGAAGAAAGGGGGGCTCCATTTTGTCCAGAATGGTATTGAGCCCGACGTGGTTCCGTGGCTCCAGGAGAGAGCTGGGCTTGAGGTACTTCGCTCTCCGGGTACCTCTTTTCAGTACCTGGGGATGAATCTGCGTGACCCCAGACTTCAGGACCGTCGCGTGCGCCAGGCCATTGCCTTGGCTATTGACCGGCAAGCCGTCATTCGTTACCTGCTCAAAGGGTTTGCCCTACCGGCTACAGGGCTTCTTCCTCCTAGCCACTGGGCGTATGAACCAGAAGTACAAACCCATCCCCACGACCCGTTCAAGGCTCGTGCTCTACTTGATAAGGCCGGATATCCTGACCCTGATGGTTTGGGGCCACTTCCCCGTTTTCGTCTCTCTTATAAAACAACGACTGTGGATCTACGTCGGCGTATTGCCGAAGCATTCCAGGAACAGCTTGCCCAGGTGGGCATTGCCCTGGATATCCGTACCTACGAGTGGGGAACGTTTTACGCCGACATCAGGAAGGGGAATTTTCATCTCTACTCTCTGGCCTGGGTAGGAATCAATGATCCGGATATTTATTATGCTGTCTTTCACTCCCGGATGACCCCCCCGCAAGGAAACAATCGCGGGTTTTACCTCCACCCTCGTATAGATACTCTTACTGAGGTGGGGCGGCGAACTTTGGATAGACGTGAACGCGGGCGGATCTACAGCGAGGTGCAGAAGCTGATTGCCGAGGACCTGCCCTATATTCCCCTGTGGTGGACAACCAATGTGGTGGTGAAAGACAAGCGGGTAAAGGGTTTTGTCCCCCACCCCAGTGGAGACCTTTTTTCTTTTACCAAGGTATGGATAGAGGAGTAGGGGCACGGCGCGCTGTGTCTGTACGGCTATGCTCTATTTCATCTTTAGACGACTGCTTCTGCTGATTCCTACGGTTTTGGGGGTCTCGACCCTGGTTTTTTTGTTCATCCATCTGATCCCTGGTGATCCGATTGAGGTCATGCTAGGGGAAACAGCATTGGCGGCGGATAAGGAGGCACTGAGGCACACCTTAGGACTGGATCGACCCCTGTGGGAGCAGTATGCAAGTTTCCTTACGCATCTTGCGCAAGGGGATCTGGGTACCTCTCTGCATCGACAAGAACAGGTCCTTTCCCTTATTCTTAAACGCTATCCTGCTACCCTGGAGCTGGCACTGGCCGCAGTAGTTCTTGCTCTGATCTTTGCTCTGCCTCTGGGAATGCTGGCGGCAGCGCGTCCCCGCTCCTCAGTGGATTACCTCTCGGTAGCGTTTGCCCTGATTGGGGTCTCCATGCCGAATTTCTGGCTGGGCCCGCTTCTTATTATTCTCTTCTCTATCCAGTTGGGCTGGCTGCCAGTTTCCGGTCGGGGAACCCTGGCCCATCTGATCCTTCCTGCCCTTACCCTGGGTATGGGAATGTCAGCCATTCTTACCCGCATGACCCGGGCTGCATTGCTTGAGCAGCTCCACGAAAACTATGTTCGCACGGCCCGGGCAAAAGGGGTTAGTGAGGTTTGGGTGCTAATCCGGCATGCCTTGGGCAATGCGCTTACAGTCATCGTCACCCTTGTAGGGCTGCAGTTTGGCTCGCTGCTTGCTGGGGCAATGATTGTCGAGACAGTCTTTTCCTGGCCTGGGGTTGGACGTCTACTCATTCAGGCTATACAGACCCGTGACTATCCTGTGATACAGGGATGTGTGTTAGCCATTGCGCTGAGCTATGTGGTTGTTAATCTCCTGACGGATCTCTTTTATGCGTTTATTGATCCCAGAGTGCGGTACCACTAGATGATACGGCTTTTGCGCCATCGTCTCGCCCTGGTGGGGGTTGTTGTCACCACAGTCTTTGTGGTTGTGGCTCTTTTCGCCCCTCTTATTGCGCCTTACTCTCCATCGGCCCAGAACCTGGCCGAGGACCTCCGTCCATCCTCACCCGCACACCTGTTGGGTCAGGACAAACTCGGCAGAGATATCCTGAGTCGGGTAATCTATGGATCGCGGATCTCGCTGCAAGTCGGCTTCTTGGCCGTTGGGGTTTCCCTGGTTATCGGCTTGGCCGTAGGAGGAGTGGCCGGATATCTAGGGGGGTGGGTTGATGATATAGTCATGCGGGGTGTAGACATTCTCCTGGCGTTTCCGGGAATCCTTCTGGCCGTTGCCGCTTCCGCAGTGCTCGGGCCCAGCTTGCGTAATGTTATTCTTGCCCTCTCCCTGATTGGTTGGACTGGCTATGCCCGCTTGGTGCGAGGAGAGGTCCTCTCTCTTAAGGAACGGGAGTTTGTCAAAGCGGCAGAGGCCCTGGGAGCCTCGCGGGCACGGATTCTTGCCCGCCATATCCTTCCGCTGGTTATTGCCCCACTCCTGGTGCAGGCCACATTTGGTATGGCGGGGGTTATTGTGGCTGAGGCCAGCCTGAGCTTCCTTGGTCTTGGGGTGCAGCCGCCGACCCCCTCTTGGGGAGCTATGCTGAACGAGGGTCGGCCTTTTCTCCTGGTGGCTCCACACCTGGCCCTCTATCCAGGACTAGCCATTATGCTAACGGTCTTGGGGCTCAATTTCCTGGGCGATGGTCTGCGCGATCTGCTGGATGTGAGAAGCGCGGATTGATGTTGAGCGAATGGTCTATCTTGCGTTTTCGGGCAAAATAGGGAAGGGATATCAAACGGACAAAAAACGTCGATCTTGCCAGGAAAGCTCTAAAATCTATTGAAAAAACAAAAGCTTGAAATTTTTCCCAGGGGGCGCTTTGCCGCTTTGTCCTGCCTCCCAGTGGAGGCTTCCTTGATAAAGCTAAGTCCTTGATGGTAAAGGGATAACCGACAATTTATCTCATGTCCTGATTGAAGATCGTCCAAGAACACTTAGCTCTGGGTGAAACACCCAACATAGCCGCACGCCTGCAAGGGCTGGCCCAGCCCGATACGCTGGTCATCAGTGGGGTCACCGCCCGGCTGGTCCACAGCGCGCTTGTGGTAGAAGAGCTAGGGAGCCAGAGTCGGCAGGGAGTGGAGGAACCGATGGCTGTGGCCCGTGTGCTGGGCCTGGTAGAGGAGCAGAGCGCGGAGGAGGAGGAAGCGCTGCCCGCAGGGATGCCCTTCCTGGTGTGCCACTGACACCAATTTACGCCACAGCGTTCAACCTGACCAGAACAGAAACGGTTCACTTCAGCCCCTGGCCACCCTCAATCGCAACAGAACCCCTTCAGGGCCTGTTCCCCTTTGCCTAGAATGACCTATGAGCGGCTGAGCACGCCCGCTGCTCTTGCGGTATGCGTCGCAATGGCATCCATCAGCGCCGGGGACAGGCAATCATAGGGCTCTAGGCCAAGCTCCTTCAGTCTCATCCTGACCGCACTCATATCCTCGGGATTGGTCCCGGACTCAATAATGGAGGAGACAAAGGCCGCGAATTCCGGCGGTACCCAGCCTTCCTCCGGCGAGAGTTCCGTATGGATAAAATCCAACCCGAAGAACGGATGCTTTTCGTTATCGATGCGTCCGTACAGGTGTACCCCGCACTCTCGGCAGGCGTAGCGTTTGATGGCCGCGCTCGGATCCACGACCGCTAGCTTGTCCGCATTGGCAGTCACACTGAGAGTGTCGCGGGGCACGACTGCGATCTGCGAGAACAGCGCGCCAGCCGGCTTCCAGCACTTGGTGCACCCACACACATGGTTATGGGCACACTGGCTTTTAATCGTTACACTAACCTTCTTGTCCGGGCAGTGGCAGACTAGCATACCGCCCGCGAAGTTTGCGATTGCAGGTTTCGTGCCCTGGTCGACCGACGGATGTATGGAAATTGCTTTGGTCATTGTTAGTTCCCCCCTTCTGGTCGAGCTGTCGATTCCGTGGATTCTGCCGCCTAGGCCAATAAGCCTTCTCAGCACACATGATAATAATTTCTATTCGCAAATTCGAGGGGGGGCAAACGTAGGAGCGATCCTTAGTGATCGCCCAAGGGGAGAGGCCACGGTAACCGGGCGAATACGAGATTCGCCCCTACAACAGACGACGAGATCTTTTGGACCAATCTTATTCGGGAGAAAAGTGGTTAGGGTAGGGAATGTAGCATGAGGTGTCAACCACCACTTTACAACTCTAGTAATCGAAGCCGGAAAAGCTTCTGGGCTAGAGCATAAACATTTTTCTTGTCCCCTTCCTTGCGAAGACCCAAGGCAACAACCAAAACAACCATCTCTTTTTTCTCCACCCGGTAAATAATCCTATAGCGTTGCCCTGGAGAATCATTTATAGAATATCCGATGCCAAAGTATTCGTAATGGCCGTAATCGACTCACGTCGAAATGTTGAGGATACTTTGCTCGACCGGCTGATTCGCTAAGAGAGCTATTGTAAAGTAAGGAGCAGCTCTTAGCAAAATCCCAAGATAAGGAGAACTCTCTTGGTAACCTCCTACATTCGGGACACGGTGAGACAGATGCAGGGATATACTCCCGGCGAGCAACCCCAGGATAAACGCTATATCAAGCTCAATACTAACGAGAACCCTTATCCTCCGTCTCCCCAGGTGCTTGCTGCGGTGCGGGCAGCGACCAACGAGGACCTGCGCCTTTACCCGGACCCGGTGGCAGAGAGGCTGCGGGAAAAAGCTGCGGCTGTATATGGACTGAGGAAAGAAAATGTTCTTGTTGGGAATGGCTCCGATGAACTTCTGGCCATTCTTCTGCGCGCCTGTGTGGGGGTAGGAGACCGCGTTGCCTATCCGGTTCCCACCTATAGTCTGTATGACACTCTGGTGACTATAGGAGAAGGAGAGCCTATTCGTATCCCCTTTCCCCATGACTTCTCCCTCTCCCCAGCTCTTTTTAACACGGCTGCCCGCCTGACGTTTCTTTGCAATCCTAACTCCCCCTCAGGAACCCTCATCCCTGTGGAACAGATAGCAGAGCTAGCCAGGTGTGTCAGGGGGATTTTGGTAGTGGACGAGGCGTATATTGACTTTGCCGAGGAGGCTGCCCTGCTGCTTTTGCATAAATATCCGCATCTGGTCATTCTCCGCACCTTCTCCAAATCGTTCTCTTTAGCCGGGATGCGCATTGGCCTCACCCTGGGCCATACGGATTTGATTGCCGAGTTAATGAAGGTCAAGGATTCTTATAATCTGAATCGCTTGAGTATTGTGGCAGCCATAGCCGCGCTGGAAGATTACGACTGGATGCAACAGAACGTTGAGCGGATCAAAGCAACTCGTTCTCGTCTCATTCAAGAGCTTCGTGTGCTTGGTTTTTTTGTCTACCCCTCCCAGGCCAACTTTGTTATGGCCCAAAAGAGGGGACAGGACCTCGAACCTCTATACCTGGGACTCAAGAATAGGGGAATTCTTATTCGCTACTTTTTCTCCCCGCAGCTCCGTGACTCGATACGGATCACCGTGGGAACGGACGAGGAGGTTGAGGCCTTACTCAGAGAACTCAAAGCCCTGATGGCTTAGAAGGAGACGGACTGGTGAAGCAAGAAGATTCCCTGGGGCTGTTTGAGACCATCTACACGACTCGCTCTTTACGCCGGTTTAAGCCCGACCCGGTGCCAGAAGAGGTGCTCTTTCAGGTCTTTGATGCAGCCATTCGCGCGCCATCCGGCCAGAACGCCCAGGATTGGCGCTTTGTTGTAGTCACTGATCCAGCGATAAAGCAACAAATGCAGTCCTGGGCTGAGGAGGGCTGGGATCGTTACCAGCCTCGCTACGCAGAAAATCCCGCCCTGATGGATCGGCTCCCCCGAACCCAGCGACTGGCTTTGAAAGGAGTCGAGTATCTCACCCGCCACTTGGCTCAGGCCCCCGTCATTGTGCTGGCCTGTGGCCTGCGGGGGAGGCATGCCACACCGGGCGGCAGTATATTCCCTGCTATCCAGAACCTTCTTCTATCCGCACGGGCCCTGGGCTTGGGCAGCACAATCTTTAATCTACCACTCACCCACTCCGAGGAGTTGACGGCGGCATTAGGCATTCCGGAAAACAACCAGGTCTATTGCCTCATTCCTCTTGGCTACCCGGAAGATAAGCACGGTCCTGTCCGCCGTAAGCCGGTAAAGCGAGTTGTTTTCTGGGACCACTGGGAACAGCCCTGGGCGTTTGCCGAAAAGCAGCCCGATGAAGGTTGGCAGGCGAAATGGGGGGTGGATTCACACTAGGCTACCGGCGAAAAAACCCAAAGATGATCTTCGCCACCTGCTTAGGTTTTTCCTGTTAAGAACAGGGACAAACTGTCAAGCCTGCCATAACTAGAAATAGAATCGAGAAAGGGGAATAGGGGATGACGCATGACCATCATCATCACCATAATCCAGAGTTCAAGTTCTGCCCTCGGTGTGGTGGCAGCCTAAATCGGCAGCAGGTGAAGACCAACGAGCCCAAGCGCCTGGTGTGCCAGGCCTGTGCTTTTATCTTTTACGACAATCCCAAGGTGTCTGCCTGCACCATTACAGCTCTGGACGGTAAAGTTGTTCTGCTCAAGCGGGGCATTGAGCCGGCCTATGGTAAGTGGGTGTTTCCCGGTGGGTTTGTCGATCGAGGGGAGCCAGTGGAGCAAGCGGCAATTCGGGAAACCAGAGAGGAGGTTAACCTGGAAGTCGTGGTGCGCCAGCTCCTCAACGTGTACTCTTATCCTGGCTATCCGGTTGTGGTGGTGGTGTATACCGCCGATGTGATAGGGGGTCAGTTAGAGGCGCGGGACGAGGCTCTGGAAGTTGGGACCTTTGCTCCTGAGGAGATTCCCTGGCAGGGGCTGGCTTTTCCCAGTACCAGGGATGCTCTGACGGACTATCTCCACCGTCTGGCTGAAAACTCTTTTTAGAGTGAAGAGTGAGATCCAAGGAGGCCAGAGTCCCTTCTTTCCCTATATTTTCTTTTCTGTTAGGCTAGCGTAGCTTTTTGTAAGCCAGGATCTCTCGTTTAATAAGGAGTTAGCATGGCGGAAGAGTACGACAAACAGGCAGCCGAGGAGGTGATTCGAAAAGCCACCTGGCGCTCAATAGCCATAGGTGCACTGTGGTTTTTTTTGATTATTGCGGGGATTGTTTTTGAGCGTTTAGGAATGACTACTGGCATGCTCTCCAGTGTTTTACCAGGAGAGGTAGGGGGTTTACGCCAGCAGATCAACGAGGAGCGGAACAACCTCTCGGCATTAACCATAGATAGGGATGAGATCAAAATCCAACTGGATAGTCTTAGGGAAAGCCGGGAAAGCTATTTGCAATGTAAGGACAGATTGGAGGAGCTGGAGGACAACCTCTAAGGAGCCTCAACTCCATATGGGTAAGGGTTTAGTGTAAGCGTTCGCTATCGTTTACAGGTAGTGAATAAAGTTGCGCATAGCGTAGAGGAGCGCTTCCAGATCGGCGTAGGGAGAGAGCTGACCATAGAGAAAATTATAATATCCCTGCACCTGCTCCTGGTCTTGCTCTGCTTCGGGTACCAAGACCGCTGTCTCAAACTGCTTGAGCACCCCCTGGGTCTGTAGTTTGATCTCAGTAGAAATCTCGTCGGAGAGAGCAATGAGGAGTCGGGTTCGCTCAATGAGACGGCTAATAATATGAGCATCACTATGCTCAGCCATAGCTGGGCTTCTCTCCTATCCTTAGTTTCCCGTCTCTTTTTTCTTTTCTTGTAACTGTTCTTTCCAGTCGAGCACCCGAGCTTTAGCTGCCTGTGCCTCAGCCTCGGGAACCATGCCCTTACGTTGGTAGAATCGAGATAGGTCGGTATAGACCATGGGATCATCGGGAGTCAGCTCAATCATGCGCTTAACAGTTTCAATAGCCTCGTCTAGCATGTCCTTATCGGCGTAGGCCATAGCCAGTTCATGCAGAGCATCAACATGCTGGGGTTCTATCGCGAGCACCTGTTGGTACATAGCGATCGCCTTATCCGGTTTTCCTTCACATAATAGTTCATAGGCTTGGTCTAAAAGCTCTGCGGCGGACGCCATATTGCTTACTCCTCTTCAATAAAGGACACTTGAGGCAGAAAAACTCTAACCCATTCTCTCCTTTGGGGCAAGGACTGTGTTATTGACAGGATAGAGGCGACCTTTTATCCTCTGCTGCCAGAGTTATGGAAGAGCAGGTTTTAGAGTTTATTCATAATCCTGAGAGCGGAGATTTTGCCTCACTGGCCTTTGCCGTTTTTGCTTACCAATTTCGCTCTAATCTTCCCTATCGCCGGTTTTGTCTGTCGCGAGGTAAGACACCGGAGACGGTAACGGATTGGCGGGAAATTCCCGCAGTTTCCACTGTGGCCTTTAAGGAACTCGACCTAACCTGTGGCCCGCCAGAAAAAATCTTTCTTACCAGCGGTACCACCCGGGGACAGGAAAAACGTGGCCGTCATCTTGTGCCACGTCTAGAGCTGTATAAGGTGTC
This sequence comes from uncultured Binatia bacterium (SeqCode), assembly GCA_965220955.1. Taxonomy (GTDB): domain Bacteria; phylum Desulfobacterota; class Binatia; order Bin18; family CBDCRK01; genus CBDCRK01. Next base: position 124,722 of record CBDCRK010000037.1, on the reverse strand, counting down.
TGCCTTATCCCATTTTTCTGACTGCTTTCTTCCTGACTATGCCAAGCTACGTATGCTGGCCCTGATTCCCTCTCCGGACTTTCTTGCGACCTCATCCCTTGTGCAGATGACTCAATGGGTCATGGAGGCGTATGGGACAGGGGGGAGCCGATATTTCATAGACCAGCAGGGTATCCATCTTGAGGAGTTTTGCACTGAGGTTGCGCGGGCAGAGAAAGAAGGCGCCCCTGTTGGCATTCTTGCCCTCACCTCGGCTTTGGTTGCCTTTTTTGATCTTTGTAAGGCACAGGGGCTGCGCTTTTCCCTCCCCTCGGGTAGTCGGGTGATGGATACCGGAGGTAACAAAGGTAGAGGACGTCCGGTCTCTCGCAGTAGTGTTCTGCAGGCGTGCTGGCAGTATCTTCAGGTGGCTGGGCACTTCTGTATCAACGAGTATGGCATGACCGAAATGTCTTCCCAGTTTTATGACAATGTACTCTGCCCTCACTTGAGGCGGAGTGACGAGCCTCGCTATAAGGTCGGCCCGCCGTGGGTCCGTACACTTATTATTGATCCGGAGACATTAACCGAGGTGCCGCTTGGGCGGCCCGGTCTTCTACGTCACTTTGACCTGGCTAACTGCGGTTCGGTCATGGCCATTCAGACTGATGATCTGGGATATGCTGTGGGGAAAGGATTTGAAATTACCGGCCGAGCCCAAGGAGCCGAAGTTCGTGGCTGCTCTCTGATATTGGAAGAATTGCTTTCCGCCCAATGATTCTGCCTGCCTATTTTTTTCCTGGTCTACTGCATCCCTCGTGTGTACGCCAAGTGCAGTTTTCCGGCGTTTCGCTTGAACTACCAGTTTTGACTCCCGATGAACTGAGCCAAGCGCTAGACTATGTTCTGGCCGCCCGTGAACAGGTGTTGGCTCGACGGCCTGTTGAGTCGCTTATTTCGGCGATTGATAGAGCTATACAGATCTGGCTTGATCCTGTCTCGCCTGAGCGGAGACAAGCCGAGGCAGCCCTTCCGGCGATTACGGGTCTATCCTCACAAATGATTCGCTGCACCCTGCCAGCCATGCTCCAGCCGTATCAACGCGGGTTGTTAGAGCGATTTTTGGTGGAGGAGTTGGGCGGTCTGGGCTACCTCGATAGGTTTCTTCATTACTGGGGAGGAAAAAGGAAAGCCTTCGGTCCCAGGCTGGTGACGCAGGTGCTGGCTGGGAACCTCCCAGGGGTAGGAATGGAGAGCTTGATTCTGGCTTTGCTTGTAAAAGCTGCGGTACTGGTCAAGACGGCTTCACCAGAGCCTCTCTTTCCAGCTCTGTTTGCCCGTTCTCTTGCCAGGATAGATCCTGAGTTGGGAGAATGCCTGCTTGTGGTTAACTGGAAAGGTGGCGAGGGTGAGCTGGAAGAAGCTGCTTTTTCTCGGGCCGAGGTTGTGATTGCTTATGGGACTGATAAAAGTCTGTCTGAGATACATGGACGTGTCTCTGGGCACTTCCTGGGATATGGACATAAGGTGAGCTTTGGTTTTATTGGTAGAGAAGCTTTGGATAGGGTTCCGGCGGTTGCTTACCAGGCCGCCTGCGACACTGCTCTCTTTGATCAGCAGGGGTGCCTTTCCCCACAGCTTTTCTATGTTGAGCGAGGTGGAAAAATAACGCCAGAAGGGTTTGCCCAGGCTTTTGCTAGTGCTCTGGCAGAGGTCCAGAGAAGGTTACCGCGGGGGTCGCTCTCACCGGCGGAGAACATAGCAATTCAGCAAGCACGGGATGAGGCTGAGTGGCAGGCGATTGCTGGCAAACGCGTAGTTCTTCATACCAGCCCTCAGGGGACCGACTGGACAGTGATCTATGACGAAGATCCTACTTTTCTCTCTTCTCCGCTCAATAGAACAGTACGGGTGAAACCTCTGGATGATGTACAACAAATAGCCGAATTTCTTCGACCATGGCGGACTTATCTAGAGGCTGCTGGCGTGGCGGTCACGTCTGAGCGTTTACCGGTGGTTGCCGAGATTCTGGGTGAGGCCGGGGTAGCTCGCATCTGTCCTATAGGCAAGATGCAGAAACCGTCTCTCAGCTGGCACCACGGGGGCCGCCTGTGTCTTCGTGACCTGATTCGTTGGGTTGGTGTTGAGGAGCCAATATAAGAACGTTCAGCAGTCAGCAATCAGCCTTGTCTCTGCCCTGCTGAATAGATAGGCTCGAACATAGTGAGATAAGGGACCTCAGAGAACTAAGGGTGTGTTGCCAACAGAAGCTAAACGCTGAGAGCCGAGTGCCTACATAATGAGTTCATTGCAGGAGGATTTCCTCCATTTTGTCTGCCAGACGTCGTCCGAGCCCATGGGCATCGAAATCGAAAAAGCCCGGGGGTGCCTAGTCTGGGACAAGAGCGGCAGGGAGTACCTGGATTTTCTTTCTGGCCTGGGTGTAGCCAGCATTGGTCACACCCAACCGGTGGTTGTGCAGGCAATCAAGGAACAAGCCGAGCAATACCTCCATGCCATGGTATACGGGGAGTACGTCCAGGAACCTCAGGTGCGGCTCGCCCGTCGCCTAGCCGAGGTTGTTTCTGCTCCCTTGTCCATGACCTACTTTACCAACAGCGGGACCGAAGCAGTCGAAGGAGCCCTAAAGACCGCCCGCAAATACACGGGCCGCTCTCGCTTTGTGAGCTTTGTGGGTAGTTTTCATGGAGACACCTTTGGCTCGTTATCTGTAGGTGGAAATCCCTTCTATCGTACCCCATTCGAGCCTTTGCTTCCCACTGTGGAGTTTCTGCCATTCAATGATAGGAAGGCTTTAGACGTGATTGATCCTTCCGTTGCCGCAGTGATTATTGAGCCCATCCAGGGGGAGGGCGGAGTACGCATTCCCGATGACGAATTTCTTCCCACTCTGCGTCGTTACTGTACCGCAGTAGGCGCCCTCTTGATCTTCGACGAGGTCATCACTGGCTTTGGTCGTACGGGAAAACTCTTTGCCTACGAGCACTGGGATGTTACGCCTGATATACTGGTCCTGGCCAAAGCCCTGGGTGGGGGAATGCCACTGGGCGCCTTTGTGGGTACGCCAGAGATTATGGCCACCCTTTCCCACGATCCTCCTTTGGCTCATGTGACCACATTCGGTGGCCATCCTGTCTGCTGCGCTGCTGGTTTGGCTTCTCTGGAGTTTATTCTTACGGAAGACTTGCCGGAGCGCGCGCGGGTGATGGGGGAGAAATTGGTACAGAGGCTAAGAAGTCTTATTGGCCAGGGTGGCCTTAAGGAAGCGCGCGGTAAGGGCCTCCTGGTTGGCCTGGAGTTTGCCGATCCAGAAGCCACCCAGGCTTTTGTCCGTTCCTGCTTTGCCCAGGGTCTCATCCTCAACTGGACTCTGCACCGTGACACGGTTGTTCGCTTGGCCCCGCCTTTGATCATCTCTGCCATGGAAATGGACAAAGCCGTAAAAATAATGAGCCAAGCCTTACAGAAGGAGGGGTCAGGAGCCGGAAAAGATACAGGCGAATAAGAACTGACTTTATAGAGTAACGGAGGACAGAAGTTATGGCAGATGAAGGTCAGATTCCCTCAACCCCACCCCAGCCACAGCTTACTCCCAAAAGCTTTCTTCAAGAAGGTATCGCGCCGCGCTTTAAACAGCGTGTTGATGACTTACGCCGTAGAATTATAGCTCTGGAACAGGAGGTCCAGGATCATCTCAACGCCCAGGCCACAGTCAAAGTAGTGATTGAGGGAGAAGGTGGGGGCACATGGTATCTGAACACCCAAGCTGGGGAGATGGCGGTCGAGACCGAGCCTGCTTTTCCGCCACTCATGACCACATATCAGTCTTATAATGACTGGCAAGCAACGGTAACCAGCGGGGAAGCAATGCTGGCTCCTGGACAGGGAGGGGGGCAGGGTCAGTTGACCAAATCGCGCATCGAGCGGTTAAAGACTCTCCAGGGCGTGCTGCGTTTTACTTTTACCGATTTCCCTGATGGTAGTGAACATGGATTTGACCTTCAGTTTGGCGAGGGGGAATGTCCGGCTACCCCGCAAACAGTCATGAGCATAAAGGTTGAAGATGCCCATAAGATGGCCCGAGGAGAACTGAATCCTCAATCAGCCTTTATGGGCGGTATTATTAAGGTCAGCGGCGATATGGCCCTGGCCATGCAGTTTGGCGCGGCCATGATGTAACAGTCCGCCACCCTAGCTTTGATAGCTTTTTCCCTAAACAACCATCAGGAGGATAGCCTCTCGGTATCCCGAGAGGGGAAAGCCGACGGCGTGCAGCGGCACGGAAGGCAGCAAACCTGAATGCGCTAAGGTTATTAAGGTTCAGAATTTCCTAGTTTAAGATAGTGGCGTTCTGCTCCGTCTCAGATATCTTCGGTTCTTGCTACAGAATTGAGACTCTGAGTAAGTCAATATACATGCCTGACCCCCTAAGCCGTCCACAGGGAACGTGCTGCCACTTGAAGAAAGGCATAATTTACTAGGGAAACAAAGGAAACAGGTCAGTAAAGTCCATTAGGCCAGTGAGCCCAGGCGGGTTGCCCCCGTACACCTGCCAAACTAAGTCCTTGCTAATATGAAAGACTCCATCAATGGCTGGGTAGTTGAGTAGATGTTGAAGCCTTCCATTGTCAAACTCGTTCGTAAGTACATAGAACTTCAGATTTGGCTCATGTTGTTTATAGGTGTCTGCTTCTTGCTGGGGGTCTAGTATCCTGTCGTGGCGCATTCCCCACTTGCTTGAGATCACGGCATAGGGCGTATTGCTGTTTGGATAAAACGCAACGATATCTACAGAGCGGCGACGAGAATTAATAAGATTTGGAAACACGTCGATGCCAATTCTTGCTTCTGTTTGCCAGCGATAATTACCCGCGAATCTGTCTATCAAGTAAATAGTGGCAGCCGCCAGGGCGATACCTATAGGATTCATTCTTTGCGTGCCAGGGGGATAGACGGTTTGCATAAGTTGATTGACGCGGCTAGGTGTGTCTGCCGGAATACAGCCGAGCGTCTGCGCCAACGTTGCTCCAACAAGTTCGGCTCTGCGGAACCAGATCGACCCTGACTTAAGTCTGTTTGCGTCAGTTATACGAGGGACACTATTGACATAATCAAGAAGCAACACATAGAGAGCAATCCATATGTCAGCTGGGGTTTTCACCAACCTCGCTAGTTCTGTTGCTATGAATTGCATTATCTGTTTGCGCGTTGGCATTGACCTCCCCTTCTAATGGTTTTATTAAGCCGATTACTCCCTCTTCATGCATTCGAGCCTCAATGCCAGTACGCTCGCTTTTGTGACTTATAGGCATCATCCGTGCGTCACGTACAATATCGCGCTTGGCAACGTCTACTATGTGAAAACCTACAGATGTCGCTATCTCTGCCAAGACGGTCGGGGCTTTGATATCGATCCCTTTAATGATTGAGGAGCCCACTACAAGAACTGCTGCACGGCCATGTATAAGAACGCGAAGCATTTCAAGCAATGAGAGCTTCATTTCGTTATAGTAGTGGGCAACAACAGCAGCCCTTTTTTCTTCTATGGTTTTTAGTCGTTCAATGATATCATTCCCTGTTGCTGAATCGACGTTTAAGGTTTCTGGCTTAAGTTCTGAGCCTATACACCGGCTACGTATTAAACTCAAATCGTCCGGCTCGTAACCAAGCCAAATAAGCGAAAACTTATGGGCGCGCATATAGTCAATCGCGTTGGCGGCGTATGGCGGAGAAGTCACAATCAAGTGTACAGAATTTGTGGCTAATGGAAGATTTCTTGAATCAGCACGCAATACCAAAGACGATGGAGGGAATTGAGAAACGTGATACAGGGAAACGAGCGTGCTGTACATTCTGTCTTGAAATACATCGAATGCACTTTGCTTTATCTGTCTGGTTAGATCACGATGCGGACGGCTGTGTGCTAAATCTCGTGCAAGCGTAAGGCTACCACTTTTAGTGATAATGCAAGAGGAAAAGATCACCTTTAAGAACACTCGAATTTCTGGTTTATTGACTTTTCTGATTGCACGGATCAAGGCAAAAAGTTCATTGATAATTTCCTTGGTAAACCAAAATCGGAAAAATTCAACGGCTTTCGGGGAGTAGAAACGCAATAATATTCTGTCGTCTGCTGAGCATAATTTCTTTCTTGCCTCTCTCAATACTTTCTCGCTAGCATGTTTATACTCTGCGAAATCAATGGGCGTGCTTTTTACTTTAGAGATCAATGAAGCCAGAGGATCAAGATCAACCGCGATGCCAAAACGGCTAGCAAGCACTGCTTCTATTAAGGCAGTGCCAGACCCAGCCATAGGGTCAAGAATACGTTCCCCTGGCTTGGTTAACTCGTTGACAAAAGCTTGAGGTATCTGTGGCGGAAACTTTGCCGCAAAAGCATGGATGTTATGGCCCGCGTAAGATGTTTTCTCTCCCCTAAATGTGAGATCATGTCTGAGCAGAACTGACAGTCTACGCTCAACGTCTATAGATTCTTCTGGTTTTGTGCCATTCTTTTTCTGAAAGAATGGCAGTGATGGTTGCAAGGCAAAGCCTTCCTTCCCGACTTTTTGTCCTAGTATCTTCTGTATCATAATGATTTCTACTGAGGGCTAAGAACGTTTCCCCCGTCCCTGCCTCCTCATATTTGCCATACCGCAGATAGCTCTGTAGTTTTGCCAGTAAGCTTCTTACTAGGTCACACGTTTGCCAGTCAAGAGGAGAAAGGAGGTCGGGCATGCGTATTGACTTACGTGATTGTCTGGCTCTGGCTCGTTTGTCTCTTCTTGAGCTGCCAGGGAGTAATTACGGTAAAAGAGCGGGAAGCATCGTCTTGCTTGTCAGCCTCACCGCCAGCCTGTCCCAGGCGCAAAGCCCGTCTGGGGTGTTATAAAGCCCAGCAATAAATTCAGTAGCCCTGGATGGGATAAAAAAGCGATCAAGGGCGTATCAAGGCTTCGGATGTTATCTTTGGTGGCCGGGGTTATGTTATTCGAGATCATTGATTCTTCCACAGCGCCTGTTTGATGACACCAGCGTTCAGCAGCATTTGAATTCTCTCCTCATCGTATCCTACCACCTCTTGCAACACCTCCGTGGTGTGCTGTCCCAGGAGTGGGGCTGCATAGGGAACGGTTGCGGCGGTGCGGGAGAATTTAGCAAAGATGCCGGTCTGTCGTACTTCACCCCACTGGGGGTGGGTGTGGGTGGCAAGTAGGTCGTTGGCCACAACGTGCTCGTCGCTAAAGAGTTGAGGAAGGGGTAATATCGGCGCGCAGGGGACCCCAACGGTATCCAGGAGTGAGACCCACTCTTCGGTTGTCTTGCTTGCGAAGATTTCTGCCAGTATCTCTCCCAGCGGGCTTTCCACACTTTCCCGGCAAGCCTGATGGAAACTGTAACGGTCGCTCAGGTCCGTTCGCCGAATAGCACTGCAGAGTGCCTGCCAGTGGGGGTCTTCTAGAACAGCAAGAAAGAGGGAGTTGTTGGCAGTGAGGTAAATGCGATACAGGTCACTGGTTCCCCATAAGTCTGGCCCGCCGTTCTCTAAATCCGGCCGGCCTTTGTAGAAAATAAAACTTCCTGACTGTACCGCAATAGAAGCCTGGGAAAGAGAAGTCTCAATCCTCTGGCCTTTACCCCCTCGTCTACGGGCATAGAGGGCGGCACAGACACCATAGGCGCTGAGCAGTGCGGCAGCATAATCACACACTCCACAGGTGAGATAGAAAGGCGGATGCCCGTGCCCACCCTGAGCTTGCATGATTCCGGAGCGAGCTTGGAGGAGAGGATCAAACGCCGGCTGGTTGTGGTCCGGGCCACTAGAGCCAAAACCCGTAACTGTGGCATGAATCAATTGAGGATTGATCTCAGAGAGAGTCTTATAGTCAATACCGTAGCGCTTTGTGGCACCGGGCCGGAGATTTTCCACCACAACATCAGCCTTGCGTACCAGGTCGTAAATAACCTCCCGTCCCTCGGGTTGGTTCAGGTTGACGGAAATGCCCCTTTTCCCCTGATTCCATCCCAGGAAGCCAAAGCCAAAAGCGCGAAACGCATCTCCCTGAAGCGACTCAACCTTGATGACCGTAGCTCCAAGCTGAGCCAGCACCATGGGGCCATAGGTGCCAGCAATGTAGCTGGCAAAGTCGAGAACAAGGACCCCCTGGAGAGGGTAAGAAGAATATGAAGAGGTGAGGGCAGGTTTGAAACCTGCCCTCACTCCCTCTCTTTTGACTTCGTCTGTATGCTGTCCCAGCAATGGGGCAGGTCCTTTAATGGTCCCAGGGGTTGTATACATACGCACCGGTACCCCCATCTGCACGGTCTTGCCCAGTTTCGGATCATCTACTTCTACCCGCATGCCATTGTGGATAGTTTGAGGGTGATCAATGAACTCCTGACGACTAGTTACCGGAGCAGAAGGCACGTCATACTCTCGTAGAATGCGTAGCCATTCCTCACGGGGTTTACCGGCAATGACAGCAGCAATCCTCTCCGCGAGTTCATCCCGGTCCTCTGGGGCAATTCCCCAGGGTGCCTTCTCGTAACGTGGATCAGAAGTCCACTCCGGATGCTCAAGTGCCAGACAAAATTTGTTCCAGAAGGTTGTGTTCCCACAAGCCACAAAGAGCCAGTCGTCTTTAGCCTTATACAGGCGATAGACCGGGATTGGGCCTAGGGGGTTGAGACGGCCACTGAACAAGCGAAGCAATTCAGGGTGATAAAGAATAGTGCCGCTCTGCATAGCAAAGGCTCCAGCCAGCCACGAAACCTCAATCTTTTGTCCTCTTCCACTTCCCTCCCGCTCGAAGAGAGCAGCAGAGATGGAACTACTGGCAACAAAGGCCGCCCCATAACTAGCAATAGGAAGCACCAGGTATACCCCACCGTCACGGTGAGACCATTGACTACCCAGAAGGCCGCTCACTGCGGCCACTAGCGTGTCGTCGGGATAGCGGCCAGCATGCGGGCCGTAGCCGCCGTAGGCAGGAAGGTGGCAGTAAATAAGACCGGGGTTATCTTGAGAAAAAACCTCGTAGTTTAGGCCAAGTTTCTCTACTTCTTCGGGCTGATAGTCAGTTAGAACAATATCAGCAGTAGAGGCAAGACTGAGGATGAAGTCTTTGCCTTCAGCAGTTGCAGGGTCAGCAATGACGCTTCGCGTGCTACGATTCCAGACATGAAACCCTGGCGTACCTCTGGCTTTATCCCCTTGAGGGGGTTCGATTTTGATAACATCTGCTCCCTGTTCGGCGAGCAGCATACCAGTATAGGGTCCGGCAATGCCTTGGGCCAATTCGACAATCCGCACGCCGTCTAAAGCGCCTGCCATCACGTCCTCCTGGTGAACGGGTTTTTATTTGCCTTTGAGGCCTGTTTTTTATGCTGTCCCAAAATAGACGAAAGCCTAACGGGTCGCAATGCAATTCTTTCCTTAACTCATTCCCCTCCACCATACCCTCTTTCACAATGCCTCAACCCACCTTCACCCAATGTCGTAACCCTATGTATATAAGGTATAGCCCCATCCTACTAGCACTAAACTTCCGGTGCTGGCGCAGAGAGCAAAGAGGATTAAGACCAGGGTCAGATTAAATAAGTGGTCTAAAACGAGTAAGGGGCCTGTGTAGCCCGACCCCTGGAATGTTACGTAGAGATACTGGTCAATCGGCCTAATAGAAATACCGCGCTTGGGAAGCCTAACCGTCTCTTGGTATATTCAGAGTCTGGCCGATGATTGAAAACATTCAGCTGATTCTTTGCCAATTCGCTTAGCATATACGATCTTCGCCTCTTGACCAATCAGCGTAACATATAGAAAATTCTATATGTTTTGACAAATAGAGCCAGCAAACTCCTACTACTCCCAGTGACTGTTTAGCCGGGTAGTTGCATCTTTACATTGCTAGGGTAGGCAGGATATAAGATAGGGTCACTATTCTTTGGAGGAAAACAATGTTTTCGACACCACTACCTACTCCAGTGTACAAGAGTTCCTATGTGGTCTCGATTGAAGAGGCAATCGAGGAAACCCGTGCTGGCCAGATGATCATCCTTATGGACGATGAAGATCGAGAGAATGAGGGAGACCTTTGCCTAGCAGCGGAGAAAGTAACGCCGGCGGCGATCAATTTCATGGCTAAGTACGGTAGAGGGCTCATCTGTCTACCCCTGACTGCGGGGCAGGTTGATGCGCTCGGCCTATCCATGATGGTGAGCAAAAACACTGCGCCCTTAGGCACTGCATTTACCGTCTCTATTGATGCCCGCTATGGAGTAGGTAAGGGAGTTTCGGCGGAGGACCGGGCCACCACCATTCTTACTGCCATCCGTGACAACACACGGTCCGAGGACCTAGTGACTCCGGGACATATGTTTCCCCTGTGTGCCCGCAGAGGCGGGGTGCTTGTGCGTACTGGGCAAACCGAAGGATCCGTGGATCTTGCACGCCTCGCTGGGCTTAAACCCGCTGGAGTGATCTGCGAGATTATGAAGGATGATGGTACCATGGCGCGGTTGCCAGACCTCGAGAAGTTCTCCGCCCGGCATGGGATTAAGATCGCTACCATTACTGACCTTGTCCAATACCGTCTGCGGCATGATTCCCTAGTTCACCGGGTGGCGGAAGCAAAGGTGCCAAGCCGCTATGGCGGCGACTTTACTGCCTGCGTTTATATCAGTGACGTGGATGAAGAGGAGCATCTAGTCCTAGTCAAGGGAAAGATTAACCCCAAGGAGCCAGTGCTGGTGCGGGCCCATACCGAGTATCTGCCAGGGGATGTGTTTGGTTACGCCCGCCGCAATACGGGAGCCCTTCTTCACCAGGCAATGGAGATCATTGCTGCTGAGGGGAAAGGGGTGATCCTCTACCTGCGGCAGGAGGGACGAGGAACAGACCTCTTTCGCGACCATGGCTTGGATGGAAAAGGTCGCAGTAAGAAATCACGCCAGCTAAGCACAAGCCTAACCTCCCGGTTACGCGACTTTCGTGACTATGGCATTGGCGCCCAGATCCTACGAGATATGGGGGTGAGAAAAATGCGGCTCCTCACTAATAATCCGCCCCGTTTGGTGAGTTTACCTGGATATGGTTTGGAGATTGTTGAGTGTGTGCCGTTGAGCGTTCCCTCTCAGCGGCGTACTCCTTCTGCGTCGAGAAAACGAAACCCACAACCTGCAGCTTACAATCGAGGAGGGAAGGAATCTTTAAAGAGGGCAACTCTATGACCGTGTCAAACCGAGAATTTGTGCAAGATTTGATGGAGACAATCCAGGCCAAGCGAACGTTTGGTCGCCACCCGCTCTGGCTCAAGATTATGGAGGGAGAACTTACGCTCCTGCAGATGCAGACCTGGGCCGTACAATTTTTCCTGCAGGTGCGTGAGTTTCCTCGGGCAGTGAGCGCTATGCATGCCAATTGTCCGTTTGCTGAAGAGCGGATCAAGCTGGCCGAGAGCCTCTTCGAAGAAGAGACAGGTAAGATCTCGGGTTGCAACCTCCCTCACCCTGAGCTATTCGTCCGTTTTGGCCAGGGGCTGGGGCTGTCCCGTGAGCAGATAGTCTATGGCGAGCCCTTACCAGCTACTGCTACGCTCATCAATTGGTTTGAGCTGTCTACCAAGCAGCGCTCTTTTATTGAAGGAGCAGCAGCCATCAACCTTGCGGCTGAGGGACAGGTGCCAGGCAGCTTTAGTCCCTTTGCCCGTTCCCTGGAAAAGCACTACGGACTTACCAGCGCTCAGGTTGCTTTTTGGGATATACACGAAGAGGCAGATAAGGATCACAGCGATGTAGGTGATCACATTGTTGTGCGTCACGCCACTACGGAGGAGTGGCAAGAAAGAGTGCGTTTGGCCCTCAACTGCTCGCTTGATATGTGGTGGCAGTTCTTTGATGGCATCGAGCGGGCTATAGCTGCTTCCTAATAAGATGCTGCCAAAAGTCCTCCCCTTTCTTTAATCCTCCCCGCCAGGGGAGAAGAACTAAGCATATCGTCAGTCAGCAAGCAAAGCCGAGTGGATCCAAGCGGTAAGCAAGGAAATTTTTGAGAGAAGGCAAAAAGATAGTTCCCTCCTGTTCGATAGGAGAGGATTAAGGTGGGGGTTAAGATGGCTCTGGTTCTCCGTAAATTTGTGATTCCCCTCTGTTTTTTCTCCTTTTGCTTTGTCCTTCGGGTTGCCTGGGCAACTGAGGTAGACTGGAGCGTGGTCCAGGAGGAAGCGGGTGATCTGCTTAGCCACTATATTCAAATCGACACCACCAACCCGCCAGGAAACGAAACTCCTGCAGCCAAGTTCTTCCAGGAGCGATTTGCTCAGGAGGGAATTCCTGCCCAGGTATTTGAGTCCCAGCCGGGGCGAGGAATAGTATACGCTCGACTCAAGGGCACAGGGGAAAAAAAGGCAGTGATACTACTCAATCACCTTGATGTAGTACCAGCCACAAAAGTGGGCTGGGAAGTTGATCCCTTCGCTGGTGTGATCAAAGATGGGTATGTGTACGGCCGGGGAGCAATGGATTGCAAAGGGGTGGGAACGGTTGAGTTTCTTGCCATGGCTCTGCTTAAGCGGATGGGCACGCTACTTAAGCGTGATATCATATTCCTAGGGACAGCGGATGAAGAGACAGGGGGGAAGCTAGGGGCCGGGTGGTTTGTGGATAACCATTTTGATCTTATTGCCGATGCCGAGTTTCTGCTCAACGAGGGTGGAGGAATCAGGATGAAAGACGGCAAGAGGTCTTACTCCGTGGCCGTGGCAGAGAAAGCCCCCTGCTGGGTCCAGTTGGCAGCTAGCGGCCAGGCCGGACATGGTTCGGTTCCGTTGCCCGAGACTGCGGTGACACGCCTGATCCGTGCTCTGGAAAAGATTCGCCTCCATGAGACCGAGGTCAAGGTTGTGCCAGCAGTGCAGGAGTTTTTCACGGCCCTGGCGGAGCAGGAAGAGCCAGCCAAACGAGAGCACTATCGCGACCTGACCCAGGCACTTAAAGACCCTACCTTTCGTCAGGAGTTTATGGCTAACCCCCTTTACAATGCGCTGGTACGCAATACCATTGTGCCCACCGTTATTTCAGGAAGCAATAAAACGAATGTGATTCCTGCCCAGGCCACGGCTCAGCTTGACTGTCGTCTACTCCCCGGAGAAGACCCGCAGAAGTTTATTGCCGAGTTGGAACAAGTGGCAGATGACCCCCAGGTGCGCTTTTCCATTTTGCTTAACTTTCCGTCCCTTGCTTCTAAGACGGACACTGAGCTTTTCCGTACGATCCAAACCGTGGCTTCTCGCCATCACCCCGAGGCCCCTGTAGTACCGGGCATTTTAGTGGGATTCACTGACTCTCACTACTTTCGCAGAAAGGACATTGTTAGCTACGGTTTTACCGCTATCACACTTGCTCAGGGGGAGTCTCGGCGCGTGCATGGACTCAATGAGCGAATCTCTTTAGAAAGCCTGATCTCAGGCACGCAAACCTTGATAGAGGTCTTAGAGGAGTTGGGGAAATAATCCTCAAAGGTCCTAATGCTCTCTGAGAGATTTCCCAAAGCTCATAAGGTTCACCGTCGATCTTCAGGTCACAATGGCTTTGCCTTTCATTCCAGGCAAGCTCTACTTAAATAGTTCTTTATCACCCTGCGCTACATGAATTGTCTGGTTTTCCAAGGTAAAGGAAACTGTGCTTTCTGACCGAAGGAGAGACATAGACTTGTGCTCTTTTACGACATCAATTTTATATGTTTCAAAAGCAGCTAGCTTAGGAACACTGAACTCCCACTCACTTTTCTTGCCAAGCAGGACGTTCATTTTACTAACATCACCTTTAAGAACATTCCTAAGCTTAAGGAACTGCTTCTCGACCCCACATTCATAACGTCTCACTACCCAATCTGGTCCTAGATCTTCTTCTGGCATAGATCCTCCTTTAAGATGTTATACGCCTTTGCTATCATTAGGGTGTATGGAGAAACAACTCTCGCTGGCCCAGTTACTTCATAAATTCCCTGACGATGCTACGGCTGAGAAATGGTTTATAGAGGCTCGCTGGCCGGGCGGTATACGGTGTCCGAAGTGTGAATCACGAGACCTATACCTTCGCCCCACCGCAAGCCCCAGCCTTACCATTGCCGGCATTGCAGGAGAGACTTCTCAGTAAAGACGGGAACCCCAATGCAGAGCTCCAAGCTTGGATTTCAGGGCTGGGCTCTGGCGTTCTACATGATAAGCACCAGTGTTAAGGTGTGTCGAGCGTTCGGCTTGCCCGTGACCTTGGTATTACCCAGAAAACAGCCTGGCATCTGGCGCACCGCATAAGGGAAATATGGAATGATAATGACTCTCGGTTTGTGTGGGCCCGGTAGAAGTAGATGAAACCTATGTGGGCGGAAGAGAGAAGAATAAGCACGGAGACAAGAAACTACGCTCGGGTAGAGGGACAGCCGGTAAGACTCCCGTGTTAGGGATCTTGGACCGTGGGACTAACCAGCTAAAAGCCATGGTGTCTCTCGGCACCGATAAAGCCACTCTACAGAAGTTTGTTGAAGAACGAATAGCCAGAGGACGCCCTTGTCTTTACGGACGACCATGGCGGCTATATTGACCTGAAAAACCACCACTCTGTCAGACATAGTGCCGGCCAGTACGTTTCGGGCATGGTTCACACTAACGGCATAGAAAGCTTCTGGGCACTCCTTAAACGTGGGCACTATGGCGTCTACCATAAAATGAGCGTGAAGCACTTGGGCAGGTACGTGAACGAGTTTGTGGGCCGCCATAACCTGCGGCCACTCTCTATCTTGGATCGCATGACCGCAATGGTCAGACTTATGGATGGAAAACAGCTCAGCTACTCCTGCCTGACCTCCTGACTTTCTAAAACTTGCCCTCAAAGAAGAAAGGACCCAGGGCTATATGGGATATTTCCCAAAGTTCATAGGTCTCCCCATCAATCTTGAGGTCACAATGGCTCTGCCGCCCATTCCACTCAAGCTGAACCTTGAATAGTTCTTTACCATCGTGCTTTACATGAATTGCTTGCTTTTCCAAGATAAAGGAAACTGTGTTCTCTGACCCAACGGAAACGAGAGATCGAGTATACTTATCAACTTTTCTGACCTCACATCCAGATTCAGATTCAAGCAAACCTGGATCAGAAACATCGAACCACCACTCACTTTTCTCGCCAAGCAGGATGTTCATTTGATTAACATCCTGTTCAAGAACATTTCTAAGCTTCTCTAACTGCTTCTCGACCCTACATTCATAACGTCTCACTACCCAATTTTGTCCTGAATCTTCTGGCATATTCTCTTCCCTTCCCTTCTTGACCACCGTTTCTCCTAAGCAGCCCTGGGCGTTCTCTGTAGCAGTTCCCGTATCCCAGCTCCCATATCTTCCAAAGCCTTGCCCTGTTGCTCCAAAGCCTTATCTCTCTGAATGCTTGCTTTCCCCATCTGACGGATGCCGTAGAAGATAGCCATCAACTGGGCATAGTAAGCAATGATAGACAGCCACTCGGATAAGCTCATGCTCTCTTCTCCTTTGAAGTTGCTGGTTTTCCTAATTTTCTAGCTGAGCGTTATGGCATATGGGGCACCGTCCTTTAGCAGACAACGCCCATAGCAGGAAACCGAGTAGGCTCAATCCGAGAGTGGGGATAGCAAGAAAGAAGCAGAGCAAAAAAAGAATGCAGCCGGCACTGTCATTTCCCCGTGTTTCAGGCTCGACGAACCGTTGACACAGGGGGCAATACTTACCCTTGCTCATCCCCTTGCTCATCTCTGTACCCCAACCCCAGAGCCGTTTTCTTTTTCTCCAAATACCTCCACTTCCTACGGGGTTGCTTTGCCGGACCTTTTTGATTTTTTGGCGTTGTGATTCTTAAATTTCTCACGCCCAAGGCGGAGTATCTCGTCGAGTTCTGCCTTGAGTTGGTTCACTTCATACTCAAGTTCATATTCTCCCTTACAAAGGGAAGCGATGAAAATTAATCCATCCTTGTCCTTCGTCCAGCTTCTGAGAGCGATGCGGGCAAGAGGTTCAGTTGGTTGTGGGTCTTCCTTAAATATTGGGTTTTCCTTAAAGACTAACATGAAATTGTGCGCCATTCTCTTCTCCTTTCTATTTCAATTGCTTCGGCGATTATCCGAAACAATTTGTTCCGGAGGACATGGCTGAGTCTCGGTTCTCCCCAGATTTGCCCAACTCTCATCAAGGCAGGGCTTGGCCCGTTAAGGCATGGCCTGTCAAGGCAAGGTAGGGCAGGGCATGGTTTAGCATTCAGCCTCACTAAATTGGGTGGACTTGTGTAAAATCGTATATAACTCCCTTTTTTTATTACTGTCTTCCCTCTAGACACATCTAAACACTTCCTCCTCGGCGTTCGCTCTGAACCCTTCGCTAAGCTCAGGACAGGCTACCTCCGCGCCAGCGGCTTTTGGGTTTCCATCGCCTCAGCGCGGGATTTGTACGCTAACCGTGGCCCTCGGATCGCGTCTGCCCCAGCGTCCTCGCTCTACGGTACTAAAAAATTCCTGGACCTCGCGATTAAATACGGCCGGATCTTCGAGGTTGATGGCATGGCCGGTCCGTGGCTGTACAAACAACCCGGCAGTCGGAATGGTACGTTTCAAGAAGACGCTGGGCTCAATGCAGGCATCGTCCTCATCGCCGACAATAATCAGGGTGGGGATTGTCAGTGCGGAAAACTGCTCGGCAAACTCGTACAGAGACGGCCGCTTGCCTTGGTAGTTTCTCATCGTCAGCGCCGAGCCTCTGGCGGAATGGTGGCTCAGGTGGTCAACGAATTCCTGCCACCCGCGCGGATCCTTGTTCAGCAGCTGCACCCGGCTGGCGCTGAGGCTCATTTCTTGGGCCAGGGCTGTTGCCCCTTCCTGCACAAACCGGTGCGCATTGATCTCGCATTGCTTCAAAAAATCCTCTCGCTGCTCCCTGGCCGAGCCGCTTCCACAGCCCGCGGCGACAAGCGCACTTGCCAACTGGGGATGCCGGAGCCCAAACATCAGAGTTGCATACGCCCCCTGACTAAGCCCTACGATATGGGCTTTGGGCACTCCAACGTGTCGCATGACTGCGGCTATGTCATCGGCAAAGTGGATGTAGTTGTATGCGGCCTCATCCTCAGGGACATCCGAGGGCGTATAGCCACGGGCGGCATAGGTGACGCAGCGATAATTGCGCGAGAAATAGCGTACCTGGGTTTCCCACTCACGATGGTCCGCGGCGAACTCGTGAACAAATACAATCGGATAACCGTTCCCTGTTTCTTCGACATAGAGCTTTACGCCATCTGAGTCAGCATATGACATAGGTGCCTCCTGGTTATTGCTCAAGCGACCGCTGATTGTACAGAGCATGGGGCAAGCCACACACTTGACCGCCAGAATTGCAGCCGCTCCCTAAATAACCCTAAAGTAAATCAAGAACAGCAGTGTTGCAAGGCGAAAGGGAACGCTTGACTTCAGCAGTCTGGGATGCCACAAAAGAAGTGTGTCCTTGTGCGGCCTTTTGGGGCGAGCGGCCGAGGACGAAACTATTGTAAGGACAGGTCTCATCCGCTTGAGACGCAACTATAGGAGCAATGGCATGAAGACTGAGAGCATCGAGTACCAGGACGGCGACGTGACCCTGAGAGGGTTTGTTGCTTTGGACGACCAGCAATCCCATAAGCGCCCGGGAGTGCTGGTAATGCCGGAGGCCTTTGGGCTGGGCATCCATGCCAAGCAACGTGCCGAGCGGCTGGCCGGTCTTGGGTACGTGGCGTTGGCGGGTGATCCCTATGGCAACGGCATCGAGGCCAAAGATCTTCAAGAGGCAATGAAATATGCCGGTCCTCTACGCGAGGACCCCATAAAATTCCGCCAACGTGCGCGCGTGGCGCTAGAGAAGCTAGCCTCACTACCGCAGGTTGATTCGAGCCGGTTAGCGGCGATGGGCTATTGCATGGGTGGCACCTTCGCCTTAGAGCTGGCGCGGGACGGAGCAGCGCTGAAGGGCATAGTATCCTTTCATGGCGGTCTGGAGACGCAACGTCCGGCGGAGGTCGGTCAGGTCAAGGCAAAGGTCCTGGTTTGTACCGGGGCCGACGACCCGTTTGTGCCGCTGGCTCAGGTCAATGCCTTAGCCGAGGAAATGAGCAAGGCTGGGGTGGACTGGCAGATTATTAGTTATGGCGGTACGGTGCACAGCTTCACCAATCCGGCAGCCGACAGTGTGGGCATGGAAGGGCTTGCTTACAACAAGCTCGCGGACGAGCGTTCGTGGAAGACGATGGCGTCGTTCTTCGAGGAAATTTTTGCGGCGTAACCCAGTACCCTCATGCGCCTTCCTTCCTGACTAACGAGACCGTATAGCCAATATAGGAGTCCGGGGCCCTGCCGCGACATGAAAGTCCTTTGCGAAAAAAGGCCCGGCTCTCCTCAGCAATCTGACGCTTCATATACTCTGCTCCTAAGCCCCTACAACCAACATATTTCTGTGCGAGTAATAGGCTAAATAGTGCTGGCATCTTTGTTCTGAGAAGTCATTGTGTCCGAACTTGTCGAATGTATTCCCAACTTTTCTGAAGCACGCCGCCCTGAAGTAGTACAGGCCATTGTGGAAGCGATTAGGACGGTATCAGGCGTGCGGATACTCAATGTCAGCTCCGATCTCGATCATAACCGTACCGTAATCACTTTTGTGGGCGACTCAGCTGCTGTGGAAGCCGGAGCATTCGTTGGGATCGTCAAGGCTGCCGAGTTAATCGATCTCGATCAACACGCGGGCGTGCACCCGCGTATCGGCGCCACCGATGTTGTGCCCTTTGTCCCCATCCGCCATGCCACTATGGACAATTGTGTTGCCATGGCTCGCCGGCTGGGTGAACGGGTGGGGAGTGAGCTGGGTATCCCAGTGTACTTGTATGAGGCGGCAGCTACGCGTCCTGATCGGCAGAATTTGGAGAACATCCGCCGCGGCCAGTACGAGGGATTGAAGGATGAAATCGGGACTAATCCTAACCGTAAGCCAGACTTCGGTCCGATGCGTCTGGGTAAAGCTGGTGCCACTGTCATGGGTGCGCGCCCGTTCCTCATTGCCTATAATGTATACCTCAACACGTCTGACGTGGGCATTGCTAAAAAGGTTGCTCGCGCCGTCCGCCATTCCTCCGGAGGTCTGCAATATGTCAAAGCCCTGGGCCTGCTCGTTGGCGGGCAGGCCCAGGTGAGCATGAACCTGACCGACTTTCGCCAGACGCCTGTGCACCGGGTTGTGGAAATGGTGCGCCACGAGGCCGCACGCTATGGAACCAACATCCTGCGCTCTGAACTTATTGGTCTGATTCCCCATACTGCCCTTATCGACGCGGCCCAGTGGTATTTACAATTGGATGGACTGCAAGACGAGCAGGTTTTTGAAAACAAACTGTCCATGCCCGAACAACCGCAGGGCGTAGAGGAGACCGCCAATGCCTTTCTTGACTCACTTGCTGCAGGAACGGCAACACCGGGTGGCGGTGCAGCAGCGGCATATACCGGGGCCATGGCTGCTGCACTGGTGGCCATGGTGGCTCATCTTACCATTGGCAAAAAGCCATATGCTGACGTTGCTCCCGAGATGGAGAAAGTGTGTAGTGCTGCCAACAAGCTGCGTGCTGACCTTACGGGCAGCGTAGGCGCTGATATCACCGCCTTTGATGCCATGATGCGTGCCTATAAACTGCCGCAGGACTCTAGTGCTGCAACGGCAGTGCGAGACACTGCTATCGAGCGAGCTCTGTACGGTGCAGCGGCTGTGCCGCTGTGTGTCGCACGTGATGCTACGAAGGTGTTGGGCCTGGCTGTCATTGTGGCTGAAAAGAGCAACCTTAACGCCCTCTCCGACGCCGGTTCTGCTGCCAATCTGGCGTTGGCTGCCGCCCAGGCTGCCGCCCTCAATGTGCGTGTCAACGCTGCCGCGGTGAAAGATCACCAGGCAAAGCATCTGTGGTTGGAAGAAATTGCTGCGCTTGAAAATAGGGCTAGTGAAACTGCCGAAGCTGTTAATCGTATGGTGCGTAACCGCATGACATCAGGGACATAGCTTTTGTTGATCCAGGCGAAGGAGCCATAGCAAGATGTTCGGAGAAGGGGAAGCACTGCAGGCAGGCCTCCTCAAATCAAACGGCTTAGAGGTTTCTCCTTCCCAATTTATCGCCTCCGCTCGGGTGACTATCGGGTACTCTACCGCCTTGATGGGACCTTGGTGACAGTGATGCGGGTTATCAACCGGAGAGAGCTAGAAAGGACTTTACGGCAGTTAAGATAGGCCGAGGGGTCGGCTCTGAGGTGGGAGTGAAGGCAAATAGAAATGGCGAATGGCGCTCACCTTCTGGATGCGCTCTTCGGCTAGTTGCTCGGCTGCCATATAGGGGTTGATACCTAGCTTACGAGCCAAATCGAATACCCGTAGTGTTGTTTCATAAGTGGTTCGGGCCCGCGCCTCCGCCCGTGCTGCGTTATAACCCCACAGCTCCTCAGCCGCATTAATAATGCCGCCACTGTTGACCACAAAGTCAGGAGCAAACAGAATCCCTCGCTTCATGAGTTCGTCGACGTGTTGTTTCTCGGCCAGGGGATTGTTGGCTCCGCCGCAGATGATGCGGCAGCGTAGGCGGGGAATCGTTATGGCATCCAAGACAGCACCTAGGGCGTTGGGAGAAAAAACATCACACTCCACATCATAGATGGCGTCAGGTGGCACGGCTTTGGCCGCAAACTTCTTAACAGCTTGCTCCACCACCTCGGCGTTCACGTCAGTAATGGTAAGGTGACAGCCTTCCTTGGCCAGATGCTCCATCAGGTGCCAGCCGACCTTGCCAATACCCTGCACTGCCACGCGCAGGTTGGCTAGAGAGTCTTGACCCAACACCTCTTTAACGGCCGCTCGCATGCCCAGATAAACGGTGAGCCCAGTAAGGATGGAGGTATCCCCGCTACCTCCAAAGGCAGGGGAGCAGCCGGTTATATAGGGCGTCTCACGACGTAGAATGTCTATGTCGGCAGTGTTGGTGCCTACATCGGTGGTGGCAAAGTATCGGCCGCCCAAGGAGTGAATGAAGCGGGCATAGGCTCGCAGTAATGCTTCTGATTTGTCCTGAGCAGGATCGCCAATAATAACGGCCTTGCCACCACCCACATCTAAGCCTGCTACTGCTGACTTGTAGGTCATGGCCCGAGCCAGCAACAGCACGTCGGTAAGTGCCTCGTCCTCAGAGGCATAGGGGAGCATGCGTGTGCCGCCCATGGCTGGGCCCAGCGCCGTGCTGTGGATAGCAACAATCACCCGCAGGCCCGTTGTCTTGTCGCGGAAAAAGACCACCTCTTCGTGGTCATGGGCTGCCATCCTTTCAAAGATACCCATGTTATTTTTCACTGGCGATAAAGTAGGGGCATATTGCCATACGCCTCTACCAATCTTTTTTCTGGCTAAGCTTTTTTGAGGGTGCCTGTCTTGGTAGTGTTATAGCCCTCGAGTTTTTCTACTGCCTGCTTAAAGGCATCGGAACGGATAACCTCGACAAGCTTCTGACCCCTATCGTTCTCAAAAAACTCTTTGAGAAAAACCAGATCATAGTCCTCCCGCTCAACGGGGATAAAATCAAGCCCCAGGGCCATGGCTGCCGATTTGATCCCCAGGCCGGTATCAACCAGCCCGCTAGCCACAGCCACGGCTACTGCCATATGGGTGAACTCTTCTTTTTCATAGCCGTGGATCCGTTCGGGAGGAATCTTAAACTTTTTAAGTTTGTAGTCCAGAAGGACACGAGTGCCAGCACCAGGCTGGCGGTTCATGAACGTGACGTCTTTGCGTACCAGGTCCTTGATGCCTTTGAGCTTCTTGGGATTCCCTTTGGCCACAATCAGCCCTTGGTCGCGGATGACAAGGTTCATGACCATGACCTTGGAGAGCGAGAGATACTTTTTGATATCAGGTAGGTTGTATTTTCCGCTAGCCGGATCAAGGAGGTGGGTACCAATGAGGTGGGCCTCTCCACGCTTAAGCGATA
Source organism: uncultured Binatia bacterium (SeqCode) (assembly GCA_965220955.1). Classification (GTDB taxonomy): domain Bacteria; phylum Desulfobacterota; class Binatia; order Bin18; family CBDCRK01; genus CBDCRK01. The sequence goes on along the minus strand of CBDCRK010000037.1, from coordinate 102,675 downwards.
CCAGCCCGCCAAGACTACCCACATTGCTTGCCGAGATTCTGAGATCTGCATAACGGGTCTTGAGCTGATCGTCCAGCACGCCAATGGTGAGGTCATTGCTACCGGTAAAGAGGATGGTGTTGTCAATATCCTCTCTCGGACGCAAAAGTTCGACCTCTATTTCCTGTCCGGCATTGATCCCTTCGTCTAAAGAAGGAATGCGCAACACGCCGTCGGCTTTAACCATGGTAGTAATAACGCCGGCCCCGCGTCCCAGGGGGTTCATAATGACCCGGTTCCCAACCTTTCCCAGGCTTACCCGTATAAACTCTTCCAGGCCCAGCCGTGAAGGAATTTTTTTTGCCGTCATAGCTTTGACCTTGGGGGGCTCTTCTGCTGGACAACCAAGAAATTTGGCAATCAGTGGGCGCAAAATCTGTTGGCAGACCACAACCGCGGAGACTGGATAGCCGGGAATGCCAACCACCGGCTTCCCCTGGATGATGGCCAGAATGGCCGGCTTGCCGGGCATAATGTCGATACCATGGACAAGAACCTCGCCCAGTTTTCCTATAGCTCTTACGGTGAAGTCATGCTCCCCGGCCGAGGAACCAGCAATGATGGTGGTAATATCATGCTGTGAGACCGCTGCAGCCAGGGTCTCCGTTACCACCGTAAGATCATCCTTCACTCGTGGTAGGCGATGGGGATGACCTCCCCATTCCTCAATAAACCCGGCCATCACCCGTGAGTTAAACTCAATGATGCGACCGGGCTGTGGCTTGTCTCCAGGCTCAATGAGCTCGCTGCCTGTAGGGATAATGGCTACACTGGGCTTGGGTTTGACTGGGATACGCGTATACCCAGCGGCGAGAAGGGCTCCCATATCATAGGGTCGAACCTTGTGTCCGCGGGAGAGTAGGGGTTCCGTGGCTACAATATCCTCGCCAACCAGACGCACGTGCTGCCAGGGCGCAGCCGCGTCGCGGACCTCGACCTCGTGATCATTGTGTTTAAATACCCGTTCGATCATCACCACCGCGTTGGCCCAAGATGGGAGAGGGCTACCGGTGTCTACGTATTGAAAAGGCCGATATCCGTCGGTTGGCTTCTGCCCTCTGGCTGATGGCTTCTTGGAGTTAAGGCTCAAGGTAAGGGGAACAACTTCACTAGCGCCAAAGGTGTCTTCAGCCCGCACAGCAATACCGTCCATAGCAGCGCCATGGTAATGAGGAGAGGAGATTTTGGCAAAAATGGGTTGAGCAATAGCGCGGTGGAGAGCCTCCTCAACGGCTATGGTTTCGGCACGCCGGGACGGCATAGTCACAGCCCCTAGGAAGATCTGCAGCGACTCCTGCAGCGGCTTTTTCCTGAGGTAACGATGGCGTCCAGGGCGATAGGGCTCAGTACGCCCGGACTCTGGATGACTTTCTTGTCTTTCTGCTTCGTGATGCTCGCTCATGGGAAACCAGCCTCCAGCTGACTGTTAAGGATCTACTGTAGACAATGTTCAGTCACTTCACAACTCCCTACTATGGTCCCTATTCCCTCTGTTTTTGGCCGAGACCAGTGCCGGTCAGGATGAAGAGGGTACCTATACCTTACAAGGCAGGTACATGGGGGACCAGCTTGATAAGCGGCGCAGCAGTGGAGATTGTCAGGATGCCTATCCCCAGCAAGAATAGGGTCGTTCGGGGCATAGGAGAAAACCTTTTAGTTAGGGAGATTTTCCTCTCAGGACCTGTGCTATGATAGCGCTTATACAGGAGTAAGGATATGCGACCGGTGATAGTTCGAGTTTTTTCCGATTACCTTTGACCCTGGTGTTATGTGGCCGCGGTGCGGCTACACTGCCTGCAAGAAGAGTATAAAGAGCGGCTCACAATCCAGTGGCGCAGCTTTCTCCTGTTTCGTGAGGATGCACACAAAGGCTGGAACGGATATGTGGCTGCACACTGGCACAAGGCCCAGGAAGCTGAGCCTGCTCTAACCTTTGCTCCCTGGCAGGGCACTTCTTACCCCAGTACTAGTTTACCCGCCCATATTGCTGGCAAGGCCATAGCTCGGCAGGGATCGGCCTTATTCAACGCCTTCCACCTAGAAGCCATGCGGGCGTTCTTTAGCCTCAGCCAAAACCTGGAAGATCCGGCGGTGCTACGGCAGATTGCAACAAGTGTTGGCGCGGACCTCGAACGCTTTGACGAAGAGATGACTGATCCAGAGCTTAAGGAACTGGTCTGGCGTGAGTTCAGCATGGGGGTAGAGCAAGACCGGGTGACCGCGATTCCCACAATGTTTGTGGGCAAGCGGCGTGTTGTTGAAGGCGCGCTGTCGCGTGAGCGTTACCGGCAATTATTCGATGCGGTTTTGGCAGAAGCCGAAAAGTAGTTCGTCCCCCTCTTCCAAGTCCTGTCTCATTCCCCAAAGGCTGGTCAAAAGGTTTTTCCGGTCACTTCCGGAAAGACAGGGAGTTTGTCCATGAGGTCACGAAGGCATGGGGCTGCAAGGTCCTTGGGGGACAGAGTTGGGGTCACCGCCGGCCAAGTAATGCCCAAATCAGGGTCATCCCAGCGGAGGCTAATTTCACTAGTGGGATGGTAAAAATCCGTGCATTTATATTCGATCTGGGCTAACTCGCTGGTGACGCAGAAGCCGTGGGCAAAGCCCGGAGGAATATAGCACTGTCGAAAGTTCTCCGCGGATAAAGCAACTCCGATCCAGCGACTAAAGGTTGGGGATCCACGCCGAAGATCTACCGCCACATCATAAATCTCACCCTCAATTACTCGCACCAGCTTGCCCTGAGGGTACTGCAGCTGTGCGTGCAGTCCCCGGATGGTTCCTTGGACTGACCGCGAGTGGTTGTCCTGCACAAATACAGTAGGAATACCACCCTCCTGATACTTTCGCGCCTGGTAAGTCTCTAAAAAAAATCCTCGTGAGTCTTGATGAACATCTGGCTCAACAATAATAACACCTGGAAGGTCAGTTGGAAGGAACCTCATACTATTCCCCTTTGGTTGTCACATTTTCAGCTACAGCAATACTACCTCTAGCCGTTCTCTTTCATTGTTTGGATAAAGCGGATTGCGAATGTGGTTTCACTAAAAATTTCCGCTAGCTCCAGCAAGTGCCCCCTAGTTTCCTCTATTTATTTATTGCTAGCAAGGTAGGGAGGTCTAGTGAGGAGCCAGGGGAGACCTTCGCCTTAGCTGCCCCATAAAAGGGACGAATAATGGGGCCGCATTTCCCTTGACAGCATTTGGATGATGCTTAATTTAAAAGTGACAAGAGGTGAAAAAAACGTATAGGAGGTGAGAAGTTATGAGGAGTGAATTAGTGCTGTGGAAACCTTTTAAGGAATTTTCTCCCTTTCACCGGGAAATGGATAATCTCTTTGGCCATTTCTTTGGAAATTGGGAGCGAGATCTTCCTGTGTGGTTCCGCTCTGGCGATGGGTATCCTTCGGTAGAGAGCTATCTGGAGGGAGATAAGCTGATTATAAAGGCCGATCTGCCGGGAGTGAATCCCAAGGATGTGGAGGTCTCGGTGGCTAATGATCAGCTCACTATTAAGGGCGAGCGCAAAGTTGATCATCAGCACACTGGGAACGGGAGCCATTATGCCTACCGTGAGGTGCGCTATGGGCGTTTTGAGCGCAGTCTACCTCTGCCTGAGGGAACGGACGCCGATGGTGTCAGCGCTCGCTATCACGACGGAGTCTTGGATATCTCTCTGCCTGCCCCCAAAGCTAAGACAACCAGACAGATTCCTATTGAGGCTAAATAAGCAGCCGTTGGGCTAAGGGTAGGGGTGCAAGGTTTTGCGCCCCTATTTTTTTGGGAATTATATACGAACTTACACAACCCCCTTCTCTTCTTGATGAAAATACAATACTAAGAACAGAAAGTGAGGTGGCTTATGAGTTCAAGTCAGAAGAACTCTAATTTTTTTGCTTGTCCAGCGGTCCTTCTTGTCGGTCTTTCTTCTTTGGTTGGCTTACAATAGCCCTTTCCCCTACTTACCATCAGTGAACCTGTAGAGTTCTACTGGCCTCTCTTTTGGCCTATAGTTGCTACTCAGAACTCTCTCGGCCCGCGACCGCACTCGATAGCAAGAGCGTCCAGTGAGGCTATTGACGAGAGATCCAATTTCCTGCTAGCTCCGGCCGCGGGGCTGCTCGACCCCTGACATTTGCCAAATGACTTTGCTCGGGGTATACCGGTCTCCCTTCCTCTGTTGATAGGAGCCCAATGTGGAAGTGCATATTCTAACAGACTTGATTATTATCTTTGGCTTGTCCCTAGGGGTCCTCTTTGTTTTCCATTACCTGCGGTTACCGACCATTGTGGGGTTTCTCTTTATCGGAGTTCTAGTTGGTCCGCATGGGTTGCAGCTGATCGCCGCGGTGCAGGAAGTTGAAGTCCTGGCCGAAATTGGCGTTGTTATGCTGCTGTTTACCATTGGCATCGAATTCTCCCTCCGGGAGCTTATGCTCATCCGGCGAGCTGTGCTTCTGGGCGGGACGCTGCAGGTGTTGGGTACGGTAGGAGTGGTATTTGTGCTCGCCCAAGTGTTGGGCCAGCCGATGGGCCCCTCTGTGTTCCTTGGTTTCCTTATCTCTCTGAGCAGCACTGCCATTGTGGTAAGGCTCCTGGCAGCGCAAGCTACTCTCGATAGTCCCCAGGGGCGTACTGCACTAGGCATCCTAATTCTTCAGGATCTTAGCGTTGTGCTGATGATGTTGCTGGTTCCGTTTTTAGCCGGTGCTGGAGCTCAAGGATCAGAACCTGTGCTTGTAGTCGTAGGGAAAGCGGGGGGGTCCTGGTTCTGGTGCTTGTTGCCACCCGTTACCTTGTCCCCACGGTATTGTATCAGGTCGTACGTACGCGCAGCCGTGAGCTCTTCTTAGTTAGTATCTTGCTTCTGGGGTTGGGTACTGCCTGGGTAACAGCGCAAGCTGGACTCTCTTTGGCCTTGGGTGCGTTTCTGGCCGGGCTGGTGATTTCAGAGTCCGAATACAGCCACCAGGCGCTTAGCGAATTGCTATCTTTCCGAGACTATAGGCACCCCTATAAGAAAGAGATGGACAGGGATGAGAATGGGCAAAAGGGATTATTCCTCTCTACTAAGGAATTATTGCATGATTTCTCGTAGGCACCTGAGCGTTGGCGGCAACTCCTCCTGCCAGAACCAGGAGACCTCGATCCAGAAACCGGGCAGTACCTTGGACCTTAGCTGTCCCGAGGACAGGACCTGCGTGGTGTAGCCGGCCGTTGTTTTTACCTCCGCCAGGATATCGTTCTCGAAGGGATTGATGATCCAGATCTCCTCGATCTCTGCCTGGCGATAGCGTGGGAGCTTTTCACGGTAGTCCAGCCTGGGGTCGCTCTCCAAAGCGATCTCGATGACCATATCGGCGGGCCCTTCCAAACGGCGGGACGTCATAAGCTGCCGGCGACTCTTGCGGACTACCAGGATATCAGGCTCCGGGGACCAGCTGGCATCGAGACGCCTCGGATAACGGGAGCCGCGCCCCACCGCTGCTCTTTTTTCATCCAGGTAGGCGCTCAGGAGGGTGAGGAGAAAACGGGAAGTATCCTCGTGCCGATTTGAGGCAGGCGAATGCATGACAATCCTTCCGTCAAGGTACTCTCCATCGCTGTTTTCATCCGCCAAGCGATAAAATTCCTCCTCGTTGATGCCAAGCTTAACATTCTGTGAGGGAGAGATGCGGGATCAGGGGCTGCTGGTTTTTTTGCGGGGATGGCCAGGGCCTAGCGAATCTGCTCCAGGTGGGCCGGGACGCGGTACTCCGGAAAGTGCATGAAGGACTTGATCGCGGCCATCGAGACACGTCTCGAGCCCGCGGACGGCGAGGATATGCCGGAGGTCCATGAGCCGGGGGCAGGGTTTGCCTGGCTCACTCGGAACGCCAGCTGCTTGCACTACCGCATGGAAGGTTTCGGCCACGATGGTGTGAGAGAGCTTGCCGCCGCGGCGGGAGACAAACAGGTGCGGATCGTGGCCGGCGACTCGCCGCCGCCGGTCGAGGTAGCCCTCCAGGGCCACCCAGGTTGTGTCGTGCAGCGGGAGCAGTCGGCTTTTCTTGAACTTGCTTTCCCGGATGAGGATTCTAGCCGGAGTGATATTGCTGAGCTGGAGCGCCCGAGCTTCCGCGCAACTCATCCCCGTGGCAGCGAGCAGACCAAACAGGGTGCTGTAGGTAGAGGGCCGCAGCGAATCCAAGGGACTGAGTTGCCGCGCGTGAGCCACAATGCGCTGGATTTCCGCCTCGCTAAAGATATAGGGGGTCGGTTGCTGGCGCCGCCCACAGAAGAGGGTTTGCGGGGGGGATCTCATGCCGCGGGTTCTCCGCGTGCATAAAGCGGGCGAAGCTGCGCAAATAGGCCTCAAGATGGTTGAGTTGAAAGCCTGCCGCCCGCCGTACGGCTAAGTAGGTATCGACTGCGGTCATCAACATGGCGCCACCTCCGGCCAGGGTTGGGCCACTTGCTGGAGCAAGGGCAAATCGACTTTGGCATAGCCAGCCGTCGTCTCCATCGAGGCATGCCAGAGCACCGCCCCAATGGCCGGGACGGGCAGGCCGGGTGCTCAGCAAGATCGTTTGCCAAAAGGTACCAATGTGGGATTTTTCTAAAGCACCGATTGGCTATGTAAAAGTAGAGGGATAGGGATCTACCCTTGCCCTTGTTAGTCTTTTCCCTTATGGTGAAATCAATGCTTCTTGGCCTTATAGGTCAGGGTCGGGAGGGAACCATGGGTCTTTGTGAGCACCTCTATGACGCTGAAGAACAAATGCGTAGCCTTCTCTCTATGGTCAATGACCACCTAAAGCTACACGACACGGAAGAGATTGCCTATGGCTCCCTGCTGGCTGTAGCCTATCACATGAACGAGGCTCTACGTGAGCTGAGCTTCCTCCTCGATCAGGCTGAAGGAGCAATTGAGGAAAACTCTGAGGAAGAAATCGGACATTGAGAGAAAGCATTCCGAAGGGGTTCCCGCAGGGTTCCTTGTAAACCTGGTGAACCTTTGGCTTGGACTGAGTTGCAAGCTCAGCCGAGCAGCAGTGACTTTCTCAGGGCCAGCTTTCTCCTTGGTACGCCATATCCCAAAAGAGGTATTCGTAGCGGAGCGTAACTAAAAATGTCTGTTCGATAGACGCTCGCTCGCCCACTGGACTGTTGTCAATTCGCTCCTTTGCCCAGCCAACAAACTCTTCCAGGGCTGGTGCAACGTGGATGTCAATCCACTCCTGATACACTTTTCTTACCGGTTTTTTCCCCTGTGCTACCAGCCTCTTTGCCCAATCGAGATAGGTCCATTCGACAACCATAAGAATTGTCAGGATCTGGTTAAAGCTTCCCTCATGACCAGTGCGCAGAAGGAAATTGGCATAGGACAGAGCCGTAGGAAGTAGCTCTGCTCCAGTGTATCTTCCAGGAGGTACGCCCAGCTCCTCAAAGCCCCGGCGAAAAAGACTCTCCTCCCCGGTAATCGCTGCATTGAGAAAAGCAGAAATTTTTTGTGCGGCCTCTACATCGGGCGCCTTGGAAATAGCCAGGGCCATCATCTTGGTTGCGTCAACCAGGAAAGTATAGTCCTGAACAAAGTAGGTGATAAATTTCTCTGCCGGCAGCGTACCCTCACCCAGCTCTCGGACAAACGAATGCATGACCATTTTTTCCCACAGTGTCTCGTGCTTCTGGCGCAGCTCATCTGACAATCCCATTGTCAATCTCCTTCGGCTCTGTTTGCTGTCCCTAGCATAAACTGGAGTAGTGTAGCTTGCAAGCAGTTGGAGGTGAGTGAAGACTATGCTATGTAAAGACTCAGCGGTCGGAAGCCAGCTGTCAGCCAGACGAGGTAAGCGCTTGACTACCAGCCTCGGACGCTAATTTTTTATGAGGCAGAAACATAGTCTATGGATCAGCAACAATCTTCGCAGAAACCCCAGCGTTTTCTCACAGCTCGCAATGGCTTTGTCCTGCACATTACTCCTCAGGTGAAACCCAAGGAAGTGAAGGTGGCCAAATCTGCGGCGCCTCATGTTATCTATGGCATCTCGCATACACACCCGATTCGTATGCCCATCACATTAAGCAACTAATTACTCCACCCCGCGGGGCGCCCGTAGACACCCCGCCCGATTATTCAGCCCTTCCTCCCCCCACTGTGGAAGGCCGTTCTTTCGTCGCTCGCCCCCTTCTCCCTCCTTTGGTCTCCCAGCTTGAAAAAAGCCGAATAGAGAAAAAGTCCTCCTCATCTTGTGAGCCTCATCTTATGAGCACCCGCTGGTGGCTCCACAGTTTAGGCACCTATAACAGGAGCCGTTGCGGATCATAATAGCGCCACAGTCAGGACAGCTCGGCGCGTCGGCCTGCGACTGCCAAGGAGTTCTGCTAACAAGGGCTGGCTTAGGGTTAAAACCAGTAGCAGCTGCCGAGGTATAACCAGGCTCAGCTATGGTCATAGTCGCTTGGCCATGAGGCTGGTCATTTTCGTTCTGTGGGGCCTCTTGCCAGTTGCCACTTTCCATCAAACCAACCTGCTGCTTCTGCTCGGCCGATAGGAAACGAGTGCCTAGAAAACGGAAAAGGTAGTCAATGAGCGATTTCGCATAGGGAACATCCGGGTTCTTAGTAAAGCCCGAAGGCTCGAAACGGACATGGCTAAACTTGTCCACCAGCACCTCAAGTGGCACACCATACTGCAGTGCCATTGAGGTGAGAAGCCCGACAGCATCCATAAGGCCAGAAATAGTGCTTCCTTCTTTGGCCATCTTGATGAAGATCTCACCGGGCGCGCTATCCTCATAGAAACCCACATGGATATAACCCTCGTGCCCAGCGATCTCAAACTTATGACAGAGCGCCTGCCTGTCAGTAGGCAGACGACGGCGCACTGGATGAGCTTCTACTGCCACAGCTTCTCGGGGGCGGTCTCCCACCTCCGGGCTCTTCTTTACCCCGGTGCTAAGCGGTTGTATCCGTTTACACCCATCGCGGTAGATGGCTACTGCTTTAATCCCCAGCTTCCAAGCCTGGATATAAGCGTCAGCAATTTCCTCGACAGTTACTTGGGAGGGAACATTAATTGTCTTTGATACCGCGCCGCTAAGGAAAGGCTGCACCGCCGCTACCATCTTGAGATGGCCCAAATAGTGGATAGAGCGGGCTCCCTTGGTCGGCTTAAACGCACAATCAAACACTGGAAGGTGTTGATCTCTTAGCTCAGGCGCGCCTTCAATGGTTTCGTGTTCGTCGATGTATTCAACGATCTCCTGGACTTCTTTACTGTCATAGCCCAAACGCTTAAGGGCAGGGGTAACCGTGTTGTTGACTATCTTTAGAAGTCCACCGCCAACAAGGCGTTTATATTTGACCAGGGCAATATCTGGTTCTACACCGGTGGTGTCACAATCCATCATAAAGGCAATAGTGCCGGTAGGAGCCAAAACCGTGACCTGCGAATTACGAAACCCCACTTCTTTTCCCAAGTTCAGGGCCTCGTCCCAGACTTTTCTGGCCTCGGAAAGGAGATCCAAAGGCACTAGGGCGGGGTCTAGCTTATGAGCGTGACTGCGGTGCTTTTCGATCACTTTAAGCATGGGCTTGCGGTTGACTGCATAGCCGGAAAAAGGTCCCAACTGCTCAGCCAAGCGAGCGGATTGTAGGTAAGCCTCACCGGTCATTAATGCAGTGATGGCTGCGGCATGCTGCCGTCCAGCCTCAGAGTCGTAGGGTAGTCCCAGGTACATAAGCAGCGCTCCAAGGTTAGCATACCCCAGTCCCAGCTCGCGGAACCCTTTGGCGTTGGTTGTAATCTCCGGGGTAGGATAGCTGGAGTTGTCAACAAGAATGTCCTGGGCGGTAATCATCACGTCCGCCGCGTGGCGAAACGCGGCAATGTCAAAAGTGCTGTCATCTTTGAGGAATTTCATGAGATTTAAGGAGGACAAGTTGCAGGCGGTGTTATCGAGCGAGTTAAATTCTCCGCAAGGATTGGTTGCGTTTATCCGTCCACTGTTTGGACGGGTGTGCCAATTGTTCATTGTGGTGTCAAACTGCATCCCCGGATCCCCACACTGCCAGGTAGCGTCAGCAATCATGCGCAGGAGGTCACGGGCCTTATAGGTCTCACAGACCTCTCCGGTCATAACCAACCGGGTCTGCCACTCTTCATCCTCTATCACTGCCTTCATGAAATCGTCGGTTACCCGCACCGAGTTGTTGGCATTCTGGAAAAAGATAGAGCTGTAGGCCGGGCCATCGAGAGAACCGTCATAACCTGCGTCAATCAAGGCCCAGGCCTTTTTCTCTTCTTCGGACTTGCAGTGGATAAATTCGACAATGTCAGGGTGATCAGCGTCAAGGACAACCATCTTAGCTGCCCTGCGGGTTTTTCCGCCTGACTTTATTACCCCAGCTGAGGCATCAGCCGCACGCATGAAAGAGACAGGTCCTGAGGCTAGGCCCCCACCTGAGAGCCTCTCCTTTGAGGAGCGAATTTTGGAAAGATTAATGCCGGAGCCTGAGCCGCCCTTAAAGATAGTGCCCTCTTTCTTATACCAGTCGAGGATCGATTCCATGGTGTCCTCAACAGAGAGGATGAAGCATGCACTACACTGGGCTTTTCCCTCAGGTTCGACCCCAACGTTGAACCACACCGGGCTGTTAAACGAGGCTTTTTGCTGGAGTAGGAGATGGGTGAGTTCATCAGCAAAGGTAGAGGCTTGCTCTTCTGTTGTGAAATACTTATCCTTCCGACCCCAGGCAGTAATGGTCTTCACCACTCGGCCAATTAGCTGACGGACACTGTGCTCTCGGCGGGGGTCTGCCCCCTGGGGAGTACCGAGCGGCCCGCGAAAGTATTTGGATACCACAACGTTGGTAGCAAGCTGGGACCACGGCCTGGGAATCTCAACCTCGCGCTGTTCAAAAACGGTCTCTCCGTGTTCTCCGGAAATAATGGCGTTGCGCTTCTCCCACTCGACAAGGTCAAAGGGAGGCTCTCCCGGGCGAGTAAAGTAGCGTTGAATGGCCACACCTTGGCCTTCTACCTCTAAGAGGTTTCCCTGCCCTCGACCGGATCCGTTGGACTCCGCCTCGCTCATGGACGCTGTGCTTAGTTGCGTGCTTTGGGCACTCCGTTCACTAGATTCGCTGACTAAGGCTTTGCTTAGTTCCTTCTCCACCCGATGACTGTTGACCACGCCATTCCGCTTCCTCACCCTCTCAGCCATACTCTCCCCTCCTCTCTAATATCTGGTCTAATATCTGGCGGGGCCAGCTGAAAAAGCTGGCAGATTCGAGTTAAGGGCCCCTCCTTCGACTCTTAAATGATACATGATCTTGTAGTGGACAAAATGACGGAGCACTATATGTTGTGTTTTATTCATTTGTCAAGACCTTCGCTTTAAGCGAAAAAAAGGAGAAAATAAAGAAGAAAGAAAGCTTCAGTTATTCTGCATAGTTTCGGTTTGTGACTAGACCCCCTCACTAGTACCCTGCGTTTAGTTGACGGTGGTGCAGAGAAAAGAGAGGGCTCTTCAGAAAAAGGTGGCTCTTCTTTTTTTATGGGACTTTCTCTATGATGCCTGATAATGACAAAAGAAAGACACCAACGGCCAACATGGTCGCTAACAGGTGAGGTGATTACAACACTGCTGCAGCGGCTGCCGATGGGCAGGCAGTTGCAGCAGTATCAGGTGTGGGGAGTGTGGAGAGAGGCAGTGGGGGAAACGGTTGCTCGTCATGCGTGGCCAAGCAAAATTCAGAAAGGGCTTCTTTTTGTCCATGTGTCGGACTCCATGTGGATGCAGGAGCTACAATTTCTCAAAGAGATGGTGAAAGAAAAGATTAACAGGCGCGTGGGTGAGCCTGTGATCAAGGATATTTTCTTTGTCCTGGGGAGGAGCCGGCGCGAACGTGGGGAGGAACGGGAAGTTCGTCTGGTTCGCCGCCAAGAACCCTTTGTAGAATTAACCCTTCCTCCGCTGGACAATGACAAGCTCAAGGAGGCGTTCTCCTCTTTGTTATCAGCTCGCCGTCGGTCCCTTAAGGAAGAGGACGTGACATAGAGCGAGGAGGCGCTTTAGTTCAGTTACTCACTCCGATATGGGTCAGCAGGAAGAAGCCTTTCGTTCGCTTTTGCCAGAGATCATCCATGAGGGGGGAACCTTCTTCGTTTTGGGAAAGACTGACGTGGGTAAGACCATGCTCCTTCAGGGGCTGACCAAACTTTTTCTTGCTGCGAGCAATCCGGTAGCCGTTCTCGACGGGGACATGGGTCAATCTACCTACGGCCTGCCCACTACGCTTAACCTGGTACTTCTTCAGCCCGGCGCCAATGCTGAGAAAGTTGTGCCAGAGAAAGTTGCCAGTTGCTTTGTTGGTTCTACTTCGCCAGTGGGGCACTTGCTGCAGACGGTGGTGGGTTGTAAACGACTCTTGCAACGAGCCCTTGGCTTAGGGGTCAAGGCTATTCTGATTGACACCACGGGTTTGGTAGAAGGCCCTCTAGCTGTGGAGTTCAAACTGCAAAAGATCGACCTTCTCTCTCCCACGCACATCCTAGCCCTAGCCCATGATCAAGAACTTGAGCCCATCCTTGGTCCCTGCCGGACCCACAGTGGTATGAAGATCCACCGCTTACCCGTTTCTAGTCAAACGCGCCTGCGCTCGTCAGAGGAACGGCGGCATAACCGGCGCAAAAAATATACCGCGTATTTTAACAACCTTAAGCCCTGCCGTCTTTTGCTGAAGGATGTTGCTGTGTGGGGCAGAGTTCCTCAGACTAAGGCTGAGGCCTTAGCAGGACTCCTCCTTGGGCTTAATGACGGAGAGAATTTTTGCCTGGGGTTAGGCCTTCTCACCGATCTCAATATGGGCAAGGGAGCCATTGAATTTCTTTCGCCGTTGTTGTCTCTTGCCGAAGTGAGATGCCTGCGCTTTGGTTCGGTAAGGGTCGACCGGCTGGGTAACGAGCAGGCGATTCCTCCCTATCGGCTTTGAGTTTCGCGCTGCATAATAGGTCACGCTGAAAGCCATGCCGATAGGCCACGTTGTCAGGTGCAAACAGGAGAAAAAAAGGAGGTCGTATGTCGAGTGCGCATCCGGTCCGCTTTGGCATCCAGACTCCACAGCAGCATGGGTCTTGGCAGGAGGTGCTCTCACTCTGGCAAAATGTGGACTCCCTGGGGTTTGACAGTGCTTGGGTGTTTGATCACTTTATTCCTATCTTTTCTGATCCCACCGGACCTTGCTTGGAAGGCTGGACAACTCTGGCTGCCCTAGCCATGGCTACAAAGAAAGCTCGCCTGGGGGTGATGGTTACGGGCAACACCTATCGCCACCCGGCGGTGCTGGCAAAGATGGCAACTACAGTAGACGTGATCAGCGGTGGCCGTTTAATTCTGGGTCTTGGTGCTGGCTGGTTTGAGCTGGAGCATAAGGCGTATGATATTCCTTTTCCCAAGATTAGCGATCGGCTAGCAATGCTAGACGAGGCTCTGGAAGTGATCAAGCGATTGTGGATAGAAGAGAAGGCCAACTTCACTGGTAAATACTATCAGCTCAACGATGCCCTCTTTAAGCCCAAGCCGATGCAAAACCCCCATCCCCCTATTATGCTTGGCGCGGCAGGCGAGAGGGTGGCCTTAGGCATTGTTGCCCGCCATGCGAATATGTGGAACACTTTCGGCTCGCCTGAGGTCTTTCGCCATAAAATCGCTGTGCTGACAGAGCACTGCTATCAGATCGGCCGTGACCCTGCAGCCATTGAAAAGTCGGTGCTGATCCAGATGACCCTCAGCAATGACCGGGAGAAAGAACGCAAAGCCCTAGAAGCCTATGCGGCAACCTGGAACACCACCTTGGAGGAGGCACGTAAGTGGATGCTTGTGGGCAGTTCCCAAGAGGTGCGAAAACAGGTTGAAGAATTCATTGCCGTTGGGGTTACCCACCTCATCATCTCCGTTTCCTCGCCTTATGACCTCGAAGGTCTCCAGTGTTTTGCCCAGGAGGTGATACCAGCCTTTCGGTAAATCCGGTTAAAGACGTCTCTCGTTCAGCTTTATCAATCCAGGCAGACCTAGAATTCCCGCTAAACTGCTGGAAATCGAGGTACCTGAAGCGATCTCGCAGAGCATCAATGCCTCCAATATTCGGTGCAGCCCCGTATTTCTCGATAAGTTGCCAGAGGGCCGGGAGGGGGATGGCAACTTCGATGTGTATGTGCAATTCGACTTTGGGCAGACGGTCAAGCCAATTTTTAATGGCCTGTGTTGTGAGCATTGCCCGAAGACCATTGTGCAATACGGTGTTCCTTCACTTTTAAACGTGGCTTCGGCCCACAACGCACGAGACGATCGGTATGTTTTCTCTGCACCTGTAAGAGATAGTCTGTGTATGTTTGGCCTCGCTCCTCGCAGGCTTCCTCAATTTTGCGACGGATGTGACGGAGTTCTTGTAGAGGGTCACGCGCGCTGAGTTTTGGAAGCAGTGGGAGAAGAATTTCGATGGGCAGCGACATGCCCGCCATTTCTACATGAGTGGTCCTGAATGAGCAAGGTCAGGAGTTGTGCAGCAGTGGGTTGGACATTTGTCTCTCATCACCTTGTGGTTTTTGTTGATAACGCCTCCCGCGGGTCACACAGTTGCAAACTTTTGTGCTTCAGCGCTCCACTTTGGTGCCTTGTGAATCGCAGCCACCACCTCTTCGATTCTTTCCACTACAATCCACATCGAGCGGTGGCGTACGTCCATAAAGTTCTCGGCAATGGCTCTGTCGAACAGTGCCACTAGAGCATCGAAGAAGCCCCGAATGTTAACCAACACGATCGGATTCACGTACAACCCCAGGCGCTTCCAAGTGATAGCTTCAAGCAACTCCTCCAGAGTGCCAGATCCACCGGGCAGGGCAACGATAGCGTCTACCTCCTCAATCATGAGCCGCTTGCGCTCGTGGAGATCATTGACGAGCTGGAGCTCAGTGAGTCTGCTGTGTCCCCATTCCAGCTCATACATGAAGCGCGGGAGGACGCCAATAACACGCCCGCCCTCTGCTAGAGCTCCGTCAGCAAGCGCGCCCATGGCTCCGACAGATCCACCACCGTAGACCAAGGTAATCCCCTGCCGTGCCAGGAGCCGGCCGAGGCGGCCTGCGGCATCGAGATACGCGCCATCTGCTTTACGGCTCGACGCGCAATAAACACACACTCTGCGGATCTGACGTGACATGGCTACTTCCGTCGAACGAACATTTTCTCTCGACGTATAGGCACCTAACGCCCGAAGGTCAAAAGGGCATCAAAGCCCCTGGGAGGTATCATTGGCATCTATCCTCCTTGCGAACCTATCCAGGGAAAGTAAACTTGACCAGCTCGGCTCCTCCAACTCCCAGCTTGACTAGCTCGTCAACGTTGAGCCCGCTCTCGATTCGTTTTACCTGCTCAAGGGAGACGCTTGTAGATGGATGACGAGGAGTAAAAAGCTGGCAGCAATCCTGGTCAGGAATAATGGAGATGGAAAAAGTGCCAATGCGCTCGGCTTGGTGGGAGATCTCGTTTTTATCCATACCAATCAAGGGACGTAGCACAGGTAGGGTGGCAGCTTCTTCAATGGTGGCAATATTGTCCAGGGTTTGCGAGGCAACCTGTCCTAGACTTTCGCCAGTAATCAGGGCCTTGGCTCCCTCTTGCCGGGCTATAGTTTCGGCAATCCGCAGCATCATGCGCCGATAAAGGACAATACGATAGGGACGCTTAACCGCTAGGACGATTTCCCGTTGGATTTCGCCAAAGGGCACAAGAAACAGCCGAGAGTGAAACTGGTGGCGGGTAAGCAGGGTAACAAGCTCCTTGACTTTCTCTTGACTGGTACGATTGAGATACGGCACGCTGTGGAAGTGGACAAAAACGACTCGACAGCCTCGCTGCATCATGCGGTAGACAGCCAGGGGTGAATCAATGCCGCCGGAGATGAGGCCTAGGACAGGACCACTGATACCTACCGGTAGGCCGCCGGGCCCAGGGACTTTCTCGATGGAAAAGAATATCTCCTTGGGCAAGATTTCAATCTGAACGGTCAACTCTGGATGGTCCAGGTCCACCGCTGCTCTGGTGCGCTCCTTCACGTATGCCCCGATCTCGGTGTTAAGCTGCGGTGAAGTCCACGGGTATGCCTTGTCCGCCCGTTTAGTGTGGATGCGAAAGGAACGGAAAACCTTGCCTTCCAGAGCTTCCCCGATTTGCCTCTTTAACTCTTCGGCGTTACGGAAGCCGCGCTCCGCCAGGGAAAAATTGACAACGCCGAATACTCCCTCAATCCGCCGGCGGACCTCAGGCCAGTCAGCCTCTGTCAACAGCGGAACCTCAATCCGGCTCATCCGTGCTTGGGCAGGCCGCACCGCGAGGTCTCGAGTAGCAGCTTTTAAATTCTCTACTAGCTTGGCCACAAAGCGGGGGCGATTTCCCCGCTTAAGCGCAATTTCGTGGTAGCGAACAACAATAGAACTCATTGATAGAACTCATTGGGTTTACACTGTCATAGCTTGGGTATAGACAGGATGCAAGCTATCCCTCTCATAGGAGGAGCAACATGAAGATTGCCTATTTTGATACCTTCTCGGGTATCAGCGGAGACATGACTATTGGGGCCCTACTACATCTCGGCCTTCCCTGGGAGGCTTTTGTTGAAGACATGCGCAAGCTACCGCTGAGCGGATATATGTTAGGAAAAGAAGAGAGAAACGTGCACGGGATTAGGGGGATTAAATTTCAGGTTGCTATTGAGGCCAAAGAGCAGAAGGAAAGAAGCTTTCCCGAGATTGTGGGTATGATTGAAAATGCCTCTCTCTTACCGCAAGTAGCTGAGAGAGCGATTCGGATCTTCACTGTGCTGGCCGAGGCAGAAGGGCGAGTTCATGGGGTTTCATTAGAGAAAGTGCACTTTCATGAAGTCGGTGCGGTGGACTCAATCATCGATATTGTTGGAACCGCCTATGGCTTGCACACTCTCGGCATTGAAGAAATCTTTGCTTCGGCGCTGCCTCTAGGAAAGGGCTTGGTGCCCTCCCGCCACGGTATACTTCCCATTCCTGCTCCGGCAACGGTTGAGCTGGTTAAAGACATGAAGGTACGTATGCAGGAGGGTGAGGCGGAGATGGTTACACCTACAGGAGCAGCGATTCTTGCTGCATTGGCCAAGCAAGACGGTATTCCCGAGATGCAGGTTGAGGGTGTTGGTTATGGCGCCGGAGAGAGGAAGCTATCCGATCGGCCAAACCTGCTACGGGTACTGGTGGGGAGACGGGTAGAGTCGGTTCAACACGAAGACCTGCTGGTGCTGGAGACAAACATTGACGATTTAAACCCTGAGCTGTACGAGCATGTGACAGAGAGTCTCTTTGTCATTGGAGCTAAGGATGTGTTTCTCACTCCTATTCAGATGAAGAAGGGGCGTCCCGGGGTGCTGCTTTGGGTTCTTGCTCAAGAGCAGGACCGAGAGAAGCTCAGCACCGTAATCTTTCGCGAGACCTCAACCTTGGGGATTCGCTATTTCCCCATTAAGAGAATAGCCCTGCGACGAGAGGTGCGAGAGGTGGCAACTGCTTATGGCCCGGTACGGATTAAGATTGCCTATGACCCTCAGGGTCGGGAGAGTGTTGCTCCAGAGTACGAGGATTGCCGACGGCTGGCACAGGAGAAGAATGTGCCACTAAAGATTGTCTATCAGGAGGCTCTAAGGGCCTATCGCTGATAATAAGCGGTCAGCCACTGGCCAATGTAAGGGCGTATGGCTATACGCTCTGGCGTTCATTTTGTTAGCTGCTCTAAGACAGGCTGGCGAGCAGGGTTTGATTAATGCTGATCTCGGCCTTTTCTTTCAACAGGCGCAGGAGCTCTGCTACCACGGTTGCCTTCTTTTGCTGGGTTAAGGTCTCCTCAAGGGTTTCTTTCTGCTTGTCGAACTCCTGCAGTTGAGGTTTCAAGTGCTCTTTTAAGACAGCAAGGTAAACATTACTGCTCCAGGTGTAGATCTGTTCAGCTACGGGCTGTTCAGCAGTGAGGTGAAACGTATCCTTTTTTAGCTCTGGTAGGCTGCCCATTTTTGCTATATAGCTTCCCTGGCGAGTGAAAGCACCACTCTCTTCAACCCTTAGGCCAGCCTCTTTAGCCACACTGGCAAGGTCCTGGCTCTCCTTGAGCTGGGCCAGAAGTAACCTAGCTCTTTCCTGGGCGAGCTTCTCTGCCTTTTCATTCTTAAGCTTACGCTCCACTTCTTCGCGGATAGCAGCCAAATCAGGAATGGTTGAGGGAACTCTCTCAACTGGCGAGATCAAATAGAATCCCTGGTCAGTCCACAGGGGCTCGCTAATTCCTTGAAGAGGCAAAGCAAAGGCGGCTTCGATAAATGTAGGCTGGCGGCCAAGCCCAGGAATGGTCTCGTCCCAGGCAAGCAAAGGTGTCTCTTCTACTGATATTCCTGCTGCCTGGGCGACGGTATCCAGAGATTCCCCCGCAACGATTTTCTGCTGATCTACCTGTGCCTGTAGCAGAGCTAAGTCCTGAGCCCTTTCTTTGCCCAGCATCTGGCGAATTTCTTCCTTGACCTCTTCCAGGGATTGCACCCGTTCTTCTTCTACCGCATCGGCCTTGATAATGTGGAAGCCCAAGGTTGTTTCGACCAGGTTACTAATACCTCCAGCGGTAAGACTAAAAGCTGCCTCCTCAAAAGGTTTGACCATGCGGCCCCTGGTAATGAAACCCAGGTCTCCCCCCTCGGGAGCTGTGGCCGGGTCGTCAGAGTAGGTCTTGGCCAGTAAAGAAAAATCCTCGCCCGTACGGATACGCCCAAGCACATCTTCGGCCTTAGCTCGAATATTTCCCCGTTCGTTGTTGCTTGTCTGTGAAGGGGTGGCGAAGAGGATATGGCGGATATGCACCCGGGCAGGTAAAGTAAAGGCGTTCTCCTTGTTGAGATTGTAATATGCCAAAATCTCCTGATCCGCTACCTGTGTTTTGGGTGCAAGGCGGTCAAAGGAGTAGGCCATGTAGCGTAGCCTAACCCGCTCGGGCCGGCGAAAGGATTCTTGGTGGGTCTGGTAGTATTCCGCAGTTTCATGGTCATTGATGGTAACTTGATCGAAAAAATCACTAGCGGAGAGCTTAATAAAAGAAAGGATCACTTTCTCGTTGCCAAACCAGTAGAGATCTTTCACTTCTTTCTCAGTCGCCTGCAGGGAGTCGGTGAGCAGGTTGCGCAGTTTCTCGACTAAAATCTGCTCGCGCTGTGCTTCTTCAAATTCGCCTGGAGTGAGACGAGCATAGTGCAACGCCCGCAGATATAGATCTTTGCGAAAGCGACCATCGGCTTGGAAAGCAGGCAGGGCAGCAATAGTCGCACGCAACTCTTCCTCCACCACCGTGAGCCCCAATCGTTTGGCTTCCCTGAGGAGTAGTGTATGATTGATCAGCTCGTCAATCGTTCTGCCTTTGAGATCAAGCGACTGGAGGAGCTCGGGCGAGAACCGTTCCTTATAGAGATAGCGGTAGTTGCTCTTAATGTTTTCATAAGCTTGCTGAAATTCCTGGCTGGAAATCACATGATCGTCAATGGTCGCTACTATATCTAGTTGGTTTTCTGTGATTCCACCTACCCCCCAAAAAATGAACACTATAATAATGACAAAGAGAAGAGTCTTAATCACAGGGGAGCGGGCAGAAGCCCGAGCCCGACGACGCAGGGAATTTAGCATAGTCTAGAACCTCCTTAATTTAGGAGATAATAACCCCATAATGGAAAAGCAACACTTGAAACCATTTTCTTTGTATCAAAAAAGAGAAAACCATGCCTGCTTATAGCCGATTCCCTTGGCAGATGGGACAGAGAGAACCAGGCATTAAGCCCTTCTTCTTGCCTTTTTAGATAAGAACGTACAGCTGCAAAGCTTGCTATAAGCGGTCTTTTCTGCTAAAAACTATGTTTTGCAAGTTGCGAGAATAGAAGAGGAAAATAGAATCATGGCTTTTAATTCCATGTGGGGGTTGTTATCAAGCGACCTTGCTATCGACCTGGGTACTGCCAACACTCTTGTTTATACTAGTGAGGGAGGCGTTGTTTGTAATGAGCCTTCGGTGGTAGCGGTGCAAAATGACTCACGGGGAGGGCGGCGGGTTGTGGCTGTGGGTGCCGAGGCCAAAAGAATGCTCGGCCGCACCCCTGGCAACATTGTTGCCATCCGGCCGCTCAAAGACGGGGTCATTGCTGACTTTGAGACCACCGAGGTCATGCTCCGTTACTTCATTCGCAAGACCCACGGCCGCCGCATGTTCGTACGGCCGCGGATAGTGATATGTATACCTAATGGCATCACCGAGGTCGAGAGGCGGGCGGTGAAAGAGTCTGCGGAGTCTGCTGGAGCGCGTGAAGTCTACCTTGTTGAGGAACCCATGGCTGCTGCCATTGGTGCCGGGCTACCTGTCACTGAGCCGATGGGCAACATGATTGTGGACATTGGGGGTGGGACCTCGGAGGTGGCCGTTATCTCTCTGGCCGGGGTAGTCTTTTCCAGATCCGTGCGTGTGGGTGGGGATAAGATGGATGAGGCGATCATTCAGCACATCAAGCGCACATACAACCTGCTAGTGGGGGAGCGGACTGCGGAATTGATTAAAATTACCATCGGCTCAGCATATCCCGAGGAAGAAGTCCACACCATGAGTATTAACGGGCGCGACTTGGTAACCGGTGTGCCCAAGACAATTGAAATCTCAGATGAAGAGATACGGGACTCGCTGCTAGAGCCGATCAATCAAATTGTTGAGGCGGTGAGGATAGCGTTAGAGTGGACCCCGCCCGAGTTAGCCTCCGACATTGTGGATAGGGGAGTTGTGCTGGCCGGTGGTGGGGCGCTATTGCGTAATATCAATGTCCTTTTGAGTGAAGAAACGGGGTTGATTGTTACACAGGCGGATGATCCACTGACGGCAGTAGTGATGGGAGCGGGGAAGGTATTGGATGATAGCTCTCTCCTGAAAGAAGTAACCACCCAGTAGCTTATCAAGTAGGGACATGCGCGGATTTCTCCAGCGATATCAGGTTGTTCTCTCTTGTATATTCTTTCTTCTCTTATCGCTGTTTCTTGCCTCGGCGAATACCCGCACCCCCTATAGCGTAGACCCAGTGGGTGTGATCTTCCTTGAGATCATGCACCCGCTACAGCTTGGAACTACGCTGGCGGTGCGGAGTGTAAGGCGCTTGTGGGACCGCTACGTCTCGTTACTGGCTCTACGCCAAGAAAACGAGGCCCTACGCCGACGACTGCAAGAACTTCAGAGTGCAGCACGGCGAGCGGTGGAGCTTGATTTAATGAACAAGCGGCTGGAAGACCTGCTTGTATTCAGAGATAGCTTCAGTGGGAGTGCTATTGCCGCCCAGGTGGTTGGTAGAAGCCCGCTGGGATGGGTCCGTACGCTTACCCTGGGTAAAGGTAAGCGTGATGGCCTTAGCGAGGGTATGGCGGTTCTGGTGCCTGAGGGGGTAGTGGGTCGGGTGGTGTCTGTTAGTCCCCACGCGGCACAGGTACTTTTGATTTCTGACCATAGCAGTGGGGCGGATGCGTTGGTCCAGCGAAAACGGGTGCGTGGAATTGCTGAGGGTACCCTAGAGGGAAGATGTATTCTCAAGTACGTTCACTCGGCCGACGATGTACAGGTGGGCGATGCAGTGGTTACTTCGGGCCTTGATGGTATCTTTCCTAAGGGACAACTCATCGGCGAGGTTGTGAGGGTGAAATGGAGCGCCAACCGGCTGTTCCAGGAGGTGGAGGTAGCACCTAGTGTCGAACTTGCTAAGGTGGAAGAAGTTCTTGTGATTCCCCGCTTTACTTCCCGTGCGGACGGGGGAAGGAATCGTTAGCGGATCAGGAAGGGTAGCCATGCTCATTGCCTTGAGTGGTGCAGGAGCCTTACTCCTCCAGACTACGCTGCTGCACCAGTTTCCCCTTATTCCCGACCTCATGCTGATCCTTTGTGTATATCTTGGGCTTCACCATCAATCCGCAGGGGGGGCCTCGGGGGCATTTTTTCTTGGCTACTTTCTTGACAGCTGCTCAGGGGCGCCAGTAGGGGTCAATGCTTTTGCTATGAGTCTGGTGTTTGCTACGGTGGTGGCTATCTCGCGCTATCTATGGCCGAGTAACCCCCTAACGATCGCCTCTCTAGTGTGTCTTGGTATAATGCTCAAAACGGGCGCGTTTTTCCTGCTGAGCGGCTTTGGCCAGCTCACAGTAAGAGCGCAGATGGCGATAGCCCACTACTTAATGTGGGATACGGTGGTCGCGGTATTGTTGACCCCTGTGGTTTTTGCCTTGCTCTATCGTGACAAGCGCACATGAATCAGAAGCATAGAGCCCAGAGATCAAGGGGAAAGACCCGGCGTTGGCGTTTAGACCGCACTTTCCTTAAAAAGACTCCCAACTTCTTACTCGATTCTCCTAGTCTCTGGCCGCGGCTCTTAACGGTCGGCACGGTTGTCCTGGGGACGATATGTCTTCTATGTCTCCGCTTATGGTATTTGCAGGCCATTGAGGGAGAGCATTTTCGCGCTCTCTCGGAGAGTAATCGTCTACGCCTTAAACAGACAGAGGCGTTGCGAGGAATCATTTATGACCGCAAGGGAAGGGTGTTGGTTGACAACCGTCCCTCTTTTGATGTGGTTCTGGTACCTGAGGATACCCCTGATATCGAGACTACTCTCAATTCTCTTACCCTGTACCTGCCGGGTGGCCAAGAGCTAGCCAACGGTGTCTCGTCGCGCCGCCTGCGTCGGCCTTCTTATGAGGGAGTAGTGGTCAAGCGGGACGTTGATTGGTCGACACTGGCAGCGGTGGAGTCGCATAAGCTTGATATTCCTGGAGTGAGTGTAGAAGTGCACCCCAAGCGGCGCTATCCGTCCAACGGGTTTGCCGCCCACCTTCTGGGTTATGTGGGCGAGATCAGCCCAGAGGAACTCATCCTGTTTTCAGACTACCACATGGGAGAGGTGATTGGGAAGTTTGGAGCAGAGAAGCGATGGGAAAAATACTTACGTGGGCGAAACGGCTTCCAGCACATTGAGGTAGATTCGGTGGGCAGGCGGCTGCGAATCTTAGAAGAAATCGGAGCCCAATCAGGGTTCAATCTGATTCTTACCCTTGATTGGGACATGCAGGACGCTGCCGAGAAAGCAATGGCGGGAAAAGAGGGAGCTCTAGTGATCCTTGACCCGAGGGACGGTGCTGTCTTAGCCATGGTCAGCCGCCCAGCGTTTGACCCTAACATTTTTGCTCGTGGAATTCGCCCGGAGGAGTGGCAGGAGCTGGTTACTAGCTCCTACCACCCACTTACCAATCGGGTGATTCAGGGGCAGTATCCCCCAGGCTCGACGTTTAAAGTTGTTCTTGCTGCTGCTGCCCTTGCAGAAGGGATGGTTAATCCTTCCACGCGTTTTTTTTGCCGGGGCGGCCTAAGATTTGGTGGCCGCTTCTTTCACTGCTGGAAAAAGGGTGGGCATGGAATGGTGGATTTGCATCGGGCGTTGGTACAGTCGTGCAATGTCTATTTCTACCAGATAGGACAGCAGCTAGGAATCGATGCCATTGCCAATTATGCCCGTAGATTTGGCCTGGGTCAGCTCACCAAGATCACCCTCGATCATGAAAAGGTTGGAGTGATTCCTGAGGCAGCATGGAAGGAGAAAATATTTGGGGTTCCCTGGGGTGCGAGGGAGACCCTGTCAGTGGCGATAGGCCAGGGGTATGTGTCTGTTACCCCCCTGCAGATGGCAACGCTCACCGCGGCTGTTGCTAACGGCGGAATCGTCTATCGGCCCTATCTTGTTAGGCGGGTAGAAAGTGTTGAGGGAGAAGTAGTGGAAGAGTACCATCCGGAGGTCAACCTGACTGCAGGAATAGACCAAGAGATCCTCAACCTTGTTCGGCTGGCCATGCGGGATGTTGTTAACAGCCCTCCAGGTACTGGGAAAAAATCTCGGCTGTCCAATGTTTTAGTGGCTGGCAAAACTGGCACAGCCCAGACGGTGGCTGGTCTTAAGGAAGATGAAACCGAACTTCCTCGACAATTCCGAGACCATGCTTGGTTTATCGCCTTTGCCCCGTTTGCGGACCCTGAGATAGTGGTAGTCTGTCTGGTTGAACATGCAGGTCAGGGTGGAGGAGCAGTAGCCGCCCCTGTTGTTCGGCAGGTTCTGGAAAGGTATTTTGCCTCGACCCGGGGGAAGAAGGATGTTCAACAAGAAGCTCCTCTCGCATTTTGACTGGGCGCTCCTGACCTTCTGCCTAGCCCTAGTCGGGATTGGAGTTCTGGCTGTCTACAGTGCCACCTATGAAGAGGACCGACCACTAAGCCTCTGGACAATACGCCAGACACTCTGGGTGGGTCTGGGCCTTATCGGCATGTTTGTTGCCTTTGCCGTTGATTACCGTCATTTAAAGCGGTGGGTCCCTCTATTATATGTTCTGGTTATTATACTTTTGCTACTGATGCCGGTCATCGGTTCGCTGGGCGGCGGTGCCAGGAGGTGGATCAGGTTTGGTTTTATATCTCTACAGCCCTCAGAGTTTATGAAGGTGACGCTAGTGGTAATGCTAGCTAGATACTTGGCCCGTGAGGCCCCGGTACAAGGTTATGAGCTACGCCAGATGGTTATTCCCGCTCTCTTGGTGGCGCTCCCTGCCACGCTCATTTTAATTGAGCCAAGCCTCGGCACAACCGGGATTCTAGGATTAATATTTTTGAGTGTGGTGTTTGTGGCCGGGTTACGGCTGCGCTCGCTAGCCTTTGCTGGTTTAGCCGGCGCTGCGATACTGCCGGCGCTCTGGTATGGTTTGAAATCCTATCAGAAGCAGCGCATTCTTTCGTTTCTTAATCCGGACCTTGACCCCCTAGGAGCAGGCTATCACATAATTCAGTCCAAGATTACCGTGGGTTCAGGGATGATCTGGGGGAAAGGATTCCTGCAAGGGACACAAAATCGGCTCGACTTTTTACCCGAAAAGCATACCGATTTTGTCTTTGCGGTGTTAGCAGAAGAGTGGGGCTTGATAGGTGTAGCCCTCCTTCTTGCTCTCTATGGAGTCTTACTAATAAGGCTCCTCTATGTAGCGTGGAAGGCACGGGATCGTTTTGGTACACTGCTTGTCGTCGGAATAGCCGCAATGGTGTTCTGGCAGGTGGTTATCAATGTTGGTATGAATACAGGTGTCCTCCCAGTGGTAGGAGTGCCATTACCATTTTTGAGCTATGGGGGGTCAGCACTGCTGACCGCGATGGTTGGGATTGGACTTGCCATCAATGTCAGTACCCGGAGGTTTTTATTTTGATCTCTACACAACCTTCTCAATGGCTTTAACCAGATGCCCCTTCGGCACGGCGCCAACAATCTGCTCCTTCAGTTCTCCATCCTTAAAAAGAATAAGGTTGGGGATCCCTCTCACTCCGTAGCGCGAAGGAGTACGAGGGTTGTCATCAACGTTCATCTTGACAACCTTCAGTCGGCCCGTGTACTCATTGGCTAGTTCATCCACAATCGGGGCAATGGCGCGACAAGGACCACACCAGGGAGCCCAGAGGTCCATCAATACCGGCAGCGGGGCTTTAAGCACCTCGTTCTCAAAACTGTCATCGGTCACCTGCATTAGGTCTGTCATACCGTTTCCTCCTCTCTCAACACAGTGAACTGTTAGCAAAAGTATAGTTACGGATTCCTAGCTTAACCGATTGCTGGAAGCTGACCGCTGAAAACTTAGGATTATTAGCAGAAAAGTGGGGAAAAACAAAGAGGGGGAATTGAGATAATGACTGGCAGTTAAGCCTCTGTTTTTGCTATGCTTTAACGCCTATAATGAACCCGTCACGCAACGAAACCAGGGTGGTGAAGAACTCTTTGTCTGCCCATAGTTCCTGAGTAAAGCGACAGATGCCCGCGGTGGAGGATTGGTTTTTCTCTGCTTATTTCTGTTTATTATTGGTACAGTTTCTCGTCCTTCAGCTGACTCTCTGGCAGGCGAATTTGCGGAAAAAGGGCAACGCTACCAGTACGGCCTATAAAGAGAAAATCCACCGGCACAAAGGGCATAGGAAGTTCCATACCAGCATAAGGGCTGTTTTGGTCGGTGCCAAATGCCATGCGTGAGCCGGCAATCTCGGGTGGTAGAGTACCATGAAGATCAACATAGCTGCCGGAAAGGCTTCCCGCCATATAGGGGAGAAGACGCCATCCCCCTTCTTCGTGTTTTTCCTTCTGCCCTTTCAACACGGTGTCTTGAGCTGTACCTCCTACCATCAGGGCTATCATATCTTGGCCATCTCCTTTGAGGGCCTGGGTATAGCCCTCTTCACGGAAACGTCGCCAGAAACGATCCCATGCCCCCTGCGGTGGAATATAGCGTTTAACTCTGCTTCCTTCTTTGGTTTGGAAGTAAATAGCAATCTCTCCATTAGGCAGTAGTGTCACCCCCTCGTCGGCGAGCTCAACATTGTCCCTGTCTCGGTCAAAGAGTGTTTCTTTAAGCCCCAATCCGCTCCGGCCGAAAAGCTCAGGATGCTCCTTAAGAAACGCCTTGCTCATTCTGAGACCCCGGTTTTCCAGCTGGGTCAGCTCACGTAGCTGTGGTGCGGCTTCCTGGACTGCCTCAGTGTTGGGGTAATGTTCAAGCAAGAGGCGAAGGTAGGACTCCTTTTGTGTCTCTTGGTCACTTTCCTTAGCCATGTACAGGAGGGCTTGTGCTGCTCTTTCTTTTAGGGCAGGCACCTTCTCTTCTTGTCCAGCGAGGGTATAGTACTCGATGGCCTTGTCATATCTCCCTTCTCTCTCGTACGCAGTGGCAAGGATGCCATACACCTCAGGATCACGCTCCTCGGAAGGAGTATCATACAGGTATTTTTCTCCCTCGGTGATGATCGGCTGGTGGGAAACAGGATTGCTAGTGAACAGCTGGAACACTTTTGCTCCAATGTGGACTAAGGAAAGGGCGCCAAACGTGACCCCACCCATCAGCCCTTCGGTGGCAATCTGTGTGCCAGCAATGACAACGTTGTCTTTGATATATCTGCCTCCAGGTAACAGGTATTTGACTGTATCTTTGTCGTGTTCCCATTGCGCCCGTTTCAGTCCAGCTAGCGCGTCTACAGGCTGTTTATCGGCCCACGGTTCATCCTTGCGCTGCAGCTGCTTTTCAACCTTGGCAAGTCCTTCGTGTACCTCTGGAGCATTTTCGTCAACCAGAAGAGCGAGCTGATAGTGGAAGTTTGCTCTCCAGTAGTCCTGCTTCTCGAACCAGACTTCGGCCTGTTGCAACTCTCTCTCCAATAGCGCCTGCTTTTTCTGCTCTTCGAGCTGGCGCACTTTTTCTTCAACCTCCTCAACGCCTGGCTCCTCGGGGGCTCGACGAAGAAATTCCCGATAGAGCACAAGCGCTTTACGCTCACGAGAAGACATGCTTTTAGTCTCACCAAAGCTCGACACCGCACGCTGTGTCTCATAAATATTGGGTTGGGCGGGCGCACCGAAAAAGAGGCCAGTAACATTCAGGGAGGAGAGGAGCCAATTAAACTTGCGGCCTACTTGGCTACGTTTCTCCTCGGCAAGTAGACGATCGGCTTCTTGCCGCAGATCCCCTGGAGAAGCAGAGGCCAGGAAGAAGTCTTCCCTTTCCTCGTCTTTTGCTTCAGGAATGAGTCCTTCCCTTAGATTACGAACATATGGGGCAATCCCGCTTGGTAGCTCCCCTTTGGCGGCCAGTTCAGCGTCTTTATTCACCAAGTCTTGATAATGTTTTTCCAGGGCCTGCGAGTCCTGTAGGTAAGTGTCAACAATCGCCTCAGCTACCCCCTTTCCCACTTCATCCGGGAAGTAGCGGTCCGGCGGTATCTCGGGAACAAAAGGCGTATAAGTGGGAAAAAAGTCAGTAAGCCTACGGGCAAGCGGATCAGAAAGCTCTTCTGCCCTGAGCGGGACAATGAAGAGAAAGGTAAAGAGACCCCCCCATATGAAGGCTTTTCTCATCGGCTCAGGCGCCCCACTTTGGCCATGTATGCCTCAAGCGCTGCCAGCTTGCCCCTAGCTTCGAGTTTTTCCATAATCCCGTCCTCCTGGGCTACCCGCCCGTACAGGCGCAACGCCGACTGCCCCAATTCTTCAAATGTATTGGTATCAAAGCGCAGTCCTTCGGGATCATTTTGCGCTACATATTCGTGGGCAAGCACGGTGTAAAAGTCGCCTAGCTCAACCAAATAGCGATAGAGATTTTTGCTTTCCTGGTGCTTGGCAATAAGCTGCTGACAGGCCAGCACTACAAGCGCGTTGCCGTCTTCAAGCCGGTGACGGTTCAGCTCAAGAAAGGCCACTTTAGCCCAGTCCAGCCGTTCCTCCTCCTCTTGAGCAAGGGTCGCATAAGGGGTTTCGGCAAACTCCTGTACCAACTCCTGCCAGGCGGTAATATTGTGGTCAAGGGCCTTTAAATACTCAAGCGGAGTAGTTGCGGTAATAGGTTGGGACTTGAGTTGGAGGAAGCGGGTGAGTGCCGCTAGCCCTTTGGTTGCCTCATCTCTGAGACGGCTATTCGTCTGGGTTACCTGTTGGTAGGACTCGACCGCCTTGTCATACTCATGCAACCCTTCGTAGGCTCGTGCCCGGGTAAACTCGATGAGCTCCGGATAAGCGCCGGGGTGTTCGTCCTCGTAGTCTTTAAGCCGTGTGAGTGTAGCTTTGAGTACATTGGCACCAGTGATGTCTTTAGGCAGGGGAAAACGGTAGGTGTCTCTCTGGGCACTGTTCTGAAACTCGTTAACAATCTTGAGGAGATCCCCCTCGGTTACATACTGTGGGTTTAGCCCCCCCTCTGCCTTGTTGCCGTTGCCAAAAGATAACACCGAACCCTGTGAACCGTCTGGCCGTTCAGCCAGAGACTGATTTACAGTGGGCTCATTGTTAGAAACAAAAGGGATCCACCTTTTGATGGCGCATCCACTGGCGAGAAAGGAAATCAGGCTGAGCACCAGCATAGAAGCCTTAATTCTACGCTTCCTCATTGCCTTGTGACCTTACCTTTTATTTTTCCAGAGCCAGATAACCATCCTCACCATAGAGCGAAATGGGGAGGCTGTCAAATATAACGCCGGTTCTCATATTTTGCGCCACGATTTATAAAGGTAGCCTGGAGAGGAGACTATGAGGGATCTTCATATTCATTGCTAAGGATCTCCAGCAAATTCTCTATGATCCGTTGGGTAGCTCCCCAGATCTTGTAGCCTTGATAGCGATAGGTGACAATAGGAATTTCCTCATCATTGTGGACCCAAAGCTCATGGTTGAGGTTTTGCTGGTCCTGAAGAAAAAGGAGTGGAACAGAGAAAATCTTGGCTACTTCGGTGGGGTCTGGCCGGTAAGAGTAGGGGTGGGGAACAAGGCCAACAAAAGGCGTGACAATATAGTTGGTGCTTCGGGTGCGAATATCGTCGAGTGAACCCAGCACTTGCACGTCATCCTGCTTAAGTCCGACCTCTTCTTCGGCTTCCCGTAGCGCAGTATGGAGGGGACTCTTATCCCCGGCATCACACAGGCCCCCGGGGAAAGCTACCTGTCCGCTATGGGTGGCGAGACGCTCCGTCCGTAAGGTGAAGAGCAGGTGATATTCCTCTTGGTGGTAGAAAAGAGGAACAAGAACAGCAGCGTATCGCCTTGCCGGTTCCTGATCTACAGCCCGCTGGCGGCTATCGAGGATTCTCCGTAGGGCACTGGGCAAATCCTTTTTCATGCTCGTTTTCCTAAAGCAACTTTACAAGAGCAGCGACCACAGTGATAGCAGTGGCAAGCATGGTACTCAAAGGATGGTCAAGCGATACCCTAAGTCCCATATATCATGCCGTAACTCGGCCATGGCCTTCTACCTATCACGTCGCAACTCGGTGATATCATGCTTTGTGGTCAAACGCTTATGTCCTTGGTAAACTTGGTAGACCGGTGTGCGCGGTGACACCGCCATCCACAACGATGGCCTCACCAGTGATAAAGGACGACTCGTCTGAGGCAAGAAAGAGAACAGTGTTGGCAATTTCTTTGGCTTCACCCATCCGCCCCAGAGGATGGGCCGAACCCATGGTCCGGCGAAATTTCTCTTCCCGCCCCTTGCCAAGAATCGAAGCCACACGGGTGTTAATC
This sequence comes from uncultured Binatia bacterium (SeqCode), assembly GCA_965220955.1. Taxonomy (GTDB): domain Bacteria; phylum Desulfobacterota; class Binatia; order Bin18; family CBDCRK01; genus CBDCRK01. Next base: position 72,448 of record CBDCRK010000037.1, on the reverse strand, counting down.
CCACCTGGGCATACACAGTTGATGCGGATGTTATACTTAGCATTTTCCAAGGCGGCCGAGCGAGTAAGGTTAATGACTCCAGCCTTAGCTGCATTGTAGGCACTTAGGCCATAATCTCCGCGGATGCCAGAGATTGAGGCGGTGTTGATAATCGCCCCTTTGCCCTGTTTACGCATAAGGGGAATCGCATACTTTAGACCCAGAAACGTGCTGGTAAGCGTTACTGCCATAATCCGATTCCAACTCTCTAAGGAGAGTGCCTCGACTGGCGCAACTTCAGTATACCCGGCGTTGTTATGTAAGATATCAAGCCGACCATAGGTGTCCAGAGCAAGCTGGATAGTGGCTTGCACGCCTTGGGGGTCGGCGGCGTCCATTTTGAGGCACACTGCCTTTCCCCCTGTGGCCTTGACCTCCTCTGTAACCTCTTCTGCCCTCCTGCCGCTGAGGTCTGCTACCACCACCATTGCTCCCTCTTGGACCAATCGTCGTACCGTAGCTGCCCCAATCCCTGCTCCTCCCGCGGTGACAATGGCAACTCTCCCGTCTAGCTTTCTTGGCATAAATGCCTCCTTTCTCTCGTCTGCTGAACGCTAGTTTTATACTTGCCTCTTTCTCCTGAGGCAACGATCAGGTAGGTATGTGTGCGGGAAATGGCCTGAGCGACAGTAAATGGCTAGCGTCTAACCCCGGGATAGGGCGAAGCAAAGGGAAAGGGAGAAGGCCGGCGAAGAGGAAGGGGAGGAGTGCTAAAAAAGGGACGCCTTGACCTTTTATTGGTGAAACGGGAAGAGGAAAAGGGCGAGGAAACGGGACCCGTCGCTTCTGGGGGTTGACGGCGAAAACGCCTAGGCTTAGACAAGCGACGGTGTGGATGGTGGTGTGAGGTCACTACTACCACCGGAGAGTAAACATAAGCGGGCTGAGGAATAACCTCAATGACCTCCTGCTTATATTCCACCACCGCAGGTTCGCTGTTATAATACTTGTCCTCTCTGTAAGCTGGTTCTACAACATCGGCCTTTGGTGGACCAGCAAGGATAAACGAACCTAGAGCTTGCTGTACCACCCCTTCGGCCCCGTCTGCGGATAGAGAAAGGCGATGGGACTCGGCTGCTCGGCGGGCCGAAGCAATAACTTCATCAGCTGCTTCGCGGCTAAGAGAATCGTAAGCCTTCCACCCCCCGGCCGGGGAGATGCCCACACTAGTAAGGGCGGTTAGGGCATCTTCACTTTCTCTTTCGATCAATCCCAGGTCTTGGGCCAGCTTTTGAGCGAATCGTCCTTGGGTGTTTTCGGCAAATGAACGGGAAGGTAGGAAAGTCTTCCCTGAAGAAGAGGACTTGTTTGTATGGTATACCTTCATCGCATTCCGAAACTCCGTCGGAACCTCCACGGACTCGTCCACAATATGGAGCACTCCTGTGCTATCGGTCCACTGATAGAGGTCAGCAAAAGCCCCGGTAGGGCAGAGAAGGCAAGCTAGAAGCAAACTGCAGAAAAAACATCGCATATGTCTACCAGTTCATCCCAAGGTTATCAGAATCTCTATGACAGACTAATATCACCATTATGCGCCAAAAGACCCCTTATGCCAAGAGGAAGAAGAGGGAAACAGGAACAAGAGCCTGGCCCACATAGATCAACCACAGCGCTCGCTTATAGCGGCGGGTGCCCTCGGCCTTATACTCCCACACCCGATAAAAGACCAGGGGCTGAGGGGGCCACTGCCGCATCCGCCCATCCTCCCACTGGCTGACCTCACCCTAGCCCCCCCTCGGCCAGCTCCATGCGCTGGTGGCGGTGCGGCTCGGGCAGTGTGTGCTGATCGTTGAGTTTGAGCTTGCGCCCACGCACCCGTGGCCACAGTAAGGTGGAGGCGGCAAGTACCAGACCCGTTTGGAGCTGACTCGCCCCAGCACCTTGACCCCGCCTTCACCATCGGGGGCAGGTGTGAGCACGACTACACCGTGGGGGTACTTGAGCAGAGCTTGGGGCAAAGCATGGATAAAGCCCTTATCGGCGGGCGCGAACCCGGCAAAGGCTTGGGGCAGAGGAGCCAACAATGGGATGTCATGGGCTGGGGCGTAACCGCAGTCAAGACCCATTTCCAAGGCGCATCAGCGGCCCCAGCACAGCACAATGCCGCCTCTGACTCATTTGCTCAGAACTGATACTTCATGTTGAGAGTGATCCCACAAATGAAATGTCATCCGTCCTCACACCGTATCGAACTCGAACTCCCGGGACACTCCCCTATGTAACCAGACAATCTTGTTGTCACAATACAAACGCAGAACTTCCTTTAAGGGCAGGTATGTGATCGGATCCTCAAGGTCAATGATCTCAACCCTGGACACATCCAAGCGATTGCAGACCAGACTTCATCTTTAAAGCAAACCCATTCTAACTTTTCGTTCCAGTATTTCCTGCAAGGCGTCACAATCCACTATCTTGCTAAAATCATCTCCAGGCATCAACTGAGCCCAGGCGTATACTTGATTTCTACTCTGCTTCGGAAGTACAGGTGAGAGGTTGGCAACCTCGTCAAAACCCGAAATGATACGCAATGCCAGTGAATTGAGTGCACTCGTTACGGCCTCAATGGAATTCCTCGCCATCTCTGCAAAATCGTCTCTAATCGCATCACGATGGCTGAGTTCGCTGTGATAATCCGCCATACCGTCCGTGAGAATGATCTTCGTGCGCGGATAAAAGCTCATCATCAGATTCCACGGGTCGCTGCCACTGTCACCGCTCAACCTAAAGTCCGAACGCACAATTACCGAGGGTATGTCCAGAAATTTTGCAATCATGTATTCCACAACCGTTCCCGAATCGATCTCACCACCATCAAAATTGAACAAGCCGACATCGCACTCCATAAGCTTTTTGATGTCCTGGTCCCTAATAACTTTGGCGGTCACACCTCGCTGCTCCAACGCCTGGGGCAAAACGCAGGTATATCGACCTTCTGAAACCTCATTGATCGCATGGGCTAAAACTGCGTTGCCGATCAAATGTTTGAGGCTAAACAATTCGCCTGCGAAATAAACCTTTCTAGTATCAACCATGTTTTGAACAAATTTGATTTCAGTATGTGAACATTGCCTCCCAGGGCCGTCTATGGGCCAGCAAAGTGGACTGGAGAACTATTCTACCATCTACACTTCATCGTCCAGATAATAACCGGAGCCGAGTAGAATTGGCACACCATAAGCCACTATCCTCTTGACGAAAACTACCTTGCGCTGCTCCATCTCAGTGGCGGGATTGCGCGTCGAGTAGTATAGGAAGGTTTCTCCGAAAGCTCCCGCAATACTCACTACATCCTGACCACCTAGAGTTTCGTTAGAATCGGGGTTCAACTCCGATTCGCCTGACCTCACGTTCTCTGAATCGCCGCTGAACAGCAGGTTGCCGTACGTATCAAGACCGAACAAGTAGATCGAGTTGAGCACCCAACGCGGGTCGGTGGACAGAGGGAAGATGGCAAAGTATCCTTTGGATTCAAGCTCCATCGCCGCGCAACGGACAAACTCCTTCAGCCTCTCCTGGGAAGGATCGCCCTCTAGCTCCATGGCGTTGACCTCTTCACTCCTGCAGGTGCCGGGAAGGTCACGGCGGTAGATCCCCGCGCCGATTGCGGAGGGGGTATCATACCAGTCGAGGCTCTTGACATAGGAAGCCTTAGGTGAATCCTGGCCCGTATCTGGGTTTGTGAAGGAGTAGTAGATCCAGCCCTCGCCGAAGCTGCTCACAATGCGATACAGTTCGATGAAGTAGTCGTTGCCGAAGACATCGACCACCACTCCCCACGGGGCGCCTTCCCTTGAGGGGTCGGGTGGGTAGACGAACGCCCGGCCATCTCGGTCATGGGTGTCACTTCGGCGACGAAGACATAGATCGGGCCGCTTCTCCAACGCTCGTCCTCGTGGAAGGCTCGCCGGGCTTCCTCAAAGCCTACTTCCTGGACGAACTCGTAGGCGCATTGAACGAACGCCTCAACCTCCTTCGGTGTACGCACGGCGCTGGCGGCAATGGAGTGATCCGCGCAAGACACATCTTCAGCAGCACCCAAAGCCCGCGGCGAGGCGCACACTAAGATTAAGGGAATCAGAAAGGGGGAGAGACTAGCCTTCATTGTAAGTTTCATCATAAGTTTGATTTTCTAGGGGGTTGCCCGAGTCAAGTCAATATCCATCTCAAACGAGGTTATCATAAGCCGACTGGGAGACCACCGACCCTCCCCCTTAGTGTGGCCCCGTAGGTACGGTCCGGGGTTCTGTTCTTACTTCTCGCTATAGTGATCAATAAACGACAGTGCCTGATCCCAGCCGAGAAGGTCATTAAACACTTCATCGAAGCTGAGCATTTCTCTCCACATGTTCTGGGTCGTCCCCTTCTCTTTGAGTTCTTTCAGCACCTTTTTCATCTGGAAGGTAGCAGCTAGTACCATGGTGGTCGGATAAATAACCAGGCTAAACCCTATCTCCTCCAAATCTTTGGCCGACAGGAAAGGAGTCTTGCCCCCTTCCACCATATTGGCAAGGAGCGGAATCGCGGAGAAGTGACTACAAACTCTCTCCATCTGTTTGATGGATTCAAACGCTTCAAAGAACAGCATGTCGGCTCCGGCTTCGACGTAAGCCTCGGCGCGGGCCATGGCGTCGTCAAGACCGTTGACGGCAATGGCGTCAATACGGGCAATAATAAGCAGATCTGGATTGGCCCGGCTGTCAACTGCCGCCCGGATCTTGGCTGCGTGATCTTTGGCCGAGACCAGCACCTTTCCCCCTAAATGCCCACAACGGCGGGGCAGGTCCTGATCTTCGATATGAAGCCCGGCTACACCAATCCTTTCATACTCTTGTACCATGCGCGCCACATTAAGCGGAGTACCAAAGCCAGCCTCGGCGTCAGCAATAACAGGAAGGTCAACCGCCCGGCACACTCCTTCAAGCTGTATGATCATCTCGGTCAGGGTTCTCAGCCCAAAGTCAGGATACCCCAGAGCCCCGGCAGATACCCCACCGGAATAGTAAACCACCGGAAAGCCAGCCTCCTCCACTATCCGGGCAGAGATCACATCGTATACACCGGCAGCCATAGTGAGTTTGTTCTGGGTAAGAAGGTCTCGTAAGCGCCCTAACTGTGTCATGTTCCCTCCGCTAGCAGCCTATCATGTAAACTTCGACTTGCTTGAGTACGCCATAGAAACATCTAGGCTGTCAAGGCTACATTGCGAGTATTGCCTGCCTGTGTACAATTTGAAGAAAATGTGGAAAGTCTTTAGAGTAAAAAAAAGGTTGATCCTTTGAAAAGACAGGAGGAACCTATATGGCACCAGACGCTCAGACTCTTCTTCCCACTATGGGAGTGGGAAGCTATGCCTCACCATCATGGCTGTTTGCCTCACGCCGGGCCTTGCGCTCAGGCGATTTTGGCCCAGCCGACATAGAAGAAGCCTTACAAGATGCCGTCAGGGTGGCGGTTTGTGACCAGGAGGAGACCGGGCTGGACATCCTTACTGACGGCGAAATGCGCCGCCAGAGATTTCTTTGGAATATAGTGGAGAGGCTGGGCGGGCTCAAGATTGTCCCCGCCCAGCGCAAAATGGGGGTAATGAGCTATGATAGTGCCCCTAGGTTCGAGACTACGGAGCGCGTTTCAGCTCCCCATGGATTGGGGCTAGTTGAGGAATTTACCTTTGTGCGCACCTTGACAAAAAATCCCATAAAAATTTGCACTCCTGGGCCGCTCACCCTCACCATGCCTATTACCCCCAAGGCCGGATATACAGCAGAAGACTATCTTGCGCTCTCCTATGACATTGCCGAGCTGGTTAACCGCGAGCTGTTGCAGCTGGTAGCAGCTGGGGCAGATTTTATCCAGATTGATGAACCCTCGGCCGCAGGCCGTCAGCCCGCGCTTCCCGTAGAGGAAACGGTGAAGCTGTTTAACCGTACTATCGATGGAGTAAAAGCCAAGATTGCACTACACATCTGCTTTGGTAACAACCAAGGTCGACCGGCAATGAAGCGGACCTATCGCCCCCTGTTTCCAGGTGTTCTTGCTGTCAAGGCCGATCAGTTCGCCTTGGAATTTGCCAACCGGGAAATGGCTGAAATCGACCTTTGGAGTGAATTCGGCGATGACCGCGAGCTTGCAGCCGGAGTGGTGGATGTAAAGTCTATGTACTTGGAAACCCCGGAAGATGTAGCTGAACGGATTAGAGTTGTGCTTAAGCATGTCAGGCCGGAAAAACTCTACCTGACCACGGACTGTGGGTTCTCGGCTTCTTCACGCCCTATTGCCAAAGCCAAGCTGCAGGCACTGGTGGCTGGGACGCACATTATTCGTCAGGAACTGGCTAGGTAGGGTTATCAGGGGTCTCTTCGAGAGGCAGATAGGACTCAATTAAAGCTGCCAGATTTCAGACCTCACGCCAGCCAACAAGCAGTGAGTTGGAGCGCGGAGCCGAAAGCCTCATATATATAGTCGTTTCTTGCGGTTCCGTTGCTCAAATCCTGAACATGAGCTGCCGTACGCATAGGCGGTTCTGTTGGTGGGGACCCACACGCGAAACGTCGAGCCGCGTCCAACCTCGCTTTCGACTGTGATCCTACCACCTAAAAGATCCAGCATCTTTTTCTCATCCCTCTGCGCAGCTCCCAAATCTAGTAGAATAGCCATAAGGATTATTCACAGTTGTGGATAACTTTATAACCAATCTTAAAAATTGAAGTTTTCTTGTTTTTTCCACAGGCTTATCCACAAGCCAGTGCCCCTAGGCTTTTTTCTTCTCGTAATACAAGTGGAAAAGTTTTCTTATGCAGAAGTGCCCGAGTTATCTCAAAGATTGTGTTGCTTAGATTCGCCACTTCTCTTCCCTCAAGACCTGCTTGCAAAACCTCAACCTTCCTCATAAATAACTAGATAAACAACTGGGGACCAAAGAGCGGCACAATGCGGTGTCTAAGGCATAAAAAAAAGTGGGTTCTTATTCTGATCTTGTTGCTGGGGGGGGCTCTCCCTCCTTGTACCCTTGCCCAAGAAGCCAGCCAGAGCTTGGTGGAAAAGGGAAAATATGTTTTTGCGCTTGCCGGAGGGTGTGGATGTCACACGGCAGAGGGAGGACCGCTAAACGCCGGAGGTCGGCCAACAAAAACGCCTTTGGGTACCTATTATGGCACTAATGTCACGTCAGATCCAACCTACGGTATTGGCCAATGGACCAACCAGGAGATTATCGATTCTATTCGCCTGGGTGTACGACCAAACGGAGAGCGTCTCAGTCCGGTGATGCCATACCCCGCTTTTAGTGGCATGGCAGACGAGGATGTGAAGGCTCTGGTTGTCTATATGCTCAGTCTTCCCCCAATTGCCCAAGAAAACAAACCCCATGAGATGAAACTCCCGCTTTCTGGAACCCTGATGCGGATATGGCGCTGGCTCTTCTTCTCTCCGGCTTCTGCTTCTCGACAAGCGCCGGAATCCGGAGTGGAACGAGGGAAATACATTGCCGAGCATGTGGCTCACTGTGGCGAGTGTCATACCCCACGTAAAGTCACAGGCACTCTGGAAGATTCTCTTTACCTTGCGGGCAATGCTGAAGGGGTAGATGGCGAGATTGTTCCCAATATTACTCCTGATGAAAAGACCGGAATTGGAGACTGGAGCGAGCGCGATATTGCCGACCTCTTGCGTACGGGATTTAAGCCCAATGCGGACAATGTGCAGGGATTAATGGCCCTGCTTGTCGATGGGTTACCTGTAGGGTACAAGGATATGACACGTGAAGATGCCAGGGCAGTGGCGGCCTATCTCAAAAGTGTCCCGCCGATTCATTATGTGGTTGAAGGCAAATAAAAATACACTGACGGAGAGGAGGACAGGTATGAAGCTATCTCTTTCTTATTTAGTTCTTGCTCTTGGTGCTGCTGGGCTGCTTTATAGCACAGGCTCTATTGCGCATGGAGATCACGACCACCCCAAGGGCCTTCCTAAGGCTAAAGACTCCATTAACTTTCGTCATTACTTAATGGAGAACATTGGCGAGAATGCCAAGGCCATGAAGGCCAAGCTTGACGGTGGCCGGGTAGCGGAGATGGCGGTCAACGCCCAGGCTATTGCGCTCCACTCTACCCGTATTGCTGAGCTTTTTCCCCAGGGGAGCACTTCGGATAGTTCCCGGGCCAAGGCAGAAATCTGGCAGCAGTGGGAAGACTTTGTCAAATCGGCCACAATGCTAAGCACTGAGGCTGATCAGCTAGCCCAAACGGCGGTCAACGGTGAAGCTGAGACCGCTGGTGCTCAGCTAAGGAAGGTCTTTGGCGCGTGCAAGAGCTGTCATGACCAGTTCCGCAAGCCGGAGAAGAAGGCATAAGCTATAGTCATAGGGATGTGTTCACCAAACTAGAAAGGGAGAGGGTCTCTACCCTCTCCCTTGACAGAGAGTCGTTAACGCCGTTTAAGCAATCCCGTAGAGATTAGCAACGTTGCCGCCAACTACCTCGGCCAACTCGTTCTCAGGTACCCCTGTGAAATGTTCTTCGATCCACTGCTTGGAGCGAGGCCAGGGGGAATCGGTGTGTGGGTAGTCCGAGGACCACATCAGTTTGTCTAGCGCATAGCGCTTGCGCAGATCAATCCATACATCCTCAAACTGGAAAGTCGCCCAGACCTGCCGTTTGACATACTCGCTGGGCATCATCTGGAGGGTGACTCCCTCAAAATGGCGCAAGCGGTCATAAGCATGGTCAATACGGTACATGAAGTGGGGAATCCAGGAAACATCGTTTTCAGCGGAGACAATTTTTAGCCTGGGAAACCGCTCGAACACGCCGCCAAAGACCATGTTTGCCAGGGTGAGCTGGATTTCCTGGGGCAGAGCCATGTAGGCGTGGAGGATGTTTGATAGGTCAAAGCTGACTCCTGTTCCCCGCCGACCGGTGAGAATATGGAGGGAAAGGGGCATATTCAGGTCCTGGGCTGCCGCCCAGAAGGGGTCGTAGTCCCTATGGCTGTAGGGTTTATCCTCAGGCGGGGCTCCCCAGATAAGCACACCCTTTAGTCCCTTTTGGGCACACCGTTTTAACTCTTCCACCCCAGCCGGGATGCTCTCTAAGGTAATCACGCCCAGCCCTGCCAGACGCTTGGGGTCATAGCTGCAGTACTCTGCTGCATAGTCGTTAAACGCTCGAAAAGCGGCCGTCCGTAGTTCAGCATCCTCCAGACCAAAGAGCATCATGCCCATAGAAGTATAGAGTGCCTCCGCGCTTACCCCATCCCTCTCTTGCTCTTTCAGCCGTGCAGCCGGGTCCCAGACGCTAGCTGGGGCCACATCAAATCCGTGTCGGTTGTGTTCGGGCAGCTCTTCAGAGCTTTTGCCCGAGCCAAAAAACCCGGCCACGGCAATGGGGGTAATATTCTCACAGACAAAAAATTCTCCCTCTTTTCCCTGATACCCCTTTATGGTGTGCGGAGCCCTGTCGCGGAATTTCTTGTCCATGCGCTCGGCCCACATGCCAGGGGGTTCAACAAAGTGGGAGTCCCCTGAAATAATACGATAAGCCATAGACTAATCCTCCTTTTTTTGAATATATTTTTGAATACATTAAGATTCTTACTGCCGAATTATAGGCACGCCCCTTCCTGCAAGTCAAACGATCCTGGCCTCATCTCAAAATCGACTCTATGCTAGCGTTCCAACTAGAGCCTTGACGGCCTTGTCTGGCCGGTGACAGAGCGGTGAATTCATAACAAACAGTGCTGTTGGTCTTATCAAGCGGAGAATGATAAGCGTCGACCCAAGGGAGATCATTTCCTCATAGAGGTTTTTCGATGGCTAAGTCTCTTATTCGTGCTTGGTGGGACCGCCTTTGGAGGAGGCTGGAGCCCATGCCCTGTCCATTCTCGCATGCGGCTGTCCTGGAGTCACCGCTGCGGGTGCTCGTTGCGGGCCCCAAGCAGATTCTTGGCGCCTTCGGGCTGGCGGAGGGCGAGCGCGTGCTCGAGATTGGGCCGGGGATCGGCTATTACTCCCTTGAGGCGACACGTCGTGTTGGAGAGAGAGGACGCCTGACCTGCCTTGACATCCAGCGGGACATGCTGCTTGAGGTCCGACGCCGGATCCTTGTGGCCGGTCAAGACAACGCCGGCTTCGTCCAGGCCAGCGCGATTATGCTCCCACTACGGTCTGACTCAGTCGATCATGTCTTTCTCATCGCCGTACTGGGCGAGATACCAGATCGTCCACAAGCGCTGGCTGAGATCCGCCGGGTACTTTGTCCTGGGGGCCGTCTATCCGTTTCTGAGCAGTTTCCTGATCCTGACTTTGTAACACGCCGTGCCCTGCGGCGTGAGTTGCAGGCAGCCGGCTTTATAGAAAATGTCACCCAAGGGCATCTGTTTTATACCTCCACTTGGCATGTCACCTAGACCATATATTTCACCATGCCACCGTCAATGTCATAGGCTGCGCCAGTGATAAAGCTCGACCGCTCTGAGGCAAGAAATGTTACCAGGCTAGCTATCTCCTCCGGCCGGCCAAACCGGCCCATAGGAATGTTAGCGGCAGCAAAGCCGGCTATCATGCCTTCTGGGTCTTGCGGATTGATTATCTTGGCTGCCTCTTGCCATAGGGGTGTGCGCACCGGCCCTGGACAGACCGCGTTAACCAAGACATTGTCCTTAGCCAATTCATCGGCCAGAGTCTTGGTTAAGCTGATCACTGCTGCCTTAGTGGCGTTATAGTCGATCATGCCGGTACCGGGCTGTTTGCCGAATATCGAGGAGATGTTGATAATCCGTCCCCACTTTTGTTTCTTCATGTGTGGGATCGCTAGGCGCGAGCAACGTATAACGCTAAACAGATTGGTATCAATAATCTCCTGCCAGGCTTCGTCGGGTAGGTCTAGGAGTTGGCTCAGGTGCGTGCCCCCGGCGTTATTTACCAGGATATCCAGCCTAGCAAACTTGCCCAGTGTTTGGTCAAACAGTTTGGCAATATCCTCCGCTTGGGTAATGTCCGCCTGTACAGCTAGTACGTTAGGCTCCAGTTCCTTGGCTGTACGCTCCAACTGCTCTGCGTGCCGGGCACAGATAGCCACCTTAGCTCCTTCTTGGACTAGATGCTGCGCAACTGCTTGTCCAATGCCATAGCTGCCACCAGTGATAATGGCCACTCGATCCTTGAGACCCAAATCCATAGCTTTTCCTCCAAAGATTTTCACATCTGCAGCACTAACGAACGGCAGGTTACCTCTGGCCTCATCTGGTGTCAATCCTTTTCTTTTTGCTAAATCAAACCCTATGACATTAGGACGCTTTCCTTCTTGTGTCATTCCTGCGAAACTTGTTCCTGAGTGGCATCTATTGGCCGGCAACTTTTCTGGATTCTCGCTGGCGCGGGAATGAGAGGGTGGAAGGAGGAGACCCATAGTGGATAAGATCCTTACGGAAATAACCAACAAGAAGGATGGGTCAGAGCTGGTGCTTATTCCGGAGGGTGAGTTTCTAATGGGGAGTGAAGATGGGGTTGCTGCCGAGCGCCCCGTCCATCGAGTGTCCCTGGATGCCTTTTATCTTGGCAAATCCCCAATCACCAACATCCAATACAGAAAGTTCGTTGACGAAACAGGTTACAGGGCTCCTCACTTTGACGATCCCAGGGCACAGCTCGACAATTGGGATCCGGAGAGAAAGACCTATCCTGTGGGACGTGGAAACCATCCCGTGGTGTTAGTAAGCTGGCATGATGCCCAGGCCTACTCTTCATGGGCCGGGGGACGGCTGCCAACGGAGGCCGAGTGGGAGAGAGCAGCGCGAGGGGGGCTGGAGGGTAAACTCTATCCCTGGGGAGACGAGATCAATAAAAGCCTGGCCAACTACGACACTCGCGAAGGCACTACTCCGGTAGGCTCATATCCTCCTAATGGTTATGGGCTCTATGATATGGCCGGAAATGTGTGGGAGTGGGTGGCAGACTGGTATCATGCGAAATATTATCACGAGTCTCCGGTATATAATCCGCAGGGTCCAGAGAAGGGGACAGTCCATGTTCTGCGGGGGGGGGCATGGCTGCTCTTTGCTCAGTTCTGCCGAGTGGCTTACCGCTTTAGGAACAACCCGGACTTTCGTTTTAACCTCATTGGCTTTCGCTTGGCTTTGTGATCACAACAATTCCTCTCTGTCTACCCAGAACCAGCAACCTAAAACTTTCTCTTCTTCCTCGGCCTTCCGGCTCCCATTCTTGACTGAGCAATAAGTTCAGTTCATCGTGTTGGGACGGGCTAGTGTGAACGGCGCAATTTGTGCATCGAAGGACTCACCGCTATCAGTGATCATCTGATAGGTACCATGCATTGACCCCACCTCGGTCGGCAAGGGACAAGCGCTTGTATACTCGAATTCTTCCCCCGGCTGCAGCCGCGGTTGCTCGCCAACTACTCCAGGCCCACGGACCTCTTCCACCCGGCCCGCACCGTCCGTGATAATCCAGTGCCGCGATATGAGCTGGACAGGGACATCCCCCTCATTACGAATGGTCACATGGTAGGCAAAGAAGAAGTAGCTATGATCGACAGAGGAGCGCTCGGGAACATACTGGGGGTTTACCGTGATACGAACTCCACGGGTTATAGCTTCGGACATAGAACCTCCCATCAATCCATCAAAATCAATCCATCAAAGAAGTAACGTCAGGCCCCACATACGATGAGACTCATACCAGTTCTCATCCCCAACCCGTCATTCTGAACGAAGCACAACGTGGTGAAGACCAGGTTTCTATTACGAAGACGCCCTGGGCAACCTGTTTCTACCATAATACCAGTTTACTACAAACAACCCAAGGAAGGCTAATAGCAGGCCTCCAACGATCTGGTATTCGCTAACGCGGGTAACCAAATTATTACTGACAGCTCGGCCAAGCTCTGCAAGTGAAAGGCGAGAGCGAAACACCCCATATCCGAGTCCATGTAGAGAAGGCCATACTCGAACCTCATGGTATCATTAGTTTTTAGGAATCCTAGTAAATCAATTCGGTCGGTATACCAGGCAATACGACTTGGCGTATTCAGCAGGCTAGCTGTCAATAATAACAGCGCTACGGCCGCAAGCCGATACATATCGCACGCTGCGTGCCGTGGGTCGCCCAGATATGATTACGGGTTTCAACCCTATTTAGTCGACAATTGCCTGATAGGCGGGGGTCGGGCGAGGAACAGGAGATTGTTTCAATTGGCTTATTTGGTAACGAGAGGGGTCCCTTATGGCTATCTGCCTCATTGCTGGCTATTCAGAAATTCATAACATCACTCATAGAGGAGCGCTCACATGCATACCCTAGTCGTCGTCGGTTGTGCGACACCTGCCACGGGCCTCTTTACCCAAGCACTGGTGGAACAAGCCTATCTTATTGCCCGCGGCGTTTTCTGTCAGCGCTATACGGAGAGCGGGTCCGCCCGATACTGACACCCTTCTTGGTCGAGACATACTCCGCCATTTTATCAGAATAGTGCACATCCTTCGGGTACATCAGGCGGCCGTGTTTAGCGTAGAACGGGTGGGACTTATACCTTACGATCTGGTCTACGTGCTCTTTTTTCACCACCGGGGTGTGCTTGGCATCAGCGACGATGCGGTCGCGACCATGGGTGCCAAAGAAGTCCGGGCGCTTCCCGGTTGACTTCGAGCGCTTCTGGGGCTGCCAGTGGTGCTCTGGGAACTCGTCTTCGAGGTGCTGGCCCACCATAGACTCATGCCGGCGCCACGGTGGGGCGTCTTGCGGCTGCCTCACTTGTCCATTATCTTCACGATTTTGTCTGGCCGCGGGAACATTATCGAAGATATCGAATTTCCTGACCAGGGCCTCCCAAATAAGTTCGCCCATCTCCTCAATGAGTTTGCCCATACTCTCCTACCTTTATCAAGCCAGAAGATGTGGTCTTCGAGCTTGATTTGTTTTTGTCTACCGCACTACCAAAGCACAAGCCAAGTCAAGTTGCAGGTGTTGCGGATTGACCTCAAAGTACAGATAATCTCAGCTCCCTTTAAGGTCTGTCAGGTATTGTATGTAATTCCTTTTTCAAAGGGGGGAACTGGAAAGGTCCTACCCCCCCTCAAAAAACCTATCTCAGAAAGAGGCTAGAGGGGGGGGGTCTTTGCGCGACATCCAGTGGGTAGCCTCGCTTGTCACTTTGTTACCGGCTTTTAAGCAAGTCTAGCACTAGGCGTGGCAAGGCTAGGCAATGGCATCCAGTCCTGCCTGAGCACAAGCAATATCCTGCTCTACCGTACCGCCGCTTACGCCAATTCCGCCTACCAGAGCACCACCAATATTGATAGGCAGACCGCCGCCAAAGGTAACAACACCGGGAATGGACGATATCCCGGCAAGAAGCGCAGGATCGTCCTTAATAAAGTTGTAAAACTCCTGTGAAGGCATGCCCAGGAGAGCCGTATAAGCCTTTTTTTGTACCACCTCGAGGCTTATCAACGGCGCGCCGTCCATACGGCAAAAAGCTTTCAGGTGTCCGCTCTCATCAAGCACGGCAACCACCTGGGGAGCCCCCAGTTCCTTGGCTTTGGCAACAGCCGCCTCAACCATCTTCATGGCCATATCTGAACTGACGCTTTGCTTGGCAAAAATCTTGTCCATAACGTCCTCCTTTATGATTTTGGGTGTTAGTATAAACCTATTCTTCTTGTTCGGCTATCCTGCTTATCCCTGCAGAAATGAGGTAATGCGCTCAAACGCCCGTGGGTCCTGAAGGAAAAACAGGTGACCGCCTTCGAACAGCTCTAGCTGGGCGTTGGGGGTCTGCTTCTGCATGGCTTGCTGATTGCTCACCTGAGCAATGCCATCGTAGCGGCCGCCACATATATAGACGGGCATCTGCAAGGTAGGTAGCCGGCTGTAAGTATCATGGTTCTTGCGTGCTTCAATCTGCCGGCGCGCGCCTGCCTGCTGGCCTGGTTCGTCCGCGCCCACTTTGAGGCTTGCTAGGGTCTCGTCTACCAAGGCCTTAAATTCTCCTGGGTTGGCGGCCTGCCAGGCCGCGTTACGGCGGGTATCACTGAGTGCCACAACCCGTTGCACCCATTCCTCTAACGATAGGCCGGCAAGCTCATGCAGCGGGTATGAGGCCCCACCGGCACCGCCACTGCTGGTGCAAGCCAGGACAAGTCGTTCCACCCGCTGCGGGTAGCGTAACGCAAACTCCTGGGCCACCATGCCGCCGAACGAGACCCCCATTACCGGGCAGTGATCCCAGCCCACCGCCTCCAATAGACCATTAGCATCAGCAGCGTAATCCTCCATAGTATAGGGAACGTCCGGCCGGTCAGTCCGGCCTAGACCGCGCTGGTCGTAAGCCAGGACTTCGAAGTGATTGGCCAGCGGAAACTCGAAGACATTGGGCGAGCGCCGCAGATCACCCCCCGTGCCGTTGATGAAGAGCAGGCATGGGCCTGTGCCCCGGATCTCATAATACATACGAATGTTACGAACAGAAGCAAATGGCATAGTCACTCTCCTTTTTTGCCTATGGCCCGGACAGCCGGGGGTAGTCTTCCGCCGCTGGGTCCTTCTATTTCGCCAAGCTGTTGAGATAGTTGATGACTGCCTGAGCGGTTTCCTCCGGCTTTTCCAGCATACAGTAGGTACCCCCACTTCCCTCAATGACATGCGTTTTTGCGCTGGACACTGCTTCAAGAAATTGGCTAGCTAGCCGCTGGATCATGGGAATCCCAAGTCCGAGGGGCCCATCTCTACCCGCCAAAAGTAACACTGGAACAGACCTAAGCCGCAGTAAGTCAGACGTCAAGTCAACATATTCGTACGCTTGGCACATTTTGTTGAAGGATCCTGGGTTAAGACTTCGCTCCAGACACTCACGTTCCCATTTGGCAAACGCTGTTCCCTCTTCAGAATTGAGTCGCTCCTCAGGTAGTCCAATCCATGAAAGAATACGAGTAATCCCATCCCAGCCAAAAACATCAAAGATATGTTGGTAGCACTGGTAAACCCGGCGAAGCTCCAGATCAGTCTTGAAGTAGGGATAGGTGATCAGCGCCCGGACTCTCTCGGGATATCGCGCCGTGAAGTGTATGCCTATCAACGAGCCGGTGGATGTAGACCACAAATAAGCGCTGTTAATTCCCGCCGCGTCTAGCACTGCGTGCAGGTCCTCCGTCCACAATTCGATGGAGTAGTCTTGCGTTTGAGCACGGTCGGAGCGGCCCGCACCACGCCAGTTCCAGTTGATGACTTTGAAATGTTTCGCCAGAATCGGTGTGACCAGATGAAACTGTTCGTGTAGGATCCCGAATCCTCCGGTTAAGACTAACGGCTCACCCTCACCTTGGATGTCATACCATAACTCCACGCGGCCAGATGTTGCTATAGCCATGGGTGCTTTATGCCTCCTTTTTTAAGGCTTGTACAGCGGGCTCTTTAGCGAGATCTTTTTCTCCCGGTTTAAACTCTACGCAGAAACCGATCAGCTTGCCGCGTAGGTCTCTCTCAGATAAGCAACAATATCGGCAGATTCAAACATCGCCAAATCTTTGTTCGGGTCCACAAGATAGGGCACCATCATATTTCCTGAGCGCGAGACAAAGGCTTCCCGATGCGGACTCCCCTGCGCAACGTTGTGCAGGCGGTAGGGAATCTCGAGTTCGCAGAGCACCTCTCGGACCAGGCGACAAAAGGGTGATCCCTCGTAGCTGTAAAGTTCAAGCAGTTTTTCAGGAGGATGGGAGCGGCGGTAGAACAGGCCCCGACCCGTGCGTATGGCCGACGCGGCGAACGCCGTCGGATTCGTGAACACCCCGGCGGAAAGCATGAACGGGACCTCACCCGATCCATACCTTTCGAAGAGATAGCGGTTGATCTGATCGGACTCGTACATCTCCCTTCCGGTGTTGGGGTCCACAAGATAGGGAAACTGGGCTTTGCCTCCGCGTTTCTTTACTTCCTCGCGGAAGCGGGGGCCGCTCTTGGGACAGGGGTAGATAACGGCTTCGAGGTCGAGAACGGTCAATGCCTCACGCACTTTGCGGCAAAAGGGACAGGCCTCAAAATCATAGAGCGCCAGAGGCTTCTCGGGACGGAGGCCAAGTGGGCCCACGCGCTCGGCATATCCTAGTCGTACCACCGTAGCCAGGACGGATGTGGTAACATTGAGCATGCGGTTCATCTTTACATACTCCAAATCTTAGCAGCCGCTTCTGCCGGACAAAAATCCTCCCTTTGGCAAAGGGGCGATCCGCGTAGGGCGGCCCGCGTAAGGGAAAGCGCGTAGCGCGGGGGGATTTGCTTTATACGACAGCGAGTCGGTAGCATCACTCATCATTTTGTTACAAGCTCTCAGTGTTTAAGGCCCCTCTCCATGTTTGCCCCTATAATCAAGGGTGTCTTGGTAGAAAACTATCATTTAGAAAGCGCAAATGGAATCTGTTTGCAATTACTACCCGTCTGCAGTGAGTACCGAAACTACCCACACCAGGACGGTTACAATGGCCATGGTCAGCCGGTCGTAGAACCACCCATTAAAGTGACTACGGTGGCGCTCGAACGCCTCGTCCAGCACTGGCTGAGTGTCCCTACGGACTGCTGCTGGTCAGCCATGACCACTACTTTCTCAACCGTCTGACTACGACTCACTGGCATATCGGGCCGGCTCAGAAGGGATCAGAAAGCATGGATATGAGGCTAGACATCACAAAAACGGTTCATTATGATAGCGTCATAAATCCCTTTTGAGCCTCGGTGACAAAGGCTTCTACCAGGGGACGACTTTTTCGGCCACTTGGGTCTTCCACCCCTGTATGGGCGTCCACCCCAGCCGGTCGCACTGTGCAAATGGCTTCACAAACATTTTGGGGGTTAAGCCCTCCGGCCAGTATGATCGGCCGCTGACTGAGTTCCACCAGCTTACGGCTGATATGCCAGTCATGGGTCTTGCCGGTTGCTCCCCAGGCACCGGTGGTTGGATCGAATGTATCGGTAATAAATGCGTCCACATAGGGAGTCAAACCACGGACCTTTGCTTCGAGCTCGGAGAGGTTGTTGCCTCGTACAATTAAGCTCTTGACTACTTGCAGATCTGGCGCCAGAGTCTTCAGGCGAGATAGTTCGGCTTTGCTAATATTGCCGTGCAGCTGGACAATGGAAACTCCCAGGTACTGACAGAAATGATAAATTTCGTTGGCCTCACTCCGGTAGGTAATCAAGACCCCATACCTGGGAGGCCGAAGCGACCGAATAATGGCAGCAGCCTCATTTTCTGAGAGATCCTCTTGGTGGACAGTGAGTCGTAAGGGAAATCCAATATATTGGACTCCGCACTCCACCAGCATTTGTGTCTCCGCCGTGTCTCTAACCCCGGCTATTTGAATGAGATTATTCATTCATGGCCATACCCTAGAGCTTCTAACAGGCATGCAAACGTTCTAGATTCCTGCTTGCGCGGGAATGACAGAGAACCTTGTCATGCCTGTGTCAATAGGCATCCAGGAAATTGGCCGGAAAATATATTCCACATTTTGTTAGAAGCTCTTACTCACGCTCAACCAAGTTGACGGGCCCAGGCACTGACAGATTGCCCTAGCTCTGCAAGCACCTCCTGGTCAGTTCTGCCGGAGTGTTTGGATACGTGGAACGAGTGGTCTGCATTGTCGACAATATGTAGCGTGGCCCGGTCGCCGAGTCGGCTACATATTGGACGCAGCAGCGCCAGCCCGGCTAGTTTGTCGCGGGTTCCCTGTAGAAACAGCATGGGTACAGTAACGCCGGCCAGGATTTTTGGCTGCCTCTTTAATTATTTTCTCAATCGTATCCGTAGGAAGATCAGCCATTTTTTTGAACCTGATACAGCCCTTGCCAACATTCAGGTACTTAAGCTCTTTTCTGAATTTATCCATAATAGCTGGATTGCAGATATAAAAGCTCATATAGTTTTTCTGCGAAGCAAAGGAGCAGAGTATATCCGAAGTCTCAAACGTTGGCATACGATGTTGCATGGACTCTGCCACCTTGGGGACTGACTTATGAATTAGGGCTCGCAGTGTTTGCAGGGCTTTTCTGCGGGAAGGATCGAGATCTTCTAGGTAAGAATCAACTTCAGAACTCTTTTCCGCCATAATATTGTTTCCTATATCCCTTTTTTCATACACCCTTTTGCCCCAAAATCGTCTAGCCTGGTCCTGGCAACAAATCGAGCCTAGTTCGTAGCCATATTGCGCTCACTACACTTTTTGTCTATACCTCTGAGGTTACTCTCCGGAAACATGCCCATGTAGCTATCAGATTGTCTGACGTACCCTACCAGGACGGGAAACAGCGCTTTGTTCGGAGTCCAGGACCCGGAGGTGGTTTTTATTAAGTTCTTGAATAAACGCATATAGAGGAGGAAAGATCATTGACAAACTGGACCGAAAAGCCGGTCAATGTTGCCGGAACTGAACTGGTAGTGGTAAGGGGAGGCTCAGGCCAGCCTTTGCTGGTGTTTCATGACGAGCTGGGCTACACAGGCTGGATGAACTGGAATGAGGAGCTGTCAAAGGAGCATGATCTCATTATTCCCTTACAGCCCGGCTTCGGGAAAACGCCAAGGGTCGATTGGATTGTGAACTACCGTGATCTTGGTGGTTTTTATGCACGGGTGGTTCGAGAGATGAACCTCGATCCAGTTGACGTTATAGGGTTTTCGGCTGGTGGGTTCATAGCGGCAGAGATGGCAGCGTCGGACCCTAAAATTTTTAAGCACATGATTCTGGTTGCGCCCATGGGCCTCAAGCCGGCCGAGGGGGAGATTATGGACATCTTCCCCCTGACCATCCGCACGCATCTGCGGGCAACCGCAGCAGACCCAGCAGCGCCTGAGTTCGGCAAGATCTATGGCGGAGAAATGACGCCGGAGCAGTTTGAGGCTTTTGAGGAAGCCCGGGCGGAAACGGCCAGAATCGGTTGGGAGCCTTACATGCACAACCCCAGCCTGGGCCACTTGCTGGAGGGGGTGAAGGACCTGCCAGCGCTGCTGGTTTGGGGTCAGAAGGACGCCGTTGTCCCTAAAGGGTGCATAGAGGCATACCAGAAGTCTATTGCCGGGGCAAAAGTCGCCGAGATCAAAGACGTTGGGCACCGCCCAGAAATCGAGAACTCCAACGAATTTATCAGGGTTGTGAAAGAATTTTTGGCATCCTAGGAAAAGGAGGAGCAAATGAAAGTTGCATATTTTACCGAACGGCCTTATCGCTGGGTTCCTGAGGACGAAGTTCTTAAGAACAGGGCTTTCTTTGCGCTTTCGAACCAGCATTTTGACCATGAGAAGGCGGCCGACGACTATAACTATTACCTGGACGAAGCCTGCTATGCCGAGGAACTGGGGTTCGATGCGGTAGCGTTGAATGAGCACCATGGCAATCCCTTCTGCATGGGGGGCGTTATGAACGTTGAGGCAGCCATCCTTGCCCGCATTACCTCTAAGGTGAAAATCCTGCTGATTGGCAACCCGCTGCCCGTTCTTAAGCATCCCCTGCGTATGGCAGAGGAACTGGCCGAGATTGACCTGATCTCGCGGGGACGCCTGATCACCGGTTGGGTGCGTGGGGCTGGCAGCGAGCAGTTCTTCAACAATGCCAACCCTGCTTATAACCGCGAGATGTTCAACGAAGCCCATGACTTCATTGTGCAGGCCTGGACCCGGCCCGGACCGTGGCGCTACGAGGGCAAACACTTCCACTACCGCCATGTGAACCCCTGGGCCCTGCCTTATCAAAAGCCCCATCCGCCCATGTGGATTCCGGGTGTTCTGAGCCCGGAGACGGTACGCTGGTGTGCCCAGCACCGTTACCCCTATATAGGTCTGGGGACGGCGCTAGGGCCAACCTGTGATCTGTGGAACTTTTATGCTGATGAAGCGGTCAAGCAGGGTTATCAAGCCGGTCCGGAGAACTTTGGCTACTTGCTGCCAACATTCGTAGCCGAGACTGAAGAAAAAGCTCAGGAACTGGGTAAAGGGTTTGTCTATGGTGGTGGCCAGAACGCCTTCTCTCGTCCCGAGCATACCCTACCGCCAGGCTATAATTCCAAGGGAGCCATCAAGATGCTGGCCAAGCACCCTGGGGGCAGCTGGCTTGGTGTGAGTCCGGAGAAGCTGAGGCAGGGACAGGAGACCCCCGAAACCGAGGAAACGGATTATGATGAGGTGCGCAAGAAACTAGCGGCGAGTTTCCAGAAGGCACAGAAGGGTATGCAAGTTGTTATTGGGACGCCCCAAAGCGTGATCCCGAAGATCAAGACTATCTTGCAGGTGCTCCGTCCCGGCAGCCTCACCTTCTTCAATATCCAGGGTCCGGTCAGCAATGAAGACCGGATGACCAATATGAAGTTGCTGGCGGAGGAGGTCATCCCGGTAATCCGGGATTATGCCAAGGAGATCGGCCTGCCTGATCCCTATGAGCGCACACCGGGTTCGGTCAAGCTGCAAGCAGGTGTCTCGCCAGCTCCGGTGGTAGACCGCGATCCTCTGGTGTCTCTGGGCCTTAAATAGGGGCTTTGAATTTGCTGATCCCAATACTCCCATGGAGAAGAAGTCACACCGAATCAAAGCCCTTGCTTCTTTTCCCTGGAACGCTATGAAGAGGGTCGTTCGAGCGCCAAATCGGTAATAATTTCGGCTCCGAGCTTGGTAAAGACCGCAGGTGAGATCTTAATTTTTGCCTCCCGGCCGCCACTGCCCAGAATGACCCACTCCAGCTTCATAACGCGCTCGTCCACATAGAGTGGCCATTCGTGAGGCAGCCCAAAGGGGGTCACGCCCCCCACCTCCATGCCCGTCACCGCCTTCATCTCCTCAGCCGTGGCAAACGAGGCTCGGGATACACCCAGGAGTTTTCTCACCTGTTTGTTTACGTCTAGCTGGGTATGGGCCAACACCACGCAGGCGGCAAATTTTTTCGGCTCCTTCTTGGAGGCAACAACGAGGGCGTTGCCCGACTCTTCTAGCCGATAACCGTACTGCTGACAAAATGCTGCCGTGTCTGCATAGGTGGGGTCTATGTTGATAACTTCGTAGGGTACACCCAGAGATCTCACAATGGAGATAACCTGCTGTTCTGCGGACGTCATTATTACCGGCTCCTTCTCAGGTCTACTAGGGACGACTCTCTTCTCCCTTCTACCTCGCCTGATCCCACGAAGAGGAAAAAACGGGTCAGAGAAAAAAGAGTCAATGCGGATCTTCTTTTGCTTGGCCTACAAAAACGGCATGACCCTATGAGCTTTTCTCCTCCTTAGCGCCATAGGACTGTCCGCCGAATATGGCTCTAACCTCCGCTGCGGTTTTGGCGTTGTGTAGCAAATTGATGCGGGTTTCTTCTTCTTTTTGCAGTGCCCGGACATTGGCCAGAACAGCCTCGACCTTATCTGCGGGAAACTTACAGGCCCCATTCTCGTCCATGTGAATAATCTCTCCCGGAGCAACGTCCATGCCTGCCACTGAAACCGGCACGTTGACCGCATGAACGGCCATGGCCCCGTGCCCGGGTGAAATACCGCTTAACAGATACTGAAACCTCATAGGGCGTATTTCATCTATATCCCTGGAAGGACCATTGGATATGACTCCCACACAGCCCACCGCTTTCATAGCGGCCGTCATGTTGCCACCGGCCAATCCCACCTTACCCGCTATCTCCGGGGGGTATTTCTGCTGCAAGATAAGAATGGTGGGTTTAGGGGAGGCATCCAGGGCGTCAACTATATCCATAAAGGATAGACGTGAGTAGTTCGGATCTGGTAGTCCGAATACGCAGGTAACGGCATACCCAGCCAGTCTACCCAGCTCCGGATACATGCAACGAATGGATTGATCCGTGTACCAGTTTTCGCTCCAGGGATTATAAAGCCCAAGACAAAGAGGATGCTGGGAATAGGTGGCAACAACATTGGTTATGGATGGTGTGTCATAGTCTTGTAAGGCCTCTAACATTTCTTGTTCGGCCGATTTTGCCATGGGTTACCTCCTTGTTAGTTTGTATCATTGCAACAAATTGGCTCAGGTTATTTCCCTTGCCCCTGAGGAGAGGATCGGGGTGAGGGAGAGAAAGCTGCGCCATCAGGCGAAGCAGGCGGATACTTTTCGACCTGACTATCTATAGAGGGAACCGTCTGCAAGAGCAACCTCGACTAGGTAAGCCCCCCGCTCGAGGCGTTTGGCAATAACCTCCCGTTAACATCATCCGTCTTTAGTTCCATCCAGCAGACCTGCAGAGATTTCCAAGGCACCCTTCACTCCTGGGGCCCTCCCGCGTTCTTGCGGGAAAGGGGGTAGTCTGAGGTCAGCTTTTTGTAAAAAATAACAATATCTTTGTCAGCAAAAGTCAGCTCTGCCCTCCACTGGACGGCTAGCCAGGCAAAGGTCGACCGGGAGAAAAAGCAAACATGGGTAAGATCGTTTTTATAATGCCAACGGGCAAAGGCTGCGCGACCAAGAGCCAGTTTGGTCATTATTCCCAGCCTACCACCTGGCTTCAGGCAGGCCCACAACCTATCCAAATCTCTTTTCGGGTTATGCAGGTGTTCCACCACCTCAGTGGCGGTAATAAAATCGTATTGCTTTGTCAGAACAGAGCAATCCCGCGCATAAAAACGATCGTAGATCGCCATGACATGCCCGACCTCTGCAAACATCACTGAGAGCGTAGGCCCAGGACCGGAACCAAAATCCAGGCCCAGACTTCTTGGAGCCAATTGCTTTTGCAGGGGAAGGAATAGGCGGTTTAAAAAGCGACGGTAGGCCGGATCATCCGGAGAGTTTTGGTGTAGATCGTATCTGGCCTTTTCCTCTTGCGCAGATAAAAACTGCGCTGAGGGAACAAACACTAAGTTACACACTTGACAACGGAAGTAGTCCCGGTGCCTGTCCTGGTAGATCTTGCTTGCATCTGCCGTTTTGCATAATGGACAGATATGACCTGCTATATTCGGTCTCACTATTAAGATAACTGGCTGGGTGCGGTCCAGCTTTTACCCGATTCAGTTTGCCGCCACATAGGAAGCAATGAGATTGAAATAAAGCTAGGACGTATGCGCGTTCAACCCCTTGTTATGCTTTTTTACCTACAGTTGGGCTAGTTACATTAGCCAGATCGACCAAATCTGATTTGCCTCCATTGCGATAAAGCCGCTTGTCCAAATCTGGATAATCGGTAATATCATGCTGCAATCGTTGGCCAACAACGATGCATTTTAGTGCCGAGTCCCCATGGTTATACATAGTGTGGGCTGGACCCCCAGCAGGATAACCGATGAAATCGCCAGCCCTCACTTGTTGCTCTTCGCTGCCTATCCTTATAGTGGCCACGCCTTCTAATATGTAGGCACATTCATCTTCAAAATGATGGATATGAAATTCTGTCGATTCATGGCCCGGTTCCACTTCAATGATATGAAAGCCAATACCTTTAAGACCAACCAAGTCACCGAGAGACTTATTTAGCCTTTTGGCCTTGGTGTTCAAAAAGTGGGTCTTTTTCAAGCCTTTATAATCATCAATTTCATTCTTGGTAAGAATATATTTTGTCATCTGTGATTACTCCATAGGTATACATCCGATGCTGAGGGCCGTCAGCTCCACTAGAATGTTAGGCCAAGAGTGTGGCATTGCAAGGCCTGACACCGGCTCTCTTGTATCCCAGACCATCAAGGTTCCCTTGACAGAGTGCCTTGGTGAAAGAGCATTCGCCACCGACCATCGATAAGCTTCCAAAAGCTTCCAAATGGAGCTCCGCAGCGAGTATTCGGGGGGTTCCTCGCGGGGACCGTGTCGGATAACGCGATAGGTTGCAAGCACTACAGCTTCCCGCAGCTTAACCCGGAACTACAAAAGAGCTCGCCGAAGAGCTACTTGTTACCCAAAATACTCCCAACCCTAACACTCTTACTGACTAAACTTCAAGCAGTATGTTACCTATGATAGGCTCTGCATATCTTGTAGCCTGTCACCTCTATGTAACCCGATGCCATTAGCGGTCATTGATCGAGTTGTGAACTTCTTACCTTCCCTGGTTCAGGATGTGGGTGTAGATCGTGGTTGTGCCGACAGGTGCAGGGGAGGGCTGTTTAAGGAAGTGCCATTCGAGGCTGACTCTCATTTCTCTTGCTTGTTTCTGCTAGCTTGTCCTTTCTGTTTTCTCTTGACTTGCGCCGGAGGTTTTTCATAGAGTCAGGCTCTGCAATAGGAGGAACAGACTTATGAGCATTGTCGACTTTTCTCTGGACGGTAAAGTCGCTATTGTCACTGGCGGCTCAAAAGGGATTGGACGGGCTATTGCCCTGGCTTTTGCTGAGCACGGGGCTGATGTAGTCATTGCTGCGCGGGGGACCGAGGCGCTGGAGCGCACGCGCCTGGAGATTGCGGCTACGGGTCGGCGGGCCCTGGCTGTGCGGGCGGATATGGCGGAAGATACGGACTGCGAGCAGCTCTACCAGCGAACCGTTGACGAATTTGGTGGGGTGGACATCCTGGTCAACAACGCTGCCGCCGTGTCGTTAGGTACCCTGGGGAAAGAGACGGGTGCTGAATTTGCCAAGATAATGAAGGTTAACGTCTGGGCACCCTTATACCTCTCGCGCCTGTGCCGGGAGTCAATGCGTGTACGAGGGGGTGGGGCGATCATCAATATTACCTCCAACGAAGGGATCCGCCCTTCCATGGGCATTGGGACCTACGCCCTGTCCAAGGCAGCCATGATCAATATGGCCCAGCTGTTAGGAAAGGAGTGGGCACGAAACAGTATCCGGGTTACATGTATTGCGCCTGGCCTCATCCGCACGGAGCTGGCCCAGCCCCTGGTGGAAGCGGTAGAGTCAAGCGGCTCACCTATTAACCCGCAAAAACGTGTGGGTGAACCCCACGAAATCGCCGGGATGGCGCTATTTCTGGCAAGTCCGGCGGGAGCCTTTGCCACCGGCATGACCTATGTGGTTGACGGCGGTGAGATCAGCGCAGGCCCCGGAGACGTGGTAGTCTTGACTGCCGAAGGCTCTTTAGCTGCGGGATCGGACAAAGGGGGTGCCTGAGCGAAACCTTATTGCACTAGAAAACCCGACCCAGGAAGGAAAGACCAACTGGTGTAACAGTTTTCCTTCATCTATGACTTGAGGTCGCAGCAGGGGCAAATCTTGTAACTGGCGCAAGCTCTATTGTTCGGTCTTATCCGTCTAGAGCTTTCTTGACCAGCGCCGCCAAGCGTTCCTGCTCCCCGGGGACATCCTTAGGCTCAACAGGAATCGGGAGCTCGTCCAGCTCCCGTTTGACCGGGCCCTTGAGCACCTCGGCTTCGCGGGGCAATAGCTGCCACTGCGCAGCAATATCATCGGGACTCCACTGGACAATCTGCCGGAACCCGTAATCGGCAACAGCTTTGCTGGCTATCTCAACTAACTTATCCATACGCTCTCCTTGAGACCCCCTTGTCTTAGAGCCGCCCGGATACGGTCCACGAGCCGCCATCAACAATAAAGGTAGTGCCGCTAATGTATGAAGACTCATCGGAGGCAAGAAAGAGGATGGTGTTGGCAATCTCTTCGGGTCGACCGATACGGCCCATGGGATGATGCCTGGCCGCGCTCTCAATTGCTTCTGTGCTTTGGGTGCTTCCCCGAGCCTGAGGCGTGTCAACAAAACCGGGCGCAATACAGTTTATGCGGATCCCCTGTTCGGTGTACTGACTGGCGGCAACCGAGGTTAGGTGAATGACCCCGGCCTTGCTGACAGCATAAGGAATAGACCGGTTGTAACTCTGGACTCCGGCCATGGAGGCAATGTTGACAATGGAACCTCCACCACTGCGAATTACAGCCGGTATAGCCGCCTTGCAACAGAAGAAGAGCCCTTTGAGGTTTGTGGCCATGATTAGATCCCAGTCGCGCTCATCGACCTCCGCCAGAGGAGGTGTCAGAATCAGGACCCCGGCGGCATTTACTAGAATATTCAGGTGTCCGCAGCGACTGACCGTGTGGTCTACCATGCGGGCAACCTGATCCATCTTGGAGACGTCAACGGCAAAGGTTTCTATCTCTTTGCCGGTCTCTTGAGCCAGCTTTGCGGTTTGCTCCAAGCCCTTCAAGCTCCGGTCCGCTGCCACCACCCTTGCTCCCTCTTCGGCAAAGCGCAGGACGGTAGAGCGGCCAATCCCCGAAGCGCCGCCGGTCACAATAGCTACCTTATCTTTCAATCTGTCGACCATGGTTAGACTCCTCTAACTGGTTTTTCGATTTCACTTAGATAGAAGGGGTGCTATAGGCTACTAAAGCGACCAGAGTTGTTTTCCTTCTTCTTTTTCCTTCCCCGGCTTCATCCTCAAGCTTGCCTGCAAGTCACCCCCGCCCAATGAAGGGCATCTTAGTTGCCATAACGGTCATGAATTGCACGTTCGCATCCAATGGTAGATTCGCCATATATATCACCGCCCGCGCCACATGATCTACATCCATGGTCGGCTCAACCTCCACTGACCCATTAGCCTGCGGAACGCCCTGTTTCATTCTGGCCGTCAGCTCGGTCTCAGCGTTGCCAATGTCGATTTGGCCGCACGCTATATCGTATTTACGTCCATCAAGAGCCGTTGACTTGGTCAGACCCGTCATGGCATGCTTGGTGGCCGTATAGGGCGCTGAGTTGGGCCGTGGGACGTGAGCCGATATAGAGCCGTTATTGATGATGCGCCCGCCCCTGGGGTCCTGACTTTTCATGAGCTTGAACGCTTCCTGAGTACACAGAAAGGCTCCGGTCAGGTTGATATCCACCACGGACTTCCATTGCTCATAGCTCAGATCTTCCAGGAGTATGGGCGGCGCACCGCCCCCCGCATTGTTAAACAACACGTCGAGCCGGCCGAATCTCTCCTTGGTCTTGGCGAATAAGGCGCGAACCGAGTCGGGATCACTCACGTCTGTGGGCACCACCAGAGCTCGCGAGCCAGACGGCCCTGCCTCCCTGGCGGTCGATTCTAAAGGCTGTACCCGCCGTCCAGCCAGGACCACGGAATACCCCTCCTGAAAAAGAGCCAGCACTGTACTCTTGCCAATGCCGGTTCCTGCTCCCGTAACAATAGCAACCTTCTCCAGTGAACTCATTTTTATATCTCCTAACTATGCCTCCTAACTATGCGAACCAGAGACCCCACCCCGGAGTTGCTCTATAGCAGAACCATGTATCCATATCTATAACGGAAAATAATTCTCTAGCCTAGCTGCCTTGCCGGCCGCGGTTAGCTTGTGCCTTCTAGTGTCAGGTACAGAAAGATCGCCCTTGCCCGTGCTTCTTTCCCCTTGGCTTGTTGTTTCCGTCCTGGCTCTCTGCCAGCGTCTTCCCGAAAATCTGTACTGGGAGGCTAGGCTCATTCTTCTCGACACCTGTGCACAGAGATAGGATATGCGTATAATATTGCAATGAATATATTGTTTCTTCAGGGTGAGGTACGGTGATTCAAGATTGACTGCTTCCTCACAGTATGGCTAATATACACCAGTCAATTCAAGCATAACCGTAAAGGAGGACTTAGCTATGGCCAAGATCAGCGGAAATAAATTAGTTGTCAGGGCGCTCAGGGACGAAGGGGTCGACACCTCCTTCTATCTGACCGGTGGACCGATAGTCGACGTTGCGGCCCTATCCCTAGAGGCGGGGATTCATGCCGTTGACACTCGCCACGAACAGGCGGCGTCAATGGCTGCGCACGCGTACAGCCGGGTGACTGGCAGGCCTGGGGTATGCTTCGCGGCCTCAGGGCCAGGAACCACCAACTTGATTACCGGCGTGGGCAACGCCTTTCTCGATGCGGTGCCAGTCATTACCCTGGGTGGGGCAAGTGCCATTTCGCAGGATGGCATGGGGGCGTTTCAGGAGATGGATCAGGTTGGGATGTTTAAGCCTATTACCAAGTGGGCAGACCGCGCCAAGGACGCCCGGCGCATCCCCGAGCTGATTAACAAAGCCTTCCGCATGGCAACCGGCGGACAGCCCGGTCCCGTCTACCTTGATCTGCCTGGTGATGTGCTGTACCGGGAGGTAGAAGAAAGTGAGGTCCTGTTTCCCCAGAAGCCGCATGCTGTGCCTCGCGTATCAGGCGACCCGGATTTAGTGAAGCAAGCGATTGCGCTCCTCAAGCAAGCCCAGCGCCCGATTGTTCTGACGGGCACAGGTGTATTCTGGTCGGGCGCCATGCAAGAGCTGAAAGAGTTCGTCGAGCTCAGTGGTATCCCGTTTTACACCACCCCACAGGGCCGGGGTGTGATTGCAGAAGACCACCCTCTCAGCCTTCTTGGTGCACGCAACCAGGCATGGAAGGAAGCCGACGCGGTGTTGCTCGTGGGGACACGGGTTAACTTCATCGTTGGCTTTGGTCTCCCGCCCCGTTTTGCCGAGAATGTAAAGCTCATTCAGGTTGATATCTCTGACGAAGAGATTGGCCGCAACCGCTCGGTTGACGTTGGCATCGTTGGTGACGCCAAGATAGTCCTGCAACAACTTATTCAAGAAGGTCGAGATGCCTTCCATGGGCGCAAGGAACTGCCCTGGATCGATACCTTACGGGGCTATGATCAACGCTCCCGAGAGAAGTCAGCCGCCCTGCTCAACTCCGACGCCACGCCTATTCATCCCCTACGGCTGTGTAAGGAGGTGCGCGATTTCATGGACCGCGATGCGATCATTGTAGTCGACGGGCATGAGATCCTGAACTTTGCTCGCCAGTCGGTTCCCACAAACAGCCCTGGGCACCGGGTGAACGCCGGCCCCAACGGCTGCATGGGAGTGGCTGTACCGTTTGGTCTGGGGGCCAAGGTGGCAAAACCAAACACGCAGGTGATCGTCCTCAGTGGTGATGGTTCGTTCGGTATGAACGGCATGGAGATCGACACCATGATGCGTCACAACATTCCCGCCATCATTGTTATTAGCAACAATGCGGGTTGGGCTGCCTTGGGTGGGATGATAGCTGGACGGGACCTCGGCCATACCCGGTATGACAAGATGGCGGAGGCCTTTGGCGCCTACGGCGAATACGTTGAGAAGCCCGAAGACATTGGCCCGGCTTTGCAGCGCGCCGTTGCTTCTGGCAAACCGGCGGTGATCAACGTGGTCACGGACCCGCAGGCACGGTCATCCACACAGTCGTTTGCCGCTTATCGGGCGGTCTAGAAAGCAGGCAGAGGCACAACATCTGTGCCTCTGCTTTTTCTTCTCTTGTCCTTCCACCCCGGCTCATAGACAGTTCATAGACAGTTCGGTGAAGACTAGCGTTTCTTCCTTGCTACCCGATTAGGCCTGTTCTCCGTCACCTGAGGTTTACTAAAGAGAGGCGCTTTCACTGGGTGACGCCCTAGCGCGGCGTGTACTCAGCAAGAAAGCTCTCTACGGCCTTCTTTGCTGCCGGTTGGTGCTCGGGCTCTTTCCAGTTTTCAACCAGCGTTGCCTTCGGTGCTAGCGTGGCTATCTCTCTTGACGTTTCTTCAGGATGGTACAGATCGTTGCCCAGTAACACCAACAGCGGCGTTTGACAGCTAGAGACAAATTCTCGGGATACGTTGAAGAGAAAATCTCCGCTGTACATAGACGTTTTGAAGGACTCCCAAGCGTCCTGGCCCACTTCTGGTCGCCCCGGCTTCAGCTCATCCGCCCAGTTGTCAAACATCTCGAAAAACGCCTGTCGGTTGTTGAGAAGACCAATCGTCTGAAACAGGACGGCCGACGCTACGCGTTGCGGTGCGGCTTGGATCAGTCCCAGGCAGTACGGGCCACCAATGCACATCCCCGCCACATGGAATCGATCAACGCCCAGGTGATCTAGCAAGGCGAGATGGTCTTCTGTGTAGACGTGCCAACTGTCCGTGGCGCGAATGGGAGCCACAGACCGGCCAGCATTGCGTTGATCCATGGCAATGACACGATAGTGGGGTACGAGCTGTTCAATAGGATTCCACGCGGTTCCTTGCCAGAACGATAGGGCCGAGCGCATGCCTCCCGGCGCAATGAGCAAAATCGGGAATCCCGCTCCATACTCTTCATAGTAAAGCTTGATATTGTCACGTTCGAATATTGGCATGTCTGTTCCTCCCTCTTATAGTTCGTTGTTTTCGTGAGCCGGTGAGATAGATTTCTTGTACAACACCCGTGAACCAAATCCGTGAACCAGGGTGGTTTCTGGGATACCCCATATATGAGGATTAACCCGATAAAAGGCATTTTGTTTTCATACGAGTGACTGATTTTAAGCCAGTGGCTCTGGTGCGTGCGGAATCTCCTGCCACTGGTGGGGATCGTGTCCGTAAATGATTGTGGCTCCCTGCTTGTCACGCAGTTCGCGTAAAGTTCCCAGGGAGCGATACATATCCGTTTCGTCAACAGCCACCGACGGCAATAAGTCTTGGTCCATGTTGGCCTTGGTGTAGCACGCGTCGCCAGTGAGAACGATGTCCGTTCCTTTGGTGACGCGGATGCGCAGAGACTGATGGCCCGGCGTATGGCCATGGGTAGGAAAGAGCACCAGGGTGCCATCACCGAAGATATCGTATTCACCGGTCACCTCTTGGTAGTTGAGCGGATGGTCGTAGTCCTTGGGATCAAAAAGGGCTTTCTTTCTCAACTCAGGATCTTTGGCTGCGGCTACCTCGTTCTTATGCACCAGGATAGTAGATTGGGGAAAGAACTCGTTGCCGCCAGCATGGTCAAAGTGGAAGTGGGAGTTAATAACATAGCTAATGTCGTTGGGCGTCAGCTTGAACTTGGCCAGTTGGGTGACAATCTCCTCACCCGGCTTGGTCCGCGAGACCAGCAGCTTGGAGATTTCCTCTCCCAGCCGTCCCACGGGATCGTCGATGGCTTGACAGTGAACACCCGTGTCAAACACAACATTTCCCTTGGGATGAGTAATCAAATAGCTCGGAACCGGTATGATAAGTTGTTCCCCCTTCTCCAGGTTGGGAAAGAACAGTTTGCTATCGAGCTCGAGAAACCCACACGGCATGGAAAACACTTGCAGCATCTTTTTCTCCTCCTTTAACCCTTCCCCATGACAGGAATTACGATCAAGGTCTAGCGCCTGCCTCCCTTAATCCGCTTTCTGCTTTTCCGGCGAGATGGGACCGTACAGCTTTAAGCTTGACACCGGTCCACCGCAATGAAATAAAGTGACCCGAAAGCGAACAGCAATACTCTGAGTCTAAAAAGGAGTGCATGGTGAAACAGTATCGCGTGATATCAGCCGACTCGCATGCCATTGAGCCCCCTGATCTGTGGCAGCAGTATCTGCCTCAAGCCTATAAAGACCGCGGCCCACGTGTCGTTTCAGAATCCGATGGGGATGTCTGGGTATGTGAAGGCATGCCGGCGTTCGTGGCCAAACGTCCCATGGGCGCGGTGGCCAGAAATCGAGTCAAGGCGTATGCCGCGGCCGCAGCAGGTAATAAGCGTTATGCCACGGATGCGAATGATTGGCACCCGGATGCTCGGGTTGAGTACATGCGCATGGACGGGGTGGATGCAGAGGTGCTCTACCCCAATTATGCCATGCGGGTATTTGCTATTCCTGATAAGAACCTACAGCAGGCTGTGTGTCGAGCTTATAATGATTGGCTCAGTGATTTTTGCAGGACTCATCCCCAAGAGTTGTTCGGCATTGCGGTGGTCGCCGCCTTTGATGTTGACTGGGCTATGCAGGAATGCCGTCGCGCCAAAGAGAAGGGCTTAATTGGCGTGCTCCTGCCTCAGGATACCCCGGATGGCTCACGCTACTCGGCCTCCCAATGGGATCCCCTGTGGGCCACATTAGCCGAGATCAATATGCCACTGAGCCTGCACATTATTGCCTCCGGGCATGCCAACAACAACTGGACACGGGATGAGACCGGCGAAGAAAGCGCCGCTGTTGGCTATGCGGTCCTTCCCGTACGTATGGCTCGGGCATTTGGCACCTTGATCTTGGAAGGTGTTTTCGACCGTCACCCAGATTTGCAGCTGGTTTCGGCCGAGAACGAGCTCTCTTGGGCCGCCAACTTTATTAGTCGGCTGGATTGGGGCTATCACCGGCGCAAGATGGCCAATGATCCCATGGTGAGGTGCGAGCGCTTGCCCAGCGAATATTGGCACAACAACTGCCATCTAACGTTCATTGATGACTTGCCGGGGGTGATGCTGCGCGAGTTTATTGGCGTGGATCGTATCATGTGGTCCTCGGATTTTCCGCATCTCGACAGTAGTTGGCCGGAATCCCAGCAATTCTTAAAAAAACATCTTGCCAACGTTTCCGACAATGAGGCTCGTCCCATTGTTGCGGAGAATTGCCTGCGCTTATACAACCTGCGGTAGTCTCCGCGGCACCACTAAAAGGCCGTTGCGTTCTGCTTCGGCCTCCTTTGCTGTCGAAGGTTGTGCGCGTCTATCTTCGATGCCCGTAGCTTCCGGGGAGCCCCCGGTCCGGGTTAGCCCAAATCGCCAGAGCGTGGGCATGAGGCCAACACCATTGCGGACCATGCGTTCGATTACTGCATCAGGCCAGGCCCGACCCTAGGGAGCCCTTTTGCCATATAATCCTTGAGGCGAGTAGTCCAAGAGTCTTGGTTTGTCATGCCCCAGGTCTCTCACAAGCCTACACTTGTGCCTACTCGCCCCGACTGCCTGTGTCCTGACGTCAGCTCGTTCCCTTAGTAAGGGAAGGGTTAGAGAGGGGGCATGGTAGCAGCTTATCCTCTGGGCGAGTAGGCAGTGGGTCGCAAAATTATGTTGTGGGTCTTCGCCACCAGGGTGCCGTTCTTCTCCGACTCCGCCCGCGCCTTTTGCCAGTCTGGGTCCCGCTGGAATGTTGCCCAACTCTTTTCTCGGTCTCCCAGGCTGGGGTAGCCTAGCATATACACCAGCCGATTGCTGGTGCCAAAGACTTCGGTCCAGTAGCCGATATTTTCCATACCATGCTTCTCAAACAGACCGAGGGTATGGTTGGCGAAGCGGTTGTTGAGGTCGGGAAGCCTACTTGGCATGGCGTCGTAAATGCGCAACTCCTGTACATTAGTGGTGATCTTGGGTTGGGGTGAGTAGGGGGTCAGTTGCAGCATGGTGTTGTGGGTTCTGGCAACAATGACCCCTTCCTTCTCTGTTTCCTCTGCCACTTGCTGCTGCCAGGCAGAGTCCGATGCGAAAGCCGCCAGCTTCTTCTGCCTGTCCTCCATGTCCTGATAAATCCAGGTGTAGGTGACCTGACCGCCGGTGCCTATCTCATCGGTCCAGAATCCCAACACTCCCAGGTCATGCTTCTTGAACAAGCCCGCGGCAACTTCAAGATGTTTGTTAAGCGCTGGCAGCTTGCCCGGCATTGCTTCGTAAGTACGTAACTCATAAATCATTTGGACACCTCCTTGCTTGTTATAATAGTTTGATAGGGGGCAATCTACCATGGCATGGTTGGGATTGTCCATATGTCAACCACCGAAGATCACCAAGGAAATCCTTCGTCGGGAATGATATTCCCAACGCGCAAACCGAAAATGAGCCGCGGTAGATTTAGCGCCAGTATTACTGCGAGTAACCAGATCGGTAGGATCTGTTCGGCGTGAAGATTGTTTTAACCGGCGCCTCGGTCCTTCGCAGCCCGGATTTGGCGCGATATGTACTGAAGGTTCCTGCGCATATCAGAATCAACCGGAAACTGGCAGGTTGCAACAGTTAGCTTCATGGCTATTCCTTTGGAACAAGCAAGCCCAACACCACCTTCCATACAGAGACCTTGTCGTAAGTGACAGGCGATGACATCTGCTCGAAGTACATCTCAAGCCTTTTTCTGTCGATGTACAAATACTCTGAGAGAGACTTAGTCGGGTCCATTTAAACCTCCGATGAGAAGGGAACGTCTTGCATCTAACGTCACGCTCACCAGTCGCGGGACGTGATCGAGGTGGAGCGTACTGTTAGGCTACCTTTCTGCGTTTACGGGTGGTCTGTTGGCGTCTCAGAACCGGCGCCAAAGCTCGGAGTGCCTCATTGACCGCTACACTATCGGGGAAAACGTCCAGGACTTCTGGGTCCACGACCCCTACGTTTGTTCCCTTTGTATAGCGAGCTGCCGTGACTCCACGCACAGCTCCAGAGAAGTCATATTCTGGTCTCATCGTGTCTTGGTCCCCTGTTGCTTCACTCGTTTGTTTAGGCTTCACCTTTTCCTAAAACTACAACGAGTCTGCGAACCCTTTGATGTCGCGAATAGTGGCCGTGTACACTTCCGGGAGCGCCTTGCGGAACAGGAGATCGCCAGCGTGGCACGTGCCGTTGACGGTCCGGCTGTACACGCTCACACCGGCTGCCATGAGCATCTGGTAGTATTTCAGGCCCTCGTCCCGCAGGGGGTCTAACTCGTTGACGGAGATGACATGCGGGGGCAGACCTTGCAGGTCCTCATTCTTGGCCCAGTATGGCCAGCAAAGCGGGTTGTTGTTGTTCTTGTGCTCAGGGTCATAGACAGTGGCGAACGTGGCTGACCCGCTGCAGCTGAGCATGTAGTTATCGTTTTCGTAGAGCGAGGGCAGCTCTTTGAGCTTCTTACCCCAGGCATTGGAGATGAATGGACACATGGCATAGATACCATCAATCTGCTCAAGTTTGCCATCCTGCTTGGCCTTTAAACCCACAGCCAGCGATAGGTTGCCTCCCCCGGATTCACCAGAGACAATAATCTTGGCAATCCCGATACTAGCCTTATTGTTGTACGTCCATTCTAACCCGCTCATGCAATCGTTGAGGCCGGCCGGGAATGGGTGATTGCCAAGCTTGCCCGCGCCATTGCGGAACTCCACACCCACCACCACCAAGCCCCGGGCAGAAAGCTCGTCGCGCCAGCGTGTATAGGAAGCACCAGCGGCCTCCAGCAATACCATGCCACCTCCGTGAATATGATACACACAGGGTAGCACTCCAGAAGCGTTCTTAGGCTTGTGGATATACAAGCTGATGTCATTCTCGTCCACGCCCTTGATTACCTCAGTACGCCTCTCCACATTCTCAATCGGTGGAAGGTCCGTGAACAACGCTGAGAACAGGTCTTCTAAGCCAGGCTCGACTTCGGCGATATAGTCGAGCTTTTCCTTGAGTGTTGAGTCGGCATTCACTGGTGCAGGTGGTGGCGCATCGTCTAAGCCAAACGTAGCGAGCGCAGCGATCA
Organism: uncultured Binatia bacterium (SeqCode); assembly: GCA_965220955.1. Lineage (GTDB taxonomy): Bacteria > Desulfobacterota > Binatia > Bin18 > CBDCRK01 > CBDCRK01. The sequence continues at coordinate 36,226 of CBDCRK010000037.1, read as the reverse complement.
TACGAGGGTCGGCACGCGGATCGGTCTTCAAGACCCTCTTGGGATCGGCAAGGCGGCCGGGCAAGAAGGGTTGCCCGTTGTTGATGGAGTTGCTTTGTGTGGAGGCAGTCATTTTGTTCTCCTTTCATGCTGTTAATCATGGGCGTGAGCTAATGGGGTGAAAGTTCCCTGTAGGAGGTCCAGCCTCATGGCAGACAATAATGACATGAGGACAACTACGAGTCAAAGGTAAGGGTGCTGCTGTGAGGTGGGGCCTGAAGGAAGCCGGAGACAAGGCTGCAAGGCGAGAATCCGACATATGGGGTCGCGTCTTGTTTCTTGATACTTGTCCTCCACATTAGATGAGAATCACATCATCCTGTTAGTCCGCTGCTACAAGCCGCTCGGGCTCCTCCATTTGCGGAGAAGACCCTTACCATATTCGTTGTGTGCACCCATATTGATAAAGTGCTTCAAATTTCCCGGGTCTTTCCAGCCTTAAACTCAGCTCGCGCTTCGGCAATAAATCGGTCAAGCTTCCCGGCGGCTACATCGGCCTCAATCTGTTTATCCCAAAGCTGATGGTCCAATTCGATAAACCACACGCGGAACTTGGCCAAGTCCTCGGGCGAAAGCTGTAGTACCTGTTGTTCGAGTTGCTCAAGTTTACTCATTTTGAAACCTCCAACATTGAGCCGCTGAACTAATTCTATACCTGTTTCCGGCACTCCCAGAATATCCACCCATTCGTAGGCTTGCCTGTGATCGCAACAGCGGCAGCAGACGGAGAGTCATAACGATTGCTGTTCAGGACAAGCGCTCCTGACTCAACTTTGGCATGGTAGGCTTGTCCCTTGTATGTTGCTCGGAAGTCTGTACCATTCGGAAACGTGACACTCTTGGTGAACCATTTGGACATTCGCGTTCTTCTCGAATTTCTCAATGAGTGTTCTTCCTTGATTGGGCTGTTCGTGCAGCATTATCGGATTCATTCCAAGTGTGGATAACACGCGAGCCACGTGCTGTTTCATTTCGTTGTCATGGCCATGAACGACGAACACATCGTTCGTGTGCACGGCAGGGATAGGGGCAGCGGTGCTGTCCGATGATGACTGTTGATTTAGAACGGTCCAAGGATATGCTGCGCCACATTCGTGGCAAAAGTCGGGTGGTGCTTTCGGACCGCCGTGCGCCACGCCCGGAATGTGCTTGTAGCCTTGGATGTCTGTGTTACAGTTGGGGCACTGCGTGATGGTCTTGGCTCCGCATTGTGGGCACCGTTTCTTTAGGTTCTCCGGCCTATCCCGTGCGGTTGATGTGATGATGTGGCCGTTAGTGCAGGCCTGCATCACGTTGTACCAGGATCGTTCATCGCGATATTGTGCCATTTAGCTGCCTAGCGATGCGGATCAGGCGCGTTGTCAAGTGTCGCCTGCATCCAGCCTGTTAGAAGCTTCCCTCGAACATTAGTTTCGGGAGGCCCCCTTCGCACGACTCTTCACGTATTACAATCAGGTATTTGGTACTCTCGGGAGGCAGACTCGCCAAATCGCCTTGAACGATCATAGTTTCCCAGCCGACACCCCCATTCTATGCCATTGTTAGGCTCGTGATTGCCATTGCCGGGGGTCTTGATGAGTATGAAACACCCCCAACACTACCACGACATCCTCTTCAACGCGATAGTAAACAGCGTATGGGAAGCGGCGAGTCAACGCCCGTCGGACTCCTCGGTATACTTCCCCGTACATCTCTGGCGTTCGGTCGATACGAGCGAGAACCTCCTCCACACAGAGCAGGAATTCAGCCCCAAGCCCTTGACGTTGTCGCTCATACCAGTCCTGAGCATCTGCCAAGTCGGCTTCTGCTTCAGGGCGAATAATCATGGTGTCGCTCCAGGCTTCTTCTGCAGGCGAGCCTTGACTTCTTCCCAGGTCGATCCGGCGTGAGGGTCGGCTTGGTAGGCAACGAGCCGGCGGTCCAATTCATCTTTGTGGGATTGTGGGATTTCAAGCGCTTCCGCCTCGGCGGCGATGCTGTCCCAGATCTCTTCCACCAGCAGGATACGCTCGGCGAGGCTGAGCTGATCGATACCCAGGGATTTCGCAGTTGCTTGCATCAAATGACCTCCTCAATGAGCATTATCCGTCTGCAGCCAATGTACCCCTGCTGCCGGCGAAAGGGAAGAACTGCCAGCCTGCAACGTCAGTTCGTAGCCGGAGAGCAGCGCCATGCCCAGGAGGGGGTCCGTGTCAGCCGCGTTCACGGCGATACGTCGAGGCGTGCCGTCCCACACGATAGTCGCCTCGTAGATGTCAAATAGACTCTCGCGACCGTCTGCCAGCAACGCCCGTCCGCGCCGGCGCCATGGCAGACCCAGGGCCGCAATACGTGCCGGAGGCAGGCTGAGGGCCCCGTCAAAACCCGTGTCGATGACGGTCTCAATCGCGTGCTCCTGCCCTCCAGGGCCACGCACCGTGAGGTGGATAAGCGCCTCAAGATACGCACTGACCACCCCGTGAATCATGCCGGACCTGGACGGTGACGGGACCGAAGCGGCGCACGTAGCGGGAGCCAATGCGCCGCAGCCAGACCTGGGCATGCGGGTGCCGCGCCAAGAGGCGATCCGAGGCCGCCAGTTCATCGGTGTCTATCTCGTACGCTCTCGTCTCGATATCGATGACGACAAATTTGCCTGCATCGCCTGCCTCAAGATGGGGACGAATATCTCGCTCGTAAATGTCATCGCCACGCTGCGCAAATTCCTCCTTGCTGTAGCGTGGCTGTAATGCGGTCATACTGGCTTTGCCTCCTCGCTGCGCATACGGCGTGTTGTGTAGTATATCGTCTTTATTCTACACGATTCGTCTCTGTCTTGGGCTTTTTTGTCTAACGCCAGAGATGAGCGGCGGGGGACAGGAATGAGACGGTCGATTTGGAGAAGAAAACCACGCTGTCACCCGTCAGCTCCATCTCCTTGTTAGGCTATGATATGCCAAAGAGATGGCATGTTTCCAAACTTTTCCTCACTTTCTTGCATCAGCAATCCTTGCACAGCTTCTTGGCAACCATAGCCCCAGATCCACCACCTTTGACCACGACAACTATTACTGTGACGACTGATTCACTCAGCCGTCAGAATGGCAGCACCCGAATGCCTGCCGATGATGTAAGGAACAACACTAGGAGAAGCTGGGCCAAAAGCTGCGACAGCAGCCGGCGACCGCAATGCCAAGCGCCAAATTGATCACTACTCACCTAGCACATTTCCACCGATCAAATAGGCCCTTCGTTTCTACGATTTGTGATTCATCGAGTGCCAGTTGCACTTCTTTCAAAATCTGTTCTCGTTTTTCTGGAGTATCGAAAAACAAGTCGAAATTTTTCCAAAATTAGCCTTAAGAATCGTTTCGATCTTTTTACTCCTTTTGGGTTACTGGTGGACGGTGCTTAGCCTACAGCTGCTTACCCGCCCGAGAGCTTTTGTTGGGTATGGACTTTTGCGAAACCTTAGGTTAGGCGACATGGAGCATCTTGTTGGCATAATCTTTCCCACAAGTGGCAGGGGGCAGGGGCTTACCGTCTTTCTTGTACAATTCAATCGTCTCTTCCACAATCTCACATAATTCCGCAAATACCGCTTTTTCGTCGTCCCCATGGCAGCCCCCATAGAACAGCCCTGAGACATCCCGGCATTGATCTTCATCCGAACCATCTCAAGAACAGCCCTGGACTTCCCGACAAAGCATTGATCTTCATCCGACCATTCAATAATCGGTACCGGATACTCTCTTTCATCGTTGGGACTCCTTAAGGGCAGCCTTGACGGCTTTCTCTTGATAGTGCTTGGCATCATTTCCTGGTTTCCCGGAGATAGTGACAGGTTTGGTCACTTTGGGATGCACGAAGTTTCGATGATCTCCTTTGCCTCCGCGATTCACAAAACCCGCAGTTTCAAGGTCTCTGATGAGTTCTCTAATCTTTCGTGGCATCTCCGTTCGTCAATTTACATTGGACATACTGCAGCAAGCCTGGGGGCATTCTCGCTTTCAAGGGCTTGTATTGCTCCCTCAGAAATCTCAAGCAGCCCAATTTCTGGCACTTGGCCAGTGGGATCTTTTACCGTACAGGTTTCGCCCTCTGCGGTTGCTATTGCTACTAGCCCCGAAACACCAAGACAAATAGAAAGCAGCACTGTAGCACCTTTCTTCATGGCTAGCTCCCTTCCTTAGCTGAAGCCTAACGCCGCGCTAAGCGGCAAAATGCGCGCAGCGGGCATCTTTGTCCGACTGCAGCGCATTGTTAGGCCGATGGTCTAAAAGCACGATTTTTCAATTCGGATAGCCTTAGCGATAAGTTTGTCACGATCAAAAAGGTGGTAGTGAACTAGATGCCTTGAATGTCTACAGCTTAATGAAAGCTCTCCAACATTTTAGTCAGTTAGCCATTCAAGAACATCATTCAAAGAAGCTCCAAGCTTGAACCATGCTTCAGCACACAAATCTACTACTTCCGCCTGGGACCCTTCTATATCGCCGGGGCCTATATATGCATGGCATCGAATCATCGTCGGGACTTAATATGCCGATGAAATCTGTTTGATTGATGGCGTGTAGAAGATATCTGTCCATGTGCATCCCTACTGTGTTTCCAGCGGATCCCCTGCGAAGGCTGAGCCCAAGCTTCGTGCAAGCTTCCTTCAGTGATTCCGACCTTTGCCTGGCAAATTGGAACAAGCATTCCTCTGTGAAACGATCGAAGTCCCGTTTCTTTGCACAGGAACCTCATTAACTCATCGTTTTCCAATTCTGCACGTTTCGTCCTATAACAATCTGGGAAATCCTTTTCCTGCTGTAACTCTATGGTCAACAAGTTGCGGTACCTCTTTCAATGCCTTACGAAATGCATTCAGGTGCCATCGAAACGGATCAGCGTTGTGATAGTGTTCCTGAAGCATGTGAATCCAAAAATGTGCTTCTTGCAATCGGTCTAGTGCGGAGCTAATGCTATTGTATGTGTCCAAGGTTATTCGCTTCTAATGCCTTGCTTTAAATTATACTGCATGTCCCAGCTTCTATCAGCATTTGCAAGTTTCTATTGACTGTAAACAAGCGTATAGATCTATGAACCTGCCGGCATCCACATATATAACCTCTAGCGCAGTTCCCAAAGACGACGGTGTGGATTCCACCTCCCCCCAGCACGCTTCACTTGATTGCGAGGGCCCACTTCAGGCCAGGCAACCCGAACTAGTCTGCGGAGAAATATGGGGGCACGTCTTGTTTCTTGAGAGTTGTCCTCCACCCTGAAATGAGAATCACATCATCCTGTTAGTCCGCCGCTACAAGCCGCTCGGGCTCCTGATCTCTCACACAAAAATAGCAGGATGACGACGTTGAGGAACTGTTGTCTGGGGGACAGGTCTTTTTTAGCTTTTATAGGTTAGGCGACATGGAGCATCTTGTTGGCATAATCTTTCCCACAAGTGGCAGGGGGCAGGGGCTTACCGTCTTTCTTGTACAATTCAATCGTCTCTTCTACAATCTCACATAATTCCGCAAATACCGCTTTTTCATCGTCCCCATGGCAGCCCCCATAGAACAGCCCTGGACAACTCCCGACAAAGCATTGATCTTCATCCGACCATTCAATAATCTTGACGTACCGGATACTCTCTTTCATCGTTGGGACTCCTTAAGGGTAGCCTTGACGGCTTTCTCTTGATAGTGCTTGGCATCATTTCCTGGTTTCCCGGAGATAGTGACAGGTTTGGTCACTTTGGGATGCACGAAGTTTCGATGATCTCCTTTGCCTCCGCGATTCACAAAACCCGCAGTTTCAAGGTCTCTGATGAGTTCTCTAATCTTTCGTGGCATCCGTGTCGGATTGTAGCAGAAGTTTCTCGGAAAGTTGCCTAACTCTCCGCTCCACTCGATTACATCTCCAGCTGCGGATTGCCTCAGCGTGGTTTCTCATGTTCTAAACAGCACCTATCCGCAATCAACCCTTAGCATTGGAGTACTCAGGTGCAGTAATGGTTGCCTTTGCGTCCAGCAGTAAAAGCAGATTGCACTAGCACCCGTTCTCCTGAAGTTCAGGCAGAGATGGTAGTGATCAGAGAGCCGTTATACTTCATTTCATTGATCTGTATGCCAAGCCCATGCATGATAATTTCATCCTGTGCTGCCTGCCGCCCATACCAAGCTTGAACGTAGCGGTAGTATTCATCAACTTCCCGTTGGTCGATACCCAGCATCTCTGGGGAGAAAACGGCCTCCTCAAGGAAATCGAGCTGTTCTCGATCAATCTGCTGGGATTGGTACAGACTCCTACTCAGATCCATGCAAGCTTCATAGCTCAGCCTACCATCCGTGTGGCGCAAATACGTCAACACACGCCTGTATTTGCCTTGAAGCAGAGGGTCGATAATTTCCGACTTCTCCTTGGCCAGTGATTGCTTTAACCTGAATCCCAGCGGGATTGGTTGTCCCTTTTACTACTGCGGGTTCAGGCATCTTACGGTGCGGGTTCAGGCGGTAGAAAATGACATCAAACTGACGCAACGTAGGATTGTAGAGTTGAGGTAAGCTATCTCTGGTAGAAGGGAAGCCTATTCCTACTGCATGGAATTGCTCAAGGAAGTCTGCCTTGACCCTGCTCTTTTCAGTGGACCACAGGAACGCTTTTTTCCCGACAGAATCCTTTTTCTCATTGAAGGTACGAACAGTAAACGCCTCAAAAATGAAACCGGCAACACTGGGTAGCGGTTGGCTTATAGCTACAACTGCAAACTCTCCTTTGTCATTCAGAACAAAATGCCCGGTTTCTAGACCATCGGCAATAAGCTGCTCTTCGTAGCGCTCTTTGAGAATTTCATATCGCTCTGAGTCGGAAAGGCCGGGATGCAGACGGGTCAAGTTTCGAGATGATGTGATCGAATCCTCTGTTTCGCAGGGCATGGACCACATTTTTCGCCAACTCAGGGTCGCGCTTAAGGCTGGCAGGATGTGTAGCAACCAAACTGCTCATCTGTGACACTTAGTTGATAGAGTTGAGTTTTGAAGCCTAACGCTTCACATCACCGGCAGCAAAAAGCAGAGCGAGGAGCGAGCGAGCTTTTTGCTATCCGAGTGCATGCGATTGTTATATTCCAGTTTTTCTTGTTATCCGATCAGTAACTCGATAATCAATGACGATGCAGCGGCCACACCTACATCTTCCAAAGTTTTTCGTGTGGCAGTACTAACGGACTGCTTTCCCTCTAAGACGGCTTTTGTATTGAGCGCAGCAGATATTAAACCGCTGGCGCTGGCCGCTGTAGCAGTCTCGATATAGGAGCTGTCTTCTGTGAGTTTATTTAGCGTGCCAGAAACATCGTCGGTGAGTTCGGCATTTGAAAAGCCGCTACTTTCTACCGGGCGGTGTGCCGCTCCAGAATATTTATCCGATACTTCTTGAGTGGCAAGAACGTCAATATCGGGATACCTTTCCTGGTGTTCAGCAACATAGTGAGTTGAATCTGTGGCCTTTAACTGAACATCTGTGATTTCACCCGTAGCTGGTATTAGTTAGCCGGACATCTGCTCCCGGGTGGTTTGTGACTTCATAAAGTTCTGCCTCTGTGTTGTCGCCATCAGCATTCTCTGCCGCCACGAACTTCATCTCGTGATAGATGCCTTTGACGTTATTCAGTATCCCCTGTAGTTGCTCTTGCGGGTACTCTCTCAGGTGAACGGAGATTTCTTCGATTCCTGCTCCTGCCAGGTTGTTGTCAGATCGCTTAATTGCGTCGATCACCATCATTTCAGCTGGCGTGAATGCATGAGCTTTCTGCCCCAGCAGTTTCAAAAGTACGGCTGGGACAACTCCGATATATGCACGTTTATCCATTAGCAAACCCTCCCATCCACATTTGGGCTTCTACAACTCGCCTCTTTAAATTGTCCTTTCTGCTCGAGACCCGCATGTCGTTTATGAAACCAAGAGCTTCGGAATTCTCGGGACGCAGGTACTTCTCCAATTCCTTAATCAGTGGAAGCAAACCCTCTTGAATCACAACATTCATTGTTGCTTTGTCGGGACCTGCCTGCGCGGCGCCTGGCTGTGCACTGGCAAACAGGACGGTATTTGCTTGCACTTGTTCTTTGAAGGCTTTTGCGAGATTAGCGCAAGCATTGACAATCTTTTGCTCGTTTTCGTACAGGTCTTCATATTTCCGGGGCTTTCCCTTCAACCCCTTCCACAGCCACACAGCGCCCAATCCTCCTATGATGCCAATGCCGCTAAGTACGAGGCCCCCGATAAACACGCTGCCACCCACCCAGGCCAATGTGGCACTCGTAGCAGCGGCACCACTTAAAGTGCCTATAGCAGTACCCGTACCGGCTGTACCGACCAGAGAGGCAACGCCAAAGACCCCCGCTGTAGCACCAGCAAAACCAAGTTTGCCGACAGTTGCGTTGACGATGAGATTCGCCTTGCTCTTATTAATATTCATTACCGCAGCCATTATGGAGGTGAGATCATCAGCCGTGTTTTGAAACCACTCATTCGTTGTAGTTAGAAAATTCTCTTCTTCTATTGCCATTTCTTTATCCTTCTTCCTGGTAGCTTTACTTGGCGACCTTATCCTCTTGCCTTCCTCTCCAGGCAGGCCCGCCTTGCTTCGAACTCTTCCTTGAGCATTGCGCGAATTCGTTCCGGTATATAATTCCCTTCCAAGCAGGCAGGGTAGGGGAGACAATACCGATAATACCAGAGAAGGGGTTCTTTCCTTCCTGAGATCGCAGCTGCCAGATGGGCAATAATTGCTAATGACATTGAGAAATATGGGGGCGCGTCTTGTTTCTTGATATTTGTCCTCCACCTTAAATGAGAATCACATCATCCTGTTAGTCCGCCGCTACAAGCCGCTCGGGCTCCTGGCGGGTTTGCCGTAGTTTTGTGGTTTGCTCCCAATCGATGTTTAAGCTTTGTGGATCAATGACTACCCCGTATTGTTCCTGTGCTCCGGCAACGGTTACTTTTTCGCCTTTGACATCGTCCAACACCATCTCCGGCTCCCGTGTCCAGGGGTTGCCGTGGCCGCCGGAGCCACTGATCACATGATAAATCGTATCTCCCGGCTTAACCTCAAGATGCATGTGGGTTTGACGGGGCAGCTCTTGGTTCTCTCTCCCGGGATTCAGGATGTTATTGGACAGCCCTCCTGGCTGTCCACCAGCCAGACCTTCGGAGCGCGTTAAACGGCAGGTGCGCACCATGGCTTGTCCTGGTTGTAGGAAGCGCCATTGTCTGGAAACGGAAAGGGAGCCCCGGTGCTTTCCTGGGCCGCCGCTGTCCGGCACATAGCCAAAGCTGTCAACTACCAGTGGGTATTCTCGCTCGATCACTTCCGTTGGCACCGCTCCATAGGAGCCAAAGTTCATGGGCGCCACACCATCAATCCCGTCTTTCTTGGGCCGGCCTCCCCAACCGCCAAAGACTAGATCCATTAGGGCAAAGGGTCGCCCATCTTCGGTCTGCCCGGTAAAATGCAGGACATCTCCGGCTTCACCGGCAATAGGTACTCTTTCCGGTAATGCTTTGGCTAGAACACGAAACAGAAAGTCAAACAGACGAATAGCCAGGGGTCCTCGCCCTCCAACAGCGGCAGGAAAACGCGGATTGAGCAGAGTTCCCGGAGGAGCAATCACTTGGATAGGACGAATAAAGCCAACGTTGATAAGAACCTCTGGATTGACAATCACCTTGAGCGCGCCGTACACCGCAGCTTTGGTCAGGCTGAGCGGTTGGTTGATGGCGCCCTTGGCTTGTGGGTCTGTACCGGTGAAATCCGCGACCAGGCTGTCTCCTGCTACTTTCAAAGCAATCTTCAGCTTAAGAGCAACATTGTTCCCAAATCCGTCATCCTCAAAGATATCCTCATGCTCATATTGTCCATCCGGAATCGAGCGAATGGCAGCACGCGTCTCGCGCTCGGCATAGTTAATCAGATAATCACAACAGGAAGTAAAGGTCTCCAGGCCATACTTGTCCAGCAGGGCCTGCATCTCTTGTCCTCCCCGCCAGCAGCCTGCCCGCTTGGCCTCTAGGTCACCGATCCACTCCTCTGGCGCTCGTACATTGGCCAGAATGGTGTCCAATAGATCGTTGTTGCGCTTGCCCTGGTCATAGATTTTGACAATGGGAAGACGGATTCCTTCTTCAAAGCTCTCGGTACATTGGCTGCTGAATCCACCCGCGAACCTACCACCCGTATCGGTGTGGTGCGAATAGGAGAGGTTAAACGCTACCAGCTGTTCTTGCCAGAAAATCGGGACCACAATTGCTGTGTCAGGCATATGGCCCATGCCAGCATAGGGATCGTTGACTACAATGACGTCTCCGGGCTTGAATGTGCCTCCGTATTTTCTCAGTACATAGGGCATGAGCTCGATAAAGTTGCCCAGCTGAAACGGGGCAGCATAGCCTGGGCCAATCAACCGTCCCTGACCATCACAGATAGCGGCGGCAAAGTCCCCAATCCGTACCATGGCCGAGCGACCGGTTTTACACACGGCAATGGCCATTTCTTCGGTAATGGCCGCCAGTTCGTTCTTTATCACTTCTACCAGGATGGGATCGAATTTGCGCTCCACGATTGACTCCTTTTGGGTTGTTAGTGGGCAGGGCTCACCCTACAATTCTTTAGCTTAACCCAATAATTCCTCTACTTCTATCATCAACAAAACCTCCGCGGGTGTTGGATGAGCCTGGGCATAGAAGTCCGCCTGTGGTCGCAGTCAAGAATTAAGTCTGGTTGGGGTTCGGAATGCTCATCTAACTGAAGGGGACTCTGTATCCGATTGGTGATATTCCGTTATTGTAAAAAGCCGCTTGGCAAACTGGACTGATATATCCTATTCTGCTCTCAATACCAAATTGCCAAAGTCATCACGCTGAAGTGTCCACCCGGGCGGAACTACAACCGTGGTGTCGGGCTCTTCGATGATCAGGGGGCCGTTTTCTTCTTTTTCAATCTGACTGCGCTGGCGGATGGGCACAGTTTGTAAGCCATGTTTGGGACCGAAATAGGCCTGGCGGTCGGAGGAGGGGAGGGGGCCGCGCCCATTTTGTGTGAGCTGCTGTGCTAGCTCAGTAAACTGTAGGTGGCTGGCTACCGCGGTGGCCCGCAGGCGCAGGCTAAACAATTCGATGGGATCGTCTCGGCTATAACCAAACTCCCGTTCATGGGCCTGGGTAAATAGGCGAGCTAAAGCTTCTTGTAAGTCTGCAAGAGAAGTATCAGAAGGGAAGGGAAGGGTCATCTCTGAAACCTGATAGCCATATTTCAGATCCACTAGGCGCTCAAATTTCACCGCTGCTTCTGGCACTCCTTCTTGTACCATCTCAGCCCGCATCGCTTCCTCCGCTTCGGTATAAAGCTGCACAATAGTCTGGGGATCAACCGTCTCAAGTGCTAGCGCCACACTGCGGACCTGGTCTTGACGGAAATCAGCTAAAAGTAATCCCAGGGCACTGAACAGCCCTGGAAACAGAGGAACATAAACCTGCTTAATGCCCAGGCTTGCTGCCAGCTCGGCAGCATGGATCGGCCCGGCTCCGCCAAAGGCAATAAGCGTAAACTCTCTGGGGTCCCGCCCGCGTTCGGTGGAGACTGCCCTAAGCGCCCGCATCATGGTAGCGCTAGCTACCTGAATAATGCCATAGGCTGTCTGCAGAAGATCTAGACCCAGGGGACCGGCCACCTTTTCTTTGATAGCAGTTTGTGCTGCCTGGTGATCAATGCGTAGGGTTGAGCCGGCAATGCTCTCCGGGTTCATATAGCCAAGCACAACATTAGCATCGGTTACGGTTGGTTCCTGCCCTCCGCGGCCATAGCAGACAGGCCCAGGCTCTGCCCCGGCGCTATGTGGACCAACCCTAAGCGCGCCACCGCTGTCCATCCAGGCAATGCTGCCGCCGCCAGCTCCCACTTCGACAATGTCCAGAGAGGGTACGCGTAGCGCATGGCCGCCCCCGCCAAAAAGCCGGCTGGCCATGGTTGCTCCCCCCCCAACCTCTCCTCCGGGTTTCTCTAAGGGGGTGCCATTCTCAACCAAGCAGACCTTGGCCGTAGTTCCTCCCATGTCAAAGGACAGGGCCTGGGGTAAGCTGCTCTCCACCGCTAGACGGGCAGCAGCCAAGACTCCGGCTGCAGGCCCAGACTCAATCATATAAATAGGTCGGCGACGGGCGCTACGGGCAGTCATAATACCGCCGTTGGACTGCATAATGAGAAGCCTGTTTGTGTAAGTGGAGAGATGTTTTTCCAGGCCGTTCATATATTGGTCAACCACCGGGATAAGAGAAGCGTTGATTGCCGTAGTGCTGGACCGTTCGTACTCACGAATCTCGGGATGGACATCAGAAGAGAGACAAAGCACAACTTGCGGGGCCATCTCAGAAATCAACTTTCCCACTTGCTGCTCATGTATGGGGTTTAAGTAAGAATTGATAAAACAGACAGCAATGGCTTCCACCCCTTGGTCTAAAAGTCTCTTGATGACCTGCCGAGCTTCTTCGGAATTGAGCGGTTTTTCTACCTTACCACTCCCCAGAATGCGTTCGCTGATCTCCAAGCGAAGATGTCGGGGAATCAGCGGCGGCAGGCGGTCCCAGTCAACATCGTAAATGTTGGGCCGGCGCTGGCCACGCATCTCCAGTTCGTCACGGAATCCCTGGGTGGTTATAAGGCCCGTTCCTGCGGTTTTATTTTCAATGACCGCATTGGAGGCAATGGTGGTTCCGTGGACAAAGTTTTCTACTTGAGGGCTTGGGGATACCTGTCGAACGCAACCCACAATGTCCTCTCCTATGCGATCAAGTAGCGAAAGGACCTTGGCGGTTGTCAGCTGGCCGTCATCCCCAAGAACAATCACATCGGTAAAAGTCCCGCCTATATCAAAGCCAACACGCATTTTTCCCCCTACTTTGTTTTAGTCTGCTGTGGCAAGCTGTCCTAGTCGATTTTGTCGGAGCACTTTTGTTTGTGCTTCATCTAGGGTCAGCGTTATGGGATCAATGACCACCCCATATTGCTCTTGTGCCCCCATAAGGGTCACTTTCTCGTCTTTCACATCAGCCAGGACCTTCTCTGGCTCTCGCTCCCAAGGATCTCCGTGGCCACCGGAGCCACTGATAACATGGTAGAGACAGTCTCCAGGCTTGACCTCAAGATGGAAGTGAGTTTGACGGGGAAGGTCTACTTTTTCTGTTCCAGCATTGAGAACATTTTGCGAGAGCGCCCCCGGCCAACCGCCAGCCAGACCCTCGGAAGGGCGACTAAGACGGTTGGTGCGCACCATGACTTTTCCCGGCTCCAGGAAACGCCACTGCCGGTAGACGGAAAGCGAGCCCCGATATTTTCCCGCCCCCCCGGTGTCGGGCACATAGCCAAACCCCTCAACTACAAGCGGATATTCCCGCTCCAACATTTCGGCCGGAGTAGTGCCATAGGAACCAAAGGTCATGGGGGTTACCCCGTCAATACCGTCTTTTGCCGGCCGGCCACCCCAACCGCCAAAGAAACCATCTAGCACGGCAAACGGCCTACTCTCATCCCTCTCTCCGGTAAAATGCAGTACATCCCCTCCCTCTCCAGCAATGGGTACTTTTTCTGGCTTGGCCTTGGCCAAGGCACGAAACACCAGGTCAAAAACGCAGAAAGCCAGGGGTGCCCGTCCACCTACAGCCGCAGGAAAACAGGGATTGAGAAGGCTTCCTAGTGGAGTATTAATGTTAATGGGACGGACAAAGCCAGCATTAAGCAGCACTTCCGGGCTCACAATCACCTTAAGCGCGCCATAGACCATAGCCTTGGTCATGCTCAGCGGCATGTTGATGGCGCCCCTAGCTTGTGGGTCGGTGCCAGTGAAGTCCGCTGTCAGCTTATCTCCTGCTACTTGCAGGGCTACCTTTAACTTGAGGGCAACATCTTTATTGCCAAACCCATCATCCTCAAAGATGTCCTCGTGAACATAACGCCCATCTGGAATCGAGCGGATTGCCGACCGTGTCTCCCGCTCTGCATAATCAATGAGGTAATCACAACAAGAGATAAAGGTTTCTACACCGTACTTGTCCAGCAAGGCCCGCATCTCTTGCTCACCTCGCCAGCAGCCAGCAATCTTTGCCTCCACATCCCCTAGCCATTCCTCTGGTGTTCGCACATTAGCCAGGATGGTATCCAAAAGATTCTGGTTCGGTTTCCCCTCGCTGTAGAGCTTAACTACAGGAAGACGCATGCCCTCCTCGAAGGTTTCTGTACACTGGCTACTGAATCCTCCTGGGAACCTGCCACCAATATCGGTGTGATGAGAGTAGGCAAGATTAAACGCCACCAGCTGCCCCTGCCAGAAGACAGGAGCAACAATGGCTACATCGGGCATATGGCCCATGCCGGCATAAGGGTCATTGACCACAATGATATCACCCGGGTTAAATTTGTTTTCCCACTTCTTGCACACATATGACATGACCTCCATAAAAGAGGCAAGTTGGAAAGGTGCGGCATACCCTGGGCCAATGAGCCTTCCCTGGCCATCACAGATAGTGGCGGCAAAGTCGCCGATCTTAACCATGGCCGAGCGAGCTGTTTTGCTCACAGCAATGGCCATCTCCTCAGTAACAGCAGACAGTTCATTTTTTACCACCTCTACCAGGATGGGATCGAATTTACGCTCCATAATCTTTCCTTTTGGGTCCCATAAGGCTCCGTGAGGTCCTGCCCAAAGCGTCCCTGCTCTGGGCAGGCCGAACAATGATACTCAATGGGTACTCAATGGGTGCTCAATGGTGTGGAGAGGCCTAAGGGCACACTGCCATGCTTCCCCATAGGGATAGAGCAGCCATTCCGTTGTGACTACTTTTCCATATCCGCTATGACTTCGGCCGTGCTGCCGCCATAGCCCTGGGCTGCGTCTTGATCGTATGTAAGCACCATGAGCGTTGCTCCTTCTGGACCGCACTTGAGAGGAGCCGAGTGTTCGCCTCCTGGTACAAAGCGCAGGCTCTTGGGTTCCAGGGTTTGTCCGTTCACTATGGCAGAGCCATTGAGGATGACTTCGTAGCGTCCATAGGTGGGAACGGCAGCAGTAAATTCCAGGTTCGGCGGACACTCAACAATCTCCGCTGATGGGCCTTTATTCTCCGGGATCAGGATCTTTCGGCGTGCTCCCTCATAACCTGCATAACCTGGCAGGGGCTCCCAATCCACCTCATGGGCACAACGGCTCAACTCCCGCCCCATGACGTTAGCCTGTCGTCTACGCTCCCGGTTCCGCATCATCACAACACCGCCTGGTTTGGTATGCAGAACCAACATGTCGTGGCCCTGGCTTGTCTTAAACGGGCCATAGGGGACATTGTGTTCGGTATAGTGTACAGCCGGCGCATCGAGCCGAAAGAGTGGAAACTGCATCGAGCCTTCTAACAAGAGTTGGAACTGGGCGGCTAGATGAAAATGGGGTTCCACTTCATAGTCCTCTGAGATACGGGCGCGCACTGCCTCTGGACCTCCGTCAGCACCGTCCAGATACATCTGCAGCTGAACCTCTCCTCCATCCTCCAGGGCCATGGATTTCCACGGAACTCTAGACGGCTCCACGGTAAGACAACGACTGGTCATAAGTTCCCTCCTTTTTTTTTCCCTGAGTTAACCAGCAGATTTCCTCTATGCGGGTTTACTCTATCTGCAACTTGGTCGTCAAGAGCTTGGCAATAAGACCAAAAAGCAAAACGCCGGGGAAACCCCCGGCGCCTGCCCTTATTTATATCACAGAGACCTTGTTGAAGTGGAGTTATTCGGTCATATCGTAGCTGCGCAGGAGCTTGCCGGGCAGCGCTCCAGTGCACTTCTGGCCCTCGAAGGTGATCTCACCGTTCACTATGGTATAGTTGTAACCATCGGCCTTCTGCACTCGCCGCCAGTCGTTGTTCGGCAGGTCCGTGATGGTCTCCATCGGACATACCCGCAGCTTCTCTAAATCGTAAACCACCATGTCGGCCGGCATGCCCTCACGCAGCCAGCCGCGGTCACGGATGCCTATGGCCCAGCCCAGCATGGTGGAGAGTCGCCAGTGAGCCTCTTCCAGCGACATAATCTGCTTATCACGGACCCAGTGTCCCAGGAAGTGGGTAGGATACCTACCAGTGGTCAAGAACTTGGTATGGGCTCCACCATCCGAGGCGCCGATTAGACACAGGGGGTGCTTGATGATTTCAGTTAGGGCCTCTTCATTATCATTGAAGAGGCTAGCCATAGCAAACTCGGTTTTCAGGTCTTCCTCCACCGCCAGGTCCAGCATGGCATCAACCGGATGCTTTCCTTGTTCCTTAGCCATGTCGGCTATGCTCTTGCCTTGCAGGTGCTTATTCTTTTCCAGATGCACATCATCAACAAACGTTGCGTCCCACTTAAACATGGATACCTGGCCCGCTTCCCCATCATCCCGCCGGGTCAGCCTGGCCATGGGCCCCTTTTCCATGTCCCGTACTAAGGCTGGGCGTCGGGCCGGGTCGGCCAGTTTAGCCTTACGCTCTTCCAGGCTCCCTACTGTAGCTTCATTCCATGCTGGTAGCTGGTCGAACAAACCCATGGTTTCTAAGGTAAACTCAAACTCAACCGGCATACAGATATTGATCGGCAGAACCGGAGCCTCCTGATAGGCCTTTTCATTCCACGCCAGCTGCCGGCGCCAGTTATCAGGGTTGGTGGGATCATAAATGATCGCGTTCCAGTTCACCGGCCGGCCGCTGGTCTTGGCCAGCTCTATCAGGAAATCCAGCTTCAACTTCTGTAGAGCACGGCCCATGGTCCACTCAATGGAACCACGGTTGTAGTCTCTCAACACTGTGGCCATCTCTAGAAACTCTTCGCGAGGGGCAACTTGGGTGGGTAGATAGCCCCCATCATAGTCGCGGTTGGCCATGCTAAAAGTTGCAGAGAAGCCAAAGCCGCCGGCATCCAGAGCCTCCCGCAGTAGGTGCTTCATCTGTGCAATCTCTTCCGGTTTGGCTTGGTAGTTGGGGTCACGAGCTGCCTCATTACCCATCACCCAGCCACGCAGCGGAGAGTATGGGACTAAAGAGGCTGCATTCACCCCCATCCCATGGCGGTCTAAGCTGTCCAGGAACTCGGGAAAAGTCTCCCAATCCCAGCGCATCGACGCCTGCATAACCGATAGCGGAATGGTCTCGGTGCGCTCCATGCGTAGCATGGCCCGCTCACGGTCCCCGGGGCGTACCGGGGCAAAGCCAAAGCCACAGTTACCAATGGCCACGGTTGTTACCCCGTGCCAGCCTGACAGTGTGGCATAGGGGTCCCAGCCGCTAAGGGCCGCGTCATAGTGGGTATGAATGTCCATGAATCCGGGAGCCACGATCAGGCCGGTGGCATCGATGACACGCTGGGCATCACCCTTGACGTTGCCCATGGCCACAATTCTGCCCCCGCGCACGGCAATGTCGCCACGAAACGCGGGAACCCGCAAGCCATCAACAATTGTGCCGTTTTTAACTAGCAGATCATACTCAGCCATACTTTTTCCTCCTTTTGCTTCTACGGGCCATTTAGTGATTAAACCAACATATCCCCGTTATTCTTCATCCGCCATGGGGAAGCATTCGCCCAGCGATTGTCAAACAGCCAACCGGGAACAACTGCGAATGCCTCGCCCCTACAGGTCCATACGGTAGAGCTTGACCGCGTTCTCGAAGATGATTTTTCGGGTAACCTCTTCAGGAACACCAGCAAAATCTTTTTCAATAACCTTGCGGGAGTTGGGCCAGGTTGAGTCGGCATGAGGAAAGTCCGAGGCCCACATGTAGTTGTTCTCCCCGTCCCTCCTTTAAAATTGTGCTACCGCCTTTTCGACCTCGCTCCACTCCACAATGGGGGTAAGGCGACGCTTTTCTATGAGTCCTTGGGCAACAAAGCGGCTAAACGTCTGAAAGGTCGGGGTGTGATCAGGAATGTCGACCACAAAAATGACCTTTGGTTCCTCGTTCGAGGCCCAGGGCCCGGCCACAAACCGGACCCCCTGTGGGGCGCCAACCGAGGCCGGGCTCTTAGCTGCTTCGCTAAGCATGCGCACAAACTCCTTAACCCTCTCAGGGTTCGGATTTTTGATCCAGGCTTCATCAAGATACAATGCCATATCTTTTCCTCCTTTATATATATGTTGCAGTCAGGCACCACAAAAGGGCTGATGGGTTGTTTTATAGAAGTCCTCTAGCGCATCCTTCCTTATCAAGTCAACAAGGGAGTGGGCTATACCAAGCAACGTGACATTTTTGTCTCTGCTTCAGGAGTGTACCAATGTTGTGTGGTTCAATTTAGTACAGAGCGGCATAAGTAAGCCGCTGGTTTCGTAATATTCCGTAGGGGCAGGCCCCCGCCCGACGGCGCCCTGGATTCCCGCGTACGCGGGAATGACAACAGGAGCAGCCGCCCTTACCCTATCTGGTTACAAACTTACGCCGCGCTGTACTAACATCCTGAACAGAGCTCAGGATACTATCTGACCCCTCTACGATATTACTGAAGGGAATACAACTTAACGCAAGTTGGGGTTACGATCGGCCGAGGTCTTGGGCTAGCTCGATTAGGTGCCCATCGGGGTCGCGAACATACGCCGTACGCTGGCCCCAAGGGTGGGTAGTTGGTGAGGTTGTTGGAGTTGCGCCCTGTGCTACTAACTCGGCAAATGCTGTATCCACATCGGGAACCTTGAAACCAATCTCAAAACCAGGGGTGTCTTGAGCAGGGGGGGTGAGTGACAAGCCCAGGGTCTTCTCCATTGCCTTCCTGGTATAAAACGCTAGGCGCGTAGCGCCAGTATCAAGCTGGGCATAATCGCCCGAGCGATGTCCCAAGCGCAGTCCCAAAACCTCGGTGTAGAACTGTAGGGCTCGGTCTAAGTCATCAACAATCAGAATGACATAGTCGGGCGCGGTGAATTGCATGGTTCCTCCAAAAACAAAGGGCGATCACAAGGATCGCCCCTACAGGACAGTGCGGTTATGGCTGCATGTTGTTGAGCAGCGGGTTCATTAGCGACCGGCTGCAGCAAACAGGGTCTCATCTGCGGCTGACGTGCGATGGGGGTTAAAGTGAGGCAATACGTATTTCGCCATCCGCTTGATGGACTCCATGATGTTAGCATGAGGAATCAGGCCAGCCTGCTTAAAGCAGATGACCTGGCTCAGGTTGGCTTGGTTAAAGTTCTCCAGCTTGTTGATGACTTCATCCGGGTTCCCTACCACCACCATGTGATGCTCTTTGAGCTCGGGGTCCGGTATATCATTGGGATCAACATCAACGGCAAAGAGATTGCGCAGATATTCGTAGGAGTACAGTTTGTTCTTGACCATGAGCGGTTCGAACAACTTGGCCACGTTGTGCATAAACCAGCGGGCGCCAGCCAGACCTATGGCTTCTTCCTCTTTGTTTTCCGCTACATGAACAATCGCCACTCCGGCAAACTCCTCATTGATCACTTTGGGAATCACCTGGGCACGCTGCTCACACGCCTTGCGATAGGATTCCATGCTCTGCTGCACCTGCTCCCAGTTCAGGTTGAAGCTCAGCACCCCCAGCCCTCGGTTACCCGCGATCTCATAGCTATCCGGCGCTACACAGGCCATCCACATGGGAGGATGGGGTTTCTGGATGGGCTTGGGCACCACCCGCCGCGGTGGGACCTGGATGAGCTTGCCATTATATTCGAGAGTCTCTTCAGTCCACGCCTTGACAATGATTTCCAAAGACTCGGTGACTTCGTCGCGGGTCCTATCATAATCGATGCCAAAGCCATCCAGCTCCTGGGCGGTGGTTGAGCGCCCGATGCCAATATCAGCGCGCCCATTGCTCATAATATCAAGCACAGCCGCCTGCTCAGCCACCTTAATAGGATGGTTGAAATTGAAGGGTAAGAGCCGTACGCCGTGGGCAATGCGGATATTCTTGGTTCGTTGACTTACTGCGCCATAGAAGACCTCGGGCGCAGGGCTATGGGAATATTCCTCGAGAAAATGGTGCTCTACTTCCCATACATAGTCGAAGCCAACACGGTCGGCCAGTTCAATCTGTGCCAGGGCTTCCCAGTAAATGTTGTATTCGCTCAGCGCATGCCAGGGGCGTGGTGTTTGCATCTCATACAGTAAACCGAATTTCATGCGAACCTCCTTCCGATTGGATAAAGATAAGGAAATAGTACAGAAACAGACCAGGTTGTCAAACGGTGGTAGCGGCCTGTAGCTTGGCCTCAGGCTTTTCGGGTAGGCCGGGATGTCATTGGCTCGCCAGTGCTTCCCCGATTGACCCCGCTTATGCCTGCTTGTGCCTCTGAGTCCATTCCCATCTTCTTCCAAACATCAGGACCTACGGCGGTGAGCCCGCCATCAACCACCAGCGCTTCCCCGGTAACAAAGGTGGCGTCATCGCTTGCCAGGAACAAGGCTGCGCCAGCAATGTGTTCTCCTTTGCCATGCTCAGGCCAGGGCTGGAATTTGTCGAGAAGGGGGGCCAATGACTCGGCGTTGCCCTGGTGGACAAGTGGCGTCAGAATCCCACCCGGACAGATAGCATTGACCCGAATCCGATCCGGGGCCAGCTGAACCGCGGCCGCCCTGGTGAGGTTAATGACCGCTGCCTTGGCGGCCGAGTAGGCCAAGGGTCCGGCTCCACCACTGAGACCCGCGACCGAGGCCGTATTAATAATGACTCCACCTTGCCCTTGTTGCTTCATGGCGCGTGCCCCATGCTTGATCCCCAAGAAGACGCCTTTAGTGAGGACATCGAAGGTATAGTCCCATTCCTCAACCTCAATGTCCCAGACTGGTCCTACGGCACCGCCAACGCCGGCATTGTTAAATACAATGTCGAGGCGGCCGAACTCCGATAAGGCAAGATTGACCATGGCCTCTATGTCGGGCTCCTTGGCAACGTTGGTGCGGATAAATCGTACCCCGTCCGCGTGGCCAGCGTTGGTAGCTAGCTCAATTGTCTCACTACCGGATTGCTCGTTGTAGTCCGCCACCACAACCCGCGCACCTTCGTCGAGAAAGCGCAGCACGGTTGCTCGGCCCATACCGCTGGCGCCACCGGTGATAGTTGCCACCTTACCGTTGAGCCTCATTTCTGCTTCCTCCTGCTGTTCGTCATCCTACAGGATCCTACAGGGACGGCTAGTCCAAGGTAATAAATAGGGATTTTCGTGGTTTTCCGGCAACCGCCCGACTAATATGTCCCTGGCCAGTGGTATCCTCTGCCAGCATAATATCGCCGGTTCCCAAGATCCGTTTGGTGCCCTCACCAATTTCAATTTCCACTTCCCCATCAAGCATGACCACATACTGGCGTCTTGGGGCGTTGTGCCAGTCGTAATCGTAGTCTCCCGAGGTTTCCCGAAAGATGACCCCAGTTGCCTTCACCAGCTGCGAGAGTTGGCCACTCGGACTTTGGTCACCCAGGGGAATCTCAACGTCTTCGAAATGGGATTGGTTGTCAGCTCCGGTATACAGACGGGTAACCTTCATATGTGTTCCTCCTTAACTCTCTCCCCCGAAGGGCGAGGACAATAAAAGGTGGCTATAATCTTCTCCCTCTCCCGCAAGGCCGCAGGAGAGAGCTGGGGTGAGGGTTCCAGAAAGAATCCTCAAAGACCACCTAGATAGGTTTTTCATATGGCTCTTAGCCAGCGAGCCCGGCATTTACTTTCCCACGGGAACAGGCTGGAAGTCAATGGTGCGCTCGGTTCGATCGGCTGAATTTTTGGCCATGTTTTGGCCATGTTGGTTGGGCCGTTCTGTCCTCACCGCTCCTCAATCAAAGGCAGGCCCTCTTGGCGGCGTATATCATTAATAATCTCTAAGACCCGGGTGCGAAACGGTGGATACTCGATATCAAACTCCTGACACAGACGGGTATTGTCCACCAGATATGTACCAGACTCCTCGATGCCACCCTCATTATCAAAGGTGATCTGGGCATCAGGAAGAAACTCCCGCACCAGGTCGGCCAGATCTCCTAGGCTTATTGGAGTCCCGCCTGAGTTGTAAACGGCATAGCGGGGGGCATTATCCAGCATGACACGAACAAAGACCTCGGCAATGTCCTCAACATGGATGGGCAGGCGCATAAGGGATTTCCAAGGCAAATGGGCGGGTTTGCCCTGAGCGGGCAGGGTGATAGCCTGCACATGGTCGACCGAGCCCCGGACTTTATCAGGGCCGGTAACGTTGGCCGGGCGGATGCCGGTAATGGACATATTGTAGTTCTGGCTGTATTGCTCGGCCTGGAACTCGTTAAAGATTTTGTGCACAGCATATTGGCTGGTGCCGTGTTTCGCCTCGTCCTCGTTCACCAAGCGCTCGCCAAAGTGACTCTGGAGTCCACTGACCGCAACCGAGCTGGCATAGACCACCCGCTTGACTCCACAAAGTCGCGCTGCCTCAAAGCAATTGTCCATCCCCAAAATGTCCAACCGTAGAGCATGATGGGGGTTGCCCTCGCCCCCCAAGAGGTACGACAGGTTAATAAGCCGGTCTGGTTTGGTCTCCAGGGTAATGCGCATAACATCTTCAAACTGGGTCACATCCCCCCGGACAACCGTTACTTGGTCTTCCAGGCCGGCAAACGAGGCAGCTCCAGGGTTAATATCCATGCAGACCACCTTTTCGCCCCGCTCAGCCAAGTGTCTAATGACTCGTGGGCCAATAAAACCCGTTCCGCCAATCACTAGTATAGACATTTTGCCTCCCTATTTCCTGGATGCCTGCTTGCGCAGGCATGACAAGGTTTTGTGTCATTCCCGCCAATCTGTCCCCGAAAATTCGGGGAGCAAGAGTCTAGAATGCGTTCACTTGCTCTCTCTATCCTCCTGTTGGCGCCTCCTGGGGTGTGTGCGTCTTGTGACCAGGATTATCCCGCTAAGGTGGGATGCTGTCAAATACTCCTCACTCAATACGAGCACTTTGGATTGCTTCCCTCAACTTAGCGACCTTGCCAGCTAAACACGGCCACACCTTAGCGGGACTCTGTGTGATGGGAGTAGGCGAGCAAGGCCTCCATAATGAGTGAACTCTCTTCTTTCCCCTCCCCATTTTCTTTGCTTTTAGTTATAAAGATAAGGAATAAAGAGGGCATCCTAGGAGTAAATTTTCTGAGGGAGGACTTTCATGAATTCTTGTACTCCTTGTGGGAAAGAGAACCGGCACCAAGTTCGGTTCTGTGGCCACTGCGGTAATCCGTTCTTAGCCGGCACTGCTGGGTCAAAAGGCTGGCTAGGAAGATGGGGAAGGGGCCTTATGATTGCAGTCCTAATGGTGGCCTTTGCCTATGGTGGTTTGCCCAGGCTGACCTTTGGCCAAGAAAAAGCTGATGTGAACACAATAGACAAGGATAGTTCTACTGCCCTGATGCGTGCCGCATACAGAGGCGATACCGTCGCCGTGCAGGCTTTGCTGGCTAAAGGCGCTGAGGTCAACGCGAAAACCAAGACAGGCTCTACCGCCCTGATGCGTGCGGCAGAAGGAGGCCACGCCGCTGCCCTGGAAGTCCTGCTGGCTAAGGGCGCTGAGGTCAACGCGAAAACCAAAATAGACTCTACCGCCCTGATGCGTGCGGCAGAAGGAGGCCACATTGCTGCCCTAGAAGTCTTGCTGGCTAAGGGCGCTGAGGTCAACGCCAGAGACAAGAGGGGCGTTACCGCCCTGATGCGTGCGGCAGAAGGAGGCCACACCGCTGCCCTAGAAGTCTTGCTGGCTAAGGGCGCTGAGGTCAACGTGAAAACCAAAATAGACTCTACCGCCTTGATGCGTGCGGCAGAAGGAGGCCACACCGCTGCCCTAGAAGTCCTGCTGGCTAAGGGCGCTGAGGTCAACGCCAGAGACAAGAGGGGCGTTACCGCCCTGATATTTGCGGCGGGAGGAGACCATACCGCCACGCTGGAAGTCTTGCTGGCTAAAGGCGCTGAGGTCAACGTGAAAACCCAGTGGGGCGTTACCGCTCTGATGGATGCGGCATTAAGAGGCCATACCGCTGCAGTGGAAGTTCTGCTGGCTAAAGGCGCTGAGGTCAACGCGAAAAACAGCGAGGGCGTTACCGCCCTGATATTTGCGGCGGGAGGAGACCATACCGCTACGGTGGAAGTCTTGCTGGCTAAAGGCGCTGATGTCAACTTGAGAGACCGAGCTAAAGGCCGTACAGCCTTAGAATGGGCGGAGTTCAGGGGACACACTGAGGTTGTGCGATTGCTCAAGGAAGCCAGAGCTAAGTAAGCAACCCGAAGCCCATTTCCTCTTGCCCAGATTCTTTGCTTTTAGCTATAGAGGAAGGAGTAAAGGTGGTGATACAGGACTTACCTGCATCACCTTTTAGCAAGTAGGATCTCGATTTGGTTATGTTTGTGGCATCTTGGGGAATTTAGTCAGATCGGGATTCATATGGTCCCATGGCTGGGCACTTGCTGTATAAATGTCCATGGTGGGCTTATACCAGCTTGGATCATCCAAACTACCGGCTTTGATTCCCATCATGTTGGGGTTAGCGGACAATTGGGTAAATAGAGGGGAGCCACACTCGGTGCAGAACCCCCGGCCTATCCTATGACCGCTGTCGGCTTTCACCTTGTGATACTTAGGTTCGCCGGTGATTTTTAAGGCGTCTTTGGGTACAGCCAGAACTGAGGCAAAAGGGCCTCCAGTCGATCTTTGGCAATCACGACAGTGGCAATTGAGAGCCAGGATTGGCTCGGCAGAGCATTCATAGCGAATAGCGCCACACATACAACCACCAGAAAAGGAAGTAGCCATAAGAAAATTCCTCCTTACTTTAGTGAAAAATCTGCTATCTGAGTTTTGTAGAAGTATCCTATTCGGGAAGACAGGTGAAGTCCGTCAGAGAAAGGGGACTTGCATCTCTATCAAGATAATTTTATGTCGAGTGTACCATCAGGTTAGGAAAAGTTTTTCGCAAGAGAACGCTGCAGTAGGAGGAAGCTGTTAATGAAACAAAAAGCAATCGGTGAATATATGCAGGTAAGCAAAGTAGCCTGGCAGCCTTTTCCGGGAGAGTTTTCAGCGGGTGGAATTAAGTGGAAGCTGCTCCATGTGTCACCGGAAGTCGGGGCTTGGACAGCCATATTTGAGTGCCCCCAGGGCTCGTCCTTTGCCAGTCATATTCATGTTGGCCCAGGCGAATACTTGCTGACTAAAGGAAAGATGGAGGTTCGGGGAGGGGAAGATCAGGGCGGCGACACAGCTGATGCGCTTGGCTATGGCTATGAAGCTTGCAGCGCCAGGCACGATAAAACGTATTTCCCTGAGGATAGCGAATTCTATATGACGTTCCTGGGTCCCTTGCAGTTCATTGACAATGACGGCAACACGCTGGCCGTTGTGGGGTGGGAACAGGCCCAAGCCCTGTGGGCGCAGCAGACAGGGCAGTCGTAAGCATCTCTATATGTAAGGATAATCCTGGGGGGCCGCCCTTTTGACAGGCCACTCTTGAGTGGCCTGTTGCTAAGCTCTTGTTGAAAAAGATGAGTATTAGGCTCGCCAGGGTTCGACCATGATCTTGGCGTGGTACTCGGGCGAGCCGAGGTCCTCGAACGCCTGTGCTACTCCCTCAACACCCACCTTGCCGGTGATCAGTGGCTCGGTGGGAATTTTTCCTTCGGCAATATGATGGAGCATGGAAGTGAACTCCTCGCGGGTGTAGCCGAGGACGAACTGGAGGTTCAGCTCTTTGTTAATCCCCAGCATGGGCTGAATGGCATCTTGCTCCATGCAAACCCCAACTACAACAATCCGCGCTCCTTGTGGTGCCGAGGCCATAATCTGGTCAATCACACCAGGAACGCCCACGCACTCAAAAATCACGGCTGGACGGAGTGGTGGGCCAGGAACCCATACTGGGAGTTCCGGCGCACGGCTGGGATCACTCCACACCGCAGCCTCGCGCCAGCTCTCATAGGGTGATTTCTCCGCCGGGTTAATAATGACATCGGCGCCAACGGCTTCAGCGAGCTCCCGCCGCCGAGGCGAGAAGTCCGCGGCAACAATGGGCCGAACGCCCTTCATACGAAGCGACGCAATCACCGCTAGCCCCACCGGTCCACAGCCAATAACCAGCGGCACGTCATCCTGATTGAGCCGTGCCTTCTCTACCGCGTGGAGGCCAACGGCCATTGGTTCAGTGAGGGCTGCCTGCTCGGTTGGCAGTCCATTGGGTACTTGGAGGAGCAGCGCCTCGGTCAAACGCATATACTCGGCATAGCCGCCGGGATTCTCGTTTGAGTAGCCAACGGTCTGGACGCCGTTGGAGCGGATAAGTATGGGCATCGAGCAAACACGTGTGCCAACCTTTAGGTTCTTCTTGGTATCTAAGCCGTGGTCAACGATTTCTGCGCAGAACTCGTGCCCCATAACAATGTCGCGGCTGAGGTCCATGTTGAATATGCCCCCTGAGCGACGGGATACCTCAACAAGCTTCTCGGCATGCTTGAGCGTATGGAGGTCCGATCCGCAGATCCCACAGGCAAGGGTCTTGACCAATACCTCGCCGGGACCCGGCTTGGGGGTAGATATATCATCAACAACTAGCTTTTGGTTTCGCATCACAGCAGCGCGCATAAATCAATCTCCTTATATTTTTCGTTTGGCTGGCTGAATTATAGGCTATTCACAGCTTGGTATTGTGAGGAGCCAGGCTCAGGCCGGAGCAAGGGGCGCGAGCGTGTTGATCATGGCGAGCTCTTCGGCCGAGAGCTTCCAGTCCGCGGCTGTGCTATTGGCGCGCACCTGCTCGGGAGTCGTGGCACCGGCAATCACCGAGGCCACGCAGGGCTGCGAGGCCAGCCATGAGACCGCAAGCTCGAGAAGGGTGTGACCGCGCTGCTGGGCAAAGTCTTGTAACGACTCGATCTTGGTGAAGTTCTCGTCAGTGGCTAGTTGGTCCTGGAAGCGTTTAATGATGGCCATGCGTGTTCCCGGGGCGAACCCCTGGCCTCGCCGGTGTTTGCCTGTGAGCATCCCGCTGGCTAGTGGGAAGTAGGGAAGTTGCCCCAGGCCGTACTTATCGCAGGCGGGAATCGCATCGTCCTCGGTCCCGCGGCTCAAGAGGCTCCACTCGTTTTGAGCAGTAACAAAGTGGGCAAAGTGGCGCTCTGTTGCCTGGGCCTCAGCCTCGTTGATCTGTATACCCGAAAAGTTCGAGCAGCCAACAGCCCGCACCTTACCTTGGCGCACAAGATCGTCCAGGGTCTCAAGGGTTTCATCAACCGGCGTGGTCGTATCAGGGTAGTGCATTTGGTACAGATCAATCCAATCCGTACGCAGCCGCTGTAGGCTGTCCTCGAGACAGCGGACAATGTAGTCGCGCGTGCCCCAGCGCTCGCCCGTT
Source organism: uncultured Binatia bacterium (SeqCode) (assembly GCA_965220955.1). Lineage (GTDB taxonomy): Bacteria > Desulfobacterota > Binatia > Bin18 > CBDCRK01 > CBDCRK01. Next base: position 8,799 of record CBDCRK010000037.1, on the reverse strand, counting down.
TTTTTTACCATGGCCACTCCGCCAAATTTTGTTGCCAGCATGATCTCCTTGCGGCGTGTGCCCAGGGCCTGGCCCATGATCTCCTCAGATTGGCCAAATCCGTACAGGTCGGCGGTATCGAAGAAAGTGATGCCCGCATCGAGGGCAGCGTCGATCACCGCACGGCTCGCTTCGAGGTCAGTCCTTGCGCCGAAGTTGTTGCAACCAAGGCCCACAAGACTTGCATTGAGTCTCGATGAGCCGAGCAAACGCATCTCCATGGTTCATACCTCCTAATAATCCAGTGACGTTTTTCAAAGGCCAGCCCAGGGTAGCAATTTCGATGTCTAAATGCGAGTGGATTGGCACTCCGCAGCCGTTTGACAGCAGGCGTTCCCTCTCCCTGCGGGAGAGGGACGGTGTGAGGGGAAGCTAAAAGGAATGGACCTCTTTTTCTTTCGCCCCCATCCTAGCCTTTCCCTTTGAGGAGGAGAAGAGCCTGAGCCGTTGCGTGACAGCTGGAAAGCTGGAATCTGCTCTTAAGTCGAGACCGGTGGGCAAGTTCGCATGCCTACCACCTTACTGGAACTGGCGGATCAGCCCTGCATATCGCTCCAAGACCGGCCACTGCGTATCCGGAGCCCCCGGCTCAACCAGGAACAAGATGCGGTTGAAGCCGATTTGCATAAGCTCCCGAATACGGCTGTCGTTCCCACTTACGCCAGCCAGAGAGTATGCTGTGAGCACGCTCAGGTCAAACTCGTCCATCGACCGCCCCACCCGGGCTGCTTCTGCCCGGATCGCTTCCACTCCGCCAGTCAAGTCATACGGCCCGTCCACCGGAATCCAGCCGTCGCAGTACTCGGCCACACGTTTGGCAGTCCATTTGGAGCCTGCGCCCATAAGCACAGGTGGTCCCCCGGCTTGTACCGGCTTGGGCCAGCACCATATGGGGTCGAAGTCGACGAAATCTCCGTGAAACTCTGCGGCCTCTTTGGTCCAGATCTCTCGCATTGCCAGCACGCGCTCGCGAGTCACTTTCCAGCGGTCCTTGAAGGCCACGCCGTGATTGGCCATTTCCTCTGCGTTCCACCCGGCCCCAATGCCCAAGAGGAAGCGTCCGTTTGACACCCGATCCAGGCTGGCCGCCATCTTCGCCAGGTTGATGGGATGGTGTTCCGGTATCAGGCTGACCGACGTGCCGACTTTGAGCTTCTGCGTAACGGCCGCCGCGGCAGTCAGGCCAACAAAAGGGTCAAAGAATTGTTTATAGTACTCGGGCAATTCTCCGCCCAGAGGAAAAGGGGTCTTGCGGCTGGTGGGGATATGTGTGTGCTCCCCAAAGAATAGGGATTCAAACCCGTGCTCTTCCGCCCAGCGCGCTAATTCTGCGGGTTGGATCGAGTAGTGTGTGGGTATGGTCACAAGGCCAAAGTCTGCCATCGGTTTATCCTCCTTTCAGTTGTCTCACTGGTATATTAGGTATTGTTACCGTAGTGCCACTGCCGGATCACTGGGGCGTGGAAGTATAAACCACACCTCGTTGCAAACCTCCATCTCCTCTTCATCCAGGGTAAGCTCGGTTGCAGGTAGGGATTGACGTAGCTGTTCGGCTGAGGTGGCGCCAACAATAGGCGAAGTAATACCCGGCTGGGCTAGTATCCAGGCCACTGCTACCTGGGTGAGCGGCTTGTTACGGGCGGTAAAGAATTCTTGTAAGTGACTTATTGCGGCAAATTGGGCTTCCTGCCAGTAGCGCTGGCGAGAGAGGGCACCGGCCCGGCCGGGAAGGCTAAAGCGGGTTCCCAAGGCTGGCTCCATATCCAGCTTGTGCTTGCCGGTCAAAAACCCAGCGGCCAGAGGATTGTAAGGGATGACCCCTATCCCCTGGTTACGGCATAGCGGTAATAGTTCATTCTCGATCTCGCGATACAGCAGGTTATAACGTGGCTGTACACAGTCAAAGCGAGCCAGCCCGTGTTTGTCGCTTGTCCACAGGGCACAAGCAAGGAGCCAGGCCTGAAAGTTGGAGCAGCCTAAATAGCGTACCTTACCCTGGTGTACCAGGTCATCAAGCGCTCGCAGGGTCTCATCAAGCGGTGTGTGGGGATCTGGGGCATGGACCTGATAGAGATCAATGTAGTCGGTCTGCAACCGGCGCAGGCTACCCTCGATGGCATCAAAGATGTGCTTGCGTGAGAGTCCCTGATCATTGGGTCCTGTGCTCATAGCTCCCCAGCACTTGGTGGCCAGTACGATCTGCTCGCGTCGGCCCTTGAGCCAGCGGCCAACAATCTCCTCGGTACGACCGACCAGCTCAAGTTCGGCGCCCAGCGGGTAGACATCGGCGGTGTCAAAGAAATCTACTCCATGCTCAACCGCGGTATCCATGATGGCAAAGCTCATAGACTCGTCACACTGCCGGCTAAAGGTCATGGTTCCCAGGCAGATCTCGGACACTTTCAGTCCGGTGCGTCCCAGGTGTTTAGTGTTCATGGTTTATCTCTCCTTTCTGCGCTGACCCGAGTCTTGTTTTTGGTCAGCGCGTCCAGACATCAATAAGGGTGGCCGGACTCGACAGCGTTGGATGAGGCTTGAACGTAAGCTGGTATAAGCGAATAGTGTCCAGGTTCCCATTGGTGTTGACGTCTGCTACTTCCTTAGCACGGGCTTACGGCAACACCCTGAGGACGTTGCGCCGACTTACGACTGCTGCATGGCCTCCATTAGCGGGGTGATGGTCGCGCTGTCAAAGTAATCATGCCATTTGCTGATCTTCCCGTCTTTGAGCTCAAACACGCCCAGAACGGGCAGATCGAGTTTGACCCTCCCTTTCACCCAGGTCTCCAGGCGCTCGTTCATCACCATGTTGCCGGAAGAAGTGGTGTTTTTGATGTCCATATGGGTGAGGGCGCAGTTCTCGCCGTGGACAAAGGGATCCAAGACCTTGCGGACGCCCGCATGGCCGGTCACGGGCTCCCAGGGAATGTTGTGGTAGAAAACATCTTCAGACAGGTAGGTCACAACCTTGGCCATGTCCGCGCCCAAAAGGGACTGGCAGAATTCGGTTACGATTCTTTCGTTCTCAGCACTCATAGGTGTCTCCTTTCCTCAAAAGAAATTGCTTTGCCAAGAGTATTGTAGCGGGGTATGTTGATCAAGTTCAGGATTGTTTGAGTCTACCTAGCGTTTCTGTCAGGAACTCTGCATAGACGGCTGCTTGAGGATACCCTGGGGTTTGAGGGATTCCTTGTTCCTGTTTTGACATTTCGAAATTAAATACCCGCAGCAGCCATAGCACCTCATACAACGCAAAGATCGAAGACCCAACAATCTCTTGTCCGGTTGGGCCGTAGCCCTCAACAAAGGCACGAAATAACACTGGATCATGGGAGAGCTGCCCACTGGCATCTTTTGCCGTCCAATATTTCATCTTGACAAAATCTAGGTGTGCCGCGTCAATGACGGCATTATCCCAGTCAATCACCGCAGTAATCGCCCCATTGTGGATCAAGATGTTGGCTGGCGAGAAATCATTATGTACCAGGCACGGCGTGAACAAGACAGTAGATGGAACGCTAAGCTCTGCCAACGCTTTTATGATAGCGTTGCTCAAGCGGCCTTGCGCCGCGTTAACTTCCTTGTCAAGAGCGCTGTGGTATCTCTCAGTCCAGCTAACCGGCGTGCTTCCAAACGATAGGAAATCCTTATAAAAAGCGGAGAACTGAATGTGGTGTATGGTGGTTAATGCCTGGCCTGCTAGGAAGTAGAGCTGCTCCTCCGGCGCGTCCCATAAGGGTATGCCTTCTACCCACTCGTACACGGAGTAGGGATGGGCCAGGAGTTCCCGCGACCAGTCGTAATACCTCACTTTTGGCAACACTGTGCTCTGACTGAGCACAGAGCCACGGCGTGCTGTAAGAATCTGCGAAAAGACGGCCGTGGCCTCCATATCGCTTTTGGCGTCATCACCTTGATCCATCAGCCAAGCAACAAAGGCTTCTTTGATCAGGTCTGGCTCATAACGGTAAACCTGCTCCTGGGTCCGCACCCGCAGGCCATAGAATTGGCCACCCGTTTCCACTTTAATAATGGTGTTAATGTTTCCCGAGATAACCTCGCAGACCTGTATTGGCTGGTCCCCGAAAAGAGGAGAAAACACCCCTTCTAGCTGTTGAACATCGAAAGGGAGCTGTGCCGGCAGTGGGCGATCCATAGGCTAAATGGCTTTTATCAGCCCAGGCAGGACAAAGCAAACGCCGTGGTAGCTGTCAAGGCTTTGACTCATGTTCGAGTGAGTAAAGGCAGGTAGTGAGGTTACGGTTTCTCTGGTTAAGGAGTCTTTCTGTCTCAAGAATAAACATGGGAGTTAGATACTTCAGGCAACTCTTTTCCGCGCAACAAAATCAACGCTATAGTCAAGTATATGGAGAAGCTTGTATGTATTGACGCCGGGGTGAGGTGTCTCTAGAATCGCTTCGCTCTGTACCTTAGCACCGGATTCGACAAAGGAGGGGGCGAGCCATAAACCGGTCAGAGAAGCTGAATGCTATGAATCCCTCCCTCTTGGAGGAGTTCTCCGAGGCCCTTGAAGCCGTCGCGGCTGATACGGAGATCAAGGTTCTTATTGTCCGTGGAGCGGGCCGTGCCTTTTCGGCTGGCTATGATTTGGCTGGTGGGGGAGGGGGGAAAACGGTTGACAAGGATCGGACCATTCTGCAGAAGAACGTGGAGCGCTGGCTTAGCCTTCGAGAGCTTCCTAAGCCAGTGATTGCCATGGTCCATGGCTATTGCCTGGCCGGTGCTACTCAGCTGTGCATCTGCTCGGATATTATCTTTGTTGCTGAGAATGCCCGGATTGGTTTTCCTTCGTTGCCAGCCGGGGCAGGATATGTGAGTTCTATGTGGAACTGGATGGTCGGACCCCACCGGACCAAATATATGGCCTTTCTGCCCGGAACTGCACGATGACTGGGGTAGGTTTGGGGGCTGGGAACAGGAGATAGACGTCAAGCCTGACGTACATGTCATGCGGGTGTTTAAGCTACGCCGCGTTTATCAGTATCGAGTCGGAGGACATGGCCAGGATATGCCGCTAGAGAACTAGACCCAGACATACCAGGGGAACTAGACTGGCCCGCGTGCGCGATTGGGCAGAAGTGGTACCTGCCTAGAGAGCCCAAGTGCAGTAGTTGTCCCCTGGGCTCTAGATGCCCGAAGTACATCTAGTCTATACCGTAAGAAGGGATACAACTAGGTTATATTATACGCATCTATAAGGTAGGTACCATTCTTAGTCCGTTTTCGAATGTCTTTCTTAGAAAGGTCATGTGCCCTTAAGCCTCGGCGGTCACAGTGCGGGCTGACCCGTGACAGAGGGTGGCCCTTGGCGTCGATTTGCAGGGTGTTGAACCAGCCACAGGGTGTGCGACAGCTGAGGAGATCAGCATTGAGAAGTTCAGGAAGCGTAGCGGGTTAAGCCATCGATGGCAACCTCGGGTGCGCTTAGCTTGCCAAAGAGATGGGCACGAAGGATGCAGGATAGAGGTTATATCAGAAGAAAGCTACGCTGCGGCCTACTTTGTCAATTTTGAAACGCTGAGGGCAGCTACCTTTAACTTCAAGGTCATATTGGGCAGAAATAAGCTCTCTAGATTGCTTAAATTAGATAAATTCTTCTTTCATGCCTGCGTAAGCAGGCATGACAAGGATGGGGGTTATTTCCGCCTACCTTAGAGCCACTGCTGGATCGCTGGGACGTGGAAGCATAAACCATACTTCGTTACAAACCTCCATCTCTTCTTCATCCAGAGTGAGTTCGGTTGCGGGCAAGGACTGGCGCAGTTGCTCGGATGAGGTTGCACCGACTATTGGCGAGGTAATGCCCGGTTGGGCTAGGACCCAGGCCACGGCTACCTGAGCCAGCGGCTTGTTACGGACAGCAAAGAATTCCTGCAGCCGACTTACCGCCTCAAACTGGGCCTCTTGCCAGTAGCGCTGGCGGTAGATCACACCGGATCGGCCAGAAAGGCCAAAGCGAGTTTCCGAGGTTGGTTCAGCACTGGGCTTGTACTTTCCGGTCAGAAACCCGCCGGCCAGAGGATTATAGGGGATGATACCTATTCCTTGGTGGCGGCATAGGGGCAAGAGTTCATTCTCGATCTCACGAAACAGTATGTTATAGCGTGGCTGGACACAGTCAAATCGCGCTAGCCCTTGCTTGTCGCTAGTCCACAAGGCACAGGCTAATAGCCAAGCCTGAAAATTTGAACAGCCCAGATAGCGTACCTTGCCCTGGTGCACTAGGTCATCGAGCGCCCCCAGGGTCTCATCCAGGGGTGTCTCTGGATCTGGTGCATGAACCTGGTAAAGATCGATGTAATCAGTCTGCAAGCGGCGTAAACTGCCCTCAATGGCATTGAAGATGTGCTTGCGCGAGAGCCCGCGGTCATTAGGTCCTGGACTCATGGCCCCCCAACACTTGGTGGCCAACACAATCTGTTCGCGTCGTCCCTTGAGCCACTGACCAACAATCTCTTCGGTGCGGCCGACTAGATCACTCCCGCCGCCCCCAGGGTAGACATCGGCGGCATCAAAGAAATTCACCCCATTCTCAACTGCAGTGTCCATAATGGCAAAGCTTTTAGCTTCATCACACTGACGGCCAAAGGTCATAGTCCCCAGGCAGATCTCGGACACCTTGAGACCGGTGCGTCCCATACGGTTGATTTTCATGCTTCCTTCCTCCTCTTAATCCTCTCCCACGAATATCTCGATTCCAAGGCTAACTGCGGCTGGCAAAGTAGCTGTCTATACGTTGGAGATGCAGGTTAATACTCTGCTCAAACTTCAACATGGCCTCCACCACTTCGCGATACATATCAATGACCAATGCTTGGCGGGCATCACAAAGCTGGTCTTTGCGAAAAGCCTCGTTGTGGATGGTCTCAGTGATGCTGCCATCGGCCTGGAAGGCCATGGAGCCCATAAGGTTTTCACAGACTAGACGATCGTCTCCAGCAGCATGGCTGGGATCAAAGACCACAGGCAGTATGGTCTTTTCACGGGCATGGCGAATAACATTGTAATCCGGAGTATTACGACAGTATCCCTCTTTGGCAAACAGGGTTTTCACTCCACGCTCGCACAGGATAATGTTTAAGTTACCCTGATTGGCAATGTATTCGCCAGCGCTGAACCACTCCGCCGCCTCATTACCAAAGCCGCGCTTGAGCATCACTGGTTTACCGGAGCGTCCTACCGCTTCCAATAAGTCAAAATCCTGTGCATTGCGGGTGCCAATCTGGAGCATATCAGCGTGTGCAGCAATTTCTTCTACTAGATTATGGTCCATGACCTCCGTTACATAGGGCAGTCCGGTCTGTTCGCGCGCCTCATCCATGAGCTTAATGCCCTCCATACCTAGGCCACGAAAGTCCGTCGGTCGGGTGCGAGGTTTATAGGCTCCCCCACGCAGCATAATGCGGTCTACAATTCCTAAATCTTCGCCCAGCTTGCGAACCGTACGGGCAATGTTCAGCACCTGCTCGGAAGTCTGTACGGTGCAGGGTCCAACAATAAACAGATGCGGTGCATTGCCTACTTTGCGCACATGGCCGTCAGGACCTGGAATGATGACCGTGCGCCTCTTTCGTCTGACGGCTTCACCGTTGCTACCCTCTACTGTACGGGCAATATTTTTGTAATCACAAGTAATCTGCCAACAGTGCTCAACCCCTGGTAGATCGGCAATGTATCCCTGACGTCCTAGCAGTGGACGCGCATCGCCAATAACGTGCAGGGTATCCGAGATGCTATGTCCGTGGATAATGTCAATAAACACCCCAACTTCGGCGGCTAAATCTCTAATATGTTGTATGGTGTCATCGTGCCCTTTGCGAATCTCAATAATCATGTTTTTCCTCTTGGTGTAATGATTGCCATAACGGTTCGGAGCCAGCGGGCATCGTAGCAAGTTTATGGGTAAAAGTCACCGTGCGGCCAAGCACCCTTGCTTTTCCCTAGGATGAGATCATTAGTAGAGAACTAAGGGAGGGTACCAATGGCAAATGCAGAAGTCGTTGCTATCGGGTCTGAGCTGCTGCTGGGCCAGATTGTTGACACCAACTCGGCTTGGATGGCCCAACGGCTTACCGCTTTAGGTATCAATCTATTTTATAAGACTATTGTTGGCGATAACCCTAAGCGTATGAAGGAGGTTTTGATCCGGGCTTTAGAGCGGTCGGACCTGGTTATTACCAGTGGCGGCCTGGGCCCCACTCAGGATGATCTTACCCGTGAGATGGTAGCCGAGGTTACCGGGCGAAAGTTAGTGCTCGACCCCCATCTGTTAGAACAGCTCGACCAGCGGTTCCGTAGCCGCGGCTTCATTATGACCCCTAACAACGAGAAACAAGCCTATATTCCCGAAGGGGCTACTCCCGTTGAAAACCCCAACGGTAGTGCCCCGTCTTTCATTGTCGAAGACTCTCGCGGCGTTATCTTTGTTCTTCCTGGGGTTCCTTTTGAGCTGAAGTGGCTCTTTGATAACGAAGTGGTTCCCTATGTGCGCAGAAAGTTCGATCTCTCCGAGATTATTACCTACCGAGTCCTTAAAGTGGCGGAGCTGGGTGAGAGTCGGGTAGACGACCTTATTGGTCATCTCATTGCCAACTCCAGCAATCCTACCGTTGGTGTGCTGGCTCACCCCGGCCAGGTTGATGTGCGTATTGCTGCCAAAGCTGCCAATGTCGAGGAAGCCATGAAGCTCATTGCGCCGGTTGAAACCGAAGCGCGCCAATTGTTGGGAGGACATATCTT